>CAVTRQ010000025.1:0-66846 GCA_963737175.1 uncultured Acidobacteriota bacterium | reverse complement strand
AGATTACAATCTCAAAGCGGCGGCTGCCAAGCGCTTCGAGATGATGTTCTCGCTGCCGGCACCATCAAGTGCGATCAGCAGAGCTAACGGCGGCGGAGCCTCCTTGACCTCGTCGGGCGTAGCTTCAGCGCCAAGCGCAAAGTGCTCGCGGTAGAGGTGACGCATGCCGCGCAGATTGCCTTCGCCCTCCTCGCCGACGTTGGCCACGAAGAGCAGGGGCGCGGCGGTGACGATGCCCACCTCGTGAAAGGCCGCGGCCAAGGCCCACAGTGCAGCCAGTCCGGCGCCGTTGTCACTAATGCCGGGACCAAGCAGGCGCGCTTGCTCGCGCCGCACGTCGAGTTGGGTGGAGGCCGGAAAGACCGTGTCGAGATGAGCGCTGACGGCGACCGAGGGTGAGCTGGCATGAAGGCCGGGGCGCGCCGCAAGCAGGTTGCCAACGGAGTCGGCAGTTGTGCAGGGCCGAGCGACCAGACGTTGACGCAGCCAGGCGGCGCGGGCATGCTCGGCAAACGACGGCGCGGGGAGCGCCGTGATGGCCAGTTGAAAGTCGGCAATGGCGCGCTCGTAGTAGGGAAACCAGTCGAAGAGACGATGCACACGCGCGTCGGCGCAGAGGCGTTCGACCTCTTTTGCGAAAGCGCACCCGGCGGCTGGGTGCGTTCGGACTTCCACCGGCTCCAGGGACGGAATGACATTTCAGCAATGATGGTACCACGAGGAAACGGCCGGGGATTGGAGTTCGTCCTTTCGCCAAACCTGGCCCACCCCACATTCGCCGATCAATGGCCCACATTGGCCACCGTCGAAATCCCTTCAACGGTGGCTTATCCGTACTCGACTTCGACCAGGTAGAGGCCTTCGGCGGGAGCGGTGGGACCGGCGGCGCGGCGGTCGCGGGCCTCGAGGATGGCGAGGATGTCCGAGGGAGCGATGCTTCCCTTGCCGGCCAGCAGAAAGGTGCCGACGAGGTTGCGGACCATGTGGTGGAGAAAGCCGTTGCCACGGACGATGTAGACGCAGCTCGTCGGCGTGGCGCTCGAAGCGCGACTCGTGAATGGTGCGGACGTTGGTGGGCGTGATCGGGCCTGGAGGTCTCCAGGAGGCTCGGCGGCGAGGCGCAGGGCGCGGTCGGGATCGACGGCGGCGAACGAGGTGAAGTCGTGCTCTCCGGCGACCAGGGCGGCAGCCTGCTGCATGGCCGTCTCATTGAGCGGATAGGGGTGGTGGGTGACGTAGCGGGCGAGAAAAGGCGGGACGACATCGCCGCGCCAGATGCGGTAGTGGTAGCGCTTGGCGCGGGCGGAGTGGCGGGCGTGGAAGTCTTCGGGCATTTCATCGACGGCGAGGACTCGGATGGCGGCGGGAAGACGGTCGTTGAGCACGACGCGGAAGTTGGCGGCCGGAATGGAGCTGGCGGTTTGAAAGGTTGCGACCTGGGCGAGAGCGTGAACTCCGGCGTCGGTGCGTCCGGAGCCCTGGGGCAGAAGCTTCTCTCCGGTGAGGCTCTCGATGGCGTCGGCCAGAGCTCCCTGGATGGTGGGCTTGCCAGGCTGGACCTGCCAGCCGTGGAAGGCAGAGCCGTCATAGGCGAGGGTGAGTTTGAGCGTGCGGGAGATCATCGGTTCACGGAATTCAAGGTTACAAGGTTGGCGAGTTTCGCGGGCAAAGTCAAGGCCGGGTGATTTGAGCAATCTGGAACAAGGCTTGCAGTTGGCGTGGCATCCCGAAGAGCAAAGACTCACCTCTAATCCTGAGTAGCCGGAGTCAGTCGATTCGATCCGGAAACCGGGCAAGGACGGCCAGAGACGTGAGTACAGCGAGTTACGAGAAGAGACGCGGCGCCGAGGTACGAGCCCGAGCAGGATTTTTACGCGCGCTACGCAGTGGTGCCTGAACCCGCTGCAGACACTCGGTCAATTGCTGGCCCGGCTCCGGCGATGAGTTGGAGTGGTTTCCGGCGCTGGAGACGGAGTGGCAGCAGCAGGAAGCGCGGATCAACCTTTATCTGCTGACGTGCGCGATCAGCTGCACGGTCGCCGATTTCCTGAGCCCGCGACTGCCTTCGTTCGCAAAATTAGCATTGCGCTGGCCGCGTGCGCGCTTGGCGCTCGAACCGCAGGCAAAATAGCGCATGGCGGCGGAGCGATTTCACGGCATGGTATTCGACCGCGCCGTCCGGAAGTGGCAGCGGGAGTGGGCAGGATGCGTCGAGCTCGCTTGCGAGATTCTGTTGAACGGAATTGGAAGCAGACGCCCCCAGCGTCGCAGACTGGCGGCGATGAGCCAGGCGTTGGCCGGATGCGCCTTGCCGGAGAAGTTGCGCAGCACCCGGATGCAATTACCTTCCGGATTCCGCGCGCAGGACCTGACGCACCACGACGCGATTGCGCTGGCGGACGCGTTTGACCGCTCGCACGGCGACCGGCGACGAGCGAACTAGCGATTGTGGGCGCGCGCACCGCAGGAGCGTATTTTGCTCCGCTGATCCATGCCACGGCTGCAACAGCGCGGATGGAATTCGTCATGGATCTCGGTTCGGCCAAAGAATGGGCTGGGACACTGGGAAAAAAAGAGCTTGTGCGCCATGGCGGGCCGAGCGGCGAAGGTGCTGATCGTAGACGATCACCCGGATACGGGCGAAACGATCCGGCTCATGATCGATCTGCGTGGCGGAGTGCGGCATCGAGCGGCGGAAGATCACGGTGGTAGTGCCGAGCCACGAAGCTCAGAGCGATCCCGCCGCGCTGACCGGTGGTTATGCGCGATGTGGAGCTGGTTACGATTCCGGCGCAGGACTCCTACAAGCACCGGTTGCTGGCCGGTGAAACGCTGTGGCCGCTGATCGAGCAATTGGTTTCCGGCGAGCACTTCGGCGCACAGGTGATCGACGACGAGCCGACGAACGCGATCAACCGGCGTCTGGAAGCGCACTTGTACGATGATTTCCAGGTCCACATGAAGCGCGTCTATGCGCTGCGAACGCCGGGCGCGGGCGGAAAGATTCACCGGGTCCTGGTAAAGAGCGCGGGCTGGGGCTGGTTAGGCTATCACGCGTACCTGGCAGGAACCCGGCTGCACGAGTTCGTTCCGAAGGTGTACGGGCTGCGCGAGGGCCTGTTGTTCAGCGAGTGGATCGAAGCGCAGGCGCGCCCGTTGGAAGCCGAGGACGGGCTTGCAGGCTACGTCGCCGCCTACACGGCCGCGAGGGTGAAGCTGCTATCGCTGGCGGAAGATCCGGCGGTGGGCCAGATGGCATCTGGGGTGAACGGGGGCTACACCCTGGTCAAGGTGCTGCGAGGCGTGTATCCGCCGCCGTTGCGCTGGCTGAAGATGCGCGCACTCTGGAACCGATTGAATGCTTACGGCACGCCGCAGCCGGCGTTCATCGACGGCAACCTGGGTCCCACGGAATGGCTGGGCGACGGAGAGAAGCCGCTGAAGATCGACTACGAACATCATGGCTTCGGAAATCCTGCGCCGAACCTTGTGGATGCGGCCTACGACCTGGCGCTGGCCACGCTGCAGTTGAATCTTTCGCCGGAAGCGCAGCGCTGCCTGCTGGAGGAATACGTCAGGTTGACCGGAGACGAAGGGGCCGGCGAGCGCCTGGTGCTCCATGCGCTGGGCGGTGGTCATCTGGCGGCGGGATTGGCGCGCTTCCTCGTTTTGCGCGCGCGCACGGAGGAGTCTCGCAAGCAACTGGAAGCCGCACACATCGAGGCGTGCAACTTCCTCACCTACACGCTGGCCAGATTTTGCGCGGAACAGTACGGGCAGCCGCAGCCGACAGATTGGGCCCGCCGTCTGTTTTTTATGGATTTGGACGGAGTCTTCGACCGCTCCTGCTTCTATTTCCCGCACACGACCACCAGCGGCATGACGGCGCTTGCCATGCTCAACCGGCATGGCTATTCGGTGGTGCTGAACACGGGCCGTCCGGTGGCTCACGTGCGCCAGTATTGCTCCAGCTACGCCATGGCGGGAGGAATTGCCGAGTATGGATGCGTCTTTGTGGACCGCATCAATCAGCGCGAAACGCTGCTGATTGACGAAGAGAGCTGCGAAAAGCTGGGTTGGATGCGAGCGCGGCTAGAGGGCGAAAGCGGAATCTTTCTCGACCGGACGTATGAGGTGGCCATCCGCGCCTACCAGATTGAGAATGGCAGCGCGGTTTGCCTGCCGGAAGCATTCGTTCGTGACGCGCTGCGAGATTTTCCGCAACTGACATTTCTCTCCAGTCCGGTGGATACCTATATCTATCCGGTCGAAGCCGGCAAAGGCTCCGCCACCAGAAGGGTGATGGAACAATTTTCGGTTACCCGCCAGGCGTGCGCCGCAATCGGCGACTCGGGACCCGATCTGGAGATGCTCGGCAGTGTCGCGAGGGGGTATGTTCCGGCGAACGCCAGCCGGGCACTGCGTCGCGACGCACACCGGCGCGGTCATTCGGTTCTCAGCGCACCATATCAGCGAGGCTTGCTGCGAGCCGCGCAGGATTTGACGGGGGCGCAAGACCTCCCGGCAAGCAACGCACAAGCCGAGCATCCCGAGCACCTTCTGAAGGCGTTGCTCTCCGTCGGGGATCGAACGGCGTTGCAGCACTGTATGGGGATGCTGAAGTTTGACCGGCTGTAAATTGCGGTGCGCGTGAAAAGCGTTCGCGCAACGCTTCTTTCCGCTCCCCAACACACATCTGCCCTGCCAGCCCATGCGGCAATCCCAGCGCCGCCATCTCGCCTCGCAGCTCCTCGCTCCGAATCCACCCGGGACAAGGCAGCGTTGAAGTGCGCTGTGAGCAAAGCTGGTCAGCTATACTCGATTCCGGGAGCGCGATGATGCCGTCGCGGCAGCCTGACGGTCTAGCCTTCGTTGGAACGATTCTTCCTTGGCCGGCGCTTTGCAAAAGTTTACAAGGCCCGGGAAGCTGATGCGTGAGAATTGCTCATCCAGTGTTCCGCGAGTGCGTCCGGCGGTTTGCGCGTTGTGGAACTGCTTCTGAACTAGAAACAGAAACTTGTTGCGGAGAAGAGTGAATGTCCGTTTCACGTCCAGTACACCTGCTTCACCGGATGGTTGCGTCCGTATCCATATTTGCCTTGCTATCCTCGAGTTTGCCGGCGCAGACCACGGCAGCGATGCCGAACGGTGCGCCGCAGAATTCGCAGACCAGCACGCAAGCCAGTGCGCAAGCGCAGACCGAGTACACGGCTCCGCTGACTCCGTACGCGCAGCCAAATTCGATACTGAGTGGCTGGAAGCCGTATGCGCCGCACGGGCTTCCGCAACCGGTGCTGAACAACAGCGACCGGCTGCACAGTCTGCTGAAAGACGGCAAGCTGATGCTGTCACTGAACGACGCGGTGGCGCTGGCGCTGGAGAACAATTTCGACATTGCGATTGCGCGCTACAACCTGGACATTGCGGACACCGACCTGCTGCTGGCCAAGTCAGGCGGCACGGTGCGCGGCGTTTCGACCGGATTGCTGACCGGCACGCCGGGCGGCAATGCCGGCCGCGACCAGCACGGCTGGCGCAACGGGCAGCGGCTCGGGCGGAACCTCGACGGGCACTGGGCGGCTCGGGCTCGGGCTCGGGCGGGATCGTGCTCTCGACCCAGAACTCGGTGGGCGCGCCGATCGATTCCTACGATCCGATTCTGACCGGGACGATTTCGAGCGACCGGCAGCTGACTGCCGATTCCAACTCCGATGGTGTTACGGTGGCATCACCGCGCTTCGAGCAGAACACCAACCAGTACAACTTCAACTACGCCCAGGGATGGGCGACGGGCACGCTGGCGCAGGTGAGCTTCACCAACCAGCGGCTGAGCCTACCCATGACATTCCGCCCGAGCTTGTTTGCCAGCTTCAACCCGGAGCTCACCGCTTCGTGGAAGGCGCAGCTGCGGCAGCATCTGCTGCAGGGCTGGGGCATCGAGCAACAACCGGCGCGAGATCATCATCGCGCAGAACGACCGCAAGGTGACCGACGCCAGCTTCCGGGCGCAGGTGATCTCCACGGTGGCGCAGATCCAGAACATTTACTGGGATCTGGTGAACGCCTACGAAGACCTGAAGGTGCAGCAGACGGCGCTGGAGTTTGCGCAACGCACGCTGACCGATAACAAGAAGCAGGTGGAGATCGGCACGCTGGCTCCGATCGAGGTGGTTTCGGCGCAGTCCGCGGTGGCCACGGCGACGCAGAAGCTGATTACTGTCGCAGACCAACCTGCAGTATCAGCAACTGATCACCAAGAACGCGATTGCGCGCAACTTCGACGATCCGGCGCTGACGGCGGCGGAGGTGATTCCGACCGACACCATGGTTCTGAGCAGTGAGCCGGTGCCTCCGGCGGAGGAGTTGGTGAACTATGCGCTGGCCAACCGGCCGGAGCTGCTGGAAAGCGAGCTCAACCTGCGCAACAACGAGATCAACAACAAGGCGGCGAAGAACGCGCTGCTGCCGACCCTGGACCTGGTCGGCTACTACGGCGCGGCGGGGCTGAACAACAACTACGGCGACGTATTCAGCAGCCTGGTGAACCGGAGCGCGTCCGGACAAGGGCGCCTATGTTTCGCTGACGGTGCCGCTGCGCAACCGCGCGGCACAGGCGAACCAGATCCGCTCGGAGCTGGAATACCGGCAGAATCAGTTGAACCTCCAGCAGCAGAAGAACCAGATCAACCTGCAGGTTCGCAACGCGGCCTTTGCCCTGCAACAGGCGCGCGCCGGGGTGGAGTCGGCTCGCGCGGCCCGCGACTATGCCCAGCAGAGCC
This sequence comes from uncultured Acidobacteriota bacterium, assembly GCA_963737175.1. GTDB lineage: Bacteria > Acidobacteriota > Terriglobia > Terriglobales > Acidobacteriaceae > TOLSYN. The sequence goes on along the minus strand of CAVTRQ010000025.1, from coordinate 60,067 downwards.
TGGACGCCGAGCAGAAAAAGTACGCGCTGGGAGCTTCGACCAGCTACCTGGTGCTGCAGCAGCAGAGCAACGAGACGCAGGCGGCTTCCAACTACGTGGCGGCGCTCTCGACCTACGAAAAAGCGCGGGTGGCGCTGGATCAGGTTACGGCGACGATTCTGGACCGCAACGGTATTTCGATGGAAGACGCGGCGAGCGGCCATGTGTCGCATATGCCGGCGATTCCGGGGTTGCAGCCGAACCTGACGCCGTCCACGGTGACGGCGCAGCCGGCAGCAAAATAAATTGCTAACCTTTTGTGTGGGAGGCGCGTCTATTACGTGTAACCTCCTGATGAACACTTCAGGCCGGACAGGTTCCTCGAAACAGGGGGCCTTCCGGCCTTAACTTTTTGCCGGACGGAATCGTACCATCGGCCTGCGACGGCCGCGCCGTTTGCTAACCTTTTGGCGGGAGGCGCGTCTATCAGGCATAACCTCCTGATGAACACTTCAGGCCGGACAGGTTCCTCGAAACAGAGGGCCTTCCGGCCTTAACTTTTTGCTGTCTGGAATCGTGCCCGTGGCCTGCTGCGGCCGCCAGGTTTGCTAACCTTTTCGCGGGAGGCGCGTCTATCAGGTATAACCTCCTGATGAATACTTCAGGCCGGACAGGTTCCTCGAAACAGAGGGCCTTCCGGCCTTAACTTTTTGCTGGTTGGATTCGTGCCCGCGGCCTGCGGCGATGGCGGGTCTTTGCTAGGATGGAGCGAGGCCACTCACGACTGGAGAGCACCGATCAGCTCGTCCCCCAGCGTCCCAGGAGTTTGCGATGAAGATTCTTATTCTGTTCTCGCACTCGTGGCGCGGAGGAAGAGCGGGTGGCGCTGAAACTCACGCTCTTCAGCTCATGAAAGAGATGTCTCTGCGGGGGCATCAGATCTACTTCGTGGCCTCCAGCGGGTCCGGCGGAGCGGATGCGATGCCGCCCGGCGTGGTGGCCGAGTACCGGTTACCATTCCAGAGCCTCAATCCCTTCGACAAAATAGCGGCCTACCGGCAGCTCAAGGAAATCGTCGAAAAACACGGGATTGAGATCATCCACGCTCACCACCGCACCGGAGGGTATTTCGCCGAAGGCATCTTCCGCCGAACCGGGGTTCCCTACGTCATCACGGTGCACGATATCTGGCACCAGGCGCCGGCCAAGGCGCTGCACGGCAGGATCTTCCGAAACCTCATCGCCGTCAGCGGATTCATCCAGAAGGGATTGGAGGAGGAATTCGGCATAGCTCGCGAACGGATCAGGGTCATCCACAACGGAGTTGATCCGGAGCGCATTGAGCGGGCGAGTGAGGACGAAGCCGCTTCCTTCCGGAAGAAGTTTGGCATCGGGAACGAGGTTCTGTTCAGCCTGGTTGCCAGGATCACGAAATCCAAGGGCCACTACGACGTGGTCGAGGCCCTGCGCCAACTCCCGCGAAATTTGAATTACAAATGCCTGATTGTGGGCGAGGGCAAGGATCGGCAGAGAGTGCAGGAATTGGTGGCAAGGTACGGGCTTATCGACAAAGTGGTGTTTTGCGGATTCCAGAGCGATATTCCGGTGGTGATGAAGGCATCCGACGTCATTCTGCTGCCCTCGCACCGGGAGCCTTTCGCGATCACCATTCTTGAGGCGATGTTTTCCGGCAAGCCACTTCTCGTATCCGACTCCGGGGGAACGCCGGAGGCGATTGCGAATGACCGCGAAGGAATTGTCTTTCCGGTACGGAACGTGGCCGCGCTGGCGAAGGGGATGGAAGCTCTGGCAACGGACGAGGGACTGCGGCGGCGGCTGGGAGAGCAAGCTCGTCGCACCGCCTACCGCCGCTTTCTGTTGAAGCAGATGATCGATGACACCGAGGCCTGCTATTCGGAAATCGTGCTCGCGGCACGGCAGGGGCAAGGTGGAATGGCAGCCGTCAGTAAGCCTGACTAATCCCGCCCTGGGATCGCCCTCCCGGGTTTCGGCATCCAACCTAGGTTGCTGAAGGCGGGGGATCAGAGATGGCTGGAACTTCCAAACTTAAAAAGCTGGGAGAGGCTTCGGGGAAGGCTGTAAAGGCCCGAGCCGGGTTCGGCATCGCTGAAAAGCGCAGGCCCTCCGACAGCGAGCGCCGCTGGGCGGAGACGACTCTGGCGGCGGCCTTGGCGCAGCAGCCGGAGAAGCCGATTGGCGCGGCTACCGGAACGAATCTGGACGAGGCCGGCGCAGCGCGTTTTACGACGATCTCGGGAAGGCCGGTGCGACGGCTCTACACGCCAGGCGGATCTGCCGGAGGACTGGAGCGAGGAAAAGTATCTCGGATATCCGGGCGAAGCTCCTTACACCCGCGGGATTCACGCCACGGGCTACCGGGGGAAGCTGTGGACGATGCGGCAGTTTTCGGGATTCGCCTCGCCGGAGGAGACCAATCGAGCGCTACCTGTATCTGCTGGAGCACGGCGGCAACGGACTCTCGGTGGCCTTCGACCTGCCGACCTTGATGGGCTACGACAGCGATCACGCCTTCAGTGAGGGCGAGGTGGGTAAGTGCGGCGTGGCCATCGATTCGCTGGAGGACATGGAGATTCTCTTCCGCGGCATCGACCTGGAGAAGATTACGGTTTCGATGACGATTAACTCTCCGGCGAGCGCGCTCTGGGCGATGTACCTGGTCGTGGCGGAGAAGCAGGGCGCCGACTGGCAGAAAATTTCCGGAACCCTGCAGAACGACATCCTGAAGGAGTACATCGCGCAGAAGGAATACATCTATCCTCCGGCGGAGTCGATGCGGCTGGTGATTGACACCTTTGAGTTCGGCTCCAAGTACACGCCGCGCTTCAACACCATTTCAATTTCGGGATACCACATCCGCGAGGCGGGCTCGACGGCGCTGCAGGAGCTGGCATTCACGATCTACGACGGCGTGGAATACGTGGAGTGGGCGCGGCGGCGCGGGCTGGACGTGGACGAGTTCGGGCCGCGGCTGAGCTTCTTCTTCAATGCGCACAATGACTTTTTCGAGGAGATCGCGAAGTTTCGGGCGGCGCGCAAGATCTGGTACCGGCTGATGAAGGAGCGCTTCGGGGCGCGCAATGAGCGTACCTGGCTGATGCGCTTCCACACCCAGACGGCGGGGGTTTCTCTGACCGCGCAGCAGCCATTGAACAACATCGCGCGCGTCGCGCTGCAAGGACTGGCGGCGGTGCTGGGCGGGACGCAGAGTCTGCACACGGACAGCTACGACGAGGCGCTGGCGCTGCCCACGGCAGAGGCGGCGCGGACCGCGCTCCGAACCCAGCAGGTGATCGCCTACGAGAGCGGAGTGGCAAATACGATCGACCCGCTGGCAGGCTCATATTTCGTGGAGCGGCTGACCCTGGACATGGAGAACGAAGCGTTTGCCTACTTCGACAAGTTAGACGCGATGGGCGGAATGGTGAAGGCCATCGAACGCGGCTTTCCGCAGAAGGAGATTGCCGAGGCCAGCTATCGACTCCAGAAAGCGACCGAGGCGCGGGAGAAAATCACGGTAGGCGCCAATGCGTTTGTGATCGAAGAGCCGCCGCCGTCGATTCTCCACATTGGCGAGGGCGTGGGAGAGCGGCAGAAGGCCAAGTTGCGAGCGCTGCGGGCAAGGCGCGACAACCAGGCGGTGCAGCGAGCGCTGGAGGCGTTGAAGCACGCGGCCGCGATGTCGCCGGAGCCAGGCTGCGCCAACGCAGGGAATATCTCCGCGGCCAACACGATGCCCTACATGCTGGACGCGGTGCGGGCCTATGCGACCGTGGGCGAGATCTGTGCAGCCCTGCGCGAGGTGTACGGCACCTACGAGGAGTCAGCGTATCTGTAGAGCGGATTGCCGGAAGCGGGATTTTTACCCAGCGCGGAACGCGCGATGCAGCCCGGCAACGTTTTGCACTCCGCAAGCGAGTGAGGCGGGGTATGATACGAAGCGAGTTTCGGTTTTTGAGGACTCGACGCCCTTATGGCCAACGAAGGCAGAATTCGCGTACTAGTTGCGAAACCCGGTCTGGATGGACACGACCGGGGCGCTAAAGTAATTGCCCGCGCCTTGCGCGACGCCGGCATGGAAGTGATTTACACAGGACTGCGGCAAACGCCGGAGATGGTTGTCAACGCGGCGCTGCAGGAGGACGTGGACGTAATCGGCTTGTCCATACTCTCCGGCGCGCATAATGCGATTATTCCACGAGTAGCGGAGCTGATGAAGGCGCAGAAGATGGACGACGTGCTGGTGCTGGTGGGCGGAATCATTCCCGACCAGGATATCCCGGCGCTGAAGGCGGCGGGGGTAAAGGGCGTCTTCCAACCCGGCACGCCGATGGATGAGATCGTGAAGTTCATCCGCGAGAATGTAAAGCCCCGCGGGGTTACTGCATAGGAGAGAGATGTCTCTCCCCGAACAACTCAATAAGCTGGTGCAATCGACGACTGGACCGGCGCCGTGGTTCTGGGAGACCTTCCCTGAGGTACGCGGCAGTGGTTCACGGCGCTACCAGTGGATCTTCCATGGCCAACAGGAAGGATTGAGCTTCCTGGTGACGCTGCACGGCGAGGGCGAAGTGGAGAAGCCCCGACTGGCGTTGAATACCTACTGCCGGCCATTTCCCATCGAGCCGGGGAGCGTCGGCGTGTGGTGTCCGGAGGGGCGCACCCTCCGCTTTGTTTGCTTTGAGCCGGACCGAATGCAGGCGTTCAGCTTTGCCGAGATCGCGGGCTGGTTTTCGGCCTCGAGCGAACGGCTCTACACCATCACACCGCCGCTGGCGGAGTTCGACGTGAGCACGGAGCTAGGGGCGGGAATCCACGCGCTCGAGGTTCCGGTAAGCTTCCGCGCGGTGGACGAAGTGCTCGCCCCCTGCAATTACAAGGCGCGGGAGAAAAGCGATCCCGCCTTCGCGATTCTCGTGGTCTACCCGCAGGCTGGGCTGGTGGAGGTTCTGCCGCAGAACTGGATCACGCAGGAATCTTACGACGTCGCCAATCACTGGATCACACGCGCGGCCCGCGATCCGGAGACACACCGCATCGTCGGCGAATTATCCAAGACCGGAGTATTTGAGCTGGCGGAAAACGGAAGAGACTTCAGCCGCTGGCTGTGAGGATGGACAGCACCGGCAGGAGCCGTGAGCTCTGCGGACCTGCCGGGCCCGTTGTGGAATGTGGGCATCTGCCAGACCGTTCTCCTTCGATGCACCCTAGACCGGGAAACGATGAAAACCGGCCTCCATCCCGTTGTTTGCTTCTTTAGAGCGCTTCCTCCCCGGAAAAGTTTGTCGGGAATCGTATGCAGGCCGATTGTACGGGCGCACGGGCCTGAGCCGGGCTTTGCACCCGGATTCGCACGCTTCGCAGCACCCGGATTCGAATGCTGCGCATTGCTTGTTGTCGCAGGCTCGGGTAGGCTGGTGCGTTTGCATCTCCCTCTGGCGAGGAGCTGATGAGCGAGTTGAAACCCACCGACCTCCACAACCAACTGACCACAGCCGTACAGAGCGATGCGCCGCGTTACCGGCGCAATCTGGAGGCGATGCGCGTGCTGCTGGCCGCGCTGCGCGACGAAGAGGCGAAGATTCGCGAGGGCGGCGGGGACAGGGCCGTGGAAGCTCAGCACCGCAAGCAGCGGCTGACGGCGCGCGAGCGCATCGGGTTGCTGCTGGACGAGGGAACCCCAGCTGTTCGAACTGGGGCTGCACGCGGCGCATGGGATGTACGAGGAGTGGGGCGGAGCTCCGGCGGCGGGGGTGGTGACCGGGCTGGGACGGGTGCATGGGCGGCTCTTCATGCTGATAGTGAACGACGCCACGGTGAAGGCCGGGGCGTTCTTCCCGATGACGGCGAAGAAGGTGATCCGAGCGCAGAACATTGCCATCGAAAACAGTTTGCCGACGATCTACCTGGTGGACAGCGCAGGGGTGTTCCTGCCGCTGCAGGAGGACGTGTTTCCGGATCAGGACGACTTTGGGCGGGTCTTTCGCAACAACGCGGTGATGTCGGCCAAGGGGATTCCGCAGATCACGGCAATCATGGGAATGTGCGTGGCCGGAGGCGCGTATCTGCCGGTGATGTGCGACCACATTCTGATGACCGAAGGCAGCGGGCTGTTTCTTAGCCGGGCCGGCGCTGGTGCAGGCGGCGATTGGGCAGAAGGTGAGTGCGGAAGAGCTGGGCGGAGCCCGCATGCACGCCGAAATCAGCGGCACGGTGGACTTCCGCGAAGCAGACGATGAGGCGTGCCTGGCGCGGGTACGCGCGCTGGTGGAAAAAATGGGGGCGCGCGCCGAGGCGCCCTTCGACCGCATCGAGGCCGTGGCTCCGCTCTATCCGGCAACAGAGCTCTACGGCATCTACGAGAACGATCCGTCGCGGCCTTACGACATGCGCGAGATCATCGCCAGGGTGGTGGATGGTTCGCGCTTCGACGAGTACAAGGCGGGGTATGGTGAGACGCTGCTGTGCGGATACGCGCGCATCGACGGGCACGCGGTGGGAGTGGTGGCCAACCAGAAACTGCACGCGACCCAGATTGACCACAACGGTGACAAGCGCACCGAGTTCGGCGGCGTCATCTACACGGAGAGCGCGGAAAAGGCGGCGCGCTTCATCATGGACTGCAACCAGGGGCGTATTCCGCTGGTCTTTCTGCACGACGTGAACGGCTTCATGGTGGGGCGCGACGCGGAGTGGAGCGGGATCATTCGTGCCGGGGCCAAGATGGTGAACGCGGTCTCGAACTCCGTAGTGCCGAAGATCACGGTGATCGTGGGCGGCTCGTTCGGCGCGGGACACTACGCAATGTGCGGCAAGGCGTACGATCCGCGCTTTGTCTTTGCCTGGCCGACGGCGCGCTACTCGGTGATGAGCGGCGAGAGTGCGGCAAACACCCTGGTGGAGATCAAGCTGAAGCAACTGGAGCGCGAGGGCAAAGCGGTGGACGAGGCGGCGCGCAAGGAGCTCTACGATTCGATTCGAGCCAGCTACACCGGGCAGATGAAGCCGCAGTACGGAGCCGCGCGGCTGTGGATCGATAAAATCATCGATCCTGCACAGACCCGCGAGGCGCTGGCCTGGGCACTGGCGGCGGCGCGCTCGAATCCGGTGGTGGAGAAATTCAGCGTGGGAATCTTGCAGACGTAGCCTGCAGACGTAGGACGAAACAGAATGAGCGAAAACGCAGTCAAGATCGTCGAGTGTCCGCGCGACGCATGGCAGGGATTGTCGCGGCAGATTCCAGCCGAAACCAAGGCGGAATATCTGCGTGCGCTGGTGGAAGCGGGATTCAAGCAGATCGACGCAGTTTCCTTTGTTTCGCCCCAGGCTGGTGCCGCAGATGGCCGACAGCGAAGACGTACTAAAGCGGCTGGCCCCGCCGGACGACGTCGAAATCATCGGCATCGTGGTAAACGAGAAGGGCGCGGAGCGGGCCCTGGCGACCGAGGCGGTGCGCACGCTGGGATTTCCCTACTCCATCAGCGAGACGTTCCTCAAGAAGAATCAGAACCAGATCGGCAGAGGAAAACATCGAGGCGCTGGAGGCAGTTTGGCGCAAGGCCGAAGAAAATGGTCTGGCGATGGTGGCCTACGTTTCGATGGCCTTCGGCAATCCTTACGGCGATTCCTGGGACGTGGACGAAGTGTTGCAGGCGGTGCAGAACATTGCCGACATGGGAATCCAGACGGTTTCGCTGGCGGACACGGTGGGGCTGGCGACGCCGGAGATGGTGGCGGAAGTCGTGGGCACGGTGGTCGACAGCTTCGATTACCTCGAGGTGGGCGCGCATCTGCACGGACGCAAGGAGAATGCGGAGGCGAAGGTGCTGGCCGCATTCCAGGCGGGCTGCCGGAGATTCGATTCGGCGCTGGGCGGGGTGGGCGGATGTCCGTTTGCACAGGATGCGCTGGTGGGCAACGTGCCAACCGAAGTGGTGCTGCGGACCCTCGCCGAGCACGGCGCGCAGCTACCGGACCACAAGCCTTTAGAGAATGTGCTGCGGATGAATGAGGATATCGTACTGCGGTTTACGCGCTAGGTTTACGCGCTGGGTTTAGGGTTACGCGGTGATCCAGAGTGCGGCGCAGAGTGCAGCTCGCGGCTTTTTCTTGCAGCGGCTTGCGCCAGGGCGGGCGCAAAGGTAAGCTAGGCCGCCATGTACACGACGCTCAAGCTGACCTTCGACGACAAGATTGCGACTCTGACCCTGAGCCGCGCCGAGAAGCGCAATGCGATCAGCCATGCCATGATCGATGAATTTCTGGCGGCATTGCAGGAGGTGGAACACTCCTCCGCGCAGGTATTGATCGTGGCCGCCGAGGGCAAGGCATTCTGCGCCGGGATGGACCTGGAGGATTTGCAGGCGCTGGTGACGCAGACGGCCGAGGAAAATTATCGCCACAGCCGGCGCATCGCCACCCTCTTCCGCTCGCTTTACGACTTCCCAAAGACGACGATCGCGGCGGTCAACGGCGCAGCCATTGCGGGCGGCGCGGGAGTCGCCACGTTGTGCGACTTTACCCTGGCCTCCACCGAGGCCAGCTTCGCATATACCGAGGTGCGGATTGGCTTTGTGCCGGCGGTGGTTTCGGCATTTCTGATCCGGCAGGTGGGCGAGAAACACACCCGCGACCTGCTGCTCACCGGACGCATGATCTCCTCCGAGGAGGCATACCGCATGGGGCTGGTGAACGAAGTGATGGAGCCGGCGTATCTGCTGGCGGGAGCGCGGCGGTTGGCGGAAGAGTTGCTTGAGAATTCGCCGGCGTCACTGCGGGCCACCAAGGCTCTGCTGCGGGAATTCGCCAAGGATGGGCTGGAGCGCGACATTCAAAGCGGAATGGAGGCCAATGCGTCGATCCGTACGAGCCCGGATTTCCAGGAAGGCGTGCGCAGCTTTCTGGAGCGGCGGAAGCCGCGCTGGAGCCAGTAACACAGAAAGGTAAGCCCCGCTCGTCTATGCTGTCTTACGCACCGCATTTTTGCAGCACAATCAACCTGCTGGCGCCCGTCGTGCGGTTGGCTCTCAACTTCAGCACTGCTTCGGGTAAAAGCGTCAGCGTGAAGATGCCCGCGGCTAATTTGCGGCTTGCGCCATTCAGGTTGGCGTCGATCCTGGCCGGAGCCGTGCCGGAGCGCTGGGCCAGTCTCAAGTACCGGTACTGCAAGAATTGCGCGACTCTACTCTGCCAAGAAAAATCCTCGTCGACCTGCAACTCCAGCGTGAAGCCATTTCGAGACGACAAGCTCTTCACTGCCCCATCGGTGAAGCGTGAAATGTGGTTCGGAGGCATGTCCAGCAAAAGTCCATTCAACTCGTTGAATTCGATTCGAACGGGGTTCGGAACGCTGACGAAAGCAAATCCGCCCGGCTTCAGCAATCGGCGGATTCGGGACATAAATGAGTTCAGGTCGCCCAAGTGCTCCAGCACCTGAAAGAGAAATACATGGGTGAATACTCCATCGGGCAGGGTGGGTAAATCATCACCGTGGTGGACATCGACGCCTGGATAGCGGGAGCGCATGGCAGCGATTCCATAGCTGGAGTATTCGAGTGCAGTAATGGCACTTTGCGGAACTTTGGCGTCGATCAAGCGCCTCACGAATGCGCCGTCCCCTGACCCGACCTCAAGACACGTTGAGTTTGTAAGCGACGCCGTGCCCAGGTGATCGCATTGCAAGAGGGATTTCCCGTACTCCCAGCGATCGGTTGGATAAGAGCCCTTTTTCTGTTCCTCGAACGAGACTCGGTAAAAGTCCGAATCACCTCCCACAAAGGGAGATGCAAAGACTCCGCTACAGCCGTCGCATTCGATTAACTGGCACGTTGATTTCCCCCAGAGACGTTCGATGATCGACTGCAGTTCGTTATTTCTTGCCCTGTTGCGCCATGGAGAAATGAAGTGCGTAGCAGCTTCCGCACTCGTCACCTGATAAAGAATACGGCCTGCCCCGTGCGAGCAAAACGGGCAGTCCACACCCTCTATCGGAGTTCGGTGGTATGTCTTGTCAAATGAAATTGAGATTTTGCGCCCGACTTGTCTGACTTAAAAACTGTTAAACAAGTATACAGAATGTGGACGAGCGAGGCCACCGATGATTCGACCACCCCGTCAGAAGTGAGCTTGGAAGGCTGAAACTGTACATGATACAACCTAAACGTATGAGCACAATCTGCGAGACAACGCTGCGGGTGCGCTACGCCGAGACCGACCAGATGGCAGTGGTGTATTACTCGAATTACATCGTCTGGTTCGAGGTAGGACGAGCTGAGTTGCTGCGGCAACTGGGCTTCAGCTATCGAGAGATGGAAGCCGACGGGCTGATCCTTCCGGTGGTCGAGGTGAAGTGCCGCTACAAGCATCCGGCACGCTACGACGATGAGATCACGATCCGCACGCGGCTGGCGCAGATGAGAACTTCGCTGCTGCGCTTTCACTACGAGGTGGTGCGCAAATCCGATGGGCGACTGCTGGCCGAGGGCGAAAGCGTACACGTGGTGGTGGGGCGCGACTTGAAGCGCACCCCTCTGACGGGAAAGTACCGCGACGCACTGTGCGCGGCGGCCGGAATCGCACAGTCGGAGGCGGAAGGCTAGGCGCGGCGAGAGATCGTAAAGAGGAGTTCATGGCTGCACTGCACCTGAATGGAAACGATTTGACGCTGGAAAGCTTTGAGCAGGTCGTGCTGCACCGGCAGCCCGTACTGCTGGAGCCGGATGCGCGGGAGCGGGTTGCAGCAGGCACGCGAGGTGGTGGATGCGCTGGTGGCCGGAGATCGGCGTGGCCTATGCGATTACGACCGGCGTGGGCCATCTGGCCGATGTGCGCATCTCCGCCGACCAGGCGCGCGAGTTGCAGATCAACCTGGTGCGCTCGCACGCGGCGGGGGTAGGAGAGCCGCTGACGGAGCAGGAGTCGCGGGCGATGATGCTGCTGCGCGCCAACTCGCTGGCCAAAGGCTTTAGCGGCGTGCGCGCGGTGGTGATCGACACCCTCTGCAACATGCTGAACCGCGGCGTGCATCCGCTGATTCCGTCGCAGGGATCGGTAGGCGCCTCGGGCGATCTGGCGCCGCTGGCGCACCTGGCGCTGGTGCTGATCGGCGAGGGCGAAGCCTGCTTCGAGGGACGCCGCATGAGCGGCGGCGATGCGATGCGGGCGGCACAGATTGCGCCGATCCGGCTGGAGGCCAAGGAAGCGATCTCGCTGATCAACGGAACCCAGGCGATGCTGGCCGTGGGATCGCTGGCGCTGCTGGAGGCGCGGACGCTGGCGACGACAGCCGATGTGTTGGGCGCAATTTCGCTGGACGCGCTGCAGGGCACCGACGTGGCCTTCGACGAGCGGATTCATCAGGCGCGCCCACATGCCGGGCAGACGCTGGTGGCAAAACATCTGCGCACGATGCTGGAAGGCTCGGCGCTGCGCGAGCGCCATCGCGATTGCAAACGGGTGCAGGACGCCTATTCGATGCGCTGCATTCCGCAGGTCCACGGAGCGGTGCGCGACGTGCTGGACTATGCGCGGCAGGTCTTTGAGATCGAGATGAACTCGGCGGTGGACAATCCGCTGGTCTTCGTCAAAGCGCCGTTCGTCAAAGCGCCTCCGGCAGGCTCACCGCGGGCGATCCCGGAAGCCGTGGTCGAGGGCGAAGTCCTCTCGGGAGGAAATTTCCATGGGCAGCCGATTGCGTTCGCACTCGACTTTCTGGCCATCTCAATCGCGGCGCTGGCCGGCATCAGCGAGCGGCGCATCGAGCGGATGGTGAATCCGGCGCTGAGCGAGGGTCTGCCGCCGTTTTTGACGACCGACGCCGGGCTGAACTCGGGCTTCATGATGCCGCAGGTGACAGCGGCCGCCCTGGTGGGCGAGAACAAGGTGCTCGGACATCCGGCCTCGGTCGATTCGATTACGACCAGCGGGAATAAGGAAGATTACGTTTCCATGGGAATGACCGCGGCGCTGAAATTGAAGCGCGTGATCCAGAATGTGCGATACGTACTGGCGATTGAGGCGCTGGCGGCGGCGCAGGCCGTGGACCTGCTGGCTCCACTGAAGCCGGGAAAACGTGCCCAACGGGCGCTGCGAGAGATTCGCGCCGTATCGCCGATGGTGACCCAGGATCGTTCGCTGGCGCCGGATATTGCGAATGTCGCAGAGGTAATCCGGCGAGGGAAAGCTCGCAGTGGTGCTGGGATGAACGACGCCGGCCCTTACCCGAGATCCGCCATTCAGTCGGGGAACAGACGGCACGGCGCCGGTCCATCGGCAGCGTCTAATTTTTGGGCACGATCCGCACTTTCCCCTATGTTTGCGCGGGAGGGAATCTAATTGGTAAACAGGGCGCGCCGCCGTAAATTACCGGCTCTTGTCTGGATTTTCTCCGGTTTTTGTCTGCTATGATCCGGATTCCATAGTGAATCGCAGAAGATTGCCTGAAATTGTTGTTGACATTGCAGGGGCAAAACCAGCAAATTACACACTGTCATCGCTTGCCTGCTCGATCGTCATCGATTGGGATTGCGATGACGGGAGTTTGCTCCCGCTCTGGCGGCTCCGTACAATTCGCATGGCTACGACTCTGGCACCCGTGGATTCGCGGGAAGTGGTTCGTTGCGACGATTGTCTTTTGGTCCAATTCCGGACATCTAACAATATTTGCCGCCGTTGCAAGACTGCCCCTGGACGTGGTTCCAGAGGCTGTCACCGATGCTTGCTCCGATCGCCGCCATGCGCACCTGTGCAGACGATGCCCTCCCATCAACTGCCGGTGGCGGCCGCGATCCGCTCGCTGCGGATGCGGGCAGGACTGAGCCAGCGGCAACTTGCGCTGCGCATGAGCGTGCCTCGCACCTATGTATCGAAGATTGAAAATGAGAAAGCCTGCCCGACGCTGGGTTCGCTGGAGCGGCTTGGCCGGAGCGTTGCGGGTACGCGTCTGCGACCTGTTGACGACCGGACGCACGACTGAGGACGACATCCGCGAACTGTCTCAGGATGAGTTCATCTCCGAGCTGATGCCCTACATGCGCCGGCTGAATGGGATGCAGTGGACGAGCGTGCTGAACCAGGTGCGCGAGCTCACGGCGATGCCGCGGCGCTGCGCCTGAGCCAGACGGAAGCCCACTCTGGCCGGAGCCGGACGGCTCTGCGGCGAGAGCGGGTCGCTGGATAACTCCAAGGCGGCGGAGCGCGTCTTATTGTCTTAACTGCACGAAAAGATTTCTCAGACGGGGATGGCCACAAGCCGGGCATGTGTCGACAGGCGATACGGGTTCGCCCAGAAGCAGAGAGGACATCATGGAGAATGCGAACCTCGCGAGCTGTGCCAATCCGCCCTGTGAAAAGAAATTCAAGCGTCTGGGAGAGGGAAAACTGTTTGTGCGTCCCGCCGGGAAGAGCGACACGGAGTGACCAAGCAGAAGGCGCTCTGGCTGTGTCCGGAGTGCGCGAAGCAAGTTCGATTTGCGCTACGACCATCGCCTGCAGGAATATCAGTTTGGTCCAGCGGCGGCATGTGGCCTAGGCACCGATCAGCGCGTTCCATCCGTTGCAAGATGCCGAACCGTGTGCTAGCTTCAAACTACTCGTTGTTTGAGGAAATGCTTTGCACACCACCGTCCCTGCCGGGCTGACTCGCAAGCAAGCAGAACTATTCGCCAAGCTCGATCCAGAACGGCTACCACAACACATCGCAGTGATCATGGACGGCAACGGCCGCTGGGCCAAGCGCCGCCATCTGCCCCGCATTGCAGGACACAAGCGAGGGGTCGATGCCGTGCGCGACGTAATCACCCTGGGCTCGAACATCCACCTGCGGGCGATGACGCTGTATGCCTTTTCAGCCGAGAACTGGAAGCGTCCGAAGACGGAGACCAGCTTCCTGATGGCGTTGCTGCGGACCTACCTGAAGCGTGAAGTCCCGCTGATGAACGAGCACAACATCCGGCTTCGCTACATCGGGCGCATTCACGAGCTGCCGCCCGAGGTGCAGGAGCGGATGGCTTGGGCGACCGAAGCAGACCGCGAAGAACACCGGCATGATCATGACCCTGGCGCTGAACTACGGAGCGCGGGCGGAGCTGATCGACGCCTTCCAGGCGATTGTGAAGGCGGCGGCCAACAACGGCGGCCTGGCAGACTTGAAGATCGACGAAGAGCTGGTTTCGCGGCACATGTACGCCGCGGACCTGCCGGACCCGGATCTGGTGATCCGCACCAGCGGCGAGATGCGGCTCTCGAATTTCCTGCTATGGCAGTTGGCCTACACCGAGATTTATGTGACCCCGACGCTGTGGCCGGACTTTGATGGCAATCATCTGCTGGTGGCTCTGGCGGACTTCCAGAAACGCGAGCGCCGCTATGGCAACGTCGGCGCGGCGTTCTAACCCGATCTGCGGCAATGGGCTCCAACCCACTGCCCAAGCGAAGATTTGACCTGCAGCAAGCCCGGATCGGTAAAGATTTGTTTCCAACTCCGTGAATCTTCTCTCCGGCTTTGCTTCCCGAGCACGGCAGAAGATACCCTTCTGGTGTCGATATGAAACGTCTGCTTACCGCCTTCATCCTGATCCCACTGGTGCTGCTGGCCGTATTTCGCGCGCCGCTCTGGCTCTTCCTGCTGATTACTTCGGTAGTGGCGCTGGCGGCGGTCTTTGAATATCTCGGCATCGCGGCCCACTATGGCCTTGAACTCTTCCGCTTGCTGACCTATCTGTACACTGCCGCGCTTTTCGTAGTCTTCTACTATGCCCAGGAGTTTGGCGGCGGGGCGGTGCTGGCTGGGATTCTGCTGTTATTCCTCTTTGCTCCTTTTCTGTTGATGATTGCGGCGATGGGACGCGACGATCTGCGAGCCGCGCTGCCGGGAGCGGCCATGAGCTACTTGGCGCTTCCCTACATTGCACTACCGCTGCTCTTGCTGGTGTTAATGCGCGAATCCATACGCGGGTGGGTTTACGTGGTGTTTACGTTCCTGGCCGTATGGGTGGGCGACACCGCCGCGATGTACGTCGGCAAGAGCATGGGACGCCACAAGCTGGCGCCTCGAATCAGCCCCGGCAAGACGATAGAGGGCACGGTGGCTTCGCTGCTCTTCTCCATCGTCGGCTGTTGCCTTTTCGCGCACTTTTTGCCGGAGATTGCAGCCGCCCTGCAGCGGGCGCACCTGCTGGTCGATGCGCAGGAATCGCTGCTGATCGGCTCTCCGTCGTATGGACGCGCACCACTTTGGATTGCGGCTCTGCTGGCGGCCATCATCAACCTCGCGGCGCAGGTAGGGGATTTGCTGGAGTCGGCGCTGAAGCGCGGCGCGGGGGTGAAGGATTCCGGCACCATGCTGCCGGGACACGGGGGAATTCTGGACCGCATCGATGCCCTGCTGCTGGCCCTGCCGGTGGCCTTGCTTCTGTTCCTGGCGTTTGGACAGAAATTCGTGCAAGGATAGGCGGGCAGGTTAGACTGTAATATCGTGATGAAACGAATCGCAATCCTGGGCTCAACCGGTTCGATCGGTTGCAGCACACTCAAAGTCGTCGAGAGCTATCCGGACCGCTTTGCGGTTGCAACTCTGGCTGCGGGCTCGAATCTGGAGCTGGCCTTTGAACAGACGCTGCGCTGGCGTCCGAAGCTGCTCTCGGTGGCACATGAGAAGGCGGCCGACACTTTGCGCAAGCGCCTGCGCGATGCCGGGGCGAGCGAGACCGAGGTGGTATGGGGCACGGCTGGTACCGTGGCCGTGGCAACCCATCCCGAGGTAGATTTCGTCGTCAGCGCCATTGTCGGCGTCGCCGGCCTGGAAGCCACCTACGAAGCGGTGAAGGCGGGCAAGGAGATCGGGCTGGCCAACAAGGAATGCCTGGTCGCCGCCGGCGAGTTGATCACGGCCGAGGCGCGGCGCCAAGGCAAGCCGCTGCTGCCGATTGACAGCGAACACAACGCGGTTCACCAGTGCCTGCGCGGCGGACGGATGGACGAGGTCGAGCGGGTATGGCTGACCGCCTCCGGCGGGCCATTCCTGCACACACCGCGAGATCAATTCGCCGATATCACGGTTGCCCAGGCCCTGAACCATCCGACCTGGAAGATGGGCCGACGCATCACCATCGATTCAGCGACGCTGATGAACAAAGGTTTCGAGGTGATCGAGGCGGTGCGGCTCTTCAACATCCCGCCCTCGCGAACCAAGGTGGTGGTGCATCCGCAGAGCACCGTGCACAGCATGGTGGAGTTTGTCGACGGCAGCATCCTGGCGCAGGTGAGCGTGACCGACATGCGGCTGCCGATCTCTGTACGCGCTGACTTGGCCGGAGCGGATCGCCAGCGATTTGCGCTTTGACGTGCTGTCACTGAAGCACCTGGACTTTTATCCGCCGGACCTGGACAAGTTCCCTTGCCTGCGGCTGGCCTATGAAGCGGTGGAGGCGGGCGGA
Organism: uncultured Acidobacteriota bacterium; assembly: GCA_963737175.1. GTDB lineage: Bacteria > Acidobacteriota > Terriglobia > Terriglobales > Acidobacteriaceae > TOLSYN. The sequence goes on along the minus strand of CAVTRQ010000025.1, from coordinate 43,616 downwards.
GCCAAAACCGTGGCCCTGAATGCGGCAGATGAAGTGGCGGTTGCGGCGTTCCTGGAAGGGAAAATTCCCTTTTTAGGCATTCCCGCCACGATTCAGGCGGTATTGAATGAAACGCCAGCGCGTAAACCGGAATCTATATACGAGGTTCTTTGTCATGGATGCGGAAGCGCGCGAGCGGGCGCGACGGTTTGTACATGCAGGCGCGGCGGCTTCGCGCGTGGCAGCTCACGAAGTAGGTCTGGTGTGGAGAGACATATCCTGTTTATGATCAACGCTTTATACACTCTGCTCGGTGCGGTTCTCGTGCTGGGGGTAATGATCCTGGTGCACGAGTTCGGCCACTTTGCCGCCGCCAAGCTGCTGGGCGTGCGCGTGGAAGTCTTCTCCATCGGCTTTGGCAAGCGTCTGTTCGGCTTCCGCGAGGCGATACCGACTACCGGATCTCAGCCCTGCCCCTGGGCGGCTACGTGAAGATGACCGGAGTCAACGCCATCGAGATGCCGGAAGAGCGTCCCGAGGGCGCGCCTGCCGACGACGAAGGCGAGTTTCAGCGCCATCCGCGCTGGCAAAGGCTGATCATTGCCGCTGCTGGACCGGTGGCAAACGTGGTGCTGGCGGTGGTGCTGCTGACCGTGGTGTTTGCGGTTCATCATGAGATTCCCTACGGGCTGTATCAGCCGGCGGTTGTGGGCTGGTGCTTGCCCGGTTCTCCGGCAGAGCAGGCCGGATTCAAAGAAGGCGATCAGATCCTGCAGATCGGCGACGCCCAGAATCCCACCTGGCAGGATGTACATAACAAGGTTCTGATCAGCCCGAACCAGCCGCTGGCGTTGCGCGTGCAGCGCGGCAATGACGTGCTGCCGATGACGCTGGTGCCCAAGGCTGACGGCAAGCAGCAGATCGGCGACGCGGGCTGGCTTCCGATGCAGCCCTTCCTGGTCACGGCGCTGGAGAAAGACATGCCCGGCGCCCAGGCCGGATTGCAGGTCGGCGACGAAATCATCGTCGGTGGACGGAAAGCCGATCCATGCCACCGGAGCCATGCAGGCGTATCTGCAGACAACCAAAGACAAGCCGGTACACCTGGAACTTCTGCGCAACAATCAGACGCTTGTCGCTGACCGTGACGCCGAAGCTGACCCCGGCTGCGGAGGGCTCGGCGCAGAGCTATCGCATCGGCTTTGTCTCCGAGCCCATGCAGGTGGAAAAGCTGCCCGTGCTGGAAGCCTTCGGACGCTCGCTGGAGGAGTGCAAAAAGCTCTCCGGATTGGTCATCGAGCTGATTGGGCGCATGGCCGAGCGCAAGGTTTCGATGAAGCAGATGTCGGGCCCGATCGAAATCGTCCGGGTCTCCGGCGAGATGGTGCATCATCGCAGCGTCAACGACCTGATGGAGTTTATGGCGATGATCAGCCTGCAACTTGGACTCTTCAATCTGTTGCCGATCCCCATTCTGGATGGCGGACTGATTGCCATGCTGCTGGTGGAATCCGTGATGCGCCGCGACATCAATGAAGCAATCAAGATCCGTCTCTACCAGGCGGCGTTTGTCTGCCTGATTCTGTTTGCCGGCATGGTGATCTTCAACGATGTGGTGAAGATGCTGCCCGGCCAGTAGACGCGAGCGAATTCACGCGCCAAGGGCGCCTGCGGGCGCCCTTTTCCAAAGCCCTCCGATCTGCTGATAAACTTAGAGAAGAGTCATGGCAATCATCAAGCGCAGAAAAAGCTACACGGCAAAAATTGGAAACCTACGGGTAGGCGGCGACGCGCCGGTGATGGTGCAGTCGATGACCAACACCGATACGGCGGACGTGGCCTCGACCGTGAAACAGGTGGCGGCGCTGGCTCGCGCCGGCTCGGAGGTGGTACGCGTCACGGTGAACAACGAAGCCGCCGCCGCGGCGGTGCGTCCGATTGTGGATGAGTTGGCGGAGATGGGCGTGTCACGTGCCCATCGTGGGCGACTTCCACTACAACGGACATCTCCTGCTCAAGAAGTTTCCGGAGTGCGCGCGAGCGCTGGCCAAGTACCGCATCAATCCCGGCAACGTCTCCATTGGACGCAAGAACGACGACAACTTCCGCACCATGATCGAGTGCGCGATTGAGAACGACAAAGCCGGTGCGCATCGGCGTGAACTGGGGCTCGCTGGACCAGCACTTGCTGGCGCGCATGATGGATGAGAATGCGAAGCTGGCCGAACCGAAGGAGCCGCGCGAGGTGATGATCGAGGCGATGATCACCAGCGCGCTGCACTCGGCGGAGCTGGCCGAGAGCTATCGGTTTGCCGGGCGATCACATTCTGCTGAGCGCCAAGGTGAGCGGCGTGCAGGACCTGGTGGACGTCTACCGCGACCTGGCGGCGCGCTGCCGAGTATCCTCTGCACCTGGGGCTGACCGAAGCGGGCATGGGCGCCAAGGGCATCGTAAGCAGCACGGCGGGGCTCGCCATCCTGTTGCAGGAAGGCATTGGCGATACCATCCGCGTCTCGCTGACTCCGGCGCCGGGCGGCGACCGCACGGAAGAAGTTCAGGTTGCGCAGCAGGTGTTGCAGTCGCTGGGGATTCGCAGCTTTTTGCCGCAGGTTACGGCCTGCCCCGGCTGCGGACGCACCACCTCGACCTACTTCCAGGAGTTGGCGCAGCAGATTCAACTCTACGTGCGCGAGCAGATGCCGGAGTGGCGCCAGCGATTCGAGGGCGTGGAGGAGATGAAGCTGGCGGTGATGGGCTGCATCGTGAACGGACCGGGCGAGTCCAAGCACGCCAACATCGGCATCTCACTGCCGGGAACCTTCGAGGATCCGAAGGCTCCGGTGTTCATCGACGGACGCCTGGCGACCACGCTCAAAGGCGATCACATCGTCGAAGAGTTCAAGCAGATCCTGGACGAGTACGTGGAAGCCAAGTACGCGAAGAAGAACGAGCCGGCAAAGGTTTAGCGCCCGGCGCGGGAAGCAACGAACGCGGGCCTGGGTCGCGGGCCAAGCTGCCCGCGTTTTCATTGCAGCGCTCACCCGCCTTTATTGACGACCCCCATCGTTCCGCCGTGAAATTCGCAAGATCAAAAGTAAGTCACGACGATGACCCAGAAGATCGGATTGTCGTAGCTTGCGCTGGCTTGGTAACAGGCTCCGACCGAGAAGCCACTGGCCGGGCGCGTCTTCAGGCGCTCCAGCGAATCGGGAACCTGGTTGAGATCGCTTGCGGTGAAGGCAACGGAGTTACTCACCCTGGTCGTAAGTCCGGCACGCGGATTCAGCGCATTGTTAGCTGCCATCTCGCAGGCCTGCTGGCGCAACTGCGGCGCGGGCACGCGGTTCAAGATGGGCGCGCCTGCCCTGCGCCGCAGCCGGTTCAGGCTTGAGGCCACTTGCTCTTCGGCTTCCTCCACGCTCACCTCGGGAAGTCGCCGGGCAAAATCCTGGGTGACGAAGATTCCCTCTGCCGTGCGGACCACGCCGACGCCGATGGAGTTGAAATCGGCGTCCAGAATATTGGCGCGATGGTCGGGCGAGTGCATCAGAGCCGTGTGGGCGCGGGCGGCATCGGCGGCCAGAGCCACGTTCTCGCCACTCGGCGTCAAAGCGCAGATCGGTCTCGCCCAGGCGGAGCGAGAGCTTGGGCTCGTCCCCGACCTGATGCTCGACCTCACCGGTCGCGGCCATGCGCACGCTGTGCTTGCGGGCAGCCTGCTGCAGGCGCTCGTCGACCACCAGCGTAGCTAGCCCGCAGCGACTGCCGCTCGCGATTCACCAGGCGAACGATCTCCTGTTCGTCCTGCGGCGCAAAGGCGGCAGATTGCGCAAACGAGGCTGCGGCAAGCAAGAGCAACGGCAGCAGGACGCGCAAGGCGCGCGCCACTAACCTTCCCCGGCGAAGGTGAGTTACAATCCAAGAACCCGGAGCCTTCCTCATGATGTCCATGTTTATCCTTACTGCTATTCTTGCATCTCTCTTCGGAGCGTGCATCACCGCCGTGATTCTGAGCGGACGTTCGCACCGCTGTTGCGCTCGCGTCTGGCGGCCGTGGAAGCCGAGCTGGCTGCGAGCCGGAACAGTCTGGGCGCGCTGCAGGAGCAGCTGAATCGAATCCGGCAGCGAACTCAAGACGAGCGCCGATGCGCGATCCGACGGCGGAAAAAGAAGTGGTGCGCCTGAACGAACAGCTCAAGCAACAAGAGCTCCAGTTTGTACAACAGTTCCAGCAGCAAGAGCAACAGTTGAACGAAAAACTTGAGCTGCTGGCCGGCGCGCGAGTCGAGCTCTCCAACCAGTTTAAGACGCTTGCCAGCGACATTCTGGAAGAGAAGACGAAGCGCTTCACCGAGCAGAATCAGACGCAATCTTTCGCAGCTGCTGACGCCGCTGGTCGGAGAAGATCAAGAGCTTCCAGCAGAAGGTGGAAGAGGTGTACGTGCAGGAGGGCAAGGATCGCTCGGCGCTCTCCGAGCAGGTGCGGCTGCTGATGGGACTGAACCAGCAACTCTCCGACGACACCGGCAAGCTGACGCGCGCGCTGACCACCTCGTCCAAGGCGCAGGGCGATCTGGGCGAGATGATCCTGGAGAAGATTCTGGAGTCCTCCGGGCTGCGCAAGGACGAGGAATACGTTGTGCAGAACAGCTTCCGCGACGAGGATTCGCGGCAGGCGCGGCCAGACGTGATCGTCAAGCTGCCGGAGAACAAGCACCTCATCATCGACTCCAAGGTTTCGCTGACGGCCTACAACGAGTACGTCAACGCGGAGACGGACGAGGCGCGCAAGCTGGCGCTGGCGCGGCACATGGAATCCGTCCGGCGGCACATCAAGGAGCTGGCGGAGAAGAATTACCAGTCGCTGCACCAGTTGCAATCGATCGACTTCGTCTGCATGTTCGTTCCCATCGAGGGCGCGTTCATGGCGGCGATCAGCAACGACACCGAGCTGTGGGCAAGCTACTTACGAACGCAACGTGCTGCTGGTGAGTCCGAGCACGCTGCTGTTTGTGGTGCGCACGGTGGCGCATCTGTGGCGGCAGGAGCGGCAGAAGCAGAACGTGCAGGACATCGTGAATCGCGGCGCCGAACTGTACGACAAACTGGTGGGTTTTGTGGAGGACCTCAAGAGCGTGGGCGAGCGGCTGGAGCAGGCCAAGTCGAGCTACGGCCTGGCGCTCAACAAGCTCTCAACCGGCAAGGGAAACGTGATCCGGCAGGCCGAGATGCTGAAAGCGCTGGGCGTGAAGCCGAAGAAGAATCTGCCGCCGGAGTTGGTGGATGCAAGCGCGGAGGATGAGCCGCTGCTGCCGGAACAGGCAGGCGCCGCAAGCACCTCATAACCGCGTAAGTCTCCGTCATCCCCGTCGAGCACGACGAATGCGTGTTCAGGAAAATCCTTTGACTCCGCCAGCGAGAAACACGATGCGCATGCGATACTTCATCTTCGGGGTAGCCATTATAATTTTCCTTGGAGCCTTGGCAGGTGTGATACGTCAGAGGACCATGCAACGGGTTAGGAATTTTCCCGCAGAGGTGGAAAAGGATATCCGCGACCATCTGCCGATCGGGAGCTCACGGGCCGAAGTTACGGCCTATCTCGATGACCAGAGGATTTCGCACTCGTATGTGAGCGAATCCGCGGAGCTGGAACACAGCAATTATGAGCTCGCGACGATTCGCGTGGCGGCCTACCGCTGGCCGGTAAGGACCGAAATCCAGATTTACTTCAACTTCGATGACAAACAAAAGCTGGTCAGCTACTCAGTGCAAGAGGTCAGCACCGGTCCCTAACGGCGACAGATGAGATCGGAGGTCCTCTGCCGAAACAAAGGACCGTCCACGCGAATTACTGCCGCAGCGAACCGCCCAGCGATTCCACCGACTTCACAATCTGCTGCGACCAGTTGGCGACTTCATCGTCGCGCAGGGTGCGCTCGGCGGACTGGAAGCGGACGCGCAACAGGAACGAATACGTCCCTGCCGCCAGTGAGCCGCCACGGAAAGTTTCCGCCGGAAGGATCGTGGTGAGTTCGGCAATCGCCAGTGAGGAGAGCTTCCGGCGGATGCTGTCAAACTCCACTCCCTCGGGCAGGACGAACGAAAAGTCGCGCTCCACCGCCGGGTACTTCGAGACCGGAGTGTAGGCGGGCTGACGCAGCGCAAGCCGGTAGAGCGCCTCGACGAATATCTCCGCGATGAACACGTCCTGCTTGAGCTTGCGCGCGGCGGCGACTTCGGGATGAAGCTGGCCGAAGATGGCGACCGTTGTGCCCGCGCCGCTCTCAGCTACGATCTGGGCGCGTGCGGCGCGGCCCGGATGCAGCCACGCAGGCACGTCGCGATCGAAGCGTAAGCTCCGCGCGCGATCGAAGGCGGCCAGCAGCTGCTCGATGTCTCCCTTGACGTGGAAGAAATTGAGCGGCTCCGGCTTGCCGTGAACCCCCGGCTCGCGCGCCGCCCCGCTGCCGACGAAGACGAGAGAGTTGTGCTCATCGACGGCCTCGCCCTGCATCGCGTACACGTGTCCGGCCTCAAAGAGGCGGACATCGGCATTGCCGCGATTCAGGTTGTAGGCGACTTGCAGCAGCAGTCCGGGAACCAGCGAGGTGCGCATGAATGAGGCCTCCTCGCTCAGTGGATTCGCGATGCGCACCGGCTCGGCGCTGGCCCCGCCGGCAAAAAAGCGTGCGTCCTCCTGCGGGATAAATGTGGAGGAGAGCGACTCGTTATAGCCGAGCGCGAGCAGACGGCCACGCAACGCAGCCTGCTTGCGCGCGTTGGGCAGTTCCACCACTCCGCCGGCAAACGAAGGCAGGGTGCTCGGGAATCTTGAGGTAGGAGTAGATGCGCGCGACCTCTTCGATGAGATCGATTTCGCGCTCCACGTCCAAACGCCAGGTGGGCACGGTGACGGTGAACTCCGGGCCGCAGCCTTCCACCGTAAAACCCAGGCGGCGCAGGATGCGGGCGATCTCCGCCGGAGGAATTTCCACGCCGAGGATGCGCTTCACCTCGCTCGAGGCCAGTGCAATGCGCGGCTGCGGAATCGCGCGCGCCACCACGTCGATCTCCTCGGAGACCGCGCCGCCAGCGGAGGCCACGATCAACTCCGCGACGCGGGCGCAGGCCAGCGGCGTGATGCCGGGATCGGCTCCGCGCTCGTAGCGGTGCGATGCGTCGGTGTGCATGCCAAGGCGGCGGGCGGTGCGGCGAATCGACGCCGGATCGAACCACGCCGACTCGATGAGCACGTTGCGGGTGGCATCGGTGATCATCGTCGCCTCGCCGCCCATCACTCCGGCCAGCGCCACCGGCTTCACGGCGTCGGCGATGACGAGGTCTTCGGGCAACAGCTTGCGCTCCACGCCGTCGAGAGTGATCAGCGTCTCTCCGGCGCGGGCGCGGCGCACGATGATCTTGCCGCCCTCGAGCTTGTCGAGATCGAAGGCGTGCGTGGGCTGGCCGATCTCGTTGAGCACGTAGTTGGTGGCGTCGGCCACGTTGCTGATGCTGCGCTGCTCGATGAGTTCGAGACGATGCGCAATCTTCGCCGGGGCCGGTGCAATCCTGACTCCGCGCACCACGCGGGCGGTGTAACGCGCGCAGCCCTCGGCGTCGTCGATGACGATGGAAAAGTTCGCGGGGCCGCTCTCGGCAACCTTGGGCGCGAGGGGCGCAAGGTCGAGGTCGTAGATGGCCGAGACCTCGCGGGCGACGCCGTAATGGTTCATGGCATCGACGCGGTTGGTGGTGATCTCCGCCTCCCAGGTCTGGTCGGCGCCTTCGCCGAAGTAGCCTTCAATGGCGATGCCGCTGACGGTGAGTGCCTCGGCTACGTCGCGGTCGCAGGCAGTGGGAGAGACGAAGTCGCGAATCCAATTCGGTGAAATTTTCATTACGCAAACTGCTCCAGGAAGCGCATGTCGCCGTAGAAGAACTGCTGGATGTCATCGACGTTGTAGGTCATCATCGCCAACCGCTCCACGCCCATGCCGAAGGCGAAGCCGCTGAGCTTTTTCGGGTCGTAATCGACGAAGCCGAAGACGTTGGGATCGACCATGCCCGCGCCGAGCAACTCGATCCAGCCGCTCTGCTTGCAGGGACGGCAGCCCTTGCCGCCGCAGAACGGGCAGGAGATGGAGACCTCGACGCTGGGCTCGGTGAAGGGAAAAAACGAGGGGCGGAAGCTGGTCTTGACCGCCGAGCCGAACAGCGACTTCATGGCGTGGTCGAGCGTTCCCTTCAGGTCGCCGAAGGTGATGTTGGTATCGACGCAGAGGCCCTCAAGCTGATGGAAGACGGGCGAGTGGGTTGCGTCCGGCGCGTCATTGCGGTGCACCTTGCCGGGGCAGATGACGCGCACCGGCGGCGCAAGCTTTTCCATGGTGCGGATCTGCACCGGCGAGGTGTGGGTGCGCAGCAGCAGGCGGTCGCGCTGCGCGCGCTGCTCCTGGTTGGCGATGAAGAGCGTGTCCTGGGTGTCGCGCGCGGGATGGTTGGGCGGAAAGTTCAGCGCCTCGAAATTGTAGTAGTCGCTCTCGACCTCGGGGCCTTCGGCGATCGAGTAACCCATCTTGACGAAGACGGAGATCAGCTCGTCCAAGGTGCGCAGGACGGGATGACGCACGCCGAGCGGACGCTCGATGCCGGGCAGCGAGATGTCAAGCGTCTCGGACTTGAGCCGGGCGGCCAGAGCCGAGCCGGCGGCGAGTTGCTCGGCCTCGGAGACCAGGGTCTCGGCCTGCTGCTTGAGGGCGTTGACGCGCTGGCCGACATCGCGCTTGGCGGGGCCGGGCGCGGCCTTCAGCCACAGGTCGTTGACCTGGGTGAGCAGGCCGTTCTTGCGTGCCATCCAGCGGTTGCGGAACTCTTCAAAGGCCTTGGCGTCGGCGGCGGCCCTGGGACTCGGCATCGAGCGCCGCAAGCAATTCCGCGGCGGCAGCGTCGAGCGCGGCGGGAGAGAAATCTTCGAGTTTGGGAACGGTGTACATGAGTGCTTCGCTGCTCCTGAACAACTGCAGTGTTTAGGCTAAACCAGATCGCGAGCGACGGTTTCGACAGCCGAAATGCCCCTTGAGCGTCCGTGGCGATTTGAGTGTTACAGGGATTCATCGCTTGCGCTCGGATCTCACCTCTAGACAAGCCACACGCAGGAAAAGCCACGAATGGTAGACGGAAGACACAAGCGTTCGTGTTCCCGTGCCATTCGTGGCTTTTGATACTGGGTCGAGGGTACTTTACGCTGCTGCCGGCACGGCGGCCTTGGCCTGCGCGACCAGATTGGCAAAGCCCGCAGGATCATGAACGGCGATGTCGGCCAGGATCTTGCGATCCAGCTCGATGCCCGCAACCTTCAGACCGTGAATGAACTGCGAATAGCTGAGTCCGCTGAGCTTGGCGGCGGCGTTGATGCGCACAATCCAAAGCGCGCGGTATTGGCGCTTCTTCTGCTTACGGCCGGTGAAGGCGAACTTGAGGCCGCGCTGTACGGCCTCCTGTGCTGCCTGATAGAGCTTCGACTTAGTGAGGAAGTACCCACTGGCGCGCTCTAAAATCTTTTTGCGCTTGTCACGGCGCTTAGTACCACGTTTTACGCGAGGCATTGCTGCTACCTTCCTTTTTTAAAACTTCCGCTGGACCTTGAGGTCCGCGGGATTATGGCGGCTGGAGGCAGGAGGCTTTACACCTTGGACCTCTTCACACACCCGGGTCAAACGACCCTTGTTGCGCCGGACGAATCGATGCCGTCCGGCGGGAGATCACCCAACCTAGTAGGGGATCATCCTCAGGATCTTAGGCAGATCGGCCTTATCGACCATTCCGCCCATGTCCATCTGGCGCTTGCGCTTAGTGCCCTTCGAAGTCAGGATGTGGCGCTGGAAAGCGAAACCGCGCTTTACCTTGCCCGTACCCGTCTTCTTGAAGCGCTTGGAGGCGCCGCTGTGAGTCTTCATCTTCGGCATTGTCTGTGTCCTAAATACAACTCTTGTTATTAAACACGAGAAGGGCCTCTCCGGGCAAACCGGAGCCGGTAACTCCCTCGAAACAGATTGGTGGACTGCGGCCGACAGCGGAGCGAAGCCATCACATTGGAGCAGCCCGCACCCGGCAGACTGCGCCCTTCCGGCTACTTCTGAACCTTCGGCGGCGCCAGAATCAGGTGCAGGGTGTTGCCTTCCTGCCGCGGCATGTTCTCCACCACGGCTTTGTCCGCGATGTCCTTGATCAGCCGCTGCAGGATCTCACGACCGAGCATCTGGCGGGTCATTTCTCGTCCGCGGAAGAAGATGGTTGCCTTCACCTTGTCACCATCACTCAGGAAGCGCAGAGCATGATTTTTCTTGGTCTGATAATCGTGCTCGTCCACGTTGATGCGGAACTTTACTTCCTTGATGGTGATGATTTTCTGGTTTTTCTTGGCCGCGCGTTCCTTCTTCTCCTGCTCATACATGTACTTACCAAAGTCCATGATGCGGCAGACAGGAGGCTGCGCGGTGGGTGAAACCTCCACCAGGTCGAGTCCTTTTTCCCTGGCAATTTTGAGCGCATCGAGAGGTGCCATAATGCCAAGCTGCTCACTCAGATCGTCGATTACGCGAATTTCGCGAACACGAATGCGCTCATTGGTGCGGATAAAACGTTTATCGATACGGTCCTCCGGTGGTACTGAAACCGCTTCAAAGTATAGCACGGAAAGGAAGTTGGGCCAGAGTACAAGCAGACTTGCGCGCCCCGCGCAGGAAGACGGAAACGCCCTGAAAACGCTATCCCTTCAGTGCTTTGGCGATGTCACCACCAATCTTCTCGGGGGTCGTCACCGGGGCAAAGCGGTCGAGAACCTTGCCCTCGCGGCTGACCAGAAACTTGGTGAAATTCCACTTGATGGCGTCGCCAAGCACCCCGCCAGCCTCCGTCTTCAAATACTTGTACAGCGGATGTTCGTCTTGTCCGTTGACGTCGATCTTCGAAAACAGAGGAAAGGTGACGCCGTAGTTGAGTTCGCAGAAGCCGCGAATTTCTTCATCGCTGCCCGGCTCCTGGTGGCCGAACTGATCGCACGGGAAACCAAGAATCTCCAACCCCTGTGTGCGATACTTCTGGTACAGCTCTTCCAACCCCTTGTACTGCGGGGTAAATCCGCACTTGCTGGCGGTGTTTACGATGAGCAGAACCTTGCCGCGATAATCGGCCAGCGGCTTCTCTTCCCCGTTATTGAGTTTAGCAGAAAAATCAAAGACGTTGGGCATGGCTGCTCCTTTCAGAATAAGGTCTCAAGGTGGAAAGCAAAATTTTCAGGGTTAGCGTGTGAGCCAGGGGGTTCAACTTTGAAACCTGCGAAACCTTGAAACCTGGCTTCTCACCCCACCTCACCCACCAGCGCTTCCCCATCAATGGAATGGATGCGCGCGGTGAGCATTCGATTCGCAGGCGAGTTCACCCTGCAGCCACAGCTTTTGATAATTATCCGTGAGCGCCTCGGTGCGGCCATGCTGCGATCCGGGTGAGGGTCAGCGCGGGCAGACGTCTCGCCGATGAATTGCTCCTGGAAGCTGCGCTTCTTGCGGGCGGCAAGTTCGCGGAGCATCGCGATTGCGCTCGCGAGCCAGGTGCACGGGAACCTGCGCGGGCATCTGCGCCGAGGGGGTGCCGGGGCGCGAGGAATAGGTAAAGACGTGCAGGTAGGTAAAGGGCAGGCGCTCAATGAAGGCGCGGGTCTGCTCGAAGTCTTCGTCGCTCTCGCCCGGGAAGCCCACCATGACATCGGCGCCGATGGCGGCCTGCGGCATGGCGGCATGGATGCGCTGAATGCGATCCTCGTAATGCCAGGGACGATAGCGGCGATGCATCAGGCGCAGGATGCGGTCGCTGCCGCTCTGCAACGGAACATGGGCGTGCTTGGCGATGCGCGGCGAGGATGCGGCCAGGGCAATGAGTTCGTCGCTCCAGTCCATCGGTTCCACTGAACTGATGCGCAGCAACGGCACGCGGGTGCGCTCCAGAATGGCCTGCAGCAGATCGACGAAGCGGATGCGAGCGGCGGCCGGGGCGGGCACGTCCGGCGCAGGAGCGGGTCGCGGCTCGGATCGCGGATGAAGTCGCGGCTCAAATCCCGCCCCCAGCGCCCCAGATTGATTCCGCTGAGCACCAACTCCTGGTAGCCGTTGGCAACCAGTTGATCGACGTTGCGCAGAACTTCACCGAGGGGAAGCGAGCGGCTGCGGCCGCGCACAAATGGAATCACGCAGAACGAGCACCGGTTGTTGCATCCGTCCTGCACCTTGAGGTTGGGGCGAGTCTTCTCGTTATCGGAATCGAAGACGGGCGCGGCCAGCAGTTCGGTGTGGGCAAAAATATCTTCCACCACAATCGGCGCGCGGTGCGGCGCTGCAGAAGAGACGCTCGCCAACCGCGGTAACCGCGAAAGACGAGGCATCAACGGGCGAGCCATTGACCAGCGCGGCGAGTGGGACGAAGCCGCTTCCGGCGGCGATCTCGGCGAGGCGATGCTTGTGTGAGTTGCCAACCACCAGCGCAACGCCCTCGAGAGCAGAAATCTCTTCGGGAGCGCGCTGCGCGTAGCATCCGGTAACCAGAATGCGCGCCGAGGGATTGGCGCGATGGATGCGACGGATGGCCGCCCGCGCATCCTGATCGGCAGACGAGGTGACGGTACAGGTGTTCAAGACAACGACTTCGGCTTCGGCCGCCGCGCCAGCCCGCGACAAACCGCGATCGGATAACTGGCGTTCAATCGCCGCACCGTCGGCCTGAGTGGCGCGACAACCGAAGTTTTCTACAAAGAAACTGCCCACGGGAGTATTATATGGGCTCTCGGGGCAGTTCTAACACCGGCTCACTGTTCCTGTACGGAAACTTTGCATAGCATTTTCGGTCCACCGGAACGATGGCTGGCCGCACGCATTCACGGGAAGACGTCTCTCAACCGCCTCCCAAGAGATCCTGGAGATTGCAAATGACGCGACGTATTTTGCTGGTAGATGATGAATTGGCGATTCTGCTGACCATGAAAGCAATTCTGGAGATGAACGGATTTGTCGTGGAGACGGCTACCTCCGCGCGCGAAGCCAAGCAGAAATTGTCGGGCGGCACCTTTGATATGGTCATCACCGATATGCGCATGGAGCAGTCGACCTCGGGATTCGAGGTGATTAGCGCGGCGCGTTCGCAGGCCTACAATCCGGCGACGGCGATCCTGACGGCATATCCTACCACGGAAGGCGACTGGAGAGCCCAGGGAGCCGATTCCCTGCTGGTCAAGCCGATGAACACCAACGACCTGCTGCGCCAGATTGAGGCGCTGCTGATCACCCACGAGGACAGCAAGCAGGCAGCGCTCAGGCCGGAGATCGCGGGAACGTTAACAAGGCGCGGACAAGCCAGCGATGCCGCGAAAGCAAGCTCGCGCAAATCCGGCTAACGCCTCGAAGGCGTGCTTACCGAGACATCCGGCTTCCGCCAGTACGCAGCCGGACGAAGATCATCGGAGTGGGAACCGGCGCCTCAGGCGTGGGCGACGGTCGTTTTCTTCTGCTTACCGAAACAATCGCGGCAAAACACGGGCCGGCCCTGGGTGGGACGGAATGGAAGGGTCGTTTCCTTTCCGCAGCCCGAGCACACAGCAGCGGTTTCCTGCTTGGTAAAGTGATTGGCGGCTCCCTTGGCGGCGGGGCGTTTCGCCTTGCAGGCCTTGCAGCGTTTTGGAAGGTTCTTAAATCGTTTGTCGTGGAAGAAAATCTGCTCTCCGGCCGTGAATATAAACGCCGCGCCGCAGTCCACGCACTTCAGCTCTCTGTCCTGGAATTCCATGGCATCGATCCCCTTTCAGCCCCAGATCCACAACATCGCCACGCGCCGAGTCCTGCTCGCGCATTGCGTACACCGTAGGACCGCTCACCAACCCGGGAAATTCCCAAACCCGAGTTCAGGGCCGGTCTCACTTGACGGCAGATGCAACCGGAAAGATCGCGGATTTACTCCCCGGTTTGCCCGGGTTCCCGATAGATTTTTCCATGACAAATAGCTACGCCAGAGATCCTACTACCGAATCCAGCTTCCAGCGAGGCTTTTTGCGAGGCCGGCGTGGTCTCCAAAGTAACACCCCGAAGTGCGGCCGGAACCCCGCCCGGAGCCGCCGAGACTCGCGCCTGAAAAGCGGCAGCAGCTTTGCTGGTTTCTTCGCGCCACGGGTTCTGGTATGGTCAATATTTGGGGCGTTTTGTGCGCGAGCAGGCGCATAGAGCGCACGGTGCTGGCTAGCCTTCCTAAAGCGGGCCAGTTCCCATGCTGGAGGTATCTGATGATTCGGTCCTACAAGGGCGTGACGCCCACCATTCCCGCCACCTGTTACGTGGATGTTTCCGCGCAGGTCATCGGCGACGTGGTGCTGGGCGAGCACGCCAGCATCTGGATGAACGTGGTGGCACGCGGCGACGTGCACACCATCCGCATCGGCCGCAACACCAACATCCAGGACAACTCCGTGCTGCACGGGATGCTGGGCAAATGGCCGGTACTGCTGGGCGATGACGTGACCGTGGGCCACACCGCGATCCTGCACGGCTGCGTGATCGAAGACCGCTGCCTGATCGGCATGGGCGCGATTGTTTTGAACGGCGCGCGCATCGGGCACGATTCGATCCTCGCCGCCGGAACCCTGATTCCCGAGGGAACGCGTGGTTGAACCGGGTTCGCTGTGGATGGGGTCGCCGGGAAAGTTTCGCCGCTATTTAAGTGAAGAGGAGAAGGCATCAATTTTGACGTATCGCACGAACTACCTGGGTTACAAGGAGCAGTACCTGAAGGAGCTGGGCCGGTGAGCGCCAACGGCTGCCGCTGACCACGGCCGAAAAAACGGTCGGAATTCTGATCTATCCGGACGCGGAGGTGCTGGACTTCTGCGGCCCTTTTGAAGTCTTTGCCACCACCCGCCTGAATGAGGAGACGCGGCGCGAAAGCGAGTCGCCGATCCACCAGTTGCTGGTCTCCGAGAGCACCGAACTGGTCTGCACCAGCGGCGGAATGCGGATCCTGCCCGACGTGGACTTCGCCTCCTGCCCCAAACTCGACATGCTGCTGGTTCCGGGAGGCATCGGGCGTTCGCGCCTTGATGCATCAGCCGGAGTACCTGGACTGGCTCAAGCGGATGGCTCCGCGAGGTGGATCGCCTGGCATCGGTTGGCACCGGTTCGCTGCTGCTGGCGCGAGGCTGGGCTGCTGGTCGGAAAGACCGCCACCACCCACTTTCGCTCGGTGGATTTCTTCCGCGAGCGCTATCCCCGCACCTCGCTGCTGCCCGAGCTGCCGATGGTGGTGGACGGAAACATCACCACCGCCAACAGTATTCGCGCCGGCATCGACATGGCGCTCTACCTGGTGGCGCAGATCTACGGACAACCGATTGCCCGCGAAGCCGCGCGGCAGATGGAATATCCATACCCGGATGGACAGAACTTCCGGTCAAGGAACGGAAAATGATCAAAGCTGTACGCGGAACCCGCGATCTGCTGCCTCCCGACACCGAACTTTGGAACTTTGTCGAGCGCAAGGTACGCGAGGTCTTTGCCCGCTATAACTATCACGAGATTCGCACCCCGGTCTTCGAGTCCACCGAGCTGTTCTGCCGCGGCGTCGGCGAGGAGACCGACATTGTCTCCAAGGAGATGTTCACCTGGGAGGACAAGGCTCGCGCCGCCAGCGAGAAGACCCAGACGCTGACCCTGCGCCCGGAGAACACCGCAGGCGTGGTGCGCGCCTACATCGAGCACGAGATGGGCCGCAGCGGATTGCTGCAGAAGCTCTACTACATTGGCCCGCAGTTCCGGCGCGAACGCCCGCAGAAGGGACGCTACCGCCAGTTCTACCAGATCGGCGCGGAAGTCATCGGGCCGCCGTCGGCGGGCAGCGAGCTGCCCATCCGCGACGCCGAAGTGCTGGACATGCTGACCGCGCTGCTGGACGCCGTGGGGCTGAAGGGATGGACGCTGTATCTGAACTCCGTGGGCTGCCTCAACTGCCGCCCGGCTCTACAATCAGGCTCTGCGCGAGGCGCTGGCCGGAGTGAAGGATCAGATGTGCGGCGACTGCCAGCGGCGGGCCGAGACCAATCCGTTGCGCGTGCTCGACTGCAAGGTTCCCGCCGACCAGCCCATCATCGAAAAGCTGCCGAAGATCGCCGATTACCTCGACGAAGGCTGCCGCGAACACTTCGCCCAGGTGCGGGCCATTCTGGATACGCTGGAGGTTCCCTACCAGGTGAATGAGCGCATGGTGCGCGGGCTGGACTACTACACCCGCACCACGTTTGAGTTCACCCACGGCGAACTGGGCTCGCAGAGCGCGGTGCTGGGCGGCGGCCGCTACGACGGGCTGAGCGAACAGACTCGGCGGGCCGAAGGCTCCGGGAATTGGCTTTGCCATTGGCGAAGACCGCCTGGTGCTGGCCCTGCAGGCACAGCAGCAGCAGGCGCTCGCGCCGCTCAAGGCGTTTGTCATTCCGCTCGGCGCGGGCATGAATCGCCACGCCCTGAAGCTGGCACGGCAGTTGCGCGCCGAAGGCGTTACCGTGGACGTGAGCGATGAAAGCTTCCGCCTGAAGAAGAGCTTTGAGACCGCGGAAAAACTGGGCGCGACCTTTGCCATCCTCGTGGGCGAGAACGAGGTGGAGGCCGACGCCTTCGCGGTCAAACGCCTGAAGAGCGGCGAACAGACTACGGTTTCACGCGCGGAACTACTGGAATACCTGGAAACTTAAGCAGACGAAATTCACCCAGGCAATGGCGCCTGCATCAACGGCGCCGCTTATCGTACGATGGACAATGCGGATTTCACTCCGTGATATGGAAAGCGATTATGCAACTTGATTTCTTAGGCGATTTGAAGCGGACGCACCGCTGCGGCGAACTGCGCGCTCAGCGATGCCGGGACCACGATCACTCTGATGGGCTGGGTCAACCGGCGGCGCGATCACGGCAATCTCATCTTTATCGACCTGCGCGACCGCTCGGGCATAACCCAGATCGTATTCGACAAGGAGCGCAATCCGGAGATGCACGAGCGGCGTCGAGGCCGTCCGCAACGAGTACGTGCTGGCCGTGACCGGCCTGGTCGAGCCGCGCACCGAGGGCACCCGCAATCCGAAGATGGAGACCGGCGAGATCGAGGTGATGGCCGGCGAACTGAAGCTGCTCAATGAGAGCAAGGTGCCGCCGTTTTTCCCCGGCGATGCCAACGTCACCCTGAACGAAGAGGTGCGGCTGAAGTATCGCTACCTCGACCTGCGCCGTCCGGAGATGCACGCCAACATCGAGATGCGCCACCGCGTCACGCTGGCCATCCGCAACTATCTTGCGGGCGAGGGCTTCTACGAGATCGAAACGCCGTACATGACGCGCTCGACTCCCGAGGGCGCGCGCGATTACCTGGTCCCCAGCCGCGTGCATCCGGGCGAGTTCTACGCCCTGCCGCAGTCGCCGCAGATCTTCAAGCAGCTGCTGATGATCGGCGGCCTCGACCGCTACTTCCAGATTGCGCGCTGCTTCCGCGACGAGGACCTGCGCGCCGACCGCCAGCCGGAGTTCACCCAGATCGATCTGGAGCTGACCTTCCCCACCGAAGAGACGATCCACGGGGTGGTCGAAGGCTTCCTCGACGCGGCCTTCACCGCCGCCGGCTACACCATCGAGCGGCCCTTTCCGCAGATGGCCTACGACGAGGCCATCCGGCTCTACGGCATCGACAAGCCCGACCTGCGCCTGCCGCGCGATGACCGACGTAAAGGCGCTGCTGCCGGCCGACGCGATGGAGACGCTGCTGATCGATCCGTCGCTGCCCGTGGTGGTGATCCGCATCCCGAAGGTGGGCGAGCTTTCGCGCAAAGAGCGCGACGAGCACAAGGCGCTGCTGAGCGAAAAGCAGTCGCAAGGTCATCAAGTTCTTCGACGACTTCAAGCGGCTGGAAAAGACCTGGCCGGAGGCCATTGCCAAGATTCGCGAGCTGAGCGGGGCCGAAGAAGGCGACCTGCTGGTGCTGGTGGCCGCGCCGAAAAATGCGGAAGCCGCGCGACGGCAGACTCGGGCGATGCCGCCGCCGAACGCCGCCATCAGCGCGATTGCTACGCCGTCTACTCCAACGCCGGACAGCTCCGGCTGGCGCTGGCGCAGCGCTATGCCGCACGCCACAAGGCCTTCGAGGGAAAGACATTCAAGTTCCTCTGGGTCACCGATTTTCCCTCCTTCGAGTGGGACGAGCAGACCGCAACCTGGACCTTCGCCCATCATCCGTTCACCTCGATCCACGAAGACCACATGGAGCTGCTGAACGAAGGCGTAAAGGCTCTGCACGATCCGAATTCCGCCGCTCGGCGCGATTCGCGCCCGCGCCTACGACGTGGTGCTGAACGGAACCGAACTGGGCTCCGGCTCGATTCGTATCCACCAGCAGGAGGTGCAGGCAAAGATCTTCGAGGCGCTGGGAATGGACGAGGAAGAGCAGAAGCTGCGCTTCGGATTCTTCCTTGAGGCGCTGCAATACGGCACGCCTCCGCACGGCGGCATCGCCCTGGGACTGGATCGCATCGTCATGATCCTGGCCGGAGCACCCAGCCTGCGCGAGGTCATTGCCTTCCCCAAGACGGCCGCGGCCACCGATCTGATGATGGATGCCCCAACCCCGGTGACCGACGCGCAGTTGAAGGAACTGAGTATCGCCGTCAAGAGGTAACGCTTCGCCTGATGGGCAGGACAGGACTGGACCCGGATTGGGCCACGCCTGCCCTGCCCGTTCAACTTTTGTGCTTGGCTCGCGCATGGTAAAGCGGTCGAATCATGCGTAGAATCGAATTCGCGGGTCGGCGGCCAGGCGGAGGATGCAGCGTGTCTTTTCCGTGCGGCTCGGTTGCCTGACGCCGGTTTCGGCAGCGGCCGGGGTACGCTACGCTGTAGCATTCATGTGGGTTCTGGGAATTCTATCAACTTATGCCGCTCTCTAACTTTGACTCCACGGCCGACGTAGCGAAGACATTGCGCGAAGGCATCGAACGCCACGTTCGCTACACCCTGGTGCGGCCGCTGGATCACCTGACCCCGGCTGAATTGCTGATCCCGGTCTCGCTGGCCGTGCGCGATCTGTTCGTGGACCAGATGCTGGACACCAGTCAAGCGCTACCGGCAGGCCGATGCCAAGCACCTCTACTACCTGTCCATGGAATTCCTGATGGGCCGTCTGCTGGGCGACACGGTCTGCAACATGCGGCTCAACGAAGTGCTGGACGGTGTGCTGGCCGAGTTCGGAGTGCGGCTGGAGCAGGTGCTGGAGAGCGAAGCCGATGCCGGTCTTGGCAACGGCGGCCTGGGCAGGCTGGCAGCCTGCTTCCTGGAATCGCTGGCGACCCTGGACATGCCCGGATACGGTTACGGAATCGACTACGAATACGGAATGTTCCGCCAGGAGATTGCCCACGGCTTCCAGCGCGAGAAGCCGGACCGCTGGAAGACCAACGGAACCCCGCTCCAGATTCAGCGCCCCGAAGAGGCCATCGTCATCCCTCTCTACGGCCGGGTCGAGAATGCACGCGACCGCGGCAACTATCGCCAGAGCTGGCTGGATTACCAGGTGGTGGTCGGCGTCCCGAATGACATGCCGGTGGTGGGCTACAACGGCCAGACGGTCAATTATCTCCGCCTCTTCCAGGCGCGCTCGTCGGAAGATTTCGATATCGACATCTTCAACCGCGGCGACTACATCCGCGCCGTCGAACAGAAGATCGCCAGCGAGAACATCTCGCGCGTGCTCTATCCCAGCGACTCGGTGATGGCCGGCAAGGAACTGCGCCTGGTGCAGGAATATTTCCTGGTCGCCTGCGCGGTGCGCGACATTGCGCGCAACTTCCTGGCGGCGCACAACGATTTCTGCGGCGTTCCCGGACAAGGTCGCCATCCAGATGAATGACACCCATCCCGCGCTGGCCGTGGCGGAGCTGATGCGCGTGCTGGTGGATGAAAACAACCTGGAGTGGGAAGACGCCTGGGAGATTACCCAGAAGACGGTCGCCTACACCAACCACACCCTGCTGCCGGAAGCGCTGGAAAAGTGGAGCGTCGAGTTGATGGAGCGCGTGCTGCCGCGCCACATGCAGATCATCTACGGCATCAATTACAACTTCCTGCGCACCCTCACCGCCTACTCGTGGGTGGATGGCGAGAAGGTGCGCAAGATGTCGATCATCGAGGAAGGGCACGACAAGAACGTGCGCATGGCGCACCTTGCCATCGTCGCCTCGCACGCGGTCAATGGCGTTTCCGCCCTGCACAGCGAGCTGATCCGCACTTCCCTGGTTCCGGAATTTGCCCAGCTATGGCCCGCAAAGTTCAGCAACAAGACCAACGGAGTGGCGCCGCGGCGCTGGCTGCTGAAGGCCAATCCACATCTCTCGCGCCTGCTCTGCGAGAGCATCGGCGACACCTGGATCACGGACCTGTCGGAGCTGCACAAGCTCGAACCCTTTGCCGACGATGCGGCCTTCCAGGAGCGTTTTGCCGAGGTGAAGGTGCAGAACAAGCTGAGGCTGGCGCGCATCATCCGCGATGAGACCGGGGTCATCACCGATCCGCGATCCATGTTCGACGTGCAGATCAAGCGCATCCACGAGTACAAGCGGCAGTTGCTGAACGTGCTGCGCGTGATGCACGACTATCTGCGCATTGTGGAAGACGGCGACGCCCCGAAGACGCCGCGCACCGTGCTCTTTGCCGGCAAGGCCGCGCCCGGATACTGGGCCGCCAAGCAGATCATCAAGCTGATCCACAACGTGGCCGCCGTGGTGAACAAAGACCCCAAGGCCAACCAACTTCTGCGCGTTGCGTTCCTGCCCGACTATCGCGTCTCGCTGGCCGAGTCCATCATTCCGGCGGCCAACCTGAGCGAGCAGATTTCAACCGCCGGCATGGAAGCCAGCGGCACCGGAAACATGAAGCTGATGATGAACGGCGCGGTGACCGTGGCAACCTGGGACGGCGCCAACATCGAAATCGCCGAAGAAGCCGGCGAAGACAACATCTACATCTTCGGACTGCGCGCCGAACAGATCGAGCAGATGCAGCGCAACGGTCTCTACCACTCGCGCGAGTACTACGATCGCGACCCGCGCATCAAACGCGTGCTGGACTGCTTCCTCAACGACCGCTTCTCCGCCCAGCGAGCCGGGACTCTTCCGCTGGATCTTCGACGAGCTGATCAACCGTGGCGACCGCTTCTTCCATGTCGCCGATCTGCCGCAGTACATCGAAATCAACGAAAAGATCGACGCCGATTTCCAGGACACCGCGAAGTGGCGGCGCATGTCCATCCTGAATACGGCGCGCTCGCATAAGTTTTCCAGCGACCGCACCATCCAGGAGTACAGCGCCGACATCTGGAACCTGAAACGCTATCCCGCCGAGGTGCAGGAACTTTCCGCGCCGGCTGTCTCCAGCGTCTGGCCGATCGCCAGCAGCCGAGTCACTCCGCTGCTCTCGGCTCGGCGCTTCCGCTTCCCACATTGACGCCGTCCCACGTTGCGATCTGCCCACATTTCGCGGCGCTTGCATCCGCAGCAACATGGCGATGAATATTTGTTACTGTCTCTGATAGACGAGGGATGAATCATGGCGAACGGACAGGAAGGGCGTCATCGGCATTTTGACCGGCGGTGGCGATGTTCCGGGATTGAATCCGGCGATTCGCGCCGTCACCATCCGCGCCCTGCGCGAGGGCTACCAGGTGATCGGAATTCGCCGCGGATGGGGCGGATTGATCGATATTGTCCGCGAGAAGGATTACGACAACACGCGACAATTATTCGATTCTCACCGAAGAGATCGTGAACCGCGCCGGACGCACCGGCGGCACCTTCCTGCACACCTCGCGCACCAATCCCGGCAAGGTCAAGAAAGACGAACGTTCCCGCTCACCTGCAGGACAAGTACAACGCGGAGCGCAACGACCTGACGCCCGAGGTGCTGGCGAACCTGGAGTGGCTCGGCATCGACTTACCTGATTCCCATCGGCGGCGACGACACGCTGAGCTACGGCGTGCGCCTCTACGAAGAGGGCGTCAAGGTCGTCGCCATTCCCAAGACGATGGACAACGACGTGCCCGGCACCGACTACTGCATCGGCTTCAGCACCTGCGTCACCCGCACCATTCAGATGACGAACTCGCTGCGCACCTCGGCCGGATCGCACGAGCGCTTCCTGGTGCTGGAGGTCTTCGGACGCTACGCCGGCTTCACCGCGATGCTGCCCACCATGGCCGGCGCGGCCAACCGCTGCGTCATTCCCGAACACAAGTTCGACATCGAACAGCTGACCGAGCTGCTGAGCTACGACCGCAAGAGCAATCCCAGCAAGTATTCCGTCGTGCTGGTCAGCGAGGGCGCAATGTTCGAGGGCGGCGAGATGATCTTCGAAGACGAGACCACCGACGCCTACGGGCACAAGAAGCTGGGCGGCATCGGCGACCTGGTCTCGGAAAAGCTGAAGGAACTCTCGCCCAAGTACAACGACGGAAAGACCGTCGACATCATCAACCAGAAGCTCGGCTACCTGGTGCGCGGCGGCGATCCCGACGCCATCGACTCGATTGTGCCCATGGCCTACGGCAACCTGGCGCTGGACCTGCTGCTGCGGCGCGTCCACGGCCGGCTGGTGGTGCTGAAGAACGGACGCTATGACGATATGCCCATCGACTGCATCACCGGCAGCAAGAAGCTGGTGAACGTGCACGAACACTACAACATCGAGCGCCTGCGCCCGCACTACAAGAGCTTCCACATGAAGCCGCTGTTCATCATGACGAGCGAGTAGGCTGCGCACCGGTCTGATGACTGACGCGTGTAGTGCTGAGGGGCAGCCGGCATGTTCGAGTCGCGGACTGCCGGAGCGAGCTTGCAGCGTGCAGATCGCGCGCGCTATCTCGCTACTTCTTCTCCCCGCACGTGCGCGCGCACGTCGTCCAGCAGCTTGAGCGTGTTCTCAATCCGGCGCTCGCCCATCGGCTTCAGCAGTCCGTCGATCTCGCGCAGCTTCGGGCTCCATCTTGTCCAGCAGCTTCAGTCCGGCAGGAGGTGATGCGGGTGACCACCACGCGGCGGTCTTCGCTTGTCGCGGGTGCGCTTGATGAGTCCGGCTTTCTCCATGCGCTCCAGCAGACGGGTGACGTCGGGCTCGCGGGCGATCATGCGCTCGCCGATCTCGCTGCAGGTGCGGCCCGTCGGGCTCGGCCCCGCGCAGAATGCGCAGCACGTTGTACTGCGTCATGGAGATGTTGAAGGGCCGCATGACCTGCTCGAAGCGCTCCTGCAGCACGTCGGTGGTGCGCAGCAGAGAGACCAGCAGCTCTTCTTCGATGGTGGCAAAGGCCTTGGTCTGGTGAATCTCCTCGCCGACCGCACTGATACATTTCTTAGTCATAGTCGCTACTGTCAGATTTCCATAGGCCGCTGCGGGTTGCAAGGAATTTCGTTGCAACAAGATCGAGCCATGCGCCAGGGTGCCCCATATTTGCCCTCTTTGGCAAACGTGGACGACGGCCAATCTGGCTCCTGCCTGCTACAGCCGGTTGATGAGCGAGGCGACGTAGGCCGCGCCGAAGCCGTTGTCGATATTGACCACCGAGACATTGGAGGCGCAGGAGTTGATCATGCCCAGCAGGGCCGCGATTCCGCCGAAGGCCGCGCCATAGCCCACGCTGGTCGGCACGGCGATCACCGGCACGCCCACCAGTCCGCCGACCACGCTGGGCAGCGCGCCTTCCATGCCGGCGCACACCACCAGCACCCGCGCCTGGCGCAGCTCCTCGCTGTGCGAGAGCAGGCGATGCAGTCCGGCCACGCCCACGTCGAACAGGCGCGTAATGTCGTTGCCCATCACCTCGGCGGTCACCGCGGCTTCTTCGGCCACGGGAATATCGCTGGTTCCGGCCGAGATGATGCCGATGGTTCCCTTGCCCAGCTTCTCGCTCTTCTGCCGCAGCACCAGCGTCCGCGCCATCGCGGTTGTGCTCCACCTGCGGGAAGCGCGCGATGGCCATCGCCACCTGCTCTTGGCTGACGCGCGTGGCCAGCACGCTGTTGCCGCGCCCGGCCAGCCGGTCAAAGATTTCCACGAAATGCTCGGGGCTTTTGCCGGGTCCAAAGATCACCTCGGGCACGCCCATGCGCAGCGCGCGATGATGATCCACCTTGGCAAAGCCGAGATCTTCAAAGGGGAGAGTTTTGATCTGGTCGAGCGCGGCATCGGGAGTAACCTCCCCGGTGCGCACCTGCTCCAGCAGGGTTTTCAATCGATTCGCATCCACATCTACTAGACTATCATCCGCGCGCGCGATGCTGATTCGCACGGGAGCCGCTGCCTGCGCACTTGCCGCTGGCGCGGCAAAGCACTACGCTAGGTGGGATGCTCGACGGAAGCGGCAATTCGGCCAGCAGACAGCGCACCATTACCCTCGCCGTGACCGGCGCCAGCGGCTCGCTGTTTGCGCGGGCGATGCTGCGCGCGCTGGAGGCCGACGAGCGCGTCGGCTGCGTCAACTTCATCGCAGTGACAGCGGCCTGCGGGTGATGGCCGAAGAGCTCGGCCTGGGCGGACGCAGCGAACTGCTGCGGCAGTTGCTCGGCGGCGAGCCGCAGAAAACGCGGCTGCAGAACAACCAGGACATCGGCGCCAACATCGCCAGCGGCTCGTATCCCGACCGACGCGATGATCGTGCTTCCCTGCTCCATGGGGACGCTGGCGAAGATCGCGCAGGGACTGGCCTCCAAGCTGATCGACCGCGCCGCCGACGTCTGCCTGAAGGAGCGCATTCCGCTGGTGCTGTGCGTGCGCGAGACGCCGCTGAACCGCATTCATCTGCGCAACATGACGCTGGCGGCCGAGGCGGGCGCAACCATCTATCCGCTGATTCCGTCGTTCTACAATCATCCCGATTCGCTCGAAGAGATGGCGCGCCAGTTCGTCTATCGCGTGCTGAAGCACGTTGGCCTGCCGCAAAAGGGAGCCTACGTCTGGAAGCCGGAAGCAGACCAACGATTGACCGGTCTGATAATGGTTGGTTTTTGAAAGTTTACCTTTCAGGGCAATCGCTGCGATTTGCGCAACGATTGCCTGCTTCAGATACCTCTCGGCTCGCTGAACCATTGGCCTTGACCGATAATTGACCGATTTGACAACCACCTCGGTGCGGGTCTAGGATGCCTTCACACTGGAGAGGAGGTGGTCCGATGGAAAAAAGTTCAGGCGAATGTAGCAGACAAATCGTGACTAGTGAGGTGGCTGAGGCTTAGGGCGGAATCGCTCTAACCACTCGCCAGACTTCCTGCATTTTCGGAGTCTGCCGCTGGGCGTTTCATCTCGTATCGCGCGCACATTGGGGTGCGCGGATGCGGCGGGAGCGAGCCCGCCTCAGGCCAATCCAACACAGCTAACCGGCGCCCCGCATGGCTACAGTGCGGGGCGCTTTCTATTGTGCGTCGGGCATTTGCGGCGGGCGACACCCCACATTCGCCAACAACAGGCGGATGTGGGCCACCTGTGAATGCCGAGGTTTCAAAGTTTCAAGGTTTCAAAGTTTCAAGGTTGCAAGCAAGAACAGATGCAACAGCAACTGCCCCACATTCGCCAACAGCGAGCGGATGTGGGCCACCTGTGAATGCCGAGGTTCAAAGTTTCAAGGTTTCAAGGTTGCAAGCAAGAACAGATGCAACAGCAACTCTGTCATGTGGGCCAACACGTTATTCGAGGGCGAGCGCCTTGCGGATGACTTCGATGGTGAGCGGCTTCATGCCGAGGCGGCGAGTTCGTCGGGACGGGCCCAGCGGACCTCGCTGGCATCGCGTGGCCGCCGCGAGGGTTCCGGAGCGCAGGTGGCAGAGATAGTCGATGAGAACGTAGTGATACTGAGTGCGGCCTTCCCCGTCGGGAAAGATCGAATCGAAGACATCGAGCACGGGACCGACTTCCACATCCAGTCCGGTCTCCTCGCGAACCTCGCGGGCGACGCCATCGCGCAGCTTTTCTCCGAGGTCGAGCGCGCCTCCGGGGATCGACCACTCGCCCTGCAGCGGAGGGTTGGCGCGACGGACGATGAGCACCTCTCCCTCGCGCACAATGACGGCGCCAACACCAACGATCGGACGCGAGGGGTAGAGACGGGACATGGGAATAGTTTCGCAGCTTTCGAAGCTTGTGGTTCGAGGTTTCAAAGTTTCAAGGTTTCAAAGTTTCAAGGTTGAAACCTCTACTCAGAAGAATTCGCGCGGATTGAAGTCTATGATCTTCCAGCCTTTTGGACCGCGCTCGAGTTCGAAGCGTAGCTGCGCCTGGCTGCGGGAGATTGGGCCTCCGCCGCGCGGCTTCGTTTTCCACTTGGAAGTCGGCGAGGATGACGCCGCGATGGTTCTCCTCCGAGGTTTGAAGGATGCGCAGAGTGACGCGGAAGCTCTGGTAGCGGGTGAAGTAGGCGTCGATCTGATCCTGGAAGGTCAGAAAGTCGTCCATCTTGTCGCCGTCAAAGGCGGAGAGCAGACGGCGCTGGGAGTGGGACTTCGAGGCCGTCGCGAATGGTCGCCGAGGACGGCGGCGGCGGCACGCTCGTCAAATACGGCGGCGTCGGCGTTTTCGTTCTTCTGCTTTTGGTCCGGCTTCGTGGCGTTGGCGTCCGGCGGCGCGGCGTTGGCGTCTTGCGGCGTGCTGGAAGGCGCGGATTGCGACTGGGCGGCGAGCGCGAGGACGAAGGCGAGAAGGATGATGGGGACGAGAATAAGAGCGCGTCTGGTCACGTTGCGATCTCCTGACTGCGTTAGAACGCTTCCGCGGAAGATGTACTCTGCGTGGCGAACAAGTACAACAGCAACTACCAAAGCCTGCACCGGTGGAAGGTACTGCTCCCAGGTTATCGCCGAAAAGCGTCGGCGCGAAGCTGGGGCACCCGGTGCAGAACTCAGCCCGCCGCCCATTACCCCACTCAAGCCAAAAGATGGCTTGAATGGGCCACTCGCCCGTTTTTGTCCTAACCCACGGACTGCTCGAAGAAGAGGATAGATCACGGACGCGGCAAATGGGTTCAGAAAAGTGCGGTCGAGCATCTTACAGAGGAGCGTGCCGTGGAGCGAGTCGACGGGAGAGAACGATGTCACTGAAGGAATACGAGCGGAAGAGAAAGTTCGGGGAGACTCCGGAGCCGAAGCCGGTACAGGCGAAGGCGCTGGCGCTTGGCGCTTTGTGGTGCAGAAGCACAAGGCGAGGAATTTGCACTACGACTTCCGGCTGGAGCTGGATGGGGTGCTGAAATCGTGGGCGGTGCCGAAAGGTCCGTCGCTGGACCCGGCGGAGAAGCGGCTGGCGATGGAGGTGGAAGATCATCCGGTGGAGTACATCGGCTTTGAGGGGCGGATTCCAGAGGGCAACTACGGCGCAGGTACGGTGATGGTTTGGGATCGGGGAACGTGGACGCCGGAAGGGACGGAGGAGGTGGATTCGACGCCCCACAATCGCCAAAAGAGGGCGGTTGTGGGCCACCCGGCGGATGGCGCTCCGGCCGCAGGCGCGAGGGCGGGTAACGCTGCGCTGCCGGCCGCTGGCGCGAGGGCGATGCTGGAAAAGGGCGATCTGAAATTCCGGCTGAACGGGACGAAGCTGCGGGGGAGCTGGGTGCTGGCAAAGATGCGCTCGCGCAGGCCGGGAAGCAAGGGTACGGAGTGGCTGCTGATCAAGCATCGCGACGAGGCGGCGGAGAGCGGCTATGAGATCGACGCGCATGACGGTTCGGCGCTGACCGGGCGCTCCATGGAGGAGATCGCCGGGGATGAAGGGTCTGCCGAGTGGGGCGAGCCAAAGCAGGAGGCTGCGCCGGCGACCGGAGCGGCGGCTAAAGATCGACATGCGTCGATCAATTGGACAAAGCTCGCGGGCGCGATGAAGGGAGCGCGGAGAGCGGCGATGCCGCATCCGCTGAAACCGATGCTGGCAACGCTGGCGGAGCGCTCCGCTGGAGTCGGAGGATTGGCTATATGAGGTGAAGTGGGATGGGTACCGCGCGCTGGCGTATGTGGAAGATGGCAAGGCTCGGCTGATATCGCGCAACCAGAACGATTTGACGGAGGCGTTTGCGGAGCTGGCGGCGGAGCTGCCGACGGCGGGTGCGGGCGCGGCAGGCGCTGATTGACGGGGAGATTGTGGCTCTGGATGAGCGCGGACGCTCGAGCTTTAGCTTGATGCAGCAGCGGACGGGGGTGGGTCTGACACCCCACAATCGCCAAAAGAGGGCGGTTGTGGGCCACCCGTCGTCGGCTGTGGGACAACCGTCCCTCCTGACGCCGGGCAAGGATGGGGGCTCGTTGGGTGAAAAGCATACGGAGATTCCGATTGCGTTTTATGCGTTTGATTTGCCGCAGGTGGAGGGGTGGTCGCTGCTGGGGGTAAGGCTGGAGGAGCGGAAGCGGCTGTTGCGCGAGGCGCTGGACACCGCAGGCGCGAGGCTGGTGCTGTATTCGGAAAGTTTTGATGACGGGGCGAAGCTGCTGGCGGCGGCGAGGGAGCAGGGGCTGGAAGGAATCGTTGCCAAGCGGAGGGATTCGACGTATGAGCAGCGGCGCTCGCGGGCGTGGTGCAAGGTGAAGATCACGCAGAGCCAGGAGTGCGTGATCGGGGGATGGACGGAGCCGAAGGGAGAGCGCGAATACTTTGGCTCGCTGGTGCTTGGACTCTACGACAAGAAAGGGCGGTTGCTGCATGTGGGGCAGGCGGGGACGGGCTTTACGCGCGAGACGGAGGCGGCAATTTTTGGCCTGCTGAAGGAGCGGGAGACGAAGCGGAATCCGTTTGCAAACAAGGTGGAGTCGGCACGCGAGGTTCACTTTGTGCGGCCGGAGCTGGTGGCGCAGATCAAGTTCACGGAGTGGACACACGAGGGAGCAAAGGGCGGCGTGAAGATGCGGGCTCCGGTCTTTGAGGGGCTGCGGGTGGATAAGACGGCTCAAGAGTGCTTGGCGGCGTGAGCGGGGAGAGAGTTTCAAAGTTAGACAAAGGCAAGGACGAGGCGCGCATCTCCTCAGTCCCCGTGATTCAGTCCCCACAATCGCCAACTGCAGGCGGTTGTGGGCCACCTGCTCGACTCCGGGGGAAATCGATTGCTAGTTGAAAAGCTTGAGACGGCGCAGGAGATTTGAGCTGCGCTGGGGTCCTTCACTGCGTTCAGGATGACACCCTCTCTGATGACGCTCTCTTATAAGAAACACTCTCTCAGGGGCACAGATTGCTCATGAGCAGAGATTGCTCTATTGCAGCGTTTCTTATTGCAGCTTTTCTTCCAGCTCGGTCCAGCGGGTGAGGAGCTGGTCGAGCGCGGCGGTGGCTTGCTCGAGTTCGGATTGGGCGGCGATGAGCGCGGGCGCATCGCTTTGGATGGCTGGGATCGTTGAGCAGCGGATTGCGCGACGGCGAGACGGGATTCGGCGGCGGCGATTTGCTGCTCGATGGCGGCGTACTCGCGCGCTTCCTTGTAGGAGAGCTTTTTCTTGGCGGGCGCGGCGGCGTGCTTGCGCTAGATTCGTGCGGCGCGACCGCAGGCGCCAACTGCGACGGAGCGCTGCGGCTACCGCGCCTCGGCTGCTGTTGCTGGTCGCGCCACTCCTCCCACTGCAGGTAATCGGCGAAGGTGGCGGCGTTGCCGCGGCCGTCGAGTCCGAGGACGATGGTGGAGACGCGGTCGAGCAGATAACGGTCGTGGGTGACCAGGACGAGCGCGCCCTGGAATTCGAGCAGGGTTTCTTCGAGGACCTCGAGGGTGGGAATGTCGAGGTCGTTGGTGGGCTCGTCGAGCAGGAGAATGTCGGCGGGCTGAAGCATGAGGCGCGCGATGAGGACGCGGGCGCGCTCGCCTCCGCTGAGGCGGCTGACGGGCTGGTTGAGCTGCTCGGCGGTGAAGAGAAAACGGTCTGCCCAGGCGGCGACGTGGATGACGCGATCCTGGAAGACGACGGCGTCGGAGTCCGGTGCGAGGGCGCGGCGCAGGGTGAGCGCGGGATCGAGCTCGCGCTGCTGCTCGAAGTAGACGATCTTGAGATGCTCGGCGCGTGCGGATGGTGCCGGAGTCGGGCTTGAGCTCTCCCTGCAAGCAGGCGCAGCAGGGTGGTTTTGCCGCTGCCGTTGGGGCCGACGAGGCCGACGCGCATTCCGTTGGTGATGACGAAGTTCAGATCGGTGAGCAGCGGGCGCTGATCGTCGAAGCGATAGGCGAGGCCTTCGATTTCGACGAGGCGCTTGCTCTGGCGTCCGGTGCCGGAGAAATCGAGATCGGTGCTGGCGGTGCGGGTGCGGGAGCGCAGATCGCCGAGTTCGCCGATGAGTTCGTGGGCGCGGTCGATGCGCGACTTTGGACTTGCCGCGGCGCGCCTTGGGGCCGCGGCGCAGCCACTCGATTTCCGTGTGGACGCGGTTTTCGAGAGCTTCCTGATGGCGCGCCTGGGCGTGCATCCACTCCTCTTTGACTTCGAGAAAGTGGGAGTAGGAGCCGGCGACGCGGAAGATGCCGTCGGGATAGACGCGGGCGAGCTCGGCGGTTTCGCTGGCAACGTTTTCCAGAAAATAGCGGTCGTGGGAGACGACGACGCAGGCGAAGTTGGCCTGCTGCAGCAAGCTGTTCGAGCCACTCGATTCCGGCGAGGTCGAGATGGTTGGTGGGCTCGTCGAGGAGAAGAATCTCGGGCGCGGTGACCAGGGCTTCGGCGATGGCGAGGCGCTTGCGCCAGCCTCCGGAGAGCGATTGCGCTTCGGCGTCGAAGTCCTCGAAACCGGCGCGGCCCAGGGTCTCATGCAGGCGCGCGTCGCGCTCCAGGGCGGGCACGTTCGGAGCCGGCCAGCGCGGCCTCGATGACCTGCGGTGACGGTGAGGCCGGGAGCGAAGACGGACTCCTGCGGGACGTAGGCGAGGGTGGCACGCTTGCGCAATGCGACCTCGCCGGAGTCGGGCGCGACCAGGCCGGCGAGAATGCGCAGCAGGGTGGACTTGCCGGAGCCGTTGGGACCGATGAGGGCGATGCGATCGCGCTCGTTGACCGTGAAGGAGACGTTGCGGAAGAGCGGCTCAGCGCCGAAGGCTTTCGACGAGAGATTGGGCGTTGAGAATCGGAGGCATCTCTTTGATGATACAGCGATGGCGGTGAGATAAGACCAACGGCAGAGGTAACTGCCCAGCGTTAGTCGCCATCGGGCTCACAGATCACGGCGAAGGCAGAGTCAACTGCAGGGTCAACTGCCCCACGTTAGCCAAAATCTGGCTAACATGGGCCACCCGGAATTTCCTTATGTGCCGACCTCTGCGCCCCAGCTTGGGCGCTGGTATTTGCCGGAGCCTACTTTGCTGGATGCAGTCTTCGAGGACGTCGAGGGCGATGTCGGCCTGCTGTTTGGTGACGATCAGCGGCGGGCAGAGGCGCAGGGTGTTGGCGCCGCAGCCGAGGAAAAGGACTCCCTTTTCGAAGGCCATCTCGACGATGTGGTCGCGCTGCTCTCCGGCGGGAGCCTTGGTGTGTTTGTCGGCGACGAACTCGATGCCGATCATGAGGCCGCGGCCGCGGACGTCGCCCACGAGGGGCAGTCGCTGCGGCCAGTCGTAGGTGCGGGCGAGGATGTGCTCGCCGACCTCGTGGGCGTTTTGCAGGCCTTCGCGCTCGATGATGTCGATGGTGGCCAGGGCGGCGGCGATGGCGACGGGATTTCCTCCGAAGGTGGAGGCGTGCGAGCCGGGAACCCAGTCCATGATTTCGGCGCGGGTGATGAGCGCCGAGAGCGGCAGGCCGCTGGCGATGCCCTTGGCGACGGCAATCATGTCCGGAGCGACGCCGGAGTGTTCGATGGCCCACCACTTGCCGGTGCGTCCCATGCCGGACTGCACTTCGTCGATGATGAGCAGGATGCCGTGCTTGTCGCAGATGCGGCGCAGCTCCTGGAGAAAGGCGGACGGCGCGGGAAGGTATCCGCCCTCGCCCTGGAAGGCTTCGACGACGATGGCGGCGCACTCCTCGGGCGGAAGCTCGGTGCGGAAGAGCGTGTCTTCGATGTAGCGGGCGGTGTCGCGGGCGTACTGCTCGGGATCGCTTCCGGCGGGACGGCGGTAGAGATTGGGATAGGGGACGTGGACGACGCCGGGCAGCATGCGGCGAGAAGCGGCGGCGCTGCTGGACCTTGGAGCAGGTGAGCGAGAGCGCGCCCATGGTGCGTCCGTGGAAGGCTCCGTGGAAGGCGATGATGTACTGGCGCCTGGTGTGGTAGCGGGCGAGTTTGAGCGCGGCCTCGATGGCCTCGGCGCCGGAGTTGCCGTAGTGGACGCGGTGCGGGCCGGGCATGGGCGCGATCTGCGAGAGACGGGCGGCGAGCTCGGTGAACTGCGGGTAGTAGAAGTCGGTGCCGGACATGTGAATCAGCTCGGCGGCCTGCTGCTGGATGGCGGCGACGACCTCGGGATGACAGTGTCCGGTGGAGGTGACGGCGATTCCGGCAGAGAAGTCGAAGAACTCGTTGCCGTCCACGTCCTCAATGACGATGCCGCGTCCGCGCTGGGCTACCAGCGGGTAGGCGCGGGTGTAGGAGGGCGAGATGAGGCGGGCATCGGCGGCGATGATGCGCTCGGGCATTGGGGCCGGGAAGCTTGGTGCGAAGGACAGGGCCGGCGGCGGGAGCGGGAGACAAAGGCATGGGCGGCATGGGTTCCTCCTGAAAGCGGACGGTTCGGTGAAAGCCAATACAAAGGGGTACGGGCTGTGCCTCCGGCATCGCGAACAGGCGATGGGGGAATGCAGCCCGGCCAGGGTGACGCGGAGGAAAGAAGACTAGTCGCCGGCGAAGAGGTTGGGACGCGCGAGCGAGGGAGAGCCGACGAATTCGGCGCGCGGAGAGATGAAGCGCGGCCAGAAGACGCGCACGGCGAGTTTTCGCACCGGCAGGGTGGGGTCGTGGTGCAAGCGCGGCGGAGGAATGAAGCTCAGAGACAGCATCGGACGCACGGATCTCTCCTCCCACTACGACGATGCACAATCTACGCTGCGCGATTCCGGCCCACGGCTGGCGGGATGGCGGCGTAGTGTGCGAGGCGGGAAGAATCGGAAGATGGCGACGTATTGCGGCGGCGAAGAGCAGACCTTAGAATCAGTGTGCTTCTACCTGTACACTGTTCTGGTTTGATTTTCGGGATGAAGGAAGATAATGGCGCTCGAATCTATTCAACTCTCTTAGCGGCAGGATTGAAGAATTTGCTCCGGCCGACGGCAAGACGGTTCGCTTCTACGCCTGCGGGCCCACGGTTTACGACTACGGCCACATCGGTAATTTCCGCACGTTTGTCGCCGTGGACGTGCTGCGCCGCTACCTGCGCCAGAGCGGATTCGAGCTGATGCACGTCATGAACATTACCGACGTGGACGACAAGATCATCCGCAACGCCAACCAGCGCGGCAGTGCCGATCGGCGAGTACACGAAGAAGTTCGAGCGGGCGTTTCTGGAAGACATGGAGACGCTGGGAATCGAGCAGCCGGAGCGCATCTCGCGGGCGACCGAGCACATTGCCGGAGATGGCGAAGTTTATTCGCAAGCTGGCGGAGAAGGGAGTTCGCCTACCAGACCGAGGACGGCTCGTGGTACTTCCGCATCGCAAGTTTCCCGAGTACGGCAAGCTGAGCAAGAAGGACTTTGCGGGGCTGATCACCGACGGCGGCGGGCGCACGGATGCCGACGAATACGAGAAGGACGACGCCCGCGACTTTGCGCTGTGGAAGGCTCCGAAAGAGGGCGAGCAGAGCTGGGAGACCGAGATTGGGCCGGGGCGTCCGGGCTGGCACATCGAGTGCTCGACGATGGCGATGGAGTATCTGGGCGAGACCTTCGATCTGCACGCGGGCGGCGAGGATCTGATGTTTCCGCACCACGAGAACGAGATCGCGCAGAGCGAGTCGCTGACCGGCAAGACCTTTGCGCGGCACTGGATGCATGTGCGCTTCCTGCTGGTGGAGGGGCAGAAGATGTCGAAGTCGCTGGGCAACTTCTATACCCTGCGCGACCTGGTGCTGATGGGACACAAGCCTTCGTCGATCCGGCTGCTGCTGACCTCGGTTCCCTACCGCAAGCAACTGAACTTTACCTTCGACGGACTGACGCAGGCGGCGAACTCGGTGGAGCGGCTGCGGAACTTCAAGCTGCGGCTGGAGACCGAGCGCTGGGAGGCGGGCGCGAATCCGGAGATGGCGGCGCTGGCGCAGAATGCGCGTGCGCGAGATGCACGCCAGCCTGGACGACGACCTGAATACGGCACAGGCGCTGGCGGCGATCTTCGACCTGGTGCGCGACGTGAACGCGGCCGCCGACCAGGGCAAGGTGAAGAAGGACGACATCGCCGCGATTCTGGGTGCGCTGGGCAAGTTCGACGAGATTTTTGCCGTGCTGGTGGACGAGGACGCGGCGCACGTGAAGGCGATTGTGGAGTGGGCCAAGGCCGAAGGGCTGGAGGAAAAGATCAGCCCGGCGACGGCGGAGATGGCCAAGAGCGCGGCGCTGAGCGATGCGCAGGTGGAGGAGCTGGTGGCCGAAGCACTCCGAGGCGCGCAAGGCCAAGGACTTTAAGACCAGCGACGCGGTTCGCGATGAATTGCTGGCCCAGGGAATTGTGCTGGAGAACACCAAGGACGGCGTGCGCTGGAAGCGGAAGTAAACCGAGCGGCGGCTGGATAGAGGCGGCTCGCGGAGAATCACTTGCGGAGAAACTTGCGGAGAATCAGTCAAGATGCGATGGCCCGGCTTTGACGAAGGTTCCAGGGTGCTGCTGACGCTGCACTCGCCGCGGCAGAAGTACTTTGGGGTGCTGCTGCGGCTGGCGGTGGCGGGAGTGGAGTTGCGCGCGGTTCCGCTGGAGGCTTTGGAGGATCTGGCGCGGCAGATCCGGGCGGGTGCGGCGGTGGGCGTATCGACCTTGTTCTTCCCCATGCAGCGGGTGGAGCGGATGGAACTGGATGCAGTCGACGGCGAGTTGCCATCGCTGGCGGAGAGCTTTGCGGCCCAGGCCGGACGCGGGGTGGACGAGGTGTTTGGCGGCGGAGACAGCGTTGAAAAATGAGTTCTGGACGACCCCGAATCAGTTGACGCTGCTGCGCCTGTTCTTCATCCCGTTCATCAACATCTGCATTGTGGAGCGGCGCTACCAGACGGCGCTGCTGCTGCTGGTAATTGCCGGGGTCAGCGATGGACTGGACGGATTGGCGGCGCGACTGCTGCATCAGCAGACGAAGCTGGGCGAATACCTGGACCCGATTGCCGACAAGCTGCTGCTGAGTTCCCTGTTCCTGGTGATGTCGGCGAGCCATATGATTCCGTGGCGCTACACGGTGATGGTGTTTTCGCGCGACCTGGGCATCCTGATTATTTCGGCGCTGCTGTACACGGTGGGGCTGCGGGATTTCCGTCCGGGCATCTTCGGCAAGATCAACACAGCCTGCCAGATTGCGGCGGTACTCTTTGTCCTGCTGGCCAAGCTGTACCCGCACGAGTGGGTGTGGATGACGCGGCAGGTACTGCTGTACGGAGTGTTGGCGTTTACCCTGGCTTCG
This sequence comes from uncultured Acidobacteriota bacterium, assembly GCA_963737175.1. Lineage (GTDB taxonomy): Bacteria > Acidobacteriota > Terriglobia > Terriglobales > Acidobacteriaceae > TOLSYN. The sequence goes on along the minus strand of CAVTRQ010000025.1, from coordinate 7,986 downwards.
GCGATTCAGTACGTGTTTTTGACCGGGCGGCGGCTGAAGAAATTGCAGGCGGTGAACACGATGGCGAAATCGAAGACTCAACCCTAGACACGACGAGATCCAAGACCCCACCCGCAACTACAACGGCAAGATCAAAGCCCCCACCCTAGCCAAAAGATGGCTAGGATGGGGCACCCGCTCTCACCCGCTTTCATCCGGGTACATTTACTTCTTACTTTGCGGCGACTGCGGCTTCTGCGGCGTAGCGCTTCTTCATCTCCTCGATGGGGATTGGCGCGTAGTCGCTGGCGTGGCCGGCCTGGCCGAATTGGGTCATGCGCTGGGCGACAACCTTCTTCATGGCATCGCGGGCGGGCTTCATGTAGTCGCGCGGATCGAACTTCTCCGGAGTCTCGGCGAAGACCTTGCGGATGGCGCCGGTGATGGCAAGGCGGTTGTCGGTATCGACGTTGATCTTGCGCACGCCGTTGCGGATGCCGAGCTGAATCTCTTCGACCGGCACGCCCCAGGTCGGCTTCAGCTTGCCGCCGTACTGGTTGATGACGTCCTGCAACTCCTTGGGCACGCTGGAGGAGCCGTGCATGACGAGGTGGACGTTGGGCAGGCGCTTGTGGATGGCGAGCAGCACGTCCATCTTGAGCACCGAGCCATCCGGCTTGCTGCTGAACTTGTAGGCGCCGTGGCTGGTGCCGATGGCGATGGCCAGGGCGTCCACGCCGGTCTTGGCGACGAACTCCACCGCCTGGTCGGGATCGGTGACGTGGTCGAGGCCGCTGCCGCCGGCGCCGTGTCCGTCTTCAATGCCGCCGAGGACGCCGATTTCGCCTTCGACGGTCACACCCTTTTGGTGGGCAAGCTCGACCACGCGCGCGGGTGACTTCGACGTTCTGCTCGAAGCTGGCGGGCGTCTTGCCATCCTCCAGCAGCGAGCCGTCCATCATCACCGAGGTGAAGCCGAGGTCGATGGCGGACTTGCAGGTTTCAAAGCTGTTGCCGTGATCCAGGTGCATCACCAGCGGAATCTCGGGGTAGAGTTCGGCGGCGGCCAGCATCAGGTGATAGAGGAACTTGTCCTGCGAGTAGGCGCGTGCGCCGCGCGAAGCCTGAATGATCACCGGCGACTGGGTTTCGCGCGCCGCGTCCATGATGGCCTGGATCTGTTCCATGTTGTTTACGTTGAAGGCACCAACGCCGTAGCCGCCTTTGGCGGCCTCATCCAGCAACTGCCGCATCGAAACCAGAGGCATAGCTTTGCTCCTTATTGAGTAATTGTGTCCTCACCAATGGGAATCGACGTGGGCGCGGGGCGATGAGGAACCCCTCGCCGAACTGGCGGTGCCAGCTCCGCCGCGGATAAATCCGAACATCTGAAGCTATCACGCTGCGAACGGGCCGATCAACCACTGGGCAAAGTACTGGAAAACAATGGGCTGGGGAGTTTGTTTCTTGCACGGCATCCCATTTTGCGAAGGCTTCAGAGGCGGGCTTCAGAGACGGGGCACGATCCATTCGGTCCAGACGAAGAAGGCGTTGGCGATGAGCATGGCGACGAATGCGAAGCAGAGGCAAAAGTCGTCGAGAGGACGGTTGGCAGAGCGAACCACATTGCGGCTGTGCCCTAGCAGCAGGAGGAAGCCAAGGATGGGAACCACCAGGGCTCCGGCCCCGACCTGCGACCAGTAGAGAAGCTGGACGGTGTTGACTCCGAACAGGGAGATGACGACCGAGAGGATCAGAATGCTGGAGATCGACGATGTAGAAGTAGCGCGCCTCCCAGACTTCCTTGTTGAGACCAGATTCCCAGCCTAGGGCTTCCGAGATGCTGAACGAGAGCGAGGCGGCCAGCAGCGGCAGGGCGACCATGCCGGAGCCGAGGATGCCAAGGGCAAAGAGTAGCGGACCGGCAGAGCCGAGAAACGCCAGGGACTGCGAGGCCGAGCGGGTGGTCATCAGCGAGGGATCGGCGACGTGAAAGCTGGCCGCCACCACGATGGCCGAGAGCGAAATCAGGGTGGCGACAAAGGTTCCGACGTGCGACTCGGTGTCACGCGGAGGATCGGGGCCGAGCGCGGGACATCGCGCTTGGAGCTGGTCTGCCAGACGATGACATCCGGCGTGAGCAGCGAGCCGAAGACGGCGATGACCGCCATCGAGTAAGCCGCCGTGGCCTCGATGTGCGGCAGCAGGATGGCGCTGGCCAGCTTGCGACCGGAGAATGCACGGTGTAGCAGGCGGCGACGACATAGGCGATGAGGAAGAGCGAGAGCAATCCTAGCCGCTCCATGCTCTTGCGCGCGTTGCCCACGATGAGCATGTACCAGACGACGAAGGCCAAGGGCACCAGGAAGAACGCCCGCCACTGGTTGGTGACGATGGAGAGCGCATCGCTGACCGCAACCAGGTCTCCGATGATCATGACGAAGTTGACGGCGAAGACTCCCACGGCGAGCGCGAGTGCCGAGTTGCGTCCGTACTGCTCGCGAACCAGTTCCACCAGCCCCTTGCGCGAGTCGCGGCCAATGCGTGCGGAGACCGAAAGGACGCTCCACAGCACCGGGATGGAGAAGCAGCACGACCCAGCCTACGCTGTATCCGAAGGTGGCCCCGGCGACGGTTGCGGTGAGCACGGCGGCGGGGTCGAGATCGGCTGCCCCGGCCACCACGCCGCGCACGAACGCATATCGGCCGCGGTGCTGCTCCGGCGGAGGAAGCGGCTCGAGCGGCGGAATGAGAAGATGGGGCATGCGCCATGAGGCGTCAGCCGTGTGAGGGCCGACACACGAGAGATGCGCGGCGAGGAGCTCTGGTTGGCAGCACGACGGCGATGAGTGGAAGACGGAGTTGGAAAGGCGCACCGGGTGGGCGCGACGTTACGCGCTCCGGGCCGGACTTCAAGGCCGCTGGAGCGGCTCGGCTTTGGATCGACTAGCCGCAGAATCGGCTGATTCGAGCAAATCGGCTGCCCCCAACGGCTGCCGCTGGGGAGCGGCTCGACATTGGATCGGCTAGACCTCGCGGCCGAAGTACTTGGCGTTGCGCTCGGTGTACTCCTTCCACTTTTCCGGCAGGTCGTCGACGGCGAAGATGGCCGAGACGGGGCAAACCGGGACGCAAGCGCCACAGTCAATGCACTCGACCGGATCGATGTAGAGCATCTCTTCGGTGCCGTAGTGCGGCTTCGTCCTTCTTGGGGTGAATGCAATCCACCGGACATGCATCCACACAAGCAGTGTCCTTGGTTCCGATACACGGTTCTGCAATCACGTATGCCATAAGCTTTTGAACGATCCTCTTCCTGGCGGTGAATAGATCCACCTGCGAACCCATGATTGTAGCAAAAGCGCGGCGGGAATGTCGGGGCCAGAGCTGAGCTTACGCGTGCTTAGCGCCGGGTGCTGTAGCCGGTGACCGGGGGAAGAGCTTCAAGACCGCGTCCGGCAAAGATTTCGCGGAAGTTCTGCGAGCAGTTCCTGGTGGATGAGGGTGTTGGAGGCGAGGGTCTCGCGGCTGTCGATGTTGAAACGGCGAGCCATCGAAGCGGGTCACCGTGCCTCCGGCCTCCTGCACCAGAAGGACTCCGGCGGCCGTATCCCAGGGGTTCAGATTGAACTCCCAGAAGCCGTCGTAGCGGCCGGCGGCGACGTTGGCGAGGTCCAGCGCGGCCGAGCCGGCGCGACGGATGCCATGCGAGCGCAGAGTGAGCTGGTGGTAGAAGTGGATGTTCGGATTCTTGTGGCGCTTGAAGCTGGGAAAGCCGGTGCCGAGGATGGATTCGGCCAGGGTGGTGGTGGTGGAGACATGAATGGGCCGGCCGTTCAGCGTCGCGCCACTTCCCTTGGCGGCGGCAAACAGTTCGTCGCGGGTGGGATCGTAGAGGATGCCGGCGATGAGTTGCCCCTCGCACTCCAGTCCCATGGAGACGCAGAAGACCGGATAGCCGTGGGCAAAGTTGGTGGTGCCGTCGAGCGGGTCGACATACCAGCGGAAGCCGCCGCCGTGGCTGTCGCGCGTGCCCTCTTCGCCGACGATGTCATGCTCGGGCCAGGCGGCGCGCAGGCGCGAGACGATGAACTGCTCGCTGGCGCGGTCGGCCTCGGTGACCAGATCGGCGTCTCCCTTGTACTCAAAGCCGACGCGGCGCTCGAAGAACGGCAAGAGCAGCTTGCCGGCTTCGACGGCGATGGCCGTGGCTTGGGGCAGAAACCCGGCGGCAGCGTGGAGCAGTCATGCTACTCGGCGGATTCCGGCTCAGCGGCATCGGCGGCGGCGGCGCGGCCTTGGTGCGGCGCACTCGCGGAGCTTTGATTTCACCTTCGGCGATGTACATGATCTCCGACTTGAAGATGAAAAGATTGGGCGCGCCCTCACGGGTCAGGCGCAGCATGTTGCGGTCGTAGTACTCGATCCAGCCGCGCACGACCTCGCCGCCCTGCAGCTTGATGCTGACGAGCTTCTGCTTTTCGCCGAGCGCCTTGAGGTAGGCGGCTTCTTCGAAGGTCTCCTCCGGCGGAGGCGTCTTGCTCTTGCTGATTGGACGGAAGGGCATAAGCTGATTCTATCCGCTGCTACTGCCCAAAGTCGAGACGAATGGGCTACGATAAGGTACTCACTTCTACCCAAGCCGAATGGGAGACCTTCATGCGCCCTCGTCTGAATCTTCTGTCTTCTGCGTTCTGCGCGCTTTTCATTCTTTCTTGCTTTGCGCTGGTTGCTTGCGGAGGTGGAAAATCGTCGACCCCATCCCCCCAGCCGACCCAGCCACCTAGTCCTACCCAGCCACCTAGTCCTACCGAGCCGACGGCAGTGACTGTTAACTGCGCACCGGCAAGTATCCAGACCGGGCAGACATCGCAGTGCTCTGCCACACTGACCGGAACAGGAAACTACAATCTTGCCGTGTCATGGACGGTGGATAACGGCGCGATTGATCAGAGCGGGAAATATACGGCGCCAGCCTCGGCTACGGTGGCCAATGTCACGGCCACATCCGTAAATGACGGGAAGAGTGGCGCGGCGCAGATCACTGTCTCGACGCCGCCGCCCACCCCCACGTCCAAAGTGTGGACTTGGATGAGAGGAAGCAACACGCGTTCCGTTCCGACGGCGGGGGCGCCCGCAGAGGGCGTCTATGGCACGCTGGGTGTGGCTGCTGCCAGCAATGTCCCAGGAGGCCGCTCGCTGGCCGTTAATTGGATTGACAAGAGCGGCAAGCTCTGGCTCTTCGGTGGCCAAGGCTTTGATTCGAACGGGATCGGAGGCGACCTCAACGACCTCTGGGAGTACGACCCCGCAAGCAATATGTGGACATGGATGGGCGGGAGCAGCACGGAGGGCGCAACGGGCTTCTACGGCATTCCGGGGGTCGCGAACGCCCATAATATTCCAGGAGGGCGATGGGGCTCCGTTAGTTGGGTCGACGGCAGCGGCAACCTTTGGCTCTTCGGTGGCGGAGGCATCGATTCGACCGGAGTGTCAGGCTACCTCAACGACCTCTGGGAGTACAACCCCACGACCAAGACTTGGACCTGGATGAACGGGCCCAATACGAACGGTGGATACTCGCCGCTGCCAGGCGTCTACGGCACGCAGGGCGTCCCTGCCGCCGGCAACATCCCTGGAGGGCGGGACAGTTCCGTTGGTTGGATCGACGGCACTGGAAATCTCTGGCTCTTCGGTGGCGACGGAGTGGATTTTTTCCTCAACGACCTTTGGGAATACAGCCCCACAAGCAATATGTGGACCTGGATGGGCGGGGACATGCCGGGCATCCAAGCCGGTGTCTATGGCACGCAGGGCACCCCTGCGGCCAGCAACGTTCCCGGAGGACGGGTTCCGACCGCCGCTTGGACTGACAGCAGCGGCAGTTTCTGGCTCATGGGTGGCATTGGCTATGATTCGACCGGGAAGGAAGGCTACCTTGACGACCTCTGGTGGTTCGATCCCACATTCAAAATGTGGACTTGGATGGGTGGGAGCAACAGCGCAACATCCGCAGCCATAAACTATGGCACGCAGGGCGTCCCCGCTGCCAGCAACCTTCCCGGAGGACGGGTTGGTTCCGCTAGCTGGGTTGACAGCAAAGGCAATCTCGGATTCTTTGGTGGCCTTGGCTATGATTCGACCGGGACGTTGGGCTACCTCAACGACCTTTGGGAGTTCAACCCCACGGCGTCCACGCCTTGGACCTGGATGAGCGGGTCCAGTACGGTGGGCACGCTCGATGGCGGCCAATCTGGTATCTACGGCACGCAGGGCGTCGCTGCCGCCAGCAATGTCCCAGGAGGACGGACTGTTGCCGTCAGTTGGATCGATGCTAGCGGCAATCTTTGGCTCTTCGGTGGCTTCGGTTTCGATTCGAACGGGGAGCTAGGCTACCTCAATGACCTGTGGCAGTATCAGCCATAGGCGCGCCTGGGGAGATCGTTGCCCAGTTCCGCGGAGAATGGCGTTTTGCGACAAGAACGCCAGGGATGGAACGATCACTAGGATTTACTCGATTTTGCTGTTGTAATATCCGGCGCGGTGGCGGACTACGAGCTCGCGCTGAGCACGCTGTTTGGCCTGGGCGGTGAGCTCCACGGTGATGCGGCGGAAGTCGCCTCCGACCCGATTGGCCGGATAGTAGGCGAGCAGATACTGGGTGCGCAATTCGCCGCTGATCTGGCGGAAGGCTTCGTCGAGTTGCGCCAGCGAAGAGGCGTAATAAAACTTGCCGCCGGTATCGAGCGAGAGCTGGATGAGTGCGTGTTCGCCGCCGGTGTCGCGCCCCGCATCGGCCTCGATGGGCACCATGATGATGGGATAGATGATGGCCTCGGCGATCTGTGCCGCGCGCAGCGCCTCCGGGTAATCGGTCTTGCTGGCGGTGTCACCGCCATCGGTGATGAGGACGATGATCCGGCGCCCCTTGCGGCGCTGCAACGAGATGGCACTGAGATAGATGGCGTCATACAGAGCCGTGGCGGCTCCGGGGTGGAGATGACCGAGAGCGTCATCCAGCCGGGCCTCGTCGCTGGTATAGGGCACGAGCTGCGAGACGTCGGTGGAGAACTGGTAGAGCGAGACGGAATCCACCGGGCGGAACCGGGCGCTCGCGATGTCGTGCGTGATGTAGAGGATCGACACCCCCTGCTCGTCGCGCAGCTGCTTCATCAGGTTCAGCAGCCCGATCCGGATCGACACGTCGAGCATCGACACGGGCTCGTCGGCCAGGAACGGCTTTCGGCGCATCGCCAGCGCCTGCGCGAAGCCGACCCGCTGCCGCTGACCGCCGGACAGCTCGTGCGGGTAACGGCTCATGATGTCCGTAGCCGGGGACAGCCCGACGATCCCAACACCCGCCTGGCCTCCGCGATCCGCTCGCGCCGCCGACAGCTCCGGCCGGTGCAGCTTCAGGCTGCGCAGCACGCCGTGCGAGATCCTGAACACCGGGTTGATCGAGCTGAACGGGTCCTGGAACACCATCGGCACGTCGGCGCGATAGGCCAGCACGTCCGAGCGCGACCGGACCGCCGACAGCGGCCTCCCGCCGAAGTAAACCTCGCCGGCCGTGGGGCTCGTAGATGCGGGCCAGCAGCCGCGCGATCGTGCTCTTGCCGCTGCCGCTCGCCCCGGCCAGCGCGACGATCTCTCTCGCGCCGATGTCCAGGCTGACGTCGTCGACCGCGTGCAGCGACTGGCGATGCAGTCCGCCGCCGATGCCGAAGTGCTTGGTCAGACCCTCGGTACGCAGCAGCGGGGCAGCGTCAGTCACCGGCGAGTGCTCCGTTCTCGCGCTGGAGCAGGCAGCGAACCAGCACGTCGTCGACGGCGTACAGATCGACCGCCGCCGTCCGGCAGCTGTCCATGGCCTTCGGGCAGCGCGCGGCGAAGCGGCAGCCGAGCGGCGGCCGGGCCAGGTCAGGCGGGCTGCCGGGAATGCCGGTCAGCGGAACCTTTCGGCCGCGGGATGGAGGGAAAGGCATCGAGCAGCCCGGCGCTGTAGGG
>CAVTRQ010000024.1:0-29054 GCA_963737175.1 uncultured Acidobacteriota bacterium | reverse complement strand
ATATCGGCAGATGCGAGCGGAAACTTAAGCGTAAATAAGCAAAAACGACAGGCCCGCCGCAGTCGGGGCCGCGCTCGGTTGCAGCGCCGCGATGGGACGCCAAAGCCGCTCACCAACCGGCTCAAGGCGATGGGATGGCTTCGGAAGCGGGTTTTGACTTCGGAATTGCCTTTCAAAATCCACCAGGAGAGCAACAGCGTTGAACTTGTCGCGGAAGCAGACTAAGCTAGCCGCCAACAGGGGTGAGCCATGGCGAGCAAACGCAAGGGGATTGATTACCGCTTGTTTCTAGCCGAAGAGCCTTGCGACATCGCGATCTTGGGCGAAGCAGAGCTGCTGAATATTGCCGTACAACACGCCGTCCACGATCACGGACACCGGGACACGCCCGCACTCCGCGAAAAGTTGCGCGCTATGTTGCGCGAAGAAAGCAAAAAGCTAAAGGCAGCCTAGCCGAGGAGTAAGAAGCGGTCTCCGAAGCAGCCCAGGTCATCGGCTGCCCGGGAGTCTGCTGTGCGCTTTACTTGTGCGCTGCGATCTACGGACACAAAAAAGCCGGGGGGTTTGATCCCCCCGGTGAGTTGTTCGGGACTCTCGGTTTCTAGAATCCTTACCAAGCAGTCGTTCAGGCCAAGAAGAACTCTTTGGTGATCTCGACGTACTTGCCGGCCGGAAGGTGCTTGGCGATCTCGCCGTGCGCCGTGCCGCCGTCCTGCGCCAGAGCCATGTTTCCTTCCGTCGCGTAGGCGGCCAGTCTCTTGGCGCTGTCGGCCACCAGGTTGCGGGCCATGTTGCCGCCGAGCAGGTTGCGGAAGTTAGTCTTGGCGTCCGGACTCTGCACGGTCATAAGCCAGCTGTTGCCGTACGGATCGGCGGTCAGGCTCTCGGGATGGCGGACCACTTCGTCGTTCACATCGCTGACCGTGCCTTCGATCGGGGAGACCATCTCCACCAACTCACCGTTGACCCGGAAGCTCCAAACCTTCTGTCCCTGGCGAATCCACTGGCCGCGTTGCGGCAGGCTGACTTCCTCGGCCTTGCCGATCAGCTTGGCGGCAAAGTCGTCGATGCCAGCGCGAACCAGATTCGGGCTCTCGCCCAGCGCCCAGGCATGACCCTGATGGAAGCGGAGGTGTTCGGGAATCTCATAGCCCGCCACGATGGGCTGAGCCTTCCGCGCACCGGCTGCGGCATGAGGCGCGGTCTGCAGAACGTATTCGGGAGCTTTCTTGCCGGTGATGCGCTCAACAACCAGGAAACCTACGAAGAGTGCGAGAACTAGGATAACCGTCATTGTCAGATCCTCCGCCCCGTGGGGCTCTGTTTGAATTTGCGCGGCGGAAGCTTTTCTTCTTGGCTTGCCGCGTACGCACTCTCTAAAAGCACTCTGCTGGCCATTACACGACGGAATGGCTACTTCGCAGAAAACAGGGATGATACGGCAACGGTCCCGTTTATTGTGATGATTCGCAACAGGTGCGATAGCGGTGTATTGCAACACGCCAGCGGACCACACCTCGGCCGGTGTTGCAGTATTGCCATATGGAATGAATGACTTAGAAAGGAGAAGATGAAATAAGAGGTGTTTTGTTACAGCGATGCGATTTGCATCAGCTCAATCCCGGTTTTCCACAGAGGCGCAGGAAAAGCGGTAAGGCGGCGAAAAGATATCTCGCCGCAGTTAGAGTTGCGCATCCGGGGTGGCATCGTTCTCGCCGGTGGTCTCTTTTTCGGCGCGCTTCTTCAATGCCTCGTCCATGCGCCGGAAGCCAGCCTCGGTCTCCGCCTCGTACAGCCCCATCAGCAGGGGCACCAGGGCGCCGGAGTAACGGCTATGCTGCACAAAGCGCGTCTGTCCGCTGTCGGTGCTTTCCAGCACAAATTGCTGCTCGCTGTCGAAGAAGCCCGGCACAATCAATGGCTCGCTCCAGACCAACTCGCCCGCCGGTACAACCGTCTTGATATCGGGCGCATAGTTCCACGTGCGCGCCGCCAGTTGCACCTGTACGTGGAGATGTGAGCCTGCCAGGCATGCGCCGTCGATCTGCGTGTAAAACGGATTCCACTGCGGGTAGGCGTTGAAGTTCGTCAGCACCCGCCAAACCTGCTGCTTGGGCGCGTCAATCGTGGTGAAGCCAAAGACTTCGCGAACCGGACGGATCGGCGAAATTCCGTAGAGAAAGGCCAGGCCCAGAATCACCAGCGTCGAATAGAGGACGACCTTCAAAGCTCTCATTGAATCCATTGCACTCCAGCAGCGTTAAACTCCGACCGGGAAGGGCTTACTATGTTCTTCCGCATTGCTGCCCGAGCCGCCGCCCCCGAACCACAAGCGTCCCTGCAACAGCGACATCAGTCCCGTGTACCAGTAGCCGTACACAAACAGTATCAGGAAGGGAACCGTGATGTAGTTTTCGTTGCTAATGGCATACCACACCGTCATCGCAAAGTAGCAGCCGACCGCCAGCTCGATCCAGGGAATCGCGCCCAGGCGCTTGCGGTATTTCCGGGCGGCCTGCACCGCAGCGCTCTTCTGGCCATTGCTCTGCACGCTGTATTTCGGGGTGCGGGCAAACGCCGACTGTTTCCCCATCAGCGCCTCGATCACTCCCTTGGAGTTCGTGATCGTCAATCCGATTCCCAGCGCCATCAGGAACGGCAGGTAAAAAAATGTCTTCCACCAGCGCGCCGGGATACAGCTCCTTCTGCGAGACCAGGTAAAAGCTCGAGATGGAAAACGTCGAAGCCAAAAACAGCGGCACGTCGATGTACATCATCTGGAACCAGCCCTGGTAGAAGCGAATGATCATCGCCGGCAGCAGCAGCACGGAGAGCATGATCATCAGCGGGTAGCTCAGATTCGCCGTCAGGTGGTACCACGCCTCGATCTTCTCCCGCAGGCTCACCTTCGACCTCATCAGCCTGGGAAGATCCTTGATCGAGCACTGAATCAAGCCCTTGGCCCAGCGCACCTGCTGCGTCTTGAAGGCCGTCATCTCGATCGGCAGCTCCGCCGGACACTCCACGTCCTGCAGGTAGAGGAACTTCCAGCCCTTCAACTGGCAGCGATAGCTCAGGTCGGTGTCTTCGGTCAGCGTATCGTGCTGCCAGCCGCCCGCCTCTTCGATCGCCCGGATGCGCCACATCCCCGCCGTGCCGTTGAAGTTGAAGAAGACTCCCGCGCGCGAGCGTCCGCCGTGCTCCAGCACAAAGTGCCCGTCCAGCAGGATCGCCTCCACTTCGGTGAGGAACGAGTAGTGCCGGTTGATGTGCGTCCAGCGCGTCTGCACCATGCCGATGTTGGGCTCGGCAAAGTGGTGAATCACCTTCATGATCCAGTCGGCTGGGCGGAGTGAAGTCGGCGTCGAAGATGGCCACGAACTCGCCCTTGGCGCTCTGCAGTCCATGTTCCAGCGCGCCCGCCTTGAAGCCGGTGCGGTCGGTGCGGTGGATGTGAACGATGTCGTGTCCCAGGGCGCGGTAGCGTGCCACCACGTCGGCGGCCACGTGTCACCGTCTCGTCGGTCGAGTCGTCCAGCAACTGAATATCCAGCAGCTCGCGCGGATACTCCAGCTTGCAGATCGACTCCACCAGCCGGTCCACCACAAACTGCTCGTTGAAGATGGGCAACTGGATGGTCACCCGCGGCAACTGCGGAAAGGTCGATTTTGGCGTCGTCGTCTTGTTCTTGCGATTCTTGTAGTACATCCAAACAAGCTGATAGCGATGGAAGCCGTAGGCGGCCAGAATCACCAGCACGATGAAGTAGGGAATCAGCAGGCCAGGTCGAAGCCGTTGGCGTGGTACAGCCCCTTGAATGCAGGGTTAGTCTGCTTCTGCAGGAACTGCACAACCGGGCTGGGCCGTGGTGTGAGCGCGATCATAGCCGCAAACTGAGTGATCAAGGCGGATCCCGAAGAGCTGGATTAAGCCGGATGCGAGAATTTCCCGGAAAACTCGATTGTACCCGAATCGCTCCTGCCATCGCAGCCAGCGACGCCTCCGTATGCCGCCCGCACTCTGCCACGCGCATTTTTTCCTCCCGTGCCTCGGGGTGATTCCGGCGTCTTGGGCAACGCAAAACGGTCAGGGGCGGCACTTCCACCCTATTCCCAACCCTCTTTCCGCCCCTACGACCGATTTTTCTGCATTCTGTGAGATATGTCACAGCCTAATTCGGCTCTGCCGTAGTCGAATGACCGTTGCGAATCAAGACGCAGGCGGGAAAAAGCGCAAAATCAGCTCTGGTTACCAAACTCCCGAGTGGTTCTGTCCTGCAATTTCCGCCAAATTCCCTGGAGGACCGATTCATGAATCGGATTAAAGTGACCGTCGACGGCAACGAAGCCGCTGCATACGTCGCGCATAAGACTAACGAAGTCATCGCCATCTACCCCATCACTCCGTCGTCCGCCCATGGGCGAATTCAGTGACCAATGGTCCTCCGACGGCCAGCCCAACATCTGGGGCTCGATTCCCCAGGTGATGGAAATGCAGAGCGAAGGCGGCGCCGTCGCGGCGCCTCCACGGAGCCCTGCAGGGCGGAAGTCTGGCGACCACCTTCACCTCGTCGCAGGGCCTGCTGCTCATGATTCCCAACATGTACAAGATCGCCGGCGAGCTTACCCCGTGCGTCATTCACGTAGCGGCGCGCTCCATCGCCGCCCAGGGCCTGTCCATCTTCGGCGATCACCAGGACGTCATGGCCGTCCGCCAGACCGGCTGGGCGCTGCTGGCCTCCAACAATGTCCAGGAGGTCATGGACACCGCCCTCATCGCGCAGGCCGCAACCCTCGAATCGCGCGTTCCCTTCGTGCATTTCTTTGACGGCTTCCGCACCTCGCACGAGGTCGCCAAGGTCGAGCAGCTCACCATGGACGATATGCGCGCCATGCTGCCCGAGGAGTTCGTCCGCCAGCACCGCGTCGCGCTCGCTCTCGCCGGACCGTCCCGTGCTGCGCGGCACCGCGCAGAATCCGGACGTCTACTTCCAGGCGCGCGAGACCGTCAATCCCTACTACCTCGCCGTGCCCGCCATTCTGCAGAAGGCGATGGACCGCTTCGCCGCAGGTCGTCGGACGCCAGTACAAGCTCTTTGAATACGTCGGCGCACCGGATGCCGATCGCGTGATCATTCTCATGGGCTCCGGCTGCGATGTTGCCGAGGAGACCGTGAACTATCTGGTCGCCCAGGGAGAAAAGGTCGGCGTCCTCAAGGTTCGCCTGTTCCGTCCGTTCTCCGTCGAGCACTTCCTCGCCGCGCTTCCCGCCACGGTGCGCACCATCGCCGTGCTGGACCGCACCAAGGAACCCGGCTCCCTCGGCGAGCCGCTCTATCAGGAGATTCTGACCGCCCTGGCCGAGAGCCTCGCCGCCGGTAAAATCGCCGCCATGCCCCGCATCGTCGGCGGCCGTTACGGTCTGTCCTCCAAGGAATTCACTCCCGCCATGGTCAAGGCCGTCTTCGACGATCTTGCCAAGCCGGTCGCCGCACAATCACTTCACCGTCGGAATCAACGACGACGTGACCCACAACTCGCTGCGCCTTCGATCCCAAGTTCTCCACCGAAGATCCCAGCACCGTTCGCGCGCTCTTCTACGGACTCGGCGCCGATGGCACCGTGGGCGCCAACAAGAACTCCATCAAGATCATCGGCGAAGACACGGAAAACTACGCCCAGGGCTACTTCGTCTATGACTCGAAGAAGTCCGGCTCCATCACCACCTCGCACCTGCGCTTCGGCCCCAAGCCCATCCGCTCCAGCTACCTGATCACGCGCGCCAACTTTGTCGCCTGTCACCAGTTCAGCTTCCTGGAGCGCGTTGACGTGCTCAAGCACGCCGACGAAGGCGCGGTCTTCCTGCTCAACAGCCAGTTCGGCAAGGATGAGGTCTGGGATCAACTGCCCCGCCCCGTGCAGCAGCAGATCATCAGCAAGAAGCTGCAGTTCTACGTCATTGATGGTTACAGCGTGGCCAAGGAAACCGGCATGGGCCAGCGCATCAACACCATCATGCAGACCTGCTTCTTCGCCATCAGCGGCGTGCTGCCTCGCGACGAGGCCATCGACGCCATCAAGAAGGCGATCAAGAAGACCTACGGCAAGCGCGGCGAAGCCGTCGTGCAGAAGAACTTCGCCGCCGTCGATTCCACCCTCGAGCATCTCTATCGAGTCGAGGTTCCTGCCCAGACCTCCAGCACCGTCGAACTTCGTCCGCCGGTTCCCGCCCAGGCTCCTGCCTTCGTGCAGAACGTGCTGGCGCCCATGATCTTCGGCGATGGCGACGATCTTCCGGTCAGCAAGATGCCCGTCGATGGAACCTATCCCACCGGCACCGCGCAGTGGGAGAAGCGCAACATCGCTCTGGAGATTCCCGACATGGGACGAGGAGCTCTGCATCCAGTGCGGCAAGTGCGTGCTGGTCTGCCCGCACGCCGTCATCCGCGCCAAGGTCTATCCCAGCGATCTGCTGGCCTCGGCCCCGGAGTCCTTCAAGTCCGCCGAACCCAAGTGGAAGAACTTCGCCAGCTTCAAGTACACCCTGCAGGTTGCGCCGGAAGACTGCACCGGCTGCGCTCTCTGCGTCGAGGCCTGCCCGGCCAAGTCCAAGAGCGAAGCCAAGCACAAGGCCATCAACATGGTTCCGCAGCCTGACGCTACGCGAGCGCGAAGCGCGCAACTGGGATTTCTTCCTCACCCTGCCGGAGACTCCGCGCGAGCAGCTTTCGCGTCACCCAGGTCAAGGACGTGCAACTCCTGCAGCCGCTCTTCGAGTTCTCCGGCGCCTGCGCGGGCTGCGGCGAAACTCCGTATATCAAGCTGCTCACGCAGCTGTACGGAGATCGCACGGTCATTGCCAACGCCACCGGTTGCTCCTCGATCTACGGCGGCAATCTGCCCACCACGCCTTACGCCTTCAACAACGATGGCCGCGGCGTAGCCTGGTCCAACTCGCTCTTTGAAGACAACGCCGAATTCGGTCTTGGCATCCGGCTCTCGATCGACAAGAATCGCAGAGTACGCGCGCGAGTTGCTGGTCCGCCTCGCCGGCGATGCTGCCCGAAGAACTGGTGAAAGCCATGCTCGCGAAATCCGATCGCAGCGAAGCCGCGATTGCCGCGCAACGCCAGCGCGTGGTCCAGCTCAAGCAGGCCTTGGCAGCGCATCGATCTGCCGGAAGCCCGCGCCCTGCTTGACGTTGCCGACAAGCTGGTCGACAAGTCAGTCTGGATCGTCGGTGGCGACGGCTGGGCCTATGACATCGGCTTCGGCGGCCTCGATCACGTCCTGGCCTCGGGTCGCAACGTCAACGTCCTGGTCCTCGATACCGAGGTCTACTCCAACACCGGCGGCCAGATGTCGAAATCGACTCCGCGCGGGGCCGTCGCCAAGTTCGCCGCCGGCGGCAAGGCGCGATCCCAAGAAGGATCTTGCGCTCATCGCCATGCCAGCTACCCGGCCTATGTGGCACGCATCGCCATGGGCTTCAGTGACACGCAAACCCTCAAGGCCTTCAACGAGGCGGAAGCCTTCGATGGTCCGTCGATCATCGTCGCCTACAGCCATTGCATCGCCCACGGCTACGACCTGGTGCACGGACTCGAGCAGCAGAAGCTTGCCGTGCAGAGTGGACACTGGCCGCTCTTCCGCTATAACCCGGATGCCGCGCCCGGCCATGCCAACTTTGTCCTGGACAGCCGTGCGCCCAGCATTCCGCTCGAGCACTACATCTACAATGAAACTCGCTACACCATGCTTCGCCAGAGCAACCCGGAGGCTGCAAAGATTCTCCTCGACGAAGCCCAGAAGGATGCTCGTCGACCGCTGGAAGGCTTACGAGGCGTTGGCGCAGACTTCCGCTGCCGCCGCCGCCGCTCAAGCCACGGCTGCACCCGCCGGAAAAGGAGTTCAATAATGATCGATCTCTCCACCAAGTATCTTGGACTTAAGCTTCGCAATCCGCTCGTCGTCGCCGCCTCGCCGCTGTGCAAGGAGATCGCGAATCTGCGCCACATGGAGGACGCCGGCGCCGCCGCCGTCGTTCTCCACTCACTCTTCGAGGAGCAGATCAACGTCGAGTCCAATGAACTCGACCGCTTTCTCTGGGACGGCTCCGATGTCAGCGCCGAGAGCACCTCGATCTTTCCCGATCTCGACAACTACAACATCGGCCCGGACGGCTACCTCGAACACATTCGCCTGGCCAAGCAGGCCGTCTCGATTCCGGTCATCGCCTCGCTCAACGGCGTCTCGCGCGGAGGCTGGGTCAGCTACGCCCGCGACGTGCAGCAGGCCGGCGCCGATGCCATCGAACTGAACGTCTACTTCATTCCCGCCGATCCCGCGCTCCAGCTCCGGACGAGATGGAAAAACTCTATCTCGACCTGGTTACGGAGGTCCGCCACACCGTCACCATTCCGGTCGCGGTCAAGGTCGGTCCCTTCTTCAGCTCCTTCGCCAACATGGCGCAGCGCCTGGAGGCCGCCGGAGCCAACGCCATCGTTCTCTTCAACCGCTTCTACCAGCCGGACTTCGATCTCGACGCGCTTGAGGTCAAGCCCAGCGCTCACTCTCTCCAACAGCAGCGAACTGCTGCTCCGCCTGCATTGGGCGGCCATCCTCTACGGTCACCTCCACGCCGACATCGCCATCACCGGCGGTGTCCACACGGCGGAAGACGTGGTCAAGTCGATGATGGCCGGTGCCAAGGTCACCCATGCTCGCCTCGGCTCTCTTGCAGAACGGCATCGGCTACCTGCGCCCGCTGCGCAATCAGCTCGAAGCCTGGCTGGAAAAGCACGAGTACGAAAGCGTCAAGCAGATGCAGGGCAGCATGAGCCAGAAGAACGTCCCCAACCCCAAAGCCTTCCAGCGCGCCAACTACATGAAGGTGCTCTCCAGCTACGCCTTGCGCTAGGGCCTGGCCAGTTGTCGAAACAACCAAAGGAGCGGCCCCGTGCCGCTCCTTTGAATTTTGCTCCGCATGGCTGCTCTCCTGCGTGCGACCCCTGGCCCGCGAATCTGCTTTTTTCCGCACCCATGCATCCATAACGATAGAGCCACAATCGTATGAGTCGAGCGATTCATACACCCATAACACTGACGCAGGATGCAGGTGTGCCTCTGAATTCCCCTGCGGCGAAACAGGGTGGATGAAGCCGGAAGGAGTTGGTTATGAAAAGTACGTTTGGAGTGCTTGCAGCGCTGTTACTCATCGCTACCATGGCCGTAGGCCAGCAATCGCAATTACCGTTTCCGCAGGGCGCGAACCCGGCGCTGGCAAACGAGGAGAGCGCACCGGCGGTAGTGGATCAGAGCAACTTGCCACCTTCCATGGCCGTCAGCCAGAACGGCACGAACCTGGAGTCGTCATCAATCCGGCAGCGCCACGACTTCGATAACGGCTCGCCATTTCCGCAGGCCGCCAACCCGTCCTCCAACACGAACGACGTGCTGTCGCCGTTCATTGGGGAGCGAAGCCACGACCGCGAGAGCGGCTCACCCTTCCCGCAGGACGCCAACCCATCCAATCGGTGAAGGGCGGTAGTAAATCAGGTGGCCCACATCCGCCCGCAGGTGGCGAATGTGGGAGCCCGCGCCTGCAGTCGGGGCGATATCCGTCGCAGCCCACACGCTGCCAAGCGCGTAGGGGGCGAGTGCGGATCTCTCCTCGTCTTAGAGGGGCTCCAGAGTTGACGTGCCTCGCCGCTGCTCTCGTCGTCGCTATGCAGCCCAGCTCCATAGGCCCTTCCGCCACCGACTCACAACTTCCGTGCTCCCGTCTTAGAATCCGCTTCTCCTCTCTTCTTCGCCTTCGCCTCCTGTTATCATGTCCAGTTTGCTGATTCACCCCAGGAGTTAGCAATGAATCGTCGCATTCTCGCCATCGTTGCGTCTGCTCTGCAGTCTGGCGACGCTTCTCCACCGCCGACGAAGGCATGTGGCTCTTCAACAAGGCCCCCAAAGAGCAGCTCAAGAAGGATTACAACTTCACCGTCACCGATCCCTGGCTCGATCATCTGCGTCTCGGCTCGGTGCGCTTCAACAACGGCGGCTCGGGTTCGTTCGTCTCCGCCGACGGACTCACCTTCACCAATCATCACGTTGGCCGCGTCTGCCTGCAGCAGCTCTCCACCGAAAAGGTGGATTACATCAAGACCGGCTTCTACGCCAAGACCCAGGCCGACGAAGGCAAGTGTCCGGACCTCGAACTCGACGTCCTGGTTCAGCATTCAGGATGTGACCGCCGCCGTGCAGGGCGCTGCCAAGCCCGGCATGAGCGATGCCGAGCGGCGCCCAGGCACAGCGCCGAGAAGATGTCCGCCATCGAGAAGGAGTGCGCGGAGAAAAGCGGCCTGCGCTGCGACGTCGTGACCCTCTACGCCGGCGGCATGTACAACCTGTACAAGTACAAAAAGTACACCGACGTGCGCGTGGTCTTTGCCCCCGAGGCGCAGATGGCCTTCTTCGGCGGCGATCACGACAACTTCGAGTATCCGCGCTACGACCTCGACATCACCTACTTCCGCGTCTATGAAAACGGCAAGCCGGTGCACCTGGACGACTATCTCAAGTGGTCGCCCACCGGAACCAAGGACGGCGACCTGGTCTTTGTCTCCGGCAATCCCGGCGGCACCGAGCGCCAGCTCACCATGGCCGAGCTGAACTTCCTCAAGGATGTGCAGACCCCCTTCGTGATTGACCTGCTGACCCGCCGCGACAAAGTGCTGCATGAGTACGCCGCGCAGTCGGCGGAAAATGCGCGCGTCGCCGGCGACGATATCTTCGGCGTGGAGAACTCGCTCAAGGCTTACAAGGGACGCCTCGACGGACTGGACGACAACGAACTGATGGCGAAGCAAAGCCGCCGCCGAGCAGAAGCTGCGCGCCGCCGTCGATGCCGATCCCAAGCTCAAGGCCGCCTACGGCTCGGCGTGGGATGAAGTTGCCAAGGCCGTGGAGGTCCGCAAGCAGCTCTTCTTCCCGTACACGTTCGTCGAGCGCGGCCTGGGCTTCAATGCCGCGCTCGCGCGTTATGCCCGTACCCTGGTGCGGGTGACCGCCGAAAAGCAGAAGCCGAATTCGCAGCGTCTGCGCGAATACACCGATGCGCGCCTGCCCTCGCTCGAACAGCAGTTGTTCTCCGCCGCTCCCGTCTATCGCTCGCTGGACGTTGCCACGCTCACCGAGTCGCTCACCGTAGATGCGGGATAAACTCGGCGCCGAGCGATCCTACGGTGCAGCGCGCGCTCAACGGCAAGACTCCCGCCGAAGCCGCCAAAGCATACATCGACGGCAGCAAGCTGGACGACCCAGCGGTGCGCAAGCAACTCTACGAAGGCGGTGTTACCGCCGTCGACGCAAGCACCGATCCGCTGATCGTGCTGATGCGCGAGATCGATCCCCGCGCCCGCGAACTGCGCAAGCAGTAGGACGACAAGGTGGACGCCGTCCTTCGCCTCAACTCGACCCGCATCGCCAAGGCGCGCTTCGCCGTGCAGGGAACCAACAGCTATCCCGACGCGACCTTCACCCTGCGCCTCAGCTACGGCACCATCAAGGGCTACGAGGCAGAATGGCAAGTCCATCGCGCCCTACACCACCATGGGCGGAGCCTTTGAACACGCCGCCGCCAACGGCAACAAGGGCGACTTCGAATTGCCCAAGAGCTGGGAGGACGCCAAGAGCAAGCTCGATCTGAAGACGCCGCTGAATTTTGTCCACACCTCGGACATCATCGGCGGCAACTCGGGTTCGCCGACGGTGGACCGGAAGGGCGAAGTGGTGGGCATCATCTTCGACGGCAACATCGAGTCGCTGTCGTGGGACTTCGCCTACGACGACCGGCAGGGCCGAGCCGTCTCCGTGGACTCGCGCGCCATCCTGGAATCGATTCGCAAGATCTATCACGCGGACGCACTCGCCGATGAACTGGTGAACGGTCATCAGTCCAAACCCGCTGCCACTAAGTAGAATTGCAGTTCATCTTCAAGACAAGCCGCCCGGAGTGAATCACTCCGGGTGGTTTTTTGCGTGTGACCATATACCTTTCAGGCAATCGTTTGAGGCCGGCGGATTACTTTCCTGTCAATCCTTGCGCAACCTCCCAAACGATTGCTCAACCAGTAAATTCCGCTCCGCAAACGATTGCCGGTTTGGTGAATCCTTAGCCGCGCCCGGGTCTACAATCGGTGACAGCCGGTTTATGCTGCGCACCTACTTCCATGTCGATATGGACGCATTTTTTGTCTCGGTGGAGGAGCTGTACGATCCTTCGCTGAAGGGCAAGCCCGTGGTCGTGGGCGGACGCGCCGATCAGCGCGGCGTGGTGGCGGCCGCCTCCTACGCGGCGCGCAAGTTCGGCGTGCACTCGGCGATGCCGCTGCGCGAGGCCGCGCGCCTCTGTCCGCAAGCAGTCTTCCTCGAGGGCCATCCGGAGCGCTACCGCGAATCGTCGGCGGCGGTGCGGCGCGTGCTCCTGCAGTTCACTCCGGCGGTGGAGATGGCCTCCATCGACGAAGCCTATCTTGACATGACGGGCACCGAGCGGCTGCACGGACCGGCGATGAAAGCCGCGGATTTACTGCACCAAACCATGAAGCGCGAGACGCGGCTGAACTGTTCGGTCGGCATCGCCACCGCGCGCGTGGTCGCCAAGGTTGCCAGCGACCAGGCCAAGCCCAACGGCGTGCTGCAGATTCTGCCGGGCCTGGAAGCCAGCTTCCTTGCGCCGCTCGACGTGCGGCGGTTGCCCGGCGTGGGCAAGGTCACCGAGGAACGCCTGCGCGCAGTGCGGCGTGCGCACCATCGGCGAACTGGCCGCGCTCACCGAAGCCGCGCTGGGCAGGAAAGATCGGCGACGGACTGGCGGCGCTGATCGAAAAGGCGCGCGGACACGACGCCGGCGGATGGTATGACGAGGAGGTCGGCGCGCAACGATGAGCCGAAGTCCATCAGCCACGAGCACACTTTCAACCGCGACGAGCGCGACCCGGCGGCGCTGGCAGTCCATGCTGGCGCGGCTGACCGAGATGGTCTGCCGCCGCCTGCGCGAACATCAACTGCACGCCCGCAAGGTGCAGATCAAATTGCGCTACTCGGACTTCACCACCTACACCCGCGGGCACACCCTGGAGCGCGCCACCCAACTGGACGCCGAGGTGCTGGAGATTGTGCGCGAGTTGTTCCGCGCCAACTGGGAAACGGGGCGCGCCGTGCGTCTGCTCGGGGTGCAGGCCAGCGCGCTGGAAGCCGGCAGCGGACAGATGGATTTGCTGGCCAGCGCGCAGGAGACGCGGCTGAAGCAGGCGATGACATGCCGTCGATGCGCTGCGCGATCGCTTTGGCGAGTCGGCGGTTTCGCTGGCCGAGCGGAATGAGCGCGCGATTCCGCGAGCGTACCCATGAAAATCCGGCGGCGCTTCCCGGCAAAGAGCCGCGGGCAAAGCGCGAGCCCGGCACCATAGCTTCTACTGGCTGCGAGCTGTTTTCCCTGCAGAATCTCGCTGCTCCACCGGCAGGCTTCGCGGTGAATGTCCCAGATCGTATCCTCGGGCAGTCCGCGCTCCGCGGCGATGGCGGATATCTCCTCCCATGCGCCGCGCTCGCAGCAGATGGCCAGCCGCAGCAGTTTGCCGAGAGCGTTCTCCTCGCCGCGCAGCGCGTCCTTGCACTCGGCGGTAAGCGGGAGCTGCGAGATCACCACCTCCATCGGGCAGTCGAGGATTGCATCCATCAGCGACATGATCCCGACCATGAATGCACCGCTGGAGTCCATCTCCGGAGAGGTCGGCGAGAGCCTCACAGGCTGCGCGCGCGGGTCAGCGCGCTGGAGATCAACTCACCGGGGCGGTCGCCGGCGATGGAGATGGCCACCACGATCGAAACCCACTTGCGGATTTCGCGCTGGCCCAACAGCGAGAGCGCGTGCCGGATGGAACGGACGGGAAACAGTCCAAAGGCCGCGGAGTTCAGATAGCGCAGCAGGCGGTAGCAGAGAGAAGGCTCGCGCAGGATGGCCTGCTCCAACTCGTCCACGTCATAGAACTCGCGGTTGGCGATGCTCAGCACCTGAATGTAGGAGAGCTTGGAGCAGGGAATATCCTGCATGGTGAGCGTTTGCGGCTTGCAGAAGAAATATCCCTGGAAGTAGTGATAGCCGAGGCGCAGGGCAAACTGGAATTGCTCGCGGGTCTCGACCTTTTCCGCCAGCAGCCGGATGCCGCGGCGGCGCATATCGGCGGCGATGCCGGCCTGGCGCGCTGCGTCGGTGGCCAGAAAGTCCACCTTGACCATGTCCGCGAAGGGCAACAGGCGCATGGTGTCAGGAGTGGGAACGTAGTCATCGAGCGCGATGAGATAGCCGGCGCGGCGCAGGCGATCGCAGGCCGCGAGGATCTCCTCGTCGGCGAGCACATCCTCCAGCACCTCAACCACGATGCGGTCGCGCGGCAGCAGGGTGATGACGTCGCGCAGCAGGACGTTGCGGGTGCAATTGATGATATGCGGGGTGGCCGCCGGTGAGCGCCGTGGAACCGAAGAGCAGGGAAAAGTCGATGGTGTTGGCAGGTGGCCTGGTCAGGGTCGCTGGCACTGGAAGAAGTTGTCAGGGCCGGAGCGGAAGAGCAATTCGTAACCGTAGGTATTCTGGTCGCGATTCAGGATCGGCTGGCGTGCAATGTAGCGCAGTGTAGGCTGGCGATTCGCGCCGGATGAGAGCGTGGGGCGGGCAGTGGAAGCGCGGGAGCCGGATTGTGGAGAGGCTGCTCACATCCCAGATGTACCATGCTTTTCCGCGGCGGCCGCGTCGATTCGCGGCAGATGGGCGAGGCAGTCTCATCCTAATGAAGCCATTTTGGAAGACGATTCCGCTTTGGGACAGCTGAGCAAATTTTCTTAAGAAGCTGGCGCGACCGCCGACGCGGCGGCATCGAGGCGTTGCGCAGATCGGCAGATGATGTCGGCCAGAATCTGGTCGAGGTTGCGGCGCGGCTGGAAGTTGAAGGCGGCCTGGGCCTTGGCGATATCGGGCAGGCGGCGTTGCATATCCTCGAAGCCGGGTGCGTAGGCCTGCTCGTACGGGACGTGAACGATGGAGCTGCCGGAGCCGGTGGCCCGCAACACCAATTGCGCGAGCTGATTGATGCTGATCTCCGAGGTGCTGCCGAGGTTATAGATTTCGCCGATGGTCGAGTCATGGTGGGCGACTGCGGTGAGGCCTTCAACGATGTCGAAGACGTGAGTGAAGCAGCGCGACTGCTCGCCGCTCCCGTAGACGGTGATGGGCCTGGCCGGCGAGCGCCTGGTGGACGAGAGTGGGAAGCACCATGCCGTAACGGCCGCTCTGGCGCGGACCCACGGTGTTGAAGAGCCGGACGATGGTGACCGGCAAGCGGCACTGGCGATGCCAGGCGAGGGCGAGAAACTCGTCGATCGCCTTGGAACAGGCGTAGCTCCAGCGGGTGTGGCTGGTCGCTCCGAGCAAAAGATCGCCATCCTCGCGGAAGGGCAGGCAGGCGGACTTGCCGTAGACCTCGGAGCTGGAGGCGAGCACAACCCGCCGCGATTGTCCGGCGGCCAGGCGCAGCAGCAGCTCGGTTCCGGCGACATTGGTTTCAATCGTCTCGACCGGCGCTTCGATGATGCGCTTGACGCCGACGGCGGCGGCGAGGTGATAGACGAACTCGCTGTCCGCAATAAGGGAAGCGAGAAACTCGCGGTTGAAGATGGTATCGCGGTGAAAGGTGAATGCGGGATGGGCGAGGAGATGCTGCGATGTTCGCGGCCGAGCCGGTGGAGAGATCGTCCAGCACGGCGACCTGGTGATGCTGGCGGAGCAAGGAGTCGGCCAGGTGGGAGCCGATGAATCCGGCGCCGCCCGTGATCAGAACCCGCATCCCCACTCCTTTGCTAAATCATTATAGGGTAGGAGAGCGCGAATCTGCTCTGACGGTTAGAATGTGTGCATGATTCTACGAAGCGATGATGCGGAGATGTTTTACGAAATAAGAGGCGAAGGGCCGGATGTGGTGATGCTGCACCCGTATCCCTCCGATCACGGGTACTGGCTGCCGCTGGCAGCGGCATCTGGAGTCGCGCTTCCGGCTGGTGCTGCCGGATCTGCGCGGACTGGGGCGCTCCGGGGTTGGCGCGGGCGCAACCACGATGGCCAAGATGGCCGCGGATGTGATGCGGCTGTGCGATGAGCTGAAGATTGGA
The DNA here is from genome assembly GCA_963737175.1 of uncultured Acidobacteriota bacterium. Classification (GTDB taxonomy): domain Bacteria; phylum Acidobacteriota; class Terriglobia; order Terriglobales; family Acidobacteriaceae; genus TOLSYN. The sequence continues at coordinate 12,833 of CAVTRQ010000024.1, read as the reverse complement.
CGCGCCGCATTCGTGGGATGTTCGGTGGGAGGATACGTCCTGTTCGAGTTCTGGCGGCGCTCGCGCGAGCGGGTGAAGGCGCTGGTGCTGATGGATACCAAGGCCGGCGCGGACAGCGACGAGGGCTCGCGCGGGACGGCTGAAATCGGCGGAAGAGATTCTTGCAGAAAGGGCCGGAGTGGGCGATCGAGCAGATCATGCCGAAGTTGCTGGCGCCGGTGACGATGAGTTCGCGGCTGGACGTGGTGGAGCGAGCGAAGGCAACCATGCGGCAGGCCAGCGCGGCAGGGCTGTCCGCCATGCAGCTCGGCATGGCCGAGCGCCCCGACAGCACAGCGACGCTGGCCCAGATCGACGTGCCTGCGCTGGTGCTGGGCGGAGAAGACGATGTGCTCTCTCCGGTGAGCGAACTGGAACGGATGGCGCGAGGGATTCGCGGGGCGGAGCTGAAGATCGTGCGCAGGGCCGGACACTACGCCGCCTTTGAGCAGCCCGAGGAAGTGGGACGGCTGGTGCGCGAATTCCTGGAGCAGAACGGGCGCTAGACCTGAACCGCGAGCCAAGACGAGGACAACGCAATGGATGTAAAAGTAAGCGCGGCAAAACAGATTCGGGGCAGCGTGCGGACCGCGGGAGACAAGTCGGTTTCCCACCGCTACGCGATGCTGGCGGGGATTGCCGAAGGTACGTCGGAGTTTGAAAACTTTTCCAGCTCGGCGGATTGCGCCAGCACGCTGGGCTGCATGGAAGCCCTGGGCGCAACGGTGCGGCGCAAGGGCAATCACGTGGAGGTGGATGGAGTGGGCGGCGCATTGTCGGCTCCTTCGCGGGAGTTGGACTGCGGCAACAGCGGTTCGACGATGCGCATGTTGAGCGGAGTGGTGGCGGCGCACCCGTTTACCAGCGTGATGAGCGGCGACGCCTCGCTGAGCAAGCGTCCGATGCGCCGGGTGATCGATCCGCTGCAGATGATGGGCGCACGGATCGAATCGCACGATGGCTGCGCGCCGCTGACGATCCATGGCGCGAAGCTGAAGGCGATGGAGTATCAGCCTCCGGTGGCGAGCGCCCAGGTGAAGAGCTGCGTGTTGCTGGCCGGACTGTTCGCCGAGGGCGAGACAACGGTCATCGAACCGGTGCGCACCCGCGATCACACGGAGCTGGCGGTGAAGGCATTCGGCGGAGAGGTTGCTGCGCGACGGAGCGCGGGTGAGCGTGCGCGGAGGACAGAAGCTGCGCGCGGTGAAGACCTACGTTCCGGGAGACCTGTCTTCGGTCACCTTCTTTTTGTGCGCGGTGGCGCTGTTTCCGGGATCGAATCTGGTGGTGGATTCGGTGCTGCTGAATCCGACCCGCTCGGTGGTGCTGGATGTGCTCGCCGGCATGGGGGTGAAGATCAGCTTCCTCAAGGTGGAAGAGCTGTACGGCGAGATGATTGGAACGATGCAGGCCGAGGGCGGAGTGTTTCATGGCGGCGTGATTCGCGGTGGCGCAGAGCGCGGCGCTGATCGACGAGTTGCCGGCGATTGCCGCCGTGGCTCCCTATAGCGCCAAGGGCGTGGAGATTCGCGACGCCGCCGAGTTGCGCGTGAAAGAGTGCGACCGCATCGACGCCGTGGTTCGCAATCTGCGCGCGATGGGCGCGGAGGTGGAGGAGTTTCCGGATGGGATGCTGATTCCGGGCGGACAGAAGCTGCACGGCGCCGAGGTCGAGAGCTTTGACGATCATCGCATTGCGATGGCGTTTGCCGTAGCGGCGTTGCGCGCCGAAGGCGAGACCACGATCAGGGGTGCGGAGTCGGTTGCAGTCTCGTTCCCGGAGTTTTTCGAGGCCCTGGGCAAAGTCGTGGAGTAGCGGCGAGGGCTGCGGACGCGGTTCTCATCCAGGAGCGGAGCATTGTGCTCCGCTCGCACCGTTTCGGAACTCCTCCGCCGGCGAAGAGCGTAGGGTAGTTTTGGGCATCACGCGAAAGAAGCTGGCCGGTTGTGGCCGGTAATTAGCATATAATTCTCTAGGTTTGGCGAACGCTCTCCATTTTGCCGATTCATCGACGCTGCCGGAAGCGCAACCGTCCGGCGCACGAACGCGCTTACTTTCTGCAACTCATCTGTCCCCCCAAAATTAATGCGAAGAGGAATCTATGACCGACATTGATCTGGTACATGCACGGGAAGTGCTTGATTCACGCGGAAATCCAACGGTAGAAGCCGAAGTAACGCTGGGCAGCGGCGCCAAAGGGCGCGCCATCGTTCCCAGCGGCGCCTCGACGGGCGAACACGAAGCAGTGGAACTGCGCGACGGCGACAAGTCGCGTTACCTGGGCAAGGGCGTGCTGAAGGCGGTGGAGAACGTGAACACCGTGATCGGTCCGCATCTGGAAGGTCTGGATGCCTCGCACCAGGCGGAGCTGGATGCCGAGATGATCGAGCTGGACGGCACCGAGAACAAGGAAAAGCTGGGCGCGAACGCGATCCTGGCGGTGAGCATGGCGGCGGCACGCGCCGTGGCCGACCACTATGACATTCCGCTCTACCGCTATCTGGGCGGCGTGAACGCGACGATTCTGCCGGTGCCGATGATGAACATCATCAACGGCGGCGCGCACGCGGACTCGAATGTGGACTTCCAGGAATTCATGGCGATGCCGGTGGGCGCGCCGTCGTTTTCCGAGGCGCTGCGCTGGGGCGCGGAGACCTTCCACGCCCTGAAGAGCGTGCTGAAGAAGCGCGGCTACAGCACGGCGGTGGGCGATGAGGGCGGATTTGCGCCCTCGCTGAAGTCCAACGACGAAGCCATCGAAGTGATTCTGGAAGCGATCACGCAGGCCGGGTACAGGCCGGGCCAGGACATTGCGATTGCGCTGGACCCGGCGTCGAGCGAATTCTTCGAGAACGGCAAGTACGTTTTCAAGAAGAGCGACAAGTCGGTGAAGAGCTCGGAAGAGATGGTGAAGTTCTACGCCAACTGGGCGCGGCAGTATCCGATCGTCTCGCTGGAAGACGGCCTGGCCGAGAACGACTGGGACGGCTGGAAGATGCTGACCGACGAGCTGGGCAGCAAGATTCAACTGGTGGGCGACGATATCTTCGTGACCAACACGGCGCTGCTGGCACGCGGCATCGACAGCGGCGTGGCGAACTCGATTCTGATCAAGCTGAACCAGATTGGCACGGTCACGGAGACGCTGGAAGCGATTGAGATGGCGCGCCGCAACGGCTACACGGCGGTGATCTCGCACCGCTCGGGCGAGACCGAAGACACGTTCATCGCCGACCTGGCGGTGGCGACCGGCGTGGGCCAGATCAAGACCGGCTCGGCCAGCCGCACCGACCGCATTGCAAAGTACAACCAGCTGCTGCGAATCGAAGAAGAGCTGGGCGCGGGCGCGAATTTCCTGGGCTTTGGCGCACTCAACTACGACGGCGAACTGCTGGAGACGGCGGGCAACGAAGAGAATAACGTGTCAGGCTCCGGACCCTTCAAGGCAGCGCAGAGGGAGGGTCCGGAGAGCTCACAAGTCATGCTGAATTCCTGGCTGGCGAAGGACGCGGCGAAGAAAATTTTCTTCAGGAGAAGGTCGATGATTCGTCGCATCGGAGTGTTGGTTCTGCTGACGGTCACGATGTGCGGAGCGGGACTGGCGCAGGCAGTTGCGCTGGATAGCACTCCGCCCTCGCGGGCGCAGGTGCTGAAGCTGATGTCGGCGATGGGGGTTCAGGAAAACGTTGATTCTTCGTTGCAGAGCACGCAGAACAAGTTCAAAGCAGGCGGCGCGCGCTCGTTCCTGAAGAAGAATCCGGAGGCCGATGCGGCGACGCTGAAGAAGCTCGACGAGGTTTTTGACAGCACGCAGCTGTTCAGCTTTGAGGCGATTTCAGAGGCGCTGATCCCGGCGTACCAGAAGAATCTGAGCGCCTCGGATGTGCAGGCCGGAATCGATTTCTACTCTTCGGAGGCGGGAAAACGGCTGCTGGAAAAGTTGCCGGCGATTATGCGCGAGTGCCAACGAGAGCGGCGGAGCCACTGGTGCAGCAGAAGCTGGAGGCGTATAGCGAAGAGCTGGAGCGCAAGCTGGACGGCCTTCGAGACAGAGCTGGATAAGCAGAAGCCGCCGGCGACGGACAAGGCCACTGGCCGCGGACAACAACATCAAAGACGACGGACGAGAAGTCCAAGTAGCGCGCCGCTGCGCGCAGCGCAGATTCCCGGGAGTTTTCGAACGATCATGGCTCGACCGAAACCGCTGGTGCTCATCATCCTGGATGGATGGGGTTATGCTCCGCCCTCGAAATCGAATGCCATCTCGCTGGCGCGCAAGCCAACCTATGACAAACTGCTGCGCGAGTTTCCCAACACCCTGGTGCATACCAGCGGGCGCTTTGTCGGACTGCCGACGGGGCAGATGGGCAACAGCGAAGTGGGACACCTGAACATTGGCGCCGGACGCGTGGTGTACATGGACATTACGCGGCTGGACCTGATGATCGAGAACGGCGAGCTGTTCAAGCATCCGCTGCTGCTGGAGGCGATGACGCAGGCGCAGAAGAACGGGCGGCGGCTGCACTTTATCGGGCTGCTCAGCGACGGCGGCGTGCACTCGCATGAGAATCACCTGTACGCGCTGCTGCGGATGGCGAAGCAGAACGGCGTGGAGCGCGCGTTTGTTCATGCCTTCCTCGACGGGCGCGACACGCCGCCGGACTCCGGCGCGGGATACCTGGAAAAGCTGCAGCAGAAGATGCGCGAGTACGGCGTGGGCAAGGTGGCCACGGTGAGCGGGCGCTACTACGCGATGGATCGCGACAAGAAGTGGGAGCGCGAGCGCAAGGCATTCGACGCCATGGTGCGCGGCAAGGCCGAGGGCGGCGCGACAACCGATCCGGTGCAGACGGTGAAGGAGTCCTACAACCGCGGCGTGAACGACGAGTTTGTGATTCCGTTCGTGTGCGTGGACGAGAAGAACGAGCCGGTGGGAACGATTCGCGACGAGGACGTGATCATCAACTTCAACTTCCGGGCGGATCGCGCGCGGCAGATTACGCAGGTGCTGACGCGCGAGAGCGGCATCACGGCGCAGGCGGGACGCGACCTGCCGGACGCGGAAAAACTCGAAGCGGAGATTCCGGCGCGGGAGCTGCCGAAGAATCTGCACTATCTCTGCATGACCGAGTACGACCAGCGCTTCAAGCTGCCGGTGGTGATTCCGCCGGAGCGGCTGCACAACATTCTGGCGAACGTGATGGCGGCGCAGAAGATGCGCAATCTGCGGGTGGCCGAGACGGAGAAGTACGCGCACGTTACGTTCTTCTTCAACGGCGGAGTGGAGAAGCCGTTTCCGGGCGAGGACCGCGTGCTGGTGCAGTCTCCGAAGGTTGCCACCTACGACCTGATGCCGGAGATGAGCGCGGCCGAGGTTGCCCGGCAGGTGGTGAAGAACATCGAGGACAACACCTTCGACGTGATGGTGGTGAACTTTGCCAACGCGGACATGGTCGGGCACTCGGGCAAGATTGAGCCGACGGTGAAGGCCGTGGAGACGGTGGACGCGTGCCTGGGCGAGATCTATGCGGCGGTGAAGCGCTGCGGCGGCGTGATGCTGGTGACGGCCGACCACGGCAACGCCGAAGAGATGATCGATCCGGTGACCGGCGGTCCATTCACGGCGCACACCACCAACCCGGTGCCGTTCATCTACGTTGCCGAGGCGGCCAGCGGGTTCACGCTGCGTCCCGATGGCGCGCTGCAGGATATTTCGCCGACCGTGCTGGGGATTCTCGGCGTGCCGCAGCCGGCGGAGATGACGGGGCGCGATCTGCGGGTGAAGAAACAGTAGGGCAGTAGCGGATTGAGAGTGCGAAGGCCACGGCGCGGATGCCGTGGCCTTTCTTGGTTATTGTGTGGTTCAGGGCAAGAGCAAAGTCAACAACCCCACGTTTGCTGACAGCGGCAGACCTGGTGCACCCGGCGATAACCTGTTTTGGTCTATTCCATAACCGGTTTTAGGGTATCGATGTGACCAAGTCCGTATTTACGAAGAAGCATGACCAGTTTCGGCAGATGCTCGTGCAGGCTCGCAACGAATCAGGCCTGACGCAAGTACAAATGGCGGAACGGCTGTCCCGTCCTCAGTCATTTGTGTCCAAGGTTGAGCGCGGTGAACGACGGCTTGATGTCGTTGAGTTTTTCGAAGTCGCCCAAGCGCTAGACATAGATCCGTTTGCCTTCTTGAAAGCACTTCATGACGCGGATGGGCCACAGGGAAGGGGCACCCGTCGTGAAGATCGTGCAAGAGGTAAAGCTTCTAAGCTGCGGTAAATTTGCCACATCAAAAGAATGGCAGAAGGCAAGAAAGAAGCTCCATAGCGCAATCAAGAAGGTTGAATGGCCCACGGGGAGTGGCACATTCACAATTTATCCCGAGAGCGGGAAAAAGCGCGGACAGGGAAACGGTGTCACGCCGATCAAGTCGGGGCTAATGCTGGACTTGGAGAAACAGGGATACCGACTGGAAGCCGTCGCTACGCTCGGCGGCAATCGGAGATTTGGCAAATTCGATGCCGTATTCGATACCTCATATGGTCCCGCAGTGGTGGAATGGGAAACCGGGAATATCTCTTCCAGCCACCGCTCTCTTAACAAGATGGCTCTGTTTCTTCTGGAAGGCAAAATCGCCGCTGGGACACTGATCGTTCCCACCCGCGCGCTCTACAAATATCTCACTGATCGCGTCGGCAACATGCAGGAGCTTGAGCCCTACTTGGAATTATGGAAATCCATCCCGTGCAAAAACGGGGTCCTTGAAATCATTGCCATCGAGCACGATGCGACAAGTACTGACGTTCCGCGCATCGCAAAAGGGACTGACGGAAGGGCTCTCGCCTAACCTTCAACGAAGTCGCCATTCTTGTGTGCTTGGATATCGTCAGTTTCCAGCCGATCGATTATTTCCTGGGCGTAGTCGATTTCGATGCCAAGCCAGCGGCGCTCCTTCGCTTCGCATACGACAAACGTGGTGCCGCTCCCCCCGAATGGATCGAGCACTACGTCGCCGGGAACCGTGGACATTTCGACAACACGGTCGAGAATCTTCGTCGAAAGCGCATTTGCCTTCCGGCTTTTCGATTTGAATTTCCAATGACGGACAGGAGGAATGTCGGTCCACACGTCCTTTAAGGTGACGCCGTTCGGATTCATGGCGTCACGATGACCGCCATAGTCTTTCACTTCCCCTGCGCAATGGCGGCATTTCAGAATTGGCGTGCGGATTCTGCGGAACGTCTTCGGTTTTCCTTTGGAGTAGTAGAGCAGACTGTAATGGCTCGGGTGCAATCGACCGGGAATGGGAAGACACGCGCTGATCTCAATGCTAATCCAGTGCCGGAACTCCATTTCAAGTTCGTTGAGATAAGCGCCGATAGAGATGTTCCATTTGGGCAAATTGTAAATAAAAAGTGATCCGCCGGGTTTCAACACGCGGACACATTCCTTAACCCAGGTCTTGCACCAATCCAGATATTCCTGTTCTGGCAGATCGTCGTTCGTGTTCGCCCGATACTCTTTTCCAATATTGAAGGGAGGGTCGGCAAAAACCGTATCCACGACAGAGGCGCGCATTTCCTTCAGCACCTGGACGCAGTCGCCTGCGAACAGCGCGCCAAGAGCAGTCGTATGGATTGGCCGTAGTCCATTCACTACAAACTGCGTTGCGTCAAAATTACTCGGATTCCATTTTATTAAAGCTTGTTTGGCCAATGGCGCCCCGATAACCCAAGATAGGTTATTATATGCTTTCCTGCTTCTATGCTCAAGGATAATATTTTGGCGGGCGGCCCACATTTGCCCGCATCTGGTCCTTCTACTGATGAATCCGGTCCCGGAATTTGCTACTTGGCCGTCTCCGTGGTGCGCAGCGGGACGTGCTCGGTGATCTCGATATCGAAGCCCTCCAGGGCGGCGACGCGGCGGGGATGGTTGGTGAGCAGGCGGATGCGGCGCAGTTTGAGGTCGGCGAGGATCTGGGCGCCGATGCCGATATCGCGCTGGCGGCTGCGCTGGTTTTCCGGCAGCGTGGGCAGCGCGTGGTCCTTGTGGAACTGCAGGGTCGGCTTGCCCGCGAGCGGCTCGACGGTGAAGCCGAGCGAGGTCTGGTGCAGGTAGATGACGGCTCCGCGGCCCTCTTCGGCGATGCGGCGCAGGGACTGGTCGAGCACGCTGCCGCACTCGCACCAGGTGGCTCCGAAGACGTCGCCGAGCAGGCAATGGGTGTGCATGCGGACGAGCGGCGGCTCGTCGTCCGGCGGCTTCGATATCGCCGCGCACCAGGGCGACGTGGGAGTGGCCGTCGAGAGCCGAGCGGTAGGCGATCATGCGGAATTCGCCGTAGCGGGTGGGGACGATGGCTTCGCCCTGGCGCTCGACGAGGCGCTCGTTGGCCATGCGGTAGCGGATGACCTCGGCGGTGGTGATCATCTTGAGATTGTGCTGGCGGCAGAAGTCGGTGAGCTCGGGGACGCGCGCCATGGTGCCGTCGTCGCTCATGATTTCGCAGATGACGCCGGAGGGGTCGAGTCCGGCCATGCGCGCCAGATCGACGCGAGGCTTCGGTCTGTCCGGCGCGAACCAGGACGCCGCCTTTGCGGGCGCGCAGCGGAAAGATGTGGCCGGGACGCACCAGGTCGGAGGGGCGCGAGGCGGGATCGACGGCGACCTGGATGGTGCGGGCGCGGTCGGCGGCGCTGATGCCGGTGGTGACGCCCTCGCGGGCTTCGATGGATTCGGTGAAGGCGGTGCCGAAGGGCGACTCGTTGGCGCTGGTCATGGGGCCAGGCGCAGGTAGTCGCAGCGCTCCTCGGTGAGCGAGAGGCAGATGAGTCCGCGTCCGAAGCGGGCCATGAAGTTGATGGCCTCGGGAGTGACTTTTTCGGCGGCCATGGTGAGGTCGCCTTCGTTTTCGCGGTCCTCGTCATCGACGACGACGACCATGCGTCCGGCGCGCATCTCTTCCAGCGCGGCGGGAACGTCACAGAATGGCGGATGTGGACTCATACACTCCGGATTCTAGCATCTGCGGCGTAGGTGCTGGATGTGCGGTACTGGGTGATCTCCCGGGGAGCACGCGGGCGGGGCGCGATCCTAGGGGCGACGTCTGCCTGCCACCGGATCGAGATCGTCTGGTTGATCCCTACACCGATCATCTTTACCGGGCTTCCATGGTTCATGCTCCCAGGGTTCATACGCCTGCCTTTGTGCCGGGTTGAGCCAGGCGGCGAAACAATGGCGCGCCCCAGGTTCCGATGGCGAGCAGCGCCCCAAAGATCACGATGGCATCGATGCTCTCGCGACCCTGCTGCGACCAGTAGGCATCGGCATCCAGGTTCAGCCAAAGTGCAAATTCGTCCAGGGTCAGCGCCGCGCCGGTTCCGTAGGCGAGGGCCAGCAAACGGCTCACAAGAATCGAGAGCGCGCTGCAGCCTGTCCCTGCTTCGGCGAGCTCGGCATAGCCACAGATGAGCAGGAGACAGATTCCCCAAACCAAGTGGTGGATGTGCCGCCCACCCATCTCGACATAGCCGAAGGGGCCAATGTGATGAGTGATCGAGGCCACCAAGAGCCGAACCGCAACAAGGTGATAAAGAAACTGACGGATGCGAGGAATAGCCGCCGGTGCGGCCGCTCCGGAATGTGCTGATGGATCAGCAGTCCGAGCTGGGTGAGGTGCAGCACCAGAAGGATCAGGGCGGTCGACAGGCTGACAAAGATCAACAGAATCCAGGATCCGGAAATGTGCATAGTCCCTCGGCGGGGTGCGATGGCGCAGCGAAAAGGCCGCCACGAAGGCGGCCTTTTCAGGGTTGAACTCCCGGAGTTCAGAGATTACAGAGTGGATTCGATTTCAAAGCCCCAGGCTTCCAGAAGCGGCTCGGGAATGTACTTGGAGTTCTTGTTGCGGCGTGCCCACTCACGGAGACGGGTGGAACGAAGGTACTGATCCGGGGTCAGCTTGAATTCACGGACGACCTGTTCAAACTCGGTGATAGTGGGAGTCACGGGGCCGATTGGTTCCGGCTTGCCCCAGTTGGGATTACCGCGTCGTCTTGGCCATGGGAATTGTCCTTATCTCTGCGATGGAATTCAGACGTGCGAGTGGAATCTGTAGTGGAACTCCAGTCCGCAGAACGTGTTTCAGATACCGCCAGGTTTGTTATTCAGATTCAGGCTCGAAGAACATCGCCGGCCTGTATTACAGCCTTGGAGAAGCTTCCGCGCTTCGCATCCTCCCGCTACAAACCCACCCGGTCTAACGAGGATCTACGAGTCACAATAACGATCCATCATACTACGAAATCTGGAGTGATTTCCAGTATTAAGTACTGGCAGTCAGCTGACGGTCTAGATCGAAATGTATAAATGACTCTAGTTTCTAAGCTTACAGTTGATACGGTCTGGCAGTTAGTCAGCCGCAATACGTGAAAGTAGCTTCCAGTCCGACAAGCTGCGATACGGGAAGTATCGCTTCCGGCGTGAATCGGCAGCCGATTTCAGAAATCGCATTCCGGCGTCAGGCGCTCTCGCCGCTGGCGGCCGGCGCTGGCGGCGCGCAGCCGCTTCCAGAGTTCGTCCTGTCCCAGGCCGCTCTTGGCCGAATAGGGGAGCACGGAATCGACGTCATGCGCCCGCTTGAGGGCGTTGAGCGAGGCCTGGAGGCGGTTGCCGACGCGGTCGGCCTTGGTGGCGACCACGAGCAGCGGGCGATGGATCTGGCGCAGGTAGTCGATCATCTGCGTGTCGGAGGGCTGCGGCGGGATATTGGCGTCCACCAGGCAGAGGCAGAGCGCTGAGCGTGCGCGCGGTCGGCGAGATAGGGTTCGATGAACTGCGGCCAGGTGCGGGAGATTTCGCGTGGAACGCGGGCGTAGCCGTAGCCGGGAAGGTCGGCAAAGACCAGCTCGGGACGCGGACGGCCGGGCCAGCGAATCTCGAAAAAATTGATGGCCTGGGTGCGTCCGGGCGTGTTGCTGGTCTTGGCGACCTTGGCGCTGACCAAGGAATTGATCAGGCTGGACTTGCCGACGTTGGAGCGGCCCAGAAAGGCGACCTCCGGCAACTCGGCGGGAGGGAAGTGTTCGGGCGCGAACGCCGAGAGCAGAAACCTGGTAAGAACCTTCATCTGTACATCTTAGCCTGAAAGCCGGATGCCGGGACGCGGCGCGTTCGAGGATGGCAGACCGCATCCGGTCCGTGATGGCGCCGTCCGGATGCGAACGCGGAGCCCGGAAAAACAGGCTGCTTCCGAATGATAGCGCCGAAAGTCCTGTAGCACGCTGGACGTATGCCGCGGTGCAGGGAGCTGCGGCCTGGCGGGCGTGCGTATTCTTGCGTGCCGAGCGGCGGCGCGCTCGTGTAAATTGGACTCGGTACCGTAATTGCCAAGTGTTCCGGTGAAGTGCAGCGAATGGGGAAGCTGAGCCACAAGTACGGCCTGCGGACGGTGGCGGTCGTGGAAGCAATCAAGGGCGCGGCGGTGATCGCGCTGTGCGTGGTGCTGCTGTCATTGCTGCACAAGGACCTGGACACGGTGGTGGACCACCTGACCGACTGGCTGCGGCTGAATCCGGACTCGCGGGTTGCGGACTGGTTCTACGATCTGGCCGACCGCACCACGGGACGCGGCATCTGGACCGCCGTGTCGGTGGGGCTGGCTTATTCGGCGTGCCGCTTTGTGGAGGCCTACGGACTGTGGAACGAGCGGCACTGGGCGGAGTGGTTTGCCGTGATTTCAGGCGCGATCTATCGTGCCGTTTGAATTAATTGCGCTGATCGCGCATCCGCAATGGATCCGCTTCGCGGTGCTGATGGGCAATACTCGTGGTGGTGCTGTACATCCTGCGGATTCTGATTGAAAACCGGCGCGGGCGTTGCGAGATGAAGATGAAAGAGTGCGCAGATAAAAACGCCGATGGTTGAAGCACGCGGGCGCCGCTCCGGCGTGCGTAGCTGGTGAGAGCCGACTCCGGCAGGAATGCCATTTGTCGCGGCTCGCTCAAAGAACTTAGCATCCTCGGAAACAAAAAAAGTCCCCGGCGACCGGGGACTTAATCTTGTGGCACATCTTGCGGTACGTACTTTACGGCACACCGCGCGGTGAGGCGCTTTATACTTCGGCGGTGACTGGCTCGGTGCCTTTGCGGGGTCGGCGGCCAGCTTGCAGGATCTTCTTCCGCAGACGGAGCGACTTGGGGGTAACACTGTGAGCGGAGATCAGCCCTGAAAAGAGGGCGCAGAGGAAGATAACAGCCAACGTAAAGGCCGCGGCCATGCCATCGAAATGAATGGCCTCCACACGATTCATGTCATGGCGCGCATGAACCAGCCACGCGAGCGCGGTCCAGGCCAGCAAAAGGCCGAGTGCGCCGCCGGACGCTGAGAGCAGCAGGCTCTCGATCAGCCGTTCGCGGATTAGGCGCATGCGCCCGCCCCCCATCGCTGCGCGAATCGCAAACTCCTTGCTGCGCGATGCTGCACGCGCGACCAGAAGCCCCGCGACATTCATGCAGGCGATGAGCAGTACACATCCGGTTGCGCCCAGCAGAGCATAAAGCGGCGTTTTGTAATTTTGGACGGCATCGTCGAGCATGGTTCTGCTGATGGCGCCGGGATGTACCGCGGGTTCGGGATGAGCCGACTTGATCTGCTTCTGTAACGCGTCGACACGCGCCGTAAGCGCTGCGAGCGAAACACCCGGAGCGAGCCGCGCTACGGCCAGGAACTCGTGATCGTCGTAGGTGTGCAGCAGAGAAGCCGGCGCCTCATGTCTCACCGGCGTCCAGGATGA
>CAVTRQ010000023.1:0-22149 GCA_963737175.1 uncultured Acidobacteriota bacterium | reverse complement strand
CGGGCCGAAGGCCGCTCCCGGAGCGAGGCCCACGAGGAATCGCGGGCCGCTCAATCCCAGCGCATCCATCTTTTTCGCGGCCCAATTCTTTTCCGCCTCGGTGAGGCGAAGCCGAATTTCTTCGACGGGTTGAGGCTTGTCGATCAAGCCCGCGCGAAAAAGGAGCTGCAAGTAATAATAGACCTGGTGCCCATAGGCGGCAGGAAGGGGCGGTTCAATGGCGTCGTGGAGCAGGAAGCTGCGGCCGTCGCGCGCGTACCCGATGCGCAGCGGGATGCGCGCCAGCCAAGCCATCCAGGCAGCTTGAAACGCGTTTTGGAAAAGCAGGGCGGCGTCAAAGCGTTCCGCCCGCAGTTCCCGGATGAGCTTGGCAAACCCCAGCGGCCCGCGATGCTCACTCGCGGGCTTATAGATGATTTGGCGATTCACCGCCGGATGATGCCAATAGAGTTCACTGACCCAGGGTTTGGAAAGCAGGACGATTTCCGCTCGCGGGAAGCGCGCGCGCAGGGCCTCCAGGGCGGGAAGTGACATCACCGCGTCGCCCACCCAATTGGTGGACCGCACCAGAATGCGCTGTACGTTCGCAAAGCGAGCAGGAGCCGTCATCAATGTGCCTTTTCCAGATAAGTCAGCAGGGTTCTTTCGAAATCCTCGGCGTCCAGGATCTGCGCCTCAATCTCGCATGCCAAAATGGGCAGTTGCGGCGTCCAATCCCGGGAGAACTTTACCGCATCCTTTTGGGTCGTCAGCAAAGCGGCCGCGCCGTTCTTGCGGGCGTCCGCCACCAACTGTTGAATCTCCTCGCCAGTGTATACGTGATGGTCGGGAAATGCATCCTCAGCGACAAGGTTGAATCCCCAACGGCGCAGGTCGGCAAAGAACGCCCGCGGGTTGCCGATTCCGCAGAATGCCGCGACTTTCTGCGCGCGGATTTCCTCGATGGAAATGGCCTCGCCACTCAAAGCGTCTGTCCATCCTAACAATTCCGTCCGGCTGCGAAAGACCTTGGCGGCGGGATGGACCTTCAACACCAATTCTTCCAGAGGTTGCGGATCGGCGGAATCCGTTCGCGTGAGCACCACGATCTGTGCGCGCCGCAGGGCAGAGAGCGGTTCACGCTGGCGGCCGGCGGGGAGCAAGTGCCGGTCGGAAATGGTTTGCGTGGCATCGAGCGCCAGCAAGTCCACGTCGCGTGCGAGCGCCAGATGCTGGAAGCCGTCGTCGAGAATGTGCGCGTCCACCTGGAAGCGCTCTTCCGCAGCCTGCCCGCCGCGAAAGCGGTCGGCGCAGATGACGAGGGGAACCTCCGGAAGGATGCGGGCCAGAAGCGCCGGCTCGTCGCCGATTTCCTGCGCGTTCGCACGGCGGCCTGCCCCGGGCGCCACGACGATCATCTTTGCCTTGCTGCTGCGGCCGTACCCTCGGGTGAGAATGCTGGGTTTCCATCCCCGGCGCAGCAGGATGTTGGCGACGCACGCGACGAGGGGCGTCTTCCCGGTTCCACCCACCGTGAGGTTGCCAACACTCACCACCGGCCGCGGCAGGCGGCGGGTTTTGAACCAGCCGCGTTTGTAGCCGGCATGGCGCAACGCGACGCCGAACCGAAAAGCCGCAGACAATGGCAGCAAAAGCGGGTTCACTTGACCTCGTGGGAGAGAGGCTCGCGGCCTTGTGCATCACGGTCCAGAAATTTCCGGAGGCCATCAAGTGTGCGCGCGGTCGCGCCGGAGTTCTGCTCCAGAACCTGCCGTGCGCTCGCGCCCAGGCGCTCGCGCGCCTCGCGTGTTTTCCAGCAGCCAGGTGGCGTGGGCGAGTTCCTCCGGGTTGCGGACTTGGATGGCCGCCCCGGCGTCCAGGAACAGCTTGGCGATGTCGCGGAAGTTCTCCATGTGGGGTCCGAAAGCAATCACCTTTGACCAGTAGGCGGGCTCGAGCAAGTTGTGCCCTCCGGTGGGAACCAGGCTGCCGCCGATGAAAACCATGTCCGCCACTTCGAAAACTCCCGCTAATTCGCCGATCGTGTCCAAGAAGAGAATGGCCGTGGAGGCCAGTTGGCTCGATAACGCCTGCTCTTCAACCTGCAAGGTGGTGCGACGCACAAATCCGCGTTGGGCCCGCGCCAAGTCCTGGCTGACCTCCTCGAAGCGGGCGGGATGGCGCGGAGCGAGGATCAGGAGCGCTTTGGGGTAGCGCGCCTGGATCAAGTCCCAGGCCTGAAGCACCAGCGGTTCCTCCCCGGGCATGGTGCTTGCGGCCACCAAAACCGGCCCGCGCTGAGCTTGCCGGAGCGCGGCCTTCAAGGGCGCGAGCAAACTCTCCGAGCTGGGGAGGTTGAGCATCAAATTTCAGATTTCCAACCATCCTGACGCGCTCCGGCTTGGCGCCGAGTTGGCGGAATCGTTCCGCGTCTTCTTCCGTCTGCGCGCAGATCTCGTCCACGTCGGCGAGCACGCGCCGCATGAAGGGCCGCGCGAGCTGATAACCGCGCAGCGACCGCTTTGACATGCGCGCGTTGACCATGACCACGCGTGCGCCCGCCTCCTGCGCAGCGCGCAAGAGATTGGGCCACAGTTCGGTTTCGACGATCACCAGCAATGACGGACGATGCGAGCCAGCGCTTTGCGCGCCGCCCAGCGCCAATCCAAGGGAAGATAGAAGCGGCCGGCGATCGAAGGCAGTCGCTTCTCCCCGGCTTCGCGCCCCGCCGGCGTCACGTGGCTCAGATAGAATCTTGCGCTCGGGAAACGTCCGCTGCATTTCCTTGACCAAGCCTGCCACCGCCAGCGTTTCCCGAGATGATCGCGCTTTGCCAATCCGAGGGGATCGGGGTTGTTCCGTGGAGCCCGCTGGCGCGTGGCCGCCTTGCCCGCCCCTGGCAAAGCGAAAGCACCAAACGCTTCGAAACCGACCAATTTGGAAGGAAGATGTACTCGAAGACCGAAGAGGCCGATCGCAAGGTCGTCGACCGACTGGGGCAGATCGCCGAAGGGCGCGGTGTCTCGCGCGCGCAGCTCGCGCTGGCATGGCTGCTCAGCAAACCGGCGATCACTGCGCCGATTGTTGGCGCCTCGAAGCCGCACCATCTCGAGGACGCCGTGGCGTCGCTGGCGCTACGGCTAACGCCGGAAGAGATCGCGTCGCTTGAGGAGCCGTACACGCCACATCCCGTCCTGGGCTTCAGTTGAGCTTGGCAGGCGGAGCGGAGTGAGTTGCACGTTCTCAGCCGAAGGCTGCGGGGCCGCTATTGTTCTGATTCGCTGCCGCGCAGAAAGCCCATCAGCGCCTGCTGGAACTCCTGCGGCTTTTCAATGTGCGGGATGTGTCCGCAGTCTGGAACCACTACGAGCTTGCCGTGCGGTATCTCTCTCACCGCGGCGCGTCCGAGTTCAACAAAGTTTCCCATCTTTGCGCGCGCCTCGGCGGGAGCGTAGCTCGCGAGCGGAACGGTGTGGTCCTTTTCGCCGACAATCAGCAGCGTCGGTGCCTGGATCAGTCGGTACTCGTAGCGAACCGGCTGCTGGTAGATCATCTGATAGGCGAGTGCGGAGGCCTTCGCCCAGCGCGGATATTCGCCGCCGAGGGTCACGCGGATCTGCACCTCTGCGAGCGGCGCGTAGATCTCCGGTCGCGGATTGGCGAAGTAGTGCGCATAGAACGTGCGAATCTTCTCTGCGTCCGTATTTGCGAGTTCGGCTCGATAGAGCGTCTCATCGGACTGCGGCGGAATGTTCACGCGATAGTCTTCGAGGCCAATCGGATCTTCAAGGACGAGTTGCGTCACTCGCTCCGGATACATCAGCGCATAGCGGACTGCGAGCATCCCTCCGGTCGAATGCCCGACTAGCACAATCTTCTTGACCCCAAGGGTATCGAGCAGATGCGCCGTATTCGCCGCCAGCAGCTGAAAGCTGTAGCGAATATCCGGCTTGGAGGACTTGCCCCAGCCAACCTGATCGGGGACGATCACGCGATAGCCCGCGGCGGCGAGAGCCTGAGCCACGTCGCGCCAGTAATATCCGCCGAAGTTCTTGCCGTGCATCAGCACGACTGCCCGGCCGTTCGGCGCTCCGGACGGAGGCACGTCCATATACGCCATCCGAAGATCCTGCCCCTCGATCACCAGCGGCACGAACTGCACCGGCCATGGATAGGGATACTCGTCGAGCGCGACCCCGAGTGCCTTCGCTTCGATGGTCCCCGTCCCCTGTTCGCCGGCCATGCTTGCCGTCTGGAACGAGGCGATCGCCAGAAGCAGAACGCCAATCTTGCAACCGATTCGCTTCGATCTCAGAACACCGAAGGTCTCGCTTGCGATCCGGAAGCCGACAAGGTGCAGAGCACTGCTTGCCATCTTTGCCTTCTATCTTCTATCGATGGGCTGCGGACGCAAGGCGCGCTTTGGGCGAGTTGGCTCTTGCGGACAAGGTCGGCAGACTTTCCAGCTTGAAGCGATCCATCGCGTCCAACAAGCTGCGAGCCATCTTCGACATCTGCTCGGCGGAAACCGCCAATTCGGTCGAGCTTGATGTGGAGTGCTGCACCAGCTCCCGCATCCGCTCCATGGCTCTTACCACCGCGACTGCGCCGCTGGCTTGCTCCTCGACAGAGGAGGTAATCTCGTGAGTGATTTCGTTGAGGCGGGTGGTGGCCTTGGCGATTTGTGAAGATCCGTGCGACTGCTCGTTGGTGGCGGCGCCGATCTCCTGGGCAAACTTAAAGACATCGGTGACGACGTTGGAAATCTTGCGCAGAGCAAGGCTGAGATCATCGCCCAGCGAGAGCCCTTCGTTGACGATGGAGGTGCTCTTTTCCATGTTGTCGACGGCGCGGCGAGCCTCGTTCTGAATGTTGCTGATCAGTTCGCTGATCTCCTTGGTGGAGGTGGCGGACTTTTCGGCCAGCTTGCGGACCTCGTCGGCGACCACTGCAAAGCCGAGTCCGTGTTCGCCGGCGCGGGCGGCTTCAATGGCGGCATTGAGCGCCAGCAGATTGGTCTGCTCGGAGATGTCGTCGATGACTTCGATGATTTTGCCGATGTTTTCGGCGCGCTCGCCGAGGCTGGTGATGATGGAAGCCGAGGAGCCGATGGAGCCGTTGATGCGGTTGAGGCCTTCGGTGGTCTTCTGCATGGTACCGATGCCGCTCTGCACTTCGTCGCGGGAGCGGCTGGAGATATCCAGCAGAACCTTGGCGGTATCGGCCACGCGTTGGATACTGGCGACCATTTGATCGATGGAGGCCGAGGTCTCACTGACGCTGGAAGCCTGCATCTGGGTGTTCTTCACGATGTTCTGCACGTTGATACTCATCTCGTGCATGGTGCTGCCGACCTCATCGATGGCGGAAGAGGCCTGGATGCTTGACCTTGGCGGTATCGTCGGAAGCGCTGGCCACCTGGTTGGAGCCGCTGGCCACCTGGGTTGCACTTTGCCGCACGATGCGTACCAGGCCGCCCAGTCCTTCTGTCATGCGGGCAAAGGCGTGGCCCAGAGTATCGCGCTCGGAGCGGGGCGCTACGTCGCAGGAAAGATCGCCGCCAGCAATGCCTTCGGAGACGGCAGCCATCTCTTTTAGATAGCCGATCATTCCATTGAAGGAACGCGCCAGGTCGCCGAGTTCGTCTTTGCGGTCGATGTCAATCTTATGTTCCAGGTCGCCGGAATCACTGATGGCCCGCGCCACCGTGATCAGCTCGTTCAGGGGATCGGTGATCGTCCGGCGCATCCGGGTCACGACCAGCAAAGACGCGAGCCAGGAGAAGAGCATGACCGCAGCTACGATGCGCGGCATAACTGCGATAACGCTGTGTTATCTCAGCCGTATCGGACTCGATGTAAACCGAACCGATCTCTTCGCCGGCGAGAGTCATCGGCAGATATTGCATCAGGCGATCGGATTCGAAGTAGGTTCCCGGACTCCTGAGCGGCGGCACATACGAACTGCTTGCGCCCTTGGGATGGTAGGAAGCGAAGGGTTTCCCCTGCTTGTCATAAATGCAGGCGGCCGTAATGTGAGGCTCTGCCTTGAGGGTGGCGAGCACCTCGCCGGCCGCTGCCTGATCGCCGAAGCTGAGCGCGGCCTTGCTGTTATCGGCGATGACCTGAACCAGGGTGGAGAGGTGCTCGGTGGTGGCCCGCTTGGAGGTGACGACGTCGTATCCCAGCAGAACCGCGCACACCAGCAGAAGCGCCGCGCTACTCGCCGCCATCATCAGAATCATCAGCTTGTGGCCGATCGACCAGTTGCGGAACTTCATGGGCCGCCCTCCTTAGCTGCCGTCTGCGACCATCGTTGCCAGTGAGAGCAGCCTGGAACTGATTTGCAGGTGCGCTCGCTCCGCCGCATGGGGATTCACTTCGAAGCGGATCCGGCCTTCGTTGAGCAACAGGTTGACGATACCTCCATGCTGGCCAAATCCGTCAGCTTCTCCCACCGTGAGCACGCTGGTACCGCGGAGACGCTCCAGTAGCGACGGGATATTCTTGCGTTCAGAGGCACCGACAAAGATCACTTGATAGCGCCTTGAGGTCGTCATCGTGACCCAGGCGGCGAACCACGATTCCCCTGCCATTGACGGATTTGCCGATGGCCAAACGTTGCAGCGCCTCGCTGGTTGCATCGGCGCCGATAAAGCCGATGACCAGGTCATTGCGCTGACCGGCTTCACTCGGCCACTGGACAAAGTTCACAAGCTTGAGCACGAAAGCAGCCTTGGCGTCATGCTCTTCCAGAGACTGCGCTTGCGCGCTGGTAGCGATCCCACCGGCGGAGATCAGAGCCAACAGACCGATCCCCGCAATCAGGAATTGGCGGACGCGCACGAGTACACGTTGGCTCCAAACCCTGCGCGGGTTGTGTGGAGTGGCGTTATTCATCTGCCTGCACAATACAATACCGACTCGCATAAGCATCACCGGACTAAAGCGTTCCTTCCGAGTGCGTATTCGGTTTATCTTTGTCGCCGTGTTCGCCGGAGGTCCAGCTTAGTTTGAAGCGGAAGCCTCGACGATCGTCGGGCAACAACGAAGTCGAGGATATGTCGTGAGTTTGCTCGAAGTACCCGAATGTCGGGTCGCTCATACTTCGCCCGACCAGGTTGTAGGCGCCTCCCGTGACAGAGAACCCTTTCCACTGACGGGTGGACAAGTTGGCATTTAAGAGCACGGGGGGCGCAGAGTAGCCCTCCGAGGGCCATACGGTCGAGCTTCTGCTCATGTATTGAGCCTCGATGGCAGGCGTCAGTATCCGGCGGTACAGAGGAGCAGAGATGTTCAGCTTTACCAGATTCTTTGGGGAATCAGGCAACGCGGGGCCGGCTCCGGTATTGCGTGCATCCTGGTAGGTGTAGCTCAGGCGGCCATCGAGCCCGGATGGAAGCTTGCCGATCAGCTCCAACTCCGCTCCCTTTGCGGTGGCTTTGGAGTTGAAAAATGTGGTTAGGTCGATGCCGCTGACAACCACGGTTTGTTCTTCGATGTAGCTTCCGATGTGGTTGTAGAATCCTGAGGCGCTGAGGGTAAGGCGCTTGTCGAGCCGCTGTTCCCAGACCACTTCCATGGTGCGGATGTTCTCCGGTCGCAGGTCGGGAGCCGACAGGCTTGCCATCCCTGCATAGTACAGCTCGGAGAAGCTGGGGGCGCGGAAGGCGGTTCCGTACAGAAACTTTAAAGTAGAAGATTTCTGCGGAGTGTAGATCAGTGCGGCGCGCGGATTGGTCGTGTTTCCAAATAAGTAGTTGTAACGGTCATTGCGCACGCCGACGTTTAAGATCAGTTTCGGATGGAGATGAAATTCGCCCTCGCCGTAGATGCCCCAAATGGCCGAAGTGCGGTTGTAATTCACAAACGTCTGGGATGCCACAGGGATGTTGTCAAGCATGTAATTGTCCTGTGCCTGACGGAAGTTATCGCGGTACTCGCTGCCCACCGTGAAGCGGTACTTATCGAGGAAGCGCCTGGTCAGCTTCAGCTCGGCGCCAGCGCGGTCGCCATGGGCGGTGTCGTAGTCAACGAGTTGGCCGTGGCAACGCGCCTCGCTGCAACCCCGAAGGTCATTGACGGTGCCATGGGACGCATAGGTATCGTAGTAGGTGCGCGCGGTTAATTGCACACCCTTCCAGACCGGGTGCTCGTACTGCAGGTCGCCATATCCGCGGAAACTGGTAGTGTGAGTATCGGTCTGATGGCAACTTCCGCACCATTGCGCCGAGGTTGGCACCTTGTCTTCCGAGGCTGATGCGGCGCCTTGCAGGGTGAAGCCGTGGCTGGCGACGAGGGCGAAGGCGCGACGAGCCTGGTCATGAGCGTTGGTGGATCCGATGGGATCCTGGATTTTGTCCAACTGGCCGGGAGCGTTGGTGTCCCAGTAGCTTGCCGAAAACAGGGCTTGCGCGCCGCGCCGGTCGAGAGCGTAACTAGCCGTTTCCTTGTACGTGCCTAGACTATCCGCCTCTCCGGAGGCCGCCGTGCCTGGGCTCTTGCCCGTCCGGGTGATAACATTCACGACCCCAAAAAAGGCGTTCGCTCCATACAGCGAAGAACTTGGGCCACGCACAACTTCGATGCGGTCCACGAGGTCCATGTCGACCGGAAAGTCAGTTTCCAAGCGGCGCCGAATCATCGATATTGTTATTGATCGCGTGACCGTTTACCAGCAGCAGGATGCGGCCGTTGGAGTCCCCCGGCGGGGCAAAGCCGCGCACGCCCAGGGTGCTGTAGCTGCCGTGATTCTGTACGTAGAATCCGGTTACGCTCTGCAGGGCCTCCTGCAAGGTTCGGTACCCACGCTTGCGAATCTCGTCGGCAGTAATCACGCTGATGGAGGAAGGCGCTTCCGCCGCATTCTGCTCGTACTTGGAGGCGCTGTAAACCTTCACATTCAGCAGCTCCTCGAGGCTGAGGGCGGCCACGTCAGAAGATTCCTGAGCATAGACGGAAGTTGTGGCTGCCAGGAGGAGAGATGCCGCGATTGATACTAGCCAAACCCGATGAGACGAAAAATTAGAATTGGAGCAGCGCATAGATCCCGCCGGTTCCGATGGGCCCTGAGGACCAGGATTGAGAGCTGAAAAACCATGGCCAGAGTACGTCTGTGCAAAACATATTAGCAAGTTACTTCTGTAACAGCGAACCAAACTATCTACCTCCGACTCTCCCGGAACAGGAGGTGCCCAAACCCGCACGGTCCGTTTCCCGCGCATTCGCGAAATGATATTCGCGCTCCCGAGCGGCGACTCGATGTTCGCATCCTTGCGCCCACGAGCGGGTGACGAAAGTCGTAGCGAAGTGTCGGCTTCGTCCGGCGCAGGATTCAACTCTGCTTGGGTGAAGTCCGGGCTCTTGTTTTTATCGTCCTGAATCCGAAGCAGCCAACCTGCGTCTGCAATGGGCATCTCACTCTGCTAATTCACGAATGTGGCTCTTTACAACTTTTCCCGTAAGAGCGTTTTACTCGTTGATCTGTAACCCAGATTTTTCGCCTCATGCCGTTCCAAAGGGAGGCCGTGTTTGTCGTAGAGGAGTTGAATGAATCGATTGTCCTCGCACCTTATCCCGCCGACCCTGGTCATTTTGCTGCTTGCTTTGAGCGGATGCGGAAGCGGCCCGGCTAGTTCGAACTCCACCAATACGGTTATCGACCAGGTGGACGTTTTGACTTGGCGCAACGATCTTTCCCGTACCGGGCAGAACCTGAATGAGACGGTACTGACAGCCTCCAACGTGAATGTAAGTACCTTTGGCAAGAAGTTTACTTTCACCGTAGATGGATACGTCTACGGCCAGCCGCTGGTGGTCACCAACCAGAGCATTTCCGGCGGCACGCACAACGTGGTGTACGTGGTCACGGCGAACGATGGCGTCTATGCTTTCGACGCGGATGGCGCGTCCACCACGCCTTACTGGCAGGAGAGCCTGATGGACGCCGCGAACGGCATTACCGCGGTTCCTGGGGTGAATGTGGGCGCCGAGGACCAATGGGGCATCACCGCCACGCCAGTGATCGACCGTACGCGCAATGCCATCTATGTTGTTTCGCGCGTTATAAATACCAACGACGGCTCTTATCACCAGTACATTCATGCTCTGGACTTGGGCACCGGCGCCGAGCACACCGGGCAGCCCGTCGAGGTCAATGTATGCGTTCCCGGCACTGGTTACGACGCGTCCAATGGGCAAGTTTGTTTCAATCCATGGCGCGAAAACAATCGGGCATCGCTGGCCCTGGTGAACAACGTCGTGTACGCGGGTTGGTCGTCGGTCAATGACGACGAAGATCCTTATCACGGATGGGTTCTTGGCTATGATGCCGACACGCTGCAGTTGGTGGCGACGTTCAACAGCACGCCAAATGGCAGCGAGGGCGGATTCTGGATGTCAGGGGCGGCACCGGCGTGCGACTCAAACGGTAACCTGTATCTGGTCTCCGGCAATGGCACCTTCGACGCTTCTGCCAGCAACTATGGCCAGAGCGCGGTGCGTCTTGGGTATGCCAACGGCGCGCTCACGCTGGCCGACTCCTTCACTCCCTTCAACTGGGCCGTGATGGATATTCCCGATCTTGATGTTGGCTCCGGCGGTGCGCTGCTGCTTCCAGACAACCCTTCTTCCCACCCGCACCAGATCACGTTCTCCGGCAAAGAGGGGAACATCTTTCTCGTCGACCGCGACAACATGGGGCAATTCCAGTCCCTCGGCGATAGTCAGATTGTGCAGGAAATAGCCGGGGCATTCCCGCATGGAATCTTCTCGACACCTGCCTATTGGAACGGGAGCCTGTACTACGTGGGGAACGGAGATGTGATCAAACAATATAGCTGGACCAACGGCCTCATCAATTCCACGCCGGTGGCGGTTGGCACCACGGAGTATTCCTTCCCTGGCGCAACCCCGTCGGTTTCAGCGAATGGAACGGCCGCCGCGATTGTCTGGACGATGGAACGGACGAGCGCGAATCAGGCGATCCTGCATGCTTACGACGCAACCAATGTTGCAAACGAACTTTACAACAGCGTGCAGAATGCGGCCCGTGATGATGCCGGGCTGGCGGTGAAGTTTACCGTTCCTACCATTGCGAATGGGAAGGTGTACATCGGAACCATCTACAAAGTCGAAGTCTACGGACTGCTCTGAGTTCGGGACGCTTGCTTTGCGGACGACTGCCGTCTAGGCGGCCTTATTCTCCATGTTCAGTTTGCGTGTCTCCGTGGCCGGCTTGGGTTCAAAGGAAAATTCAAAGTCGCGACAGCCGCTGCTATGGAACAAGAAGTAACGCCCGTAGAATTTTAGAACGTAGATCCGGCCGAAGTCGCGGTACCCCATTCTGTAGCAGGATTTGAGCGAGCTTAAGTTGTGCGATGCCACCACCGATACGATTCCGGAAAATCCTCGGCGAAGATACTCCTGAAGTGCAAGCGTCATTCCAATCGCGTGCAAGCGCTGGCCCCGGAATCTGTTGTTGGTGAAGCCCTTGTACATGTAAACGTAACTGCTCTTGTAGCGCAGCCGCAGGTCGTCGGCAATGTCGGTCGGCTGGTTGGAGTACCAACCGTAGGACGCGAGGGTAGCGCCGTCAAACAAGGCCATGCAGCGGTCGCCCTTCGCCCGCGCCTGCTCCAAAACCTCTTCTTCCAACTCGTTTTCCGGGCCAACGTAGGCGCTCATGGCATCGGCTTCGAGCAACTGAGCCTGATACGTTTCGGGCAGGCACAGGTAGTCCGGATGAGGCTGGTCCACAACGACGCCTTTCCAGATTGTGAACGGCACGACGTGGTTAACCGCTCTGACTGAGAGGTCGTAAGTCGTCGGCCCAAGACCGAAGTCACGCACTTCTCGTGTAATCAAGTTTCGCGCTGATTGAATGTCCACCGGAGTCTCCCTTCGGCAAGATGGAACTATGACGAATTGAAGGATTCCTCTGATCAGATGTGTGTTTCACAGGGTGAGATGTACGGCACAGCAGCCGGAGCGAGAAGCGTATTGTTAATTGTCAATGGCAGAGCTGGTTCGTGTTCCGTAGGAGAGTAACACTGCTGGTCGAGCTTTACCCGGAGACTGAGTTTCAGGCTACGTCGGCATTCCGCTGCATGCAAATGTTACAACGGATGGAGTGCCTCCCTCTCGCTTGCTAAGGCATCCAAGGTGCGCAGGGCAGATAACGGCTTTCCGGTAAAGACAAAGGACTAGCAAGTTGCCCCCTCGGCGCCGCCGCAGTAAACAGAGTTCAAGGAGGCTCCCTTGAGGCTCAGCTACAAATCCAGCTGCGTTTTGCTGCTGGCCGGAATTGTGTCTTATGGAGCAGCAACATCCCCTGCGCAAATCGAAACGTCCTCCAGTCAGAGCACGCCGGGCCAAGCCATTCCTGGGACTCAGGGAGTGAGCCCATTCGCGAGCAGTGTGCCGGCAAAGCCTGTGCCGGGAGTGCTGCCGCTTTCGTTGCAGGAAGCCATCGACCGCGGATTGAAGCAGAATCTAGGACTGCTGCTTTCGAATTCTGACATCCGCTCGGCCCGTGGACAGCGCTGGGAGCAATTGAGCGCTCTCCTGGCACACGTGACGGCCGAGCCGTACGTTGCGGCCTCGGAGATCAATATCGCCGAGCTCGGCTTTGCCAGTGTCTCTGGACTTAAGGTTCCGCTGTCCGTGGGCCCATTCTCTTATTTCGACGCACGTGTTGCCGTGACACAGTCGCTGTTTGACTGGAGATCGATCAACGCCGCGCGTGCGGCGGGGCAGAGCTTGAAATCCGCTGAGTTTACTTATAAAGACGCACGCGATCTCGTCGTGCTCGCCGTGGGCTATACCTATTTGCAGGCTGTCGCCGACGAGGCCCGCATCGAAACGGCGGAAGCGCAAGTCAAGACGGCGCTAGCGCTCTACGATCAGGCTTCGGACCAAGTGACTGCGGGGACTTCGGCTGCCATCGACGGCCTGCGCGCCAAGGTAGAGTTCCAGACCCGGCAGCAACAGTTGATTCAGGCGAAGAATAACTTCGCCATCCAAAAGCTCACGGTAGCGCGGGTGATCGGGTTGGCTTCCGGGCAGGAATTCGAATTGACGGACAAGTCGCTCTATCAACCGTTTCAGGGCATCACCCTTGAGGAGGCTCTGCAACGCGCGTACGCTTCGCGTTCCGATTACCAAGCGGCGTTGACCGATGTACGCGCTGCGGAATTCGCACGGAAGGCCGCGCTCGCCGGCTATTTGCCTTCTCTTTCCTTTAATGCCGACTATGGCGCGGGAGGGGGACATCCCTCTACGGAAACGCAAGTATTTGACGTGCATGGAACGCTGTCGATCCCGATTTTCCAGGGAGGTAGCGTTCGTGGTGACGTTCTGCAGGCCGATGCAAGGCTAGAGCAGAGCCGTGAGCGCCTGGACAATCTCCGTGCGCAAATCGATTCTGACGTTCGCACCGCGCTGCTGAATCTGCAGTCCTCGGCGGAGCTGGTCGAGGTTGCTCGCAGCAATATTGATTTGGCGGAGGAGACGCTGGCGCAGTCGCGCGACCGCTTCAGCGCGGGTGTTACCGATACGGTGGAAGTAGTGCAATCGCAACAGAGCGTAGCGAGCGCTCACGAGCAGTTCATCTCCAGTCTCTACAGCTACAACTTTGCAAAAATTTCCCTGGTTCGCGCTCTGGGCATCGCGGAGCGGGGAGTCAAGGAATATTTCAGAGGTAAATAACCATGGCGGAAGAGAAGCCACCCGTTTCGGCGCCTGGGGCACAGAATGAATCTCCGATCAATCCATCGCCCTCGGAGACGAAGGATGCGCCGCGACCTTACCGGCGCTCCAAGCGCCGCAGAAACATTGTGATTCTCGGCATCGTCTTGCTGGTGCTCATCGGCGGCGTGTTCCTGTGGCGCTACTTGAGCAGCTATGAATCGACCGACGATGCCCAGGCGGATGTTCACCTGTATCCGGTTAGCGCGCGTATCTCGGGCTATGTGGTGCGGGTCAACGTGGGCGACAACCAATGGGTGCAGCAAGGTACCGTCCTGGTGGAAATCGATCCGAGAGACTACGAGGTCGCGGTTGCGCAGGCACAAGCCAATCTGGCCAACGCCGAAGCGACAGCTCAATCGTTGAATATTACGGTACCCATCACCTCGGTGAACACTTCGAGCCAACTGACGTTCACTGCGTCGGACATAGAAAATGCCAAGGCAGGAGTGATTGCCGCTGAGAAGCAACTGGTGGCCGCCCATGCCCAACTGGAGCAGGCCGAGGCCAACGATGTGAGGGCGCAAGACGATCTGAAGCGTTACAAACTGCTGGTGGACAAACAGGAAGTGTCCAAGCAAATCTACGATCAGGCATTGGCCACGGCGAAAGCCAGCACCGCGACGGTAGCCGCAGCTCGCGCCAGTGAATCCGCCGCGCAGCAATTCGTGCAACAGGCCCGGAGCCGGCGGGTGCAAGCGGACGCGAACCACCGCTCCGCGCAGACCGGGCCGCAGCAAGTATCCTCCACCCAGGCTCGCGCGCGTGCGGCGATCGCCGATGTGGAGGAAAAGCGCGCGTTGCTGGAGCAAGCCAAGCTGAACCTGCAATACACCAAGATCGTTGCGCCGGTCACCGGCGAAGTGAATAAGACCGTGGTCGTCGGACTGAACGTTCAAGCCGGACAACAACTCCTCACGGTTGTGCCTCTCGACGAGGTATGGGTCACCGCCAATTTCAAAGAGACGCAGCTCAAGCACATGCGAGTTGGACAGAAAGCGGAAATCCATGTGGATTCGTCTGGCCGCACTCTAAAAGGCCGGGTGGACAGCATTGCAGGAGCGACGGGTCCGCTCTTCAGTTTGCTTCCGCCGGAGAATGCCACCGGAAACTACGTGAAAATTGTTCAGAGGATTCCGGTCAAGATCGTTCTTGATCCGGGTGAGAACCGGGACCGTCAGCTTCGGCCGGGCATGAACGTGGTGCCCGACGTGTACCTCCAATGAGTTCGGCTGCTCTCACCATCGACCAGGAAGTTTGGCGGCCCAAATACAATCCTTGGCTGATTGCTGTGGTTGTATCAATGGCAGCCTTCATGGAGGTCCTCGACACCAGCATCGCGAACGTGGCTCTGCCGTACATAGCCGGGAATCTGGGGACGAGCAACGATGACAGCACCTGGGTCCTGACCTCGTATCTGGTGTCGAACGCCATCGTCCTGCCGATCAGCGGCTGGATCGCGGGCACCATGGGACGGAAGCGCTTTTTCATGTTCTGTCTGGGCGTCTTTACGGTGAGTTCGTTGCTCTGCGGTTTGGCGCCGAGTCTTGGCCTTCTTCTTCTCTTCCGGGTGTTGCAAGGCGCGGGCGGCGGCGGGCTGCAACCGATGGCGCAGGCCATTCTGGCCGACAGCTTTCCACCGCAACAGCGCGGCTTGGCGTTCGCGCTGTATGGCATTACAGCCGTCTTCGCACCCACGATCGGGCCAACCCTGGGCGGATGGATCACCTTCAACTACTCCTGGCGGTGGATCTTCTTTATCAACCTTCCTATCGGAATGCTCACGTGGCTTCTGGTGCGGCGCTTTGTCGAAGATCCTCCTTATTTAAGCCGGCTCAAGACGGCAGGGGTTAAGTTGGATTACTTTGGCATTGCTCTCCTGACACTCGGGATCGGGGCGTTACAGGTGTCGCTCGACAGGGGTCAGGAAGATGATTGGTTCGGATCGCGCTTTATCACGAATTTAATCGTGGTGGCGACGGTATGCCTGATCGGGCTGGTTATCTGGGAGTGGTTTCGAAAGGCGCCGATCATCGACGTTCATATGTTCAAGAACTTTAACTTCGCGTCTTCGAGCCTGAT
The DNA here is from genome assembly GCA_963737175.1 of uncultured Acidobacteriota bacterium. Lineage (GTDB taxonomy): Bacteria > Acidobacteriota > Terriglobia > Terriglobales > Acidobacteriaceae > TOLSYN. The sequence goes on along the minus strand of CAVTRQ010000023.1, from coordinate 6,343 downwards.
GATGTTCAACTTGGGAATTATGCTGTTCAGCAGCCAGGTCCTAATTGCGCAGTTCCTCCAAACGCTGGTAGGGTACACCGCGGAACTGGCTGGGCTTGCTCTTTCGGCTGGCGGCTTTGTTTTGCTGATGGAGATGCCCATCATGGGCCAGCTGACAACAAAGTTACAGGCGCGCTACCTGATCGCCTTCGGCTGGCTGGCCCTCGCCATCGCCATGTACTACTCCACCCAATGGATTGACTTGCAGATCGGCTTCAGTACCGCCGTGTGGCTGCGCATCGCCCAGGTGGTTGGTCTGGGGTTCCTATTCGTGCCGATTACGCTGGTGGCTTACGTCGGAATTTCGCCGGAGAAGAATAACGCGGTCGCCGGAATCATCAATTTCATGCGCAACATAGGAAGCAGCGTGGGGACTTCCATGGTCACCACATTGATTGCGCGGCGCGCGCAATTCCATCAGGGGAGGTTGGTGCAGAACGCCAGAATCGACAATCCTAATTTTATCAATTCGACTACCGGCCTGACTCAGCATTTGGCTCACTCTGGATTGGGTACGCATGGAGGGCAAGAGCAAACGTACGCCAGGATCTACCAGGGCCTGCAAGCGCAGGCCGCGAGCCTGGCATACATTGATACCTTCATGGTTCTCGCCGTGGTGTCGGCGATCATGTTCTGTCTGTCGTTTGTTTTGAAGAAGAATGAGCCTGGTGGCGGTGGTGCAGAGGCAGTGGGTTGAGACAAGTGAGAGAGATGTAGGATGCGTGAGCGCATTGCTAACGTCGGAGATCCAGATGATCAGAGTCGTGACAATTGAACGCGAGTATGGATGCGGCGGCGGCGAAATTGCCCAACTGCTTGCGAAGCAGTTGGGCTGGAAGCTTTGGGATCAGTTGCTGACGGAGGAGATCGCGAGGCTGGCCAATTGTCCCAAGGCCGTCGTCGCGGACCGGGAGGAGCGGACCGATCCACTCTATTACAGGCTCTTCAAATCGTTCTTGCGCGGTAGTTACGAAGGCAGCCTCAATGCGCACAAGCTCAACCTGGTCGACAGCGAAAGCATTGCGCAGATTACACGACGTGTGGTTGAGCACGCGGCGAAAGCCGGAAACTGTGTCATCGTGGGACGGGGAGCGCAGCATTTTCTGAGGAGCCGCCAAGACACGTTGCGCGTGTTTCTCTACGCTCCGAGAGAAGATAAAGTGCAACGCCTGTTGGCCCGCGGAAAGAGCGAGAAGGAAGCCCAGGAACTCGTGGATACGGTTGATCGGGATCGCAGCGATTTCATCCAGAAGTATTTCCACGTCGAATGGCCTGACCGCGCCATTTACCACACCATGATCAATACCGCGATCGGCGATGAGGTGGTCGTTCACATGATTCTGGACTACATGAAAACCCTCGATGCGAAAGTAACTGCCTGAGTGCTCGGGGAATCGGCTTTGAAAGATCCGTGTCCAGCGGCAAGTTCAGCGGACGCCAGCTATCGCGGCAATGGGCCGGTTTTCAATTCCGCGTGCCCAGCACACGATCCAAGTTGAATGCCGCGCTGATCAACGCAAGATGGGTAAATGCCTGCGGGAAATTGCCGAGTGCCTCGCCCTGCGGCCCGGTTTGCTCCGCGTAGAGTCCGAGATGATTGGCATAGCCCAGCATGCGCTCGAAGAGCAGCCGGGCCTGATCCAGTTTTTCGGGAATCGCCTGCCCCGCACGCGTTAACGCTTCCACCAGCCAGAACGAGCACATGTTAAACGTGCCTTCCTCGCCCGGAAGTCCGTCGACACGGGGACGCGGCGGATAACGGTACACGAGGCTGTCACTGACCAACCCACCTTCGCGAGGATTCTTCAAAATGGCAGAGATCGTGTTAAGCATTCGGGGATCGTTGGGTGCCATGAAGAAGACCAGCGGCATGATTAACAGCGATGCATCCAAGTCCTCGCTGCCGTAAAACTGTGTGAATGCGTGTCGCTTTTCGTTCCAGCCACGGGTCATCACTTCTTCGTAGATGCGGTCACGCTCACCAATCCACTTTGCCCGGTCAGCGGGAAACGCCCGCTTGTCCGCGAGTCTGATGCCGCGGTCGAGCGCGACCCAGTTCATGAGCTTCGAGTAGACGAAGTGCTCCTCGCGATTCCGCATCTCCCAAATTCCTGCATCCGGAAATTGCCAGTGCTCGCAGATCCAATCAAGGCGCTTGCGGAGCGTCACCCACATGTCGTAAGAGATCGGGCTGACGTATTTGTTGTAGAGGTAAAACGAGTCCATCAACTCGCCGTAGACGTCGAGTTGGAGTTGTGAAACGGCGGCATTGCCAATGCGCACGGGCCGGGAGCCGCGGTACCCCTCCCAATGATCCAACGTCTCCTCGGGAATTTGGCTATCGCCCTGGATTGTGAAAAGCGTCGGCAGCGGCACCGCTGGGGTTGATGTGCTTTGACGCGTATTTCTCAAGCCAGTTCATGAAGCCAGACGCCTCATCTCTGAATCCGATGCGGAGAAAAGCGTAAATCGTAAAGGCGGCATCACGGAGCCAGGTATAGCGGTAGTCCCAATTGCGAGTGCCTCCGATGACCTCGGGAAGACTGGTGGTGGGAGCGGCGACGATCGCTCCCGTGGGCTCGAAGGTAAGGAGTTTTAGAGCCAACGCCGATCTCTGTACCTGTTCGCGCCAGCGTCCGCGATAAGTGCAGGCCGAGAGCCACTTCTGCCAAAACCTGACGGTGCCCTGGAACAGTTCTTCGGCCTCTTCGTGAAGAGGAGGGCAAGGAACAGTGTCATCGCCAAGATGAGCCCTCAAGAGGAAATGTTCCGACTGGCCTTCCTCGAGCAAGAACTCGGCGGTCACGCTACCCCGTTCTCCTTGCCGGAGCGGCACGGCCGTGGAAAGGGCGAGGCTCAAGCCATTCGACTTGAAAAAGGCACCGTTCGGCTGCAGCGACCACCTGGTGGGCCTTCCGTCCATAATCGCAAGCCGGGCTGACACAGGAGCGACATGCGCACCGCGCCTCTGACGCAACGGACGCGGCGAAAAAGATGTTGATACCACGGCGAGTCAGGCGGAAGTCCCACGGGCATAAAATCTTCCAGCTCTGCGATCCCATCCGAGAGCAAGAAACGGGTCATCAGGATATTCGTCGAGGGCCAATAAAACTGTTTGTGCCGCACTGAATCGCCGATGGCGGAGATCTGGAATCGGCCTCCATTTACATCGTCCAGGAGCGCTCCAAAGATGCTGGGCGAATCAAAATTCGGGTAACAGCACCAGTCGATGGAACCGTTCATACCCACCAGGGCGACCGTGCGCATGTTGCCGATGATTCCGTAGTTTTCGATGGGCTGATATGACATCAATATCTCCTCAGCAAATCGCTTAAAGAATGCTTGGATGTACGTCGCCTAGCGGAGGAGGCGCGGCTGGGGAAGACCGGGCAGAGAATGCGTTGGGCTGGAACTCTGAACCTGCATCAAACCCGACGTGCTGGCGTTAAGGCCGGACGGCGGGCGAGGGCTGATTCCCGCGCGAGATTTTCCGAAGAAGAAATTCCTGGATTAAGGCGCTGATTGCGCCCTCGGCCGTACCGATGAGCGCATTGTCGATTGTGACTTGGGCGCTATTTTGATTGGTCGAGGGATAGTAGAGGTTCGAGATTCCCGCCGAGGCCAAGTTGCCAAGCACGTTGGAATAGTTTGGTTGCCAGCGCCCATTGTCACCTCTGCAAATCGCAACCGTTGAGATGGCATAGAGCGCCCTCGATGCGATGCTGCCGGTTCCCTTGTAAAAATAGCGCGGGTCCTGATGAAGGACCGATGGCAGAAAAGCACCACCGATCATGGTGCTAATGAAAGCGTCGGAATATGCGGCGCCATAACGCTTGGCATAGCCCTGGCTGCCTTGGCCATACCCGCTAAAATAGTTTTGCCACTGCTCGATTCCAGCGACAACGCCTGTGATCACAAAGGCGGTTGGATCGATTGAAGTCCTCAGTGCAAGCCGGAACTTCTGCCTGGCCGTCAATGGAGCCGCGTGCCAGATGTAGCTAGTGTAGAAATTGGGGAATACGCCGAGCACCCGTTGCTTTTCCTCGGATTTCATCTGCTCTTCAGCCAGGTCATGCTGTGAGAAAACCACATCGATGTCCGTGTTCACTGCCGCTACCTGTAGCGCAACCTGTGCCAGTTCGCAGATTCCGCCAGGCGGAAGAATAACCCCGGAGCCCGCCCAAGGCGCAAATCCCTCCGACATGATCGTGACTCCGAACGTTCCGGGCTCGAGGCCAGTGAAGTTAAAAAATCCAGTGGCATCGGTAAATAGCGTGTGTTGTGCCTTAGAGGCTTGGATCTCAAGCGTAACCCGAGCGCCCACGATGGCACTTCCAGTGGAGTCCGTCACGGTTCCATGAATGCTTCCATCAGATGGCTGGCCAAGTGCGTCAGGTAAGTAGCCTTGGGCCGCCTGTTGTGTGCAGGTTGCCACCGCGACCGCGGCTTCGAAAGAAGAGGAAGCGGTGGCCGATTGTTCCGGAACAGACTGCGCCTGGGCCCGCAGACCAAGCATCCCAAAACCCAGGAAGGCCGCCAGGACAACGAGGCGAGTGCTGCGCAATGTAGATGGTCTAGCCACGGTCCATTCACATTCCATCGGAGATGCTCTCATGAATCAGTTCTTAGCAACTGACTTCGCGGACGGTTGTGTCTTTGTCTGCTGCTCTGATCTGCTCTGCTATCATCCTCCTGACTTCCCGTAAATGCTACTGGGTATTACGGTCTGTTTCGGGTGTTGAATGGACAATGGACGAGGCTGCTCTGGTGAGGCTTCTTCGGGAGCGTCTACCCGTCTTTGTATCCTCTCCACCCGGAAGTAAACCAGACGATGCTCCAGGGATTCATGATGGCGTATCGGGACTAAATGGCGTGGTCGCGAGGGGGGAAGGAAGTGTGGTGTAAAATCGTGTGCCAATGCAAACTTGCTCTCTGTTCCTTGACTTAGCGTCCCTGATCTGTGTGGGCGAAATGCAGCACGCATCTTGTCATCGCCAACTGTTTGCGAAGGTGCTCGCAGAGACTAACGATGGACCAGCCTAGCCCGAATCCGGCCCTGCTTGTGCGTGTTACAGGCGCACTCTGTGCGTTGCCTCTCGCCGAGGTGGTTGAGACCCTGCGCCCGCGGCCGGTCGAGACGCTGGAAAATACACCCGACTTCATCCTGGGGATGGCCTGCATCCGTGGTGCCGCGGTGCCCGTAGTCCTGTTGTCGGCGCTCTTCCACGGGGGTGATCGCCGTGACCCCTTGACTCGGTTTGTCACGCTTCGCGTTGGGCAACGCTCGATCGCCTTGGCGGTCGAAAGCGTGGTTGGCATCGCTGACTTGAGTGACCACGTTTTTGACAACCTGCCGCCATTGCTCAAGAGCGTACGAACCGAGTTCATCCAGGCCCTGGGCACGGTGGACGCGGAATTTCTCGTCCTGCTCGACACGGCTCGCCTGGTGCCGGACTCGGTATGGCAAGCGCTCGGTCAATCGAGGACTCCACGGTGAAGCAGAGCTTCGAAGCGACCGAACTCGCAAGCTTTCGGGCCACCGTGGCACAGCGCCTGGGTTTGAGGTTTGAGGAATCCAAACTGGATGAATTGGCAGATGTGCTGCGCCTCAGAATGGAGGCGACAAGCAGTCCCGATGTTCAGAACTACTTGTGTCTGCTCGGCATTTCTTTACCCGAGCTTCGCGCGGTGGTCGGTCACCTGACGATTCCGGAGACCTATTTTTTCCGGCTTCCGGATCATTTTCGCGTCTTTGAAGAGGTCGTGTTACCGGAGCGAATCCGAGCGCGGAGCGCCGCCAGAGAACTCAAGATTTTATCCGCTGGCTGCGCCTCTGGCGAAGAGCCGTACACCATTGCCATGCTGGTACAGGGCTGGGCGAGCTTGGCAGGCTGGCAAGTTGCCATCCGCGGCATCGACGTGAATCCGGCAGCCATCGCCAAGGGCAGGAATGGCCGTTATACCGCATGGTCGCTGCGCGAAATCGACCCAGAGTTCAAGGAGCGCTGTTTTCGTCCCCACGGACGCGAATTCCAACTCTGCGATTCGATTCGCGAGATGGTCTCGCTGGAGGAAGGCAACCTGGCGGACGCGCGGGCTCCGTTCTGGAAGCCCAAAACGTACGACGTAATTTTCTTCCGCAACGCCTTTATGTATCTCTCCCCGGAAGCCGGGCGGGCGGTTGTGGCCCGGATGGCCGAATCACTGGCTCCGGGCGGCTATCTCTTTCTGGGGCCGGCAGAGACTTTGCGCGGCGTCTCCCAGGACTTTGATCTGTGCCACACCCATGGAACGTTTTACTATC
>CAVTRQ010000022.1:0-57042 GCA_963737175.1 uncultured Acidobacteriota bacterium | reverse complement strand
GCAGAAACTCCACGACCTGATGGATGACGCGCTCAGCCGCAGCCCCCTGTTCGTTGTCGGCAAAAGTCACAGCCACCGTCCTGCGTCCGGGAGACAGGTTGAGCTGCCGGATGACGTCACGTCCGCTGCCGCACAGGACAGCCGACCCAACCTCTTCAATTTGCTTGGCTTGTGCCATGAAAGCCTCCGCTGCGGACTACCGCTTGCAATATAAGATTATCACGATTTTCGTTCTAACCAAAATAATCTTAACCTGACAGCCCGCCTCGGCATTGAGGGTACGCGCGACGGAAGCAGTCCCGATCAGGCCGCCTCGTCGAAGTCATCTTCGTTGCTATCGACATCCTCTTCGTCTGCTTGCGGAGGTATCTCTTCTTCCTCGTCCGAAACAGGGGCCGGAGTTGCTTCCGACGCCGGCACATCGAACAAGCCCGGCCGCCCTGGCGGCGGAACTTTCGTAAGGGCGCTCCCCATGGGCGCGGCAGATGCGGAATGCAAAGAGGAGATTCTCGTTGGCAGCCAAATACATTGTTGGCATCGACCTGGGGACCACGAATTCGGCGCTGGCTTTCTGCGCCGCCATCTCTTCGGAACACGCCACTTCGCTCGACGAGGAGAGCCGCATCGAACTCCGCAACATTCCGCAGCTTGTGAATCCGAACGAAGTGGCGGAGCGCAGCTTGCTTCCTTCGTTTCTCTATGTTCCGGGCGAATTCGATTTTCCCAAGGGGAGCCTCTCCCTGCCCTGGGAGCCCGAGCCGAAGTTCGTGATTGGTGAACTGGCGCGCAAACGCGGTGCAGAGAGTCCAAACCGGCTGGTTGCCTCCGCCAAATCCTGGCTCTCGAACGCCGCGGTGAACCGCAATGCGCCGATATTGCCTTGGCAAGCGCCGGACGAGGTACACAAACTATCGCCTGTCGATGCGTCCGCGCAATTCTTGCAGTACTTGCGCACGGTGTGGGACATCGGCGGGGCAGGAGTGCAACCGCAAGACGCTCTGGCGGAACAGGACGTGCTGCTCACGGTGCCCGCATCATTTGACGAAGAGGCTCGCGAGTTGACCCGACGCGCCGCCGAACAGGCCGGGTATCGGCAGGTCACGTTGCTGGAAGAGCCGCTGGCGGCATTTTACTCGTGGCTTGAAAGCCAGGGGGATGCTTGGCGCCGCCGGATCAAGGTCGGCGACCTTGTTCTGGTGTGCGACGTCGGCGGCGGCACCACGGATTTCAGTCTGATCCTGGTCTCTGAGGAGGACGGCGAACTGACGCTGAAACGCGTCGCCGTTGGCGACCACCTGCTGCTGGGCGGCGACAACATGGACCTGACGCTGGCGCGGCTTCTGCAACAGCGCTTGGCCGCGTCCGGGCACGTCACCGATACCTGGCAGTTGCACGGCCTATGGCATCAGTGCCGCATGGCGAAGGAAAAGCTGTTTGAATCGCCCACCATGCGGACGCACCCGATCACGTTGCTGGGGAAGGGGACGAAGCTCATCGGCGGCACCATCAAGACGGAGCTGGCGCGCGAAGACCTCGACCAGGTTCTGGTGGAAGGATTTTTCCCCAGAGTCGGAAGCGGCGAACTCCCGGCCCGGCAACGCCGTGTCGGATTCCAGGAGTTGGGCCTGCCGTATGCGGCCGATCCGGCCATCACCAAGCACCTCGCGCGGTTTTTGTCGGAGCAGGTCAGCCATAGCCCGGAGGCGGCGGGCATCCGGCGTGGCAGCCGTGGACTGGCCTGTCCGACGCACATCCTGTTCAACGGCGGAGTGATGAAAGCGGCCGTGCTGCGCGAACGGGTGGTCGAGGTGCTGAACGGCTGGCTGAGAGAGGAAGGATTTGATGGGCTCGGGGCCGAACAGATCCTGGAAGGGACCGACCTGGAGCACGCAGTGGCGCGCGGTGCGGCCTACTACGGCCAGGCGCGTCGAGGTCGCGGGGTGCGTATCCGCAGCGGCGCATCGCGCACGTACTACATCGGAATCGAAAGCGCGATGCCTGCCGTGCCCGGCATGGCGGCTCCGCTCAAGGCGTTCTGCGTCGTTCCTTTTGGCATGGAGGAGGGCAGCGAAGCCGCGATTCCCAACCGGGAGTTTGGCCTCTTCGTCGGCGAAGCAGCCGAATTTCGTTTTCTAACTTCCAGCGTCCGCAAGCAGGACCAGGCCGGCAGCCTGCTGGAGGATTGGGGTGACGAGCTCGAGGAACTCAGCCCGCTGGAGGTCACCCTCAACCTGGATGGCCAGCAGGGAACGGTTGTGCCGGTGCGGTTGGAGACTCGCGTCACCGAACTGGGCACGCTCGAGGTTTGGTGCGTATCCCGCGACGGCACCGAGCGCTGGAAGCTTGAGCTGAACATTCGCGAAAAGACTGGGAGGTGAGATCGCCGGTGCCTTCGCGTTATCTCATCGGCATCGATCTGGGCACGACAAACTCGGTTGTGGCGTACATCGATACGCATTCCGGTTTGGAAAGCCAGGAAGTTGCCGATGCGGGCTCCGGCATTCGCGTCTTTGCCGTGCCACAGTTGGTGGCACACGGGGAAGTCCGCACCCTTTCCGCACTGCCTTCTTTTCTTTACTTCCCCACCGAGGATGAGTTGTCTTCCGGAGCGGTGAGCGCCACCTGGGATGAAGATCCGCCGATGGTCACGGGCGTACTCGCGCGCGAAATGGGAGCGCTGGTGCCGAGCCGGCAAGTGTCATCGGCAAAGTCGTGGCTCTCCTATCCTGGCGTGAACCGCCGCGGCAAGATTCTGCCGGCGCAAGCGGAAGCGCCGCAGCCGATGATTTCCCCGGTAGAAGCCTCCGCGCGCTACCTGATGCATCTGCGCGACGGCTGGAACGGCGCACTCGGCAGGGATGCAGAGACGCGTTTTGAGCATCAGGAAATCGTCCTCACCGTGCCGGCTTCCTTCGATGAGGAGGCGCGTGAGCTGACGGTTGAGGCCGCCTGCATCGCCGGATTCGACAAACTCACTTTACTAGAAGAGCCGTTGGCGGCGTTTTATGCATGGATTGAGGCGAATCGAGAGGCGCAGGCAAGTGCCCCATCCAACGATTCGACGAGCCATGGGAGTGGTGAAGAGCTTCGCGATGGCGAACTGATTCTGATCTGCGACATCGGCGGCGGCACCACCGACTTCAGCTTGGTGCGCGCGCACCGGGTCAACGGCGAGCTGGACTTTGAACGAACCGCGATCGGCGAGCACCTTTTGCTTGGCGGCGACAATCTGGATTTCGCCCTGGCCCGCCGCGTCGAAGAGAAGCTCAAGGAGATCAAGCTCACGCTGCGGCAGCGCTATGCGTTGCGCCGGGTCTGCTGTGCGGCGAAGGAGCGGCTGCTGAGTGATTCATCCTTGGAGCGGGTACCGGTCACGGTGCTGGGCAGTGGCCGTGCCGTGATCGGACAGGCGCTCAGTGTGGACCTGACGCGCGAAGAAGTCCTGCAAATTCTGACGGCCGGCTTTCTGCCGATCACCGCGCCGAATGAGATGCCGGCGCATGGCCGGTCCACCGGGTTGCGCGAACTCGGCCTGCCCTACGCTGGCGATCCCGCCATCACCAAGCACCTTGCCGCGTTCCTGACGCAAGCGGCTGTCGCCATGAACACTGCGACGGCAGAGCAGGGAATGGTTCGGCCGGATGCCGTGCTCTTCAATGGCGGATTCTGTACGCCCGCGGTGACTCGTGAGCGGATTGTCGAGGCAATCTCCGTCTGGTTCGGCGGAGCCCAAAGCGGCTGGCGGCCCAAACTCCTCAAGAACGAAGCGGTCGAGAGTGCGGTGGCTCGTGGTGCTGCCTATTATGGCCGCGTACGGCGCGGCACCGGTTCGCGTATCAAGGTGGGCAGCGCGCGCACGTACTACATTGGCTTGTCCTCGAACGACGGGGCCGCAGGCGAGGGAGTGCAGGGCATTTGTGTTCTGCCTGCCGGGGTCGAAGAGGGAACGACACTGCCTCTGCTCAACCGCGAGTTCTCGGTGCTGGCGAACCGTCCGGTGTCGTTCACGCTCTACAGTTCGCGCACGCGGCACGATGCGCACGGCGCAGTGGCTGTGTTGGACGCGGCCGATGTGCATCGTCATGCTCCGCTGGTGAGCTTGTTGCGCTACGGCAAGAAGATGCGCGAACTCTACCTGACGGTACGTCTCAGAGCCAGCTTTACCGAGGTTGGCACGCTCGAACTCTGGTGTGAATCGCGGGATACGGCACATCGCTGGCGGCTGCAATTCGAACTGCGCGGCGAAGAGTCCGAAGCACAGCAACTCGATACGGCGAGCGCCCAACCTGTAGCGTCGGGTTCATCGGAGTCGGCCGGGTTGGCCGCCGAGGCAGAGGTCGAAGCCGGCGTGCGGCTGATCCAGCAGCGTTTTTGGCGGCTCCGCGGAGGGCGGCGGTTTGGCGCACGGCGACGCGCCCGAGACTCTTGTCAGTCGAATGGAGGCGGTGCTCGGCGCGAAGAGAGAGCTGTGGCCCATCGCGGTCTTGCGCCGCTTCAGCGATGTGCTCATCGAGGTGGCCGCAGGACGCGGAAAGTCTCCGCACCATGAGCTGCGCTGGCTCAACCTGTTGGGCTTCTGCTTGCGTCCGGGCTTCGGTGTAGCGGGGGATGATGCGCGGGTTCAGAAGCTGACAGGCGCGTCGAGCAAGCTCGTCTTTGCCGACGATCTGCAATGTCAGATCGAAATGCTGGTGCTGTTGCGCCGGATCGCCGGCGGCATCAATGCCAGCAAGCAACAGGAGCTTTACCGCAAGCATACCAGCGGCGCAGGTAAGAAGAAGGGGCGCCCGAAGCGGCAACTCGAGTACGAGGCGTGGCGGCTGGTGGCAGGCCTTGAGCACCTGCCGGCCCGCTTCCGTGCTTCGCTTGGCCAGGAGCTGTTGGCAAAGATCAGAGGCGAAGCTGGAGACGCAATCTGGCTCTGGTCGCTCAGCCGGCTGGGCGCACGGATTCCGCTGTATGGGCCGCTGCACTCCGTGGTGGCGGCTGAAGTCGCTGGCGAGTGGCTGAAAGTCCTGCTGGAGTTGCCAACGTTCACGGCGGCGACGGCTTCCGCCGTAGTGGCGATAGCGCGACGCACGGGCGATTCCTCGCGTGAGATCGACGATGTGATTCGGGAGCAGGCGGTCGCCCGCTTGATAGCGTTCGGCATCGCCGAGGAGACGATTCAGCTTCTGTCAAAGTACGTCCCGCCCGGACGGGCAGACGCGGTCCGCAGCTTCGGGGAGTCGCTGCCGCCTGGGTTGCAAGTTGTGAGCTCTTCGAACTGCTTGCTGTCCGTCCCCGCGTTGCAAAGCCCAGTCACGCGCGCTCGCTGAGGCACTCACGCGCTCGCTGTTTGCGAGGGTCGACGTTGATATATTGGAATGGAGTTCTTGCCAGTCTGGAGGCTGACCCATGCCAAGATTGCTCGCGCTGCTCCTGGTTGGCTTTCTTGTGCTTGCGCCACGGGGCCTTACGTCACAGGGCAATGCCGCACCGCCGGATGCGGGCCTGCTGCGGACTCGGGAGCCTTTCCCTGAGTTCTCCGGAAAGACGCTCAGCGGTAAGTCGCTTGAGCTGCCGGCGGCGGCCCTTGGCAAGCCAGCCGTGCTGGTCTTCTCGTTCAGCAGGACGGCGGGTAAGGATGCACACTTGTGGAACGAACAGATGGTCAGGGGCTTTCAGACTGTCCCCGGTTATGACGTTCTGGTGATGGAATCGGTTCCGAAGCTCTTTCGCGGCATCGCGATGTTGGGCGTCCGGAGCAGTATGCCGGTTTCCTTGCAGGATCGAACCATTGTGTTGTATCAGGATGAGAGGCTCTGGAGGCAGCGCCTGGCCGCCTCCGACAACAGCCGGGCATATGTCGTCCTGCTGGGAGCCGATGGCCACCTTCGTTGGAAGAATTCAGGGGCCTATACGGATTCCGAATATGCGCGATTGAAACGTGAGATTGAAATGCTGCTCCAGCCTCACCCATAACGCACGACGATGTGGTTAGCCGACCAGGAAGAGGGTGCAGCTACGCGGGCCGTGCGCCCCGATGACCAGGGACTGCTCGATGTCGGCGGTCTTCGAGGGGCCGGAGATAAACAGGCCGAAGCCGGGGCGCTCGAAGCGAATGCGCTGGTACGCATGTTGCATGGTGTGGACGATCTGAGCCGCGGGGACGACCAGAACCAGATGCTCGGTGATGACGAAGATGGCGCGATGCGGCCCCAGGCTGCTTCCCGGCAGCCATACCGCACCGTTCTCGGCGACCGCGAACTCGCCGGGCAGGATTGCAAGATCGACACCCTCCAGTTGGTGAGGCCGCGCCATGGCCGAGGCATCCACGGTGGAGACGCCTGCGCCGGGGACGAGCGAGACGATCTTGCGCGCCTGCGTGTAAAGATCGAGCTGGCGGAGTTCGGCGTCGAGCTCCGGGAGAGTTGCGACACGAAGAAGTTTGCCACCGACCGAGGTGAAGGCTTCGGTAAACTGCGCCTCAGGGTTGGCGTAGGTGGTGGGCGTAGGTAGATCGGGCAGGGACGAAAGCGGCAGGGCATTGTCGTCCGCGGCATGGTCGTGCGCGGCGGTGCGGCGCAGGGCGGTGAGGATGGCGTCGCGGCTGTTCACGGCGTCTCCTTCTTGACCTCGGGTTTTACCTCGGCGGCTTTGAGCTCGAGGGGCTGGCGAACGCTGACCAGCGCCCTGGGCGGCGGCTCGCGTTTGATGAGTTCGCGGAAGCTCTCGCGCGGCATGGGCGGCAGCTCGCGGTGAAGTCCCCAGGGATTCCACGGGCCATACACGACAGCCCTGGGCAGGCGCGGCACCCACCAGCGCATCAGTCTCCCGGCGAGGCGGTAGAGCCACGGCCGGGCCAGCACGAATGCCAGTGCGGCCATGCCCACCCGTTTGTAGAGCGGCACGATCTTCTTGCGGACAAGCTCCTGGCGGAAGGCATACAACTCGTGATGGAGGTCGATTTTGACCGGGCAGACGTCGGTACAGGAGCCGCAAAGGCTCGATGCGAAGGGCAAGCTGCTGTACTTGCGCGGGTCGCGCTGCGGCCCCAACAGTGAGCCGATGGGGCCGGGAACGGTATAACCATAGCTGTATCCGCCGGAGCGGCGGAAGACCGGGCAGGTGTTCATGCAAGCGCCGCAACGGATGCAGCAGAGCGAGCGGCGGAAAGTTGGCTGGGCAAGAATGGCGCTGCGCCCGTTGTCCACGATCACCACATGCAACTCGCCGCCGCGCATGGGGCCGTGGAAGTGGGTGCTGTAGGTGGTGACCGGCTGCCCGGTCGCACTGCGCGCCAGGAGGCGGAGAAAGATGCCGAGATCGGTGGCCCGTGGCAGGAGCTTTTCAACGCCCATGCAGGCGATATGGATGGCGGGCAGGCTGGTGCCCATATCGGCGTTGCCTTCATTGGTGCAGACGACGAATCCGCCGGTCTCGGCAATGGCGAAGTTGACGCCGGTGAGCCCGGCCTGGGCGGCAAGGAACTTCTGGCGAAGATGGCCGCGCGCGGCTTCGGTGAGATACTTTGCGTCCGACGCGCCCTTCTCGGTTCCGAGTTGCTGGTGGAAGAGCTCACCGATGTCTTCCTTCTTGAGGTGGATGGCGGGGAGCACGATGTGGCTTGGCGGTTCGTGGCGGAGCTGCACAATGCGCTCGCCTAGATCGGTGTCGGTCACCTCGATGCCGCGCGCCTCCAGGTAGGCATTCAGGTGGCACTCCTCGGTCAACATCGACTTGGACTTCACCAGACGGGTGATGCCTCGCTCCGCAAGGATGCGATGGACGATGGCGTTGTGCTCGGCGGCGTCGCGCGCCCAGTGGACCTGGATGCCGTTGGCGATGGCATTGCGCTCGAACTCCTCTAGGTAGTCGGCGAGGCGCGAGAGAGTGTGCATCTTGATGGCAGCCGCAGCGTCGCGCAGCATCTCCCACTCGGGGACGCTGGCCGCTTGGCGGTCGCGCTTGAGGCGGACGAACCACAGCGACTGATCGTGCCAGTGTACCCGCTCATCATCGAGGACGAAGAGCGCCGCTTTTTCAGAGTGTGCGGTTATGAGAGCCTCGCTGCTTCCAGGATTTCCGCTACGTGCATGACACGCAGGGGTGTTTTTTCGCGGCGGAGGATGCCTTCCAAGTGCATCAGGCAGGAGACGTCGAAGCCGGTGAGGACCTCGGCGCCGCCGCGCAGGTGATCGGCAATCCGGTCTCTGCCCATCAGAGTTGAGACTGCCTCTTCGGTAACGGCGAAAGTGCCGCCAAAGCCGCAGCATTCGTCCGGACGGGTGAGTTCGATCAGTTCGATGCCCTTGAGCTGCGCCAAGAGGCCGCGCACCTTGTTGAAGGGCGGCAGCATCTGCTCGGAAGAGCTCGCCAGCCGTAATTCGCGCAGACCATGGCAGCTCATATGCAAGCCCACCTTCAAGGGAAAGTCGCCGTCAACCTTTGTCACCCCGGCGATATCCACCAGGTATTCGCAAAGCTCAAAGGTGTTGGCGCGCAGGTGGTCGAAGCCCGGCTTTCCCTCCAACCACTGCGAGTAATGGTTGCGCACCATGGATACACAGCTTCCCGATGGTGCGACAACGTGATCGTATTTGCCGAAGATCTTGAGAAACCTCTCGGCAAGCGGCCGTGTCTGCTCCGCACAGCCGGTGTTGGCCATGGGCTGGCCGCAGCAGGTCTGCTCTTCGGGGAACTCGACGTCGAGGCCGAGCTGCCGTAGCACGCGGAGCGTGGCGAGGCCGACCTGCGGGTAGAGCTGATCGACGTAGCATGGGATGAAGAGAGCTACTCGGGGCATTGCTTCCTCGTCAGGAGTCGCATCATCACGCGCGAAGTGTAGCACCAATCGAGAGCAGGTTGAGGATGCGCTCGACGATGCGCTCTGACGATGTGGCGTCCGCATCGGAGCGGGGTGCGAAGCGGCTATTGTGCGGTCCAGCCGCCGTCGGCGGGCAGAGACGCACCGGTGATGTTGTCGGCGGCGGGGCTGCAAAGGAAGATTGCGAGCGCGCCGAGTTGTTCGACCGTGGTGAACTTGCCCGAGGGCTGCTTTTCGCGCAGCAGTTCATCCTCGGCTTGCGAGATGGGAATGTTCTCGCGTTCGGCGCGGGCTTCAATTTGCTGCTTCACCAGCGGAGTGAGCACCCATCCGGGGCAGATGGCGTTGCAGGTGATGCCGGAGCCGGCCAGCTCCAGCGCCGCCGTCTTGGTGAGACCGATGAGGCCGTGCTTGGCGGCAACGTAAGCGGACTTATTCACCGAAGCCACCAGCCCGTGAGCCGATGCGATGTTGATGATTCTTCCCCAGCCGGCGCTCTTCATGCCCGGCAGCGCCGCGCGTATGGTGTGAAACGCGGCGCTGAGATTGACGGCAATAATCGCATCCCAACGCTCGACCGGAAAGCTCTCGATCGGCGAGACGTGCTGGATTCCGGCGTTGTTGACGAGGATGTCGACTTTACCGAAGCGCTTTTTGGTGTCCCGGATGAGATCGGCGCGAGGCTCGGCCGTGGAGAGGTCGGCGCCGTTGTACAGGGCTTGGACGCCGAACTGGTTTTCGATGTCGCGGCGGAGCTCCTCGATCGCGGCTGTATCGCCGAAGCCGTTGATCATGATGTTGCATCCGGCGGCGGCCAGGGCGCGTGCGATGCCCAGCCCAATGCCACTGGTTGAGCCGGTGATGACAGCGATATTTCCTTTCAGCGTATTCATCAGTGGAGCGGGGGAATGTAGGGAATGGTGCGGGCAAAGAACCAGCACAGGAAAAATACGATCGGGATGTGCACGATCATCTGCAGCACGCCGTAACCCGACGATGTCGCGCGCCTTCAGCTTCAGAATGCCCAGCAGCGGCAGCATCCAGAATGGGTTGATCAGGTTGGGCAGCGCCTCGGAGGCGTTGTAGATCTGCACCACCCATCCCAGGTGCACATGGTGAAGATTGGCGGCCTGCAGAATGTAGGGCGCTTCGATGACCCACTTGCTTCCGCCCGAAGGCACGAAGACACCCAGCACCGCCGAGTAAGACGCCACCAGCAGGGGATAGGTCTGCTGGGTGCTGATGCGGACAAACAGGCTGGGCCAGCCAGTCGGACATTCCGGTGCCGGCGATCATGCCGAAGATGACCGCGTAGAACGGAAACTGAATGAGCACGCCGCCGGTGGCGGGAATGCACTCGGCAACCGCCCGCACAAAGCGCTTGGGACGCCAGTGCAGCAACAGTCCCACGGTAATGAACAGCAGGTTGTAGGTGTTCAGGTCCAGCACCGCCAGCGCACCCTGCGGCGAACTGCGGAAGAAGTCAACCAGGTACCAGCCCAGGTACAGCGGCCACTAGGACCGTCAGCAACGGACTGTATTCCAGCCATTCGCCCGGCTTGGTTCGCGGCTCCAGCGCCCGGTCCGGCGGACTCGTACTCGATGCCGTAGTCCTCGGCGGTCTTGGCGTTTTCCGCCGACGGCGCGGAGAGGTAGGCAATCGCCACGGAGACCACGATCAGGATCGCGGCCGTAAGCAGTCTCTGCCAGAGGAAGATCGTTTGCCCCAGCGGGATCAATCCGCTGATGGCCAGCAGCGAGGGCGGAATCGCACCCTTGGTGGCCATCAGCATGGCCGCCGAAGACGACAGCCCCAGCGCCCACATTGCGCCCAGTCCCAGGTAGGCCGCACCGCCCGCCGCGCGATAGTCCATCCCCTTGACGCGCCGGGCCATCTCGCGCGTCAGCAGACCGCTGAAGATCAGGCTCAGTCCCCAGGAGATCAGCGAGGTCAGCATTGAGAACAGGGCGATCATCGCCACTGCGGTGCGCCCGTTCTTGGGGATGGTTGCCAGCCAGCGAATGAAGCGGTTAACCAGCGGCGTGCTTGCCAGCACGTATCCGCCGATGATGATCATCACCATCTGCATGGTGAAGGGCACCAGCGTCCAGAAACTCTTGCCTCCCGCGATGGCCAGCTTGCCGGCCGGTTGATGGATGAGCAGTCCGAAGAGAAAGACCACGACGACTCCGGCCAAGGCGAAGACCAGGGGATCGGGAAACCAGCGCTCGCTCCAGTTCGCCAGCGCCAGCCCGAAGCGCGCCAGCCCGGACTCCGCTGCGCCGCCTGCCTTGATGGTTGGATTGGATGGATTCGGCTTCGTGGTCTGCATGGCTGGCCTCCACACATGCAGCCACTCTCGTCCCTGGGGCAGGACGGAATGGTGCTGCCAGTGGTGGTTGCTTAGACGCCGCTTGTGCCGCGCGAGGGTGGCCAGCAAACCTCAACTTTTTATTCGTGCGTCAGCGCGGGTGAAAGCTGCCGAGGCCGGCTTCCGGTGGACCGACGCTGGCGCCGCCGCTCAGCTTCTCATCTTTTCAGCTTGTCATCTTCGGCGCGCTGTCGCCGCCGTGCTCTGCTATGCTGGCGGCGCGAAAGGAACCCGGCGCTGGAACCGAGGCCTCGACGAACTCCCGCAGGATTCCCACTAGCTTATCCGGTTCGGCGAGGAACGAGTCGTGGCCGTGTGAGGAGTGAATACACTCGTAGACGCAGTCCACACCGGCGTCACGCAGCTCTTGGGCAAGCTCGCGCACATCGCTTTCTGGAAAGAGCACGTCGCTGGAGATTCCGAAGAGCAGCACCCTGGCACGAACCCGCGCCCAAGCTTCTCCATTCCAGTCGCGCTGCGGGTCGAACAGATCCATGGCGCGGGTAATGGTGAGGTAAGCGTTGGCGTCAAAGCGCTCCCAGAACAGCTTGCCCTGGTAGTTGAGGTAGCCGGCGACATCGAACTGGCCTTCCGGGTGCTTCCAGGGAGCGTCACCCTTGCGGTCAGCCTTGCGTCCGTGGCGCGCGTGGAAGAGCTCCGCCGACTTGTAGGTACACATCGCCAGGGCGCGAGCTTGGGCCAGACCGGTGCGCGGCCCGGGCCCGTCGTAGTAGTCTCCGCCCCGCCATTCCGGGTCCAGCCGGACGATGCCGCGTTGCAGGTGGTTGATGCCGAGGCCGAGGGCGCTCAGCGGGGTGGCGCCCATGGCCACCACGCGATCCACAAACTCCGGGTAGTCGACCGCCCATTGCAGCGCTTGCATTCCGCCGATCGACGGTCCGATGGCCAGTTTGATATGCCGGATTCCCAAATCGTCAAGGGCGATCTTCTGCGAACGCACCCAGTCGCGCACGGTGACCTGGGGAAAGCTGGCGCCGTAAGGCTTGCCGGTCTGCGGATTGAGCGAGGCTGGGCTGGTGGAGCCATAGCAGCCGCCGATGACGTTGAAGCAGATGACGCACTCGCGCTCGAGGTCGAAGATCCGCTCCAGCAGGTCCGGCCACCACTGGTCTACCCGCGCTGAGCCGGACAGGGCATGGCAGACCAGGGTGACGTTGCTACACTCCGGATTGGGCTCGCCGTAAATGGCGTAGCGCAGGTTGACGCTCTCCAGGGCTTGTCCGCTCTCCAATTCGAACGGACCACGCTTGGTAATCGATAAGGTGCCTTGGGTTAAATGAAGATTGGTTGCCATCGCTATTTTCCTATTCCCTGGCCTACCGACTCGGGCAATGTGTGGGTGGTGCCATTGGCCACTTCAATCGCCTGGGCAAGGTCGCCAATGATGTCGCGCACGTCTTCAATGCCCACCGAGAGACGGACCAGTTCCGGGGTTACGCCGGTGTCGAGTTGTTCGGCTACGCTCAGTTGCTGGTGGGTGGTGGAGGAGGGATGAATGATCAGCGATTTTGCATCGCCGATGTTGGCCACGTGGCTGAATAGTTTCACCGAATCGATGAGCTTGCGTCCGGCCTCGTAGCCGCCCTTGATGCCGAAGGTGACCAATGCGCCGCGTCCATTGGGAAGGTACTTGGCGGCGCGCGCGTAGTACTTGCTCGATTCCAGCCCCGGATAATTCACCCACTCCACTCCGGGATGGGTTTCCAGGTAATTGGCGACCCTCAACGCGTTCTCGGAATGGCGCTCCATGCGCAGATGCAGCGTCTCCGTCCCTTGCAGCAGCAGGAAGGAGTTGAAGGGCGAGAGCGCTGCGCCGGTATCGCGCAACCCCTGCACGCGGGCCTTCAGAATAAACGCCAGGTTGCCGAAGGCCTCGGTGTAGCTGATGCCGTGGTAGCTGGGGTCGGGATCGACGAAGTCGTGTTTGAAGCGCGGCGACGCAGCCCAGTCGAACTTTCCGGCGTCTACGATGATGCCGCCGATGGTGGTGCCGTGGCCGCCGATGAACTTGGTCGCTGATTCCACCACAATGTCGGCGCCCCATTCGATGGGACGGGTCAAGGCGGGCGAGGCGGAGGTGTTGTCGATGACGAGAGGGATTCCGGCTTCGTGCGCGATCTTTGCCAGGGTTTCGATATCGGAGACGTCCAGCTTGGGATTGCCCAGGGTTTCGGTGTAGAGCGCCTTGGTCTTCTCGTTGATGGCCGCGCGCAATCCGTCGAAGTCATCGGCGTCGACGAATTTCACGTTGATGCCGAGCCGCGGCAGGGTGTAGTGGAAGAGGTTGTAGGTGCCACCGTAGAGCGAGGTGGTGGAGACGATCTCATCGCCCGCCCCGGCCAGGGTGGTAATCACCAGGGTCTCGGCCGCCTGTCCCGAGGCCGTCGCCAAGCCTGCCACGCCGCCTTCCAGGGCTGCAATCCGGTTCTCAAAGACGTCGGTGGTGGGATTCATGATGCGGGTATAGATATTGCCGAATTCCTTCAACCCGAAGAGCCGTCCGGCGTGATCGCTATCGTCGAAGACATAGCTGGTGGTCTGGTAGATGGGCACGGCGCGTGCCTTGGTCGTCTGCTCCACGCTCTGGCCACCGTGAACCGCTAGAGTGGCAAGGTGTTGTTTCTTCTCGTTTTCCGGCATTCTGTCTACTCCTCTTAAGATCTTTTCCGGGTTTCCCGGTTTTGTGGCCAAAAACAAAAAAGGCCCAGGCTCGGCGCCGTGGGTCGTCTGGAAACTCTTGATGTCGCTTGGCTAGGGTCGATCTAAGCTTTTCGCGAACTCTCGAGCGCGCCCACGGCAGTAGGCATGCACATCATGTACATGCACATGGCCATGGCCGTAATGAGGAGCGCGTTTGACATCGTGTCGTGTTTGTACAGGATTCCGCCCTGCTTTGTCAAGCCCGTCGCGGAAGCAACCCGCGCTTTCGACGCGCCTCACTGGAGTTCTCGGCCGGATTGCCGATGATCCAGTTGGAGAATTTGTGATGAAGATCGTCTGGATTTTCGCCCTGCGTTGCACGATGATTGGCTGCATTCTCGTCCTGATCGGCTCGACGACTCCCGCCTTTGCGCTCACCGGCGGCATGGAACGAGCCACCGTTCATTCCATGCGAATGGTTCCCTGCATGGCCGAGGTCGCCGACGGCGATGAAACTCTCGCCCTGAACACCAGCCCCTCGCTCCCTCCTCTCACCGGGGATTGCGTCGAGTACGAACTCCACACCAGCAAAGTTCGCTACGTCATCCACCCCCACCACGCGATTCTGCTCGAGGTCGGCGGCGAGGTCTCCTTCAAACTGGACGGCAACCGGCTCATCCTGCTCACCAGCGGCGGGGCCAAAGAGATTCGCTGCGACGTGCTCTCCATGACCTTGCGCTCGGACGACGAGAACAGGGAAAAGGAAAAAGAGTGGGAGCGCGAGCGCCAGCCTAGTCGCGATTACCCCTCCGGCTGCTACACCGAATCCGGCACCGAGTTCTCCTGCGCGGAAGACGAGGCTTACCGTTGATCCCGTGATCGTCGGCGGAGCATCTCTCGGGGAACGCTGCCGGCCCGTGGCGCTGCTCAGATCACCATCACTTCTTTGTACTCGCCGAAGACGGTGCGCATGGAGTCGCAAATTTCGCCGACGGTGGCGTTGCTTTCCACGGCTTCCACGATGACCGGCATTAGGTTTCCGCCGTCGCGCGCGGTTTCGTGCACCTTGCGCACGGCGCCGGCGGCTTTCTCCTGGTCGCGCTTGGCGCGGAAGGCATGCAAACGCTCCACTTGGCGGCGCTCCAACTCGGGGTCGTTCCGCTGCAGCGTGACCGGCTTTTCGTGATCCAAGCGGAAGGCGTTCACCCCCACCAGCAACTGTTCCTTGCTGTCCACCGATTTCTGGAACTCGTAGGCGGCGTTCTGAATCTCCTGCTGCACAAATCCGCGCTCGATCGCCTTCAGCATTCCGCCCATGGCGTCGATCTTGCCGAGGTACTCGGTGGCGCGCCGCTCGATCTCGTTGGTCAGGGTTTCGACGTAATAGGAGCCTGCCATGGGGTCGATGGCCGCCGTCACCCCGCTCTCGTATCCGATGATCTGCTGGGTGCGCAAGGCGATCCGCGCCGAGTCTTCGGTCGGCAACGCGAGGGCTTCATCGAACGAGTTGGTGTGCAGCGACTGGGTTCCGCCCAGCACCGCCGCCATGGCTTGCAGCGCGGTGCGCACGATGTTGATCTGGGGCTGCTGGGCGGTCAGCGTGGAGCCGCCGGTCTGGGTGTGGAAGCGCAGCATCTGGGCCTTGGGCGAGGTGGCGCCGAAGTTGTCGCGCATGATCTTGGCCCACATGCGGCGGGCGGCGCGGAACTTGGCGATCTCTTCCAGAAAATTGTTGTGGCAGGCAAAGAAGAAAGAGAGGCGCGGGGCAAACTGGTTGACATCCAGTCCCGCGTCGACCGCCGCTTGCACGTAGGTAATGCCGTCGGCCAGGGTAAATGCGACTTCCTGCACCGCCGTCGATCCGGCCTCGCGCATGTGATAGCCGCTGATGGAGATGGTGTTCCACTCCGGCACGTTTTGCTTGCAATAGGCGAAGATATCGGTAATCAGCCGCATCGCCGCGGTGGGCGGATAAATGTAGGTGCCGCGCGCGATGTACTCCTTGAGGACGTCGTTCTGAATCGTACCGCTCAACTTTTTCGGATCGAAGTGGTTGCGCTTGGCCACCGCGATGTAGAGCGCCAACAGCACCGCCGCCGAGGCGTTGATGGTCATCGAAGTGGAAACCTTCTCCAGGTCGATGCTGTCGAAGAGGCGCTGCATGTCTTCAATTGTGTCGATGGCCACCCCGACTTTGCCAACTTCGCCAAGGGCGAAGTCGTTGTCGCTGTCATATCCGATCTGGGTCGGCAGATCGAAGGCAACCGAGAGCCCCTGTTGGCCCTGGCTGAGCAGAAAGCGGTAGCGCTTGTTGCTCTCCTCGGCGTCGCCCATGCCGGCATATTGCCGCATCGTCCACAGTCGCCCCCGGTACATCGTCGGCTGCACGCCGCGGGTAAACGGAAAGCTTCCGGGCGCGTTCAGTTCATTTTCATAACCGACGCCGGAAAGATCCGCCGGAGTATAGTACGGACGGATCACGATGTGAGATGTGGTTTGGAAGACTTTCTCGGGCTTTTTTGTGGCTTCTGCGTTGTCTGCCATGGCTCGGCCTCTTTCGGGTTAGACTCGGGATCGCCTCCGGCGTGCGCGCCAGAAGGAACTCAACCCAAAGTACAAAAACATGGTGCTCACCGCTCCCGCCAGGATTACGCGCTCCGGTCCAACCTGGTGCAGCGCATATTTCCTGCATTCGCGGACGAACGCCGTGACGATCATTGCCGTAAAGCTAAGAAAGATCAATCCGCTGACTTCTAAAAACAACACATGCAGGGTGCCCAGCACCGTTTTGAAAAAGACTGCCGAGCCGGAACGGATGCCGCGATAGATTCGCCGGTTGCGCCCCGGTTCACCGCGCAGTCTGCGGAAGGCGGTTCCGGCGCCGGCACCCAACGTCCCGCCCAACGATGCTCGTCCGGGACTCCGTGTATCACTCATTACTTGATTGTAACGCCGCTTTCCGGCCACACCAATTGTGAGGCCCAATTGTGACATCCGGTTGTGACATCCAACGACGGCACCGGCAGCGGCATGGGTTGCGAAGATTTTTTTGCCCAGCTTTTTGCCCGAAGCTGGTCCACGGAGAAAAACTCCCGGCCTCGTTGCGGCATCCAATCACCCAGGCTCCTATGGAGAATCGCCATGGACCAAAAGCTCGAAAGGCTTATGAAGCAGCTCGGCGAAGCCATTAACGACTCCATCTCCGGCTCCGAGCAGATCGGTGATGTCATCGCGCGGATCAAGAGCGATGGCTATGACATTTTCGTGGTGGTGGAGGCTACCGTCGGCTTCAATCGGCGGGAAGCCGAGCCCTCGCTGGCTGCTGCCTCGTGCCAGAACGAGCCCGAGTTGCGCATCAGCCCCCAGGATGCCCGATTTCTCAAGTCGCTTCGGATCTCCGTTGAGCCCAGGCCCGGTTCGAAGACGGCCTGAGCCTCCATCTGTGTTCAGCCCCCGGACGTTGGCGGCCTCCTGTGCTACCATCCTCTAGTTCTTGGTTCTGATGGCATTTTTTTAATTTGCAATTTTGCTGGTGCGGCAGCCCCGGCTTGGTGCCGCGCTTGTGCACTCTTCAGATGAAAACTGTTCACTCAGGATAGAAGATGAAGGATACTCTGGGAGTCTTGCTAGCGGGCGGTGCAGGCGAGCGGCTGTACCCGCTTACCCGCGACCGCGCCAAACCGGCCGTCACTTTCGGTGGCATCTACCGCATCATTGACGTGACCCTGTCCAACTGCATCAACTCCAATCTGCGCAAAGTCTATATTCTGACGCAGTACAAGGCGCTGTCGCTCAATCGGCATATCCGCGAATCCTGGCAGATCGTCGCCAGCGAACTGGGAGAGTTCATCGAAATCCTGCCGCCCATGAAGCGGGTGAGCGAGGACTGGTACAAGGGAACCGCCGATGCCGTCTACCAGAACATTTACTCGATCGGCAGCGAGCGCTCCAAGTACGTGATTCTTCTCTCCGGCGACCACATCTACAAGATGAACTACGAGTTGATGCTCGAGCAGCATCGGCAATCGGGCGCCGACGTTACCCTTGCGACCATCCTCATTGATCCCGCCGAGTCGCGTCAGTACGGCGTGGTTGAGCTGGCCCGCGATGGCCGGGTCACGGGATTCCAGGAAAAGCCCAAGAAGACCGATCTGCGCTCGCCCTATAACCCGAGCATGATTTCGGCCTCGATGGGCATTTACCTCTTCAACACCGACGTGCTTATCCCGGCCCTGCTCAAGGACGCCGAGGACATGGAGTCGCGCCACGACTTCGGCTATAACATCCTTCCCCGCATGGTGGATGACTACAAGGTGTATTCGTTCAACTTCGTCGATGAGAACCACAAGGAAGCTCTGTACTGGCGCGACGTGGGCACGCTGGAGGCCTACTACGAAGCCAATATGGACGTGGCCTCGGTCTCGCCGGTCTTCAACCTCTACGATCAGAGCTGGCCCATCCGCGGCTATCAGCGGCAGTACCCGCCGGCAAAGTTCGTCTTTGCCGAACCAGGCCGCACCGGCACTGCGGTGGACTCCGTGATCAGCCAGGGATGCATTATTTCCGGCGGCTCGGTGCGCACCAGCGTGCTGTCTCCCGATGTGCGCGTGAACTCTTACGCCGAGGTCGATTCCAGCATCCTGTTCAGCCACGTCAGTATTGGCCGCCACTGCCGCGTCCGCAAAACCATTATCGATCGCGACGTCCAGCTTCCGGAGGGAACTGTCATCGGCTATGACACCGAGGCCGATCGCCAGAAATATTTCGTCACCGAGAGCGGGATCACCGTGGTTACCCGCGACTACTCCCTCTTTGAAAGCCCGGTCGCGGTGGACTACTACACCAGCGATTAACAAGTTCGGCTTACCCATTGGCCCTGGAGACTCCTCTTCTTCAGGGCCTTTCGCTTTGTTACCTACAACATTACTTACAGCGTTTACTTACAACTTACTTACACGTTTCCGTTTGGCTGGAGCTATAAAAATAGCTGATCCTGGGTATCGAACGAATTCATTCGATTTTCACGGGGTGCAACTTGAGGCTGCACTGCTTGCATGGTATCTCTGACAGGTATCGACGGAGACGATCCGTGCAGAAAGGAGGGCTAGCTTCTATGCCGAGACACTCCCGCATCTATCAAGCGAACATCCATGAAGTGAAGACACATGAAGTGAGAGCTATGCAACATGAATTGAAAACTATGCGCCATGTAAGCCACAAGAGAGAAACAGATCAGTCCTCATACGATGCAATACAGGAGGCTGGCCGTCCGTACCGTCCGGGTGAGTTCGCGATGATCTCTGATACGGCGATCACGGCCATGTTCGCGCCATGCAAGGCGTGGCTGCGGATGGCGCAGGAATACAACGCGGAAATCCTCAAGACATACGAAGAAGTGTTTTGGATCATCCCTGCTCTTTCTATGGTTCCATTGGAGTTGGTCTGGCGATCCTTTGCGCTCTCCAGCGAAAGCCAGGAGTGCGGAACAGAGTCCATCGCTCCGCAGAGTAGGACTGCGAGTCACCAGGCGTTGCGGATTGAGCGCAGTGACTCCGGAGTCCGGGAAGCGGTCGACTCCATCGAGCGTGCCATGGACGTTGTGATCGGTGCCGAGAGCAGTTTCGAAAGCATCGCATCATGACATCTTGAATGGTAGCGTGCTGACGGCGCTGAAAAGGGGCAGGTTGGTTTACCTGCCCCTTTTGTCGGCGATCACGCGGGGTCCGGGCGCGAATCGCCTGCGTTCGAGGAATCTATCGGCACAAGCGGTAGTAAACTTTAGCCCCACTTCGGTGCCGTCCCGTGTTCTGTGGCGCTCGGGTTCCGGGCAGAGAGCGGCGTGCGTGCCGCGCCCGAATGCCCTCCGCCAGCCACGAAACCGCTTTCATCGTTGCCCCTAGTGAATGCCTGCGGCTTGTAAATGCCTGACGTATCGTTGGTCGCAGCCAAGTATGTGCGAGTGAAGCCACGTGCGCAGAAACTCCGGCAGCTTCATGCTCAGTACAACTTTTCCCTCGTTGAAGTCCTGCACAATCTTTGCCACTTCACTGGCCAGCTTATCGTGCTCGACTTTGTGCCTGGCAAAATCCGGATAACGAGTCCGGACCATGATGCTTTCCTCGTTGGCGAAGTGCTCGCAAGTGTACGCCACCAGACGCTTCAGGACTTCCGGAGCGATCTGACTGCCCTTGCCAACCATCATGGCATCGTGCAGCTCGTTCAGCATGCCGAACAGTTTTTGATGCTCCTTATCGATCGACGGAACTTCGACCGAGTATTCCTTGTTCCAGTTCAATAGGGCCATTTGTATTCCTCAATGTCGAATGTTATTTGGAAGGAATATCGGCCAGAGCAGAGAAAACTTCAGGGAGCTAGAGCGACCGCAGCGCTCGCCGTGTGAGAAAAACAAGGGCTCCATATCCGCCGACAAGGGCAGCGCTGAGCAACACCGTTGTCTGCACGCCGATAAGGGAAATCATTGCGCCGGTGGGGAAGTCGCCCAGCGGCCGGACGCCCATAATCAGCATCGTGTTCAGACTCATCACGCGTCCCCGCATCTGCGCCGGAACCCGAGTCTGCAGCAGGGTGACCGTGGTTGCTCCCGCAAAGGCCTGCCCGGCTCCGAAGGCGGCCAGTGCGAGCATGGAAAGCCACAGCCGGCCGCTGAGGGCAAAGACCGCGAGCGCTCCGACCCAGACGAAAATGCCGCAGAAGTAGAGATGTCCTTTTCGTGCCGAGGAGCTCAGCGATGCCAGGAGCAATGCGCCGAGGATGGCTCCCACTCCGGTGGACGAGAAGAGCAAGCCGAGGCGGGCTGGGCCGATGTGAAGAACCTTGACTGCGTACAGGGGCAGCATCAGAGCCTGGGACGGACCAAAGAACAGCAACGTGGCGTATCCGGACAGAACCCAGGGCAAGACTTCGTCGCGCCGAACCGTTCCAAGCGCGGAGCGAATTGCAATCCACATCGATTGCTGGTGCGGTTGCCGCGGCGGCGGGGTTAGCATCACGTAGAGGGCCACCAAGACTCCGATGAAACTGGCCGCATTGAGGAAGAAGTTGCCAGCGAAGCCGATGGTTGCTACGGCAACTCCCGCCAAGGCCGGACCCACCATGGATGCGCCGTTGAAGACCATCGATTGGAGGCTGATGGCGTTCATGAGATGTTCGGCCGGCACCAGGGACGGAACCAGCGCGCCGCGCGCAGGTTGGTCAAAACTCAGCACGGTACCATTCACGAATGCAAGCACGAGAATCATCCAGAACTGGACGACACCGGTCCAGGTGAGCAGACCAAGAATCAAGGCCAGCGAGGCCGAAATGCTTTGCGTGAAGAGGAGGAGATGGCGCTTGTCGAAATGATCGGCGACGCTTCCGCCGATGAGGGCGAAAAGGAAGAACGAGAGCGCCTGTACAAGCGAGACTGTGCCTAAGGCGAGCGCCGAGCCATGGGTGATTTTCAGCACGAGCAGGCTCTGCGCCACGATCTGCATCCAGGTTCCGACCGCGGAAACAATCAGTCCCACCCACAGCAGGCGGAAGTCGCGATAACGGAGTGCCCGGAAAGTTTCGGACCGCGCTGGTAGCCATGCCGGTAACGCGCTGGTTTTTGTGGGTTCAGTGCTCACTCACGGATCCTCGCGGCAAAATGGCCGACGATATGAATTTCTAAGATATCGCGTTTTGGAAATGACTCCGTGAGACTAAGCACAGGGTGGAGGAATGATGGGACTCGCGAGTCGCAAGGCAGGAGGCCTATCTGTGGATGTAGCTTCGCTGCGCCGACGGCGCAGACGAATTGAGGGACGGGGACAATCCAAGCTGCTCTTGAACAAGATACAGCGGCCTTTTCTTTGACTCCCAGTACGTGCGGCCCAAATATTCACCGACCACTCCCAGGCAGACTAACTGCACCCCTCCCATGAACAGTCCGGCCAGCAGTAGACTGGTCCAACCAACCACCCAGTGATGCGTCCATAGCCGTATTCCGAGCGCCGCCCAGCAACCGATCATTGCCATCACGGAAGCTGCCAGGCCGACCATCGTAGCGATGCGCAGCGGAACCACCGAGAATGACAGAATGCCGTCCATGGCAAAGCGCAGCATTCTACGCATCGGGTACTTGGTGGCTCCGGCGAAGCGTGCGACCCGATGGTATGGCAGCGCCAACTGACGGAAACCGAGCCAACTGATCATGCCGCGCAGGAAGCGGTCGCGCTCCGGCATGGAGAGCAACGCATCGACAACCTTGCGGTCCATCAAGCGAAAATCGCCGGTGTCCAGCGGGATCGGGACATCGGAAAGCGAATTGATGAGACGGTAGAAGAGCTTGGCGGTGCCCAGTTTGCAAAGGCTCTCGCCTTCGCGGTCGATCCGGGTGCCGTAGACGACGTCCCAGCACCCCTCATTCCAGCGTTCCAGCATTTGCAGGATCACCTCGGGCGGGTCCTGCAAGTCGGCGTCGATGAGTGCGACGACGTCTCCGGAGGCGTGTTCCAGACCGGCCGTGATAGCAAACTGGTGGCCGAAATTGCGCGATAGGCGCAACACTTTTACTCGGGGGTCCGCAGCGTGGAGCTGCCGGAGAATCTCTGCGGTGCCGTCCACGCTGCCATCGTCCACGTAGAGAATCTCAAAATCCATGCCGCTCTGCTCTGCCGTTCGGAGCAGGCGACGATTGGCTTCGAGGAGGACCTCGTCTTCGTTAAAGCAGGGCACGATGATCGACAGCACGACAGCGCGCGCGGCGCCGACTGGGTCGGCCTCAGTCGAATTGTGAGCGCCGGCAAAATCCATTCACATTCTCAATCAGATGCGAGATAGTGCCTCGATTATACTGCCGGACCCTAGAGGAGATAAACCGTGTTAGTGGCCCGCCATGCACATTCCGGCGATCTGCTATATAAATAATTAAGCAGCGGATGCGCAGAT
Source organism: uncultured Acidobacteriota bacterium (assembly GCA_963737175.1). Taxonomy (GTDB): domain Bacteria; phylum Acidobacteriota; class Terriglobia; order Terriglobales; family Acidobacteriaceae; genus TOLSYN. The sequence goes on along the minus strand of CAVTRQ010000022.1, from coordinate 34,269 downwards.
TTCACTGACTCGCACTCTCAAAGACAGTTGGGGAGTCCTTGAGTTGGCAGGCGTATCCCGTTCCTCCCTTACCCACGGAAGAATTGGCAAGCCAAAAGCAGACTGGAAAATGACAGATACAGATATAGACCACCGCGCTCCCGCCGTTCCTATCCCTGCCCGCCGGAGCACGCTGGTTCTAGTTCCGCTGCTGATCCTGATCTTCGTGCTGCAATGCGGGTGGTTCATCCGAACCCAGTCTTTCACCAATGACGAGCCGGAGCATATCGTGGCCGGACTGGAGGCGTGGCGCTTCGGAGAATTCAAGCAGTGGCACGATCAGCCTCCCTTGGCACGCCTGCTCTTCACCCTTCCGCTGCTGAAGTCGAACTGGAGCTACCGGTATACCGAGAACCAGGTTCGTCCCGTCACGCCCGCGCCGGAGGTATGGCTCTACCGCACCCGCCCGGTCAGCGTCTTCTTCGGAGTGCTTCTGCTGCTGCTGATCTGGGCCACCGCGCGCCGCCTCTTCTCCGAGCAGACGGCCAACTTCGTACTCGCTCTTGCCGTACTGTCGCCGGAATTGGTTGCCCACTTTTCGCTGGCCACCATTGATGGTGTCGGCTGTCTCTGCCTTTTCGCCAGCGTGCTGCAGTGGATGCGCTACTGGCGCAATCCCACGCGCGCCCAGGCTGCGCTGCTGGGCTTCCTGCTCGGATGCCTGCTGCTGGCTAAGTTCAACAGCCCGCCGCTGTTTGCCCTCACGCTCTTTCTGGTTCTGGTGCTGGCCCCGGGAGAGATCCGCTTCCATCCGCGTGGACTGCAGTTTCGGCGTGCCGCGGCCGTTTTCCTCATCGCCTGCCTGGTGGTTTGGGGCGGATATTTCTTCCATGTCTCCAAGGTGACCTTCGCCGACCAGATGGTCAGCATCCACTTCTCCGGCTACACCAAGCTTCTGCAATACGAGATGCCGACGCTGAAGACCCCGATCACCATCTTCCTTCCGGCTTGCGAGTGGATGACTGGATTGGGCATGGTGGTCTTTCACAACATGGAGGGGCACCGGAGTTTTCTTCTGGGTCATTACTCGGCCAACGGGTGGAAGCTTTACTTCCCGGCCGCCATCCTTCTCAAGTGGCCACTGCTGGTGCTCGTGCTAGGCTTTGCCGGTGTTTACGTCGTGCTCCGGCACAAACTTCCGGGGCGGCGTGATCTTCTGCTGATGAGCATTTTTCCCGCTGTCTATTTTCTTTTCGCCATTACAGCGCATATCAACATCGGCGTCCGTCATGTTCTTCCGCTCTATCCCTTTCTCCTGCTTTACGCGGGAGCCTTTGCGGAACAGATACGCGAACTGCGCTGGACAAAACTTCTGCTTGGAATTCTGCTTATCGTGCAGGCCGCTGACATTGCCCGCTACGCCCCTGACTATGTCTCCTATTTCACCGTGCTCGTAAAGCCCGCCAATACCTGGCAACTGCTCAGCGACAACAACACGGACTGGGGTCAGGGATTCGTTGCGCTGCGCCGCTTCCAGGACGAGCATCCCAATGAACCCATTCACCTCGCCTATGTCGGAGAGGTCGATCCCGCGTTCTATGGCATCCGCTACACTCGGCTGAAGGAAGAGGACCATCCAACTGGACTGGTCGTGGTGAGCGCCACCCATCTTTCCGGACAACTGCTCAAGGACCACAACGCCTACCGCTGGCTCTTGCAGTATCCTTTGAAGACCATCCTGAATCACTCCCTGTATGTCTTTGAAGTCCCGCAGAATGAAGTCACGCAGCCCTCGCAGAAATTCGCGTCCCAGCCCTCGCAGAATGCTGCGCCGCAGCCCTCGCAGGACGTTTCGCAGGCCGCGAGTCCACTCTGCGACGCCGTCGCGCCTCGTTGCCATATGGACTCTTCCGCGGCAACCCAAGGCCCTGGTTGGCAGGCCGTCGTCGCCCCGTGAAAGGCCGGTAGGGCGGCGGCTCGAAGCCCGTCTAATCGATCCGGCAGACCTCTAACTGGTCATTCTTGTAAGGGCAATCCAGGGTCAACGCGCTCGGGCGTTCCAGAATGACCCAATTCACGCCAAACTGCGCCTTCATGCTTCGTAGATCGTCGGCCGAGATGTGCTGCCAATCCCGGTGGTCCGGGGTCTGCGCCGCCACCTCGCGCTGCCAGCGCTCCGCCAGCGGCGGCGATGTCAGCACCATTCCCGAATCCTTCCACCGATCGGCCAGCGCACTGCGCAAGGCCAGGGCGCGGAAGCCGTGACTGTCTTCGCCCGGGCGATGCAGGTAGTCCGGACCGAGCGCGAAGTAGGCATCCTCGGGAGTGTTGTTGCGGATCCACTCGAACGACTGGAGCCAGGGGTTCGAAGAGTGAATTCCCGAGAACTCCAGGTGCGGGCTCGCTGGATAGAGCGCACGCTGCGCCAGAAACATTCCCAGCGCAGCGGGCACAAACAGTGCCGCCCAGCGCCAGCGGTGCTGCCGCAGAATGTTCTCTCCCACAAAGCAGCCGCCCAGAAGAATCATCAGCACGTAGAGCAGGTGCAGATAGCGCATCGGCTCCAGCACGCGCAGCCGCTCCAGCGCCGGAGGCAGCATGATCAGCAGAGCCACCGCAAACTGGAAGACTCCATACACGGCGGTGCGTGTCGCCAGGTGCTCCAGTACCGTTCGCCGGGGGGATTGCGTGCCACGCCGTGCCATGTGGGCGAACCACAGCAGCAGGAAAACCGGCGCAATCGCGCCCAGCCATTCGTACCACGCCCAGCGCGACAGATCGCAATAGCCGTGCATGTTGATCGCCGTGCGCAGGGCCGGTGAGGGCGCGGTGGGATGAAAGAGCCATCCCACGGGGATGGCAAAAGCCGCCACCAAAGGCGTCGCCCGCCGCGGGCCAGCGAGCGGCCACGGGAGCACCAAAAAGAAACAGAGAGAGAAACCGAAGGCCGCAATGATGGGATGAAACAGGGACGCCACCACCAGCAGCGCAAAGGCCGCAACATATCGCTGCCCCAGCACAAAGTCCACCGCGAACAGCGCCAGCGCCGTGGCAATCGCCCGCGGAACCAGGTTCTGATCCACGATGTAAAGCGCGGTTCCCGACACCGGCAGCGTGAAGAACACGGTCACCAGCGCCACCCCGCACCAGCGCGCATATTCGTGCTCAAAGCAGCGTGAGGCAATCCGGTAGCAGGCCGCCAGAATGGCAAAGATTGTCAGCAGATGCCAAATCAGCGCCATCGCCCCGACCGGGATGTGGGTGATGCGGACCGCAGCCGCGAACCACTTGTCGAAGACCGTGGCCTGGAGCTTCAAGGCAAAAAAGTCGACGTCTACGCGGAAGAGCCTAGGGTTCAGATTGTGCTGAATGGCGGCCAGATACACGCCGTCGTCCTCGGCTCCCGGATGGTATCCGGCAACCAGAACGCCCAGCACGGTCAGCGCTGCCAGCGACAGAGATGTGCGAAGAAAGGATGGCCTCAAGACCCTGTAATCATAACGGGCGCCACGATGGCTTTACAAGCATCTGCAATCTCCCCGCGCGAGGGTGGAGATCGCGTCACGGTGATGCATTGCAACAAAAAGGTTCTCTCATGGCTGCAAGGTTCGCTGACGGCTGCATGTCTTTCTCATTCGCTCTGCTACTCTCCGGTGCTGCGGTTTATCCCGAGTTTCGGCAATAAGGAAGTTATTTCTCCCGAAGCTTCTGTAACTATTCTTCCAGCGAGCGCGTCTCATGAGCAGCCGGCTTGGAGGTGCATCGTTATGCTCGCGCGTTTGCTACGTTGTTCCTGTGATCCTGGGACTCACGAGTTTCTCTTGCCGCCTGTATGGCAAATGCCGCTCCGAAAGCAACACCAATTCCTCCCGCGAAGGTGGACTCTTCGCTAGCTTCGACCCCGGGCAAACAGACGGCGGTGTTCGCCGGTGGCTGTTTTTGGGGAACTCAGTCGGTCTTTGAAAGGGTGAAGGGCGTCGTCAAGACCACGGCGGGATATGCCGGAGGCTCCGCCTCGACCGCGACCTACGATCAGGTCACAACGGAAACGACCGGGCATGCAGAGTCCGTCGAAGTGGTCTACGATCCTTCCAAAATCACCTTATGGTCAATTGCTTCGCATCTTCTTTTCCGTCGCCCATGATCCGACGCAGCTCAATCGGCAGGGACCGGACGTAGGTACCTCGTATCGCTCCGCAATCTTCTACCTCAATGACGACCAGAGGCGCATTGCGACCGCCTACATCGCGCAACTCGACCATGCGAAGGTTTTTCCGGGACGGATTGTGACCGAGGTGACGCCGCTGAAGGGCTTCTACCGCGCCGAGAACTACCACCAGGATTACGCGCTCCACCACCCGGACAATCCCTACATTCAGGTCTGCGATCGTCCGAAGATCGAAATGCTGAAACAACAGTTTCCCGAACTGTTTGTCGATTATGAAGGGAAGCGCTGAGCGCTCGTTGCGCCAATCAGTACTCTGCTTTTCCAAAGCCTGCAGTCTTCTTGGCCGATGACCGCCTGCGTGTTGCGGATCAGGCTGTCCGACTGCTCTGGCTCCAACTCCGGTCGCGACTCTGCTGGAGATGGGCATGGCCGCCGGTTCTGACGCGCGTGCTTGCATGAGCAAGCCTGTGTCAGTTCGGACCTCTGTCTCCGTAATCTGCCGTGCCGTTTCACCGCAGTCAACGTAGTTGTTTTCGACGCTGCGCAACCAGCATAGGTAATCTCGCGCCTCGGTACGTCTCTTCGTAAGCGGGATCGCTCACCTCTCCTCGGCCATCGAGACATGGCCAGCACGGAGCCGCTCACGCGGCCTGACGTGTGTTAGCTGCCTCAGAAATTCCGCGCTTCCATAGCCGGAGGAGAATGATGATGCGTCCTAATTTGTCTCGTTTATTCGTTAAGGGAATTGCTTATGTAAACCGGTTGCCGGTTGCCTTTGCATGCCTGTTGCTTGTGCTGCTGGCGACGGCGCCGGCACTGGTTTCGCAAACATTGGATTCCCAAACGGGGCAGCGCCCCAGCCGGATCACGTAGGAGATCGATAGCACGCGCCTGGTCACTCTGCGTGGCCATGTCCGCGCGGACCTGACGGCCGAGCGCGATCTGGGGGCGGTCGAAGACGGGATGGCATTTCGTCTCTATCTGGTGCTCCAGCGCAGCCCCGATCAGCAGAGCGCGCTGGACAATCTGATTGCCCGCCAGCAGCAGCCGACCGCGCAGGAATATCATAAGTGGCTGACGCCGCAAGCGTATGGCGCGCGCTACGGAGCGTCGCCGCAGGACATCGCGAAGATTACGACCTGGCTCGCTTCGCAGGGTCTGCATGTGAATGGCGTGATGAACAGCGCCATGCTCGTCGATTTCTCGGCGACCGCCGGCCAGTTGCGCAATGTCTTTCACACCCACCTGCACTACTACAATATTCAGGGCGGCAAGTATGCCGCCAATGCGGATGATCCGATGGTTCCGGCCGCGCTGGCGCCAGTTGTCGCCAGCATTCAGGGCCTCAGCAAAATTCCTCCTCATAGCAACCATTCCGGCGTTTCCGTGGTTCGTTCAGCGAGCGATGCTAAGGCTTCCCCCGCCTTCACCTATCGGAACGGTAGTCAATGGGTGTACGTCGTCACGCCGCAGGACCTCTATACCATCTACAACGTCAACCCGGTATTCAACGTCAACGGAGGCACTGGCAATGGCAATCTGGGCGCGAACGCGACGGTTGCCGTCATCGAACAGAGCGACATTGAGTACGGCACCGTCGACTCCACAACGGGCGCGGCCACCGGCGGCGACGTCGCAACCTTCCGCAGTATGTTCGGCGTGCCCGGAACTTTGAACATGCACGTCTATCACGGCTATGGGAGCGTGACCTGCGCTGACCCCAGCTACACCGAAAAGGATGAGCTAGAGGCGACGCTGGACGCCGAGTGGGCCAACGCACTGGCCCCATCGGCCAATTTGATCTTCATGTCCTGCGATGCAACCAGCGCTAATGGCGCTGGCATTTGGAGTTCGATGGCGGCCGTGGTTGACAACAACCTGGCCGATGTCATCAGCCTCAGCTACTCCAGCTCCGAAACCGGAACTAACGCGTCGAACTACGCGTATTTGGATGCTCTGTATACGCAGGCAGCCACGCAGGGCCAATCGATCTTCATCTCCTCCGGCGACTCCGGCTCGGACGCCTATGATCTTCGTACGACGGGCACGGCTACCTACGGAATTAACGTCAATGCCTTCGCTTCCTCGCCTCTTGTTACGGTTGCGGGCGGGACCGACTTTTCCGATTTGTATGACGCGCAGATGGGCGGCCCGCCGCAGAGCAATTACTGGAGCGCCACGAACTCCGCCAATTACAATAACGCGCTGAGTTACATCCCAGAAACTACCTGGAATGACAGTTGCGCCAGCAGCATCTTCGCAGAGTGGATGGGATACACCCCCGCGGGCTACTGCGGCCTTGGCAACCACTATACCGGCGGCTTTGTTACTGGCGGCTCGGGAGGTTTCAGCGCCCACTATCCCGTGCCGGCCTATCAGTCCGGCATCACCGGATACACCGGCACCATGCGGGCGCTGCCGGACATATCGGGATTTGCGGCCGACGATCAGTTCTGGGGCCATGGTCTGCTCTTTTGCAATTCCTATGGGGCGGCAGAACCCTGCTATACCTCCGACGGGAACGTCTACTTCGGCATCGGGTCCGGCACGTCCTTCGTCGCGCCATACATGGCGGGCATCCAGTTCGCTGGCGGTGGCTTACCCTGCCACGCCCGGGCTGCTTCGCAACTCCACCGGAAGCAGGCAGGGCCTGCTGAATCCGGCGCTGTACGCTCTGGCTCAGCAGCAGTTCACGAATCCGGCCACCGCGAGCGCCGGCAATTTGTACATCGCAGACGAATTCAACAACCGCGTACGCAAGGTCGATGTCTCTGACGCGCCCTCGCTTACCTTTGCCAGTACCAACTATGGCCAGGCCAGCGCGGCGCAGGATGTCACCGTGCTGAACCTGGGCAACGCGCCGCTGAACATCAGCCAGATCAGCACCGCCGCGAACTTCTCTCTCGGCGGTCCCGGCACTACGTGCAGTTCAGGCAGCCAGTCGCTCGCCGCGGCGGCCAGCTGCGTGCTCGGCATCGAATTCACTCCAACGGAGGGCGGCAGCATCAGCGGTAGCGTCGTGCTCACCGACAGCCTTCTGAACTCCACCTCGACCATGCAGACGATCACATTGCAGGGCACCGGCAACGATACTCCGGCCATCTCGCTTTCAGCCGCCAGCCTTGCTTTCGGCAATGCGTTCGTCAGCACTCCTCAAGCGGTCGCCAACGTGACGGCGGCGCAGACAGTCCTGTTGACCAATACCGGCACGGGGCCACTGACGATCACCAACATCGCGCTGACAGGCACGAACAAAGCAGCCTTCTTGACCTCGAACACCTGCCCGGCGAGCCTGGCGGCGGGCACTAACTGCACCATCCGTCTCCGCTTTTGGCCGCTGGCAACGGGCTCAGCTTCGGCGGCCTTGACCATTACCGACAACGCTTCGGCTTCGCCGCAAAGTGTTGCGCTCACTGGGACGGGCACCAACGCAGTGGCATCTGTTTCAACCACCAGCCTTGCTTTCGGTCCTCAGGCGCTCAACACCGCTACGGCGGCGCAGACCGTCACCCTGACCAATACCGGCACGGGGCCGCTGACGATCACCAGCATTGCGCCGACGGGCCCGAATAGCGCGTCCTTCGTCGTGAGCTCGAACACCTGCCCGGCAAGTCTGGCGGCGGGAGCGAACTGCGCCATCAGCGTGTCCTTTGAGCCGCAGGCAACGGGACCAGCTTCGGCAGCCTTGACCATCGCCGACAACGCTGCGACTTCCCCGCAAGGCGTTTCGCTTAGTGGGACGGGTGGCAACGCGGTACCATCTCTCTCGGTTACCAACCTTGCTTTCGGCGATGCGGCGGTCAGTACTCCTCAGACGGTCGCCAACGAGACGGCGGCGCAGACCGTCACCCTGACCAATACCGGCGCAGGGCCACTGACTATCAGCAGTATTGCGCTGACGGGCACGAATAAAGCAGCCTTCGTGACCTCGAACAACTGCCCGGCGAGCCTGGCGGCGAACGGCGGTAACTGCGCCATCCGTATTCGCTTCTGGCCGCAGGCAACGGGCTCAGCTTCGGCGGCCTTGACCATCACCGACAATGCTTTGACTTCGACGCAAAGTGTTGTGCTCAGTGGGACGGGTACCAACGTAGTGGCATCTCTGTCGGCCATCAGCCTCGCTTTCGGCGATGAGACGGTCAGTGCTCCTCAGACGGTCGCCAATGTGTCGGCGGCGCAGACCGGCACCCTGACCAATACCGGCACAGGGCCAATGACGATCACCAACATTGCGCTGACGGGCACGAATAACGCATCCTTCCTGACCTCAAACACCTGCCCGGCGAGCCTGGCGGCGGGCGCTAACTGCGCCATCCGTATTCGCTTCCACCCGCAGGCAACGGGCCCAGCCTCGGCGGCTTTGACCATCACCGACAACGCTGTGCCTCCGACGCAAAGTGTCGCGCTCAGTGGGACAGGCACCAACGTAGTAGCATCTCTGTCGGCCACCAACCTTGCTTTCGGCAATGCGTTGGTCAGCACTCCTCAAATAGTCGCCAATGAGACGGCGGCGCAGACAGTCACCCTGACCAATACCGGCACAGGGCCAATGACGATCACCAACATTGCGCTGACGGGCACGAATAACGCGTCCTTCGTGACTTCGAACAACTGTCCGGCGAGCCTGGCGGCGGGCGCTAACTGCGCCATCCGTCTCCGCTTCTACCCGCAGGCAACGGGCTCAGCTTCGGCGGCCTTAACGATTACCGACAACGCTGTGGCTTCGCCCCAGTCGATTACCCTCACCGGTACGGGACAGTAGTCTCTTACCGCTGATCAAGCACCTGAGTCGCTGCCGGAAGGAATAGCAATTCACCGCTATTCCTCCCGGCAGTTTCCGTTTGAGCGGACAGCCGAGCCTCGCCGCATCGTGTGGCCTTTAATTGCCTGTTTTGAAGCCTACCCCGTAGCGGCGGGTCTGGACCAAAGACATCGTTATTCCGGCCATCACGCCCACTTCCGCCCATCGAACTTGCCATAGCGCAGCGCCAGGGTTGGCAGAACAAGCAGATTTAACAGAGTGGATGTCACCAGCCCTCCGAGGATCACAACCGCCATCGGGCCTTCGATTTCACGGCCTGGATCGCCGCTGCCGATCGCCAATGGCAATAGGCCGAGGCCAGTGACCAGAGCCGTCATCAGGATAGGGGCAAGGCGTTCGGAGGCACCACGCAGGGCTGTGGCTAATCCCCAACTCTGGCCTTCCACCCCGACCAGATGCTCGTAGTGCGAGATCAACATGATGGAATTTCGCAGCGTGATTCCAAATAAGGTCACAAAGCCCACGAGCGAACCGAGAGACAGATTGCCTCCCGTGAGCAGCGCGGCAGCCACTCCTCCGACCAATGCAAACGGCAGGTTGCAAAGAACCAGCAGCAGGTTGCGGTGGTTGCCCGTGACCATCGATAAGAGCAGGACGATTCCCAGACCAGCCAGCAACGAATTCATCAAAAGGTCGCGTCGCGCTTGGGCCTGTGCCTCGACGGTACCGGAAAACTCCACATAACTGCCGGCCGAGAGCACCAGCCGGGCGATGCGCCTGCGAGCTTCGTCAACAAAGGAATCCATCGACCGGCCCTCAACGTTACAGGTGATGGTCTGCACCCGGCGAGCGCCCTCATGCAGGATGACATAGCGTCCCGAGGTCTGGTAAATGTCGGCGACCTGCCTCAACGTCACATAATTTCCATCCGGGCTTCGCAGCGGTAGCGCGCCGATTTCGGTGATCGCAGGCCGATGGCTGGCGGCAAGGACGACAGAAAGGTCGAAGACCCGGTTCTCATCGTAAATCTGTCCCACAACTTCGCCTCCGTAGGCGGTCCGCACCACGTCGAGAATCTGGACCGGATCGAAGCCCCAGCGGGCAACGTCGTTCTGTCGCAATCGCACCGCGATCTCCGGCGTTCCGGGAGGCGATTGGATCTGAATCTGCGTCGCGCCACGGACCTGATTGAGCAGCGAGCCGATCTGGGCTGCCCTCCTGATCCATCTGGTCGAGGTCGTTCCCGTAGACGTTGACCACCACCGGAGCGGTGTAGCCGGACAAGGTCTCGTCGATCCGCTCGGTCAAGAAATCCGTTCGAGGTCAGCGTGGGGCCGGGAAACTCGGCATAGCACTTTCCGGATGCCCGCCTGGGTTGCGGCGACCTGCTTTCCGTCAAGAGCCTGCATGTTCACGTCGATCTCGCTCTCGTGCGTTCCCAGGGTGTCGGTTCCGAGTTCGGCCCGCCCGGCTCGCTGCGCCACGTTTTTCACCGATGGAATTTTTAGCAGGGCGGTGGTGATCAGGCCGCCCATTCGCATTGACTCCTTCAGGGAAGTTCCGGGCACGGCCGTCATGTGAACGGTCACGTCGCCCTCGCGCAGTTCGGGCAGAAACGATTGACGTCAAAAAGAACAGGCTCCCGACGCCCAGCGCCACCAGCAGCGCGACGGCTGCCATTAACAGGTGAGGCGCGCTTTCGATTCCGAGCAAAACTTTCTCGTATCCCTTCTTTAACCAACGGACGGCGGGCGGCTCCTGCGGCGCCAGATCGGCCTCGCCCAGTAGAAGAATACAGAGTGCGGGCGTGACCGTCAGCGCCACGATCAGCGAGGCGAGGATGGCCCAGATGTAGGCGAGGCCCAGTGGATAAAAGAGCCTTCCCGCCAAGCCGGACATACTCAGCACTGGAACGAAAACCAGCAGACCGCGAATGTCGCGTAGACAACCGCGCTGCGCACCTCGACGGAAGCGTGGAGGGCGACGCGCGACGGAGATCTCGGGTGCGGCAAGGCCCGGTTCTCACGCAGGCGGCGATAGATGTTCTCAACGTCGATCACGGCATCGTCCACCACTTCGCCGATGGCAATGGATAGCCCGCCCGAGGGTCATCATATTCAGGCTGAGTCCCATGTGATCGAGGGCAATCACTGCGGCGAGCAGAGAGAGCGGAATTGCAATGCAGGAAATTGCGGCGGTGCGGAGGTTGTACAGAAACAAGAACAGCACCACGATCACCAGCACCGAGCCGACCAGTAACGACTGCCGGACGTTATGCAGCGCGATATCGATTGAATCGGCGGAGCGAAAGACGTCGGCGTGGACGGATATCCCCTGCGCTTCCAGGCTCGGGACGCAGCTCCGCCAGCGCCGCGTCCAGTCCTCGCGTGACCTCTAGCGCGTTGGCTCCGTAGGCGGAGTCGATGACCAGAATGACTCCTGGCGTTCCACGGATCGAAGCCTCACCGATGGCCGGTGCTGGAGCGTCGGTTACGCGTGCAACGTCTCCTAACGTAACACTACCGCCGTTGTGATGGACCAACACGGTGCGCGCCAGTTGCGCGGCGGTCAGTGATTGCCCTTCCGTTTGCAGCACGATTCGCTGGTTTGGCGTTTCGACAAAACCGCCCCCGCGAACGCCCGTAGCTTGTCGTGCAGCGGCGATCACGTCTTCGACACCCACTCCGTACTGGACCAGCCGTTGAGGGTCGAATTGGACTTGAAGCTGCCGTCTCTCGCCGCCGTTGACCTCTACCGCTGCGACCCCGCGAACCGCCAAGAGACGCGGTTTGACCGTCCAGTCGGCAGCCGTCCGCAACGCCATCAGCGATTGCTTGTCCGATGTCAGGCCGACGTGCATGACCCAGCTTGTGGTGGTTGTCAGCGGCGTCATCAGAGGCGACGGAACTCCGCTCGGCAGCGCCCCGGCGATGGTCGACAAGCGTTCACTGACAGCTTGCCGGTCCCGATAGATATCCGTGCCAAAGCGGAAGACGACGGTGATTACGGAAAGACCTTGAATGGACTTGGAACGCAGAGAATCAATCCCCGAGACGCCGTTGATTGCGTTTTCGATGGGTTGCGTGACCAGTATCTCGACTTGTTCAGAGGAGAGCCCCGGCGCCTCGGTTTGAATCGCGACTTCGGGGGGCGCGAAGTCCGGGAAGTCGCTGTACGGCACACGATAGACAGAAAGAATCCCGTAGGCCAGGAAAGCGCACCCGAGCGCGACGACAATTCCACGGTACCGGATCGAGAAACGGACGATGGCATTCAGCATCGCTTGCCTCTCGCTTTAGTTCTCATCGCCGGCGCCTCCGCCTTGACTATGCAGAAGCATTTCTTCCGAGAGCAGAGACTGCGCTCCCACGGTTACGATCTTGTCCCCGATTGAGAATCCTTCCGCAGCGAAGAATCCATCGTCAACCGGGACGTCGGTTGCCACCGGACTGCGGGTGAATCCATCGTCGGAGACTTGCGCGTAGACCCAAGCTTTGCCCTCCGACCAGATCACTGCCGAGGCGGGTATGATAACGCCTTTCAGTGGACTTCCAACCGAGAGACGTGCAACAAGGTTCAGACCCGGAGCAAGCCTGGGCTGGCCCGATGCCAGGTAGAGAAAGCTCCTGCCTTGAATTCGGGGATCGACCTTTGAAAACGCTGAGACGAAAGTTGCCTGGCGTCGACTTCCGCTGGGGAGCTCAAGCGAAATGCCCTTTGGAGGCGTAAACACGGGCGGCGCAAACGCGGCCCCTGAAGGCACCGTCATTTCGATTAGCGATTCGCCGCCGTCGAGGATGCGCTGAAATTGCGCGGAGCCTTCCGAAGCCCACTTCGTCACAACCTCACCCCACTCCTGCCGGAGGGAGGACGCTTGCAGACTCAACTGCTGCTCTCCTGCACGCACGTCCGCTTCATCCGATCGCAACGCGGCTTCCGCCGATTGAAGAGACTTTTCCGAGATGTTCTGGTTTTCTTCGAAGAGAGCCTTCAGCCGCGCGTACTCCTTGCCGGCAACGTCGGCCTGGAGGCGTGCCCTTTGCAATTGCGCCTGGGTCACAACATATGTGTTGCGAAACGTTGCCAACTCTTGCACCGAAAGCACAAGGGCCGGGAACGCAGCCTGCTCGCGAGTGACGGTGGCGGCAAGGGGTACCACCGTGAATCCCAGCCGCCGTTGGGTTGGCGCATCGAGAGTGATCAGCGTTCGTCCGTTCTCGACCGTGATTTGGGCAGGCGCTTTGCTCTGAGCCTCTGCGTGTTTATCCGTTTGTTCGGCGCGATGCTGGCATCCGTCCAGCAGGGTCAGCATCACTAGGGCGAGGGCAAGAATCAGCGCAACTTTCGCGCGCGATTTCATCGTCGCGACTCCCTGGGCAGTTGCGGCGAAGACTCGGGGTCGGCTGCAAATGTGTCACCCGGGTCGAGCGGCCGTTGGACGGCATCTTCCAACTCCCCAAGGGCGCTCTGCGCGCGTGCCAGAGCGTCGAGCCGCATCCGAGCCAACACGGAATTTTCGATCTGCACACCGTTCAACGCCAGGCGATCCTCCTCACCAAGTTGGACTGCCCGCTGCATCGTTTGCAATTGAGCATTCTGGAGGGTTTGGAGTGAGTGATCGGCTTCGGCTAGTTCTTTGAGTGCGGCGACATAGCGTGTGCGGCCCCTTTCGCTCTCCGCGATTACCTGCGTCTGTTTTTCCAGGAAAGCAGCCGCTGCTTCCCTCCGGCGAGCCTCGGCCTCAGCGATAGGTCCCTGGTTTCGGTTGAAAAGCGGAAGCGTGGCCGACAAGCCGATGGTGAAGAAGCTATTTCGTTCCTCATACGTGTAGCCGGGCCCGATTTGCAGGTCTGGGTATTGCTTGGAAATCTCCAGGTGCAAGTTGGCTTCGGCGGCGGCGTATTGTGCCAGAGCGCGACGAACGTCCAGGCGATTCACGACCGCATCCCGTTGGATAGCTTTCGGCGTGAGTGATTCCGCATTGGGCGGGGAATCCAAGTCACTCCACTCGAAATCGATGCCCTCCAGCGCCGCCATCGGAATCGCAATGGAAGCCGCCAGTGCCGCTTTGCTCTCGGAAACGCGGCCCTCGGCAGTGGCGATCGCCAAATGTATCTTTGAAAGCTCGATGCGAGCTGAGTCCATTTCCATCCTTGCTATCTCTCCGGCGGCCAGCCTCTGTTCAAGAAGTCTGACTTGCTCCCGGCGAAACTGTTCTTCGGAATCTAGCGAGGTTAGGTTTCGAGATGCGAGCAGGCAATTCAGCAGTGCGACGCGAACTCCGCTGCGAACTCTCCAGGCCGTATCCGCCAGATCCAATTGTGCGGCTTGGTCCAGACTCCGGGCGGATTCAAGTCGATGCCCGCGCTTGCCCGCGGTCTCGATGGGCAGCGCAAGGTCTAAGTTGAACAGGTAGGGGCTCGGAATGCCGGGCGCGATGCTCAACGTGGGATTGGGCCTTGCACCGGCAGTCACGGTCGCTGCCTCCGCCTCCGCCAGACGAGCCTGCGCACTCTCGATTGCAGGACTGAAGTACAGAGCTGCCAACGAGAGCATACGAAGATCCCACGTCTTCGGCGGCCACGGCGATATAGCGTGACCTGAACTCTTTTCGACATAGGCTTGCAATCCCGCATCCGCCAAGTATCTGGCCTCCAACCTTGATGCGCTCTCGCTTGGGACGATAGGAATCGCCTGGTATCGATGCACAGCGCAGCCCGCCATGAGCATGGACATGAGCAAGAGAATTTGTACTCGTTTATTCGAAGGCACAGCGGTTCGCTCCGTAACAGTATCCGGCGGCGCAGAAAAGGAGACCAGACGTAGACATGGGCCTTCACAGGTTCAAGAATTAAACGCACTTCGCATCGATATGCGGTGGGACTTATTGAAAACAGGACGAGTATACCTTCGTGTCAACTTGGATTCAATTAAACAGAGCGATGATGTTCGACGCTAGTCCGATGACAGCTACAGCCCGCGCCCAGCTCTGACGACGATCTCGATTGAGAGTTTGTTTTTGATTCGCGCTTCGGTGCCGGACCAACAGCTCTTCCCGTCAGGCGATCCCGCTTAGCGGTTGGGTGCGACGTTCCGTCGGCAGCCAGACCGTAAAAACAGCGCCCTTTCCTGCCTGGCTGCGCACCTGAATCCTTCCATCGTTCTTCTTCACCAGTTCGCTGGTTATCCATAAGCCAAGACCGATGCCGACAGCCTGCTTCGTTGTGAAGAACGGCTCAAAAATTCGCTTCAGGTTGTCCGGACTGATTCCCGTTCCGTTATCAGCGATGGTGAGCCGGACTATCGAAGGGTGACCCAACGCCGGAAAGGGACCTGCCACCCGCACATACAGAGTTCCCTTCTGCGGCAAAGCATCAATACCATTTGCGACTAGGTTTGAGATCACCTGGCGCACCTCGCCTTCCACGGCCTGAATTGCAACGGCGCAGCCGTACCTGCGCTGTACACGGATGGATTTACTTCGTGCTTTCGTTTCATACATTTCCAGAACACTGTCGAGAAGTTCGGCGAGCTGCACTGCCCCGGGCTGGCCTGATTCTTTGTAGAAACCGAGAGTCTGTCTGGTCATGTGAGCCACCCGCTGCAGCTCCCGCTCAGCGATGCCCAGAGTGTCTCGCGCAAATTCGGACAATGCAGGATCGGAACTTGCAAGATAAATCGCATTCATGGCGGCCGAAAGTGGATTGTTGATCTCGTGGGCGATCGTTGCCGCCATGCGGCCGACGGAGGCCAGTTTCTCACTCCGTAGCATGGTTTTTTCGGCACGTTTGCGATCGGTGATATCGGAAAGAATTCCAACGAAGTGACTGATTTCCCCATTCTCCGGAGTGGACTGGAGCAATGGTCGTCTCCTGAACATAGAGGCTCCCGTCTTTGCGACGATTGAGCAGTTCGCCGTGCCACACGCGCCCCGAAAGAACCGATTCACAAAGGTCCTGGTAGCGTTGATCGCTGTCCACTCCGGAGGAGGTCAGCAGGTTCGGTGTGGCGCCGCAGGCCTCCTCGGCGGTGTAGCCGGTCAGCTTGGTGAAGGCCGGATTGACGCTCAGGATGGTTCCTTCCCGGTCGGTCAGGAGGATCGAATTCGCCGCCGCATTCAACGCTGCGGCAGCCAGACGAAGCTGTTGCTCCGCATTCCGGCGCTCCGTGATATCGCGCGCCGCGAAAATGGAGTAGGTGCTGTCGCCACTCGGCAAGACCTGGACCGCAATCTCCACCGGCAGTGTTCGGCCAAGGTCCCAAAGGAGAGTTCCGCATTCACGATGGCACTGCGTGTCGGTCCTCTGCTCAGTTCGTCGAAAAGAACCCTCATCTGATGCCAAGTTGTGCTCGGTACCAAATCGGCGAAAGAAGCGGAGAGCAACGTAGTGCGGTCAGCCGAAAGGTACGCTGAAGGTCGAGGCGCTAACATCCAAAATGCGGCCTGACGGATTTTCCACAACGAACAGCAAGTCGCTGCTCAGATCCACTAAGGAGCGGAATCGCTCGAGTTCGACCAGGCGCTGCCGTAGGCTGGGATAGTGGCTCTTGTGGATCGATGTGTCCCCAAGGCCCAGGATCTTTTCGCGCAGTTCCTCCGGGTTATCAGAGGCATTCTTCATAGATAACCTCAATGTCACGGCGGCATGGGACACGAGGATTAGTGACGATACATGGGTCACCCAGCGCGATTTCGGAAAGCTCCCGCACTTCGGTTCGATGGACACCGGAGTCAGAGAGGCTATTGTGCAGACCAGCCGCTTCACGGAACTGCTGTAGGTGGCCGACAAGCTGTTGGCGCACTTCACTTCCAGAAAGCCCCTTCAGTTCGAGTCCGATCGCGCCTGCAATATTTCTATAACGCTCCTCGGCCGCAGGAAAATTAAAATCGATCACCCGTTCGAAGAGCATTGCATTGCATTCCCCGTGGGGCAAATCCAGCAACCCACCGATGCTGTGAGCCATTGCGTGTACCGCGCCCAGACTCGCGTTAGAGAAGGCCAGCCCAGCCTCCAGGCTTCCCAACATCATCGCTGTTCGATAGTCGATGTTCGCGGGCTCGGCAACAGACTTCAACAGATTCGAACTGATCAGTCGCATCGCCTCCAAGGCGTGAATATCGGTCAGAGGCGAATGTCCGGACGAGACATATGCTTCGATTGCATGAACGAGCGCATCAATTCCGGTGCAGGCAGTCAAGAATGGATTCATGGTGGTCAACGTCGCCGGATCGATCAGAGATATATCGGGAAGAACCGCTTTGCTGATAATCAGCATTTTCCGCATCGATTGGCGACTCGTGATCACCGCAAATTGCGAGACGTCGGCCGAGGTTCCCGCCGTTGTTGGGATGCAGATGGTCGGCGGCATCGGCGCGTGTACATTATCCACCCCGACAAAATCGCTGATCTTGCCACCGCTCGACACCAGCAGTCCGATGCCCTTGGCGCAATCGATCACGCTTCCACCGCCAACCGCGATCACTACGTCACAACCGTTCTCGGCGAAGACTTCTGCTCCGGCCACCGCCTCCTCGATGCGTGGATTCGGCGTAACCTGTTTAAATACCGTGTATCCCAGCCCGGCCGCTTCCACGCTTGCAAGCACGGGCTGTACCCAGCCAGCCGCTTCCACCTCTGGGTCGGAAACTACAAGAACGTGGCGTCCACCCAAGTTGCGTGCATACTGGCCGGCTAAAGCCAGCGCGCCCACACCAAAAATGAATTCCGGCGCGAAAAACTTTCGCAATTCCGCGTTCCGCTTGGGAAGGGTGCCACCCGTCGAGTCATCCGTCAATGCCATAAAACATCCCCGACAAACTTCGTCTTTGGGCCGATGATGTTGCTACTTGGTCAACCTGATGTCTGTGACTTCCAGCCGTGACGCCTGTGACGTAGGTCATACGGACTATGACACCCTTGCTCCGGCGGAAATAGCAGGCTGCGGCATCCCCTTCGCCGACATTTCACGTTCGCAGGCTAAGGCCAACTTAGCGGCCCGTGCTTGAAATCTCGTTCAGTTCGTCCAGTCTTTGCCTGACTGTTCGCAGCAGCGTGTCGGAGGTATAGGGCTTTTCAAGGACAGTAATTCGCCGGGTGTCATTCGAACGCCAGATTGCGTCTTCTATGTAGCCAGAGAGATAGACAATTGCAATGTCCGGTCGCTGAGTGGCAATTTGGGCTGCGAGTTCCGTGCCCCTCATCCTCGGCATGACGATGTCTGTGATTAGGAGATGAATTTTGCTTTTGTGCTTCTCGGACAGTTCAAGTGCCTCAACGCCGTCCACGGCTTCCAGGATCACGTAACCTTCGCGGGACAACAGTTCCTGGGTCAACTTTCGCAACGGGGCAGAGTCTTCGACGAGCAATATAGTCTCGTTACCAGAAAGCTTCTGTGGACTTTGGCGGGCGCACTGCGTTAGTTCGACGGCCTCAGCGGACTGCGGCAGATACACCCTGAAGATTGAGCCCACGCCTGGTTCGCTGTCGACCCAGATGTTACCGCCATTCTGTTTGACAATGCCACTGACAGTCGCCAGACCTAATCCGGTTCCTTTGCCTGGCGCCTTTGTCGTAAAAAAAGGTTCGAAGATGTGAGCAACAGTTTCGCGATCCATGCCGACGCCGCTATCGCTAACGACCAACATCTCATATTTGCCGGGCGCGACTGATGGATGCTGTTGGGTGTAGCTCTCGTCCAACTCGACGGTTTTTACCTCGACAATTACATTCCCGCCACTGGGCATCGCATCTCTGGCATTCGCCGCAAGGTTCAGCACGAGCTGCTGCATTTGACCTAGATCTACCTTGACCGGGCATATCTCAGCCGAATAGTGAACATCCAGTTCAATGTCTTCGCGCATGAGCCGCCGTAAGATAGGCTCCAGATCCTTTACCATCTGATTGAGATCGCCTACCCGGGGAGCAATGGGTTGTTTGCGGCTGAAGGCCAGAAGTTGTTTCGTGAGCAGTGCACCTGTCTGTGCGGACCTGTCAATTTGTTCAACGCGTTCACGCCGCTTATCTCCCTGAGGCAGCTCGGAAAGAAGCAGTTCGGAATGGCCGAGCATGACATTCAACAGAGTATTGAAATCGTGGGCGACGCCACCAGCCAGCCGACCAAGTGCTTCCATCTTGTTTGCCTGTTGCAATTGCTGCTCCAGCAATTCGGTCCGCTTTCGTTCGGTGATGTCCCGCAGAATTATTGTGAAGAGCTTTTGCCCTGCGACATGTACCTGGGAAACGGTTGCCTCGATTGGAAATTCCTCTCCGTTCGAACGTCTGGCAGTCAAGACTTCGGGCGACGACATCGATCGCGCATTGCTACCCGATACCACAAAATCCCCAATGGGTTCGCGATAAATCTCGCGAAACATTTCTGGGGTAAACCGATCGAGCGAGGAACCCAGCGCTTCTGATGCATGGCAGAGAAACATCTTCTCAGCGGCAGCATTGAACACCACGATTCGTTGTTGCTCATCAACAGAAATGATTGCGTCCATGGCGGAGCTGATGATTCCCTGTAGTCTGGCTTCCCTGATCCGGATTGCCTCGTCGGACTCCCTCTGAAGAATCGCTTGGAGGCGTGCCAGTTCGGCCTCCCTCGCTTGCCCTTCTTGCAGCGCGCGTAACAATTCCTGGTTTTGGTATTGGACTTCGGAGTACGGGTCGCGGAGAGTTCCTCTGTCAAGTTCTTCGACCATTTGCGCAATCGTCGAAGGGGTCACGACCGGAGAACCAGGCGGCAGAAGCTTCTCTAAGACCACGGTTGTTCCTGCGCCGGGCTCGCTTCGAATCTCAAAGAAGTCCATGAGCCGGTTGGCGCCGAGAATACCCTTTCCAAGGCCGGTTTTCGATTGGAACCGGCCTTCAAGGATTGCGGAGAGATCTGAAATTCCAGGCCCGGTATCGCGCACTGTGATCCTCAGTCCCTGCTTCTCGATGCTGGTCGTATGAAAGCTGAATTCAGTTCTTCCTCCGACCGCGTATTTAAACGCGTTGCGGGCAATCTCGGAAGCAGCCGTACTGATGCGGGTCTGGTCCTGTTGGTCGAAGCCGACGAGACGTGCAATTTCGCGGGCACGCTGACGCACCGCTACGATGTCGCGCTCCAGCCGGAGATCAACAACCATCACCACCTTAGACTCGCCCGCCATGACCTTTTTGAGTTCAATCCAAGTTGCAGCTTTCACCAGGATTGCGTCGTCTCCAAATCCTTTCCTCGATAACCCGGAGCCAGACTTCCGGTATCCACTGAAGTGTTGTCGCAACCCGATGTGCGCTTCGGCAGGTTCTCTCGTAGGTCCATGTGCTACCCAGAATTGCGAAGCGAAGAATATCTGCCAAGTCGCAAGGACGCGGCTAGCCTCAGTACTTGGAAATTTCCGTCCTGCACGTCAAGCATCGTTTTTTCTAAAATACCTGGCAGAGTATACATCCGCATCATTGAAACCGGGTTCCAAGACAAACGAGACACTCCGTTCTCTTAAAGTTCAGTGCCACCTTCTAAGCAGAGCATTCGCCGCAATGGCTTCACCATACCGGCCGAAGTTTTTATGAGAGAGCAGAGCTGAAACAAAGCTCCCGAGTTCAGAGGAACTCTCTTCCTTGGTAGATGAAGTATATTAGCGTGTTGTTGCAGGCGGAGGCGCGCTTTTTGGTTGTCTCGACGAATTCTCCCGCCTACGGCATGAGAGAAGCCATTGCCGAGGCGAGTATGCAAGATTGTGAGGAGCGATTTCTATGGAAGAAAGAACTGATCCATCCACCCGTCAGGAACAACATCCATCTAAGCCGGCACAGAGTATGCGTGGAGATGAGATGTTTCGGTCACTATTGGAATCCGCTCCGGATGCCATGGTAATCATCAATCGAGACGGAGAAATTGTTCTGGTCAACGCGCAAACAGAGAAGCTCTTCGGCTATGCGCGAGAGGAGATGCTAGGCCGCCCGGTCGAGATGCTTATGCCCGAGCGCTTTCGAAACCGGCATCCAGAGCACCGCAAGGGCTATATTACCGACCCGAGAGTGCGGTCGATGGGCGCGAGTCTCAATCTCTTTGGGTTGCATAAGAATGGGCGTGAGTTTCCTGTCGAGATCAGTCTTAGTCCACTGCAAACTGAAAATGGAGTGTTGTTTAGCAGCTCGATTCGAGATGTCACTGAGCGGCGGCTGAACGAAGAAAAGATCCAGAAGCAAGCGCAGGAGATTCTGGAGATGGCGACCGTACCCATCGTGCAGGTCTGGGAAGGTATTGTGTTGGTGCCCCTGATTGGCACTCTCGATAGCCAGCGCACCCAACAACTGATGGAACGGCTACTGCACCGGGTGACAGAAACCTCCTCGCCCGTCGCCTTGCTGGACATTACCGGCGTACCCACCGTCGATACGCAGACAGCACAGCATCTGATCGAGACGATTGCCGCAGTGCGCCTGCTGGGGGCCGAAGTCATCCTCACCGGCGTGCGACCCACGATTGCCCAGACGCTCGTCCATCTTGGCATTGACCTTTCCAATGTCATGACGCGCTCATCGCTAACGGCCGGCTTGCGTATGGCGCTCAATCTTCTGGATTTGAAAGTGGTGTCAAAAGACGCCAAGGAGGGAGCGTGAACAGCAGCGACAATATTTCAGTGATTAAGGTTCGGGACGTTCTGATGGTGACCATGCCGGCCGACCCGGACGACTCCACGGTGGCAGCACTCCAGGAGAAGGTACTGAGCGCGATGGAACGTCACGAGGCCAAAGGTGTGGTGCTGGATATCTCGTCGGTTGACACATTCGATTCCTTCTTCGCGCGAACCGTGTCCGAAACGGCGCAGATGGTGACTTTGATGGGTGGTCGGACGATCGTCGTGGGAATGCGACCGGCAGTCGCGGTGACCGCTACCCAGATTGGCCTCACGCTCGGCAATATCGAAACCGCGCTGAACTTGGATCGCGCACTCGATCTGTCTGCGCTCGAGCCTCGCCGGAATAAATCGCGAGGATGACGGCCATGGGGGTCGACGCTTCCGGCGAGCTTTCTATAAACACCGAAAGTGACATTGTGGTCGCTCGGCGGACGATCCGCGAGGCAGCCACTCAACTCGGCTTCAGTGAGACCGACGTGACGCGTATTGTGACCGCAGCCTCGGAACTTGCGCGGAATGTATTCAAGTATGCAGGCAATGGCATTATGCGCTGGCGCACCACTAGAGCCAACAGCCGCGACGGAATAGAACTTCAATTCGTGGATCATGGACCGGGAATTCAGGACGTTAACCTGGCATTGCAGGCAGGCTATTCCACGAGTAGGGGTTTGGGTATGGGGCTTTCGGGCGCGAAGCGCCTGATGGATGATCTTGAAATACAATCCATCGTGGGCAAGGGTACGACTGTCACGCTAAGTAAATGGCGCAGGAGTTAAAGGAGGCGAAGCCGGTGGAGCCAGTCGCGCTTGAGGTGGCTCAACTCGCGCAGGTAAAACGGGCCGCGGATGTGGCCCGGGGTTATGCCGAATCTCTCGGCTTTAGCTCGGCGGACTGCGACGAGATCGCACTGGTCGTAAGCGAGCTGGGTTCGAACCTGATTCGGCACGCGTTTGGGGGCACAATCAAACTGGCTCCGATTGAGGCTTCCGGACAAGTGGGTATCCGCGTCGAGTCCGAAGATTCAGGACCGGGGATTCCCGACGTGGAGAAAGCACTGACCGACGGGTTCTCTACTGCCGGTAGCCTCGGCACTGGGCTTGGAACAGTAAACCGGCTGATGGATGATCTCGACTTCTACGCGCGATCGCCGAGCGGTGTGCACCTGATCAGTCAGCGCTGGGTGCGCCCGCAGCGGAGAGAAGCGCGCTTGGAAAATTTGCTGTTCGGTGTGGCCACCCGTTCCTGCCGCCATCTCGCAGAGAATGGGGACGCATTTATCATCACGCAATGGGAGCGATGCGCTCTCGCAGGTGTGATCGATGGTCTCGGACACGGGCCCTTAGCGCAACGGGCTTCGCAAACGGCTCGGCGATACATCGAGCAACATTTCGACCAACCCCTGGACAGCCTCTTTCGTGGCGTACAGCGCGCCTGTCGTGCCACACGTGGAGTTGTGATGGCTCTCGCGCGTTTCGATATGGCTAAGAAGAACTTGACCGTCGCCAGTGTTGGAAACGTCGAAGTGCGCTTGTTTGGCAGCCCCGAACATTTCAGCCTCACCGTCCGCCGCGGCGTAATTGGGCTCAACGCTCCGAACCCCGTTCTCCTGGACCACCCTTGGGCTCCCACGTGTGTTCTCGTCATCCATTCGGATGGCTTACGTACACACTGGAGCTGGAACGAATTCCCGGAATTGGCGCAGGCCACACCCGACGCCATCGCGCAACGGCTACTTCATGTATTGGGCAAAGTGGAGGATGACGCTACCGTCCTCGTCGCCAAAAATGTACCCACATGAAGACTCTGCTCTTGCGACATCAGCGTGCACCGTTCGCCTGCGACCGGATCAACTGGCTGAGATCGCGCGACAGGCTAGCCAATTGGGACGCGGTCCGCAATGCCTGGGTCGTACTGGCTTCGGCTTCCTTGCTGACCTGCGACACGTTGGTCACCGCCCCATTGACCTGCTCGACGGCCGTGGTCTGCTGCTTGGTGCTCAACTCAATCTCGCGCGCTGCTTCCGTGGTAGTGCCGAGCATGGCGGTAATCTGAGTCAGCGAGTTGGTCACGTCGCCGAAGGCGCGTGTGCCCGCATCCACGGCCTTGGTGCCGCCTTCCGTCGCCATCACGGTGGAGTTGACCGCCGCGCGGATCTCTTCGATCAGGCTCCGAATGTCCTTGGTGGAACCGCCGACCCGGTCGGCGAGTTTGCGAATTTCATCGGCGACGACCGCGAATCGTCTGCCGTTGTCTCCGGCGCCTGCGGCCTCGATGGTGGCATTGATGGCGAGAATATTGGTTTGCTCCGCCAGTTCGTTGATGATGTCCACGATGCCGCCGATCTGTTGCGATTTCCGGCCCAGATCGAGCATGTGATTCACGATCAGATCAACCTGCTTCTTGATGCCGGCCACCGAATCATGAGCGCGCTGCACCGTCTTGTCTCCGGCGGCAGCCGCGCCGGCTGTCTCCGACGAGATGCTCGCCACCCGCTGCGCGCTCTCCGCGATCTGCCGCGAGGTAGCCAGCAGTTCGTTGATCGTAGTGGTAATTTCGCTCATCGCCGTCGCCTGCTCCCGCGCACCGGTAGCCTGCTGCGTCGCGGTGGTCTGCAACTCAGCCGACGAACTGGAAATGTCCTGCACCGCCGACCCGATCTGGCGGGAGAGCAACTTGGCGAAGAACATAGCCAGGAGCGCGGAGAGCAAGACCACCAAAACAGCGATCCCCATCACCAGCCGGGTAGCCGAGGCTGCGGCTTCGCTCGAGGCATTCCGCCCGTCGTTCAGCAGCTTTTCTTCCCAGGCCGCGAAATCATCCACCCGGGCGTAAAGGCTCTCGACCATGGGAATCACCATGGTTTCCATATGGCGAACGATCTCCGCATTCGAAGCGTTCGCCTCACGCATCGCATTTACCTGTTCCACCACTATCTGGTGTTGGGCCTCAATCTCTTGAATATCGCTGATCATGGCCCTGCCCTGAGGCGTATACAGGTTCGGCTTCATGTGTTCCAATGTCCGGAAGAAAAGCTGTCGCGCCTCCTTCTGCTGTTCCAGATACCTGGTATTTCCGGACAGCATATAGCCGCGCACCGCCGCCGCCTTCCGTGCGACTGCGGTCTGCAGTTTGGCAGCGTCGGTGAGGTTCTGCGCATTCACGCTGATCACCCGGTCCTTGCTCGCCACCACACGATCCAAGGCATAGACGGCAATCCCCGCCATGACCATGGCCAACAACGCGGTAATGCCGAATCCCGCCGCCAGCTTCTCTCCGAAGGTCCACCTGCGCCCCATGCCGGTTTCTCCTTATCTTGCTACCTCGAATTGCCGTTCCATCATCTCAAATGCCAGGGCTCAGCGGCACAATTTCACCAGAGGGGCATGGCTGAGCCCGCGACTACAGAGGAGACGTGCAGCGCATCTTCTCGCAGCAGCAATGGCTATGCCTGGCGCAATTCTTGCATGGCTCCAATTCGCCACCACGCCTGGCAGCAGGCCGTGATGCAGGCGCAGCACGGCAAACGATGGGTCCAGTTGAATCGCCATCTGGTGGTCTTCGCACGTAACAAGCGAACCCCGGACCTCCGGATTATGAGAAGACGGTCGTTGCCCTGAAGCTCTATATGCAGGGCCTAGCTCGGCAAAATGCGGCAACAAGGGGCAGGGCGCGCAACCGGGACACGACTAGCGCCTAGCCGCCGAACCACTGGCTTCCGGCGTCTGGCCGCGCTGCCTCCCGGCGGTTTCGCTCGCTACTCTGGCGGTTGACTACTTCTTCGTTCCGTCCTTTTCTGCCGTCTTGGGTTGCGGAATATAGTCGCAAAATGGATCCGTGGCCAGCGGGTTGCCGGTGGCGCCATAGGCCCGGGAGCGCGAACCGCCGCATAGCGCGTTGTACTCGCAGATGCCGCAGCGGCCCTCGAATTGGGTGGGGTCGTGAAGTGACCGGAAGACCGGTGCGTTCCGGTAAAGATCGGCGACACGATCCTTCCGTACATTGCCAACCACCAGGGGCAAAAAACCAGCCGGACAGACGTCGCCAGTGTTGGAAACGAACATGATGCCATGCCCGTCCCGGATTTCGAAGCTGCGGGTGACGCCGCTGCGCTTGATCTCTTCTCCGCTCATCCCTTCGGAACGCATCCGTTCGAGGGCCACCCGGCGGTACGAAGGAGCCTCCGTAGTGGCGATGACAAAGGGAGCCGTGAGCGAGGTCTCGAAAGCCCAGCCCATCAGCTTCTCGCCCTCTTCGGGAGAAAGCGCCTGCAGCACCTTCCCGCGGCCCACCGAGATCAGGAAAAACAGGCTCCAGCGGCTGACCCCATAGGGCTTCAGCAACTCGTAAACGGCGGGAATATCGCTGGCCGTCTCCTCGGCCACGAGCGTATTCACCTGCAGGGGCATCTCCAGCTCCTGCGCCCACCGGATCGCGGCCATGGTGCGTTCAAAGGTTCCGGGCACGCCACGGATGGAGTCGTGCCTCTCCGGCGTCGATCCGTCCAGACTGAGCCCCAGGCCTTCCACGCCGTGTTCCTTCAACCGCACCAGCACCTCGCGGGTGAAGGCCGGTGTCGCGGCGGGCGTGATGGAGACCCCGATTCCCAGTCGGCGGGCTTCGTCGATCAAGGGGAACAGGTCCTTGCGTTCCAGAGGGTCGCCGCCGGTCAGGATCAACTGCGGCAGCGGGTTGCCAAACTCCGGGATCTGGCGCAGAAACTCCACACCCTCGTTCAAAGGTCAGCTCCATGGGATGCGGCCCCGGCATCGCTTCGGCGCGGCAATGGCGGCAGGTCAGCGCGCAGGCCTGCGTCATCTCCCAGTAAATATTCATCGGCGTCTGCGAGTAATCTCGCGGCGCGTGACCTCCGTGTTGCAGTGACATGCTTTTACCTTCCCCCTCTGCGCTTCCCGATGCCCCCTGGCGATTGTTTCAAGGCCCTGGCGGAGCACCTAGCCCTATTGAACACCTCTTACATTGATAAATTCAATTCGCACGCCCTCCCGTTGACCTACCCTCGTGCGGGTCGGTCCAACAGGCGACAAAAGATTCGGAGGGTTGTTTGGTGGCGGCGCGTGGACTCGAACCACGGACCTACGGATTATGAGACCGTCGCTCTAACCGGCTGAGCTACGCCGCCACGGGCAGTCTGCCGGCAGGGCCTGCGGGGGCAGGCAGGCAGACATCATGCGGTCAGGATGCGACCGACAACCCTGATTCTATTGGGCCTTGCATACCCTGTCAAACCGCCCTCTCCTCCACGGTGGGCGCATGGACTTTGTCAGCGCAGGGTTGCTGACCGAGCGTTCCCGCGCCGGTCACCCCAGGGCGGCCTTAGACATGCGCGACCTCGTGACGACGCCGTTCGATGACCGCGATCAGGTTGTTGTAGGACTCGGAGAAGCTCTTGACGCCCGCCACCGTCAACTCGTCGGTCACGGCCGTCAGATCGATTCCGACACTCCTTCAGTTTGGCGAATAATTCGTGCGCGCCTTTGCAGATCGTCCGTGATGGTCACCACCGCCTTGCCGTGGTCGCGAAAGGCGTCATAGGTGGCCGGAGGCATGGTGTTTACGGTGTGCGGCCCGATCAGGGTGTCGATGTAGAGCACATCGGAGTACTTGGGATTCTTGGTGCCGGTGGAGGCCCACAGCGGACGCTGCACCTGCGCACCGGCAGCCGCCAACTTCTGCCAGCGCGCGCCGCTGAACAGTTGCTGGAACTTCTCATAGGCCAGCTTCGCATTGGCAATGGCGGTCTTGCCCGTCAGCTCTGCCGCTTCCGGCGCCCGGCCTTGGCGATCTCTTCCAGCTTCTTGTCCACCGCCGTATCAATGCGGCTGACGAAAAAGCTGGCCACGGAAGCCACGCGATTGACCGCGCCGCCCTTGGCAATGCGCCGTTCCAGACCCTTCAGGTAGGCCTCGACCACCTGGGCGTAAACGTCCACCGAGAAGATCAGGGTCACGTTCACGCTGATGCCTTCCGAGATCAGCTCTTCAAACGCGGGCAGCCCCTCGGCGCGTCGCCGGAACCTTGATCATCACGTTCGGCCGGGCCAGCTTGGCGTGCAGGCGCCTGGCTTCCTTCACCGTGGCTGCCGTGTCGCGCGCCAGCAGCGGAGATACTTCAATGCTGACGAATCCGTCTTGGCCGTTCGTGCTCTCGTAAACGGGCACGGAAGACGTCGGCCGCGCTGGCGATGTCTTCCACCACCAGCGCGTCGTAAATCTCGGCGAGTCCGGCGCCCTTGCCGACCAGTGCCCGCAGTGCGTCTTCATAATCCTTGCTGCCGGAAATTGCCTTCTCGAAGATCGTCGGGTTCGAGGTCAATCCCCGCAGCCCATCTTCTTCGATCATTTTTTTCAGGGTGCCCTGCGAAACCAGCGAACGCGTCATCTGGTCGTACCACGGGCTCTGTCCCAACTTGCTCAACTGCGCTAAAGGATTGCTGGCCATTCCACATCTCCTGGTTACTTCTCGTGGTTAGTTCGATTTCTTCAGAGTGGCTTCGATCGAGTGACTCGATGCCTCAGAACTTTGCTTCCATGGCGGCGATCATCTCCACCCGCCGCTGATGCCGTGGCACGTCATCCACCTTTGCCGACAGAAAGGCCTGCACCAACTCCATGGCCAGGGCTTCGCCAATCACGCGCCCTCCCAGGCAAAGCACGTTCATCTGGTCGTGCTCCACGCCCTGATGCGCCGAATAGGTGTCGTGACAAAGCGCCGGCGCGAATGCCGCGCACTTTGTTGGCCGCCACCGACGCGCCCACGCCGCTGCCGCAGATGAGGATCGCCGCGCTCGGCCCGGCCCTCGGTCAGCGCCGCCGCGACTGCGGCGGCGCGGATCCGGATAGTCGTCCGGCGTCACCGCGTCGTGCGTGCCCAGATCCAGGGCTTCATGGCCCAGCCTGCGTATTTCGTCCAACACGGGCGTTCAGCAACAAAGAGCCCGCGTGGTCTGCCGCAACGGCAACTTTCATCTATTTCCTTTCTTTCCCAAGCCCTTCACCATCGCGATGCTCTCTTTGGCGTGCTCCACCACGTTTTCCGCGGTAAAGCCGAAGTGCTTGAATACGTCCTTCGCCGGAGCCGAGGCGCCGAACTGGCTTTGCCCCACGACCCTGCCTTCCAGTCCCACGTAGCGCTCCCAGCCGATCGGAGTCCCGGCCTCGACGGCCACGCGCGCCCGCACCGCACCGGGCAACACGCTCTCCTTGTACTCCGCGCTCTGCTCCTCAAACAGATCCCAGCAGGGCATACTGACCACGCGCGCCTTCACGCCCTCGCCTGCCAGCTTTTCCTGGGCGGCCAGCGCAAGTTGCAACTCGCTTCCGGTGCCGATCAGGATCACATCCGGCGTGCCCTGCACGTCGCTGAAGACGTAGGCGCCTTTGCGGACGCCCTCGGCGCTGGCATACTTGCGTGCGGTCAAAGGTCGGCACGGCCTGGCGGGTCAGCGCCAGCGCCGTCGGATGCTTCGTGCTCTCGATCGCCAGCTTCCATGCCACGGCGGTTTCGTTGGCATCCGCCGGACGGATCAGCCGCATGTACGGCATCAGGCGCAGCGACATGACGTGCTCGACCGGTTCGTGGGTCGGGCCATCCTCGCCCACCGCAATCGAGTCATGGGTGAAGACGTAGGTCACCGGCAACTCCATGATGGAGGCCAGGCGCAGGGTTGCGCGCATGTAGTCGCTGAAGACCATGAATGTTCCGCCGAAGGCTCGCAGTGCCGCTGGCCGCGATGCCGTTCAGGATTCCGCCCATGCCCATTTCCCGCACGCCGAAGCGCAGAATGCGTCCGCCGTAACTGCCGCTCTCGAAACTCGTCTCGCCGTCGATCTTGGTCTTGTTGGAGGTTTCCAGATCGGCCGAGCCGCCGATCAGCCAGGGCAGGTTCTTGGCAATCGAGTTCATCACCTTGCTGCCGGCCTCGCGCGTGGCAATGCCTTTGGCGTCGGCGGGAAAGACCGGAACATCTTTGTCCCAACCTTCGGGCAGCTTGCCGGAGATGATTGCGTCCCACTGCTTTGCCAGCTCGGGATTCTTCTTGGCCCAGAGCTCGTATTCTGCCTTCCACTCAGCTTCCAGCTTCTTGCCGCGCTCCACGGCCTGGCCCAGATGGTCCGCCGCCTCTTCGGGAATCAGGAACTGCGCGTCTTCCGGCCAGCCGTAGAAGCGCTTG
Source organism: uncultured Acidobacteriota bacterium (assembly GCA_963737175.1). Taxonomy (GTDB): domain Bacteria; phylum Acidobacteriota; class Terriglobia; order Terriglobales; family Acidobacteriaceae; genus TOLSYN. The sequence goes on along the minus strand of CAVTRQ010000022.1, from coordinate 4,538 downwards.
GTGGCCTTCACTTCCTCGACGCCGAGCGGTTCGCCGTGCGCCGCGCTCTTGTCCTGCTTGTTGCGGCGAGCCGTAGCCGATGTGGGAGTGCACGATGATCAGCGTGGGCCGCCCGGTCTCCGCCTGTGCCTGGCGGATGGCCGCTTCCACCGCTTCCAGGTCGTTGGCGTCCTCCACGGTCAGCACGTTCCAGTGATAGCCCTTGAAGCGCGACTCCACATCGTCGCTGTAGGAGAGCGACGTAGGCCCGTCCAGGCTGATGTGATTCGAGTCATAGAGCCAGATCAGGTTGGAGAGCTTCAGATGGCCTGCCAGCGCCGCCGACTCGTGCGAAAGTCCCTTCCATCATGTCGCCGTCGGAGCAGATCGAATACACCCGGTAATCGACGATCTTGTCCTCGGCCTGATTGAAGTGAGCCGCCAGCCAGCGCTCGGCAATGGCCATGCCCACCGAGTTTGCAAGCCCCTGTCCCAGCGGTCCGGTCGTCGTCTCCACGCCGGGCGTGAGGTCGTATTCCGGATGTCCCGGACATTTCGAGCCAAGCTGGCGGAAGCGTTCGATCTCCGAGAGCGGAAGATCATAGCCGGTCAGGTGCAGCATCGAGTAGAGCAGCATGGAGGCGTGTCCGGCGGAGAGCACCACCCGGTCGCGATTCGGCCAGTGCGGGTTTGCCGGGCTATGCCGCAGAAAGCGGTCCCACAGCACATAGGCGACCGGTGCCAGCCCCATCGGGGCTCCGGGATGTCCGCTGTTCGCCTTCTGAACCGCGTCGATGGACAGCGTGCGAATGGTGTTTACGCACAGTTGGTCGAGCGCCGAGGGCTTCGTGGTTTCAAGCTGCTGCACATTGGCTGACATGTAGTGTGAGTTGCCTTTCCGCCCCGGCGCGCGCCGGGTGCTACGCAAAACTTCTAAGACTTCCGGGCAGGTGCCCTGGTAAACGCACATCACAATAATGCCGTGCGCTCAGTGTCCCAAGTCGAGCCGCACTTCTATTTTAGTGGTTCTCTATCGTTTTCAGATGCCGCGGATGCCATTGGAGAACCAAGGCTTCTGCATCCGTGCAACGCCTGGCCGAAGTGAATTTGGAGTGTCAGCAAGTATACGGCAAAACTTGCCCGTCCAGGAAACCTCCGGCGCCAACCTGATCGCAGATCGGGAAAAATCATTTCCACCTTTGCTATCTCCTGCGCGCGTCTAAAACAAAGCAGAGCCGGGCCTCGGCGGCCATTTCACTTCCGCCGTATAATGTCTATAGCTCCGGCTGGTTTCAAAGGATCCATGTCAAAAAGCGTAAAAACATCACTTCTCCTGTTGTCGTTCCTCATCCTTGGCTTTGCGGTAGCGGGCGCGGTTGGCGTCAAAGCGAGCAGCGGCAATGACGGCGCATATCGCCAGATGAGCGTGTACAGCGAAGTCCTTTCGCGCATTCGCTCCGACTATGTCGAAGATCCGAACATTCCGCAGGTCAGCAATGGAGCCCTGCACGGATTGCTCGAGGCGCTCGATTCCGACTCCAGCTACCTGAGCCCGGAGGAGTACAAGCTCTACAAGCAGTTCGGCCAGCCCGCGGCCGGCATTGGCGCGGCCGTCTCCAAGCGCTTCGGCTACGGCGACGTGATCTCGGTGGTACCCGGAGGCCCTGCCGACAAGGCCGGCCTTCTCGCCGGCGACATCGTCGAAGCCCTGGACGAGAAGAGCACCCGCGAGATGTCGGTGGCCGAACTCATCGGATTGCTCGGCGGTCCGGTTGGCTCGGTCGTCAATCTCAGCGTCGTGCGCCCCACCAAGGCTCAGCCGCAAAAGATTTCCATCACCCGCGAAGTGGTGAAGTACCCGCCGGTCTACCTCCAAGATGCTGGATGAGCCAGATTGGTTACATTCGCGCCGAGGGCTTTCCCAAGGGCCGCGCCCAGGAGATTGCCGCGCGTATCCGCGATCTGCAGAAGAACGGCGCAAAGAAGCTCATCCTCGATCTGCGCAACTCCGGCGATGGCGATAGTCGCCGAGGGCGTCTCGACCGCGAACCTGTTTCTGAATCACGGGCAGATCGCCTACGTGGAAGGGCAGAAGTATCCGCGCCAGAACTTTGCCGCCGATCCGGCCAAGGCGATCTCCACTTTGCCCCTGGTGGTGATCGTGAATAAATCCACCGCCGGAGCCTGCTGAAATCGTCGCTGGTGCGATTCTGGATAACGCGCGCGGCGACGTTCTGGGCGACAAGACCTTTGGCGCCGGCTCCATCCAAAAGACGATCGATCTTCAGGACGGAGGCGCGCTGATCCTCTCGATTGCCAAGTACTACACTCCGGGCGGCAAAGCGATTCAAAACGTGGCCATCACCCCCAATGTGCTGGTGGCCGACAAGGCGGACGACTTCATCGCACCGGAGGATTCCGACATCGTCCCCGATGAGAACGAGAAGCCCGAGCCGCCAAAGAATCAGCCCGACGAACAGCTTCGCCGTGCCATCGAGCAGCTCACCAAGCAGGACCAGAAGGTCGCCGCCGCCGCCGCGTAGGCCGCCGGTAGCCCCGGACTCAGCCCCAGCCGCACGCGGTTGGGGCTTTCCTTTTTCTGCCGAACGCCGGTTTCCTGGACAAAAAGAGAAGGGCCGCGGATTGCCTCCGCGGCCCTGAACCGAAACTCCAGGCTCTCTACTTTTTGCCCTTCTTTCCCTTTTTGCCCTTCTTCTCAGGCTTCTTGGAAGCCTTCGTCTTGTCGGCCTTCTTCTCGCCAGCTTTCTTGTCGGCCTTCTTGCCGACTTTCTTTGCGAGCTTCTTGTCTTCCTTGACCTTAACGGCCTTGGCTACTTTCTTGGCGGGCTTCACCGCTTCTTTTTTCTTCGCAGCTTTCTTCGCCACGCCTTTCACGGCGGCCTTCTTGGCAGGGGCAGCCTTTTTGACCTCCGGCTTCTTGGCGACGGCTTTCTTAGCGACGGCTTTCTTAGCGACGGCTTTCTTAGCAACAGCCTTCTTCGCAACGGCTTTCTTGGCAACAGCCTTCTTAGCGACAGCCTTTTTAGCGACGGCTTTCTTGGCTGCTTTCTTCGCCGGCTTCTTTGCCGGAGCTGGCATGGCCGCTTCTTCCTCGTCGCGCTGAGCGCGGCTTGCGGACGGAGCTACCGCGTCGTCTTCAACGTGGCCCAGCTCCTGTTCTTCGGCTTCGTCCTCGTCGTCTTCCAGTTCTTCTTCTTCCTCTTCGTCGTCAATCACATCTTCAAATGCTTCGTTATCGCCGAATTCATCCTCGTTATCACTGCCGCGACCGTAAAGAGTTTCGTCGAACGTCATGTCTCCTCCTGGATTCTTTTGCCACTCCGCGCCCGCGGACTGCTGAGCACAGGTACAACACGACTGCCACCGCTATGGCTAACGCGGACACGGTGATGACAACCACGCGTGCCCCTGCACCCGAACACAATAACTCAGCCGTGTTTGCGATGCAACGGAATGACGTGCCCCATACGCCGAAGGCGCATGTATTTACAGAAATTCAGTCTTGCTGCTTGCGCCTCTTGCTTCGCGATGACGCGGTGCCTGTGCGACTGATCGCCTTCAGGTGCTTCGCGGCAGGAGCCCTAACGGCGCGTCGACTCCCACTGAGAGTTCTCTTGCCGGCAGGCTTCGCCGATGGGTGAGCACGGTGCCGCGGCGGCTCCTCGGCCTCACGGGTGCCAGTGTGGCGGCGGTCGGTGGTTGCAGACGCGGCCTGCACCTCGGCTGGGCCGGCGGCGGACTTGAAGATCGTCAGAGAGCGCCCCGCGTGCAGCGCGTTGCCTTGGAGGCGATTCCATTGCCGAACCTTCTCTGCCGGAACTCCGAAATCATCGGCCACCGACAGAACCGTGTCTCCTTTGTGCACCGTGTAGCGCATCGGATGCTTGCTGTAGCCGGCCGTCACGGGGCGGCTTGGCGCAAGCTTGGCCGCCGGGGAAACCGGAATGATCAGCTTGCTGTCATTGACCAACGCAGTGCCTTCCAGATTGTTGGCTTCGGCGATGGCGGTGGCGGTGGTGTGGTAGCGGCGCGCAATTTCGCTCAGCGTCTCTCCGTTTTCCACCCGGTGGTAGCGCCAGTAAACCCGCATCTCCTCCGGAATCGCCTCGACCGCGGCTTGGAATCTCCCGGACGTCGACGAGGTAGTGCAGGTGACCAACGATGAGTCCGTCGAGATGGCTCGGCGGCTCGCGAAGGAGGAAGGCCTTTTTGTCGGCATCAGCTCTGGGGCCGCTGCGGCCGCCGCTCTGAAGGGCGGCGGCGCGACCCGAAAGTGCAGGCAAGCTGATCGTGGTGGTGCTGCCCGACTTCGGCGAGCGCTACCTGTCCAGCGTACTCTTTGAGCCGCTGCGGCAGCAGGCTCTCGCCCTTCAGGCCGAGCCGATCGCGGTCACTGCGTAGTTTCGGAAAACTCGCCGGCGGGGCCAGAACAGCTCCGCCGGCGTCACCCGTTCTTGAGTACGCGATGTCAATCTATAGCCGCATTCGCGAAGATATCGATTCCGTGCTGGACCGTGATCCGGCCGCCCGGTCGTGGC
>CAVTRQ010000021.1:0-96813 GCA_963737175.1 uncultured Acidobacteriota bacterium | reverse complement strand
CGACCTGCCGAGTACAACGCCTACGAGATGTTCAGCACCCAGCAGAATCCCAAGGCGAAGGCGGAAGCCGGCGAGGACTTCCTGAAGAGGTACCCTCAAAGCCTGGCCAAGCAGACCGTGCTGCAACAAATGATGGAGGCCTACCAGGCCGCCGGAGACCAGGACGGAGCCCTCAGCGCGGCTACCCGGCTGCTTCAGGTGGACCCGAGTAATCTTGAGGCCATCTATTTCTCCGTCGCCATCAAGAAGGCCCAGTGCGGCAAGACGAGCGATGCCCAAACCTGCGACGACGCCGCGGCGCTGGCTCAGAAGGGCCTCCAGGTTACCAAGCCCGCTGCTGAGTCCCAGGACGAATGGCAGAAACTGACCGCAGGCGCTTTCCCTGTTTTCCGCTCCGCCATTGCGCTGGACGACGTAATCTCCAAAAAGGACTACAAGGGCGCGCAGCAGGCATATTCGGACGAGCTGAAGATGTACAACGACGAGCAGAGCAAGTCCATGGGCCTCCAGGACACCCTGCTGCTCGCTCAGGCCTACTCAATGCCCGGCTCGGCGCAGGATCTTCCCCTTGCCTGCTGGCTCTATTCCCGCGTCTGGGACTTTGCGCCCCAGGCCTATAAGAATCAGATCGAGCCGAAGCTGGAGTATTACTACAAGAAGTACCACGGCAAACTCGACGGTCTCGATCAGCTCAAGCAGCAGGCGCAGGCTTCATTGTTCCCGCCGGCCGGCTGGACCATTACCCCGGCGCCCAGCCCGCAGGAGACGATTCACGATCTGCTCCAGACCACCGATCCCAAGACCCTGGCTCTTGCCGACAAGGAAACCATCCTGGCCATGGGCGCCAAGCCCGATGCGGACGCCATGTGGGCCGTACTCCAGGGGCAGCAGACCCAGGTTCCCGGAACCGTGCTTGAGGCCAACGCCACCAGCGCGAAGATCAGCGTTACGGTCGTCGGGCGTCCCAAGGCCGAGGAGTTCACTGAGCCGCTCAAGTCGCCTGCCGCGTGCAGTGCTTTGCCCCAGGGCGAAGAAGCAGCCGCGGGCAAGGACTTCATCACCAACAACATTACTCCCGACGACAAGCTGAGCGCCTTGCTGGATAAGGAAGGCAGCCACATCCGCCGCATCTCCATTGTCGGCCTGGTTCCCATCATCAAGATGGCCGTGACCCAGGACGCCAAGGCTGCCAAGGTGCCGGACTTCATCGTCAACATGAAGGAGCCGGTCTCCTGCAAAGACATCCCGGCCGTGGGTTCCGACTTCGTCACTAATCCCGGGGCGGCGGAGCTGGTGGGTACCTACAGCACCTATCGTCAGTTGCCGGCCACTACCACCACATCGCAGTCGGCCGAGATCGTGCTCAACGACGGCGAGGTGATTCCCGCCGAACCCGCCAAGAAGCCGGCCCCTGGACGCCGAGTGGCGCACAGGCCGGCCAACTAATCCGCCAATCCCCGACGCACCAACGTCAGGGATCAACCATCAGTCTCCTGGAATGGGAAGGGCAGCCTCATATGGCTGCCCTTCACTTTTTGCGCGCTGCATCCCGGTCACAGCGTCATCGAGGAGAATGTGCGATCTTCGCGCCCCTCTTTCTCAACTCTCGCCTCTTCCCGCTGTCCAAGAATGGCCCGAACCACATCCGCCGCGCCGTAGCTTGTTCCCTGCGCCGGCAGGAAGCGCCGCACGATGTTCAAATCGTTTCCCAGCGTCACCAGCGGAGCCTCCAGGGCCCCGTGCGCCCGCACCTGCGCCAGCCCGATGTTGGACAGAAGCGCGTTGCACAGGCACTTTCGCCCTTCCGTTGCCTCCGCCAGCCCGCCCTTGGCCGTATAGCAGCTTACCGGCTCCGCCGAACACCGGTACCCGATCCCACCATCCTCCTGCGCGTATGGCTCGCGCAGAAAACCCAGGTCGCACACCCGCGTCCGCGCCGCATACGTCTCCGTGTCTGACAGGCTTCCCTCCACCTGCGCCACCTTGAACGGAAACCCGGTCGGCGACGCCAGCGGATCGGTGAACACCTGAGCGGTTCCTTCGCCGGCCTGCGCCAGAAGCCGCGACTTCAGGTCTTCCCTCAGGGCCGACTCCCGGCTGAACGCAAATGCCGTTCCCACCTGTACGCCCGTCGCGCCCTCGCTCAGCGCCTCTTTCAGCTTGGCGTTGCTGGCGTACCCGCCGGCCAGCCAGAACGGCACGCCCAGGGCACGGAATCCCGCCGCATCCACGCTGTCCCGCTCACCGTACATCGGCTCGCCCGACTCGCTCAGTTGCAGCTTGCCCCGCGGAGGCGCATTGTGACCGCCGGCCGTGGGACCTTCCACCACGAATCCGTCTACCGTCCCGTTGGCCCGCCGCAGCAGCGTTGCCGCCAGCGTGTGGGACGAGACAATAGCCACAAATCGCGGCCGCGTCAGTGGCCTCAGCGGTCCCTCAGCAAACTCCGCCGGGTCCAGCCGCATGATTGCGTCTTCTCCCTGCCCCGCGACCGCGCCCGTTACCGATATCTTGTATTCCGCCGCCACCTGCTGCGCCAGCGCGTCCAGCACCCCGGGAATATGCAGCGGAATCCCCGCCCCCATCAGCACATATCCCACTCCAGCCAGCATCGCCCCGTAGATCGACGCCAGGTGAGGAAGCTGCACCTTCTCGAGATAATTGATACCCACCGGGTTTCTGTGGCCCACGCGCGCCAGGAACACCTCGGCAAAGTTGGCTGCAATGCACAGCTCGATCAGCTTCCTCGGTTCACGCACCTGATGCATCGGGCGTCGCCCGATAGGGTGCGCCGGCGGCCCTGCCCCCGGAGACGAAGTACTCATTCCACAGCCGCCGGGCCATCTCTGGGAAGGGAAACGAGTCCAGCGCGTGCCACATATGCCCGCCCTGGTCGCCATCCGCGAGCCGCCGCACAAACACCTGGTCCAGGGCCGTTCCAGAAACCACCCCGAGCTGCCCGGTACGTGACACGGCGCGCGCCAGCCTCCAGTTGGAGACGCCCACGCCCATGCCGCCCTGAATGATCCTGGGAAGGGTTACCATCCGTGCATTGTTTCACACAAGTTAGAGCCGGCGCAGTGACGGATGAACTATATCCACTCTGGCGGTAACTACGTTCCAGGAGCCGGGTGCCGCTCGTCCCGCAAGCGGTCGCGCAGCTTGCGAAGCCGGCGGAAGCTGTCGCGCGCACCCTCCGGATCTTCGGTAAAGGGTGGCACGGTCATGCATCCGCGAATCACCAGATTTGTGAGCCGCGCTTGCGCATCGAGCAAAGCGCGCAACTCGCCTGACTCGGGGTCGAGCCCGGCCTTTGCCTGCTCGCCTCCAATGTTGATTTCGATCAGCACCTCAAGCCGGCGGTTCAGCCGTTCGGCAGCCCCGTTCAGCCGCTCGGCCAGCCGCAGCGAATCCACGGTATCGACGGCGTCGAACAGCTCTACAGCACCGGCTGCTTTGTTCGTTTGCAGGTGTCCGATCAGATGGAACTTCCCGCCCGCGGAGTGAGCCAGCACCTCTCCCCGCTTGGCGGCAAACTCCTGCACCCGGTTCTCTCCGAAGAGGCTTTGGCCTGCGGCAATCGCTTCCACGATGGCCGCGGCCGGATGAGTCTTCGAGACCGCCATCAGCGCGATCTCATCCGGCTTGCGCCCTGCCCGCTGCGCCGCCCGCGCCATTCGTTCACGAATTTCCGTCAGCTTCGAGGCAATGCTCATGGTCGCCAAGATTGTAATGCAGACATCCTAGATTCCAAATCTTGCCGGTTTGCCTTGATTGCCCTGATCCTCCGCGTTTCAGACATCATCTGCATGACACAATGAACGATGATGCAATCGAAAGCTGCGGAGGGTGCCCGGCAGTTCTGCTTCGCCGCCCGCCGCTTCCTCGATACGCTTCCTCGATACAACGCATCGAAGTAGGACACATCGAACTGGATAGATGGAGCTCAGTTCGGCGGGAGTGATCCGGAGCTATGACGCGAACGTTTCTGATCCGATGGTTTGTGCTATGCCTATTGTCTCTGCCTGCTTTCGCACAGGAAGGCGAGGGCGTGCTCAATAACATTCCTCCCAAGGACATCACGGCAGATGAGCTGATCCAGCGCTTCGCGTCCAAGGAAAAGGAATTCAAGGTGGCGCGCGAGCAATACACCTGGACCCAGAGCGTGAGGGTTCAGACGCTGGAGGGCAACACCGTTGACGGCGAATACATGCAGGTCTTCGACGTGGTCTTCGACGACCGCGGCAGACGGATCTCAGCAGATAAAGTTCGCGCCGCAGAATACCCTCACCCGCATCTCCATGTCGCAGGAAGATCTCGACGACATTGAGAAGCGCATGCCGTTCACCATGACGATCGACGATCTCCCCTTCTACAACGTCAAGTACCTGGGCCAGCAGCAGGAGGACGAGCTGAACTGTTACGTCTTCGATCTCAGCCCTAAGAAGATTGAAAAGGGTCAAAGGTACTTCGAAGGCCGCATCTGGGTTGACGACCACGACTTCCAGATCGTCAAGACCTACGGCAAGAACGTCCCCGACCTGGTCAAGGCGAAGAAGGGCGAGGAAAACCTCTTCCCGCGCTTTACCACGTGGCGCGAGCAGATCGACGGAAAGTATTGGTTCCCCACCTACACCAAGGTCGACGACAACCTGCACTTCACCATGGGCGATGTTCACATCCGGCAGGTGGTGAAGTACGAAAACTACCGCCGCTTCGGGTCAAAGACCAAAATCATTTTCGAAGGTCAGGAGATCAAAGGCGCAGGCGAAGCCCAGAAGCCCGAGGGGAAATAGAAGACAGGAGACAACTGCGGTACTGGTGCCCCGAGTTCCGGTGCCGGGATTTCCGGCACAAGCCTGGGAGGTGCAACTCTACGCCGCCTTCGGCAGGGAACGGTCGGCGGCGGCCTGGATAAATTTCTTCATCACGTTTGCCCACATTACTTTCTTGCGTACGGCGCTCTCTTTCACCGTGCGCCCGGCGGCAAACATCGAGAGCAGAACTTTCATCTTCACCACGCGAAGGATCTCCCGCTCCTGTTCTGTCGCTCCGTAGGCGTCGAGAAAGTTTTCCTGCACCTCGGTCGTGATCACCCGGTTGCAGAACGGATATTTCTCCAGCGCCTCCACGCAGGCCAGGAAGGTCGCCGGGTCCAGATAGGTACTGCCGCTCTCCTCCATCGCGCGAAATCGCTGAAGCCGACTCCTTGCTCCAGCACCACCACGTTGAGCGGCGTGAAATCATTCAGCACCGCCGAGTTCGTCAAAGGCTTCCGCGCACGGTTCAGAATCGCCTGGGTGCCGGAGAGAATCTTCCCAATGGACGCATCGTCGAGCCCCTCTCCCTTGCAACTATGGCAAAGCTTTTCCAACTCTATCTGTAGCCCATCTCCATCCAGGGGCTTCGGCGGCTGTGCCGTCACTCTCTGGAACGCGCGCAGCCAAGCCCCGCTCGCGGTGGCCGCGCCCTGTAATAGCCCAAGTCCCGCATAGCCGGGCAGCAACGCGGCTTTCATGATGATGGACTGTAATGGAATTCCTACCAGCTTCTCGCTCACCACCGCGCCCAGCCCACTGAAGTCTCCCATCGGCTGCGGAATGCCGGGAAGATTCTTTTCCTTCGCGATGCTCCAGATCGAGCGTAGATGCTCGTTTTCCGCCGCCGCCTGTTGCCGCGCACTTCCTTGCCCATTCCTGCTCGCCCGGTAGAGCTTCGCAGACAACCGCTCCGTGCCATCGGCAAAATCGACCACGAGTTCGTAAATGTAGTGATCCGACTTCGGGGTGTGACCGACCACGCGAACCGCACGAGCCTCGCCCCGCTCCGGATACCACTGGGTTCCCCTGTTCCGTATCTCTACGGCAATCTGATCGATTATGTTTTCTGGCATGTGGGCTCCAAACTGCGCCTGGCGGAACCGGGCAGTTTCACTCCGCGTATGCTGAGGTTAGATGCGAATGCCTGCCCAGAACTGAGGTACTAAGGTTAGATTGAACAAAACAGGAGGAGAAACGGCATCTCTGCCGTCTAAAAAGCAGCCCGGAGCAGAGCCGCTATCGGGCGCGGAGCAAGGACAGAGAATTCCCAGAGATGGGACCGGTGCGGGGAATCAATAGAACAGATACTTGCGCCACTTCGCGTCGCTGCGTCCCATCATCCGCATCAGGTGCCGGCTGGTATGCAGTGAGAATGGGCGCGGCTCTTTGATGGGGCGCATTCCGCACTCATGCGCCAGCGCATTTCCTTTTCTTCGATTGCACTCATGACAACAGGCCACCAGGTTTTCCCATGTCGAGAGCCCGCCGCGGGAGCGTGGCAACACGTGATCCAGCGTCAGTTCGCCAGCCGGGAGCACCACGCCGCAGTATTGGCAGGTATTACGGTCGCGCAGCAGGATGTTCTTGCGGGACAGCGCCCGGGTCTGGTGCGGGATGCGACGATACTCCAGCAGCCGGATCACCGATGGAACCCGAATCGCAACCCGCGCTGAGTGCAGAAAATGGCCGTTGATCTCCTCGGTGGCAGCCACGCCCTTCAGAACCAGGACGATGGCGCGCCGCGCGGCACAGATATTAATCGGTTCGTAGGAAGCATTCAGAACAAGCACAGGAGCGTGCATTGCCGAGTAACCTCGCTCGGAGTGATCGTTGTGCGAACGGAATGCTCTGTGACTCTCCATTGGCGTAATCCTCAGAGCAGACGGGAGTCGCATTGCGCTCTCGCCAACTCGCTGCTCTCCATAGGTCGACGGGATACTGCGGCGCTGGAGGAGGCTTCCCCGCGCCGTGCCCGGCAATTGTGAATCGGTCAAGATTGAGGGACCGGAGGACGCCATTGATAGCGTTTCCACATCGAGGTCGAGCGCGCTTCTGTCCGGCTCTGCCGTGGACTCCAGCGCAACCCGTCCCAGGGCGCGAGCCGGAGTTGCAACCCACACCCGCAGGGCTCCGGCGTGGCGCAGCTCGCGGGCGCATTCCGAGGCCGTCGCGCCGGTCGTAAGCACATCGTCGACCAGCAGAATTTCGCGTCCCTTTACGTGCTCGCGCGAGATCACCTTGAACGCTCCGCGAATCTGCTGGCGCCGCGCTTCCGCACTCAGCGCCACCTGCGATTCCGCAAAGCGCACCCGAAGCAGCGCAGTCACGTCCAGCGTCACTCGGCGTCCAATCGACTCTTCGATACCGCGCTGGGCGGCCCGTGCAATCAGCTCCGCCTGGTTGAACCCACGTGAGCGCATCCGCAACTTGTGTGCTGGCACCGGGATCATCAGCAACTCTGGGACATCGATGTCGCCCTCGAGCTGCAGGCAAGCTTCGGCCGTAAACCGCCCCAGCAGATTGGCCGCCGCACGCACCCGCTCATACTTGAGCAGATGAATCAGTTGCCTAAGAACGCCCGTGTAGGCTCCATAATTCACCGCGCGTTCAAAAGCTGGGCTCTCGCCGGAGCATTCCGCGCAGCAGGCGTCGCCAAACACGGCTTCCGCCCGTGCCAGCACGTCGCCGCAGACGTTGCAGCGCGCCAGCAGAATGGGTGCAACGGATTCTATGCAGGAGGAGCAGACCGGAAGGCGTGAAACCGAGAAGAGAGAGGCGCGGCAGATTCGGCAGTCGGAGGGAAATAAGGCCGCAAGGAGGCTTTTCACCGCCTCTCCGACGATCCTCGGAGCCAGCGGCCTTGCTTTCGGTATGCTCTCCCAGCTACTGCTGAAGACTGGCCTCCTTTAGAAACAGCGGAGCCAGCAGACCAATCAGGCGTGGTGTCGAATCCCATTCAGTCTGCAGCGTGAACATACTCAGTATATACCAACCCACTTTTTTGTCTTTCCCGCGCCCAATCCGGTGCGAGCCGCAACTCGGGAACCATGCCGCGCAGCACCCAGATACTCATCCAGTCAGTTCATTGCTTCTGTATTTAGGCCGATTCTTTCAGCAGGAGGGTACGGACCAGTTCAAAAAGCCGCACAGGAGACTCTCCTTTGGTGGCATAGGCATCCACCACGCGGAGAACCTCGTCGGGGACAGGGAAGTAGGCGGAGAGCATCAGAATCGGGATTCCAGGGCGGATGCGTTTCATCTCGACGGCCACATCGTAGCCATTCATCTCCGGCATTGCGTAATCCAAAATGACCAGATCCAAGGCTTGCGAAGTGAAGATTTCCAAGCCCGCCTTGCCGCTCCCAGCGGTCAGTACCGAATAACCAGCGCTCTCCAAGACCATCTTCCGAACTTCAAGTCCGCCGAGTTCGTCATCGATGCAGAGCAGCACCGCTTTGTGCATAAGGCGAAGCTCCGGCCATGCGATACCGCCGCAGGACCAGTAGGATACCTGGAATGCCCGTCTCCCGAGTGCCTGCTTCGGCACTGACTCTGGTGTCCGAGGTCACGGCAGCATGTGCGCCATAAAGTGGCATCTATAGTGCCAAGTGTGTGATATTTCGCGCTTCGTTCGCAAGCCATTTCTGGACAGCCTTGGCTACCTAGCCGCATGCGGGAGTTCATGACAACCCAAAATACTGGCGAGCCCATTTTCCCCGGCGAGACCGATGAACCAGGAGAGCTTTCCCCCGCAAAGGATTTTCCAATCGTCGGGATCGGGGCTTCCGCCGGAGGACTGGAAGCGCTTACTGAACTACTCGCGCATCTGCCGGCCAATACAGGCATGGCGTTCGTGCTCGTTCAACACCTTGATCCAACGCACCCAAGCCAGTTAACGGACTTGCTGTCGAGGGTCACGAAGATGCCGGTCGCCGAAGTTAGAGATGGCATGGTTGTCGAACCCGACCATGTGTACATCATTCCTCCTAACGCCAACCTGGCCGCTCTCGACGGGGTTCTGATCGTGACTCCGCGAGTTCGTGAACACCACACCCCCATCGACTTTTTCTTGCAGTCGCTCTCCCGGAGCCGGCATAACATGGCAATCGGCGTGGTGCTGTCAGGTGCCGGATCGGATGGAACTTTAGGCTTAAGGGCAATCAAAGCGGAAGGCGGGATCACCTTTGCCCAGGACAAGCAGTCGGCGGTCTACGGAAGCATGCCGCACAGCGCCATTGCGTCCGGGAATGTGGACTTTGTGCTGCCTCCGGAGGGGATCGCTCGGGAGCTGGCAAGAATCGCCCGCGATCCCTACGTCATGAAGCCGAAAGAATTGGAAACGGAAGAGGCGTCCACGGAAGAAGCCCTGGAAGCCGAAGAGGCCCCGGGACTGGAGATGCTCTTTGCGGCCTTGCGAACGGCGACCGGAGTCGACTTCAGCCATTACAAACGCACGCACCATCTTGCGCCGGATTCGGCGGCGCATGTTGGTTCACCAGATGGACGAGTTGACTGACTTCCATGCCTATCTCAAGAGCAATCCCGCTGAAGTCGCGGCCCTCTATCAAGACCTACTGATCAATGTCACGGAGTTCTTCCGGAATCCTGAAGTTTTCGAGTTTCTAGCCAGGGAAGTGTTTCCCATAATCGATCAGGATCGGTCTGCCGATCAGCCCATCAGGCTCTGGGCTTCGGGCTGTTCTTCCGGCGAAGAAGCCTATTCGCTGGGCATTGCCTTGCTCGAATTCCTCGGCGAAAGAGCGCTCAACACGCGCATTCAGCTCTTTGGGACCGATCTCTCCGAGCCTGCGATCGAGCTGGCCCGCGCGGGCATTTACCCGGAGAGTAGCGTGGCGGCAGTTTCACCGGAGCGCCTGCGGCGGTTCTTCTCCAGAGTGGAAGGCGGATATCGAATCAGCAAGCCATTCGGGATATGTGTGTGTTTGCCCGCCACAACATCTTTGCCGATCCGCCATTTTCCCACATGGATCTGATCAGTTGCCGCAACGTGCTGATCTATATGGACTCGGTTCTGCAAAAGCAAGTGATACCGATCTTTCATTACGCGCTCAATCCGAACGGCATTCTGATGTTGGGAAACTCGGAAGGCATTGGAAGTTTTTCGAATCTCTTTGAGGTGGTAGATAGAAAGCACAAGATCTACTCGAAGAAGTTGTCCGTCGGGCAGAACCGATTTGATTTTGTGGCGAATGGTTTTCCTGCCGTCCCTTCCGGGCGAGCGACCAGGGTAGCCAGGACGTGGCGACGCCATCGCACTGCAGAAAGAATTGGATCGGGTGCTGCTGGCCAAGTATGCGCCCGCGGCCGTGCTAGTCTCCGGCGATTTTGAAGTCCTGCAATCGCGTGGAGATACTTCTCCGTATCTCAAGCTGCCGGACGGAAAGCCCAGTCTTAATCTGCTGAGGATGGCCAGGGAAGGTCTTGGCTTTGAGCTACGCAGCGCGGCAGACGCTTTGAAAGCGCAGCCCAAGGTGCCATACCGGAAAGATGGGATACAGATCAACTCGGGCGACCGCATCCGAAGCATCTGTATCGAGGTTACACCTCTGAAATTGGCCTTCGCCAATGAACTAGGCTTCGTGGTTGTGTTTGACGAAGAGGCAGCACCGAGTTCCTCTGCAATGCAGGCAACGGAACAAGACTGCCGGTGCCCCGGCGTTGGAGGTCCCTCGCATTCAGCAACTGGAGCTGGAGCTCGCCAACACCAAGGAGTATCTCCAGTCGGTGATCGAAAAGCAGGATGCAAGCAACGAAGAGCTGCAGTCTGCAAACGAGGAGATATCGTCGGCCAACGAGGAACTACAAAGCACCAACGAAGAGTTGGAAACCTCCAAGGAAGAGCTGCAATCGACCAACGAGGAACTGAACACGGTCAACGACGAGTTGCGCGCCCGCAACACGGAACTGGATAAGTTGAGCAACGATCTCGCCAACTTGCTTGCCACCGTCAATATTCCAATCATCATGGTCGGCTGCGATCTTCGCATTCGCCGCTTCACCCCGATGGCAGAGAAGGCACTGCGGGTGATTCCCGCCGATGTCGGAAGGCTGATTACAGATATCAAGCTCAATATCGATGTGCCTGACTTGGAGAAGCTGATCCTATCCGTAATTGAGAGCCTTCAGCCAGCCGGACAGGATGTGCGGGACGAGCAGGGGAGATGGTACTCGTTGCAAGTACGGCCTTATCGAACCATCGATAACAGAATCGATGGCGCGGTTCTGGCGCTGCAAGACATCGACGTCCTGAAGTGCAGCGAACAGGCATTGCGGCAATCCAGCGCCTTCATGAGATCCATCGTAGATGCGGTGCGCGAGCCGCTGCTGGTGCTTGACGCAAAGCTGCATGCCATCGTGGCCAACCGCTCCTTCTACACCGTGTTCCAACTCTCGCCCGAGGAGACCATCGCGAAGAATCTCTACGACTTGGGAGGCGGACAATGGAACACTCCCCAGTTGCGCTCGGTGATCGGGGAACTGTTGCCAATGGCGCAGGTCGTGCATGATCTTGTGGTGGAGCGCGACTTCCCCCGGATCGGGCAACGGACCATGTTACTCAATGCGAGTCAGATTATCACTGCAGACCAGCCGGACCCGTTGATCCTGCTGGCAGTCGAGGACATCACGGAGCGCCAACGCGCCGAGGAAAATACCCTGCGTGCGGCCGAGAAGTTAGCCTCGGCTGGCCGGATTGCCGCAACCATTGCACATGAGATTAACAATCCCCTGGATACCCTGACCAGTGTGATGTACATGCTGGGGCAGAACTCCGCTTTAGACCAGTCCTCGCGGGCCTTGGTGAACCGGGGGGAAGAGACGGTGAAGCGCATCACCAGCATCACCCGGCAGACGCTCGGACTCTTCAGCAGCTCATCGCAAATCCAAGAGGTGGAAGTTTCTAAAGTGCTCGATGAAACATTGGAACTGCTTGGTAGCAAGTTTCGCGAGCAGAATATCTCTGTTACAAAACGCTATGACGTCGTCGGGCGTGTTCAGGCCGCTCCCACGGAGCTTCGGCAGGTATTCACCAACCTGATGGTGAACGCACTGGCCGCGATGCCGATGGGAGGAAAGCTGATATTGCACGTGTTTGCCTCGCGGGATTGGCGAAGCCCGGAGCGTAACGGAATCCGGGTGGTGTTCTCTGATAGCGGTGCAGGGATTTCTCGCCAATACCAAAAGAAGATATTTGAGCCCTTCTTCACCACAAAGGGGGAGAAGGGTACCGGTCTCGGGCTTTACGTCATCAGCGGCATTATCAGCAAGTGCAAGGGCACGATTCACGTTCGTAGCAGTACCGCAAACGGGAAGAGTGGAACCTCCTTCTCCGTCTTCATTCCTGTAAATGCAGCAGACAACGTAGTTGCAGGCGAGCCGGGCCTTACCGGCAGATGACTCTCATCGATCGCGACATCTTCGTAAGTCTCCTTATTCCAACGGCGTAAGTTGCCGAACTCGATTGATCACGCGGCCAATCCAGCAATCCCCATGACTCGACGGTAAACCCTTGCGCCGAAATCACAATCCAATCACCGAACGAAAAAGCAAAAGCGTGTACGAGCAAAGGGGAATGATTTATGAAGAAGGAAATTTCCGCCTTACTGGCGGCCGTGCTGGCTCTCGCGATTTGCGGATGGGCACAGGCGGACGATGAGAGGAGCAAGGTTACGAAGCGGATGGACGATGCATCTGCCGATTTGAATCGGCTCACGAGTGCCCCTGACAACGGTATTCCGCAGACGATCCTCGCTGACGCCAAGTGCGTCGCCATCATTCCGAGTTTGGCGAAGGGCGGACTTGTCTTCGGCGCCGAACATGGACGTGGCGTCGCCACCTGCCGCGTGGCAAGTGGGCGCTGGAGCGCACCGGCGTTTTTCACGCTTACCGGAGGTAGCTGGGGAGCACAAATCGGTGGTGAGGACGTCGATCTCGTGATGCTCTTCATGGACCGCGGAGGGGCCGAGAAATTGATGTCGGCAAAGTGGAAGATCGGCGGAGATGTTGGAATCGCGGCCGGTCCGTGGGGCCGTCAGGGCAGTGCCGACACCGACTATAAGGCGAACACGGGCATACTGACGTATTCCAAGGCAAAGGGCGCTTTCATCGGCGCGACCCTGAACGGAGCCAATGTTCACGTCGATGAGAAAGCGATGCGGGCATTCTACGGTCAAAACAACCCTGGCTTCCGCGAGGTCTTGACGGGCAACATTGAGCCCCCGCCGGCGGCACACCAGTTCCTGGCTTCCGTCCGGCAGGATTTTCGCGAAGCATCCGCCGGCAAGTAACGGCCAGTTTGCGCTCAAGTACGGAATTGCATCGCAAGGCGGTTTCACTCCGCGCTTCGTTTGGCGGAAGAACGTTCGGATGAGACTGCGGAGGGAAGCATGAAACGCCGCATTTTGTTAGTCGATGACGAACTTAGAATTCTGCTTACGTTGAAAGCCGTTCTCGAGATGGATGGATTTGACGTGGACACTGCCTCCTCAGCTCGCGAGGGCATTGAGAAACTTGCCGATGGCCCCTATCACATGATCATCACGGATATGAAGATGGAGACCGACCGGGCGGGATACGATGTGATTCGCGCGGCGCGGCATCAGGAATATGACCCGGCGATTGCCATCCTGACTGCTTATGCCGCGTCAGTCGGTGGCGACTGGCGCGCCGAAGGCGCTCAATCTCTGCTGGTGAAACCCATCGGGACCGAAGATCTGCTGCGTCAGGTGGAAGCCTTGCTGATCGCGCACGAAGACCACAAGCGGGAGGCGAAAGCACAGACGCCGCCTCGCGTTGCAGCGCCGGCCCAGGGGAGGGTGGTCCGCAAAGCAAGCTAAGGGACGGGTCTCCAAGGCGCTTCGATGAACCAGCCCCGCGATTCGAAGGGGCGGAGCCTTGCATTCTTCCGGATTCGACACGGCCTGGCACTAAGCTTTCTCGTGCGACCTGCCCCCAGGACTCAACCGTCAGATTGCGTCGAGTCCCAGAACAGAACCGTTCGCACTTCGTCCTGTAGTGGCTTCGACAAACGCTGAATCCTTCAATATGACCGCACACCGGGCGCGAAAAGTTGTTACAACCATAACCGTACTGGAACGCATCTGATTCAGTGTCAGGGCTTTCCTCCAAATCAAGCAATAACTTTCATCCATTTACCATGGCGTGAGCGAGGTCTCTCATATGCTTTCAAAGTGTCTCAATTCGCGATGTTCGGCGACCTTCCAATACTTTGGGCAGGGCCGGTTGTTCCGCGTTGACTTCGCCGACGCGGGCCGAAAACGCGCAAGCAGTGGCAAAGACACCGTCGCCCCCATTCGTAGCAAGGCTTGCCCTATCGAGCACTTCTGGCTTTGTGAGGCCTGCGCAGCCACCATGACCCTCGCACTCAGCGAGGGCGGCGAGGTTTGCCTGATTCCGATTCCGTGTGAGGTTGCCGAGCGAAAGCCCATTGCGGCCGCTGCGCCACGGCCCCACCCATGTGAGGCGACCGCCTCCTGACGGCTCGGCTTACTGCATGAGTGAAGGGATTGGCTTCGCGCCTTAGGCCAGGTGTTTGTCGCCGACCAGGACGGTTCCCGGCGTGGCTGCGAAGAACTCGAAGGTAGGACGGTCGTAGCGCTTGGTCATGCCGTTGACGCGAATCGTCAGCAACTCACAAAACATTTTCACCCCGTCAACAATCGGGTTGATCTTGGAGCGGTCGTCATTGGCCCACTCCACCGCGACCTCGGTCATCGTCAAGCCAAACCTGCGGGCAATGAATAGCAGTTCGGGATCGAAGCCCCAGCCTTCAATTTGCTGGCGGGTAAACATGACCTCGGCGGCGTGGCGGGTGCAGGCCTTAAAGCCGCACTGGGTGTCCTTATAGGGCAAGCCGAGAACCAGGCGTAGCAGCACGTTGTAGGCGCGGCCCACGAACTGCCGCAGCAGCGACTGGCGTTGCGTTTGCGTCTCCGCCAGCAGCCAGCGCGAGCCAAAAGCAACGTCGGCGCCCCGCTCAATCGCAGCGATCAGTTTGACCGATTCGCAGATAGGAGAGGAAAAGTCGGCATCGCTGAACAACAGGATGTCGCCGCGCGCATTCAGCATTCCGTTGCGCACGCTGTAGCCCTTACCGCGATTGCCGGGATTTTCCAGCAGACGCAGCTCCGGAGCATCCGGCATAAAGCTCTTCACAATGTCGGCGGTGTCGTCGCGCGAGCCATCATTGACGACGATGATCTCGACATTCCAGCGCTGTTCACGGACGAACCCCAGCGCCTTCTCCAGGCTCGGACCGATGCGCGAGCCCTCATTGTAGGCCGGCAGGATGATGGAATAAAGCAGTGACATTGTACAAAACAATCAGATGACAGATTTAGATATCGTCTGATTGTAATGCAGTTGTCACCACAGGCAAAGCAAAAACAGCGTCACTCAGGCTGCGTCTTCCCGCAACGCAAGCATGGAGAAGAACTCGCCGACAATCGTTCCATCCCACAGCCCGGCTTCGGCTTCCGCGCGCATCGTCTCCAGTGCCTCTTTGTGCGTGTGCGCCGGTTTGTACGGACGCTCCGTGCGCAATGCGTCGTATACGTCCACCACCTGCAGAATGCGCGCCAACAGAGGGATCGCCTCCCCTGCCAGATGATCCGGATAGCCGCTGCCGTTCCAGTGCTCGTGATGATGGCGAATGATCGGCAGCACCATGCGCAGCGAGCGCAGAGGCTTGCAGATATTTTCCCCGATCAGCGGATGCTGATGCATCAGAAGCCATTCATCGCCCGTGAGCAGGCCCTGTTTTTTCAGAACCTCGTCCGGGATGGCTATCTTCCCCAGGTCGTGCAGGAAGCCGCCCCGGCGCAGTGCCAGTTGTTCTTCCTCGCCCAGGCCCATGAAGCGTCCCAACGCGCTGGCGTATTCGGCGAGGCGCTCGCAGTGGCCTTCCGTATAAGGATCGCGCGACTCTACGCTCCGGCCCAGGGTGCACAGTACATTGTCGGCGTTTTCCAACTCGTCCGTGTACTCCTTCACCCGCAGCAACGAAGCAACCCGCGCAAACAACTCCACCGGAAAAATCGGCTTATTCAGGAAGTCGTCGGCGCCGGCTTCAATGCCGCGAATCTTGTCTTCCAGGTCGCTGAGGCCGGTGATCATGACCACCGGAATCAGACGGGTCTCCGGCGCATTCTTTAGCTCCCGGCAGAGCTCGTAGCCGCTTTTGCCCGGCATAATTACGTCGAGCAGTATCAGATCCGGCATCGTATGCCGCATGATCTCTTCGGCGTCCATGGCGTTGCCGGCGGTCAGCACGTCGTAGCCCTGGCGGCTCAACAGCTCGCGCATCAGTGTCGTATTCTCGGGATGATCGTCCACAACGAGGATGCGCTGGGAGCGATGACGTGTCGGTTCGGACATGTATCTAGTTTGAGCACTGAATCGCGAACTTGGTTGCCAGCGTGACCCAAGCATCACCAAAGAGAATTGCGGAAAAACCCCATCGGCGCTAGGCTGCTGTGGTGATCTTCCCTCGACACCTCCACTTCACTCTGCTGCTTTTACTCGGGCTCGCCTCGCCGGCGGCAATCGCCGCCAGCAAGCCAAATGCGCATGCCATCAGCTTCGGAAAAACCATGGTGGTCCGGCTCTTCCTCGGTCCCGACGAACAGCACACCGAGCCCATGAAGGTGCGCGCGCTAATGGTGGGTGCCAAACTGAAGGAATTTGTGACCGGAGATCTTCACGAGGTGACCGACCGGCTCTTCGTGGTGCAGCGTGCCTACCGCTTGAACAACAATCTTCCCACCGATGAAAGCAAGGCTCCCACCTGGGTGTGGGAGCGCGGCGGATGGTTGATGGTCGACCGGCTAACCGGGCACGTCTCGCAGCTTCCGCTCTATGAGTTCGATCCGTTCTATTCGGAGGCAAGCTGGTTCCGCGACTACGTGGCCTACTGCGGAGTCAGCGACAGCGGCGAGAAACTGAGCGCGGTGGTCATGCAACTGGGAAAGAGGAAACCGCTCGTGAAGAAAGAGTTGGGAGCCGCCGGTCAAGGTCCAACGCCAGATTCAGAGTGCGATCCGCCGGCTTGGGAAAAGAAGCCGACGCGAGTCACCTTTTTGCCGAAACAGGGGGAAAAACAGAGCTTTTCAATCTTTGGCCACGCCACGGATGTCGCTCCAGGGTCAGAGCCGGACGAAGCCCAGCCCTGACCCTGGAGCCTTTCCGCGCCCGCGGTGCAGCGCGGAATCAGCGCCGCAGCGGCGGGCAAGCTCGCACTACCTCTGCTCCTCCTCTGGAGCGGGCGCAGGCGGCGGAGGTGGTGGCATCGTCGGAGTGGCATCAGCATCCGGCGGTGGTGGCATCCGGCTCGCATCGCCGGGCCTTCCCGGTGGCGGTGGCGGCGGAGCCATGTTGGCGTCAGGCCGCGCCGATGGCGGCGGGACGGGCGTCGGGCTCGGGGTGCCGGGCTTGCCGAACTCGACCTTTATGCTGCGATTGACAACGACGTAGATCCGTTGCTTCTGCACGTCGCTCCCGATGCGCTGCTCAATGTTGTAGGTGCCGGGCGCCAGGTAGATCTTTTTAAGATTGTGGGCGGGCCCGGCGAGTGCGCCGTTGACGTAGATCTGCGCATTGGCATCGGGGCTCTTGATCCGAACCTCGCCCATCGGGCGTCCGTAGGGGCCGTAGATGCCATAGCCATACGGCCCGTAGGCATAGCCGCCGTAATAGGGGCCGTAGGGATATCCCCATGGCCCGTAGTAGCCGTAGTAACCGCCCCAGGGATAGCCATAGAAGCCGACGCCGACGCGGACTTGCGCCGCAGCCGAAACCGGAACAAGCATGGCAACCGCCAGCGCCGCCAGAACTATTAACCGGGAGAATCGAATGTGTGACATACACCTGCTCCTGAACAGCCGGTGCTTTGATTGCGGGCGAAAGCGAGCAGCTCATACCGCGCCAACTCGAAGACAAAGCACCGCTCCGGTTACCCGGAGTACCGCTCACTTGAACCCGGTTGGGCGCGGGTAGTTGCGGAGACGCATGAAAAATTTGTGTGCCGGAAGGGGCTTAGCCGGTGCGGCGGGGCTCGGCGAGGGCTTCGTCGAGAGCGCGGTCGAGGGCGTGGCCAAGGTGCGAGGCACGGCTGGTGTAATCGCTCTCAATCCCCTCGTACTTGCGCTTGAGCTGGTAATAGTCGTCGGCAATGTTGATGGCGGCCAGCACCGCAACCCGCAGCGAATCCACCGTACTGGTATGCTGGGCCACGGCGCGCATCTTGGCGTCGACGATCTCGGCTAGGCGCTGGATGTAAGCCGGGTCAGAGCCGCGAAGATTGTACTTCTCGTCGTAAATCTCCACCCGGATGCTGTCTTTATCTTCCGCCACCTGGTGTCTCGCTTTCATTCCGGTTATTGTCCCGGCTACTCTTGATCCAGGATTGCGTCCACATCGCCGAGGAGCTTTTCTACGCGGGAGCGAACTTCGGAGCGCTCCTGTTGCAGGGCCGCGAGCTCCTTGCGCACGGCGTCGGTTTCGGCAGCCTGGGCTTCCAGCAGATCGCGCGTGCTTGCCAGCTCCGCCTCGGCGGCGGCCTTTTGAGCCCGCGCCGACTTCAGCAGTTCAATGGTGCGGTAAATCTTCTGCTCCAGCGAATGGAAGTCGCTGGAGCTACCTTCAAAAGCGAGCTGGCCTTCGGCCATGGAAGCCATAATATCCTCGAAAACGTCTCGAACCTGGAAAGCTCGAACTTCCGGCAGTATAACGGAAAAGCGGCAAGGAATCAGCCGCGCAACGCGAGATTTGGCTCCGTGCCCAAATTTTTCCGGCGCTGCCCGTACCAGGGCGCGATTCCCCACGGCGGAAAGAATTCGCAAAGCCGGAAGATTGCCTAAGAGTTTTGTACAACCCCCGCCGCTTAAGAAGTTCTAATATGAGGAAGCGATATTGCCTCAAAGGCCACCGACATGAAACTCAGGATCGCGCTGCTGCTCACGCTGACGTTTGCTCTGGCCGGCTACGGACTGGCGCAGGACAAGACAGACCAGACGAGTCCGGCGGCCAACCAGGCCAGCGCGCCAGCGCAGAACGGCACTCCGGCGGTGGATCCATCCAGTCCGGCGGCGCAGACCACGAGTCCGCCCGCCGACAAGGCCAGCGCCACTCCGGCCGACGAGACCCCCACGGCGGACAAGGGCGAGACGGCCGACAAGAGCGACAAAGGCGAAAAGGACGACCTGGGCTTTCCCCACGACGGTAAGATCGACGACGTGAATGCGATCGGAAACCGCAACGTCGGCTGCAGCAAGGGCCTGGGCAACTGGTATTCGCTGGAAAAACAGGTCGCCATGGGCAAGAGTTTTTCCATGCAGGTGGAGCAGAGCGCGAAGCTGGTCACCGATCCGGTGGTCAACGAGTATATCAATCGCATGGCGCAGAACATCGTGCGTAACTCGGATGCCAAGGTGCCATTCACGGTCAAGGTGCTGGACGACGATACGGTAAATGCGTTTGCGCTGCCCGGCGGCTACTTCTACGTGCAGACGGGGCTGATCCTGGCGGCGGACAATGAAGCCGAGCTGGCGGGTGTGATGGCGCATGAGATTGGCCACGTCGCCGCCTGCCACGCGGCGCGGCAGCAGACCCGCGGCAATCTGGCCAGCTTAGCCACCATCCCGCTGATCTTCGTCGGCGGCGGCATTGGATACGGAATCTATGAGGCCGCCGGAATCGGCGTGCCCCTCACCTTCATGAAGTTCCAGCGCAACTTCGAGGCCCAGGCCGATTACCTCGGGGTGCAGTATCTCTATGCCAGCGGATACGACCCGCAGGCCTTCCCGCAGTTTTTCGAGAAGATCCAAGCGTTGGAAAAAAAGAAACCGGGATTCGTTTCCAAAGCGTTTGAGACCCATCCGCCGACCCCGGCGCGCATGGAGCACACGCAGCATGAGATCGCCACCATTCTTCCGGCCCGGCCGCAGTACGTGGTGGATACCTCAGAGTTCCAGGATATAAAGGCGCGGCTGGCCTCGCTGGAAAACCGCCGCAAGGTGGACCAGGGCAAAGACAAGGGTCCGAGCTTGCGCCGGGCTTCCACCAGCCAGGGAGACAATGCTGACGACAGCACCAAGAGCGCCGACGACCGGCCCACCCTGAAGCGCCGCGACGATCAGTAAGGTTGCAAGATTTCCGAGCTCCGAGAGTTCAGCACCGAACTGCGCGGCACGAAGGTAGGACACCTTGGCACTTCACCGTCGAGTACCGCAGAACCACAACTTACAGTCCGGCTTCGATCCGCGAGCGCGGGTCGAGGTAGTCGCGCATGGCGTCGCCGACGAAGTTGAAGGCCAGCACCGCCAGCATGACCGCGGCGGCGGGAAACAGGATGACGTGCGGGGAGTCGAACAGATGCGAGCGGCCATCGTTCAACATCGCTCCCCAGCTTGGCACCGGAGGCGGAACCCCCAGGCCGAGGAAGCTCATGGTGCCTTCGGCGAGGATGGCCCCGGCCATGCCGATGGCGGCCTGCACGATCACCGGCTGCATGATGTTGGGAAGAATGTGGCGGACCAGGATGCGCCAGTCGCTGGCTCCGAGCGCGCGCGCGGCCTCCACGTATTCACGCTCGCGCGCCGCCAGCACCTGGGCGCGGACCAGGCGGGCGTAGCCGACCCAGCCGCCGATGATCAGGGCGAGAATCAGATTCCAGAGGCCGGGGCCGAGGAAGGCGACGAAGGCGATGGCCAGCAGTATGCCAGGAAACGAAAGGAAGGCGTTCATCACGATGACGTTGATGAAGCGGTCGAGGCGGCCGCCGTAGTATCCGGCCAGCGAGCCGACCACGGTACCGAGCAGAAGCGATCCGGCGACCACCGAGGAGCCGACCAGCATCGAGATGCGCGCGCCGTAGAGAATGCGCGAGAGAATGTCGCGGCCAAGTTCGTCGGTGCCGAACAGATGCTGCGGCGAGGGCGGTTGCAGGCGCACGGCCAGATCGATGAAGGCTGGATCACGCGGCGCGATCCCGGGTCCGAAGATGGCGCAGAAGACGAACAGAAGGATCAACGCGGAGCCGAAGAGCGCCAGCGGATTGCGCCGGAGAATGCGCGTGAGTTTGGAGACGTCGGGTACCACAGGCTTGCTCCTCTCTACGCCACAATGTACGACGTCACATCAAATCCCAGGGCCACTAATTTGCTGTACAGCGAGTGGGTGTGCGCGATCCCTACGATAAATATCCCACCCTTGTAGTCTTCCATTTTCTTTCGAATGCTTCTCAACATCTGTTCCTCACGGGCGTTCTGGGCATCCAGTGGGCCGTACTCATTCAGCATACTCGGCGCATCCGGATCGTAGGGCAGGGTGCCATCGTGGTCCGGATGACTGATCTGCGGCCAGCAAGCGCGGAACGGCTCGTCATCCGGTGTGCCGATTTTTGCGAACTCAAGCCCGAGCTTTGGCGCAAGCTCGGCGGCGAAGGTTTGCTCTTGCTCCTCCGTCCATTCCTCCATCACGATCTGCACCTTGAATTTCCGGCTGAGGTAGGCAACGCACTCTTCGAGCTTCGCGTTGCCGGGATTGCCGAGCCGTTGATAATCGTGTGCGATGGCCAGGATCACAATCTTCTTTCTCGCATGGGTCATCGGCAGATCGTTCATTGGCGGATTCTCGGATTCAACGCGGAGTAGACAAGGTCGGTGAAAAAGTTGACCGCGACATAGGTGAGGCCGATGCAGAGCAGGCATCCCTGCACCAGCGCGTAGTCGCGATTATTGATGGCGCTGATGGTGAGCCGCCCGATGCCGGGCCAGGCAAAGATGGTTTCCGTGACGATGGCGCCTGCCAGCAGCGCGCCGAATTGCAGTCCGATGACCGTGACCACGGGGATCAAGGCGTTGCGCAAGGCGTGACGATAGACCACGGCGCGCTCGCTGAGACCCTTGGCGCGGGCGGTGCGGATGTAGTCCTGGCCTAGCTCCTCCAACATGCTGGTGCGCACCATGCGAGTGAGAATGGCGGCCAGCGAAGCGCCCATGGTGACCGCCGGAAGGATGAGGCTACGCCCGCTTCCCGCGCCCGAGACCGGGAGCCAGTCCAGGCGAATGGCGAAGAGCAGAATGAGGATGGGGCCGAGAGCGAAGTTCGGGAACGAAAGGCCGAGCAGACTGACGAAGCTGAGCGTCCGGTCATCCCATCGGTTGCGCCGGGTCGCCGAGCGCACTCCGGCGGGAATCGAGAGCAGCACGGCGACCAAAAGCGCCGAGAGCGCAAGCGTGAGCGTGGCGGGATAGGCCTGCGCGACCAGATCCTTGACCGGTTTATTCAGACGCAGCGACTGGCCCAGATCGCCGTGGACTACGCCCTTCCAATAGCGGAGGTACTGAGTGCCGAGAGGAACGTCGAGACCGTAGGCGTGGCGGGCGGCCTGAATGTCGGCTCCCGCGGCGCCTTCGCCGAGCATCGCCTGGATCGGGTCTCCCGGCACCAGGTGAATCAGCAGAAACACCACGCTGACCACCAGCCAGACGACCGGCAACATATAGGCGAGGCGGGTTAGCAGGTAGCGGATCATGCTTCCGTCTTCTCGGTTGCGTTGGGCACCAGATCGACTTTGACCATCCCGACTCGGCGGCCCTCCATCTCCAGCACCGTAAAGCGGCGCTGCTGGTAGAGGAACGAATCGCCGGGCTTGGGAATGCGTTGCAGGTTTGCCACCACGAATCCGGCCAGGGTTTCAAAGCCCTGGTCGCGCGGCAGATGCAGATTGTGCTGCGACTCCAGATCGCGGATGTTTAGCGCGGCATCCAGCACCAGCGAAGCCGGATTCCCTTGGTCGGTGCGCGCCGCCACGTCGAACTCATCTTCAATCTCGCCCACCAGTTGCTCCAGCACGTCTTCCACGCTCACCACCCCGGCGGTCGAACCGAACTCATCCACCACCACCGCGAGATGGCGGCGGCGGTTCTTGAACTCCTCCAGCAAATCGGGCAGCGGCTTGGTCTCCGGAACCACCAGAACGTCTCGCATGATATGGCGGATCGCCAGCGTCGGCGGCGCGGGATGAGGCTCGGAGGAGGACTGCGTGCGCTGCAAGCGTAGCTGCATCCAGCGCATCAGATCCTTGGAATAGAGCACTCCGATGATCGCCTCCGGACCGCGGGCGGCATCGTAAACAGGAACCCGCGAGTGCTGCTCCTCGACCACCTTGGCGACCGCTTCCTCCAGCGGCATGTCGCCAGGAAGAGAAAAAATATCGGGACGCGGAACCATGATCTCGCGCACCGAGATGGTTTCCAGATCCAAGGCGTGGTGCAGCAAATCCTGCTGCGTGGCGGTGATCAGCCCGTATCGGCGAGAGGCGGTGACGCTGAGCTTCAACTCTTCGGGAGTATGCACCCCGCCCTCGCGGATATGGCTCCATCCGAAGCGGTGCAGCACCCAGCGCGAAGACGCAGCCATGGTGCGCGTGACCGGACTGAAGATGGTGATGAAGACATCGAGAGGCCCGGCCACCGCCAGCGCCACCTGCTCGGCCTTTTGAAGGGCAATCGACTTAGGGACGACCTCACCCAGGATGACGTGCAGGTAGGTGATGGTGGTAAACGCGAAGACCGTGGCCAGTCCATGGGCGTAGATTGCCGCGTGGGGCAGCCGCGCCAGCGGAACTTCCAGCAGTCGCGCCATCGACTCTTCGCCGATCCAGCCCAGAGCCAGGCTGGCCATGGTGACGCCAATCTGAATTCCGTTCAGAACCTCATCCAGCTTGTTGTGCAGTTTGCGAATAGTGCGCGCGCCGATGCGCCCGGCGGCGATCAGTTGCTCCAGCCGCGTGTCACGAATGCTGACCAAGGCGTATTCGCCGGCGGCAAAGAAAGCATTGGCTGCCACCAGCAGGATCACGGCGATGATCCGCATCAGCACGAACGTGAACAAATCTCTATCGCTCCTGTGACCAAAAGACTCGCTGCCACGAGCAACCGGCGGTAATGGATTTTAGCATCGCGCTCAGCCCGCGCCCGCTGCCGCGGCGGGCATCGGTTGCTGGCCAAGCGCTGATGGCGAATGTGGGGCTACTCATGGCGGGCATTTTTCATTCATGACAAAATCATCCCAGTGTACTTTGTCCCTGCCGGTCGGGGACAACCCAGGAGGATGACTTGGCGGAGACGCGCATTGTCACACTTACCACGGACTTCGGCGGCTCGGATCACTTTGTCGGCACCCTGCGCGGCGTGATTCTCGGCGTCAACCCCGCGGCGCAGATCGTGGATCTGTGCAATGCGGTGAACTCGTTTGACGTGTTGGACGCGGCGATGACCCTCGTCCAGGCCTACCACTATTTTCCGCCGAATACGATTCACCTCGTGGTCGTCGATCCCGGAGTCGGCTCGCAGCGCAGGCCGCTGCTGGTCACCACCTCGAAGCACTTTTTTCTCGCTCCGGACAATGGCGTGCTTTCGCTGGTGATCGAACAGGAGGAGCGGGTTTCGGTGCGCCACATCACCGCCGAACACTACTTCCTGCGTCCGCTCAGCAACACCTTCCACGGACGGGACGTCTTTGCCCCATGCGCGGGCTGGATGAGCAAGGGCGTCGAAGCGGAAAAGTTCGGCGATGAAATCACCGACTACGTTCGCTTCTCCCTGCCCAAGCCCAGGGCACTGGCCGCCAACGCCGTGAAGGGTGCGGTGCTGAAGGTCGACAAATTCGGCAACCTGATCACCAACCTCACGCCCCAGAACGCGCCGGCCATCTTTGCCGCCAACGCCCGGCTCAAGATCAGCGTGGGTCCGGCACCGGTGGTTGGGCTCCGCAACGCCTATGCGGACGGCCAGCCCGGAGAGCTTTTCGCCCTGCTCAACAGCATGGGATTCCTGGAGATTGCCTGCAATCGCGGTGCCGCCGCGCACGTGGCCAAGGCAGGGCGCGGAGCCGAAGTGCTGGTTGAGTTCTAGCTTGAGTCCTGGGGCGGGGAGTTCTGGCCCCAGCCGAGCTTCCGCTTTAACTGGGTCCTAGCCCCAGTCCTGGGTGGAGGGATTGCGCGGCTTCACCCGGGCGTAATTGTCCATCTTTGCCGTCCACAACAGGAAGCGCCACATCTGGCGATACTCATGCCAGATGATTCCCGCAATCTGAATCAGGCCGATCTTCTCCATCTTGAGCCCGGTGTAGGTCTCCAGCCGCCACTTGATATAGGGGCTGCGCCACGGGGCGAGCCGATGGCCGCGAGTCGCATTCCACAGAAATCGCAAGATGTACCACATCGTCCCAGTATAACCGCGTGCTCTCCGAGGTCGAAAGGACGCCAGCCAGGCTGGGTCGCTTCCGCTCTGATCCGCCCCCCACTTACCCTTTGGCCTCCGAGGAAGGGTTCATGTGCTCTTCGATCTGGTGCTGCACTTGGCGGCGGAATTCCAAGGGGTTGGCGACGTGGCTGAAGGGCTCATTGGTGCCGCCGGTGCCGCGGACAACGATGCTGCCAAAGCCCAGCATTCGACCGGAGAGGGTCTGTTCGACTTCAACACTCTCGACTTTAGCTAGAAAGAGTTCGATGGTGCGTTTGGTGAGGAATCCGACCTTGATGACGATGCGCCGGTTGGTCACCGCCGCCTCCCACGCATTGCGGCGGATGAAGGCGATGCCAAGAATTACGCCGCCGACGAGGATCAGGGTGAGTCCCGCGATGGCCGCGGCCTGACCTTCGCCGCGCTCGGTGTGCTTGGCCGCGAAGTCCCAGACGATCAAGGCAAGCCCAACGGCAGACAAGATTGTCGTCATCACGAGGGAGCGCAAGAGCACGATCCAGTGCAGGTGGGTTGCGTACAGAATGCGCTCGCCGGGATTGAGGTTGTTTTCAACGTAGCCCAATGCGGTGACCTCCTCGGTCTCCATTCGATGGTAACGCCTGGAGGCGAAAGATGCCGCACGGAAGGACACGGGCCGCCCAGTAACTGAGGCGGCCCGGCGTCAATGCTCAATTGTCAATGCTCAATCCTACGTTCGCGCAAATTGGTTAAGCCCGGAGTTCGGCAAAGACCTGGCGGGCAGCGGCAATGGTAGCGTCGATATCCTCGGCGGTATGCGCCGTGCTGAGGAAGGCGGCTTCAAACTGCGAAGGCGGCAGCCAGACGCCTGCATCCAGCATCCCGCGGTGAAAGCGGCCAAAAAGTTCGGTGTTGCAGGGTGCGGCGGTCTCCCAGTCGAAGACCGGGTGAGCGGTGAAAAACCAGGTGAACATGCTGCCGACCCGGTTGGCGGTGAGCGGGATTCCGGCATTGACCGCGGCTTGGGAGACGCCTGCGACCAGCTTTCCGGCAAGCGTGTTCAGGCCGGGATAGATCGTGTTGCGGCCCGCACCCAAGGTCTTGAGCATGGCGAGTCCGGCGGCCATGGCCAGGGGATTTCCGCTGAGGGTTCCGGCCTGATAGACGGGGCCGAGGGGCGAGATCTGGTTCATCAGCGCGGCTGGACCGCCATAGGCGCCGACGGGAAGTCCGCCACCGATCACCTTGCCCAAGGTGGTGAGGTCCGGCTTAATGTTATAGAGCTCCTGCGCGCCGCCGTAGCTGACGCGGAAGCCGGTCATCACCTCGTCGAAGATCAGCAGGCTTCCCTCGCGCTGGGTCACAGGCGCGGACCGCTTCGAGATAGCCGGGGTTGGGCGGAACGCAACCCATGTTGCCCACCACCGGCTCGATGATGACACAGGCGATCTGGTGCTTGAAGTTTTCGAAGGCTTCTTCGAGCGCAGCAACATTGTTGTAGGGTAGGGCGAGGGTGAACTTCACGAATTCTTCCGGGCACGCCGGCCGAGCCCGGGATTCCGAAGGTGGCGACGCCGGAGCCGGCCTTGACCAGCAGCGCGTCGCTATGGCCGTGGTAGCAGCCTTCGAATTTCACGATGTACTTGCGGTTGGTTGCGGCTCGAGCGAGGCGGATGGCCGACATCGTGGCCTCGGTGCCGCTGGAGACGAAGCGCACCTTTTCCATCGAGGGAAATGCCTGGATGACCTGCTTCGGCGAGGTCGGCCTCGGAAGGTGTAGAGGCTCCGAAGCTGGTGCCCTTGCGGGCGGCTTCGATGACGGCCTCGACGACCTGCGGGGGCGCAATGGCCCAGCATCAACGGGCCCCAGGAGAGCACGTAGTCGATGTAGCGGTTGCCGTCGGCGTCGGTCATGCGGGCGCCTGCGCCGCTGACGATGATGGGTGGCTCGCCGCCAACGGCGCGAAAGGCGCGGACCGGAGAGTTGACGCCTCCAGGAAAGAATGTTTCGGCACGCTGCTGGAGGGAGTGCGAGAGATCAAGTTTTCTGGACACAGAAACCAACCGGGGCGGAGTGGGTTTAGAATTACAGCAACTCCGCAAAATAGGATTTTGCGACTCTTCAACATAGAAAATACGCGAAAGGCTGGGGCGTGAGCAATGTCCCATGCAGGGCGGGAGGGTCGTCAACGGGGAGCGGGGGACATACAGCGAATCGTCCCAGGCATCTGAGCAGAGTGTCGCTCCGCTCCGGCGCCACGTGTGGTGGCCGATTCGGCGACTGGATTGCACGAAAAGCTGGGGTTGAAAGGCAGCGGAAATATTTAGGAAGATGAAGACTTATACGTCATTGTTGCTTCGATTCATTGCGGTTGCGGCGCTGCTGGCAACGCTGTGCGGTGCCATGGACGCCGAGGTGGGGCTGATGCTGGATGGGGCTCTGCGCGTCGGCTCGTCGAAGTGGACCGGCGCCGGACACTCGGCGGTCTATCTGTCCGGGGTGTGCATGGCCTCGCCGGTGGAGTTGCGAATGTGTGGGCCGGGCGAGAATGGGATCGTGCTCACCAACTACCGCTCGTTTGGAGAAGACCACTCGTATGAGTGGAACGCGATTCCTCTGAATGTGTATCTGTATGGCGTGGAAGACGCGTCGGCACGGCCGCTGTTCGCCAGCCCGCACGGCGCGCTGGATGCTGGAAGAACGTTACCGTGAGAAATTCATGGGTGAGATGTGCACGGGAAGCTGCGTGACGAATCCAAACGCTCTCTGGCGCGAGACGGTGGCTTCGACTTTCATCCGCACGATCTACATGTTTTCGTTGAAGACGACGGCAGAGCAGGATCGCGCCCTGATCGACAAATTGAACCGGGCAGGCAACGTGGGCCACTTCAACGGAGTTACCGACAACTGCGCCGACTTTGCGCGGGCGGTCGTGAATACGTACTTTCCGCGAGCGGCGAAGCCCGACCACATCAATGACTTCTGGATCACCTCGCCGAAGGCGATCGCAAAATCCTTCGCACATTATGGGATGAAGCATCCCGAGCTTGAGTTTCACGTGGTTCGCTACTCGCAGATTCCTGGCGAGTACCCGGCAAGCAAGGACAATCGCAAGGGAACCGAGGAACTCTTTCGCGCCAACAAGTGGCGTGCTGCCCCTGGCGGTGCTGGCTCCCTACGAGCTAGGGATAATTCACCAGCAGCTACATGCTTACGGGAAGATTCAATCCGGAGCTGGAAGCGCAGCGGCGGCCGGCGCAGGAAGTGGCCGGATTGAATACGGAGTTGCGGGAGGCTCGCGCCGCGGGAGATCAGGAGCAGGAAAAGGAGTGCAAGCAGGAGCTCCAGTCGGTGCGGGCCATCGGCCTTGGGCACCAAGGAAGAATGGTCCGGCTATGACACCAGCGTTCGTCAGCATGAGGCCGAGGCGGTTACGCAGGGCTATACGAGCGATCTGGAGAGTTTGCGGAACCTTGCGAAACGGATGGCTTCCAAGAGCTGGATCACGATGGATGCGCGGGGCGGGCTCTGGCTAAATCCGCGGGATGGACGATCTGGGGCCAAGGTTGGGCTGAGCGCGAACACCGTCGCGGAGAGCTCGGCGAACGCGCAGGACGGGATATCTGCTGATGCTGTCGCGGGTGGATGCTGAGTTGCGCAAGAAGCCGGAAGAATCGAGAGACGCTGGGATTCTTTCGCGAAGATTGGGAGTTGATGGAACAGTTGCGGGGGCGTGTGACTCCGGTTGTGGCTGGGACGCGGCAGACCGAGGGTGGCGGGGCGCAGTAGAGCTCGCACGGGAGAGCTCAGGCAAGGCGCTGGCTGCAATCTTCGTCCTCGACCAAATCCCGCCGCCCGGCGGGATTTGCGCTGATAGAATGGTGGGGAAATGATCCTACCGTTCGTCCGCGAGTTGCTCGCGGATGCCGAAGCGACCTCTGGTTTTCAACGTGCTGCAACCCATCTAAAGGGAGGCGCGGGGCGCATCCGTGTCTCCGGACTGACGCCGACCGCGCGGGCGCTGCATTATGCGCTGCTGCATCGGGCCTCGGCGCGGCCGCTGCTGCTGGTGGTGAGCGACAACCGCACGGCCGAAGAGCTGCTGCCGCTGCTGCAAAGCCTCTGCGAGATGACCGGCGCGGCGACGCCGGATTCGGTGGCCTACCTTCCGGCACGCGATGTACTTCCCTTCGAAAATCTGTCTCCCCATCCTGAGATTCAGGAGATGCGCGCGCGCGCGCTGTGGCGGATTGCCAGCGGCACGGCCTCGCTGGTGGTGGCGCCGTTTGCCGCGACGGCGATTCGTCTGCGCGACGCCGAGTATCTACCGCAACCTGGCTCGCATGGTGCGCCGGGGGGACTGGCTGGATCTGGAAAAGCTGGTGCAGCACCTGAACATTGTGGGCTACCGGCAGACGGACGTGGTGGAGCAGCAGGGCGAGTATGCGCAGCGCGGCGGGATTCTGGACGTGTATTCGCCGGAGATGGAAAGACCGGTGCGCATTGAACTGTTCGGCGACGAAGTGGAGTCGCTGCGGCGCTTTGACCCGGTGACGCAGCGTTCGGCGATGAGTCTGGAAGAGGCCGCGCTGCTGCCGCTGACGGAAACTCCGGTGACCGAGGAGTTGCTGGCGACGATCAACGCGCGCCTGAGCGGAAGACGAGTCAGCGGCAGCGAGGAAGCGCTGGAGGACGCGGCGCGAGCCGGCGGAGTGACGGTGTTTCCGGGCTGGGAGTTCTTTGCCCCGGTGGCGGGTGCCGCAGAACACGATCTTCGACCTGATGGCCGAGGCCGCCGTGGTGCTCGACGAAGCCGGAGAGGCTGGCCGACGATCACGATGGCTGGTGGCAACGGCTGGCGGATGCGCACGAGCGCAGCGGAGTCGGAAACCTGGTGCGTCCCGAGGAGCTGTACGTCACTCCCGAGGCATGGCGCGAACGCGTGGCGCGAGCCTGCGGACTGGATGTGGAGCAACTTGGAATGGCATCCAGCGATGGCACGGAGTTGGTGGAGTTCAGCTTCGCGTCCGACGCCGCGCTTCCATGGCGCGGTGCCGAAGCTGCTGGAGGAAGTGAAGAAGCTCTCCGCTGCGGGTGAGCGCGTGGTGCTGGCGGCGGGCTCGATGGGCGAGTTGGAGCGGTTGGCCGATATTTTCAACGAATACCAGGTGCCGTACCGGCTGGGCACGCGGGCCAAGACGGCCGAGCATCAGCGAAGAGGCCACCTACTTCAACGACGAGAGCGCGGCGACCGACGCTGGTCTATGGGTATGTCCCGGCAGGAGTGGAATTGCCGGACGCGAAGCTGGTGCTGTTCGGCGCCAACGATCTGTTCGACGACTCCGAGGCGGGCGGGCCGCGGCAGCCGAAGCAGCGCTCCAAGACCTCGGCATTCTTGTCCGACTTCCGCGACCTGGCGGTGGGCGACTACGTGGTGCACGTCGAACACGGCATTGGCCAGTACCAGGGCTTGCGCGAGATTCCGCAGGCGGACGGCTCCAAGGCCGAGTTCATGGTTCTGGAATACGCCGAAGGGGCGCGGCTGTACGTTCCGCTGACCCGGCTCGACCTGGTGCAGAAGTACCGCTCGGCCGAGGGCGGGCACGCGGTTCTGAACCGGCTGGGCACGCAGCAGTGGGTGAAGACCAAGGCGCGGGTGAAAAAGGCCATGCAGGACATGGCCGACGAGCTGCTGAAGCTCTACGCGCAGCGCAAGACCGCGCAAGGATTTCAGTACTCCGGCGACAGCCAGTTCATGCGCGAGTTTGAAGACGCCTTTGAGTACAACCCGACCGACGATCAGACGGCGGCGGTGGAAGACATCAAGCGCGACATGGAAGGGCCGCAGCCGATGGATCGCCTGCTCTGCGGCGACGTGGGCTATGGCAAGACGGAAGTGGCGATGCGCGCCGCCTACAAAGCGGTGAACGACAGCAAGCAGGTCACGGTGCTGGCGCCGACCACGGTGCTGGCCTTCCAGCACTATGAGACCTTCAAGCGCCGCTTCGCGGCCTTCCCGGTGAACATCGAAATGATCTCGCGCTTCCGCACCGCGAAGCAGCAGAAAGAGATTGTGGAAAAGGTCGAGAACGGCAAGGTGGACATTCTGGTGGGCACGCACCGGGTGCTCTCCAAGGACATCAAGTTCCCCGATCTTGGCCTGGTGATCATCGACGAGGAGCAGCGCTTCGGCGTGCGGCACAAGGAGCGGCTCAAACAGTTGCGCAAGGAAGTGGATGTGCTGACGATGTCGGCGACGCCGATTCCGCGCACGCTGCACATGTCGATGCTGGGACTGCGCGACATGAGCGTGATTGAAACTCCGCCGCGCGACCGCCTGGCCATCCAGACGGTGGTTGCAACCTGGGATGAGAAGCTGATTCGCTCGGCGATTGAGCAGGAGCTGGAGCGCGGCGGGCAGGTCTATTTTGTTCACAACCGGGTGGAGTCGATCTACGAGATTTCGGCGAAGCTGCGCGAACTGGCGCCCAAAGCGCGCATCCTGGTGGGCCACGGACAGATGGGCGAAGGCGAGCTGGAAAAAATCATGCTGGCCTTTATGCGGCATGAGGCCGACATTCTGGTGGCCACTACGATCATCGAAAACGGACTCGATATTCCGCTGTGCAACACCATCCTCATCAATCGCGCGGACCGGCACGGATTGAGCGAACTCTACCAGTTGCGCGGGCGGGTGGGACGCTCGAACCGGCGCTCCTACGCCTATCTGCTGGTGCCGCCGGATCGCGAACTGAACGACCTGGCGCGGCGCAGACTGGCGGCGCTGAAGGAGTTCAGCGATCTGGGCGCGGGCTTCAAAATCGCGGCGCTCGACCTGGAACTGCGCGGCGCGGGAAACCTGCTGGGCGGGCAACAGAGCGGACACATCGAAGCCGTGGGCTTTGAGATGTACACCACCATGCTGGAGCAGATGATTCGCGAGTTGAAGGGCGAGCAGGTGCAGGAGGCGCTCGATACGGCGCTGAATCTGGGCCTGAACATCCGCATTCCAAACGACTACATCCGCGAGGAAAATCAGCGCCTGCGCATCTACAAGCGGACCGCGGCGGTGGAGGACGAAAAGCAGTTGAGCGACGTGGCCAACGAGTTGCGCGACCGCTATGGCGAGCCGCCGGCGGCGGTGCAGCACCTGCTGCAGTACGCGCATCTGCGGCTGGAGTGCCAGCGGCTGGGCGTTGCCAGCATCGAGCGCAAGCGCGACCAGGTGAGCGTGAAATTCACCCAGACGGCCGAAGCCGATCCGCAGAAGATCATGCAACTGGTGGCCAGGCACAAGGGCGTGGTATTTACGCCGCAGGGGATTTTGAAGTTCTCATTGAAGGCGTCGCGGCCCGACGAAGTGTTGAATGGGCTGCGCAAACTGCTGGAAGGCTTCGAGGCGGAGCCCGCCCGCGTGGAAGTGACCCCGAAATAAAGTTGGATGAAGTTGGATGGTGCCATGACGGTTCTCAAACAGATGAGGACCGGCCGCCGGTGAAGATTGTGCGCAAGGAACTGCCGGACGGAGAACTGCCGGATGGACGATGATTCGCCCGCGCTGTGAAACGAGCCCGCTGTATGAGCTGTGCAGCGGAAGGCGATGAGCTTACAATTAAATTTCAAATCTTAGCCATACTGAGTGAGACGATGAGCGCAAAAGTTCGCAAAGCAGTGTTTCCCGCCGCTGGCATGGGCACGCGGTTTCTGCCGGCCACCAAGGTGATGCCGAAAGAGATGTTGCCGGTAGTCGACAAGCCGATTATTCAGTACGGCGTGGAAGAGGCGATCGCCTCCGGTTGCGACGAGATCATCATCGTGACCGGGCGCGGCAAAGTCTTGATGGAAGATCATTTCGACATTAGCTTTGAGCTGGAGCACTCACTGGCCAAGCGCAACAAATCCACGCTGCTGGAGACCGCGCAAGCGGTTGCGCGCATGGCGCACGTGAGCACGGTTCGGCAAAAGGAGCCACTGGGGCTGGGCCACGCGGTTTTGATGGCGAAGCGATTGGTGGGCAATGAGCCGTTTGGCGTGATCCTGCCCGACGACCTTGTGGATTCGCCCGACAATCCGTGCCTGAAACAGTTGATCGAGGTCTTTGAGGAGAAACAGGCTTCGGTGATCGCAACCCAGATTGTGGAAGGCAAGGCGATCTCCGCCTACGGCGTGCTGGACGCAAAGCCGGTGCCGGGATTCAACGGCCGTCTCTACGAGATCACGGACATGGTCGAGAAGCCGAAGTTCGAAGAGGCTCCGTCGAATCTCGCCATCATTGGCCGCTACGTGCTGACGCCGCGCATCTTCGAGATGATCGAGACCATCACGCCGGGCGCGGGCGGAGAGCTGCAACTGACCGACGCTTTGAAGAAACTTCTGCAGCACGAAAAGATCTACGGCTTCGTCTTCGAAGGCAAGCGGCATGATGCGGGAGACAAGCTCGGCTTTCTGAAGGCCACCGTGGAGTACGCGCTGCAGCACGAGGATTTAGGTCCGGCGTTCAAGGAATATCTGCTGGCGCTGGACATTGAGAAGGCCTCGCAGGGACCTGTGTGATGGGGCGGATTCGCCGCAAACTGAAAACCGCGCAGGTCAGAAAGGCATCGTAAAGCCATGATCCAATTGCTCGTGAGATGGATAATCAGTGCAGTTTTGCTGCTGGTGGTTTCCCGCTTGGTGCCGGGCTTTGAGGTCGACGGTCTACGCTCCGCACTGATTGCGGCACTGGTGATCGGGCTGGTGAATGCCACGCTGGGAATATTCCTGAAGATCGTGACGTTTCCGCTCTCACTGCTGACCTTGGGACTGTTCCTGCTCGTCATCAACGCACTGATGCTGCTGTTTGCTTCGCACTTTGTGCGCGGATTCGTGGTCCATGGCTTTGCGCCTGCCTTCTGGGGAGCCTTGCTGCTCTCGCTGCTGGGAATGGTGACGCGGTGGCTCATGCCGTCCGGTAATTAGAGCGCAGAGCGAGCGCAGTGTGCGCACGAGTTCGGGCAGATCGAGACTTTGCTGAAAGAGACGAATGCCCGCGATGCCGGCAGCACCGGCCGCGGCGCACAGCGGAGCGCGTTCCACAGCGACTCCTCCCAAAGCGAAAACCGGAAAGCATCTGCGGGTATCGCCGGCTTCGACGCGCCGGTCGGGATTCTCATTGCGGGCCGCCCGGCGCAACTCCTCAAGCCCAATTCCTTCGCGGAGCGTATTCACTTTTTCGAAAATTGGAGCCAGTACTGCGAAATCAGCGCCGTGCGCTTCGGCCAGCCGGACCTGCTGCGCGGAGTGGCAGGATGCCGCGATGAGGAACTGCTGCAGGCGCAGCTTTTCGCGGCCAGCGCGCGCGCGTCGGAGGCGGCGATATCGCAGGCCCGTCAGGTGCACGCCGTCTGCGCCGACGGCCAGAGCTACGTCGGTGCGATGGTTGATCAGCAATCGCGACCGGCCTTCGGCGCGAATCAGATGCAACGCTTCGCGGGCCAGCAACTCAAGATCGCGGATGCGGAGATCTTTCTCGCGGAGTTGAATGTAATCGACTCCAGCGGCGGCGGCTTCGCGGATCGTCCGCAGAAGCTGGGCCCGGCGCTCCGCTTCGCTTCCCGCAAACTGCGTTCGATCCGTAATGTAGTAAGTCAGCACAATCGAACTCTGCCCTCAACCCATCAACATGCCGCCGTTCACGTCGAGGACGTGACCGGTGATGTAGCCCGCTTCGTTGCTGGCCAGAAAGAGTACGGCGTTGGCGATGTCTGCGTCCGTGCCCTGGCGCCCGAGCGGAATCTGCGCGGTGATTGCCTGTTTCTGATCGTCGGTGAGCACCTCGGTCATGGCGGTGGCGATGTAGCCGGGAGCGACGGCGTTCACGGTGATGTTGCGCGAGGCGACTTCGCGCGCCACGGAGAGCGTGAGGCCGATCAGTCCGGCCTTCGACGAGGCGTAGTTTGCCTGTCCCGGCGCGCCCATCTCGCCAACGATGGAGGTAATGTTGATGATCCGTCCCCAGCGCTGCTTCATCATGCCGCTGATGACCGCCTGGGTCAGCAGAAAGGGCGCGCTCAGGTTGGTGGTCAGCACGTCATCCCAGTCGGCGCGCTTCATTCGCAGCAGCAGGGTGTCGCGGGTAATCCCGGCGTTGTTGACCAGGATGTCGATCTTTCCGAACTGGGCGGAGATCTGCTTGACCGTGGATTTGATGGCGTCCTCGGAAGCCACGTCCAGGCGAAAGGCCGCGGCTTTTCCGCCTTCGGCTTCGATCTGCGCCACGGCTTCTGTCAGCTTCTCTTCATTGCGCGCGGCCAGCGCCACGGTTGCGCCAGCCTTGGCCAGTGTCACGGCGCAGGCGCGGCCAATTCCCTGAGACGCTCCGGTGACGAGCGCCACGTGTCCCTGCAAGGACTCCATATGATCACCTCGGTGTGCAAATGAAACTTAGCGGATTATAGCCGACGGGATCAGCCGAGCTGACCGGAGATCTGCACTTCGGCGGATTGCTCGCTGCCGGGCGCGGTGCTACTGGGCCCCTCATTCTCGGGCGTGTACAGGATTCTGAGAAATGGCGCCGGCAGGACGGTGGTGACCGCGGTCATGACGATGACCAGGGCGTAGGCGCGTTGCGAGATCATGTTCATCTGCAGGCCGATCAGCGCGATGATCAGCGCAACTTCGCCGCGCGGCGTCATGCCGACTCCGACCTGCAACATGCTGCGCCAGCCCTCGCGATACAGCGGCAGACCGCAACCGACGATCTTAGAGACCACGGCCAGCGCGGAGAGCACCAGCGCCAGCACCACGACAGAGCGGGAAAACACCGAGAGATCCAGACGCGATCCCATGGTGAAGAAGAAGAAAGGCGAGAGAAATTGATTGATGGCCTGGGCGCGCGGCTCCAGATTCCAGCGCGGCGAATAATCCGCAAAGGCCAGGCCGGCGAAAAACGCACCGATGATCGCAGCCATTCCGATCCGAGTGGCCGCCACCGAGAGTCCGAGACAGAGCGCCAGGGCGAGCACCAGCGGAGCGTCCTGGGTTTGCATCTGCTGGATGCCGGGCTCAAGTCGATCCACGACGCGAGGCCCGACAAAAATCATGAATACGGCAAAGCCGACGGCTTCAATCGCGACCAGAGCAAGATGCAGCCACTGGACGCCTGCCATAGCTGACCGTACTGACCAGGATGCCCAGCAGCAACATGCCGAGGATGTCATCAAAGACCGCGGCTCCCAGAATGATCTGCGCGGTTCGCGACTTATGCACATTCATGTCGCGCAG
This sequence comes from uncultured Acidobacteriota bacterium, assembly GCA_963737175.1. GTDB lineage: Bacteria > Acidobacteriota > Terriglobia > Terriglobales > Acidobacteriaceae > TOLSYN. Next base: position 60,466 of record CAVTRQ010000021.1, on the reverse strand, counting down.
CACCCGGGCGGTGATGCCAACGCTGGTGGCAACCATGGCTGCGGCGACGAAGACGGCCTCATGCGTGGGTTCGTGATGGAAACGCAGAAAGAGGAATCCCGCCACGAAAGGCACGATGATTCCGGCCACGGCAACGTGCAGGCTTAGCCGTCCGACGCGGATCAGATCGCTGGGCGAAGTTTCCAGCCCAACGGTGAAAAGCAGGAATACGGCACCCACTTGAGCGATGGAGTAGATGGTGTCGGCGGGCAAAACAAAGCGGGTCGCGTAGGGACCGAGAATCACGCCAGCTAAGATTTCGCCGAGAACCGCGGGAAGGTGCATTCGCTCGAACAGCTCACCAAAGACCTTCGCCCAGACGAAGATGGTAAACAACTGCAGCAGAAGTGAGTCGGTTCCATGAGGCATCAGGCGATCGTCCGTGGTGCGGCGCAAATCGCTTCCGCGCGGCAGGTGGAGCAACTTTATTCTGCGATACGAAGGGCGCATTCAGCGAGCAAAATCGAAGGCTGCGGCAGGATTTAAGCGACGAATCTAAGGCGGATGCGTTGCGTGGGGCTCGGATGCGCGTGAACAGGCAGGATGAGCGGCTCAGGTTATGCATTGAGGTACTCTCGATTTTCCCCCACCCAGCGCTCGATTTATGCGATCTTAGCGACGTTCGCTAATTATTTTTTTCCATAAAACCGATGAAGACAAAATGGCTGTGCACCTTGCAATCGACGCTCGGAATCGCCGTCAGCGCACTCTGTGCGATTGCCGTCGCCCTGGTTTTCTCCAGAACGCAGTGGAAACTTGCGGCCCCGTTCCTGTTCGCGGCCGTGCTGGTGCTACTGGCGAGCCGCTTTGGAGCCTTAGTGAGCGTCGGTGGTTCAGTGCTGGGCGCCCTCATATTCGCGGAGCTGCTGTTCGCACCCATGCACTCGTTGCGGGTCGAGAACGAAGCCGAGCGGGCTACACTGGCGTGGATGATCCTGCTATCGGTTTCGGCCTCGTACCTTCTGTTTCCATCGCGAAGCGACAGGCATGGCCTCTGAGCCGGTGAGGCGAACGATCTGCGGAGCCCAGGCCAGCATCTTCAGAGAACGAGAGAAGTGGCAGAGATCCGGCTTCATCGGCAGCGCGAGGCCGATGGGCTCGGCCATGCTGTTGGCGCGGATTTCAAGGCTGGCTCGCTGCAATGCCCACGGCTGATGATGGATTTCGGCGCGATAATATCTGCCGGCGATTCCACGAGTACACACAGTAGCGTTCGGTGAGGAATTCATCCAGGCTTCCATGGCGCGCCCGCTCGGCTTCGCTTTCGGGAGAGTAGATGACGTCGAACTTGGCGGGACCGCTGCTTGCGGCGGGGCCATGCAGACGAGAGGAGCGAAAGTGAATGATGCTCCGCCGGATTGCGGGCGTGAATGGTGGCGCCGCTGATCTGGATTGCCGCGTGCCAGTACGGCATGCGGAAGAAGATGCGGGCAAACCAGACGGCCGACAGATTCGCCGCGTCCACACTGAAATAGAAGAGCCCCGGCTTGCTCTGCCCCGGCTTATCCTCCATGGTGACGTAGGTACGCAGATTGACCTGGGGAAAGAAGGAAAGGCCGGGCAAGGGCGGAACTCCGCTCGGGCGCACGTGGCTGGCGCAGCACGGTGAAACGGTCAGCCAGGCCACGCCATCGTAGAGATCGAGCGTCAGAGCCTCTGGCACCAAGCGCCGCAGCGTGGGCGGGTCCACTGCGAAATGAGCAAACAGCAGGTCGTTCCAGCTCTGCGAGAATAGCCAATGGGCTGTCCGGCGGCAGCCAGGGCCGATGCTCGACCGAGTAGAGCAGGCTGCCCGCAGTGACGAATTGGGTCTGGAACTCGGGCTCCACCGATTGGCCTCAGCAAGAGCGTAGCCCAATTCCGTGCTGCGCTGCTCGGGATTCCACCGATCGCGTCGATTTGCGCTGGCTTTTTCGCTCCCAATGGCCGACCGGAGCGCATGATTTGGCAATCGATCGAGCTTTGCGTCAAAATCAAAGCTATGACCGTTCCCGCCTCCGGCACTCCTTCCTCCGAGCCTCACCCCGCTGAAACGCAAGTGTATTGCATCCATGGCGCGGAGCCGGAGGTTCAGGCCTATGCCATGGCCAAGTACTCCCGTTCCTCGCTGTCGATGAAAGAGTCGCTGGCGGAGTTGAACGAGCAGAAGGCGGAAAAGTTTCTCAGCACCTTCTACTTTCAGTACGGACACCGCTCGATTGCCGATCTGGCGCACGTCGCCATGGCGATTGAGCGGCTCTCGCTGCTGGCGGCCACGCTGGTGGTGGACGAAACCCGCTGGGACGGGCAGGAGCGCTCGACGCGCTACCAGGACTTCCGGAAGAGCGGCTACTATACGCCGCGATTCAGCGATCGCCGCGGAGCGGCTGCTGTACGAGGAGACCATCGAGTTCCTCTTCGCCGAGTACCGCAACTTCAGCGAACTGAATTTCCAGTACCTGGTGGCCCAGACTCCCAAGCCGCCGGAGATGACGCAGGAAGCCTACGAGCGCACTCTGCGCGCGCGTGCCTTTGACATTTCGCGCTACCTGCTGCCCCTGGCAACCAACACGTCGCTGGGCCAGATTGTGAACGCGCGAACCCTGGAGACGCAGCTCTCGCGGCTGCTGGGCAGCCCGTACGAGGAAGTGCGCCTGCTTGGTGAACGGATGAAGCAGGCTGCCCGCGACCCCGCCTGGGACGTGAATGCCGAGAAGCGCCGGGCGCTGGTAGAGGCAATCGCCGCCAAGGACGCGGCCTTGGGAGAGCAGGCGCGGGCGGAGTTGTTGCGTGAGACCAGGGTCTCTCCCACGCTGGTCAAGCACGCCGAGCCCAGCTTGTACGAGCTTTCATCCCGGCGAGAGTTGGCGCAGGCGGAAGCCGAGTTGATGCGCGGGCAGGGCCTTGCCCCGGCTCCAGCCGTCGATCTGCTCGACGAAGAGCCGCTGGAGATCGAACTGGCGACGACGCTGCTCTACGAGCACTCGCGCCATCGCTACCGGCAGTTGCGCGAGGCCGTACTCGGGCTGAGCCAGGGCGCGGCGCGAGGAGATCATCGATCTCGGCCTGCGCCATCGCGGCCAGCATGACGAACTGCTGCGTGCCTACTACGCCGGACAGAAGTTCCGCTTTGACATCCTGATGGACATTGGCGCCTACCGCGATCTTCACCGCCATCGCCGCTGCGTGCAAATTCACCAGGAGTATGGCTTTGCGCATGGCTTTGACACCCCGCGCGAGATTCAGGAAGCGGGCTATGGCGAACTCTACGCCGAGGCGATGCAGCGCGCGGGCGGCGCGGGGCAAAAACTCGCGGACGGACTGGCCGCACGCGGAGAAGCCTCCCAGCCCGCGCAGTATCTGATCCCCCTGGCCTATCGCAAACGCACCCTGTTTAAGATGGACTTCGCCGAGGTGGTGTACATCAGCGAATTGCGCACCGGGGTCGGTGGCCACTGGAGCTACCGCAACGTTGCCTATCAGATGTACGAACAGGTCGCCGAGCGCTATCCGGCGCTGGCCAAGTACTTCCGAGTGACGGATGTTCGCCAGCCGGTGGACCTGTTGCAGCGCTGATCGCAGGAAGTGGAGCGGGTGGAGAACAGGGAGGGATCATAACCGGCAGCAATGTTTTGAGGCGGAAATTGCCTTGATCTTCTCCTTTCATTCCCCTTCGCGCCCGCCCGTGCTATTCTTCGGGCAGCCGTCATCCTCATTTAGTGATTTAGTGAGAAATTTGCAATCCCACACGCCAGAAGGCGGCAGGCAAGGAGTGCTTCATGGCCGAAGACCGGTCCCGCGCAATTGATCTTGCGCTCGCTCAGATTGAAAAGCAGTTTGGCAAGGGTTCGATCATGCGCCTGGGGAGCAAGGGCCCCATCGTTCCCATCGCGGTGATCTCCACCGGCAGCATCTCCTTTGACGCCGCCCTGGGCGTGGGCGGAGTTCCACGCGGCCGCGTGGTGGAGGTATTCGGCCCTGAATCCTCCGGCAAGACCACCATCACCTTGCAGATTATTGCCGAAGCCCAGAAGGCCGGCGGCATGGCAGCCTTTGTGGACGCCGAACACGCTCTGGACCCCGCCTACGCCAAGCGGCTCGGGGTGGACGTGGATAACCTGCTGGTTTCGCAGCCCGACTACGGCGAGCAGGCGCTGGAGATCACCGAAGCGCTGGTGCGCTCCGGGGCCATCGACGTGCTGGTCGTGGACTCGGTGGCGGCGCTGGTTCCCAAGGCCGAGTTGGACGGCGAGATGGGCGACAGCCACATGGGCCTGCAGGCGCGGCTGATGTCGCAGGCGCTGCGCAAACTCACCGGCACGGTCAGCAAGTCGCGCACCTGCCTCATCTTCATCAACCAGATTCGCGAAAAGATCGGGGTGATGTTCGGCAATCCGGAGACCACCACCGGCGGACGCGCGCTGAAGTTCTACTCCTCCGTGCGCATCGACATCCGGCGTATTGCCGCCATCAAGGACGGCGATCAGGTGGTGGGTTCGCGCACCAAGGTCAAGATCGTCAAGAACAAGACGGCGGCTCCCTTCCGCGAGGCTGAGTTCGACATCATGTACGGCGAAGGCATCTCGCGTGAAGGCGACATGCTGGACGTAGCGGTGGAGCGCAATATCGTCGAGAAGTCCGGCGCCTGGTACAGCTTCGAGGGCGAGCGCATCGGGCAGGGCCGCGAGAATACGAAGAACTTCCTCAAGGAGAACAAGGACGTCGCGACCAGAATCGAACTGGCCGTGCGCAAAGCGCTGGGATTGGACCAGGCCGCTGCCGAAGCGCCCGCCGAACCGCTGCCGGTGTCGCCAAGGGAAGTGGCCGCAGCCAAGGCGGCGGTGCCAAAGAAGTAACCTTGCGGAGCCAATTCAAGAGGGGCGGAGTGATCCGCCCCTTCTCTAATTTCCACCCATGGCCAGCGGGGAAATAGACTCCGTTTCGTTCGCCAAAGCCTTACGCGATTGCTTCCTGGCTGTTCGTCACCAGTTGCGGTACCGATCGGCGAACCGGCTCCAGGAACTGATCCAGCTTCGTGACCTCGAGCATTTGCACCACCAGCGGACTGGCGTGGGTGATCTGCACCTGCTTGCCCTTGTCCAGGGCAAGCGCTAAGCACGGAGGCCAGACTGCCCAGCCCTCCACCGTCCACGCTTCGAACTCCCGCCAAGTTAATGGTGAGCTTGTCGAAACCGTCCAGCAATAACAGGGCGCTGCGGCGAAAAGCATCCGCTTCCTTCCCCCCGATCAACTTCCCATGGCAGGCCATCGTTACGCGCTCGCGGCCCGGTGCGAACTTCCAAGATCAGATCCATTCACCGTACCTTCGGTTGAATTCTAGCTCTACTTTGCAGGTTTAAGACTAGTGCAGGCGAGTTGCAGACACATGAATAGGAATTAAAGAATGCATGAATGGAACGTTCCGGGAAATGGAATCAGCGGGAGCTTCGAGCTAGTACGGTCCGGCGATGTCTTTTGCCGTCGCCGCCTTGCGATTGCTGTCGTCGTTGTGACGATGCCAGGTGCGCCACAGAATGCGCGCGGCAGCCATGACGGGAACGGCGAAATAGATCCCGGCAACGCCGGCGATTTCGCCCCCCGCCAGCACTCCGAAGATGGCCGCCAGCGGATGCACCTCGACGCGTCCGCCGAGGACGCGCGGCGAGACCACGTAATCCTCCACGCCGCGCCACAGCAGCAGAAACAACAGGACCATCGCCAGATGGCCGTAGTTGAATCCAAAGCTGACGGCCAGAATCAGGGCCGCAGCCACCAGCGGGCCGACAAACGGAATAAACTCCAGCAGGCCGCCCAGCGTTCCCAGCGCCCAGGAATAGGGCACCCGCATCAGCGAGAGCGCCAGGATGTAGATCGTTCCCGAGATCGCCGCCAGGTACACCTGTGCGCGCACAAAGTGCGACAGCATCTCATCGAGTTCGCCCATGATCTCGCTCAACAGCAGGCGGCTGCGCGGATTGTCCAGCAGGCCTTCGATGCTGCGCGCAAAGCGGCTCTTTTCCTTCAGGAAGAAGATGGCGAGAATTGGAATCAGCACCAGCCAAAGCGCATTTCCGGCAACCTCGGTGATCGTGGCGCTTTGTGCGCTGATGGCGGAGAGAACCTGGCCGCGGTGTTCGACGATGAACTGCTGCAAGCTGCGCCTGCGTATCCTGGCTCCAGCCGCGCGCCTTGCCCAGTTGGAAGGCAATACTTCCGCTGGCGACTCGGTTGTAGAGATCAGGCGCGGCCTGTGAAAGGTGCTGTCCCTCCTCCACCACGCGCGGACCCACAACCAGCCCTACGGTCAGCAGGGCGGCCAGCATGATGACGTAGAGTGCGGCGATGGCGACTCCCCGGCGGCAATGGGTCCACTTTTGCACCAGCGCGACGAGCGGGTCCAGAAGATAGGCAAAGAGCATCGCGAACAGGAAGGCCAGCAGCGGCTTGCGTGCCATCCACACAAAGCCGAGCAGCGATCCCATCGCCAGGACCGTAAATAGAACGCGCAGTGTGGTCTTGTCCAGAAGGCTCATGAAGTGGGCGGCCTTTAGAGAGCCGGCCCTATTGTAGAGCATGGGCCAGCTTTCGCGGACAGCAACTCCTGTGCGGGCGCGGCTCGTCAAGGTTCTGCATCCTGGGATGCTTTGCGCCGGTTGGGTGATTACCCGCCCGAAGGGCGCGGTTTTCCAGGGCCGCAATGCCGGGGGCAGAAAAAACCCGCAGCGGGTTGATTGCCGATGCAACCAAGCATAAGATTAAATCCGTTCGCGCTTCCACGAGGAACCTTGAAGCGAGTCATTGCCATCTACCCAGGATCTTTCGACCCGCCGACCAACGGCCACCTCGACTTGATTCAGCGAGGCGCCAGGATCTTTGATGAGCTGGTCGTGGCGATCCTGCAGAACTCCGAGAAAGTTCCGCTCTTCAGCTTGGAGGAGCGCCTGGAAATGCTGCGCGAGTGTACCTGCTCAGTGGGGGAACGTCTGCGTCGAGTCCTTTGCCGGTCTGCTGGTGGACTATGCGCGGGATCGCGGCGCCCAGGCCGTACTTCGCGGCATCCGCGCCGTCAGCGACTACGAATATGAACTCCAGATGGCCTGGATGAATCGCAAGCTCGATCCCACCCTGGAGACGGTTTTCATGATGCCCGCAGGCGCCTATTCTTATCTGAGCTCGCGCCTGGTGCGCGAGATTGCCGCGCTCGGCGGCTCCCTCGGCGGGCTGGTTCCCGCCTCGGTGGAGAGTCGGCTTCGCGAACGTTTCAGAGATGCCCCGCTGGCTTCCAAATAAATTTGTTATCGCCCGGTCCGCAGATCCGGGGCGCAACACAGATCACAATCCGAAAGGAATTCCCTTGTCACCATACCGCTGTTGCTACCGCATTCACCGCCCGCATTGGCCGGATTGAAATTTCGGCCACCATGGCCATCAATAACGAAGCCACCACGCTGCGTTCGCAGGGGGTGGACCTGGTGGATTTCGGCGCCGGAGAGCCGCACTTCGCCACGCCCGAGCACATTAAACAAGCGGGCATCGAAGCCATTCAGCAAAACTTCACCAAGTACACGCCGGTGGCTGGAATCAAGCCGCTGCGGGAAGCCGTGGCCGCCCGCCACAAGCAGGATTTCGCCTCCGACTACACGTTTGAGGAGTGCATCCTCACCACCGGCGGCAAGAGCGCCCTCTTCAACACCTTTCAGGTGCTGATCGATCATGGCGACGAAGTCATCATCCCCGTGCCGTACTGGGTTTCATTCAAGGACATAGTGGAGTACTGCGGCGGCAAGTGCGCCTTTGTCGCCACCCGCGCCGAGGAGGGCTTCCGCCTGACCGCCGCGATGGTCGAGAAGGCGATCACTCCGCGCACCCGCATCATTCTGCTGAATACGCCGAACAATCCGTCGGGTGCGGTGGTTACGCCCGAGGATCTGGCGGCAATCGTCAAGCTGGCTGCTTCGCGCGGCATCTACGTAATGTCCGATGAGTGCTATGTGTACCTGGACTACACGGGCCGCCCTCCGTTTTCCCTGGGCGCGCTGAAGGAGTACAAGGATTCGCTGCTGCTGATGGGCTCGCTTTCCAAGACCTATTCCATGACCGGATGGCGTCTCGGATTTGCCCTGGCGCCGAAGGCGGTGATCGGCCAGTTGCAGAAGTTGCAGAGCCAATCGACCTCCAACCCGACCTCGATCGTGCAGAAGGCCGGCTTGGCGGCCTTGACCGCATCCCAGCAGTGCGTGGCCGACATGCGCGCGGAATACATCCAGCTTCGCGACCGCATCGTCGCCGGACTGCGCACCATTCCCGGCGTCAAGGTCAACCTCCCCGAGGGGGCGTTCTACGCCTTTCCCGACGTCAGTGAAATTGCAACCCGCGCCCGCCTCAACACCGCCGAGTTGACCGCGCGGCTATTGCGCGAAGGCCATGTCGTGGGAGTTCCCGGCGAGGCCTTCGGACTGCCCGGACACATTCGGCTCTCCTATGCGACGTCGGCGCCGGAGATTGATCGCGGCATGGAGCGGATGCGTACTTTCTTTGCTGCGCTGTAGTTTTTGAATTATGGAGGCGTGAGTATCCGCCCGGCATCTCACTCCTCCACAATTCCATCCAACTGCTGGATTGCGCTACTCTGTGATCGGGGTGATTGAATCATGCCGGCACTTTTTCCGTTTCTGATCATTCCGGAGTTTCACGAGCGGGTGTGGGGCACGCGCGATTTGCGCCCCTATTTCACCCGTGCGGTGGAAGCCGAACCGATCGGAGAGGTTTGGCTGACCGGAGAAGCGTGCCGGGCCGCCAATGGCCCGTTCGCCGGAAAAACATTGCGCGAACTGGCAGAGCAATACGGAGCCGAACTTACGGGAGAGGCTTCGCCGCAAGCGACCCGCTTTCCCTTGCTCATCAAGTTCCTGTTTCCCCGCCAGAAATTGAGTGTGCAGGTCCATCCGGACGACGCCGGAGCGCGCCTTGCCGGCGAGCCCTGCGGCAAAACCGAATGTTGGTATGTGGCTCGTGCCGTAGAGGGCGCCCAGGTTGGAGTTGGTTTGCGCCCCGGCATCAATCGCGAGATGTTCCGCCTGGCGATCGAAGCCAATCAAGCCGAGCACATGTTGAATTGGCTGAACGTGCATACCGGCGAAATGATCTACGTCGACGCGGGCACGGTGCATACCTTGGGGCCGAACTGCATCGTCATTGAAACCCAGCAGAACTGCGACCTCACCTATCGTCTGTATGATTACGGCCGCCCGCGTGAACTCCACCTGGAGCGCGGCATGGCAGCGATTCAGGAGAGAACCCACGCGGGCCGGGTTGAGCCGCAGAGCGTGAAGGGCTGTGAGGAACTGGTTTGCTCGCCCTGCTTCATCGTTGAAAAGCACAGGATCGAAGCTCCGGTGACGCTTGCGGCGGAGCCGGGGAAGAGTTCGGTGCAGGTGCTGGTGGCGGTCGATGGCGGAGCCGTGGTGGAGTGCGCTGGTTTTCAGCCGCTGACGTTCACCCGCGGGGAAGCCGTGATCATCCCCGCCTCCTCGCCTGCGGTCACCTGCGCGCGCAGTGGAGCGCGGAGATTCTCCGCATGCGCCTGCCCTCCCAAGCGGTGGCGGAGCCGCGCGCAACTTTGCATTCTGATAGCACCACCACACATCATTGATTTCGAGGAGACATTTTGGCGAAGACTCGTAAGCCGGAGTTTTACCCAATCATTCTTGCCGGAGGCCGCGGTACGCGCTTCTGGCCGCTGGAGCCGCAAGAGCTTCGCAAAACAACTGCTACCGCTGAACTCCGAGCAATCCATGATTCAGGACACGGTGGGGCGGCTGTCGGCCACGGCGCCCAGCGAAAACTTCTGGATCATCACCAACGGCGACCTTCGCCAGAACATTGTGCGCCAGCTCAAATCGCTGCCGCGCAAGCAGATCGTTGCCGAACCGGTGGGGCGCAACACCGCTCCCGCCATCGGGCTGGCGGCGTTCATTCTGCATCGCCAGAACCCGGACGCGGTGCTGGGACTTTTTCCCTCCGATCAGGTCATCCAAAACGAAAAGCAGCTTCCGCAAGGATCTGCAGGCCGGAATTGCGCTGGCGGCCGCAGGAGAGAACATTGTGGTGATGGGCGTGAAGCCAACCCGCCCCGAGACCGGATACGGATACGTTGAGGCGGGCTCCGTCTATCACGGCGAGGTCACGCGGGTTCGCCGCTTTCGCGAAAAGCCTGCCAAGGAGGCCGCCGAGCAGTTTGTTGCCGCAGGCAATTTCTACTGGAACAGCGGAATCTTCCTGTGGTCGGCGAAAACCCTGGTGAACGCCTTGCGGCAATATCTGCCGGAGACCGCGGTGCTGCTGGAAAAAATCGCGGCAACCTGGGGCACCCGCAAGTTCGACGAGACGCTGCGCAAGCTTTATCCGAAGTGCGAAGACAAGAGCGTAGACTACGGGATTCTCGAACCGCGATCCGCCGCCGGAGAAGAGGACTCAAACATCTTCTGCATTCCAGCCGCCTGGGGATGGAACGACCTGGGTTCATGGGCCGCACACTTCGAGCATCGCATCGCACAGGGGCGGCACAAGGACAATGTCATCTCCTCGGCGAGCAACTTTCGTCCTCGACGCCCACGGAAACTACTTTCACGCGCCGGGAAAATTCATCGCCGCAATCGGAGTGCAAGGCCTAGTGGTGGTGGACTCCGGCGACGCACTGCTGATCACCACCGTCGAGCGCTCGCAGGATGTGGGCAAGATCGTGAAATATCTCGACCAGCAGAAACAGTCGAAGCTGGTTTGACCCTGAAGGATTGCAGGATGCCGCAGCAGATCAAGTTCGGCACCGACGGATGGCGGGGCGTGATCGCCGACGACTTCACCTTTGAAAACGTCCGCCGCGTGGCCCATGCCATTGCCAACTACGTTCACCAGTACGAGGACGCCGTCGAAGGGAATTCTGGTTGCCTACGACACCCGCTTCGGATCGCGGCGCTTTGCCGAGATCACGGCCGAAGCCATTGCCGGCAGCGGCATCGGCGTGCGGCTTGCGCGCGAGATTACGCCGACCCCCGCGCTCAGCTACATGGTGAAGCAACTGGGCGCCGCCGGTGGAGTCATGATCACCTCCAGCCACAATCCATGGGACTGGAATGGGGTGAAGTTCAAGGCCAGCTACGGCGGTTCGGCCACTCCGGCGATCATCGCGAAAATCGAAGCGCTGATTGACACCAAGCCTATCGAGGGCAAGGGCGGCAGTGTGGTCGAGGCAGACTTCAACACCGCCTACATTGCGGCCGTCAAGGCGTTCGTCGATCTCGAGCGCATCGCCCAGGCGAAGCAGAAATTTGCCGTCGATGTCATGTATGGGACCGGGCGCGGCATTCTCGCGGGCATCTTCGCCGAACTCGGCGTCGATCATCTTGAGATTCACGGCGAAATCAATCCGCTCTTCCCAGGACTGAATCCCGAGCCGATTCTGCCCCACCTCAGCGGCCTGCAGGAGGCCGTGGTTGCCCATCGCTGCGACGCCGGCCTGGCCACTGACGGCGATGCCGACCGCATCGGCGCAGTGGCGGAAGATGGCAGCGTGGTGGACGCCCACAAATGCTTTGCGGTGCTGCTGGAATGGCTGCTGAAACGCAAGCAGTGGCCCGGCGCCATCACCCGCGCCTTCAACACCACCGGGATGCTGGATCGAATTGCTAAAGCCCATGGCCGCGAACTGATCGAGCACGGCGTGGGTTTCAAGCACGTGGTTGACATCGTACTCAGCGGCAGGCCGGTGTTGATCGGTGGCGAGGAGTCGGGAGGCATCGGCATTCCCAGGTTCTTACCTGAGCGCGACGGCACATTGAATGCTCTGCTGCTGGCCAACGTGATGGCCGAGGAGGGCAAGACGCTGGGCCAACTGGTGGAGGATCTGCAGCAAAAATACGGCCGCCACTACTATGGACGTCGCGACCTGCACCTGGGCGAAGCGGTGATGCAGGATGCTCTGCGGCGGGCAGCCGCCAAGCCAGCGAGTCTCGGGAAGTACAAAGTGCGGCGCATGGAAGACATGGATGGCTTCAAGTTTTTCCTCGATGCGCCTGTCCACGGCAACGGAGCCGAGGCCTGGTTGCTGCTGCGCGGCTCCGGCACGGAACCGTTGCTGCGGGTTTATTGCGAAGCCGCAGCGCCGGAGATGGTGAGCGAAATTCTGGATGCCGGCGTCGACTTCGTTCACCAGCGCGCCACCAGCGCGTAATCCGCTCCGGCCAGCGTGAACCCCGGCCCGCGCAGCCGTTTACTGCTCGCGAATCGTCAGTTTGCCTACGATCAACTCGTCAATTTCCAAGTGCTTGATGTGCGAGCAGCCAACCACCAAGCGCCCGATGGCCAAAGCACCGATGGCAAGCGCGCCCACGGCGAATGCGCCCGTGGCGAGAGCTCCGATGGCAGCCGCACCCACAGCCGCACGTCCAACCGCGGCGCTCTTCTCCACCGCGTGCTGATTTCGATTGCGTCCAAACATCGTTTTCTCCTTGCGATTCTGAGGTTCTCGACCGAAGTTCCATGATTATGGATGACGATTTGTTATCCTCAAAGAGTGAATAAGATGGTTTTCTCCAACCTGGTGTACCGGCCGTTGCGCACCATGATCAGTGTGTTTGCGATTTCAATTGAGATCACGCTGATTCTGCTCATTGTAGGCCTGTGCATGAGCATGCTGAACGATTCCGCCGACCGGCAAAAAGGAATCGGTTTCGACGTCATGGTATTGCCGCCGGGCTCCAGCTTCTTTACCGGCATCACCGGCGCTCCGGTCTCCATCAAAGTCGCGGACAAACTGCGGACGGTTCCGCACGTGCGCGCCGTGGCCCCGGTCGTGACCCACTTTATCACGACGCCAACCCTGGAAATCATAGACGGCATCGACATCCGTCCCAACTCGCCGAACGACTTTAACCAGATGGGCCATCCATTCCGCTATCTTGCGGGAGGGCCGTTCCAGGGTCCGTATGACATGATCGTGGACGATCTGTTCGCGGGACAGAACCACACCAAGGTTGGCCAACACTATGAGGTGCTCAACCATGACTTCCGCGTCTCCGGCATCGTGGAGCACGGCAAGGGTGCGCGGCGCTATCTGCCGATTGCGACCTTGCAGGATCTGCTCGGCTCCGATGGCAAGGCGAGCACGTTTTTCGTGGAGACGGACAAACCCGAGGACGCCGGCGCCGTAGCGGCGGAGATCAAGCAGATTCCCGGGATGGAAGGCTACGTTGTGCGCTCGCTGGCCGAATACGCCTCGCTGATGACCGTGGGAAACATCCCGTTCTTGAACTCGTTTTTTAACATCGTGATTGGGATCTCGGTGACCATCGGCTTGATCGTGATCTTCCAGTCGATGTACACGGCGGTGATGGAGCGCACCCGGGAGATTGGAATTCTCAAGTCGCTGGGCGCGTCCCGGTACTACATTCTGAACGTGGTGCTGCGCGAATCGTTTGCGCTGGCAGTGGCCGGAGTGCTGCTGGGGCTGGCGATCACCGCTCTGGCAAGCCTGGCGATCAACTACAAGTATCCGCTGCATCGCATGGTGTGGGACAACCACTGGGTGCTGCGCGCGGCCATTCTGTCCGTGGTCAGCGCGCTGCTGGGCGGGCTGTATCCGGCGCTGAAGGCGGCAGCGAAAGATCCGATCGAGGCGTTGGCATACGAATAGCAGCGGGCGCAAAACGTCGCCAACCCCGATGAATCATGCCCCGGACGCCAACCCGGGGCATTTTTTCGCGCGCCGAATCTGAGTTGCGCCCCGCGCGAAGCTTCGAGATGGAGAATCGCTGCGAGAGCGCAACCCCCACGCTCCTGCCTTCGTCCTACCAAGGTGCTCACTGCCGCTCAGCCCTTCGCCCTTGGCGCCACCGTCCGTGGCGACTTGGTGGACTTCCATCTTTGGGCACCACGGCTCCCGGCGGTCACTCTCCGCCTCCAAAGGCAGGAGGACGCACCGCTCTGCACATCCTTTCGCGCACCCCAGGAGTTCCCCATGCTCGCCCTCGGCGAGGGTTACTGGGGGCTCACTCTGGCCGCCTCGCCCGGTGATCGCTACCAGTACGTGAGCGGCTCGCTGGCCCTCCCCGATCCGGTCTCGCGTTTGCTCCCCGAGGGGGTACACGGCCCCAGCGAAATCGTCGATCCCGCCTTCCCCTGGGCCGATGCTCAGTGGCGCGGCCTTCGCCTTGCCGATTGTGTTCTCTATGAGCTGCACATTGGAACTTTTACCCCCGGCTCCACGCTGGATTCGGCCATCGACCGTCTCGACTACCTGCGCGCGCTCGGCGTCACCGCCATCGAACTGATGCCGGTCAACGCCGTCCCCGGCCCGCGCAACTGGGGCTATGACGGGGTAGGCCTCTATGCCGTGCAGTCCAATTATGGCGGCCCCGCGGCGCTGCGCCGCTTTGTTGCCGCTGCTCACCAGCGCGGCCTTGCGGTGCTCCTCGATGTCGTCTACAACCACCTTGGCAACGAGGGAAGTTACCTCGCGCAATTCGGCCCGTACTTCACTACGCGGCACAAAACCATCTGGGGTGATGCCATCAATTACGATGATGACGGCAGCCCGCACGTCCGCCGCTTCATCGTCGAAAACGCTCTCTACTGGCTGCGCGAGTATCACCTCGACGGACTCCGCCTCGATGCCGTACAGACGATTTGCGATGATTCCCGGCAGCACATCGTCGCCGAGATCGCTGCCCACGCCCACCAGTTCGGCGCCGCCGAGGGCCGCACCATTCTCGTCACCGTGGAAAGCGACGAGAACCTTCCGCGCTACGTCCTTCCCGCCGAGCAGGGAGGCTGCGCCGCCGACGCGCTCTGGAGCGACGACTTCCACCACGCCGTCCATGTCCTGCTGACCGGCGAGCGCAACGGCTATTATCAGGACTTTGCTGATGCCGCGCTGCTTCCCCGCGCGCTCTCCGAGCCCTATGTCTTTCAAGGCGAGCCGTTCGGCTTCTGGCAGGGGCGTCCCCGCGGAGCCTCCGCCGCCGGGCTCCCGCTGCCCGCGCAAATCATCTGCATCCAGAACCACGACCAGGTGGGCAACCGCGCCTATGGCGAACGTCTTACTGCGCTTGTCCCGTCCGGCGCGCGCAAACTCGCCGCCGCGCTGCTGCTGCTCTCGCCGCACACCCCGCTGCTATTCATGGGCCAGGAGTACGACGAAGCCGCACCCTTCCAGTTCTTCACCAGCTTCGGCGACCCCACGATCCAGAAAGCCGTCTCCGAAGGCCGCCTTCGCGAGTTTGCCGAGTTCGGCTGGAGCGCCGTCCCCGATCCGCAAGACCCCGCAACCTTTGAACGCTCGCGCCTGCGCTGGCTGGACGAAGCGGCCAACCGGGAGATGCTCGACTGGTACCGCAGCCTGCTCCACCTCCGCCGCGAGTTCGTGCTCCCGGCTCCGCGCACCGCCCACGCCGCCTGGAGCACCGATCGTCGGCTCACCGTTCTGATTCCCGCCCACCTACCCCAGCTAAGCATCACCGCCAGCTTTCCTGGCGAAGCAGACGCAGCAATCGGCAACGGCGGGCAATCCTTACCGCCCGGCGGCGATTGGAAATTGAGGCTCGAAAGCAATCAGGATGGCTACCGGACCCAGATCCATGTGCGCGCATCGTAAGCTGCAAAAAAGCGGACGTAAAAAAAGGGACGCAAAAAAGGCCACCGGACGCCCGGTGGCCAAGTCGCAGAGTTCTGAGCTTAGAAGGTGCTGTCGAAGAAACTCATCTGCTTCATGCGATCCAGCCTTTGCCGTCATCGCAGAACGTGCAGGAGCGAGGCTCCGCACCTCTCTAGCTCACCCTCTGTAATGCACCTGGCGGTCCATCTTCAGACGATTCTGTATCTACTTTATTAACGGGAAGTTACAAACTCCGGGCCGAATTTCCACCGCGTCATTTCTATGGAAAGCGGAATTACGCCGCTAGCGCTCTCCGCTTTTCGGTAGATTCTTCGCGAGCGCCTGCTCGATCTGCCGAGCTGCAGCCAGCGCCAGCCAGTCCTGGCCCCAGGCCGCGCTTACCTGCACCCCCACCATCGGCGCACACGGAAGCGTCACCGCCGGCCACCCGAGCACGTTGAAGGGCCTGGTATTGCGCAGCATGGTTAACTCCAGCGCGCGCGCCTCGGGCCCCGCCATCTCCTCCAGCGTCGGGGGCAGAATCGGAGAGGTCGGCGTCAGTACCACGTCCACTCCCGCGACGCCTGCCCGGCACCGCTCGCGCAGCAACTCCAGTCCGCGCCGTGCCTCCACGTAGACCTCAACCCCAACCTTTTTTCCGTTGAGAATGCGCGGCAGGGTTCGCGGATCGTACAGGGCTCCGCGCTCTGCGACCCATTTCTCGTGGAAGGCCCAGCTCTCCGCATTGCTCACCGTACGATCCTCGCTGACCTCGATCTCGACCTCGCACAGGCTCCAACCCAAGGCGCGCACCGCATCCAGCGCCCGTTCAAAACCGGCTTCCACCTCGGGCGCCAGGTCCTGGCAAAAATACCTTCGCGCCACTCCGCAGCGCAGCTCCGCCGCAGGCGTCCACCGCGGAGCCTCGCCCGCCAGCACGGCGAACAGTACGCCCGCATCTTCCACCGTCCGCGCCAGCGGCCCCACATGGTCATACGACCAAGCCAGCGGAATCACTCCCGCCACCGGAACCGCGCCCCAGGTCGGCTTGAATCCAACCACCCCGCAGCACGCCGCGGGCAGCCGGATCGAACCTGCGGTATCGCGTTCCCAGCGCGCCAAAGCACATGCCCGCCGCCACCGCTGCCGCCGAACCGGAAGACGATCCTCCGCACACCCTTGCCCGGTCCAACGGATTGCGCGCCGCGCCAAAGGCGCTGACCGCTCCGCTTCCGCCATAGGCAAACTCATGCAAATTCGTCTTGCCGACGAGGATCGCCCCGGCCGCGCGCAATCGACGCACGCACTCCGCGTCCTCGGTTGCCGGAGCCTCATTTTCCAGCACGCGGCTGGCCGCCGTGGTCCGCACCCCGCGAACGTCGATCAAGTCCTTGATCGCCAGTGGAACACCCAACAGCGCCCTAGCGCCTCGATTCGCAGCTCTGGCCGTATCTGCTTCTTGTGCCTCGCGCAGCGCCTCGCGTTCACGCACGCTTATAAACGCGCGCAGCTCCTCGTTGTCGGCGGCAATCTTCTCCAGAGACGCACGAAGCGCCGCCACGGCAGAGACTTCGCCGCGCTCCAGCCGCGAGCGCAACTGGGTCAAACTCCACGGCCTCGAACTCGATTGGAACGTCGATGGGAACAAGGGGTCTGTCATTGGTGGTTGCTCTTTGCCCAGGCTTTGATTTTGTCTGTGCTAGCGGTGTTTTGCTTCCTCGGCCACAATTGCGATCGCCGCCGCATCGGCTGCGGCGAGCACCTTCTCGCGGTCGAGCATCAGGCACTTGTTGGCATCCAGCGCCAGGCAGCTTGCCCCGGCTCGCACCATCGTCTCAATGGTGTGAATCCCCACCACGGGCACGTCGAAGCGCATGTCCTGGTTTGGCTTTGCCACCTTGATCACGGTCAGCGCCCGGCTCAGCGTACTGGCCTCTCCGTGCAAGCTCTTCATCAGCGCTCCGGCGCGCAGAATGGCCTCGTCGGTGCCTTCCATGGCCTCGATTGCCACGCAGGCCGCCTCGGCAATCACCACCGTCTGTCCAATGTCGAAGCGCGCCACATGATGCGCCACCGCGCGGCCGTAGGTAATGTTGGTCTGCTCCGGATCGCTGGGAGCGCGCCGGGTCAGCACTCCCGCCGGAGCCAGCATCGGCTCCAGCAGGGCGGTCGAGTTCTGCAGGTGGATTCCCTCGTCGGCGAGCACCTTGGCCACCGCGCCAATCAGCGAATCGGTGTTGCGCGTGGTCAGGCTCAGCAGCAGCTTGGCCAGCTTCCAGTCCGGCTTGATCGAGCTGAAGATCTGCTTGTGCTTCACCTGCCCGGCCATGATCGCTTCGCTGACGCCGGCGGCCTGAAAGGTCTGCAATCAGCTTGCTGAACTCGCCCAGGCTGAGCCAGTGCACCGCGACCGCCCCGCGTTTTTCAATCGCCGGATCGGCCTCTTCGCGGATCGCCGCCACCACTACCTCGTGGCCTTTGGCGACGGCCGCGTCCAGCACCAGGAGCGGAAACTTTCCATTGCCGGCAATCAATCCCAGCCGCACACCCATCACCCACTCCTAGACCGCCGCTCGCCTACTGCCTTTGTAGTCTGCCCTTGCACTTCAACCTTGAAACCTTGAAACCTTGAAACTTTGAAACCTAGATTCTTTACTTCAATACCCCGCGCTCGCTGCTGCGGATGAACTCGACCAGCAGCTTCACGTCTTCGGTCTGCTCCACCTCGCGCTCGATGCGCTCCAGCGCCTGGGTCGTGTTCAGCTTGGCCGCCAGCAGAATGCGGAAGGCTCGCTGGATGGCCTGCACCCGCTCTTTGCTGAAGCCGCGCCGTTCCAGCCCAATTGCATTTGCGCCATAGGCGTGTACGTCGCGCACCGCGCAGGTCTTGGCAAATGGCATCACGTCCTGGGTGATGGTGGTCCCGCCGCCAATGTAGGAGTGGGTGCCGATCCGCACAAACTGGTGTACCGGAGACAAAGCTCCCACCACCGCCCAGTCCTCGACCGTGACGTGGCCGGCCAGCGTCGCCGCGTTGGCCATGATCACGTTGTCGCCGATGTAACAGTCGTGCGCGATGTGCGCGTAGGCCATGAGCAGGCACTTGCGAACCGATCGTGGTCAGCCCGCCGCCCTTGATGGTCCCGCGATGAACGGTGACGTACTCGCGAATCTCGTTGTGGTCGCCGATCTCCAGCCGCGTCGGCTCGCCCTTGTAGGAAAGATCCTGCGGCCCCATGCCGATCACGGCAAAGGGATGAATGCGGTTGTGGCTGCCAACTTTGGTTGGCCCGGTGAGCACCACGTGCGAAAGCAGCTCGCAATGCTCGCCCATCTCCACCTGCGGGCCGATCAGGCAGAACGGTCCAATGGTGCAGGACTCGGGGATGCGCACGCTGGCGTCCACCACTGCGCTGGGATGAATGGCCATGCCTACTCCGCTGCCGTCTCGTCTGCAGCCTCGTGCTTTTTTCATGTCCACCAACCGGCAGGTCACCGTCGCCTCGCAGACTGCGTTGCCATCCACAGTGATGGTGCCTTCCATCTTGACGGCCAGGGTGCGCCAGACGATCACGTTCACCGTGATGCGCAACTGGTCGCCCGGCGTCACCTGGCGGCGGAACTTGGCGCGCTCGATGCCGGTGAAGACCGTCAGCATCTCGGCACGGTTGGGAATCTCGGTCATCAGCAGAGTCGCGCCCGACTGCGCGATCGCCTCCACCATGAGCACGCCGGGCATCACCGGATTGCCGGGAAAGTGTCCGCGGAAGAACTCTTCGTTGGCGGTTACGTTCTTGATGGTGACGATCCGCTTCTTCCGCTCCAACTCGATCACCCGGTCGATCAGCAGAAACGGGTAGCGGTGGGGCAGAATCTTCTGGATGGAAACGCTGTCGAGGGGTAACTTCGTCAGCACTTCAGGCGTGAGAGTTGCGTCAGGGGTGTGATGGTCGCTCATTGATTCTCGATTATCCCGTGGAAAACATAAAGTATATCAGCCAGAGATGGTGAGGACGAAGTGCATGAGCGAGCCTGCTTTCTGGCGCGCCAACGGCGGGCACCACGAGCGCGGCCACGGGCATCTCATCGCATCGGCACCCGGAAATCGACAGCTCGGGAATGGGTCATTCCTAGCTGCTCAACCCTGCGAAGTGAGGCGTTGACGCGATGTTCGCCAGGAGGAAAACGCCTCACCCCACAAAAAGGAGATCACAATATGCGCATTGGATTCCTTGGCCTTGGAAACATGGGACGAGCGATGGCCGCCAATCTTATCCGCGCCGGTCACGAACTGGTGGTGTACAACCGAAGCCGCAACGTTGCCGAGGCTCTGGCAGCGCAAGGAGCACAGGTCGCCGATTATCCAGCCGAAGCTGCCCGGCAGGAAATTGTCATTACGATGCTGGCAGAGGATTCGGCGGTCGAATCCGTTGTCTTCGGGGCGCATGGGGTCCTCGAAGGCATGCAAGGCGACGACTTGCATATTTCGATGAGCACGATCAGTCCCGCTTTATCGCAGCGTCTATCCGAGGCACACCAGGAGCGCGGGCAGCAATACCTGGCTGCGCCCGTCTTCGGTAGGCCCGACGCCGCCGCAGCCGCAAAATTGTTCATCCTTGCGGCGGGGACAAAGGAGGCGCTGGCAACGGCAACACCTGTGCTTGAAGTTCTCGGGCAACGCACCTTCACGGTCGGCGAACGGCCGCAAGATGCTAACTACATCAAGCTGTTTGGAAACTTCCTGATCACCTGCGTGCTGGAGAGCCTCGGAGAGGTGTTTGCCGTCGCGCGTAAGGCGGAGATCGATCCGAATACGGTGTTTGAGGTGCTCAGCGGCACCTTGTTCGGCGCCCCTGCATATACCAACTACGGTCCAAGAATCATCGAGGAAAAGTTTTCACCGGCGGGATTCAAGATGCCCCTCGGGCTGAAAGACGTGCGACTGCTGTTGCAGGCCGCGGAGGGACTGGCGGCGCCAATGCCGTTCGCCAGTGTTGTTCGTGACAGCTTCCTCACCGCCATTGCCAACGGATATGGCGATCTGGATTGGTCGGCGCTGACGCTGGCCATTGCACAAAGCGCCGGATTACCGCGCGTCACCGGCGAGATGCACTGCGACGCGGCGGATTAGGAACCAGGGGAGAACGGAGCCACGGCTCGGGTAAGATGGTGAGCTGCACTTCGTACTCATGCCGACGCGTCCCTCATCTCCGCTGCTTTGCTCGCTGAACGTGCAACTTCCCGCGATGCGGGCGACCTTGCGCCGTTATGTGGAGCAGGAGTCACCCTCGGCTTCGGCGGAGGCCATTGCTTCGTTGGTCGCAATCATCGCCAAGGATTTCGCCGCGATTGGCGGGCGCATCCGTTTGCACAAGCTCGCCGTGCACGGAGCTGCGAATTATGGGCCGGCGCTGCAAGTCGATTTCACCGGCCCGCGCCGCTCTCCGCAGCTGCTTCTGCTCGGACACACCGACACCGTTTATCCGCTTGGCACGCTCAAAACCATGCCGTGGCGCGAGCGCGGCGGACGGCTCTGCGGGCCGGGCGCATTCGACATGAAGGGCGGCATCGTCCAGGCTTTGTTTGCCCTGCGAACCATGCTGGAGCGCGGGCCTTTGCCGTGCGCGGTCCGGTTGTTGCTGGTGCCGGATGAGGAGATCGGCAGCCCGGCTTCGCGCGCGCTCACCGAGCGGCTCGCCCCACAGTCCAGCGCCGTGCTGGTGCTGGAGCCGGCGGCGGGAGCCGAGGGCGCCTGCAAGACCGCGCGCAAGGGAATTGCCCGCTATACGTTGCGCGTTCACGGCGTGGCCGCGCACTCCGGGCTGGATTTTGAACGCGGCGCTTCGGCCATCGTGGAAGCCGCGCACCAGGTCGCGGCCATCAGTGCGCTCTCCCGGCCCGCCAAGGGGCTCACGCTCAATCCCGGAGTGATCTTTGGAGGCACCCGCTCCAACGTGGTGGCCGAGTTCACTGAAGTTGTCGTGGACGTGAGGTTCTTCACCGCATCGCAGGCGGCGCAGGTCGACGCTGCAATCCGCAAGCTGCGCCCGCGCGACTCGCGATGCCGGCTGGAGCTTCTCGGAGGCGTCGAGCGCGGCCCCATGGAGCGCTCCAAGCAAACCGTGCGCCTCTACCAGATGGCGGCCCAGGCTGCCGCGGAGCTTGGTTTCCAGCTTGCGGAGACCTCGGTCGGTGGCGGCTCGGACGGAAATCTCACCGCCGCCCTCGGCGTTCCGACCCTGGATGGGCTGGGCGCGGTTGGCGACGGAGCCCATGCCGCCAACGAGTTCGTCGTAGCCCGTGAGATGCCCCGCCGCAGCGCTCTATTATCGGAACTAATCACAAGGTTGGCGGCCGTATAAGGCCTTTCAGCCTTTGACGCGCCCCCCGGCGTGACCTACACTTAGCTCTGCGTGCGCAGTCTGCGGGCGAAACCGTTCATCCCTCTCGCACAGTCTGAGTCAATGGAGAAAACACAATGTTCGGTGGAAAGCTTGGCCTCCCGGAACTGCTCGTCATTCTCGTGATCGCCCTCATCATCTTTGGTCCCTCAAAGATCGCGGAGCTTGGCAAGGGTCTGGGCGAAGGTATTAAGAACTTCAAAAGCGCCGTGAAAGACAACGAGAACACCACTCCGCACGACCCCGAGAAGAAGTAGCCCGCCCGCGGTACTGGCCGCAGTCGAAACAAATTACCGGAGCCGCGCCAGCATGGCGCAGACCCGTGCCACCGGCAGTCCGACCACGTTGAAGTAACATCCCTGAATTCGCGGAATCCAACGCGAGGCTCCGCCCTGGATGGCGTAAGCCCCGGCTTTGTCCATGGGCTCGCCGGAGGCGACGTAGGCTGCAATCTCCGGGGCGCTGAGCGAGGAGAATTCGACCTCGGTCACCTCGGCTTCGACCTCGCTCACGGCAGCGCCATCGCGGTTCCGGTGCGCCAGGCAGATGGCGGTGATGACCTGGTGTGCTCGTCCGCTGAGCCGCCGCAACATCCGCCGCGCGTCCTCGGCGTTCAGTGGCTTACCCAAACTCTCGCCGTCCACCACCACGGTCGTGTCGGCACCCAGAACCACCGCACCATTGGGGGCCGATGCCAGTACCGCCAACGCCTTTTCGCGCGCCAGCCGACGCACATAGGCGAGCGGCTCTTCGCCCTCCTGCGGGCTCTCATCCACGTCGGCGGGACGAACCTCAAACGAAATGCCGGCATTGCGCAGCAGTTCAGCCCGCCGCGGCGACTGGGAAGCAAGGATCAGCATCTTTCCATTCTACGACCCTGCCTCGAAGCGCGGCAGGGAAGAGGCGCGGCATGGAATCGGCCGCATTGAATCCAGGCCCAGCATAGAGGCCAGCGTGAAGGAATGTAGCGGGGGCGATGGGCGGCTTGCGGCAGTGCAGAAACTGAGGTAATTTTGCCCGCGCGCCGGGCTTGGGTTTGCTGTGCTATACTGCGAGGGATCGGGAACGGGCTTGAGGAGGGCGCGAGAGCGCCTCTGGATACTCGCGCGTCTGCCAGCGTTGACAGTCAGCTCTGGTATGCGCTACCGTTATAGTCTTTCGGCTGTCCTGCGGTTGCCCGCCTGACGGTACCCGTCGCAGCGGATCATTATCGGCCTCACCGGCCGGGATCTGCAAAGCGGTTCTGCTGACGGTTTTGCCCCGCACGAACGTGCAGAAGTTCCCAGACCAAAGTCTTGGGTCTTCGACTCCTCGGCGAGAAATTGCTGGGGTGCGTAGCGGTGCCTGTCGTAAACAGGCAGAGCGAGGCCGAGACGGTCTTCTCATTAGTTGGTTTTTACATCTGGGAGAGTTTGGAATGTCAACCTATTTCCCCAAAGGGGAGATTGCGCGCAAATGGTACGTCGTGGATGCCGATGGGCAGACGCTGGGACGTCTGTCTACGCGCGTCGCGCGCATCCTCAGCGGCAAAGATAATCCCCGCTACACGCCGTTTCTCGATACCGGCGATCATGTCGTGGTCATCAACGCCAGCCAAGGTGAAACTCACCGGGCTGAAGGCAAACGCCAAGGTCTATCGCCACTACACCGGATTTCCCGGCGGATTGCGGGAAGAAGAATTTTCGAAGCGCCTGGTACGCAAACCCGAGCTGATTGTGCAGGAAGCCATTGAAGGCATGCTGCCCAAATCCAAGCTGGGCCGTGCCATGGCCACAAAGCTCAAGGTTTACCGCGACGACAAGCATCCGCACCAGGCGCAGAAGCCTGAGGCGATTGCTCCGGTCGCGTAACCGGCGCCGCTTAAACATTTAAGGATTAACATCGAATGGCTGAACTGGTTCAATATTACGGAACGGGGCGCCGCAAATCGAGCGTAGCCCGCATTTTCCTCCGCCCCGGCACCGGCGTCATCAAGGTGAACGGCAAAGCTTTCGAGGAGCATTTCGTGACCGACGTGCAGCGCATCATCGCGCGCCAGTCGCTGATCCTTACCGAGACCGTCAACAGCTTTGACGTGATTGCCAACTGCTCCGGCGGCGGCATCACGGCCCAGGCGGGCGCGGTCCGCATGGGCATTGCGCGCGCGCTGCAGGAGTTTAACCCTGAGCTGCGCGCCAAGATGAAGGCCGAAGGCTTTATGACGCGCGATGCGCGCCAGAAAGAGCGCAAGAAGTACGGCCAGAAGGGCGCCCGCAAGCGCTTCCAGTTCAGCAAGCGTTAATCCGCGGGCAGGCTCCGGTTTGGCCGGAGCTTGCCGTGCTGCTCCGCCTCGCTGCGTGGTTGTGCGCCGCTTTGGTTTGACCCAGATTTTCGCCCTGCGCTGCAGGTTCCGGCGGCGCGCGGCGTTTTGTTGTGTGCGGAACCCAAAAATCTTCCCGCTCCCGCTAATTCCGGGGCGGGCAACGGGAATTGAATTGTCTGGCGCACTGGTGGCGCAAGCAGGCAATGCAAATCCATCCAAGGAGGTTCAGTGGCCAATATCACCATGAAGGAATTGCTCGAAGCTGGTGTGCACTTCGGGCATCAGACCAAGCGCTGGAATCCGAAGATGAAGGAATACATCTTTGGCGAGCGCAACGGGATTTACATCATCGACCTGCAGAAGACGCTGAAGATGTTCAAGGAAGCGTCGAAGTTCGTGCAGGACAACGCCGCCGAAGGCCGGACGATCATGTTCGTTGGCACCAAGCGCCAGGCGCAGGAAGCGATTGCCGAAGAGGCAACGCGCTGCGGAATGTTCTACATCAACCAGCGCTGGCTGGGCGGTCTGCTCACCAACTGGGTGACCGTGCAGAAGTCGGTCAAGCGGCTGAAGGAACTGGACGAAATGGCGACCGATGGCCGCTATGAGCTGCTGCCGAAGAAAGAAGTTGTGAAGCTGGAGCGCGAGCGCAAGCACCTCCAGGCCAACCTGGCCGGCATCAAGACTTTGAACCGCCTTCCCGACGCGATCTTCGTGATCGACTCCAACAAGGAGCAGATCGCGGTGAAGGAAGCGCGCAAGCTTGGGATTCCGGTGGTGGCCGTCGTGGACACCAACTGCGATCCGAGCGAAGTGGACTACATTATTCCGGGCAACGATGACGCGCTGCGCGCCATTCGGCTGTTTGCCTCCAAGATTGCCGATTCGGTTGTGGAAGGTTCGCAGGCCGCCACCGACAAGCAGAGCGCCGAATCTGGCCGCCGGCATCACGGCCAGCGAAGAGGCTCCGATGGCCGAAGCGGTTTCCACCGACGCTGCCCCCGCCGAAGACCTCAACATGGAAGAGGTGCTTGGCAAGGGCGTACGCAAGGTGGAGACGGCGGTTGCCGAGAGCGATTTAGAGGTGGAATCGCGGTAAGCGCGCAGCCCCAAGGGGCATTCGCGAAGCATTTCGTGAAAAGCGACCCGCGCTGCATTCTTCGGCGCGGGTCGTTTTGCGAGAATCAGTATTGAGTTGATAGTGAAAGCAATCCAGGAGCCTGGGCTCGCCCGGCCGCACTGATCCAAGAAAGGTTTTGCAATGGCAGAGATTACCGCAACTATGGTTAAAGAGCTCCGCGAAAAGTCCGGCGCCCCCATGATGGACTGCAAGAAAGCCCTTACCGAGGCCAACGGCGATCTGGAGCAGGCCATCGTGGTGCTGCGCAAGCGCGGCATGGCCACCGCCGCCAAGAAGGCCGCCCGCACCACCAGCGAAGGCGTCGTTACCAGCTACATCCACGCCGGAGGAAAGATCGGCGTGCTGCTGGAAGTGAACTGCGAGAGCGATTTTGTGGCCCGCACCGCCGAGTTCCAGGGCTTGGTCCATGACATTGCCATGCACATTGCCGCCGTCGATCCGCGCTACGTCCGCAAGGAGGACGTGACCCCGGCCGACTTGGCGAAGGAAAAGGAAATCTATCTGGCCCAGGCGGTTGCCAGCGGCAAGCCGGCGAATATCGCTGAAAAAATCGTCGAAGGCAAGATGGGCAAGTTCTACGAGGAAGTCTGCCTCTGGAGCAGCCGTTTATCAAGGAGCAGAGCGTGACGATCACGCAGCTGATCGCGACCGTGATCGGCAAACTCGGCGAGAACATCTCGGTTCGCCGCTTCGCCCGCTTCAAGGTCGGCGAAGCAACCGAGACGATCGCGGTCGCCAAGCCGCTGGCAGCGGTAGGCGAGGCGGAGTAGTTTGAACCAAATCGGGATTCAGCGGGGCGGAGGAATCCGTCCCGTTTGTTCGATGGCCAGTTACTCGGAAGATGGGCTGACTCGCGCGGCTGCATCAGTTACACTCGGGAGGGTATTCAACATGGCCGATCCTGTCTATAAGCGCATTCTTCTCAAACTCTCCGGCGAAGCACTGGCAGCGGGCCAGGGCTTTGGCGTCGATAACACCCGCGTGCACGAAATTGCAGCCGAAATTGCCGACGTGCATCGGCTTGGCGTGCAGATTGGCCTGGTCGTCGGCGGCGGAAACTTCTTCCGCGGCGTCGCCGAGCAGGCGAAGGACATGGACCGCGTCTCGGCCGACCACATGGGCATGCTGGCCACCATGATCAACGCGCTGGCGTTGCAGGACGCGCTGGAGAAGCAGGGTGTCCAAACCCGCGTGATGAGCGCGATTGAGATGAACCAGGTGGCCGAGCCGTTCATCCGGCGCCGCGCCATCCGCCATCTCGAAAAGGAACGCGTCGTGATCTTCGGTGCCGGGACCGGCAACCCGTACTTCTCGACCGACACCGCCGCTTCGCTGCGCGCCATGGAGATCAAGGCGGAAGTCATTATGAAGGCGACCAAGGTCGAGGGAATCTACGACTGCGATCCGGTCATGGACGAGAACGCGAAGATGTTCGAGAAGATCACGTTTACCGACGTGCTGCAAGCTGGGACTGAAGGTGATGGACGCAACCGCCATCAGCCTCTGCCGGGAGAACAATCTTCCGATTCTGGTCTTCAACCTGAACACCCATGGCAACATCCGCCGCGTGTGTCTGGGCGAGAAGATCGGCTCGGTCGTGATGGCCTGATTCCGGGTTGCGGGCCGCAGTTGCGGGATTCGTGAGTGTGTGGACCGGGAAGCAGTTACTGGTTTTCCCGGGGCTGGATTTGATAGATTACGCAGCACGGAAGAGCCGGGTTTATAATCGGCTCGCTTGTACGGAGTACATCGATGGCTCAGATCAGCATGGCGGCACTGCCCGCCCTCAAAGAAACATTCGTGCAGCTTAAGACGCGCATGGAAAAGGCGGTCGAAGACTTCCGCAAGGAACTGGCTTCGCAGCGCACCGGCCGCGCCAACGTGCACATGCTCGACAGTATTCACGTCGACGCCTACGGCTCGCAGGTGCCCCTGACTCAGGTCGGCAACATCAGCGCGCCGGAGTCGCAACTCATCACAATCACACCCTGGGATACCTCGCTGACGGCGGCGATTGAGAAGGCCATTCGTAGCTCGGACCTCGGCTTCAATCCGCAGAATGACGGCAAGGTGATTCGCGTCCCCGTGCCGGCTCTCACCGAGGAGCGCCGCAAGGATATGGTGAAGCACCTCGGCAAGGTTCTGGAGGAGCATCGCACCGCCGTCCGCAACATCCGCCGTGATGGCAATGAAGCGATCAAGAAGGCGATGAAGGACAAGAAAATCTCCGAGGATGAAGAGCGCGGCTCGATGGAGCAGTTGCAGAAAGTCACCGACGACGAAATCAAGAAGATGGAAGAGATGCTCAAGGTGAAGGAAAAAGAAGTGATGCAGGTCTGAAACTGCTCTCACCACCTTGCCGTACACAAAGCCCGGGAGATCCCGGGCTTTGCTGCGGCTGGGCCGTACGTTCGCGCCTGCTCCGGCCGCGGGCGCAAGGATTTATAATCTGGTATGTCTCAAGTTGTTCATACCGCCTGTCCGCATGACTGTCCCGACGCCTGCTCCGTCCTGGTCACCATTGAAGATGGGCGCGCCACCAAAATTGAAGGCAACCCGGATCATCCGGTGACGCGCGGCTTTCTCTGCGCCAAGGTCGCCAACTACCTGGACCGCGTCTACTCGCCCGATCGCCTGCTGTATCCCATGAAGAGGATTGCGCCCAAGGGCAGCGCCGGACCCGCGGCGTTCCAGCGCATTTCGTGGGACGAGGCGCTGGATGCAATTGCTGCCCGGCTCAAGGCTGCGGCGGCCGAGTTCGGCCCGGAATCGATCCTTCCGTTCTCCTACGGAGGCACGCTGGGGGTGGTTCACGGCCAAGGCATGGATCGGCGTTTCTTCCATCGCCTGGGGGCTTCGCAACTGGAGCGCACGATCTGCTCGGAAGCGGGCGGGGTTGCGCTGGCGAGCGTCAACGGAGCCAAGTACGGCGTCCCGCCGGAAGACTACGTCCACGCCCGCTATGTGATTGCCTGGGCCGCGAACATTCACGGCACCAACATCCATCTCTGGCCATTTGTGCAGGAAGCTCGCCGCAACGGGCGCAAAACTGGTGGTGATCGATCCCTACCGGACCCGCACTGCGCGCGCCGCGGATTGGCACCTGGCGATCCGTCCTGGCACCGACGTTGCTCTGGCCTTGGGGCTGATGAACTACATCATTGAAAATGATCTTCATGATGCGCCCTACGTGGCCGCGCACACCACCGGCTTTGAGGAACTCAGGAAGCGTGCCGCCGAGTTTCCGCCACAGCGGGTGGCCGAAATTACCGGCCTCAGCGAGGCTGACATCGTGCGGTTGGCGCGCGAATATGCCACCACCACTCCCGCCGTCATCCGCCTCAACTACGGCGTGCAGCGCAGCGAAAACGGAGGCATGGCGGTACGCGCCATCACCATGCTGCCCGCCATTACCGGAGCGTGGAAGCGCCAGGGCGGCGGGCTGACGCTCTCCACCTCGGGGACCTTCGCAATCAACAGACCGAAGGTGCATCGCGCAGAGCTGATGACCGCGGCCCTTGGCCATCCCGCGCGCATCCTCAACATGAATCAACTGGGCAAGCTGCTAACCGATGCCAAGCTGACGCCGCCGGTGAAGGCTTTGTTCGTTTACTCCTGCAATCCGGCGGCGGTCTGCCCCAACCACAACCTGGTGGTCGAAGGTCTGAAGCGTCCGGATCTGTTTACCGTGGTGCACGAGCAGTTCTTCACCGACACCACGGACTACGCCGACATCGTTCTGCCCGCCACGACCTTTCTGGAACATAAGGATCTGGTCACCTCCTACGGGCACCTGCATCTGCAGCTTTCCGAGCCAGGCGATCCAAGCGCTGGGCGAAGCCTGCAGCAACGCGGAATTGTTCCGGCGCGTGGCCGCGCGCATGGGGCTGCAAGATGAATGCCTGCGCGCCTCTGACGATGATCTGATCGATGACGCGTTGAGCGTCGATGCGCGAAGCTCAGGCCACCAGTTTCTTGTCGGCATCACGCGCCAGGCGCTGGAGCGCGAACACTCCATGGCGCTGAATGTTCCCCGCCGCGATGGCGTATATCTTCCGTTTGCTGAGGGCTTTGCCACGCCCAGCGGCAAGGCGGAGTTGTACAGCGAGACGCTGGCAGCGGCCGGGCTGGACCCGGTGGTGGCCTACACCCCGCCCACCGAATCGCGGCACAGCGAACAGGCCCGCCAGTACCCGTTGGAATTGCTCGCACGGAAACATGACAACTTCCTCAACACCACGTTCTGCAATCTGCCCGGCCAGCAGAAGATGGAACGGCGATTTGAACTGCAGATGAACGCAGTTGATGCCGAGGCCCGTGGCATCTTGGAAGGCGATGCGGTGCGCGTGCGCAACGACCGCGGCGAAGTGCGCTTGCGTGCCCGGGTGGACAACAGCGTGCCCCCCGGCGTGGTCTCCGCCTACCTGGACTGGGCGCGCCCGTCGCCGGGCGGCAAGAACATCAACGTCCTCACCAGCGACCGCCTGACCGACATGGGTCATGGGGCTACCTTTTACTCGGCGTTGGTCGAGGTGGACAAGGTCTAAGGCAAGCCGCTGATTTACCAAGGCAGAATAGTAACCGGCAACCAGGATGGTTGCCGGTGATGGCGTTCAGAGTACGCGAACCTGTATAATTGGCCCTTCCGCGCCCCAAGATTTACGCATGAGGGTCTCGTCATTCTTTGTTCTCATTACGTCTGCGCAATGCCTCGCCTGAGCCGCCCCACAACTAAGGGGCTCTTCCAGTTGCTTCGCCTCTGTTTGGTATTCCTGCTGCTTGGCGGCATGGCTTTTGCCCAGAAAGGCGTGATCGAAGACATTCGAGTTCACGGCAACCGCCGCATCCCGGCAGACACCATCCGCGCCCGCATGTTTACGCGTCCGGGCGATGTTTACGATCCGGCTGGCTTGGAGCGTGACTTTAACTCGCTGTGGAATACGGGCTATTTTGACGACATCCGTATCGAGCGCGAGGAGAGCCCCAAGGGATGGATCATTCAGGTGTACGTGAAAGAGAAGCCGACGATCCGCGAGATCAAGTACATCGGACTCAACGCGGTCTCGCAGAGCGATGTGCTGGATAAGTTCAAGGAACTCAAAGTGGGGCTGAGCCAGGAGAGCCAGTTCGACCCCACCCACGTGAAGCGGGCGGAAGTGGTTCTGAAGGAGATGCTGGCGGCGCATGGCCGCCAATTCGCCACCATCACCACGGAGATCCGCCAGATTCCTCCGGCCGCTGTCGGCATTACCTTCAATATCAAAGAGGGTCCGAAGGTCAAGGTTGGCGCCATCCGCTTTGAAGGCAACAAGAAGGTGCCTACGCGCTATCTGCGCGATGCCATGCACAACTCCAAGCCCATCGGCATTCCGCACTCGCTGATTCTGGAGAACCTGTTTGCGCGCACCTTTGACGCCACCAAGCTCAGTGAAGACGCCGAACGGGTGCGCTTCGCATACCAGGACAAGGGATATTTCAAGGCCATCGTCGAAGATCCCAAGACGAAGATTCGCGACGTCCACGGCGTCGCCTGGTACTTCCCCTTCAAGTCGCGCAGCGGCAAGGTCGTAGACATCACGGTTCCGGTGGAAGAAGGGGAGCGTTACCGGCTGAAGGAGATCACCTTCACGGGCAACAAGGCGCTCACCAACACGGCCGCACTGCGCCGCCTCTTCAAGATCAAGGACGGCGATTGGTTCAATCGCACCCTGGTCAGCAAGGGGCTGGACGAACTGCGCAAGGCGTATGGCTCGCTGGGCTACATCAATGAGACCAACATTCCGGATACCGAGATCGACGAAGAGCACAAGACGATCACGTTGAAGATCGACGTCGATGAGGGCAAGCAGTTCTACGTGCGCCGCATTGAGTTCTCCGGCAACACCACGACGCGCGACAAAGTGATTCGCCGCCAACTCGCCCTGGAAGAAGGCAACGTTTATAACTCCCGCCTCTGGGAAGTGAGCCTGCTGCGCCTGAACCAGTTGAACTTCTTCGAGGCGTTGAAGCCGGAACAGGATTCGGAAGTTCATCAGGACGCGGCGAACAGTTCGGTGGATATCAACCTCAAGGTCAAGGAAAAGGGCAAGAACTCGATCGGCCTGAACGGCGGCGTCAGCGGACTGTCAGGACCGTTCGTCGGGCTCAACTACCAGACCAACAATTTTCTGGGACTGGGCGAAACCCTTTCGCTTTCGGCCTCGGTCGGAACCTATCAGCGCAACGCCATGTTCGGCTTCACCGAGCCGTACCTGTTTGACAAGCCGATCCAACTCGGTTTCACCGTCTTCACCCGCGATTTCAAGTTCAACCAGGCCCAACAGGCGAGCATCTCCTCCAGCCAGAGAGCGGGTCTGCCGTCCGCCTATCTGAACTCGTTGCAGAATTATTCGCAGGCGACCACCGGCTTTACGGTCTCGAGCTCCTACGCGGTGCCGCGCACCTTCAAGCGCTTCGGCCTGACCTACGCGTTTGATACCTCGACCATTACCACCTACTCGACGGCATCGGCGGATTACTTTGAATACCTGGCATTCCGCAACGTCGGCGGTCCCAATGCGCTGCAGGGAATCCAGACCAGCAAGCTGGTTCCCAGCTTCAGCCTCAGCACCATCGACAGCCCGATGCGTCCGCACAGCGGCCACAGCTACTTCCTGGGCATGGATATTGCCGGCCTGGGTGGCAACGTGGCCGATATCCGTCCCATTGCCGAATACAAGCGCTTCATTCCGATGAAGGGTTTCCGTCCCAAGAAGGAAGGGATGCAGACCCTGGGCTACCGTCTCCAGAGCTCGTTCATCACCGGCTGGGGCGGCAAGACGGCTCCTCCCTTCGAACGCTTCTTCCAGGGCGGCGACACCGATCTGCGCGGCTTTGATATCCGCTCGGCCTCGCCCACGGCCCTCATTGCAGACAAGACGACCGTGGCCCTCACCAATCCAGACGGCAGTTCAGTGCCGGTCGATCCGAATAATCCCCGCGTCGGCGGCACCAGCATTACCGTGCCCATCACCCGCCTTGTCTATCCCGGTGGAGATACCAGCCTGATAAGCAACGTGGAATACCGTATCCCCATCGTTGGCCCGGTGACCCTCGCCATATTCAATGATGCGGGCATGAACATGGCGGTACGCCAGTCGCAGTTGCGCCTCAGCAATCAGCAGTACGACGAGTTGGATGCCACGCCCTTCGGTTGCCCCGTGCCGGTGGCCGAGGCAAACGGTGCAGTGACCTGCGCGGGCTCGCAGTTCCTGAAGTTCAGCCAGAATATTACGCCGCTGGCCCACACCAACTATGTCGTGCGCATGTCCACCGGATTGGAGCTACAGGTGATTCTGCCGGTAGTCAACGCCCCCTTCCGGCTCTACTACGCCTATAATCCATTGCGCGTGGATACCGAGGCGCCGCAACCGACGATTACGCGTGACATGTTCCCGGCTGGCGCAGCGGGAGAGTATACATGGCTGAATAGCATTGCGACCTATGCTCCGTCATACCGGATTCGCGAGCCTAGGAAAACGCTGCGCTTCACCGTCTCCACCACGTTTTAGAGAGTGTGTCCATTCTTGCGAAAGAGGTTGGAAGGCGGCGATTGCCGTTTGACGCTCTTTTTCCCACAACCTATAATCGGGAACATCCGTCAGAGGAATTTTTCGATAGGGCTGGAGTTGGATCAAGTGGCTCGCCCGGTAAAAGGTTTCTGCGGAATCTCCGTACGCTCCTAGAGGAGTTGAGGCTACTTTCCATGAATCGCAACTTTGCACGTTTGATCCCGGCCATGGCGCTGGCACTTACCCTCAGCGTTGCTGCCCTTGCCCAGTCTGCGGCCCCGGAGGCTGCTGCCGCAGCTCCCACGGCTCCCGCGCCTACCAAGGTCGGCATCATCAACATTCAGGCTGCTATTGTGAACTCCAATGAAGGTCAGCGCGACTTCGAAACGCTGCAGAAGAAATTCGACCCGAAGCGCTCCGAGCTCGAAACCCTGAATAAAGAAGTGGACGAGTTGCAGAAGAAGTTCAACGCCCAAGGCGATAAGCTCAACGACGAGGCTCGCGGCGACCTGCTCAAGCAAATCGACAGCAAGAAGAAGAGCCTGCAGCGCAATTACGAAGACGCGAACACCGACATCCAGGCGCAGCAGAATGAAATTGCCAACCGCATCGGCCAGAAGCTGGTCGGGGTTCTGGACAAATTTGCCAAGGACAATAACTTCACCGTGATCCTGGATGTCTCCGGCCAGTCCAGCCCGGTTCTGTGGGCGGACAGCTCGGTGGACATCACTAAGACGGTGGTGGAGGCCTACAACGCTCAGTCCGGCGTTGCCGCTCCCATCAAGGCTCCTGCGGCGTCCAAGCCGATGGCTCCGGCTGGCGCTCCCAAGAAGTAGAAGGCAAAATCGCACTTCGGGCCGCCCTCCCGTGGGCGGCCTTTTCTTATGGTCGGTACAGCTCCGGCTCGCGCACGATTCTGGCTTACCAGCCGGGGCTCTCATTGTGAGACAAATATTTGAAAAGTGTGGAAAACGTGTGGAGAAGTGCGGGGAATTGGTTTGTTAACAACAGATTGCAGGCAAACAAGGCTCGCGACGGCTCGGCGAAATACCTCTAAGTCGTGTTATCTCAGCGACTTCCAGGAAATTTAAGAAAGTTCTTGACGGCGGGCAGAGGGCGTAAAACAAAAAATGCAGTTGGGGCGTTTTGCACACATCAATATTTGTAAATACAGCATCGGGGTCACCGGGTGCCAAAACGTTGCGTAAGGGGCTCGCCGTCAGAGGGTTATCAGGCGCGGGCGCGGGTGATGCTTCCGGGATCAGCTTTCATCGCTTGAGACGCGCAGAACGGCAAGGAAAGCTTCCTGCGGAATGTCCACTTTGCCGATCCGCTTCATGCGGCGCTTGCCCTCTTTTTGCTTCTCCAGCAGCTTCCGTTTGCGCGAGATGTCACCGCCGTAACACTTGGCGATGACGTTCTTGCGAAGCGCGACGACGGTTTCGCGAGCCACGATCTTGGCCCCGATCGCGGCCTGGATCGCGACCTCGAACTGCTGCCGCGGGATCAGCTCGCGCATCTTGGATACCAGCGCCTTGCCGCGTTCGTAGGCATAGTCGCGGTGCACGATGATGGACAGCGCATCGACCGCATCGCCGGCAACCAGAATGTCCAGCTTGACCATCGGCGACTCCCACCATCCGGAGAGGTGGTAATCAAGCGAAGCGTACCCGCGAGAGACCGTTTTGAGGCGGTCATAGAAATCAAGCACGATCTCATTGAGGGGAAGCTCGTAGGTGATCATGACGCGGCTGGAGCCGACGTACTCGAAGTTCTTCTGCTTGCCGCGCTTCTCTTCCACCAGCTTCAAAATTCCACCGACATATTCTTCGGCCGTGAGAATGGTCGCGGTAATGATCGGCTCTCGGATCTTCTCGATCAGGGTAGGATCGGGCCAGCGCGAAGGGTTATCGACTTCGAGGACGTCGCCACTGGTGAGGGTGATCGTATAGCGCACGCTAGGCGCGGTGATGATGAGATCGAGATTGTACTCACGCTCCAGCCGCTCCTGGATGATCTCCATGTGCAGCAACCCGAGGAAGCCGCAACGGAATCCAAAGCCGAGCGCGGTTGAGCTCTCGGGCTCGAAGAAGAAGGATGCATCATTGAGGCGCAGCTTCTCCAGCGCGTCGCGCAGCAATCCGTGTTCGTGGGAATCCACCGTGTAGAGGCCGGCGAAGACCATGGGCTTGATGTCTTCAAAGCCGGGCATGGCCTCGATCGCAGGCTTGTCGGCATCGGTGATGGTGTCGCCGATCTTGACGTCGCCCACGGTCTTCATGGTGGCGAAGAAGAATCCCACCTCGCCGGCCGTGAGCTCGCCAATCTCCTGAGGTTTCGGGGTCAAGACTCCCATGGAATCGACGAGGAACGTGGTTCCCTTGGCCATCAGCTTGATCTTTTGACCCTTGTAAAGCCGGCCGTTGACGATGCGGGCAAGCACCCCGACGCCGCGATAGGGGTCAAACCAGGAGTCGAAGATGAGGGCTTGCAGCGGCGCGTCGATGCTGCCCTTGGGCGGGGGAACACGGTGTACGATCTGCTCCAGAACTTCGATCACGCCGGCGCCGGTCTTGGCGCTTATGGACAGCGCGGTGGAGGCGTCGAGGCCGATGGCGCTCTCGATCATCTCTTTGGTGCGTTCAATGTCAGAGCTGGGAAGATCGATCTTGTTGATGACCGGAATGATCTCCAGACCGTGGTTGATGGCGATGTAACTGTTGGCGAGGGTCTGCGCCTCCACGCCCTGGGTGGCGTCGACCACCAGCAGCGCGCCTTCGCAGGAGGCGAGCGAACGGGAAACTTCGTAGGAGAAGTCAACGTGGCCGGGGGTGTCGATGAGGTTGAGCTGATAGGTCTGGCCATCCTGGGCCAGGTACATCATGCGGACGGCGTGGGCCTTGATGGTGATGCCGCGCTCGCGCTCCAGCTCCATGGCGTCGAGCACCTGCTCCTGGCCTGCCATTTCGCGGGCGCTGAGCGACCCGGTAATCTCCAGCATGCGGTCGGAGAGCGTGGTCTTGCCGTGGTCGATGTGCGCGATGATGGCGAAGTTCCGAATCGAGGTGCGGTCCATGCTTAACTTTCGAAGTCCAAACGCCCGCACGAATTGCGAGGCTGCGCTGAGGTTATGCACCTATTTTATCATTCGGGCCGGGAGGGGCGTTTGAGCCGCAATGCATGGCTTCGATGGGGGGAGCTGGCGAAGGCGACAATTGACCGGATGGTAAATGGATTGGCATGGGGTAGTGATCGACTGGGGAATGGTTTCGCGAGAGCGCAACGACTGACCACCTCGCCAGCAAAAGCGGTAGAGGCGTGTACCACGCGGTATATGGGGCGGCGGAAAAATCAACTACAAAAGACCGCAACCTAGGCTCGCGATTCGGGTTCAAACGGGCAAGGAGGTTACTTTGCGAAAACACATTGCAGTCGTAGTGGCGCTGCTGCTGATGAGCGCTGCCGGGTTCGCGCAGATTCCAACGTCGGGGAACGTTTATCTTGGCTACGCGCTGTTTAATGGCAGCACGGGGTTCACCGACACCGGGACGCTGAATGGCTGGGACGCATCGTTGGAAGGAAAGATCGTTCCGTATGTGGGGATTGTGGCCGATGTGGGCGCCGTGTATGGCACGCTGACCGATCCGGTGTACGGCAATGTGTCAACCCGGGTGCAGAGCTATCTGTTCGGGCCGCGGGTGTCGTTTCCGGCGGGCAAGTTCCGGCCGTTTGTACAGGTCCTGTTCGGAGCCGCACACCTGCATGAAGACAACTCCTTTTTCGGCGAAAGCAGCGACACTGATTTTGCGGACGCGCTCGGCGGCGGCATCGACTACCGCGTGGTTCCGCGAGTGAGCTGGCGATTGCAGCTCGATGATCTGCAGACCCGCTTCTACAGCGGACGGCAGGACAATACGCGCTTTTCAACCGGGCTGGCATTGCATTTCTAAGGCAGCACGGTCGAGAGCTCCGGGTCGAGGTTGCTTTTCAGGTCTGCGCCCAAGAGGGGCACAGACCTGAAAAGCAAACGGGTCAACTGCCCACCCTTGGATGAGGCGCCCGCAAGATCAACTACCCCACCCAAGCAACGGAAGCTTGGATGGGGCACCCGCGCACGGTGGAGGTGTGGTTACGTGGGGTTGCTGATTGCGGCATCCTCGCCCACGGTATCGAAGGGAAGGAAGACGGAGAAGCAAACTCCTGATAGGTGAGGCAGAGTACTGCTTCGCAGGTGCAACGTCCCGTCATATTTGCGGAGGATCTCCGAGGCAATCCATAGCCCGAGTCCGGTTCCGCTCTCGCCCTTGGTGGTGAAGAAGGGCTCGAAGATTCTGGCGCGAACCTCGGGGGGGATGCCGGGGCCGTCGTCGGTCACAGAGACGCGCAGGCCGGGGCGTTGGCGGCGCCAGTCGCGCGAGGTGTAGGCTCGCACGGTAATGGTGCCATGGCGGGGAGCGACGGCCTCGATGGCATTGCCCACCAGGTTGGCGAACATCTGCCGCAGCTCTCCCGGCAGGGCGAGGATGTAGCCTTCGAAATCAATCTGTTGTTTCAGGTTGATGTTCGCCGATTTGATTTTTCGCTCGTAGAGGGCGGAGACGCTCTCAAGGATCTCGCCGATCTTGACCGGCACCGGCTTGGCGGCTTCGCGCTGGAATGTGAGCATGCGTTGCGTCATCTGGGTGATGCGCACCAGTTCGTGGCTGGCGGTGGAGGCGTACTCCCGGGTGACGTCGTCCTGGGTGCTCTGGCCGATGAGATAAAGCAAGTTGGAGATCGCATCGAGCGGGTTGTGGATCTCATGTGCGATGGTGGCGGCCAGCCTTCCGGTGGTGGCGAGGCGGTCGCTGATGCGGAGCGCCTTTTCGGTCTTGCGCCGCTCCAGGACATCATGGAAGACGAGCACCACGCCTTCGATCCGGCCACCGCGGTCGCGGATGGGGGCAGCGCTATCCTCGATCGGGATTTCGCTGCCGTCACGGCTGATCAGCACGGTATGGTTGGCCAAGCCAACCACCTTGCCGAGACGGAGCACTTTGGCGACCGGGCTCTCGGGTATGATTCGCGTTACTTCCTGCATGATGTTGAAGACAGAAGTCAGATCCGTGCCCTTGGCTTCCGGCAACGACCATCCGGTCAGCCGCTCGGCGACCTCGTTCATGAATTCGATATTGCCAACCTCATCGGTGGAGATGACGGCGTCGCCGATGCTTTGCAGCGTCGTAGCCCAACGTTGCTCGGTGGAACGCAGGGCTTCCTCAGCCTTCTTCCGGTCGGAAATGTCCACACAGAATTCCACGCACTGGTTGTTGCCGAGCGAGCTGCCGGCGAAGAGGAGCCACTGCCGCGTGCCGTCCTTGCGGAAATATTCCTTCTCGTAAGGACCGACGCGTCCGGTCGCCAGGAATTTCTCTACCTCCGCGCGGCTCACGTCGATGTATTCCGGCGGGGTGAGCTTTTGCCAGGTCAGCTCGCGCGCCTCCACTTCGCTGCGGCTGTAGCCCATGAGTTTGAGAAACGTGTCGTTGGCGTCAACCATGCAGCCCGTGTTCAGATCCCAGAACATCACGCCGACGGTCTCGACTTCCAACACCCTCTCCAGCCGTTCAAGGCTCTGCCGCAGCGCTTCTTCGGCCTGCTTGCGCTCGGTGATGTCTTCCAGCACGCCCAGTAAGCGAAGGGGCTTGCCGTCGGGAGTCAGCTCGAATTTCGAAAAGTATTGGATCCATCGCCATTGCCCGTCATTCACACGGCGGATGCGATAAGCCCCCCGGAACAGGGCGCCGGGCTGCATGCTTTCTTCCAACTCCCGGTTCAAAGCGCGGCAGGTCTTCGGGGTGCAGAGTTTCTCGTACGAATCGATCCCGGTTCACAGGATCGGTGGTCTCAGGGATGCCGAAGATCTCGTACATCCGCTTGTTTTCCCAAACGGCCGTGTCCGTTGGCACCGTCCACTCGAAAATCCCCAGTTGTGCAGCGTCAGTCGCCAGGCGCAACCGCTGCTCCCGCGCCCGCAATTCAATCTCGGCCTGCTTGCGCTCGGTGATGTCACGCACGCTCTTCGAAATGCCAATCACGGCTCCAGAGGCATCGCGAATCGGCGAGAGGGTCACGGACACGTCGATGCGCCGTCCGCCCTTGTCCATGCGCACGGTTTCGTAATGATCTACGCCAGCGCCTCGCCGCAATCGCTCCAGAAAAGCTGCCTCCTCACCGTCGCGGTCGGGTGGGATGATGAGGTCAATTGACTGGCCGATGATTTCTTCAGCGGAATAGCCAAAGAGCCGCTCCGCACTCTGGTTCCAACTGGAAACAATGCCTTCAAGATTTTTGCTGATGATGGCATCGCCAGAGGAGTCGACGATGGCGGCGAGCCTCGCCCGTGCCTGCTCAGCCTTCATCTGCGCACTGATGTCGGTGTTGGTGCCGAACCAGCGGACAACCTTGCCTTCTCCATCCCTGACCGGCATGACGCGGGTCAGGAAGGGGCGAAATACCCCGTCCGCGCCCCGTAGCGGGAAGACCATGTCGAACGGCTCTCCGCTCGCGACCGAAGCCTGCCACCGCGCCATGACATTTGGCAACGTCTCAGGATGATGAACCGACTGCCAAGCCCAGCCTTCCATCTGTTCCGGAGTGGTGCCGGTGTATTCGTACCAGCGCTGGTTGTACCAGAAGATCCAGCCGTCGGGATTCGCCATCCAGCACAACTGCGGAATGGCATTGGCCAAGGTGCGAAACTGCCTCTCGCTTTCGCGCAACGCCTCGGCACGCCTCTCGGCAAGATCCAGCGAGTTTTGAAAGTCTGCCGCGAGTCGATGCATCTGGCGGCGGGTGAGGATCGCAAGGAAGCCGCCGATGCCCAGGGTGAGCAGGATACAGGTGACGGTCAGCAGCCTCGCAGCGTGCTGGGCCGTCCGCACGCGTTCGGCGCGCAAGCGTTCTTCGGTGTCGATGAACGCGCCGTGCTCTGCGCGCACCGAATCCATGAGCTGCCTGCCTTGCAAGCTGGGTTCGAGGCGAGCCCCCGTACTGCGACGTAACGCAATCCTTGCGGCTTGATAGGACTGCCATTCGTCAAAGCGGCTGCGAAGGGTCGCAAGCCGAGCCTGCTGGGATGGTTTGTCAGCAACGAGCTGATTGAGGGCGGCGAATTTTGGGTCGATGACTGATTGCGCTTCGTCGTAGGGCAGAAGGAATTCGTCGCTTCCGGAACTCAGGTATCCACGAACGCCAGAGTCCACATCGATCATCAGCTTCATCAGTTGCTGGCTGGCTTCGATGACCTGGCCGGTGTGGTTCACCCATTGCATCGAGCTGTTTAAGGATTGGATCTCCCACAGCAGCACGGTCGCCAGGATCGTCAGCGCGATGACGGGAATGGCTACGGTCCGGCGAAGGAGAGCTCTGAAGCTGTCTTGTTCCATTGGGAAGCCGGACTCCAGCAATCAGGATGAAGAGCAAACTGCCGCTAACAAGAAAGAAGTTGCTGAAGATCTTCCAGAAAAGAGGTTGGCGCGATGCCCTTGACGGCTCGTCTATCCACGCACTTCAGCGCCTCCTCGGGAAGGTCCACGTAGGCGGAGAGCAAGAGGATCTTCACGGCGGGCTTGAGCCGCTTCATCTCCACCGCGACCTCGTCGCCATTCATCCCCGGCATGGAATAATCCAGCACCACTGCCTGCACAGGATTGTTCGCGAAAAGTTGCAGGCCTTCCGGACCACTCAGCGCGGTTAGCACTTCGTAGCCCTGATGCTGAAGCAGCATCTTGCGCACCTGCAAACCTAACGGTTCGTCGTCGATGCACAGGATCATCACAGAAGCTCCAATGGCAGATTTGCGCCAAACCTAATAACTTTTACCACATTTGCATGAGTTCAGCCATCCAAACAGTGATTCACGACCGGGGGTAAGTGTGACCCGTGTCACGGGGTGCGGCTCACTTCGCATCTTCGCCTCTTCGGATTCGCATCTTGGCATCCTGGGCGGCGGACGCGGGGCGGCGAAGTTGGTGAGTCCCGGGCTCGGTGGAGAGCTTAGGCCTCTCGTTCTGCCGGGTTGTGCATCCAACGGGAGATCGTGGCAGAGAGACTCTGGATTTTCTCTTGTGGTATAAGGGGAAACTGGAGAGCTTGCAGGGCAGCCGTTATGCGTTCGATCTGGAAGTGGACCGCGTGTCTTTGTCTGTTGCTGACCCTCTGGTCGGCGGGGGCATTTGTTGCGCATCATCATCCGGACGGGGACGAGTCGGCAAAATGCGCGGTCTGTGTTGCGGCTCTTTCCGCCTCTCCCACGGTTCCAACCCTGCCGCCGCAGGCCACGTTGCTGGTTGTTTCCACGCTCCGGGCGGAGCCGGTTGCCGCAGCCAAACAGCGGCTGATCGCCTTTGCACTCACGGTTCGTCCGCCTCCGCAAGTCTAGTTCTCGCAAGGAAGCCACCTACATTTTGACTCACGCTGCAACTCCTTCTGAACTATGGAGGCAATTCATGCTGGCAATTCGCATGAGGTCGCTTGCCGCGACTTTTTTGGCTGTTCTTTATCTGGCGCTCGGTCTGAGCGTATATGCGCAATCAGGAAATTCAACATCGATTACCGGCGTGGTGGTGGACCCGACCGGCGCGGTGGTGGTTCATGCCACGGTCGAAATCCAGAACCCGGTCAGCGGCTTTCGCGCAGAGCACAACGACCGACAACGCGGGCAAGTTCACCTTCCCCAACGTTCCCTTCAATCCCTATCACCTGACGGTGACCGGGGAGGGGTTTGCGCCCTACGTGCAGGACGTTGAGGTCAGGTCGTCGGTTCCGATCAATCTGACCTCAAGATGAAGGTTCCGAACTCCGCTGAGTCGGTCACGGTGGAGGCGACGGCCGAAGACCTGCTGGAGAATACGCCGACGTTTCACACCGACGTGGACCGCGACCTGATCGACAAGATTCCGCTGGAGAGCGCTTCGTCGTCGGTGAGTTCGCTGGTGACGCTGGCCTCGCCGGGAGTTGCCGCCGATTCCAACGGCCTCTTCCACGGCCTGGGCGATCACGCCGAGAACTCGTTCTCGGTGGATGGCCAGCCGATCACCGATCAGCAGAGCAAGGTTTTCTCCAACCAGATTCCGCTGGATTCGATCCAGTCGATGGAGGTGATCTCCGGCGCGCCACCGGCGGAGTACGGCGACAAGACGAGCCTGGTCATCGACGTCACCACGCGCTCCGGCCAGGGTGTGACCACGCCGCACGGCAGCCTGACCGCCGAGTACGGCAGCTTTGGCACCTCCAACGTGGGCTTTAACCTCGGCTACGGCGGCAAGAACTGGGGGAATTTCATTTCCGCCAATGGGCTGAATACCGGCCGCTTCCTCGA
Organism: uncultured Acidobacteriota bacterium; assembly: GCA_963737175.1. GTDB lineage: Bacteria > Acidobacteriota > Terriglobia > Terriglobales > Acidobacteriaceae > TOLSYN. The sequence continues at coordinate 18,044 of CAVTRQ010000021.1, read as the reverse complement.
TCCTCCGGAATTCACCGTGATGCACGACAAGGGAAACGAAGAGAACGTCTTCGACCGCGTGGACTATCAGATTCTCCAGCAAAGACTCCATCCACGCCAATCTGCAATTCACGCGCTCCTGGTTCCAGACGCCGAATTCCTTCGATCAGCAGAACGCCACGGCGTGGTCCGGCGTGGTGGTCGGACAACGGCGGCCTCGGCCCCAATGGCTTGCCGGTTGGCCCCACCGATCAGCGCTCGCAGATCAAGACCTTCAACATTGCTCCGTCGTGGACGCACCTGCTCAGCGACACGACCCTGTTTACCGTGGGAGCCTTTGTGCGGCGGGATGAGTACAACTACTATCCCGAGCGCCAATCCGTTTGCCGATCTTTCGCCCGATCTGCAGTCGGAGACGCGTCGGCCAGAATCGAACCCTGACCAATGCCGGCCTTCGTTCCAACCTCTCGTACGTGAAGGGCATCCACAACCTGAAGGTGGGCGTGACCTACGAACAGACGTTCCTGGACGAGCACGACAACCTCGGGATTGTCGATCCAACCCTGATTCCGGACTCCATCGCAGCTGGAAGCTCGACGCGTTGCCACTCTGCTGACTGCCCTACGATTTGACCCGCGGAGGAGGCTTATACCATTTCAACGGCCACACCGACGTCAAAGAGCTTGGCCCTGTACGTTCAGGATGCGATCACGAAGGGAAATTGGAATTTCAACCTCGGGACTGCGCGGCGACCTTTACAACGGCCTGACCACGCATCAGCGAAGCCGAGCCTCGTCTGGGTGTCGCCTACAACATCAAGCCGACCAACACGGTTCTTCGCGTCTCCTATGCGCGCACCATGGAAACTCCCTTCAACGAGAACCTGATGCTTTCGAGCCTCGGATGCACCAATCCCGTTCTTGAACCCGTTGCTCGCTCTGCTCGTCGGCGTCAGCCTTACTCCGTTTGAGTCCGGGCTGGCGCAACGAATTTCACGCCGGCTTCCAGCAGGCGCTTGGGAAATACGTGGTGTTCTCCGGTGAGTACATCTGGAAGTACACCCACCACGGCTTTGACTTCAGCGTGCTGGGCAACACTCCGATCACCTTCCCGGTGGAATGGGACCGCTCGAAGATTCCCGGATACGCGGGCCGCCTGAGCGTGCCGAATATCCACGGATTCTCGGCGCTGGTCGTCTTCTCCAGCGTGGCGGCGCGCTTCTTTACGCCGCAGGTCGGCGGAGCCGGAGCCACTCCTCGGCACCGGCGGGAGTCTTCCGCATCGACCACGACGAGAAGTTCAACCAGACCACCCACATCCAGTACCAGCCCTGGAAGCGCGGCCCGTGGATGGGCTTCAACTGGCGCTATGACAGCGGCCTGGTGGCGGGCCCGGTGCCGTGCTCGCCCGGACGGGCAACTTGCGCCGACCTCGACGACTCTGAATGGACAGCCGGCGATTCTGATGGTGAACACCGTGGCGAATCCCGCAGGCGTGCATGAGGCCTTGAGCGGCCGATCAGCAGTTCCAGGCCGGGTTTACCTGCAACGGAGTTCGATGCAACTCCGACGCAGGCGCTGCCGAGTGTGTGCCCGGCATCGCAGTTCGGTTCTTCGCTGATCAAGATTCCGGCGCCGGGCACCGAGAACGACGACCATAATCCGCCGCGCATTCAGCAGCGTAACCTGTTCGACCTTGTCCTCGGAGACGACAACCTGTTCCACGGAGACAAATACAAGTGGAGCGCTCAGTTCACGGTCATCAACCTGGCCAACAACTACGCGCTGTATAACTTTCTCTCCACCTTCAGCGGAACGCACTATGTCACGCCGCGCAGCTACACGGCGCAACTAGGCTTCCACTTCTAGACCGGTCGCTGGGTAGGGTATCCACAACCTGGCTCCGGCCCGCAGCAGGCCGGAGCCTTTTGCGGCCCGAGAGAGACAAACGTGGCGTCCCGGGCGCGGGTGATCTACACTCGAAGGCTGCGTGCGTTTGGCCGTGGAATCCGAGCCAGCGCGAAGGGGACAGGATGGGAGAAGTCGACACAGCCGAGCGCCGCAATGCGATGGAGATGCGCAGCATGTTTCCGCATTTATATGAGAAGTTCAGCCGGGATCAGTGGGCCAAGCTGCGAGCCAATATGCCGCTGGAGATCAGCGACGAGGATCTGGATGCGTTGCGCGGATTGAACGATCCGGTGTCGCTGGAAGAGGTGGAGGCGATTTATCTGCCGCTGGGGCGTTTGCTGAACATTCATATTGCGATGGCGACCGGCTTGGTGCGGGTGAAGGATTCGTTCCTGGGACGCCCGAGTCATCGGCCGACCTACATGATTGCGGTGACCGGCAGCGTGGCCGTGGGCAAGAGCACGTTTTCGCGCGTGCTGGCCGAGGTGCTCTCGCGCTGGGCGGATCATCCGTCGGTGGAGCTGGTGACCACCGATGGCTTTCTGTATCCGAACAAGGTGCTGGAAGAGCGCGGACTTGATGGAGCGGAAGGGCTTTCCGGAGAGCTACGACCTGCGCAAGATGCTGGAATTTATGATCGCGCTGCGGCAGGGAGTGCCGACGCTGAAGGTTCCGGTGTATTCGCACGACAGCTACGACATTGTTCCGAACGAGTTTCTGGAAATCCGGCGACCTGAGATTTTGATTCTGGAGGGGCTGAACCTGCTGCAGTTGCACTGCTGGGCGGGATGCGGACGCCGAAGATTTTTGCCAGCGACATGATCGACTTTTCAATCTACGTGGACGCGGAGGAATCGCACATCCGGCAGTGGTACCTGGAGCGATTTCTGCTGCTGAAGAACACGGCGTTCCGCAATCCGCGCTCGTTCTTCCATCGCTTTGCCGAGATGAGCGACGAGGAGGCGAAGGCGTTTGCCACGGACGTGTGGGAGCGGATCAACCTGGTGAACCTGGTGACGAACGTGGCTCCGACACGGGAGCGGGCACAGGTGGTGATGCAGAAGGGATCGGACCACCGGGTGCAGGAGGTCTGGCTGCGCCGGGTGTAGGAGATTTGGCTACGCCGGGTGTAGCAAGGGAGATGTGGGGACAGGCGAAGAGGCGGGAACCAGAGGCCGGTGCAGATGCTCCGGCCTTGTTGCGTGCGCTACATCTGTTGCGGCGGTAGATGTCGTAGTTGTTGAGGGAGTCGGCGGGCTAGAAATCGCGGGAGAGAAGATCGAGGAGTTGGGGGCGGAAGGAGAGCGGCTCCTCCTGGAGTTGCAGGGTGCGCTTGACGATGAGCCAGCCGACATTGCGCTGGCGGGCAAGTTCGACGATTTGCGCCGCGGAGTAGGGGTTCACCGTGTTGTCCAACAGCAGGACGGGGAATTGCGGAGTGCGTCCGGTGGTGAAGTAGAAAAGATCTTCGCCGGGAAGCATGAGGATGGCATCGCCGTCGCGGAGGGAATGTTGCGGTTCGGAGTAGGCGACGAGTTCCTCGAAGTCGGGGAGATAGCTGCCGCGCATGGCGAGGCCGCGCAGAGCCGGGAGGTTGGAGTGCGCCAGCGTGTCTCCGGAGAGATCGGCGTAATCGAGGCGCTCGTGGCTGAGCGCGTAGTAGGCGCCGGTGATGAGCAGCACGAACGAGGCGACGGCGGTGAAGGCGGTGAGCGGCAGAGCACAGTTGCGGCGCTGGCATGGCGATTGGCGAATCCTTTGCCGAAGCGGCTCGGCTGCTGCCGCGGGGCGAGGGCGATGAGGATGGTTGCGAGCAGGATCATGAACAGGGGCCAGAGGGCGTAGGTCGAGCCCCAGAGCTGCTGCGAGAGGAAGGCTCCGTGGATGGCTTCCGAGGAGGATGAGAGGAACGAGTTGCGCGATGGTGGCGGCGCGTGGAAGCTGCCACAGGGCAAAGCGCAAGCGACGCGATCAGCAGCACGGGCCAGAGATGGAGGAGAGCTTCGACGCGGTCGGAGGCATCCTGCTGCAGAAAGAGCGCGGCGAAGGCCCAGAGAAATGGCAGAGCGAGAAGTGCCGCGGCGAGCCAGCCGATGGCGCGCTGACGGGAGCGCGTAGCCTGGTGCGCCGAGAACATGGGGCGGAGCAGGAAAAGCGCGAGGCCGAGAGCGAAGACGAGATAGATCCAGAGCAGTGCGGGGTCGCGATAGACGCCGAGCATGGTGGCGAGGCCGGGAAGACGGCGCGAGGCCGCGAACTGAACCGTCCAGTGGAGATAGTTGGCGAGGCCGGCGGTGCAATGGATGAGCGCGAGGGCCAAGGCGCATCCGGTGGCGGCTCCGGCCAGGAGCAGAGCAGCGGGACGCGGAAGCGATGGCGTCGAATCCCGAGAAAGGCGATGCAGACGACGGCGCTGAGGAGAAAGGCGAGTCCGGTGTTCTGCTTGATGAAGAGCGGAACGGACGAGCAGGATTCCGCCGGCGAAGGTGGAAAGCGGCGGGAAAATTTGCGGATTCCAGACGCAAGAGCAGCCAAGTGCAACAAGAGGATGAAGAGGGTGCAGTCGGAATCGTAAAACGGATGGGGAAAGATGCTGCTGGTGCCGAGAAAGATGAGCGGCGCGGCCAGCAGAAAAGCGATGAGGCGCGCGGGCAGCGCGCGAGGCGGCGAGCAGGCGGAGCAGGATGCGCCAGGTGAGCAGCGAGGCGAGCGCCGGCGGTGACGGCGGCGTAGAGATAGTGGTGGAGAACGACGCGTCCGAAGAGCTTGATGATGGCGGCCTGCACGAGAAAGGTGCCGCGGCGCGTAGGGAAACGGGAAGTCGCGATACGGAATCTGGCCGAGCGCGATGCGGGTGGCGTTTTCCAGGATGTAGCTGAGATCCCAGAGCACGGTGAGGTGGGCGTTCTGCCAGAGCACGAAGGCGGCGGTGGCGAGGAAGAGAAACGCTCCGGTGAGGAGATCGCAGGCGCGCCCGGAAGCAGCGGAGTGGCGCGGGATTTGGGGATTCGGACTGGACATAGTTCGAGACGTATTTGGAAAGACGGGTCGAAGTTCATTCTACGGCAGTTCTAACTTGTGCTCTGCCGGTCACCGGCGAGCCGAGTTGCTCCAGGAGGAAAGAATGTTCAACGTTGTGACCATCGCACGAGAGTACGGCAGCGGCGGAGCCGAGGTTGGACGCCGGGTGGCGGAGCGGCTGGGGTGGGAACTGGTGGACCGCCAGATCATTGAACGGGTGGCCGCCATGGGAAAGATCGACCGCAGCTGGGCCGAAGAGGCGGACGAACAATGCAGCGCGTGGTGGGAGCGGGTGCTGAACGGCTTCCGTCACGGTGGCCCGGAGGTTTACGTGGGCGGGGTTGCCGACACGGGAGTGGACCGCGATGCGCTGCAACAATTCACCGCCCACGTGATCGAAGAGGCGGGCAAGGCGGGCCACTGCGTGATCATCGGGCGCGGCTCGCAGTGCGTATTGCGCAACGATCCGCAGGCGCTTCACGTGCTGGTGTACGCGCCGATGGCGGAGAAGCTGGAGCGGATGCAGACATCGCCACCCGCATGAACGGGAGTTGCGAGACCGTGCTGCACCGGATCGATGCCGAGCGCCTGCACTATATACAGGATTACTACGGTTGCGACATCACCGATCGAGGACTGTATCACCTGTGCGTAAACAGCACGCTGGGGCTTGACACCTGCGCGGGGCTGATTATGAATGCGATTCGTTTTTCAGAGATGAAGCAGAGTCCGGAGAGAGAAGAAGTTCCGATTTAGGCAGGTACGCCGGCGCGCTTTGCTACGGCGACGGTGCCGCAGTCGCGGTTTATCGTTTGTCGCCGGGGTCGGATTTTGGGCGCGGCCGCTCCTGGCCAAGGCCCTCGACGAGCAGCACGGCCTCGGAGACATCGCGAATGGTGCGGCGCAGCCTGCGGCTCTCGTCGCGCAGACGCTGGTAGGCTTCTTCTTCGCTCAATCCGAAGCTTTGCTGCAAGACTCCCTTTGCGCGCTCGATGATCTTGCGCTCCTCCAGTTGCTGGCGGACGAGCATCGCCTCCTTCTTGAGCTTGATGTTGTGCTCGGCGAGGGCGGAGTAGGCAATGGCCCCACCCATCTGCTCCCCGAGAAAGCAGAGCACGGAGATCTCCTCCGGGGTGTGTTCGTGCGGTTCGCGATGATGGACGTTGAGCACGCCGATCACCTCTCCGCCGCGCACCAGGGGGACGGAGATGAGAGCTTCGTAGGTGTCTTCGATCAGGGTTGTGAAGTGTTTGAAGCGGGAGTCGGCGAAGGCGTGGTTGGAGAGTGCCACCGCCGAGCTGTGCTGGGCGACCCATCCGGCGATGCCTTCGCCCAGGTTCAGGCGGACGGCGCCGATCTCGGCGTCATGGGGCAACTGGGACGCGCGCAGCACGATGTCTCCGGTCTCGTGATCGGGCAGATAGACCAGACAGGCATCGCAGGCCGTCACCTCGACCGTGATGGCGACGAGTTCCTGCAGCATGTCGTCGATCGAGAGGCCGGAGCTGACGATTCGGCTTGTACGATGCAGGATGGCAACTTGCCAAGCGCGCTGCGTCGTTTCCTGATTTGCGCATACTCTAGTTCACACCTCTCCCCCGGCGCCACGCGGGTTTCTGCAGGGTATTATAGGGAGAGTAAAGCGCAAGTACCGCGGGAAGGCCAATTGAAAGTTCTTATGTTGTCCATAACCATATGTTTATGTGCGGCCGCCGGGTGATAGATTGTCGATGCCCCTGCGGTTATCGCGGCAATAAAGAAAATGAATTGGACGCCGGAGCCGAGATCCATCGTACTGTCTAATTACTACACAGGAGCAAGTAGCTGGCGACCGAGATCGTCGCCCAAGCTGAATGTTCCTTTCCAGATCGACGCGGCGCTGTAGCTTGCGTTCGGTTGACCGGCTCCCCGACCGAGCCAAAGTTCCAGCGCCCTGTCATTGCGGCAGGACGAATCCCTCTACTGACAAATTCTACCGCACGCCATGACCAGCACGCCCATGACGATTCATGAGGCGCGGTGTACCCACATCCCATCCGGATGCCGGGATGAAGTGTACTCACAGCCTTCAGGCAACTGACGAACTCTTATAAAGGAGCACGGACATGGCGAGAAGAAGCATCGCGATCTACGGCAAAGGCGGAATCGGAAAGTCCACGACGACCCAGAACACGGTGGCGGCACTGGCCGAAATGGGCAAGAAGATCATGGTGGTCGGCTGCGACCCCAAGGCGGATTCGACCCGTCTGCTGCTGGGCGGCCTGGCGCAGAAGACGGTGCTGGACACGCTGCGCGATGAAGGCGACGAAGTCGATCTGGACGACGTGCTCGCGCCCAGGATATCGGCGACGTGCACTGCACCGAGTCGGGCGGACCGGAGCCGGGCGTGGGATGCGCGGGACGCGGCATCATCACCTCGATCAATCTGCTGGAGCAGCTTGGCGCCTACGAAGACGGATCTCGACTACGTCTTCTACGACGTGCTGGGTGACGTGGTGTGCGGCGGTTTTGCGATGCCGATGCGCGAAGGCAAGGCGCAGGAGATCTACATTGTGTGCTCGGGCGAGATGATGGCGATGTATGCGGCCAACAACATCTCCAAGGGCATTGTGAAGTTTGCGCAAGCCGGCGGCGTACGCCTGGGCGGCATCATCTGCAACAGCCGCAAGGTGGACAACGAGATGGAAATGATCGCCGAATTTGCCCGCCAGCTGGGCACGCAGATGATCCACTTCGTTCCGCGCGACAACGACGTGCAGCGCGCCGAGATCAACCGCAAGACGGTGATCGAGTGGAATCCGGACTGCCCGCAGGCGGACGAGTACCGCGCGCTGGCCAAGGCGATCGACAGCAACAAGATGTTCGTGATTCCGACGCCGCTGCCGATTGACGAACTGGAAAAGCTGCTGATCGACTTCGGCCTGGTTGACGGCGTTGCCGCCGGGCACGGAGGTCGTTGCCTAATCCACGGGCACGTGACGGCGACGAAACATAGCTGTGCCCGATGAGGGCCAGCCACAGATATTGGAGTGAGCTATGTCGAAAGATCCGCGCGTTGTCAAAGAAGAACTGATTCAGATCTATCCGAAGAAGCTTCGCCAGAAGCGCTCCGAGCAGATTGTTGTAACGGAACATCGTGAAGACGGCAGCGTGCCGGAGATCAAGGCGAATGTGCGCACCAGCCCTGGCATCATTACCCAGCGCGGCTGCACCTATGCCGGCTGCAAGGGCGTGGTCATTGGCCCCAGCCGCGACATTCTCAGCATTGTGCATGGCCCCATCGGGTGCAGCTTCTATGCCTGGCTGACGCGGCGCAACCAGACGCGTCCGGCGACGCTGGACGACCAGAATTTCATGACCTACTGCCTGTCCACCGACATGCAGGAAGAGAACATTGTCTTCGGCGGCGAGAAGAAGCTGAAGGCCGCGGTGAAAGAGGCCTTCGATCTCTTTCATCCCAAGGCGATTGCGATCTTCTCGACCTGCCCGGTCGGACTGATTGGCGACGACGTGCACGCCGTGGCGCGGGAGATGAAGGCCGAGCTTGGCATCAACGTCTTCGGCTTCAGTTGCGAAGGCTACCGCGGAGTCAGCCAGTCGGCAGGACATCACATCGCCAACAACGGTGTGTTCAAGCACATCATTGGACATGAACGAAACGCCGCACGACGATAAGTTCAAGATCAACCTGCTGGGTGAGTACAACATCGGCGGCGACGGTTTTGTGCTGGAAGACACTTCTGGAGCGCTGCGGCATCAAGCAGATCTCGACGTTCAGCGGCAACTCGACCTATGACACCATGGCGAACGCGCACACCGCCGACTTGAACCTCGTCATGTGCCACCGCTCGATCAACTACGTGGCGGAGATGATGGAGAAGCGCTTCGGAATTCCGTGGATGAAGGTGAACTTCATCGGTGCCGATGCGTCGGCGAAGTCGCTGCGCAGGATCGCTGAATACTTTGAGGACGCGGAGCTGAAGGCGCGGGTGGAGCAGGTGATCGCCGAGGAGATGGCGATCGTGGAAGCGACGCGCGCGGTGGTGAAAGCGCGCTGCCAGGGAAAGACGGCGATGCTGTTCGTGGGCGGCTCGCGCGCGCACCACTACCAGCAACTCTTCAACGAAATCGGCATGAAGACAATCGCCGCCGGCTACGAATTCGGCCACCGCGACGACTACGAAGGCCGCAAGGTACTGCCCGGACTGAAGGTGGATGCGGACAGCAAGAACATTGAGGAACTCGAAGTGGTTCCCGATCCGGAGCGCTATCGCGCACGGAGAACTCCGGAGCAGATGGCGAAGCTCGAAGGCCTGACCGAGATGGAGTTCCGCGACTACATCGGCATGATGCCGGAGATGGACGACGACATACTGGTGATCGACGACTTGAGCCATCACGAGACCGAACGGCTGCTGGAGATCTACAAGCCTGACATTTTCTGCGCCGGCATCAAGGAGAAGTTCGGGGTGCAGAAGATGGGAATTCCCTGCAAGCAACTGCACAGCTACGACTACGGTGGGCCGTACGCGGGCTTCCGGGGAGCGATCAACTTCTACAAGGACATCGACCGCATGGTGAACATGAAGATCTGGTCGCTATGTGACTCCGCCCTGGCAGCCGCAGGCGGAGAAACATGAGGAAGTGGCCGCCGACTAGACGCCGGATACGAAGGCTTCAGCCAGCACTTGATGCGAGACCAGTTATGCGACCCAGGACTGCTCATGGAGCAGAAAGGGAATGCTTTATGCTTTTGCGACACACTACAGATGAGGTTGTGGAACGCACCGCACTTACGGTGAATCCGGCCAAGACCTGCCAGCCGATTGGCGCGATGTACGCGGCGCTGGGGCTGCACAACTGCCTACCGCACAGCCACGGATCGCAGGGTTGCTGTTCCTACCACCGCAGCACCCTGACCCGCCACTACAAGGAACCGGTGATGGCGGCGACCAGTTCGTTCACCGAAGGCACATCGGTCTTCGGCGGACAGGCGAATCTGCTGCAGGCGATTCAGACCATCTTCGGGGTCTATAACCCGGACGTGATCGCCGTACACACCACGTGCCTGTCGGAGACCATCGGCGACGACCTGGTGCAGATCGTGGCCAAGGCGGTTGCCGAAGGCAAGGTGCCGGAAGGCAAGCACGTGATTCACTGCAACACGCCGAGCTACCAGGGCTCGCACGTCACCGGCTTTTCCAGCATGACCAAGGCGCTGGTCACCTACTTTGCCGATCCGGAGGCGGCGAAGAGCAATCAGGTGAACCTGATTCCGGGATGGGTTGAACCTTCCGACATGCGCGAACTGAAATGCCTGGCGCACGAGATGGGAATCGACGTCGTGATGTATCCGGACACCTCCGACGTGCTGGATGTGCCGCACACGGGCAAGCACGAGTTCTATCCCAAGGGCGGCACGACGGTCGAGCAGGTACGGAGTTCGGGCGGCAGCATTGGCACCCTGGGACTCGGACTTTCGGGCTCGACGGCAGCGGTGGATGCACTGAGAAAGAAGTGTGGCGTGGCGGGCGAAATGCTGGAGCTGCCGATTGGCCTGCAGGCCACCGACCGCTTCATCGACAGGCTGCGCACGATGGCCGGAGTGAAGGTTCCGGACGTGATTACCGACGATCGCGGGACGACTGCTCGACGTGATCTCCGACATGCACCAGTACCTTCACGGCAAGCGGGTTGCGCTGTTTGGAGACCCGGACCAACTGGTGTCACTGACGGAATTCCTGACCCTGCTGGACATGAAGCCGGTGTACGTGGTGACCGGCACGCCGACGCCGAAGTTTGAGGATCGGGTCAGCGGAGGCACTGGGCGGCAACGTTCCGGAGGCGAAGATTAAAGCGGGAGCACAGGCCGATATGTACCTGATGCATCAGTGGATCAAGCAGGAATCGGTGGATGTGCTGATTGGCAACACCTACGGCAAGTACATTGCACGCGATGAAGATATTCCCTTCGTGCGCCATGGCTTTCCGATCCTGGACCGGGTGGGACATTCCTACTTTCCGACGGTTGGCTACAAGGGTGCGATGCGGCTGCTGGAAAAGATCCTGGGAGTGCTGATGGATCGCCAGGATCGTGATGCTCCCGAGGAACGCTTTGAACTGACGATGTAGTTTGCAGTTCAACGTTTTGATCGACGTGTCGGTTTAAGGAAAAGGCGATGGCAGATATTTTACGGGGGCGCGAGCGGCAGGTGTACCGGAAGGGTCAGGAGCAGACCTTCCAGCTCGACTGCGAGAAACAGAGCGTTGCGGGTTCGGTGAGCCAGCGCGCCTGCGTCTTCTGCGGCTCGCGCGTCGTACTGTATCCCATCGCCGACGCCCTGCACATTGTGCATGGGCCGATCGGCTGCGCTTCCTACACCTGGGACATTCGGGGCGCGCTGTCCTCGGGACCGGAGCTGCACCGGCTCAGCTTCTCGACCGACATGCAAGAGCTGGACGTGGTGCACGGCGGCGAAAAGAAGCTCACGCCGCGCTCTGCGAACTGATCGACGCACACCAACCGAAGGCGGCGTTTGTCTACGCCACCTGCATCGTCGGGGTGATTGGCGACGATGTGGAGGCCGTATGCAAGCGGGTGAGCTTGGAAAAGGGAATTCCGGTGCTGGCGGTGCACTCGGAGGGCTTCAAGGGAACGAAGAAGGATGGCTATACAGCGCGGCGTGCGATGCGCTGCTGCAACTGGTGGGAACGGGGCCGATCGAGGACATCAGCCCGCTGAGCATCAACATCCTGGGCGACTTCAACCTGGCGGGCGAGACCTGGATGATCCGCAAATACTACGAGCGCATGGGCGTGCAGGTGGTCTCCTGCATTACCGGCGACGGACGGATCGACGATATCCGGCGCGCTCACGGAGCGGCGCTGAACGTGGTGCAGTGCTCGGGTTCGATGACGCACCTGGCGAAGAGCTTGAAGGAGAAGTACGGGACTCCATTCATCCGCGTCTCCTACTTTGGCGTGGAAGATATGTCGAAGTCGCTCTACGACGTTGCGCGCCACTTTAAGAATCAAGGAAATGCTCAAGCGCACGCAGGAGCATGGTTCGCGAAGAGCTGGAACGGATTATGCCGGTGATTGCCGAGTACCGGAAGGCGCTCGAGGGCAAGCGCGCGGCGATCTATGTGGGCGGAGCGTTCAAGGCGTTTTCGCTGGTGAGCGCGCTGCGCCTGCTGGGAATGACGACGGTGATGGTGGGCTCGCAGACGGGCAACAAAGACGACTACGAGCAACTGAGAGAGCTCTGCGACGAGGGCACGATCATCGCCGACGATTCGAACCCGCTGGAGCTTTCCAGCTTCCTTGAGGAAAAGGATGTGGACGTATTCATCGGCGGCGTGAAAGAGCGCCCCATCGCCTACAAGCTTGGCATCGGGTTTTGCGATCACAACCACGAGCGCAAGGAAGCGCTGGCAGGATTTGAGGGCATGGTGAATTTTGCGCGCGAGGTTTATGGCAGCGTGATGAGCCCGGTGTGGCGGCTGACTCCGCGCAAACGCGGCAACCGCGCTGGAGGTGGTGAAATGAGTTCCCCGGTCCGTACCACGAAGAGCGCACCGCGTCCGAATTGGGTTTCCACGCGCAATCCCTGCAAGGCCTGCGCGCCGCTGGGAGCGACGCTGGTGATGCGCGGCATCGCCGGTGCGCTTCCGTTTCTGCATGGATCGCAGGGCTGCGCGACCTATATGCGGCGCTACATCATCAGCCATTTTCGCGAGCCGATGGACATTGCGACCTCGGGCTTCAGCGAGGCCACCACGATCTTCGGCGGCGGAGCGAATCTGCGCCAGGGGTTGGACAACGTGACCTCGCAGTATCATCCGACGCTGATCGGAATTGCGACCACCTGCCTGACCGAGACGATCGGCGAAGACGTGCACGGACTGCTGCATGAGTATCGCGAAAAGATGCACGGGAGCCGAGAGGCCGCTGCTGGTGCATGTTTCCACGCCGAGCTACACCGGCACGCACATCGATGGCTTCCACGACGCGGTGCGCGCCGTGGTTGAGCAACTGGCGGAGGCCGGTGCGAGCCGCGCGCTATGTCAGCAGCTCCGTGAATCTGTTTCCGGGATTGGTGTCGGCCGAGGATCTGCGTTTTCTGAAGGAAGTGGCAGCGGATTTTGCGATGCCGGCGACGCTGTTTCCTGATTACTCGGAGACCCTCGACGGCGAGTCGATGGAGAAGTACCACAAGATTCCCGAGGGCGGCACGACGATTGCGGCGCTGCGCGCGACGTCGTCGGCGAAGGCCAGCATCGAGTTCGGACGCACCCTGCGGGCAAAGTCTACGGCGGCATCGTTTCTGCAGGAGCGCTTCGCGGTTCCGGCGACGCGAATCGGTTTGCCGATCGGGGTTCACGAGAGCGACGCGTTCTTTGCGGCCATGGAAGAGCTTACGGGACAACGAGACTCCGGAAAAATACCGGCGGGAGCGCGGACGGTTGGTGGACGCCTACGTGGACGGGCACAAGTATCTGTTCGGCAAGCGGGCGATTGTCTTCGGCGATGAAGACATGGTGGTGGGACTGGCGTCATTTCTGGCGGAGACCGGGGTGGTTCCGGTGCTGTGCGCCTCCGGAGGCAAGAGCGGCGCGCTGGCGGCGAGCATTGCGGAAGTTACCACTCCACCTGCGCGAAGACGGTTGCGGTGCGGGACGGGGTTGACTTCATGACCATGGCCGAAGAGGTGGAGTGGAAGGAACTGAAGCCGGACTTTGTGATCGGGAGCAGCAAAGGCGCGAAGCTGGCGCGCGAGCTTGGGGTACCGCTGATCCGGGTAGGCTTTCCGATTCATGACCGCATCGGAGGACAACGCATTCTGCATCTCGGTTATCGCGGTGCGCAGCAACTGTTCGATCTCATCGTCAACACCCTGCTGGAAGTGAAGCAGGACTCATCCTCAATCGGCTACAGCTATTTGTAGAGGTGCACACGATGCCACTGGATCTGACTCAACACCCTTGTTTCAACTCGGACGTTCGTCACACCACGGGACGTATCCACCTGCCGGTGGCGCCCAAGTGCAACATCCAGTGCAACTATTGCGATCGCAAGTTCGATTGCATGAACGAGAGCCGTCCTGGCGTGACCAGCGCGGTGCTGGAACCGAAGCAGGCGCTGGCCTATCTGGACAAGGTGCTGGAGCGGGTTCCGCAATTGAAGGTGGTGGGGATTGCCGGACCGGGCGATCCGTTTGCCAGCCCCGATGAGACGCTTGAGACCCTGCGCCTGGTTCGCGAAAAGTATCCCGAGATGCTGCTCTGCGTTGCCAGCAACGGATTGAACATCGCGCCTTACGCCGAGGAGCTGGCGCGCCTGCAGGTGAGCCACGTCACGATCACGGTGAACACCATCGATCCCGCGATCGGAGCGAAGATTTACTCATGGGTGCGCGATCACAAGACGATTTATCGCGGTGAGGCGGCGGCGCGGATTCTGTTGGAGCGCCAGCTTGCAGCGATCAAGGCGCTGAAGGCGGCCGGAGTGACTGCTGAAGATCAACACGATCCTGGTGCCGGGAGTCAATGACGATCACGTGGAAGTGGTGGCCGAGGAGATGCGCGCGCTGGGCGCCGACGTGATGAACTGCATTCCGCTGTATCCGGTTGCGGGAACGCCGTTTGCGGAGATGGGCGAGCTGCCGCTCGCCGAGGTGAAGAAGATTCGCGCCGAGGTTGCCAAGGTACTTCCGCAGATGGAGCACTGCACGCGATGCCGCGCCGATGCGGTCGGTCTGCTGGGAGCGGACCAGTCCTCTGAGCTGGTGAGCCTGATGCGCGACTCCGCGAATGGATTGCTGGACGATCGCTCGGGACGCCCTTATGTCGCGGTCGCGAGCATGGAGGGAATTCTCATCAACCAGCATCTGGGCGAAGCCGAGAAGCTGTGGATCTTCGAGCACGACGAGATCAAACCGAGGCTGGTGGAGATGCGCGAAACTCCCGAGGCAGGCGCCGGCAATCAGCGCTGGCGCGAGCTGGCCAAGTCGATTGAAGATTGCCACTCGATTCTGGTCAGCGGAGTGGGACGGGCGCCGCGCTGGGTGATGGAAAACAGCGGGCTGCGGGTGATCGAGGCCTCCGGGCTGATTGCACCGGCGATGGAGAGTCTGCATCGCAGCGGAGACGTTCCGGCGGCGATGAAGAAGCAGTTCAAGTCCTGCGGAAGCTCAGGATGCGAGGGTACGGGCACAGGTTGCGCTTAAACAGCTTGGCTTTATTTCGAAGGAGAAAACCAATGCAGAAACCGACGCACCATATACTAGTTTGCGCCAGCTTCCGGCTTAAAGGGGAGAGCCAGGGCATGTGTCACAAGAAGGATTCCGCGAACCTGCTGCCGTACATCGAGTCGGAGCTGAACGATCGCGACATGGAGGATGTAATGGTCTCCAGCACGGGATGCCTGAACCGCTGCGAGAATGGCCCGCTGATGGTCGTGTATCCCGCGGGCTCCTGGTACGGCTCGATCAACGAGGAGAAGATCGACGAGATTCTGGATGCTCTGAAAGAGGGCAAGGAAGCCACCGACCTGCTGCTGACCTAGGTTGCGGTTGAGGCGAGCACATCATGATCCAATCAAGGGTGCGAATCATCGACTGCACGCTACGCGACGGCGAACAAGCGCCGGGCGTAGTGTTCAGCCGTGACGAAAAGCTGGCCATCGCGCGGGCGCTCAGCGATGCGGGCGTGCCCGAGCTGGAGTGCGGCATTGCCGCGATGGGAGAGGCTGAGAGCGACGACATCCGCGCCATGATTGGGCTTGGACTTCCGGTGCGGCTGACCGGATGGAGCCGGGCGCGCCAGACGGACGTGGACGCAACGGCTGGCTGCGGACTGGAGTCGATCCACATTGCGATTCCGACTTCGGAGATTCAACTCCGCTCGATTGGCAAGACGCAGGGCTGGGCGATGCGGGAGTTGCAGACCATCGTGGGTCACGCGCGCGAGCGCTTTGCCTGGGTCTCGGTAGGAGCGCAGGATGCGACGCGCACGGCGCCGGGATTTCTGCAGGAGTTTGTAAGCGCGGCTACGTCCCTAGGCGTGCATCGAATTCGCCTTGCAGACACGGTTGGCATCTGGAATCCATTGCAGACGATGACGGCGATTCATGGTCTGCGCGAGTTTGCCGGAGAGGCCGTGCTGGAATTTCACGGTCACAACGACCTGGGCATGGCGACGGCCAATGCCATTGCGGCCATACAATCCGGAGCCGGCAGCATCAGCGCCACGGTGACGGGAATCGGTGAGCGTGCCGGCAATGCCGCGCTGGAGCAGGTTGCGATGGCGATGCGGCACTCGCTCGGGCGGCCTTGCGGGATCGATGGCCGCAGATTGCAGAGCTTATGCGAGCTGGTCGCCAGGGCGGCTGGCCGCGCCATTCCGGTGAGCCAGCCGATTACGGGCGTAGCGGTTTTCCAGCACGAATCGGGGATTCACTGCCAGTCCTTGATCAAGGACCGGCAGAGCTACGAGCTGTTTTCGGCGGCGGAGCTGGGGAGGGCGACACCGGAGTTTGTGATCGGCCGGCACTCGGGCTCGGAGGGCGTGTTGCAGGTTCTGTCGCGGCTCGGGGTGGAGACGACTCGGAGCGTTGCCAATCGAATGCTGCCCGAAATTCGGCAGCGTTCGGTTCTCAAAAAGTCGGCGCTGAGCGATGAAGAACTGATGCAGATTTTTCGAGGCACGTTGGGTGAGCTGGGCAGCGGCGCAATCCCTAGAACTGGCACCGGCGGCTGAGCGCGATGCATCAAAGAAAAAGATCAGCGGAAGAAAAATCATAAGGAGAGATCCAAACATGTTCAATCTGGTGGCAATCAATCTTCCCGATGCAAATAGGAAATACGCGGAGAAGTGTCACAAAGCGAAATGCCCGAACGAGGGCCGCTACCAATTTTTCGCCGACATCGAGGATAGCGGGCTGCCGGACTGGGAGGGGAAGGCAATTTGCTCCAGACACCTGGTGGAAGAGGCTCGGCATCGTCCGGAGATCGTCCTGTCGCTCATCGATATGCTGATCGATACGATGGAGGAACACCACCTGTTTCCGGAAGCGCCGGTGCCGGCAGGCTCGACCACCCGGCGGGTCATTCAGTTCCATCCCAAGTAAGCAGTAGCCGGAGCAAGCGCAGCCTGCGCGATTCGTGGGCTGCGCCCGACTTGTGATTCTTCTTATTATTCTTCGCATCGTTTTGCACATCCCATCCATTCCTCTCCAGACTCTCGGCCCTTGCAATACGCGCTCTGGGCTCGAATCAATTTCTGCAACGATCCTGACTCAATCTCTGCTGCCGTTCCCCAGAACGTTTGCGCGTTATGATCATCCAAGTTGGAAGGGCTGACGCGCGCCTGCGGGATGGCTTGATTGCGGGCGAGGTATGCCCGGCGCAACGTGCAATGCGGGCGAGCGGCTCGTTCAAGAATCCAGCTTGCAAGGTAAGGGAAGAATGCGGATCAGCGGAGTAGCGACGGCGTTTCCCAAGTATTGCTTCAGCCAGCGAGAGGTGGCCGAGGCGCTGAAGTCGCAATGGGACGACAAGGTGCCGAATCCAGGAATCCTAAGCCGCATGATGTCCAGCGTGGGCGTGGAGCGACGGCACTTCGTGCTTCCGCTGGAGGCTATCTGCCGATGGACACCTGGGGCAAGGCCAACAACGAGTGGATTCAGGCGGCCGAGGAGCTGGCCGAGCAGGCTCTGCTCAAGGCGGTTGAATCGGCGGGGCTAACGCTGGAAAACATTGGCGCGATCTTTTTTGTCTCGGTCACCGGAATCGCCAGCCCTTCGATCGAGGCCCGGCTGATCAATCGAGTGAAGTTGCCGCTGCACGTAAAACGAATTCCGATCTTCGGGCTGGGCTGTGTTGCCGGTGCCGCGGGGATCGCGCGGGCTGCCGATTACGTTCGCGCGTTTCCGGATCAGGCGGCGGCGCTGATCTCAGTGGAGCTGTGTTCGCTGACCTGGCAGCGCGACGATCTTTCGATGGCGAATCTGATCTCCTCCGCCCTGTTCGGAGACGGCGCGGCGGCGGTGATTGTTGCCGGAGCAAATTTGCAGAGCAGCGGCCCGCAAGTGCTCGGCTCATGCTCCTCGTTTTATCCCAAGACCGAGGACGTG
>CAVTRQ010000020.1:0-18118 GCA_963737175.1 uncultured Acidobacteriota bacterium | reverse complement strand
ATGGGATGGGATATTTCCGAGAAGGGCTTCCGCATCGTTCTTGCGCCCAGTGTTCCGGAGATGGTGTTTCAGCACTTGGCGAAGGATGTCGACAATTTTCTGCAAGCCAATAGCCTCACCAAGGCCGACATTCATAGCTGGATCATGCACACGGGCGGGCCGAAGGTTCTGGCTGCCACCGCCGAGGCGCTGCGGTTGCCGGAGGGCGCGCTGGATGCTTCCTGGGAGGCGCTGCGAAATGTTGGGAACCTCTCTTCGGCCTCGGTGCTGGTGGTGCTGGAGACGTTTGTACGCGAGCGGCGTCCGCCGGCGGGGAGCTACTCGATTCTGGCGGCCATGGGGCCGGGATTCTGCGCGGAATTGGTCTTATTGCGCTGGTAGGGTGAGCCATTGATCGCACAGAGCACAGATGTCTTCGTGGTTGGCGGCGGTCCGGCGGGCCTGGCGGTTGCGATTGCGGCGGCGCAGCGGGGATTTTCCGTGACCGTAGCGGATTCGGCGCGGCCGCCCATCGACAAGGCGTGCGGCGAAGGCATCATGCCGGACGGAGTGCTGGCGCTACGCGCTCTTGGAGTGGAACTGAGCGGAGTGGATGCAGCTCCGTTGGAAGGAATTCGATTTGTGGACGCGGCGGGTGAGAGCCGTGCGCGATTTGTGCAGGCGCGATTTGTACAGGGAAGTGGAGTTGGGATGCGGCGCATTGCGCTGCACCAGGTGCTGACCGCAAGGGCAGAAGCAGTGGGAGTGCGCCTAGCCTGGGGCACGCGGGTGGAGGCCGTGCGGCAGTGCGAAGTGGTCGCCGGAGGAAAGACGCTGCGCTGCCGCTACGTGGTGTGTGCCGATGGCCAGAACTCCTCCTTGCGGCAGATGGCGGGCCTGGGCGCGGGTACGGTCTACCGGCGGCGCTATGGATTCCGCAGTCACATCGCGATGCGGCCGTGGTCGCGGTTTGTGGAAGTACACTGGGCGGATTGCGGGCAGGCGTATGTGACTCCGGTTGGCGCCGAGGAAGTCTGCGTGGCATGGATCACCTCAGAGCCGCAGGCGCGCATTAGCTCGGAGCAAGCGACGCGGCTGGAGAGTGCGCTGCCCGCGTTCCCGGAGCTACGGGAGCGGCTGGCGGGGCAAAGGCCGAGCGACAGAACGGTGGGTGGGGTGACGGTGACGCGCAAACTGAAGGCTGTTATCCGCGGCAGCATCGCGCTGGTGGGAGACTCGTCGGGCGGGGCCGATGCGATTACTGGCGATGGCCTGAGCCTGGCTTTCCAGCAGGCCACGGCGCTGGCGGATGCGATGGCTGCCGGAGACTTGAGCGAGTATCAGCGGAGGCAGGAGAGGATCCTCACATTGCCGCGCCGTATGGGCGAGCTGATGCTGTGGATGGACGACTATCCCTGGCTGCGGAGCCGGATGTTCCGGGGATTCGCGCGCTCACCGGGAATGTTCGGGAAGCTGCTGGCGGTGCATACGCGGAGAATTTCGCCATTGCAGCTCGGGGTGAGAGAGTGCCTTGCCTTCGGATGGAGTGTGCTACGCGCCTGAGCGTTCGCACGGCACCGGAGTCTGCGCCGAAGTCTACTGGGGAATTCGCGCCAGCTCGCGGCCGTAGAGTTGGTTCTCGGGGAACTCACGGCTGAGTCCTGCCAGCAGCGATCGGGCGGTGGCGCGGTCGTGGTCGCGGAGGGCGGCGACGGCGAGCAGCAGGCGGGCGAAGGGTGCGAGATAGCGTCCGTGGGCGGCGGTAAGTCTGAGCCGCTCGACTCCGGCGTTCTTGTCGGTTTCAGCACCTCCCAGGTGGAGAAACCAGCGCACCGGCGCGGGCGTGGTTCCGAGCAGATAGTTCTCAATTCCAACCGCGAGATAGGCGTCGTAACAAGAGGGGTCGAGCTCCAGCAGATGCTGCGCCAGACGGCGCGAGGTTTTCATGTAGGCGAGGCTGGCGAAGTTGCGCTTCTCGATCATGGCGGCATAGTCGCTGCGTAGTCCGTTGGCCAGCACCAGCGCGAGCAGCGCGTTGCGGTCGTTGGGATTGGCGGCGAGCAGCGGTTGGGCCAAGGCTTCCACCTGGGAGAGTTCGGCCATAAAAGCATCGCGCACGGCGGCGTCGGGCCTGGCTTGGTCGCGCGCATCGAAGCGCGCATCGTCGGTGAACAGTTCGACCTCGAGAATGTGAAGGCGGTCGAACTCAGAGAAAAGATAGGCTGCGGCGTTGGAGACATGCGGCAGCGGATCGCGTCGCTGCTCGGATTCGCAAGACAGAAAGGTGCGATGAGCCGCGGGAAAATCCAGGTTGTACATCTGGCGATAGCCGGAGTCGAGATCACAGGCGCCAGCCGCAGCCGGGAGCGCTAGGAGCGCGCCTAGCAAGAGAAACGGTACGGCAAAGATTTTCATGCAGCGGTTTTCATCCATGAACCGATGGCGGTTTGATGCGACTGGGAACTCTTCGGGCGCAACCGCGTAGTTCACCTCGACCTCGGGCCGAAATCCCGCGCGGCCGCCGCTCGCCGCCGCTTCAAGAATAATGCAGGTTAAGGTTTCATAGTGCGTGCTTCGGATGGACGGCAGTCGTAGAATACAGGGCGTCTTCGGAAGCCGGAAGACCGTGGCAGAACCCGAGTACCTCTATCAGCTAGCCGGTGCGTCCTCGGTACGCACCTCGCGCAGCCCACAACCGCGCACGGCAGGAGGTTCCATGCCTATCCAGAAGCTCAGACAGTTTCTTGACGAGAACTCTGTCAAGTACATCGTGATTACCCATAGCAAGGCATTTACGTCCCAGGGAATCGCCGCGAGTGCTCATGTTTCGGGAAATGAGCTGGCCAAAACAGTCATGCTGAAGAAAGATGGCGAACTCTGCATGGCCGTGCTGCCGGCATCGAAACAAGTGAACCTGGCGGGGTTTGCCAAGCTCACCCAGAGTGGCAACGTTACTCTCGCAAGCGAGAGCGAGTTCAAGGATCGCTTTCCGGATTGCGAGGTCGGAGCGATGCCGCCATTCGGAAATCTCTATGGTCTCCGCGTTTACGTGGACACCTCACTGTCCCGCGACAAGGAGATCGCCTTCAACGCCGGCTCGCATCTGGAACTTGTCAAACTTGCCTTCAGCGATTTTGAGAGGCTGGCTGAACCAACCATCATCGATTTCGCGAGCCGATCCTCCAGTCTCGCCGCTTAGATCGAGGCTGCTTAGATCGAAACCCCGGATCGAAACCCCGGGATCGAAATCCCGAAATCCCGGCGGAGGAAACTCTGCCGGGATCTTCGGCCTTCGGCCGCTTCCGGGGAGACAAGGTCAGAAGGCGATCGAGGAGCAGGAATGAACGCTGCTCGCAACTCTCCCAGGGTGATCCTTTTCCTTCTGGTGATGCTGACCGCGACAGAGTTGTGGGCTGGACCTCCCTTTCAGACCGACGACCCGGAGCCGGTCGAGTTCCACCACTACGAGTTTTATCAATTCAGCATGGTGTCAAGCACGCCGGTGGAAACCGACCCGACAGGGCCGGCGTTTGAATTCAACTGGGGTGCGCTTCCGAACCTGCAACTACACATCATTTTGCCCTTCGGCGCGGTTGTCCCGTCCAACAACCGGATCTACCTGCCGGGCGGAGTTGGCCCCGGCGCGTATGGCTTAACGGACACCGAAGTGGGCGCGAAGGTTCGGTTTGTGCAAGAGACGAAGCGCAGGCCGCAGATCGGAGCGTATCCCATGCTGGAGTTGCCGACCGGAAACCAGAGCCGAGGGCTCGGGGTGGGGAAGGCTTGGTACAAGCTGCCGCTCTGGATTCAGAAGAGCTGGGGCGAATGGACCGCTTACGGTGGAGGCGGATATCAGGTGGTGCCACAGCGGGAATATTGCAACTTTTTCTACACCGGATGGCTGGCGCAACGAAATATCGGCAAGCAGATGACGCTGGGAGGCGAAGTGTTCTTCCACAAAAAGGAAGGCTTCGCGACGCCCCAGACGGAGTCGGCAACCCTGGTGGATGTGGGCGGGTATTACTACTTCAAGCATCCTGGCCTGCAATTGCTCTTCGCCTACGGACATTCGGTGATTGGGCAAACCGAGAATTACGCCTATCTGGGGCTTTACCAGACCTGGGGAAACAAGGCCGGACGCCCGGATGGGTGGCTGGGTCATCTGCTGCGGCCGGTTGCGGGCCGGTGACAGTTCGAGTCGATGGGCGTGGAAAACCACGGCAACAGCAATCATGAAGCTCTGCTTAGGCAGAGGTCATTGCTACCCAGGTTATCTCCGAAAAGCGTGGGCGCGAGTTGCGGCACCCGGCATCTAATCTTTGAATCCGGACGCTAATACTGAACGCAAAATAGCTTGGAAGTATAACCATGGCTGAATCTTCTGATCTGCGGAGGACGAGAATTCCACTCAACCACGGAGCCGGCCAGATGCCCGCACTCGGCTTTGGCACCCTGATTCCCGACCTGGCTGTGACGATCACTGCGACCAGAGACGCACTGGAAGCCGGGTTTCGACACTTCGATTGCGCGGAGCGATACGGGAACGAGCGCGAGGTAGGCGAGGCATTGCAGGCAGGACTCACATCTGGAGGGATCGCGCGCGAAGATCTCTTTGTTACCACAAAGCTGTGGAACTCCAATCACCGGCCCGAGCGCGTCGAACCGGCTTTCGAGGCGAGTCTCGCTAGACTCGGGCTCAAGTATCTGGATCTCTATCTCATTCACACTCCATTTGCATTTCAACCCGGGGACAATCAGGATCCGCGGGATCAAAACGGCAATGTCCTTTACGACCACGGCGTAACTTTGCTGGACACTTGGCGGGCAATGGAAGGTCTGGTGGACCACGGCAAGTGCCGGGCGATCGGACTTTCGGACATCAGTTTAGACGAGCTGAAGCCCATCTATGAATCAGCGAGAATCAAGCCAGCCGTGGTGCAAGTCGAGTCACATCCATATCTGCCGGAGACCGAGCTTCTCAAATTATGCAATGAGAAAAACATGGTGCTACTGGCTTTTGCGCCATTGGGTCACGGGACGAAGCCGGGGCCGCTCGATGATCCAGTCATTACGGCGATCGCAGCGCGAGTTGGAAAGACGCCGGCGCAGGTGCTGCTGGCATGGGCGGTGCAACGTGGCACGGCTTTACTTACCACGCCAAAGAGTGCGGCCCGCGCGCGAGAGAATTTCGACATCTCTATCCTTCCGGAGGACGCGTTTGACGCGATCAATCACATCCAGACTAGACAGAGGCTCAATGAAGTGGTCAGGACCGGCATCCCGGGATTCATTCCACGAGGCAAAACGGCGTGAAACCCGAAGAGCACTCAGTGCAGTCCATGCAAGAGGAACAAATCCGTACGGCCCCGGATGCGGACTGGCAAGCGTCGGCTGAGGCCGCGCAGGAGATTTGGACGGCGCGGGGATTCCTCGCTTTGCTCGGAACGACAGCCTAAAACAATCAGGAGTCGAGACGGTAGCGGCTTGCGGAGAGACGGAAGAGCGGCTTCCAGAGGAGGCGGTTGATGGTGACGACGATGACGGCCATGACGATGGTGGAGAGCAGGAGCAGGCTCTGGTTGCCGGCGTCGGTGGCGCGATTGATTTGGGCGCCGAGGCCGAGGGTGGAGTAAGTGTGATCCTGGAGGCGGAAGTATTCGGCGACGATGCTGGCGTTCCATGCACCTCCGGATGCGGTGACGAGGCCCGTGATGAGGTAGGGGAAGATGCCGGGGAGGATGACGGTGGTCCAACGCTTGCGCATGGGGAAGCGGAAGATGCGAGAGACATCGCGCAGGTCGCTTGGGATGGCCAAGGCTCCGGCGATGACGTTGAAGAGGATGTACCACTGGGTTCCGAGGAGCATGAGCAGGATGGAGGCGATGTTGATGCCTCCGCCCATTTTGATGAGGGCGAGAAGAAGGATGGGGAAGAGCGCGGTGGCCGGGACAGAGGCGGCAATCTGGGCGAAGGGCTGAGCAAAGCGCGCCAGGCGCGGATTGAAGCCGATGGCGACGCCGACAGGAACCGTCCAGGCAAGGGCGAGGAGCAGCGAAAGCATGACACGGAGCAGGGTGGCAGCCGCCGAGCGCAGGGTCAGCGTGAGGTCGGCGTGGGAGACGGTGGAGAGCACGAGAGCGGTTTCCACCACGGCGTAGAGGGCGAGCAGGCCGAGGGCGGCGGCGGCGAGGATGGCGAAAGCCTTTGCGGTGCGCGAACCGGCGGACGGGACGGCATCGGCTGCGGGCTTGGGACAGGCGAGCGAGACGATGATGCGCTCGGTGAGCGGAGTTATGAGGTGATGGCCGACGGCGCGGAATAGGGTGGAGTTGGAGAGCAGAGCGAGCAGAGGCGAACGCGGCGAAGCGCCGGATTCGACCTGCTCGAACTTGAATTTATCGGCCCAGGCGATGAGTGGACGCCAGAGAAGCTGATCGAGCAGAACGATGACCCCGATGAGAGTCGTCAAGCCCCAGATCATGGCCTCTTTATCTCCGTTATTGGCGGCGGTTTGCAGGTAGGAGCCGAGGCCGGGGAGACGGAAGTCGCGTTTGTTGAGGACGAACATCTCGCAGAGCATGAGAAAGAACCAGCCCTGGGCGATGGAGACCATGGAGTTCCAGACCAGGCCAATGGTGCTGAACGGGAGCTCCAACTGGAAGAATCGCTGCCAGGGGCTGAAGCCGAAGATGCGGGTTGCTTCGCGCAGCTCGCGGGGAATGGCCTTGAGGGAGGAGTAAAAGCTGAAGGCCATGTTCCAGACTTGTCCGGTGAAGATGAGCACGATGGAGCCGAGTTCGAGACCGAACTGGCGGGTAGGGAAGAGAGCGACCATCGCCAGCATGACGCCGGGAAGAAAGCTGAGCACGGGGATCGACTGGAGGATGTCCAGGATGGCGATCATGAGGGCTTCGACGCGCTTGTTGTAGGCGGCGATGTAGCCGTAGCAGAGCGCGAAGGCGAGACTGAACACGTAAGCGGTCGCCATCCGCGTGAGCGAGTAAAAGGCGTAGATCGGCAGCGCCCGCGGCGAACGCAGGATCTCGGCCTCCGGCACGGGGGCGGCAGACCAATAGCGGGCAATGACGGTGAGGGCGTAAAAGGCGGCGATGACGCAGGTGAAGACGCCGAAATCCACCAGCAGGGGCCAGGTGCGCTGCCGGACGGTGGACTGGGCGAAGGTGCGGACGCGTCTCACTGGATCTTCCTCGTTCAGCGGAATGAGGCGAGGCTGGTGCTGCGCCGAATCACCGCCTTCGCCGCGGCAGCGTCTCTAGTGTAGCCGGAAGCGGGCGCTGCGGTCGCGATTGCCTGTTCGCCTCATGAAAACGGTTCTCATCATTTAAGATCGCGTGTATTCTGACGCCATGCCGATGCAAATGCCGAGCGGTGCCGTGCTGCCGCAGACGACCAGTTACTCCCGAGGCGCGGAGCATCCTCCGCTGCTGCTTCTCTGCATCGGCCAGGTGCTGGACCAGATGGCGGAGCGCCATCCTGAATCGCCCGCCCTCATCCTCAGCCAGGAGAAGCTGCGCTACAACTGGAGAGAGCTGCATGAGGAAGTCGAGCGCACCGCCCGGGGGCTGATGGCCGTGGGCTTCGAGCGCGGCGACCGGGTCGGAATCTGGGCCACCAATGTGTCCGAGTGGGTGCTGATGCAGTTTGCCACCGCCAAGGCCGGCGTGGTGCTGGTCAACCTCAATCTCCGCTTCCGCGCCCACGAGCTCAGTTTTGTCCTCAAGCAGGCCACCTGCAAGGGACTCGTGATGCAGCACGGCTTCCGCGACTGTGACTACGTCGAAACCCTTCGCCATCTTGCGCCCGAGGTTGACTTCTGCTCCCCCGGCCAGTTGCACGCCGATCGCCTGCCCCATCTGCGCCAGGTGGTGTACATCGGAGACAATCCCCCGGCCGGCATGATGAGCTGGAAGGCGATGCTCGCCGCAGGCGAACGCGTCCCTGTCGCCGAGTTGCGCGCCCGTGAGGCGAGCCTCACGCCTCACGACACCATCAACATCCAGTACACCAGCGGCACCACCGGCGCGCCCAAAGGCGCCGAGCTGAGCCATTACAACGTGGTCAACAACGGCCAGTTTATCGGCGACTCCATGAAGCTCACCGAGCGCGACCGGGTTTGCATTCCCGTGCCCTTCTACCACTGCTTCGGAATGGTGCTGGGCAACATGGCCTGCCTCACCCATGCCTCCACCATGGTGATTCCCGCCGACTACTTCGATCCGCTGGCCACCATGCAGACGGTTCACGACGAGCGCTGCACCGCCGTCTATGGCGTCCCCACCATGTTCATCGCCGAGCTCTCCCATCCACGCCTCGGCGAATTCGATTTCAGCTCGCTGCGCACCGGCATCATGGCCGGCTCGCTCTGCCCCATCGATCTCATGCGCCGCGTCATCCGAGAGATGCACTGCGGCGAGCTGACCATCTGTTACGGCCTCACCGAGGCTTCGCCGGTCATCACCCAGACCACCATCGAAGACACCCTGGAGCGCAAGACCACCACCGTCGGACGCGCCCTGCCTCATACGGAAGTCAAAATCGTGGACCCGCAAACGGGCCAGCTCCTTCCGCTGGGAGAAATCGGCGAGCTCTGCACCCGCGGCTACCTCGTCATGAACCGCTATCACAATGATCCCGAGGGCACCACCGCAACCATCGAAGCCGACGGCTGGCTGCACTCGGGCGACCTTGCCACCATGGACGAGCACGGCTACGTGAAGATCACCGGACGCCTCAAAGAGATGATCGTTCGCGGCGGCGAAAACATCTACCCCCGCGAGATCGAGGAGTTCCTCTACGTCTACCCCGGCATCAAGGATGTTCAGGTCATCGGCGTGCCCAGCCAGAAGTACGGCGAGGAAGTGATGGCGTGGATCATCCCGCATGACGGCGTTATTCTCGATGCCGATGCCATCCAGGCCCACTGCCGGGCTGAAATTGCGGGCTTCAAGGTGCCCAAGTACATCAAGTTTACCGATTCTTTCCCCACCACCGTCACCGGCAAGGTGCAGAAGTTCATCATGCGCCGCATGGCGATGGATGAGATGGGGATGGCTTAGAGCGAAGCTCGCGTAAACCGATTACCAGCGGCCGCTCCATTCCTCAGCGTGGCCCCATTCACCACCGCGCCAGCCTCGGAATTGGCGGCCATCAATCACGCTGCCCTCGCGATACTCGAACATTTTTTCCTGCCCATTGGGACCACGCGCATAAATGCGTAGCGTCTTCTTCACACCTGGGTCTGGATCAACGCCAAAATCTTGGTTGCTCACCCGAATCGGACGGTCCGCTCTCGCTAACTCCTTGAGTCGGTTAGTCACGTCAACATGTCTGCGCTCATGGCCATACTGCGCACTTAGAATCACGTACCGGCCGTCGCCCTGTGCTGCGAGTGTTCCGGGCAGAAACGCCAGAGCCAGAACTGCCAGCACTGAAAACACTGTGTAACGGGTCTTAAACATTCGTTCTCCAAGTTAATGAGGTTTGTTTCGCATGAAAAATAGCACGTTCGTCCCGCGTACTCAGCCCGACCGCGCTATTTATTTGCTTGGATGCGGAGCAGGGGCAATCCGGAAACTGAGCCACTGCCTATTTCTAGAGTGCGTCGCGGGTAGTTGTCGAACAATCGCCAAGTATCCAACAATTCCAAAACAGAACCGTTAAGCGGGCCCCGCTTGCTGAAAAAGTAGATAGGTTGCCCTAACTTTTTAGGCAATAGGTCGTATTGGTCCGCCGCGAACATCCTAACCAACCGGCGAGGATCCCTCAGCGCACCATGAGCCAGATGGCGGCGAAGTGGCAGGCCGTTCCGCCCAGCACCCAGAGGTGCCAGATGAGGTGCATGTACTTGCGCTTGGAGGCGTAGAAGGGAATTCCCGCCGAGTAGCAGATGCCGCCCGCGAAGAGCAGGACGAAGACCGGATGCGCCAACAGCACGTACATGGACTTGACGGCGAAGACGCACACCCATCCCATCGCCAGATACAGCGCGGTGGAGAGCGCGTTCCATCGGCCAGCCGCGAAGGCCTTGACGATGACGCCGACGAGGGCGCAGCTCCAGACGACGCCGAAGAGCGTCCACCCTAGCGGGCCGCGCAGGCCGAGCAGGCTAAAGGGCGTGTAGGTTCCGGCGATGAGCAGATAAATGGAGCCGTGATCGAGCGACGTGCATCACTCGGTGGGCCCGGGTGCGGCTCAGCGAATGGTAGAGAGTGGAGCTGAGGTAGAGCACGATCGCCGAGGCGCCAAAGATGGCAGAGCAGACGATGTGCCGAGCGTCCCCGGCTTCGAGCGGCACGCAGGGTCAGCAGAATCAGTCCGGCAATGGCCAAGGCTGCGCCTACGCCGTGCGAGATGCTATTGGCAATCTCTTCGCCGATGCTCTGGTCCGTAGCCTGCACAGCTTTTCACCTATTCCTCAATCCTACCCCTGGCGGATGAGAGCTTCGCTTCGAGCTGGCGAAGATGACAAAAAAATTACGTGTAAATCCCCTGTGCCGGGCAAGAGAAAACGGACGCCTTGAGAGCGTCCGCTGAGTGGGTCATTCATGGAGTGAGTCTTTGGTGTGCGAATTACGCGGCGTGAATTGCGGTGCGCGAATTACTTCTTCAGCGCGGCCGCGTAGCGCTTGTTGACCTCGGCCCAGTTGACAACGTTCCACCACGCCTTCAGGTACTCGGCGCGGCGATTCTGATACTTGAGATAGTAGGCGTGTTCCCATACATCGTTGCCGAGAATGGGAGCAAGACCCTGCGAAATCGGGCTGTCCTGATTCGGTGTCGAGAGCACCTGCAAGCCACCGGGACCAAGCGCGAGCCAGGTCCAGCCACTGCCGAACTGCTTGACCCCGGCGTCGTTGAGCTTTTCCTGGAACTGGGCGAAGTCGCCGAAGGTCTTGGTGATGGCCTCAGCGATGGCGCCGGTGGGCGCGCCGCCGGCATTGGGAGCCATGATGGTCCAGAACATCGAGTGATTGACGTGTCCGCCGGCATTGTTGCGCAGGGCTCCGCGCACCGCCTCGGGCACCGCGGCCAGGTTGGCGAGAATCTCTTCCGCCGGCTTGCCTTTCAGCTCAGGAGCTTTCTCAATGGCGGCATTGGCAGTTATCCACATAAGCCTGATGATGTTTATCGTGATGCAGGTGCATCGTCTGCGCGTCGATATAGGGCTCAAGCGCCTCGTATGCATATGTGAGAGCAGGAACTTCGAATGCCATCTTGCGTTAATCCTCCATTGGGATGGATGAGATTGGCGCGGCGGGGGTTTCAAAATGTACCCCGCCTTCCGGAGGTGGCGACCGGATATGGAACGGCGCAGGGTTTTCGGTGGCATGTTGGTGAGCGAACTAGCCCGTGCGCGGCGAAGTCTGTTGCTCCGGCCGCGGGTGGAAAAAATTTTGCCTTCAATGCGCCGGGCGAATACAACCTACCGCTTGATGAGCCACATGGCCCAGCCCGCCACCAGCACTCCGCCGATGAACCAGCCGAAGCAGTAGAGGCCGTAGCGGATCATCTGGCGAGGGTTGTCGCGCTGCGTGATGCCGAAGACCACGGAGGCGCAGAGCGAGAAGATGAGCGCCGCCGTAAAGTGAGAAAAGTTGAGCGTCATTGTTTCTTCCCGATGGCGATGTGGTGCGCGTCGATGGCGGCGATGACGTTGAGCAGGCCGCCGCAGACCAGGAACTTGGTGCCGTAATCGGCGGTGGCGCGGAAGATGGCGCCCTGGCCCCAGTCCATGGAACGGGCGATGAAATAGAGCACCCCGTTGCCGAAGTCGCCGACAAAGCCGAGCATATCCAGCAGGTCTCCGAGCATTGAAGCCGTAGACCTTGCCCTGCATGCCGAGGCCGCAGAAAAACATCACGACGACGCTGACGAAGATGAGGGCGCCGCGTATCCAGCGCTTCTGGATGAGGTGTCCGGCGCCGGGGATGAGCCAGCCCGCCAGCGGTGCGACCACCGGCATGACGCCCGCTTGCGGCTCAGCCGCGTTTGCAATTGTTTTTTCGTTGGCCATTTAGAAAATCACTAACTCTTCCTGCTGCCGTCCGGTCACTTGCGCCCGGCCGTTGTGGACGAGGACATCGACTTCGCTGCGCACGCCAAACTCCGGCAGATAAATTCCCGGCTCTACTGAGAATAGCGTATTCGTCAGAATCTGTCGGGTATCTTTGGTTTCCAGGTTGTCCATATTTGCGCCGTTGCCGTGAACACTGGTGCCGATGGAGTGTCCGGTGCGATGCACGAACCACTCGCCGTATCCGGCCTTGTCGATTACGCCGCGAGTGACCTCATCGACCTCCCAGCCTTCGATGCGGCGCGCCGGCGGCAAAGGCGTCGATGACCGTCTGCGAGCCGGCCTTGCGGGCATCGCGCACGATGCGGAAGACCTCCTGATGTTTGGCCGAGGGCTCGCCGAGGACGCCGGTCCAGGTGATGTCGTAATAGACGGCGCCGGGCGTGTCCTTTTTGGCCCACATGTCGAGCAGCACGAGATCGCCGGGATGGATCGGCTGGTGCATCTCGGCGGTGGGCTCGTAGTGCGGATTGCCGGCGTTTTCATTGGCGCCGACGATGGGCAGATCGTCGGTGACGAGGTGCTCGCGCTGGAAGGCTTCGCCGAGCCACTGGCGCACGCCCCACTCATCCCAGCCACCGTTGCGGACGCGGTGTCCGATCTCCTTGAAGGCGGCGGCCATGATCGCGTCCATGGCATCGCGGGCGGCAAAGTGAGTTGCAATCTGCTCGTCGGTGAGGGTGGCTTCAAAGCGCGAAACCAGGTCGGCGGAGGAGCCGACCTCGACGCCGAAGCTGCGAATCAGCTCGAGCATTCCGCCATCGACCAGCGAGACGTACATGATGTCATTGTTCGGCGAGTACTGCATGGCGATGCGCCGGTAGGGCTTGAGCATCGCCGCCAGCTTTTCGTGCAGTTCGCGCCATGCGCCGTAGTGCTGCTGCACGCCGGGAAGCGTGGCGAGATGGCGGGGCTCGACGCGATGATTCAACTTGACCGGCTCGCCGTTGGCGGGGATGAGATAAAACCAGCGCCGGGTCACGTGCAGCTCGGGGAAGTCCGAGGATGGAGTAGGCAATCTCGTCGCGATGATGATGGTCGTAGAACAGCCAGGCATCGAAATCCTGCTCGCGCAAAGCTTGCTGAATCGCGTTTCAAGATCCATAGGGAGATATTGTACCGCGCAGGGCGGGATGGGATTGAGGCTGGTTACCACAACGGATGTACCACGTGTTATGAACCCATGCTGCGGTACTTAAGTTTCGTCGCTCAAGCAAGAAATATAGTTTCGCAACTTGGGAGAAGAAGTTAGGTTTGTAGACACATGAAACGCACACTGCTCTTCTCGATCGCTACCCTGGCCTTCAGCGGACTGCTTGCCACTGCCGGCTTTGCCCAGAACCCCAACACCCAAGGCGCAGGCCCTGGCAAGGACGACCCGAACCATCCGCGCGTCAACCAAGTGAACAGCCGCGAGCAGAACCAGCAGAATCGCATCGCCAACGGCATGAAGAGCGGCGCGGTCACGCCGAAAGAAGGCGCCAAGCTGGAAAGCGCAGCAGCAGCGCATCGACAACCGGAAAAGAAGGACATGGCCAAGGCCATAACGGCCACTCTGACCAAGGGCGAGCAGGCCAACTCAACAAGAGACAGAACAAGGCGAGCAAGAATATCTACGCCAAGAAGCACAACGACGCAGTTCGCTAACCGGTCATTTTCGCAGGCCATCGCAACCACAAAAGAAAACGCCGCTGCGCAGGGCAGCGGCGTTTTCTCATCGATAGAGTTTTACAGCCGGCAGATCAGCAGTTCGCGTTCGTAGACCATCTCGGGGGCAGATGATCGTGCAGCTTGATGAACAGCTCTTCGTGACCGATCACCTCGTGCTTCCAGGCTTCGCGATCGACGCTTCTGCAACTCATCGAAGTTCTCCTTGGGGAAATCGAAGCCCTTCCAATCGATGTCCTCATAGCGGGGCATCCAGCCGATCGGCGTTTCCTTGCCCAGCGATCGGCCGTGCACGCGGTCGATGATCCACTTCAGAACCCGCATGTTCTCGCTGAAGCCGGGCCAGAGGAAATTGCCGTCTTCGCCTTTGCGGAACCAGTTCACGTGGAAGATGCGCGGCGTCTCGCTGAGATTCCGGCCCATCTGGATCCAGTGACGGAAATAGTCGCCCATGTGATAGCCGCAGAAGGGCAGCATCGCCATGGGATCGCGGCGAACCTTGCCGATGGTTCCGGCGGCGGCGGCCGTCATCTCAGAGCCCATGGTCGCGCCGATGTAAACGCCCGCGCTCCAGTTGAACGCCTGGTAGACCAGAGGCATGGTCGTGGCGCGGCGTCCGCCGAAGATGAAGGCGCTGATCGGCACGCCGTTGGGATTTTCCCAATCGGGATCGATGGTGGGGCATTGCGATGCCGGCGCGGTGAAGCGGGCATTCGGATGCGCCGCCTTGGCGCCGGTTTCCTTGGCGATCTGCGGTGTCCAGCGGTTGCCCTGCCAATCCGTGCACTCCGCGGGCGGCTCGTCGGTCATGCCTTCCCACCACACGCCACCCTCGGGAGTGAGCGCGACGTTGGTGAAGATGGTGTTCTTGGCGAGCGTCGCCATCGCGTTCGGATTGGTCTTCATCGACGTTCCGGGAGCCACGCCGAAGAAGCCGGCTTCCGGATTGATGGCGCGAAGCTGGCCATTGGCGTCCGGCTTGATCCAGGCAATGTCGTCGCCGACGGTGCAGATCTTCCAGCCGTCAAATCCATCGGGAGGAATCAGCATGGCGAAGTTGGTCTTGCCGCAAGCGCTGGGGAAAGCAGCGGCCACGTAGGTCTTTTCGCCTTCCGGACTCTCCGCGCCGAGGATCAGCATGTGCTCGGCCATCCAGCCTTCGTCGCGCGCCATGGTCGAAGCGATGCGCAGGGCGAAGCACTTCTTGCCCAGCAGGGCGTTGCCGCCGTAGCCGGAACCGAAGGACCAGATCTCGCGGGTTTCGGGGAAGTGGACGATGTACTTTTCCTTGTTGCAAGGCCAGGGAACATCCTTTTCCCCGGGTGCAAGGGGCTTGCCCACGCTGTGCACGCAAGGCACCACGCGCTTTTCGTCCTTGTCGATCTCCTTGAACACGGGCAGGCCGATGCGCGTCATGATCCGCATATTGACCACGACGTAGGGAGAGTCCGTCAGTTGCACGCCGATCTGCGACATGGGCGATCCGACCGGCCCCATGCTGAACGGCAGCACGTACATGGTGCGGCCCTGCATGCAACCGTCGAACAGCCCCTTCAGCTTCTTGCGCATGGAAAACGGATCTTCCCAATTGTTGGTCGGTCCGGCGTCTTCCTTGGAAAGAGAACAGATGAAGGTGCGGTCCTCGACGCGGGCCACGTCGCTCGGCATCGGACCTGGCGTAATAACAACCAGGCCAGAGCTTCTCGTTCAGTTTGGTGAATGTTCCATTCGCCACCAGTTCGGCGCAGAGTTGATCGTATTCCTCTTGCGACCCGTCAACCCAGTGGATGGCGGCTGGTTTCGTCAACGCCGCCATTTTCTCAACCCACTTCAGCAGGTGCTTGTTCTCGCTTAGGGGTGCGGCATGTTTAGTCTCGCTCATTAGCTGCTTGCTCATAAGACTCCTTGCCTGGCGCGTCGCGCGGCAAAATCTGCCGACGATTCATGTTCATTGATCATAGTTGACGAACTCAAATCCGAGCACTGGCGGTGACAGGATCCTCAGGAACTGGCTGGCTGCACCGCCAATATGCGCTTCGCTGAAAACTGGATGGTGCGCCACCCTCAAGAACTAACCGGCGAGAACGCCGGCCTCTTTGAGAACCGCATCCAGATGCTGGAGGGTTTCGGCGACGGAAAGCGTATAGAGGTCGCGCCCGCTCTCTTCGCCGTTCTCCAGAATGCTGCGCAGGTAATGACCTGCGATCTCCACCGCCAGCGGATCGGTAATGACGTTTCCGGTTTGTTCTTGATGCTCGGCCCACGCCGGAATGCGCCAGAGCGATCCAGACCGGGCGCCCGTTGACAAGAAACTTCACGTCCACGGCATCGGCGTGGCGGGTTGCAATCGCCACCATGATGCACTGATAGACACAACGGACCGGGGTTCCGGTCCAACGCTCGACGGTGCTGAAGTCTTCGTACATATGACTAAAACTTTATTCCGTGGAGGCAGAAGTCCGGCAACGGCTTGCCACCGTACATCCGCGATTTCAATGACGTTAGCGTACCTCAAAACACGGGAATTGGCATCGCAAATCTGCGCACGGCGGGCGGAAATCGGCGGCGGCTGGAGGCGAACCGGGATCCGCTACAATCGAAACACGTGACCATGCAGAAAAAATCCTCTGCCCGAGAGCCCGACGGCCTCAGCCCTGAAGACACAACGCGCCAAGCGCGACCGCGAGCGCTCCAGCCCGCGTCCGCGGAAGACTCCAACGATCAAGATTCTTAGCTCCGGAGAAGCTCTCGGAAATTCCCTGGCTGCTGCACGGCTTCAGCACGCGGCAGGGCGGAGTGAGCAAGGAATACGGCGGGCAGCAACTGAATCTCGGATTTACCGCGGAAGACTCGCCGGAGAACGTGGAGCGGAACCGCGCACGTCTGCTGCGCAAGCTGAAGGCGCAGGATGCCGCCGGAGCAGCCGTGGCCGCTGGTGCTGCTGAACCAGGTACACTCGGCGGCGATCCACCGGGTCTATGGCGCGCGCGGGCCGGAGTGGGCGCGGCTGCGCAAGAACAAGGTTCGTGGAAACGCGCGGGCGACGGGCTGATCACCAACACGGCGGGCGTGCTGCTGGGAATGAAGGTCGCCGACTGCTTTCCGGTGATTGTGGCCGACCGCAAGCGCAAGGCCGTGGGCGTCTTCCACGCGGGATGGCGGGGCACGGTGCAGCGCATCGTGGAAAAAGGCGTCGGCGAGATGCGGCGGCAACTGGGCTGCGATCCGGAGAACCTGGTGGCCGTCGATCGGCCCCGGCATTGGCGGCTGCTGCTACGAGATTGGCGAGGAAGTGGAGAACGAATTCGACTCGCAGTTCGCCTACTCGAAGGAGCTGTTCGAGGACGTCTTCGATAGCTGGAGCCTGAAGACCAAGTATCCGATGCTGTTCCTGAACCAGCGCGCGCCGGGACACGGCGAGCCGGCGATGTCGCGGCACCTGGACCTGGTGAAGGCGAACTGGTGCCAACTGCTGGACGCCGGGGTTCCGGCGGAAAACATCCAGTCGATGAACCAGTGCACGGCCTGCCACACGGAGCTGTTCTTCTCCTACCGCAAGGAGCACGTGACGGGACGAATGCTGGCGGTGGTGGGGATCCGGTAGGCGACCCCGCCAGAGCCGGAAGTGCCAGCACTGCTTACCAGACCCGGCAAGCCTGTTCCTTCACCATCGGCTGCCCCGGCTTGCAGCCGAACGCCTTGGCAAAGTCCGCCTGGTTGCTCAGTGGAATGTTCACCCGAAAGCGTTCCAGCGAGTGCGGATTGGTCTTGATCTGCATTCGCTCCACGTCCGGGCGCGCTTGCTCGCACCAGCTAAACGCGTAGCTTGCGTAGAAGCGCTGCCGCGCCGTCAGTCCGTCTGCTCCCGGCGTATCCAGAGATTTGCCGCGCGCCTTGTAGAGATTTTCCAGCGCCATCATCGCCAGGTGGACGCCGCCATTGTCGGCCGTATCCTCGCCCTGGGTCAGCTTGCCGTTGGTCCTCACGCCCAGCTCCGGAACCTCGTGGGTGTACTCGGCGGCGAGGCAGTTGCCGCGCTCGTCATAGGCTTTGGCGTCCGCCGCGGTCCACCAGTCGCGCAGGTTGCCCTTGGCGTCGAACTTGCGCCCCTGGTCGTCGAAGCCGTGGGTCATCTCGTGACCGATCACCGCACCGATGGCGCCATAGTTCGCCGCGTCCGGCTGCTCGGCGCTAAAGAACGGGAGCTGCAGAATTCCCGCCGGGAAGTTGATGCTGTTGTTCTGCGGATCGTTATAGGCGTTGATGGTTGGAGGCGTCATCATCCACTCCATCTTGTCCACCGGCTGGTTCACCTTGCGCAATTGGCGGCGTATTTCAAAGGCATTTGCCGCCACAGCATGGCCAAGCAAATCGTGG
>CAVTRQ010000019.1:0-181067 GCA_963737175.1 uncultured Acidobacteriota bacterium | reverse complement strand
GCCCCGGAATCCGAAGACATACCCCGGTATGCGGAGGCGCATCACAACGCCAACGGCGGAGAATCGCAGCGGCTTGGAGTGGATCGGGCAGATGGGAGGCGCATATGCCGAATGCCAGGAAGACAACGCAAGAGCTGATCGCGCGAAGAGGAAAAGAAGAGCGAGCAGGTGAAGGCGAGGATGGCGGAACTGAAGGGCCGCCAGAAGGCCGAAGAGCGCAAGAGGGACAGTCACCGCAAGATCGTGGTGGGAGCCGCCATCATGGCTCACATCAAGATCGATGCGCACTTCCGCAAGGAGGTTCGGGAGGCATTGAACAAGGCCGTAACCGAGCCAAGCACCGGGCCGTGATCCCCGATCTCCTCGACGAGAAGGCGTTCATGAGGCGATGCGAGCGGCGGCCAAGAAAGCCGCTATCGATGCCGAGGAAGCGGCTGAGCGGCGGCAAACGAAGCGCCGGGGCACGCGCGCGGCCGAACTTGATGGAGGCGGCAACTCGGCCCCGCTCCGGCGTGAGTAATTCCAGCTCACAGGTGGCAACCTGGGCCTGCCGCACTGCGTCATTCCTTCTTTGACTCTGGGGGGATTATGGCGGGGGCTACTCGCGCCAATTCCGGGAAGGGGCGGGCCGGTCAGACCGGCGCGGTTCATCCCGCCGCTTCCCGCAGGCATTCCAATCCTGCCGGGACAGATCAAGGCCAAGCCGCGCATTGCCGATCGGCCTCATCCTGTTCCTCGTCGTTGTGACGCTGGGGGTGCTGATCTGGCTCGGTCTGGTATTCCGACTATGACAGCAAGCGAATCGACCCCGTCGTGACGCGCGCGATGTTGGCGCATGTGCCGAAGGGAACCCGCCTTCCGGTCACGCTTTGGAGCGGGCCGCGCATTCTACAGATCGGTCCGCGTACGACGTGACTACCACGTCTAACCCCGACACGTGCGTTTACGTCAGAGTGATCGACCCGAAAACGGGAGCGAAGAGACCCAGAATATCCAGACCTCACCTGATCGAGGGGTTGAAATACCCGATTCACTGAAACCGTCCGCGCCCCGTTGCGCGGAGCGCAGAGGAACCTAAGATTGCGCGAAGGAGGCTGTTTATGTCCACTCTGCTCGGCTCGGCTGCCTGGAGCACCGACCCCGGACACTGGCGCTACGACCCGCTTGGGGCGGACGGCCCTCCGATAAGCAGGGGGGGCGTTTCCTGCTGCTCGGAGAATCCCAACGTCCGGGGCAATCTGCATGTGCGCGGTCCGCTCCAGCACCTGATCTCGATTGCGCCGACGCGCTCGGGCAAGGGCGTCTCGCTCATCATTCCCAACCTTCTCACCTACCGGGGGTCCGTTCTCGTCGTCGATCCCAAGGGCGAGAACGCCTGGGTCACGGCGGCCTACCGGCGCGACGCGCTCGGGCAGAAAACCGTCATCGTCGATCCCTGGGGCGAGGTCAACCGCCGCTACGGATCGATGGCGGGAGCCTCCGAAACCATCGCGCGATTCAATCCGCTCTCGATCCTCGATCCCGAATCCGACGAATATGTCGACGATCTCGGCTATCTCGCGGACGCGCTCATCATCAGCCAGAGCAGCAGAGACCCGCATTGGGACGACAGCGCCCGCGAGCTGGTGGCCGGTCTCATCGCCTTCGTGGTCGAAAGTCCGGCGTACCGGGCTGCGGCTTCGCTCGGCCTCGTGCGCGGGCTGCTCACCCTTCCCGAACCGGAATTGCGCGTCGTGATAAAAGACGCGCAGGCTCTGGAGCGGGGCAGCATCGCCAGAGCGAAGCTCGCCCGCTTCGATGCCGCCACCGACGAAATCAATTCGGTCATGTCGACGGCGCGCACCCAGACGGCCTTTCTCGACAGCGAGGTTCTGGCGCGCAACATGGATGAGTCGGATTTCAGTTTCGAGGAATTGTGCGGCGGAAACATCTCGGTCTATCTGGTGCTGCCGCCCGACAAGCTGGAAACCTATGCGCGGTGGCTCCGGCTCATGGTCTCGATCGCGATCCGCGCGGTCGCGCGCGGCACCGGAGGAACGAAGGCGCTGGAGCTGGCCAGGCCGCGGAGCCCGCACGGGCTTCCGGCGCTCTTTATGCTCGATGAGTTCGGGACCATCGGGAAGCTGAACGCGGTCGCGCAAGCTTACGGCCTCATGGCCGGACTCGGCATGATTATGTGGGTCTTCGCGCAGGACCTCAATCAACTGAAGCGCGACTATCCGGACCATTGGGAGACGTTCATCGGCAATTCGCAGGCGATGACGTGCTTCGGGGTCATGGATAATTTCACGGCGGATTACATCAGCAAGATGCTGGGCACCGCGACGATCGAGCAGGTGAACGTCTCAACCTCCAGCGGCACGTCGGTTGCGCCGCTCACAGGCAACGCATCGATCTTCAAATCTGGACGAACGTCGATTCAGACTTCGACCAGCTATTCGACACAGACGATGAGCCGTCCGCTCCTGCATCCCGACGAGCTTCGCGGCCTGGGCGTGGATCACTGCATCATCATGGGGCGCTTTCCGCCGATTATGAGCCGCAGGATCGTGTATCACCAGGATTGGGATTTCCTGCACTGGGCGCGGGAAGACCCGCACCATCCCCGCACCGAAGAGGTGCGCTGGCGGGCGCTACAGAGACGGCTCTATGAGATGGGTTCGGTCGAGCGGCTGCTCAAGGAGTATCGGTACGAAGTCAAAGCGCTTCGGGGCGGACGATACGAAGTGCATGGCGGGAAGAGCGTCCATGCCTTCGCCAGCGGTCAGGATCTTTGGCGGTGGACTTACGAGTTGGTGATGGACGGCGTGGATTGTGCGGCCCTGGATCGGGCGGCATAAGCGCCACTGGAGGCCGAACTCCAATCGCAGCACACAGGTGGGTTCGGGTTTCTTGGCGTCTGAGTGTAGGCGATTACCCATGTGGCAGCCATTGGGCGGGGCGTCGTCAAGCACTAGCTAATGGCAAGCGGAGAAAAGTCTAAATTGCGCAAAACTTTGAACGTGCTGATTGCAGTTCTCGCGGTTATTGAAGGAGTGCTGCTGGTTGCGTTTTTCAAGACTGACATTGCCACGTCCTGGCCGTTGGGCGATTGGCCAGGAAGCGAGTGGAAAACCGACTTTCCAGCCGCGTTTTTTTGGTTCTTTTTCATTTGCTTCATGATTCTCATTTGCTTTCGACTGAAAAACTGGCGACCGTCGTTATTCAATTGGGCTCTATTGTTGTGCCTGGTTTATAAGTACATATATTGCCAGTTGTCGATAGTAAGTCACCCGCATAGGTTAATTTTTGTGGGTGGAATCCTCATCGTGGCAACAGCACTGTGCTCTACGTCAGAACTCGTACTTGCCGGTGACGTTCAAAAGCTAAATAGGGAGGTAAATTCATGGGCAAAAAATGTGAGTAGTGGGTACAAGAAAGTTATAACGGCGGGATGGATTGAGGAATTCTTTAATTTCTTATTGGGAGAGGACCCAGATCGCAAGCTCGCTGCAATAAACTCGTTAATTGGTTTTGCAAACACTCTGCTGGCGGTCGGTATTACAGTGCTCATCGCTAGCGCACTTGGAAACGATCCCAGTCCGGCGAGATTATACTTTGATTTTCCTCTGCTCCGGCGTCTTAGCTTGCCATGGCCGGGATCTGACGGATTTGTACTCGTCGGAGTTACGGCAATGATATTCGTGTTCGGCGAGACGATTCCCAAACAGTATGCGATGGCATATAAACAGGATGCACTGTCTAATATTGGGTGGTGGGTTTACTGCCTTTACAAGGTTGGCTTTCCGGCCCGATTATTCGTAACTGCTCTCGTAGAGCCGATACATTCAGGGTTTCAGACGCTTTACAATCGGAAACCCCGCCGACCCTAAACGTACCCGAGCTTCTGGAATATTTTCTCGGCTTTTAGGAAGGCAGGATCGTCAGCCTTGAACGTGCCTGCGTATTGCTGCCGTGAACTACGTTCATTACCTACAGTGATCAGCAGGTCAACCTGTCCGGGACGCACAGGACGGAAGTATGCCGCCCTAATTTCCCTAACCGGTACCGTGAAGTCACCGATCTTGACAGTGGCGGCGCTCACCTGATCAAACGGATCGCTCACGCCGGGTGGAAAAATAAAGGCGACATCGTTTTCTTCACTGATCATCCGCAGCTGCGGTTGTTCCCTCGCGTCTGACCTGCCCCCCAGACTTCGTTTAAATTCGTTCCACTTACTTCTGATGGTACCGGGTTGCATTTGACCTGCTGCGGAAGTTGCGGAGACAGA
Organism: uncultured Acidobacteriota bacterium; assembly: GCA_963737175.1. Lineage (GTDB taxonomy): Bacteria > Acidobacteriota > Terriglobia > Terriglobales > Acidobacteriaceae > TOLSYN. The sequence continues at coordinate 176,797 of CAVTRQ010000019.1, read as the reverse complement.
GGAATGATCGCTTTCCCTATAGACGGGAGCAGCTTGATAGTCAACTGGTTGAGATATTCGCGGGGTCTTTTCGGTCTTTGCCTTTTTCTCGTCGTGAGACTCATCAGGAGGGAGCGCGTTTGCTCCGGCATTTTCCATGGCTTGCCTCTTCCTAACATTCTAATCCAATCCAGCTTCGTTATTAAATGCATGTGCTGGTTGGCGCTTTCTCTTGCGGCCCGCAGGGCCGCCTGTATCCCCGCACTGGCCCGTGCTTCTCCGCTCTGGGGCCGTCTCCAACTCCCTGATGCGTCTTTCAAGCTCAGCTTTTGGGTCAAAAAGGCGTTCAGTCGCCCCTAGCTTCCCCGCAGAGCATCGCGCCGCCATGCGGCGCTCATTCTTTGTAAGAATCTGGGGGTGGATTCTCTCTGCGAAGTAGAATCGCTTGGAGTATCCGGTTTGGGCTTGAAGAGCGGGGTTCCAAGATCGCCCAACTGCGCGCGGTCCGGCACAGGGAGGTTTACCCGGTAGGCGTTGGTCTGCTGCTCGACGCGCTCGCGCCATACAAAGCGGTTCGTCAGCTCGTTCCAGAGTTGCGCACCCTTGCGCGCGATCCGCCGCGTGATATCGAGAATGCCCGCGCGTTCCAGCCGTTTGAGCGCAACGGCAATCGTTTGCACACAGAACCCGGTCTGCTTCTGGATTTGCTTGTAGCTCGGATCACAGCGCCCGCTCTTGGTATCGAGGAAATGGCACAACAGCGTCCGCAGGACCATAAGAGCGGATTGGCCGAGAACGCCGTCGCGCTGGCCTGGCGCTTTGGTGCTCCGCTCCAACAGTTCGGCGCGCTCCATGATTTGCGCGCGCGCTTTGGTCGAGATCGGGCGGTAGAATTCTCCGCCGCGATCAAAAACGCTTCCTCTGCGCCAGCGATGCGGGCATTTCTCCCTTGGGGCGGGTGATTCGCAGGTCATGGGTGTTATCGGCGGAAGATGGGCGAACAGCATGGTGAATCTCTCCATTACGGTTACGGGAGCAACCGCCCGGAGAGGCTGTATTTTGGCGCGAGTTCACCCGTTGCAAGAATCAGCTTGCAAACTTCGGGGATTCGGGGGATTCTCGGGATTGCGATATCACGAGAAATCCCCGGCCTCTAGCCGATATGCAGCCCGCCCCCAAGGCGGGTTTGCTATTTCTGGGTCTCTAACTTGTCTCCAGAAGAGTTGCGGGGCGTGCGGATAAGCGTTACATACACCCGCACGATTACACAGCCTGCCCGAGATTCTTGAATTAGTCGAGGCGGTTACGGTGGATACCCGAGTATGCAGGCGGGCCGGGAGCAGGGGATGGCAAGGGTCCGAAGAGGCGCGGGAATGGGCTGGACGCTACGGCAACAATGGCGGTGGCTGCGGCTTTTCTGGCGCGCGTGAGCAACGTAGAGAAACTTACGAAGTAGCGAAAGCGGCCCCGGCTTCACACCGGGGCCGCCCTGGGCGCTAGAACCGCTCATCCTCGTGCGGCTGACGGGAGCGCTTCGGCTGAGGGCTCCAGTCGAGCCGGTATCCATCCCTTTCGCTCTTTACTACTACCGGATAGATGGTGCCGCCGTGGAAAGAAGGTTCGCTCAGCTTCACCGAGATATAAGCATTGCCCGCTTTGGAAGTCTTCGTCCAAGCCGCCCCAGCCTCGAAGCCGCCGACGATGACGCGGTAGTCCGGGCCTTTATCGGTCGGCTTTTTGACCGGCTCGAACGTGATCTTCATGCCGTTCAGAGAAGGGAGGATGAGCGTACCCGAGAAGCCGCCGTCTTTCTTCGTGAGATTTGCAATCGTAGCCATGTGATGTTCCTTTCGTATTTGTGAGCCCGCCCAATGCGGCCTCGACAAAGAACCGTCATTTCATGGACTGGCGCGTGTACATAAAACCTGTAAGGGCCGACAGGCATTTTGCAGCGTAGCGGTCGCGAGGAATGCGCCCGGCGGGGTTCCGAACAGCTTGCTGTGTAGGAGGCGGGCGCAGGGGAAAATTTTTGTTTATACGCGGCACCGCTCTTGCGGCCCGGTCCCTTGAAATAGGTTCAACTTGGGCGAGGCTGCGATTGATTGTGCGGGTCATAAAGAAAAGCCGAAAGGACATTGCATGGCTTTTAACGATCTACCGCACATCGCAGGGAGAGGGACGGCCATTTGCGCCGAGGGCTCATCGGGACCGCTCGCGGACGGCAGGGAGGGCGCGGGCGATCCAATCTCAAAAAGCAGACCGATAAAAAGCGGGCCGGATCTATGCGGTGTCATGGAGAGGCGGCGAGGGCTGAAGGCGGCGGGAAGCGGTCACGAAATGCTCTCCGTCAAGCTCGATACCGATGAAGCGGCGGCCCACGTTTCGGGCCGCGACAAGGGTGGAGCCCGATCCGCAGAATGGATCGAGGACGATGCCGTCCGGCTTGCAGAACGTGCGGATGAGCGGTTCTAGCGCCTGGGTCGGCTTCTGCGTCGGGTGAAGCCGGTTCTGCGAATAGGGAAAATCCATCACATCGGAGAGCGGATCGCGCGGCGGGGCGGCGTCTCCCTTGGCGAGCAGATAGGCTTGCTCGTGCTGATAGCGCATGAAGCGGACGGATGAGGCGTATGTCTTGCGGAAGACGATGTGTCCTACGATCCGCAAGCCTGCCGCGCGCCAGGCGGCCATGAAGAGATCGATCTTGTTCCAGCCATAGAAGCTGACGCAGAAGGATTCGTCTTTCAGGACGCGATACATTTCCGCGAATGCGGGCTGGAGCCATCGGTCGTTGTCGTCGTTCCTGACGCGGCGACCGTCGCGCGAACGGTAATGCGTGATATAGGGCGGGTCGGTCAGGATGAAATCGACGCTGGCCAATGGCATCCCGGCCATAAGCTGGACGCAATCGCCGAGCATCACGGTGTTGGCGGTTTTCATGGCGATCACCCTCTGCTGGCGTGGCGATGAAGGGCGAGCGCAGCGTCATAGAGAGCTTTTGACTGCGAGAGAAGGTCTTCGAGCGGTAGCGCGGTGCCGATGGCCTGGTTCTGCTTGCCGTCTTTGATCGCTGCTGCGGCTTCAGCCGAAAGTTTTGACGCTGTATCAAGTTCAGCGAGCGCCGAAAGATTTGCGTAGATCGCGGTTTGGGCGATGGTCATCGTCTTAAGCATTGTGATTTCCTTTCCGTTAGGAGGCCGCCACAACAGGGCCTCTACCTTATACGGAGCGAGCGGCGGGGAGTCCTCTAAGCGGAAGGGCGAGGGATCGGAGGGGGATCACCCGCCTGCACAAGCGCAGCGCGGAAGGCGGGGAAACCGAGACCGAGGGCGCAGCCCTTGCCCTGGAGCGTGAGGTCCGCCGCTAAAATTTCAGCGGAAAATCGGGAGGCCCTGGGGGTGGCGTGCCGACAGCATAAGAAGAATGGTGGTTGGGACGGCACCCTCTCCGCAGATCGCAAAACGACCCTTTGGGGGGACTATATTGACTACGTCCGGCCAGGTGCAGATATACTGTGGTGCGACGGCAAAGTGAGCGCGATAGGATGAGGACAACGTTCCACCAGTTTTTTCGGCCCACAAAGGCCGAAATGGACGAGATGCTGGAGAAGGCGTTGATCTGCTACGACGCCAACGTGCTGCTGAACATCTACCGTTACTCCGATGAGACTCAGAACGGTCTTGTAGAAGTCTTTAAGGGCTTCGTGGACCGCACATACCTACCGCATCAGGTGGCGCTTGAGTACGCGCGGAATCGGGCCAAAACGATTGTCGATCAGGTCAATCTTTGCCAATCCACTGAGAACGCATTTAAGAAGGTCATCAGCGATTTCATCGCACCAAAGGACAAGCAACCTTTCCTCTCTATCGAGTCCACGAAGGCGCTAGACGGGGTCATAGACGAGCTGACGACCAAGCGGAAAGCGCTCGAATCCATGATCTCGGAAGATAAATACGCGGACCTGCTTCTCTCTCTGTTTGATCAAAAAATTGGCGCGGCACCAGATGAGGAGAAGCTGAAGCAACTCCATGAGCAAGCAGCTGACCGATATGCGAAGGAAATACCCCCAGGTTACAGCGATCTTAAGGACAAGGAAGTTCCCCGCGCTTACGGAGACTACATCGTCTGGCGTCAGTTGATGGACATAGCGAAGAAAGAGAAAAGGGATTTCATATTAGTTACTGATGATTCTAAGGATGACTGGCGGCTAAAACTCAGCGGAAAAACCATAGGTCCTCGCCCTGAGCTTCTGGAGGAGTTTCGCCGGGAAACCGGTCAACGCGTCTGGCTCTTCACCTCGGAAGCATTCCTGATCGCTACGAGGGAAGCCGGATCTACTCAGGTCTCGGACAGCGTCATCAAAGAGGTCGGCGAGCATCTTATCGCGCAGACCTCAGCGCTTACGTCGGAGGACAAACTCTCTGGTCCGAACATCGACCGCGAGGGGGCAAATGGATCGGCTTCAGACGTCAAGCTCTCCACTCAGCGGGTAGAGCACGCGAAGATGGCCGAGTTTGCGAGAGAGGCGTCGCTCCGGGAGGCTAAACTCACGACCCCAGGCGAGAAGACTGTAGCGCCGGCTGAAAAGAAGACGGCAATCGCCAGCGAGGACAGCGGTGGTGAAGAATGAAGATTAATTCATTTATAGTGGGGGCCTGAAATGGCCGTTCGAGCATTTACAGACGAGCCCGAAGAACTCTTGTCGGCGCTCAAGAAGGCTATCGCTGAAGGTGTGATCGAAACTTGGCGGATTGACTCCGACGGCGACCTTACCCACACGTCGACGCAGTGGGGGGGGCGGGCATGGATGCGGCCGAAGGTGCTGGAAGATCGTCTCCTGTTCAATATAGTTGCTTCGAAGAACGAGAAGATGTCGAAGACCCTCTACGGGGTTTATCATGGCCGCCTCATTCAGACCCTATTGACCCACTTCGACAACAAAATGAAGACCGTCAGCGCAACGGCCCTGGGTACGACGGGCGACAACATCTAATCCAGTAACCAGAAGAAGCTCTTTCCAGATCGGCGGTGACACTCGCTACGCGCGCGGCGGGCGGGGTTCCTAGCCGCCAGAGCTTTTCGAAAAAATGCCAATGACAGAGAACGAGAAACACATTGCGTACCTCTTCACGGCGGAGCTTCAGTTTCGGCTCGCTTCGGCTGCTCGTCTAGCAACAACCTTGAATGCCCAACCGCTCGACCTTCCAACGGAGTGGACCCACGGCAAGCACTGTGTCAAATACGGCGATATTGCGCTTCGACCGGATCAGGCTGACTACGCCGCCTTCTTCCTCCACCGTTCTGCAACATTTCTAATGGCTGTGGCCATGAAGGACGCGATTCGGGCAACGGTGGACGATCCAAAGAATTCGCCTGACGCCGACATGCGCTCTGCTTATCAGATTGCGCGCTTGATCCGAAATGCGTTCGCGCACGCTCCATTGTCACCGGCATGGAGTATAGACGAGGACTGCCGCGACCGGGTTTTCGAGATGGGAAGTTAAGAACCGCGACTTACTGGTAAACGATCCGGAGGAAAGCCCTGACATCTCAGCCCGATGGATGCTGTCGGAATTTGACCGCGTGTTCTCATCCATTACGCAAAGCGATGTGCTCGCCCATCATGAAGAGGGATACGCGGACGCCCCGCATCAACGCGGCGAGTTGTAATTGCGTTATTTGCTGGCCGGTTCAGTCGTCATCATTGCCGAGCCGGAAGCCAATCTTGCGCTTGGTCACGGGAGGGAGCGCCTTCATATCCTTCACCTCCCCTGCAAGGCGGTCGATGTCCTCGACCAGTACCTCGATAACGGAGGCGGTGCGCTCGTGGCCGCGCTCCAGTTTCTCAATACGGGCCGCGATGTCTTTGTTGGCTGCCATTAACTCTCGGATGCGGACAAAGGCGTTGACCACGAAAATGCTCATCTCGATAGCGCGTTCGCTGTTCAGCACGGAAGACAGCATCACAACGCCGTGCTCCGTAAATGCAAGTGGTTGGAATCTAACGTTTCTTTTCGATGCGGTCGCAAATTGCGACCGCATGGTGTTTGCCTCCTCCGCCGAGAGATGGAACATGAAGGTCTCCGGAAACCTTCTCAGATTGCGTCTGACTGCTTCGTTGAGACGCTTTGTCGGTACGCCATACAACTCAGCCAGATCAACATCGAGCATGACCTTCTGGCCCCGGACCACACGGATGAGGCTTTCCACTGGACGGGGCGCGGCGAGATGTTTGCCGGGATGTCTATTTGCCTTGGCCATGCCCACCGATGTAACGGGTTCTAGCCTGGTGGTCAACACAGCGAGCGCGGGGGACATATGAGTAGCAAAAAAGTTCGAGGGCGGGCGGCTTGGCTCGTGACACGACACTGGGTTGCCGATCATCCCAGATGGGAAGTGGCGGCCATCTTTAGTGCTCGCCTTGGAGGCGGGCGGGTCCGTGAATTCGTCGAATTGCTTCACCTTGCGAGTGGCTTCACACTGGGAGAGCAAGTAGAGATGCAGTGGCCCCGACATGGACGAATCCCATACCCTGCGAGATTCGGCCAGACATCAGACGGCCAGCCGTGGGCATGTGAGGTTCTCTGTGGAAACGATCCGTTCCTCAGGGCGCGATTAGTTGACGACCTGATAGTGGAACGCGATGTGGACGGAAATGAAAAAGCAGTTTGGAAGGAGCGCCCACGTCCGTTTATCGCCCGTCAGCACAGGGCGGCCTTACCGCCAGAGCTTTTCGAACCGTGCCGGGTTGGTGGCGGTGTACCTGACGGTGTGCTGAATGTTCCGATGCCCCAAGTAATCCTGAATCAAGCGCGTATCCGCGCCCTGGTCGGCAAGGGCGAAGCCGCAAGCGTGGCGCAGCATGTGAGGATGGGCGAGCAACGGCAGGGACGCGGCGGCGCTGTATTTCCGCAAGGCCAGGTTGACAGTGGATCGGTGCAACGGCTTCCGCTGCTCACTGACAAAGAACGTCTTGCCGGTCGGCTTCATCCGGGCGCGTTCTTTCAGCCATGCGCCGATGGCCCGCAGCTCGTCGCCGCGTAGCGGCTGCGTCGTCGATAGCCCGTTCTTCAACCGGGCGACGTGCAACACGCGGCTTTCGGTGTCCACCTGGTCGAGCTTCATCCGGCAGGCTTCCGAGACGCGCAAGCCGTGCCGGAACATCAGAAGCAAAAGGCAACGGTCGCGGGCTTCGTTCCGGCTGCCCCTAACCGCCTCGATCAGCCGTTCAACCTCGCGCCCGGTGCAGGTGCTTCCGGTCGCTGTCTTCCCCGCCCGTGTTTCGGCTTTTGCGCCCGTTCATCGTTTTGTCGAGAGTTTGATCTGTGCGACGCCCCGGAAACCCGCATAAAGACGGCCTGGAGCTTTTGGAGTATCGACAAAATGTTTCATTTTGTCGAGAGTGATCCCTGCGCCGGATTTCTGCAAGCGGTAAAGCTCAGCGTACCGTTGGTGAGCCCAGCATAGGCACTCGACAGAACAGTCGGGTTCTGTGCCTCAGAGATGCGTCCGCGCACCAGCAGGACGAGCGCTCGGCGCTCCACAGGGCCGGGATGCCATTGGCCAGAGTCGGATTTCATCCTGACCGCCCCGCCCCGAAACTCCTAAGGACGGCAGCGGCGGCAGCAGCATTTCCGATCTGTTTACCGCCAGGAAGAAGCAAGGTGAAATCCGGAGTCGGCGAACAGATGAATCGCTCGGCGTACGAGACTGTGAGCGAATTCACAAGTGAGACCATAAATTGATCGGCTCGAATAGCCGTGGGGTGATCCTGAAAGCGATGGACCACAACCGCCAAGTTATATGCAAGGGGCATATAGATGCTGGTATTAATCGGCTTCAGCTTGGGCCACTCGATGTTCTTTTGGCGCTCAAACAAGCCGTCGGGGATTGGGAGCTCATAATGCAAAGAGACAGGATAATCGGAGCACACGAACCAATCGGGGCCGTCAGAATATAGGAGTGAATAATGCATCCCGTCTAGCTGGTCGAGGATAGCGTGTATCAGCCTCAAAATGCCTACCGAAGCCTCGGTCTTATGGACGACCGGAAATATGTGGCCGTCTCGCAGTCCCTCGAACAGTTTTGATTGAAAATCTGACGGCACTTCGATGCCGTATTTTTCAGCCACACTCAGGAACGTTTCAAAAGCTTGTGGCGAGCTTACGACATCATTCGCGTCTGCCCCACGGCTATCGAAGACCAGCTTCTCGTATTTCCTTTTTGCTTGTGGTACGCGAGCAGCCTGCAACGCCAAAAAGGCCGCAAGCGTTTCCATTTCCTCGCGTGTAGCCAATGATCGCCCTAGGTTTGCTGAGAGGGTACGAAACAGCGCACACGCCCGTCCCTCGTACTGCTCAAAGATTTGCTCCAGATGGTCAGGAGCAAATCCAGGTACATCGATGTCGTGATAATGCTTTTCAAAGCCAACACTCTCTGGCGTGGCTTCACGGTGCTGATCGTCGCCGGGAGCGAAGACGTAAAACAGCGAATCGCGCTGGCCGCCCAATGTGAATCGCGCTAGGTAGCCCGCAGACACGAAGTGCTGCCTAACAACTCGCTGCCGGGTTCGAGAGACCCTTTCCATGTTCTATATTCTGCCAGATTTTTCATTTGGGCTGCTTGGGGGCCGCTCGCAGGCGGTAAACTTGTGAGACTTACCGGAGGCGACCTGTGCCCGTGTTCCGTCTTGATATCAAAAGAGTATCCGCCGCGTTGTTGAGCCTGCCTGCGATCTTCGCTCTTTCTGTTGCCCTTTTCTTTACGGCCTGTGGAGGTGGAGGGGGCAATGGCGGCGGAGGTAGCACGCCTCCGCCGAGCACCGCTAACGAATGGACATGGATGAGCGGGAGCAACACTGTAACGGTTAAGTTTGGTGGCCAGTCTGGCATCTACGGCACACTGGGTGTCGCCTCTGCCAGCAACGTCCCCGGAGGTCGGGAAGGTTCCGTCTCTTGGACTGACAGCAGCGGCAACCTCTGGCTCTTTGGAGGAATGGGCTACGATTCGACAGGGACGCAGGGCTTCGGCCTCAACGACCTCTGGGAGTTCAGCCCCACAACCAAGGAATGGACGTGGGTGAGCGGGAGCAATACTGTGCCGGGGGCGAACGGTAGCCAGCCGGGTGTCTACGGCACACTGGGTGTCGCCTCTGCCAGCAATGTCCCCGGCGGACGGTTTGGTGCCGTCAGTTGGACTGACAGCAGCGGCAATTTCTGGCTCTTTGGGGGTAATGGTCAGGATGCACCGAACGGATTCCTCAACGACCTTTGGGAGTTCAGCCCGACAACCAAGATGTGGACATGGATGAGCGGGAGCAATGCAGGAAGTACGTCAGAGGGAAATGGCGTCTATGGCACACAGGGAGTAGCAGCGCCCAACAACGTACCCGGTGCACGGGAGGCTGCCGCGAGTTGGACTGACAACAGTGGCGAACCTCTGGCTCTTCGGTGGCAGTTGCTCTGAACGACCTTTGGGAGTTCAACCCCACAACCAAGGAATGGACGTGGGTGAGCGGGTCTAGCTCAGTGAACGGCGTGCCGGATTGCCTGCCCGGAGTCTACGGAACGCTTGGCGTCGCCTCCGCCGCCAACGTCCCTTCTGGGCGAGGGGACTTCGACAACTCCGCTAGCTGGACCGACAGCAGCGGGAACCTCTGGCTCTTCGGTGGCGGCTCGCTCAACGACCTTTGGGAGTTCAACCCCACAACCAAGGAATGGACGTGGGTGAGCGGGAGCAGCACGGGAAATGCAGTGGGCGTCTACGGCACACTGGGCGTAGCAGCGCCCAGCAACGTACCCGGAGGCCGGGCTAACGCTGTGAGTTGGACTGACAGCAGCGGGAACCTTTGGCTCTTCGGTGGCGGCGGCCAATTCAACGACCTTTGGAAGTTCAGCCCCACAACCAAGGAATGGACGTGGGTGAGCGGAAGCGATACGGGAAATGCTAGCGGCATCTACGGCACGCTGGGTGCCGCCTCCGCCAACAATGTCCCCGGAGGCCGGAAAGTTCCGTCTCTTGGATTGACAGCAGCGGCAACCTCTGGCTCTTCGGCGGAATAGGCTACGATTCGACGGGGACGCTTGGGTATCTCAACGACCTCTGGCGTTACCAGCCGTAGGCAATAAAGAACTGGAGTAATCGCGGTCCTGTTTCCTCGCTGGCAAATGTGCCCTCTTGGGCACGAGGCGAAGCCGTAGCAAGGCGGGCCGCCCTCGTGGATCGACACCGGAGGTCCGCGCTGGCGGGAGGGGAAACCCTCCCGTTAGTCGTTTAAGCCTTCCGGTTTGGTGGCGGTGTCGTCTGAACTTCTGGATGCTCTTTCCGCCATTTGAGGTAAGCGGTTTTTGCCTCAACCATCCACGGCTCGTAGAGACCTGTGTCCACCTGCTCGACGATGTATTCACCCAGGGCGACGTTACGACCGAAACCCATAGTCCAGCCGTGCCAGCTTCCGTATTCGTCCGCAAGCTGGTTTGCTATATTGATCGCCCGGTGCTGGTGCTCTTCTATTTCCTTCTGCGTCTTCGCCATGAGTCGATGATAATTCAATCTTCCGCGCCCTTCGCGGAAAATCCACGGGGCAAAGGGCCGGCCCGTGCCCGCCGCTAATTCAGGCCGCGCCCTGTCCGCCTGATGACCCTGCGGCGTTTACCTGGATTGATCTAGCAATCTCCCAAAGATGGTAAGATTTCCGCCATGTCAACGAAACAAGGAATCTTCTATCTGCTGAAGCCCTGTGGAGATTCAATCGCTATCAATCGGACCATTGAGGTGATGGGCGATGGTGACGGGCCTTTCGTCGTTTTGGTCACGGATCGTGATTATCAATACGATCCTAGTGGCCAGTCTCAGACCATCGTGTTTAGAGAAACCTATGGTTCTATCAATGACGCTACTGCTGCAGCAGAAGTACAGGTTAATGTGTCTTTGGCAGACGGCTTTCTTCATAATCGAATGGGCATGATTTGATGAGCGCTATTTCGGCGGAGCGAGGCGAAGCCGTGGCAAGGCGGCGTGCCCGGCTCTTTCTTGCGGACGCAGAAACCCGCCGCAAAGTCAGGCCGCGCCCTCGTCGGCCTGTCCGGTTGCTTTCCGCGCCGCCCGCTGACGGGTATTCTTCAAGCCACGCGAAAATGGATTGTGGGATGCGTATCTATCCATTGCTGAGCGCGCTCCCGAATTTTTACTAGTGAGTCAGGAGCGAACTTCGTTGTCAAGACCTCCCGCACACAGCTCTCTTGTGCTTGCGGTAATGAGCATGTCGAACAAAGGTAGAACCAAAAACCGAGTTCGTTCTTGTCCAGCGGAACGCCTTCGCTGCGGACGTACATCATTCCGATATTGAACATGGCACCAGCGTTACCCATCTCGGCCGCCAGCCGATACCAACGCATTGCCTCGGCATAGTCTTGCGATACGCCTTTGCCGGTCTCATACCAATGCCCAACTGCGAACATGGCATTATCGTTGCCTTTATCGGCGGCCATGCGGTACCAGCGCAGTGCCTCCGCAAGGTCTTGGGGTACACCACCGCCGCGACTGCTATAGATGTTCCCGACGTTAAATAACACATCGCTATCGCCTACATGGGCCGCACTGAGAAACCACCGTAGTTCTTCGGCGTATTCCTTTGCTAATGATCGTGTGAGTAAAGGTGCCTTGAATGCGGCAGAGTACCAACGAACCGCTTCTTCGTAGTCGTTAGGCACGAAAATGCTATTAGCGTACAGCCCTCCAAGCATAATTTGCGCTGCTGTATCCCCCTGTTCAGCAGCAGCCCGATACCAACGAATGCCCTCTGAAGTTTCTTTTGCCACGCCCTCGCCGAGAAAATAGCTTCCCGCCAGACAGCTTTGAGCCGCCACATCCCCCTGTTCAGCGGCCATGCGATACCAGCGAACCGCCTCGGCTTTGTCCTGTTCTACCCCGTTCCCGTGATCGAATGCTGCCCCAAGCATAAATTGCGCACCTGGAAATCCGAGATCTGCTGCTTCCTTCCACCACCGTATGGCCTCCCGAAAATCTTTTCGATCAGAAAATTCGAGCCCCAAGCAGGTCATCGCCTCCGCGTCGCCGCGCTCTGCTTGCTGTTTTAGAGCCCGTACTTTTACAGAACTGAAGACACGTCCAACGAGCCCGCCCAGCATTCCCATACCCCCTCGCTTCCTATTTCACAGTCACACCAATTCAAGCCGTACCTTTCGGCTCAACATCTCGGCTGTGCGTTGCAATCCTGCTCGCTATGACCAGCAATCAGGTGCTGACCGTGGTGCCGCCGGTCAACCCACTCGACGGCGAACGGGTCGTGGAAGGCTAGTTCCGCCAGAGCAAAGCTCATGCCCGTGATGCGGAAATTATTTCGCGTGTTTTTCGAGCACGGCGGCCATGCGGGTTTGATAACCGCGACCGGCGGCCTTGTACGCCTCGACCGTGCTGTTTTCAAGGCGCAGAGAGATCAGAACCTTGCGCGGCTTCTTCTGCTGGCCGCGCTGGCCGCGTTTGCGCTTCTCCGAATGTGCGGCGAGATCGGGAAAGACTTCGGACGCGGGCTTGGCCTTGGCGAACATGGCGTCAGTCCACTCCGGATTTTCCTTGTCGATCATCTCAGGATCTGGCTTTTTCATAGCGCTTTACCTCCGTCTTGTGGGCGCGGCGCAGGCTGATAACCCGTACCATCGCGTCGGACTTAGTGAAGACCAGAGCATGAAGGCGGCTGCCGATATAACCGATGGCGAAAAAGCGGGCTTCGCCGTGGCGGCTGGACGGTGCGATCATGGCCGTGGTCCAATCGAATTCGTCGGCAAGCGTGAACGGCAGGCCTCTTTCCCTGATGTTCTTCTCATTCTTAGCCGGGTCGAACTCGATTTTCACAATTTAATTATATATACAAATAAATCAAGAGTCAACCGTAATCGACCTGGTTTTCGATCACGAATTGTTGCAAAACCGTTAATAGTTGGATTTCGATTTTGTTCTGTCTAGCAGCTAGATAGCCGCTAGTTGCGGTGTCGGCTGGCCTCGTAGAGATCGAGTGCCTTTTCCATTATTTCGACGAGCAAAAGGCCATCTTGCTCGGCTATGCGGCGGAGCTTTGCGTCGAACTCGGGGCTGACGCGCGTGGCGAATTGCAGCGTACGACCGCTGCGGCGCAGGCTACGTCCGTCAGGGGTGCGGCGCGCGCTTGTCGTGGTCCCCTCGCCTCTTCTGGCCGGTGGTGGTACTACCGGGGAACAATACGGGGCGACTTCCGGCGCAGCCAAATTCAGGCTGGCTTCCTCTAGCGGCGGCGGCGCACCGAGGGTCCGTTGCCGCCGAATGGTCTTGAAATTCGCCATTAATTGCCAACCTCGTCGATCATGGCTTGAATGAGGGCGTCGGCTTTGGCATTGAGACCCGCATAGCTGGTTTCAGTGACCGCGTATCCGGTGTTTTGCGCCTTGCGGTAAGCGGGCCGTTCCAAAAGACAGCCATCTAAGGCAGTATATCCAGCCTCAGAGATGTAGTTGCGCGCCTCTGCTTCCTCGGCAGGCGTACCGATCCGGTTAAGCGCAAAAGTTAGCTTGGATTTTGGAATTCCGGCTTTGACCAGAGCGTGGAATTCGCGGATGGCGGGGCGCAGGTCGTCCACGGAAGCTCCAGTGGGCTGGACTACGAGGTCGGCCACTCTAGCAATGTCGAGAGTTCCTTGGCTGGTTCTGGCTGGTGCGTCGATAATCAACAAGTCGAACTGCTTGGCAAGTTTAAGCGCCTGGGATGCCGTGGCGAATGCCTCAGCCGACACAGGCGGTTCGATTCCTTGATTGAGGCGCGTTCGGTGCCAGTCAACCGAGGTGCCTTGTTGAGTATCAAGGTCCGCGATCTTGGCTTTGAGGCCGTTATTGGCGGCCTCGCGGGCGAGCGCCCGCGACATGGTGGATTTCCCGACTCCGCCCTTTTGAGACACAAAAGCGATGATGGTGGCTGTCATGGGGGTCGCTGTGTAAGTGATGGATTCCAGATAACTCCACGGTAGACCAATCCCCGGAATGCGGCTAGATAGTTTATAGGTAGTCGCAAGGTATCAGCTAGATAGCTGCTACCTAAGCAGTGTCTCAGTTCGAATTTCGCCAATGGTGCAGAGACAGCCTGCGAAAACTAAAAATTAAAGGCGGCGGGTTCCAAAAGCGCGTTCGGTGCTCGTTGTTGCGGCGCAGTAAGTACTGGTGCGGCTCCAATTGTCGAAAGGCGATGCTGGTAGATGCCGCCTCTTTCCGAGGGAAAAGCTCCGTTATGGAGATCAGAGAACCATAGTCCATCAATGGATGGGTCTTGGCTCGCTAGGAAAGCGAGACACGTCAGCAAAACCCAGTCATCTTTTGTGTAAATACCCCCAGCTTGAATTGAGTTGGGCGTGAGATTTAAGCAATCATATAGTTTCTTGGTTGCTGCCGTGCCCGATCCCGCAGAGATTAGGCCATGCCGACCTCCGCTACGCTCGATGTCCGTTCGAGAGTGTGGTGTCTGCGTCCAATAGTTTGAGGGGGGCGGTAATTTCGTATACTGTTGGGTGTGATATTGACGCTCGTTTCACCCAAGCAGAGGCGTCAAGAGAGATTGAAAGTAAGCCCAGTTCGAAATCCCAGTTTTTAATCGCGATCTACGCTGTATCCCATTACCGGAGACGGTCAAGAGGCCGACGTGATAACTCAACGGAAGACGGACGAAGGGCAGTTGCATATCATCAGTCTAAGGCTGAACTTGAGCGACCTCAATGGCCGGGGATGGGGCGAGATCCAAACTTCAGACTGACTTGAGTCACCACCGCTCATCTATATCGCAGAAAACGACGCGGAACCCTTTTTGGACAGCGCGGCTCACAACCTAGCAGCTATCTAGCAGCCATCCGTCACGCGGAGTAACTCAAGATCAGGCAGACTTTGATAGGGGAGGGGTGGTGCGGGCGGAGCCGGACTGCTTGGCGTTGTTTCGCGTCTTCTTTAGCTTGGGCCTCATGACGTTGATGGCGGCGGCGTCAAGATTGGTCTTGATGTGCGCCGCATAGTATTTCTCGATCATCTCGACGCTGGTGCGGCAGTTTTTGGCGATCTGGT
Organism: uncultured Acidobacteriota bacterium; assembly: GCA_963737175.1. Lineage (GTDB taxonomy): Bacteria > Acidobacteriota > Terriglobia > Terriglobales > Acidobacteriaceae > TOLSYN. The sequence goes on along the minus strand of CAVTRQ010000019.1, from coordinate 161,729 downwards.
AGATGTCCGCACCCTCCATGAGACGCAGGCAAATATACGTGTGCCGCAGGCTGTAAGCCGTTCGAGGCCGCCCGTCACGATCAACCCTGAGATTCTCTTCCTCCAAGATCGTCTTGAAAAGCTCGCGCTGCCATTTCGGAAAAATCAGGTCTGTCGGTTGCGGAATGCGATATTGCTCGGGCTGACCGTTGGAGGCTACACGCCCGCCGTGCTTCGCTGTTTGGTCCGCCCGCGCGGGACGGGGCCTAGCCTTGAGCCGCTCAAACGGGCGCACGGCTCCATTCATGCTCTTGCAGTAGCCGACGCCGCGCTTGCCCCGCACCTCGATCTCAAGGATCGTTTGATCGCTGGCATCGTCGTGGACGATTGTCACATCCCGGAATTGCAAGCGCCAGGCTTCGTCCGGCCGGAGTCCCGTATTGGCCGCAAACAGAACATAGTCGTGAAGCTGTTCCGATTCCCATTTGTAGCGCGACTGCTTCGGCTCATGCGCGCGCTTTCTGGTCGCTTCATAGAGCTTCTTGTATTCCTCGGGAGAGAACCAGGCCCGGTGCGAGACTTTCGCGGATGCTCTGTACACCTCGGAAAGATCGGGAAGGCGATCCAGCCATCCGTGGCGGAGCGCGGTTTTCAGAGTTTGGCGCAACGTCACGATTTCCTGGTGCATGGTGTTGTAGGCGGGCGGCTTGCCGCGCTTGGCGATGGCTTCTTCATGCCGGTGAATCCGGTATTCCTGAACCTTGCCGGAGGTGACTTCCGATAGACCGAGATTGCCGAAGAACGGGACTAGGTGGTTAGCTGATCGTTCATGCTGGCCTCTGACATAGCCTTTGCTGCGCTCGCCCTTGGTGATGATGTCGTATTCGCGCAGGAACTGATCTGAAGCATCGCGGAAGGTTTTTTCGGTTTTGATTTCTCCGGAGCGGAGTTTTCCACGGAGTTGCAGATACCAATCTTCGGCGATTTCCTTGGCTTTGGAGAGGCTCTCTTCCTTCGTGCTTGCCCGGCGATTTTTCCCGGCGAGATAGCTGGAGCACTGCCAGCAGCTACTATTCGGACGTTTGTAGACGTAAACCTTGCCGCCGAGAATTGTGTATTGCTCCGCCATCGCGGATGACTCCCACACATCCTTGGAATCGCGAAAGTGTGAAAGAGTTGTGTAAGAAAAACCGAGTACGGCTAAATTGAAGAGATGGCTTGTAACTGATTCATTCTATGGTGCCGGGAGGGGGAATCGAACCCCCATGAGGTTGCCCTCGGCGGATTTTGAGTCCGCTGCGTCTGCCAGTTCCGCCATCCCGGCTATCAGGTGGTATCAACAATTTAGCACAGCTGCCGGAGCCGCCCAAATCTCCCGCGGCGGAAATAACTCAACCCTGCTGATTCAGTAAGTGTTGTTCGAAGAGAACTTTGTAGCCGCGCTGGAAGCTTTGCAGATGATTTCGCATCGCCTCGCGCGCTTTCGTGGCGTTGTGATGCCGGATTGCATCCAGCACCTTCGTGTGCTGAACGACGGCCTGCTCCATGCCTTCTCTTAAAAGCAGGCTCTTGCTAATCAGATCCATCATCTGCTCGCGCACGCCCTTCAGAATATTGTTCAGGACATCGTTCTTTGCGGCGATGCCCATGGAGAGATGGAAGGACAAGTCGAGCCTCCAGAACTCATCGGCGTTGTCATGGATCGCTTGTTTCATTCGCTCCACCAGCACTTCCATCGCCGTCAATTCCTCGGGCGAAATGCGTTCGGCGCACAAACCGGCAAGCTCGGTCTCCAGAATCAGGCGAGCCTCGACGAATTCGCCCAACGCCTTCTCGCTCGTCAGCAATCCGCTATTCAGCCAGGGGCGGGTGAAGTAGGCCGAAGGCTGCTCGGCAACGTAGCTTCCGCCCCCCGCGCGCATCCGAATCAGGCCAATGAAGGCCAACGAAGTCAGAGCCTCGCGCAGGCTGGATCGGCCAACATTAAAGACTTTGCAGAGCTCTGCTTCCGACGGGAGTTTCGCACCCGGCTTCCAGTCACCCGCGGTGATTCGGGCCGCAAGGCGTTTGGCTACTTGTTCGCTTAGAGTAGCGCGGCGCACCGGATCGAGACTATCCAACAGCTTTGAGGACTTCAACCAAGTCAGGATAGGCAACAAAAAGCGTTCGGTCAATCAGATTGTCAGCTTGTCTGACAAGCCGACATGTAGTAAGGTTTCTTCACTCAACGCCAATGCGTGCATGCCACGGCGCGGGGAAAAAGGTCGAGCCCGACCGACCCCAGCCCAATGGCCTGTGACGGAGGATTTACTTGAGCTCCAAAACGGTTTCTACACCCGCAAGCAAGCCCCCGGCACCATCCTCTCAGCCCGCGCCCAACTACCTCGCATCTGCCCTGGTGGTTGCCGTCGGCGTCATCGCCGCAGTGGTCATTCTCAGGCTGCCGCTGCTCTCCGCCGCCTGGCAGCAAAACTACAACCCGATGGGACATTGGCTCCTATCCGCGCTGGTTGCGGCCATTCCCATCGTCGTGCTGCTCGGGACGCTGGCGTTCGGCCACGTCAAGGCGCATTATGCCGCTCTGGCCGGACTGGCCGCCGCATTGCTGACCGCGATTATTGGTTTTCACATGCCGGCGCGCTTGGCCGCCTCCACCGCCGTCTACGGGGCTGGCTACGGCCTCTTTCCAATCGGCTGGATCGTCCTCAACGTCATCTTCATGTACCAGTTGACGGTGGATTCAGGCCGCTTCACCGTCCTCCAGCACAGCCTCACCGGCATCACCAAGGACCGCCGTCTGCAGTTGTTGCTCATTGCCTTCTGCTTCGGCGCCTTTTTTGAAGGTGCGGCCGGCTTCGGCACGCCCGTCGCCGTCACTGCCGCGTTGCTGATCGGACTGGGATTCAAGCCGCTGCAGGCCTCGGGCCTCTCGCTCATCGCCAACACCGCGCCGGTGGCCTTCGGTGCGTTGGGCACGCCCATCATCGCGCTCTCCAAGGTCACCGGCATCAGCGAGGTCGTCCTGGCCGCGATGACGGGCCGAATTCTGGCCCCATTCTGCATTCTGGTTCCCTTCTGGCTGATCTGGGCCTTTGCCGGCTTCAGCGGCATGATTGAAATCTGGCCCGCGATCCTGGTCGCCGGCGTTTCGTTCGCGGTTCCACAACTCCTCGTCTCCAATATGCACGGTCCTTGGGTGGTCAATGTCGTGGCTTCCGTGGTCTCCATGATCTGCCTGATCGGCTTTCTGCTGATCTGGCATCCCAAAAAGATCTGGAAGTTCGAAGGCCAACAGGAGGAAGAAGATTCCGAACTCGCCCGCGGAGAGGTCAAGCAGACGTACTCTCGCAGTGAGGTCACCAAAGCCTGGGTTCCCTGGGCAGTCCTCAGTGTGATCGTCTTCGTCTGGGGCACCCAGACCGGCAAACTGTGGATGAACACGCCGGAGAAGGTCTTTCCCTCCACCGCCAGTTGGTCCACCAAGCCGAGCCGGATCACCAATCCGCAGTTTCCGGTAACCAGCCTGCACAATATGGTCCAGCGCGTCCAGCCCGTCGTGCTGAAGCCGACTTCGGAACCTGCCGTATTCGGCCTGAACTGGTTGAGCGCGACCGGAACTGGAATTCTGATTGCCGCCATCCTCTCTGGGTTGATCATGGGCCAAGGACTGGGAAAGATATTCTCCATCTTTCTCAAGACCCTGCTTAAGGTCCGATTCTCGCTGCTGACCATCGCGGCCATGCTGGGGATAGGCATGCTCACACGCTACTCCGGCCTGGACGCCACGATGGGGCTGGCATTTGCCCGCACCGGACATTTTTATCCCTTCTTCGGCACCTTGCTGGGCTGGATGGGCGTGGCCCTCACCGGCTCCGACACATCTTCCAACGTCCTGTTTGGCAGCTTGCAGAAGATCACCGCCCAACAGGTCAACGTCTCTCCCGTGCTGATGACATCGGCCAACAGCGCCGGTGGAGTCATGGGCAAGATGATCGATGCGCAAAGCATCGTGGTCGCCTCCACCGCAACCCAGTGGTACGGGCACGAGGGTGAGATTCTGCGTTACGTCTTCCTGCACTCGCTGGCGCTGGCAGCGCTAGTGGGTGTCTTTGTCTTTCTGATTGCGTACGTCTATCCGTTCACGCAAATGCTGGTTCACTAAGTCATGGCCGCAGTCTCCTCGTTGTGGTGCGCTGCATGGAGCAAACAGTTCGGCGGACGGCTTCGACCGTCCGCCGCTACGAGGGCCGTATGAACGCCGGAACCGAATCTCTCGCCATCATCGAATCGTTTGAATCGTTTCAAACGCGTGCGGAAGCCGTCAGCGCCCAGGTTCACAGAGTTGCAACCAAAGAGTTGGCGATGGAATTGATCGTCCGCCTCTTGCACCGGGAGGGCGTAGAGCGACAAGCCCGACTCGCGTGCCGTATGGGCCGCGTGTCCGATGATTGGCAAGCCGCGAAGCAGCTTCTGACAAGCGCCGTTCCGGGCCTCACCGTTCGAGGTTACGCGCGAACTGCGCCGCCGAAGCCAAGGTCGGCATCAGCCAGATGGATTGGGCGCTGGCCAACACCGGCACCCTGGTGCAGCGGGCCGACGCGGTGGACAAGCGCCTGGTCTCCACCCTGCCGCCGTTGCACATTGCCTTCGTCTCCACTGCGGCGCTCCTGCCGGACCTGCCCGCGCTCCTCACCCGCGTCGATCCCAGCCAGTCCGCTTATCTCTCGTTCATTACCGGACCCAGCCGCACGGCCGACATCGAACGCGTGCTCACCATCGGCGTACACGGTCCCGAGCGGCTCATCATTGTGCTGGTGGACGATCTGGAGGTGACGGCATGAACCAGGAATTCAAGCAATCCATTCTCGATGCGCTCGCCAACCCGAATCTTTCCGGAGCGCTCGGCAGATTCTCCGAGGCCTATCGGGTGCAGCCGCGCCAAGGCCTATGAGGGCATTGATTTCGAAGCCGTGCGCACCCAGATTGCCGAGATCAAGTCTTCCGCCGCGTCGCACTTTGACGAACTGGCCGAGAAGTTTACCAGCGCCGCCGAGGCCCGCGGCACCAAGGTCTTCCGCACCAGCGATCCCCAGGCCGTAAAGGATTACATCCTCCGCCTCGCGCAGCAGCGCGGCGTCAAGAGCATCGTCAAGTCCAAGTCCATGGCCTCGGAGGAGATTCATCTCAACGAGCATCTGGAAAAGGCCGGCATTGAAGTGAACGAGACCGACCTGGGCGAGTGGATCATTCAACTTGCCGGCCAGCGCCCCTCGCACATGGTCATGCCCGCCATCCATATGACCAAGGAGGAGGTTGCCGAGGTTTTCAGCCAGAATGTCGAGCAAGGTCAGCAACCCGACATCCCCAAGCTGGTCAAGTTCGCCCGCGGCAAGCTGCGCCCCAAGTTTCTCAACGCTGACATGGGCATCACCGGCGCAAACATCGCCGTCGCCGACACCGGCAGCATCGTCATCATCACCAACGAAGGCAATGCCCGCCTGGTCACCACCCTGCCGCGCATCCACGTCGCGATTGTCGGGCTGGAAAAACTGATCGAGCACTTTCAGGACATCGCGCCCATCCTCACCGCCCTGCCCAAGAGTGCCACCGGACAACTGCTCACCAGTTATGTCTCCATCATCAGCGGCCCCGTGCCCAACACCGACGGAACGCCGAAAGAGCTGCACATCATCCTGATGGACAACCGGCGCAATCGAGATGGCGCACGACCCCCGCTTCAAGCAGGCGTTGCAGTGCGTCCGTTGCGCCTCGTGCCTCAACGTCTGCCCGGTCTTCCGTCTCGTCGGCGGACACGTCTTCGGCAAGGTTTACACCGGCGGCATCGGCACCATCCTCACCGCCTGGTTTGACGCCCTCAAGGAATCCGACGAGATCCAGAGCCTTTGCATCCAGTGCGGCAATTGCAAGGAGGTCTGCCCCGGCAAGATCGATATCCCCGATCTCATCCTCGAGCTGCGCCGCCGCCTCGCCATCGAAAAGGGACAGCCCGCAGTGCAGAAGGCCATCTTCTCGGTGGTCAACAACCGGCGCATCTTTCATTCCATGTTACGGGCCGCCTCGCTCGCGCAAAAGCCTTTTGCCAAGCAGGGTTACATTCGCCACCTGCCATCGTTCCTCGGCAGTATGACCGAGTTCCGCTCGCTCCCCGCCATCGCCGAGCAACCCTTCCGCGATCGGATGAAGAAAATCGTCCAGCCATGGTGCGCGGAAAAAGCCGTGTTTTTCGGCGGCTGCCTGGTGGACTTCGCCTATCCCGAGGTGGGCGAGGCCGTCGTCCGGGTGCTGAACAAGGCAGGCATCGAGGTCATCTTCCCCGACGGCCAGACCTGTTGCGGAGCTCCCGCGCGTCACAGCGGAGCCTACGAAGTGGCCGCCCAGAATGCCGCCGACAACCTTCGCGCGCTGGGCGCCTGGGATGAGAACGGCGCTGGCAACAAAGACGTGAAATATGTCGTCTCCGCCTGCCCCACCTGCACCGTCGCGCTCAAGCAGGACTTTATCGCCAACCTCGAAGCCGTGGGCCGTAACGCGGAGTTGCCCGCCGCCCGCCGCCTGGCGGAAAAGGTGATCGACTTCTCAACCCTTGTCCGCCAGCTCGTGGAGCAGGGCCGGCTCAAGTTCAAGCCCGGCATCGAGCCAACCAAATTTACCTATCACGACTCCTGTCACCTCAAGCGCACCTTGCGAGCCCAGCAGGCGCCGCGCGAGCTGATGCAGCAGGCCGGACACGAGTTAGTGGAGATGCAGGAGTCCGACATGTGCTGCGGCATGGGCGGCTCCTACTCGCTCACCCTGCCGGAGCTTTCCGCGCCGATCCTCGAGCGCAAGCTGGTGAACATCGAGCAGACAGGCGCGCCGCTGCTGCTCATCGACTGCCCCGGCTGCTTGATGCAGATTCGCGGCGGCCTCGACAAACGCGCCTCCGCCGTCCAGGTTGAGCACACGGCAACGCGCCTAGCCGAGTGCCTCGAATAGCCCAGCCAACGTCACCAACGCGCCGCCGGAGCAGAGTCTCTGACCTTAGTTGCTGCTGTCCTGAGTACATAGGACAAAATACCTTAGTAAACTAACTATAGCATTAACAACAACTTAACAAGTACACCTAGATCTCCTCCAGCCCTAATTAACTAGAGATGTGAGAATATCCCCTAATGTGGGAAACGGAAGCCGGACCGTATCTTGGATTCCATGAAACGAATCCTCACGCTCTCCGTACTTCTCGTTCTCGCTGCGGTCATCTCAAGCTGCGGAAGCGGCTCGGCCAAGGTTACGCCTCCAAATTCGTCGACATCGCCGAAGCCGTCTCCGACCCCGACCTCCACCTCGACCACCACGGCCCTGCAACTTACCAGCTCTTCGCTTGCGAATGGAAGCGTGGGCAGCGGCTATTCGGCAACCCTGCAGGCCACCGGCGGAACCGCGCCCTACACCTGGAGCCTGACCTCCGGCTCCCTGCCCACGGGATTGACTCTCTCCCCCGCCGGCACCATCAGCGGCACACCCACAACCAGCGCAGCTTCCGCCTTTAGCGTCACCGTCAAGGATTCCGAGAGTACGCCCCAGACCACCACTTCCAAGCTGACCCTCACCATCGTTGCTGCCGCATCAGCACCAACCCCGACGCCAACCCCAGCGCCGACGCCGACGCCAACCCCGACGCCAACGCCGACCCCGACGCCGACCCCGACACCAACTGTCTCAGCTCTGCAACTTACTACCAGTTCGCTTGCGAGCGGCACGGTCGGTAGCGCCTACTCGGCGACCTTGACCGCAACCGGCGGAACTGCGCCGTACACCTGGAGCCTGGCTTCCGGTTCCCTGCCCGCGGGATTGACCTTCTCCACCAGCGGCACCATCAGCGGCACACCGACTGCCAGCGGAGCTTCCTCCCTCAGCATTACGGTGAAGGATGCTGAGAGCACGCCTCAGGCAGCCACTTCCACCCTTGCCCTCACCATTGCTGCTGCGACTACTACGACCACTCCGCCGCCAACCACCACCGGCAGCAGCACCCTCAGCACGGCCTACACCGCCTACATTGCCGCCAATTACGGCTCCGCCCAGGGATACACCAGCGCCAACACCTACTATGTTTCCGCAACCGGCAGTGACAGCAATCCGGGCACCGCAGCCTCGCCCTGGCAAAGTCTAAGCCATGCGGATAGCGCAGCCCCGGCCTGTGCCTTAATCATGATCGGCACAGGAACTTGGACCTCCACCACGAACCTGTCCAGCAGCGGAACATCGACCTGCCACAAGGCTTTCGTCTCCCAAACCTACGCCGGAGCGGCGTTCGCATACACGGCAAGTTCCAGCAATGGAAACGCCGTATTCTCCCTCAGCGGAAGCTACGTCGACATCGTCGGTTTGGACATCTCAGGTACCGAGTGCGCAGGTCTGATGCCGAGCGGGACTTACAACAATATCGTGTACAACAGCGTGCATGACGTGGCTCCTGACGCCGCAGGCCAATCCTCCGGATACTGCGGCAATGGCACCGGTGGCGGCGGAATTCAGTTCCCGGGAAGTTCCACCACCAGCGGGCAGCATAGCAATGTCCTAAATAACATGATCTGGAACGTCGGTTACACCGGCGACGTATGGAGCCATGGAATCTACATTGTGAGCCAGTACCTGACCCTGCAGAACAACATCATTTACAACGTCTCCGGCGGATGCATTCAGGCCTATCACTTCCCATCGAACGATGTCATTACCAATAACGTGCTGGTGGATTGCAACTGGGGATACATTGTGGGGGCAGCATCCGGATACTCTGCCGCTAACATGACCTTCAATAACAACGCCATGGCCGGGAACCTGACCTTTGACATCGAGGAGTGCGGCGCCTCGTATTGCGGGGTGGCGATGGGAAGCGGCAACACTTATTCCAATAACGACACCTCCACCACCACCGTGGGCAATCACCTCGAGGGCGGCACGCTGGTCAATAACATTACCTCTACGCCCAGCTTCGTGGATGAAACCTCCCCGGCCTCGGGAGGAAACTTCAATGTTAATACCGGCTCGCCGCTGCTCGGCGCGGGAACTGCTTCCAATGCCCCGGCAACCGACATCCTCGGTGTCAGCCGCGGTACTGCGGTGAGCATCGGAGCCTATCAAGAGTAGAAACTGAGTCACCTGTACCCGGAACCTTTCGGAGTACCCGACTCATCTCGCCAGGCCTTTGTGCCTGGCGAGTTTTTTTTGCAATCACCATGCTTCCCCGCCGGCGGCCTTCGTGCCACTCCCGTTTACCCACCGGAGTGGGGGCGGCAACCACGCTGGACAACTTGCCTCATCGTAGCGGCATCGTGGCAAGGTGGAAGAAAGAGGAAGCATCCCCGCATCGAAGAACTCGGCCGCCTTCGCCTTTGACCTAGGCGAACCTGCGACTCTGGCGCGCGTCGATCTGTGGCGGAGGCCAAGCCTTGTTCCCGAAGGTAGTGCCAATGTTTCATCAAATCCTGGCTCCGACCGGTAGTCTGTGGTCGACCATCCTGCTGGCTCTCCTCCCACTTGCGGCTTTGCTGTTCATGCTCGCGGGGCTTCGGCTCACTGCCTGGCTCGCCACAATCATCGCCGGTGTCATCACGGTCGCCGTCGGTGTACTGGGATGGCAGGCGCCGCTGACGGCAGTCTTACACGCCTATCTCTACGGCGGTCTGCAGGGCGCATGGGTCATTGACTGGATTACCTTTTGGGGATTGGTCATCTTCAATACCCTTGTGCTCACCGGCGACTTTGATCGCTTCAAGAGCTGGATGGTCAATCAGGCCACGGTCGACGTTCGCATCCAGACGATCATGCTGGCATGGGCGTTTGGTGCACTGCTCGAAGGGCTGGTCGGCTTCGGATACCCGTGGGCGGTCGTAGTGCCGATCCTGGTTGGATTGGGGATTGCCGACTTAGACGCAATCCGGGTCGCCGCGCTCGCCAACAATGCTCCCGTCTCCTACGGCGCGCTCGGTGCACCGGTTCTCGCCCTGGCAGCGGTCACCGGAATTCCCATGCTTTCGCTCTCCGGCTCCATCGGTGACATCGTCGCCGTGCTGGCCTTACTGCCGCCTTTGGTCTTGATCTTTCTGGTCAGCGGCTGGGATGGACTGGTGGAGGCGTGGCCTTTAGGGATCGTCGGATCGTTGTCCTATATTCTCGGGCAATGGCCTGTCTCGCACTATCTGGGGCCATACCTGCCCGACCTCAGCGGCGCCCTGGTCTCATTCTGGACCCTCTTCTTCTTTGCCAAGGTCTGGCGTCCAAAAAACATTCGCGCCTTCGGAGGCCGCATTATCCCCCCGCAGGAAGCCAAAGCGGCTGCCCCGCCCATCTCCACCGTCGAGGCCTTCCGCGTCTGGCTTCCCTACCTCATCCTGATCGCTGTCGTGGTCTGCTGGACTGGCCCGTGGTCGCATCTGCCCCGCATCAGCCTGTATAAGTTGCAGATCGCAGCCGTCTCATCGGTCACCAACAAACCCATTGCCTCGGTCTTCAGCTTCACCCCCCTGAGCGGCGGAACGTCGATCCTGGCCTCCTGGATTTTGATCGTACTGCTGCTGCGTCCCAGCCCACAGTTGTTAGGGCGAGTCTTTGCCCGTACCTTCAAGCAGATGTGGGGCGCACTGCTGGTGGCCTTTTTCATCTTCGCCGTGGCTTATGTATTTGTCTTCACCGGCATGGCGAACTCGCTCGCCTTCGGCTTTTCCAAGATGGGCTGGGGCTTTGTCATTGTGGCTCCCGTGCTCGGCTGGATCGGCGTGGCACTCTCGGGCAGCAACACCTCCACCAATGCGATGTTCGGTCCCATCCAGGCGGTGACCGGCCGGCTGCTGCACTTGCCGCTGCTGCTTACGCCATCGCTCAACTCAGTCGGGGCGGAGGTCGGCAAGCCGATCGCGCCACAAACCGCCAGCGTCGGAGTTTCCACCAGCCGCTTTGTGCGCAGCGAGGGACAGGTCATCCGCCACAACATGGCTTGGACATTGATTGTCTTAGCTTATCTGGTGCTCATCGGGCTGCTCTTCTACTTCGTCTTTCCGCAGCGAATGGCCGGCTGACGCCGAAGGCCATCGGGTTTTCGCCCAACCGCTCTAGGACTCGAATCGCCCGCGCCCGCCGGAGGCGACCGCATGGGAAGCATTTTGGGATTCGTCGCGCCAGATGTCGGAGAGGTGTTCGCTCACAATCAGCAGTTTGCCATCCGGGTTGAGGACAAATACCTGGGTGGCGCGACCGTCGCGGACGACTTTGTCAAACTTCGTGCCCAGAATCTTCTGCTCCATATTGCTGGCGTGCCAGTGGAACTGGTAGCTCGCCACGGCGACCGTATCCGTCAGCAGTTGCACGTTCACCGGGCCGGAGATTTCAGCGCGAAACTTGGTTTGTGGCCCAAAGTACTCCCGCTCCTTGCGGGCGGCCGAGACCCGTCCCGGTTCCAGCCGCGACGAAAATGGGTTGAAGACAACCGCGTCGTAGCTGTAGAAGTTGCTCATCTCGCCGGCCAACTTCTCCATCAAGATCCGCCAGTAGCGATGTGCGGCCTCCTCGACTTGAGAGACAGAAATCTTGGCTGTCGTCATACACGTCCGCCTAATCTTGCAAGAGTCTATGAAACTGGAAAGCGATGTACGTTTTTAACACCGATCGCCCAACCAGACAAGCTCAAAACGCCGCACGCGCCTCACGGCTGGGGCGACGGCGGCTGGGTTGCAACGTGCGCCGCTGCCGGAAGCTGCGTCACCTGCCAGCCGCCGCCCAGCGCCTGCACCAGTTGAACCGCCGCTGTCATCTCGCTCACCCGCAGCGTCACCTCGCCCTGCTGATCGCTGAGCAAGATCGTCTGCGCCGTGATCACGTTCAGATACGGATCGACGCCGGTCTCGTAACGGGCCAGCGCGATCTTCAGGTATCGCTCGGCCGCTTCCACCGCCGCTTGCTGGCGGGCAATCTGCTGCGAAAGCACGCGCAGGCTTGCCGTATAGTCCTCCACCTGCTGGAAAGCCGTGAGCACGGTTTGTTTGTAGGCCGCCACATCGGCATTGTAGGTCGCGGTGTACTGTGCAACCGTTGCCCGGCGCAGCCCCGCATCGAAGATCGTCTCCGACGCCGACGCCCCCAGCGACCAGAACAGCGCCGGTGCCGAGAACAGCTTACTGATCGCCGACGACTCCAGCCCGCCGCCTCCGGTCAGGCTCAGCGTCGGATAGTAGGCTGCCTTCCCAATTCCGATGACCGCATTCGCCTGCGCCATGGTCCGCTCGGCGGCGGCGATATCCGGGCGCCTTTCGAGCAGTTGCGAGGGAATGCCCACCGGGATCGCCGGAACCGGCGTCGCCAGCATCTTCACCGGCATCGAAAACTCCGAAGCCGGCTTGCCGATCAACGTTGCGATGGCGTGTTCGTACAAGGCGCGGTTTTCGGCGATGCCGATTCCCGTCGCCTCGGCACCCTCCAGCGTTACCTCTGCCTGGGCCACGGCCTCATCGCTGTCGATGCCGGTTTCATACAGGGCGCGGTTAAGATCCAGCGCCTTTTGATCGGCCTCGATGGTGCGGTTATACAAATCCTGCAGTGCATCCTGCCCGCGCAGTTCGAAGAAATACGCCGCAAGCGCGGCCTGCTCGGTGAGGCGCTCGTTTTCAAGATCCGCCGCGCTCACCTGCGCGGCATACTGATATTCGCGAACCGTGTTGCGGACGCGCCCCCACAGATCCGGCTCCCATGAGACGTCGAACGGCAGACTCATCTCGGTGGTGGTGAACGCCTGCTTCGCCGTTGGGGCAGCCGCGCCAGCCCCGCTTCCCGCGCCTACCACGGCTGCGCCGCTCACCGTGCTCGGGGTTCGCGTTCTGCTCCACGCGGGGGCCGTCGTCACCGTGGGAAAGTAGCTGGCGCGAGCCTCGCGTACCTGCGCCCGGGCCGCCATGAAGTTCTGGAAGTACTGCGCGATGTTCTGGTTATTGATGTTCAACTGATCTTCGAGCGCGTTCAGCTCCGGTTCGTTGAAGATCTCCCACCATTTGCCTTTCAGCGCTGAGTCCTGCGGCTGCGCGGGCTGCCACGCGCCCGGCGCGGCATCTTTGTAAGCCGCCGGAGCCGATCTCCTTGTACTCCGGCGGTGCAACGATGGCCGGAGCCTTGTATTTTGGCCCCACAATGCAGCCGCTGAGCAGAAGAAAACAAATTGCCGCGGCAACGCTCCCGGCTGGCTTGCCGGTCATCACGCAACTTAGGACTGCAATCAATGCTTTCATTTTCATGCTCTCCTGCCCTTCCGCATTTTTCATGTGGCAGGCTCGCTGCGCGTGAACAATCGCGCTCGCTTGTCTCCTTGCACCTTCAGCCGCAGATTGTCCATGAACAGATAGATCACCGGAGTGGTATAGAGAGTAAGAACCTGGCTGACGATCAAGCCTCCGATAATCGAAATCCCCAACGGGCGGCGGAGCTCCGAACCCATCCCCGTCCCAACCGCCAGCGGAACCGCGCCGAACAGCGCCGCCATCGTCGTCATCATGATCGGACGGAAGCGCAGAATGCAAGCTTCAAAGATCGAATCCCTGGTGTTCTTGCCCTCGTTCCGCTCCGCATTCAGAGCGAAGTCGATCATCATGATCGCGTTCTTTTTTACGATGCCGATCAAAAGAACGATGCCGATAATCGACATCACGTCCAACTGCGTTTTCGTAAGCATCATGGCGAGAATGGCTCCCAGGCTCGCCGGAGGCAGCGTGGAAAGAATCGTGATCGGATGTATCAGGCTCTCGTAAAGAATTCCAAGCACGATATACACAGCGAAAATCGCAGTCATGATCAGATACGGCTCGGTGGTCAGCGACTGCTGAGAAGGCCTGCAACGTTCCCGAGTACTGGCCGTGAATCGAGTGCGGCATGCCAAGCTTCTGCTGGATCTGCTGAATCTGTTTTGTCGCCTGCCCCAGCGACATTCCCGGCGCCAGATTGAACGATTCACCGTCACCGAAGGAAACAGCCCGGTGTGATTCACCGCCAGCGGTGACGTGGAGGCCGCGTAACTGGCGACGGCCCCCAGCGGGATCGCGCCTCCGCCGGTGTTCGGAATCAGGTAGGTATCCTTCAGTCCCTCCGGCGACTGCCAGTACTTCGGAGCCACCTCCATGACCACGTAATATTGGTTCAGCGGCGTGTAAATGGTCGAAACCTCGGACTGGCCGAAGGCATGGTACAGCGTGTTGTCGATCACCTGCGGAGTCACGCCGAGCCGGGCCGCGGTGGGCCGGTCGTAGGTCAGCAGCGCCTGCAGGCCGCGATTTTGCTGGTCCGTGCTCACGTCCGCGAATCCCGGTGCGTGGCGCATCTGCTCCAGCAGCAGCGGACCGTACTTCTGCAAATCTTCGGTGGTCTCGGCCTGCAGCGTGTACTGATACTGCGCGTTGGCCTGCCGGCCTCCGATGCGGATATCCTGCACCGGCTGCAAGATACGTGGCCGCGCCGGGCACGCGGGCCAGCTTGGGCCGCAGCCGGTCGATGATCTGTTGCGCGCTGCACTTTGCGTTCGTTGAGCGGCTTGAGGGCGATAAACGTGAAGCCGCTATTGGTGGCGCCCTGGCCGCCCGTGAATCCCATCACGTTCTGCACTCCCGGGTCTGCCTTGATGATGTCCACCGACTGCTGCACCGCACTCTCCATCGCGTAGAACGAGGTGTCCTGCGGCCCCTGCATTCCGCCCGACATCACTCCCGTATCCTGCTGCGGGAAGAAGCCCTTGGGAATTCTCTCGATCAGGTACACGTTCAGCCCAAGCGTGAACACGAAACACCGCCAGCAGCAGCGCGGGATGATCCAGCACCCAGGTCAGGCTGCGCCGGTATCCGTCCGAGCGAACGGTTGAACATCCGCTCGCTCCACGCGTAGAGCCTGCCGTGTTTCGCGTCTTTCTCCGAGACCAGCACACGCGAGCACATCATCGGCGTGGTGGTAAGCGAAATCACCATCGACACCAGAATCGCGGCGCGAAAGCGTAATCGCGAACTCGCGGAACAGTCGCCCGATGATGCCGCCCATCAACAGCAGCGGAATGAAGACCGCGATCAGCGAGATGCTGATCGAAAAGACGGTGAAGCCGATCTCCTTCGCGCCCAGCAGCGTCGCCTGCATCGGCGTCATCCCCGCTTCCAGATGCCGCGTGATGTTCTCCATCACCACGATGGCGTCGTCCACCACGAAGCCGCTGGCGATGGCCAGCGCCATCAGCGACAGATTGTCCAGCGAATAGCCGCAGAGATACATCACCGCGAAGGTGCCGATCAGCGAGACCGGAACCGCCACCGCCGGGATGAACGTCGCATGGATGTTCCGCAGAAAGAGGAAGACCACCAGAACCACCAGCAGCACCGAGATCACGCAGCGTGATCTCGATGTCGGACACCGAAGCCCGGATGGTCAGCGTCCGGTCCAGAATGGTGACCAGGTGCTCGCCGCTCGGAATCGATGGCCTGCAACGATGGAATCGCGGCCTTCACCGCGTCCACGGTGGTAATGATGTTGGCGCCCGGCTGGCGGAAGATCAGCATGTTCACCGACGGCTTGCCGTTGAGGAAGCCGGCCTGCCGCACCGATCTGCTGCGAGTCGATCACATCGCCGACATCCTGCAGACGAACCGCGCCGCCGTTGTGGTATCCCACGACCAGCGGCTTGTAATCGACGGCCTTGGAGATCTGGTCGTTCGCAAGGATATCCGCCGTAACGTTGCCGTCGGCGATCTGGCCCTTGGCCAGGTTCGAGTTCTGCCCCGCCACCACCTGCTGCACCGCAGGCAGGCTGATTCCGTAGCTGGCAAGCTGGTTGGGATTCAGCTCGATCGCGCACCGCCGGCAGCGACGCTCCAACCACCGAGCACCTGGCCCACTCCGGAGATCTGCGAGATGCGCTGCGAAATCACCGTCGAGGCTTCATCGTAAAGCGTGGGAACGTCGTAGATGTCCGACTGCAGACCCAGCACCAGGATCGGCGAGTCGGCGGGGTTCACCTTGCGATAGGTCGGGTTGGCCGGCAGATTCGAAGGCAGATAGGTGCGCGCCGCATTGATGCCCGCCTCCACGTCGCGCGCCGCGCCGTTGATATCCCGGTTCAAGATCGAACTGCATCGTGACGCTGGTGGTCCCCAGGGTGCTCGACGAGGTCATCTCGGTGATGCCGGAAATATGGCCGAACTCCCGCTCCAGCGGCGTGGCGACCGAAGATGCCATGATGTCCGGACTGGCGCCGGGCAGCGTCGCCGCCACGGTGATGGTGGGAAAGTCCACCTGCGGCAGCGGAGACACCGGCAGCACCGTAAATGCAATCGCTCCCGCCAGGGCGACGGCAAGCGTCAGCAGCGTGGTGGCCACCGGGCGGTGTACGAAGAGGCGCGATGGGTTCATGCCTGCTCCGTCTCCGGCCGCTGGATACCGCCCTTGCGGTTCGCGAAGCGCGCTGCCCAAGATTGTCGAAGAAGATGTAGATCACCGGCGTGGTGTACAGCGTCAGCACCTGGCTCACCAGCAGGCCGCCCACCATCGCCACGCCCAGCGGCTTTCGCAGCTCCGAGCCGATGCCCGAGCCGAAGGCCAGCGGAATGCCGCTCAGCAGCGCCGCCATCGTCGTCATCATGATCGGACGGAAGCGCAGCAGCGACGCCTGGTAGATCGCCTCCGTGGCGTCCTTGCCCTCCTTGCGCTCACGCCTCCAGCGCGAAGTCCACCATCATGATGCCGTTCTTCTTCACAATGCCGATCAGCAGGATGATGCCGATGATGGCCACGATGTCGAGATCCAGATGAAACAACTCCAGCGCCAGCAGCGCTCCCACGCCCGCCGACGGCAGCGTGGAAAGAATGGTGATGGGATGGACGAAGCTCTCGTACAGCACCCCCAGAACGATGTACACCGTCACCAGCGCGGCCAGGATCAGCAGCCCCTCATTGGTCAGCGAGCCCTCGAAGGCCGCCGCCGTGCCCTGGTAATTCGTCACCACGCTGGCCGGAATCTTCGACTGCGCGATCGCCTTGTTAATCGCCTCCAGCGCCTGCTCCCAGCGAGTATCCGGGCGCCAGGTTGAATGAGATCGTCACCGCCGGAAACTGTCCCTGGCGATTGATCGAGAGCGACTCGCTGCGCCGCTGGAATTGACTGAACGCGCTCAGCGGCACCGGCGTGGCCACCACCGAGCCGCTCGAGCCGCTGCCGCTGCCAGACGAGCCGCCAGACGAGGTGCCCGTCGAACGCGAGGTTCCGCTCACCGACGTGTTCGCGCTGGATGAAACGCTGCTGCCCGTGCTCGTGCTCGACAACACAGTGCTGCTTGCTCCCGCAGTCGAAGTCGGTGACAGCGCGGAGCCCGAGTTAACGCTCGATACCCCCGGCGCCGCACTTGTATTCGCCGCACTCAGTGCCGAGGTCGAAGACGTGCCGGAGGAGAGCGCGCCGCTCGATGAAGGCGTCAGCAGTGCGTTGCCGGGCGAAGCCGAAGCGCCCGCGCCAGCCCCGGAAGATGAGCCCGCGGTATTCCCCGCGGCTGAGCTCGTGCTGGAGGAAGAGCTGCTCAAGGCAGACTGGATGTAAATATCGTGCAGCGTCCGAGGATCGAGTTGGAACCTTGGCTCCGCCTCCAGAATCACGTGATACTGATTCAACTGCGTGTACAGAGTGTTGATCTGGCGCTGCCCGAAGGCATCGTAGAGCGTGTTGTCGATGGTCTGCGGCGTGATCCCGAAGCGCGAAGCCGTCGCCCGGTCGATCACCAGCGACTCGGCCGCGCCGTTCAGTTGCTGATCGGTCACCACGTCGGCCAGTTGCGGGCAATTGCTGCAAGGTCGCCACCAGGTCGTGCGTCACCGTGTTCAGCTCGTCCGGATTCGGATCTTCCAGCGTGTACTGGTACTGGGTGCGGCTCACCCGATCGTCGACCGTCAGATCCTGCACCGGCTGCATGTAAAGCTTGATGCCCTCCACCTGCGCCAGCTTCGGCGCCAGCCGGCTGATCACGTCGCTGGCCGAGATCCCGCGCTGATCCAGCGGCTTCAGGTTGATCTGGATGCGGCCGCTGTTCAGCGTCGTATTCGTCCCATCCGCGCCGATAAACGACGAGATGCTATCGACCGCCGGATCGGCCAGCAGCACCTTCGCCAGCTCCTGCTGCTTCTCGGTCATGGCGTCGAACGAGGTCGAGGCGGCGGCCTGCGAGATCCCCTGGATAATTCCCGTGTCCTGCGTCGGGAAGAAGCCCTTCGGAATGGTGATGTACAGAACCACGGTCAGCACCAGCGTCGCCAGCGCAACCAGCAGAGTGATCGTCTGATAGCCAAGCACGAACTGCAGCGTCCGTCCGTAGAAGGCGATGATGCTTCGCAAACGCCCTCTCGGAGGCGCGATAGAAACGGCCCTGCTTCTCCGGAGGCGTGTAGCGCAGCAGGCGCGCCGACATCATCGGCGTCAGGGTCAGCGAAACGAAGGCCGAGAGAATGATGGTCACCGCCAGCGTCACCGCAAACTGGCGGAAGAGCCGTCCGGCCACATCGCCCATGAACAGCAGCGGAATCAGCACCGCGATCAGCGACACGGTCAGCGAAAGAATCGTGAAGCCGATCTGCTCGGCGCCCTTCAGCGCCGCCTCCATCGGCTTTTCGCCCTCTTCGATATAGCGCGAGATGTTCTCGATCATCACGATCGCGTCGTCCACCACGAAGCCGGTCGAGATCGTCAGCGCCATCATGGTGAGGTTGTTCAGGCTGTAGCCCGCACAGGTACATCACCCCGAAGGTGCCCACCAGCGAGAGCGGCACCGCGATGCTGGGAATGATGGTGGCCGACAGGCTGCGCAGAAACAGGAAGATCACCATCACCACCAGCGCGATCACCAGCAGCAGCTCGAACTCCACGTCTTTCACCGAGGCGCGAATCGACGTAGTGCGGTCGGTGACGATCTGCACATGCACCGAGCTTCGGAAGCGTGGTCTCAAGCTGCGGCAGAAGCTTCTCGAATGCTGTCCACCACCTGGATCGTATTCGCTCCCGGCTGCCGCTGGATGTTCAGGATCACCGCCGGGGTGTAGTTCACCCATGCCGCCAGCTTGGTGTTCTCCACGCCGTCGATGACGTGCGCCACGTCGGTCAGCATCACCGGAGCGCCGTTGCGGTAGGCCACCACCACCGATTTGTAATCGCTGCTGGTCAGCAACTGGTCGTTGGCGTTGATGGTGTAATCCTGCGACGGGCCGTCGAAGCTTCCCTTGGCCGAGTTCAGGCTGTTGCCGGTGAGCGCGTTGCGCAGGTCTTCCAGATTGATTCCGTAGGACGCCAGCGCCGTCGGGTTCGCCTGGATGCGCACCGCGGGCTTCTGTCCGCCGGAGATGCTCACCAGCCCGACCCCGGAAATCTGCGAGATCTTCGGCGCCAGCCGCGTATCCGCCAGATCCTCCACCTGCGAGAGCGGCATTTCGTTCGGAGGTCAGCGCCAGCGTCAGAACCGGCGCGTCCGCCGGATTGGACTTGCTGTAGATCGGCGGCGTCGGCAGATTGGCCGGCAGATAGCTCTGCGCCGCGTTGATCGCCGCCTGCACCTCCTGCTCGGCCACATCGATGTTCAGGCTGAGCTGGAACTGCATCACGATCACCGACACGCCGCCGGCGCTCGTCGAGGTCATCTGGCTGAGTCCGGCAACCTGGCCGAACTGCCGCTCCAGCGGAGCCGTCACCGCCGAGGCCACCACATCCGGACTCGCCCCGGGATAAAACGTGAGCACCTGAATCGTCGGATAATCCACCTCCGGCAGCGCCGACACCGGAAGCTGCAAGAACGCCACGCCGCCCGCCAGAAAGATCGCAACCATCAGCAGAGACGTCGCCACCGGACGAAGAATGAATGGCCGCGAAGGGACTCATGGCGCCAGCGATTGCCGCCTGGCGAGCGTTGCTGCCTGCTTGCCGTCTGTCGGCGCCCGGCTGCGCACCGTCACCTGCGCGCCATTCTCCAGACGGTCGAAGCCGCTGGTCGCCAGATTCAAGCCCGGATTCACGCCCTGCACCGCCGTGTCCTGTTCGTTGCTGCTCAGCGTGGTGATCGGCTGCACGGTTACCGTGTTGTTGGGTTGCACGACGTACACGAACGCGTTGGTGCCGTTGTGCTGCACTGCGGCGGACGGAACCAGCGTCACGTTGTGCAGCGTGCTCACCAGCAGCCGGGCGTTCACAAACTGGTTGGGAAACAGCGCCAGAGTCTTGTTCGGGAAACTCGGCGCGGAACTTAATCGTTCCCGTGGTCGTGTCCACCTGGTTGTCCAGCGAGGTCAGCATTCCGGATTCGATCTGCTTGTCGTTGGCCCGGTTGAAGGCATCCACCTTCAGCTTGTGTTTGCCGCGATCAACTGCGCCTGAACCTGCGGCAAATCGTCCTCCGACGACGTTGAACACCACCGTGATCGGCTGCACCTGCGTAATCACCACCAGCATCGAACTGCTGCCCGAAAAAATGGTGTTCCCCGGGTCCACCAGACGCAGCCCAACCTGGCCGTTGATGGGAGCGACGATATGGCAGTACTCCAGTTGCACCCGGTCGTAGGCCACCGTTCCCTCGATCCGCCTTGACCGTGCCCTCGGTCTGCGTCACGAGCTGCTCCTGGTCGTCGAGCTGCTGTTTGGCGATGGCGTTTCTGGCATAGGCGTCCTTGTAACGCTGATAATCCATGCGCGCCTGCGCCAGCACTCCCTTGATCGTGCTCCAGATTTCCCTCGCGCCTGCGTCAGCATCGCCTGATAGGGGCGCGGGTCGATGTCGATCAGCGCGATCGCCCTTGCGAACCATCTGTCCTTCGCGATAGTGGACGGACATCACCCGCCCCGTAATCTGGCTGTACACGGTGACCGTGTAGATCGGCGTCACCGTCCCCAGGGCAGTCACATAAATGTTGATGTCGCCGGATCTCGACTGGCCCACCGTGATTGCCGCCGGGGCTTGCGCCCCAGCCTTGCCCCCTGCCGCACCACCGCTCGTCGATCGGCTGAAGTGATAGATCAGAAACAGCGCCAGAACCACGCATACGAGGACGATCCCCAGGTTTCTGCGCCGCCGCCGCTTGCTCTTCCGCAACTCTTCAGGAGTCTGCTCTGCCTCATTCGGCTCCTGCTGAATGGAGTGATGCGTCTCCTGCGGAGAGCCTGGACCCTGATCGCCCGGCTGGCCGCCAGGACTCTTTTCCTCACCCATTCCTTGCCCTCTCAATACCTCAAGCGGCCTTCCGGTGAATCACGCGGGCGTGGCTCTTGGCGCCCAACATCATGCCACAAGGGACGCAAAGAGTGGAACTGAGCCAGCCCGCCAAGCCCCAACAATTTACACAACTTAATGGAATGTTTTTTTGAATGATGACGAATATCCTGCATGGCGGCGACCGGAGATTCCCAAAGCGACTCGCGTTCAAATCCCATCACGCGGCCACCTCTGTTGTGTAGCCAAGCGCCGCCCGCCATACAGCCAACCTGCCGATTGCGCAGCCTCGCTTTAGGCTGTCATCTCGAGAAGCGAGGAATCCCAGCGCCGTCCAAATCTCCCGCGCGGCCTAAAGGCACTCCAGCCAGCGAACGATGTTTCGCCGGCGAACCCGCACGCGGCCGCAGCCTTGTTCCCGTTCCACTCAAATCAGATGACCTTCTGCCTGGCAATGTTTGTCTGGCAACGCTGCGTTCTGCTCACCCATCCAAGCATTCATGCCGCGCATCGCTTCCATCGTCGCGCAAGTCATGATCTTCCCGCTCGTGCTCGCCGCGACCTTGCTGGCGCAAATCACCGGCGCGCAGACCACTTACGTTCCTCTAGGGGTTCCCAGCAATCTCTACACCCCGGAGATTCAGCTCGGCTCGGCCACCCAGCCCGCCATTGTCACGGTGCCGCCGGTCGAAGAAGCGATGCCAGCCTCCGAGCCCTACGTCAGCAACGCTCCACCCGCCAGCACCGCGCTGCTCTCCACCCGTCATTTCGACTTTATTACCGCGCCCGAGGAAGTCACTCCCGGCAGCATGGAAGACACCTCGATCAGCCTCGGCGATTACGCCCGTCAGCTCCGCGCCGCGAAGCAAAACTCGCCGCTGCCCAACGCCATCGCCAGCCCCGCCAACGCTCCCTCGAACTGCCCCACGATTCCGAAGTAGCGCGCTCGAAGTCCCGTTAGTCTGTGCTGGCGGGCGGGTGGCCCATTTAAGCCCTCTGTAGGCTTAAGTGGGGCTGTCGAGCAGGCCAAAGCCACGCCAACTTTTCGAATAACAAAAAGCAGATAAGTTGCCGTAACTTTTTAGGCAAACCCTGCTATCTCGCCATCGTCGGCGTCGCTCCGCTCTGCACCTCGTAAATCGCCATCCTGTTCTTGTTGTCCAGATCCACCAGTGAGATCGTCAGCCCCGCCGTATCGCGCTGTCTCGCCATCAGGTATTGCGGCAACCACTCATAGTGCATCGGCTCGCGCTGCACTACCATCAGGAAATGTGGGTTCTGTCGCATGAAGGCAGCCACGTCCATGGTGCGGATGGGAAGGCGCTTGGCAAATTGCACCAGGTTGGTCTGGTCGGTCATGGCTCGTGGGTAAACCTCGGACTCGGCCAGATCGGTGAGCCCCCAGGTACGCTGCGCCAGCTCCGGCTCGGCGTAGAAATCGACCGTCTTGTAAGTATCGTTATCCACGGCCACCGGAAGCGCGCTGCGATTCAGCCGCTGCACCCAGGCTTGCTGCCGCACCTTGGCTTCAAAATCTCGATGAACCTGCGCCGGATCAAGCAGCGCCACCACTCCGTCCCCCAAATAGCCGCCATCGTCATTGCACAGAAACAGCATCGCGATCATCGCGAAAAACACCACCGCCGCCCGCCGATCCCTGCGGCACGACTCCGCAATCCCCGCCAGCAGGACGAGCACGAATCCCGCGCTGCTCGCCATCACATACTTCCAATGGAACGCTCCAACCAATAACGAGGCCATCCACCCATACAGCGGCAAAAAGAACAGCCCGACGGCCAGTACCCATTCGCAGCGCCGCAATCCACTACAAGTCCCGCCGCTCGAAGTTCCGCCGCTCGAAGTCCCAGGCGAAAGCGTCTTCCCCGTTCTCGCCTGGAAGATGCCGAGCCCCACCAGAAACATCACGATGACCAGCATCAGCTCCCAGCTCTGCATCACCCAGCCTTCGTAAACGTCGCCCACGATATCGAAGGTCGGCCCCGACCAGAAGTGCTGGCCATAATAGCGATGCGCCATCAACCCTCCGGCGGCCACCGGCAGCCAGCCCAGCGGAGACAGCAGCAGCGCCAGCCGCATCGGGCCGTCCGCCTTGCCCTTTTCTCTCTCATGCAGCAGCTGTGCCAGGGCAAAGGGAAGCACCAGCAGCAGCGCGTAAAAATGAGCGTTCATCGCCAATGCCAGCGTGAACCACAGTCCGGCCACGCTCCATGGTCTCCCGCGACCCTCCGCAGCCGACTGCCACAGCCATAGCGCCAATCCCGTGCAGCCCAGCACAAATGGGTACGAGCGCGCCTGGAACAGAACCTCGGTGACCTTCGGCATCTGCAACGGCACCAGCAGTGCCGCCAGCGCAATTCCCGCCGGATACCGCCGCCGCAGAAAGCCAAAGATTCCCAGTCCAAAGCCCAGGGCAATCATCAGGAACGGCAGCCGCATCGCCAGCTCCGGGTATTGCACGCAGTGGCGCGCCGCCGGATGCGCGACCAGCGCCGACAACGGTCCCGTGGTGTCCAACCCGTCGGCGAAAAAGCGCCAGATATCGCCCACGCCAGGCAGCGCCGCAATCCGATAGGTCACATATTCATCGTAGGAAAGGCTCATGTGGGCCGACTTGCCCAGGCTCACCACCAACTCGACCACCAGAATCAACAGGGCAGCTCTTCCAGAATGCTTTTCCAGCCATTCGGAAATCGATTCGACGAAAGTCCCGCTCGTAATCTTTTTCGGGAATCGAGCGAAGCTCTGGACAGGGGTAGAGACGGACAACTCCGCTTCCATAGAGCTTTTTGCCATAAAAGTTTCTTTCACAACAGAAAATGGCCTAAACTGAACGTCGGATAAAAACAGAACAGTCTATTTTCTACAGAAGGACGATAGCGAAAGGCAAGCGCTTAGGGTGGCGCGGATTCGCTCCGATTGTAGCCTGGGTCGAGTCGCTGCCAAGATGGCGGACGCGCGGAAAAGCAACTCGACATTAACACTTCGCATCGTACTTTTTACATACCCTGAACGCGCCAAACTCGGCGGAAGGGATTTACCTGTGGCAATCCGCAAGTCCGTACCTGTCGGGAATCCGCAAGCAGTGCAGAATGCGAGCTCCGCGGCTCCGCAGTCGGCGCCAGAAGTCGATGACCCAGAAGTGGATGGCCCAGAAGTGGTTGACTCAGAAGTGGATGACAATGCAACCAAGCCATCCGCGACCGCTTCCAAAAAGATGCTCCCGTCGGGGATGCCGGAAGCCGAAGCCATCCAGCGGGCGCAGCAAGGCGACGGCCAGTGCTTTGAAACCCTTTACGGCTTGCACAAGCGGCGCGTCTATTCGCTCTGCCTGCGCATGACCGGCAACACCGCCGAGGCGGAGGATCTTACCCAGGAGGCATTTCTCCAGCTTTATCGCAAAATCGCAACCTTCCGGGGAGAGTCCGCGTTTTCCACTTGGCTGCATCGCCTGGCGGTCAACGTCGTCCTCATGCACTTACGCAAGAAAGGGTTGCCGGAGGTTTCCCTGCAAGAAACCCTGGAGCCCACCGAAGAGGACGGTCCCAAAAAGGATATCGGGGCCCACGATCAGGTCTTGGCCGGCTCCATCGACCGTGTCAATTTGGAACGTGCCGTGGAAAGTCTTCCGCCAGGCTACCGTATCATTTTTGTGCTGCATGACATCGAAGGTTATGAGCACAATGAGATTGCCGAGATGATGGGATGCTCCATCGGCAACAGCAAGTCTCAGTTGCACAAGGCACGCATGAAATTGCGTGACCTACTGAAAGTCACTCGCGCGGAAAGGGCCGGTGCACGACGATGACAACCGGGCAGGATGCAAATGTGGCAACCCAACCAGAAGACGGTACCGCCGCGACCACTGCGGCCGTCGAGACCCCGGGGAGAAACAAACTCATGAATTGTGCCGAATTCCAACGCGATCTGCCGCTCATTATTGACGCGGGGGGCACCGAGGAGCAGGAACAACACCTGCAAACCTGTGACATATGCCGCGACTTGGTCAGCGATCTCCGTTACATCGCCGAGCAGGCCAAACTGCTGGTCCCCATGTACGAGCCCAGTCCAAGAGTCTGGGATGGCATCGAGGAGAAGCTCAAGGTCGAAGGCATCGTGAAACCCGCCCAGGCGCGGCGATAGCACCTCCGGGGGGCGCGCCTGCAAGCGCGCTCTCCCTTCCGCTCCCCCGTGGCCGCGACCGCATCGCGGCCATTTTCTTATCCCGCGCTCGCCGCCTTGATCCCGCGAGCCACTCCTGCTCCTGCTACAATCCCCCTGAATGCCTCCCGATTCTCCAGCCCCGTTGCTCGTTCTCATCGGATTCATGGGCGCGGGCAAGAGCACCATGGGACGCCTCCTCGCGCTCCAGCTTGCCTGCCCGTTCATCGACCTCGATAGCGAGATCGCGCGCACCCACGGCGCCATCCCCGAGCTGTTTTCAGCGCGCGGCGAAAGCGGCTTTCGCGCCATCGAGCACCATCACCTCGGCCACATTCTCCCCCGCCTGGCCCGTCCCACGGTGCTGGCCCTGGGTGGAGGCGCCTTTCTCCAGCCCGCCAATCGCGAGCTCCTCGACCACCACTCCGCCACCGTCATCTTTCTCGACGCCTCCTACGAAGTCGTGCGCGCCCGCATCGCCGACAGCGGCCAGCAGCGCCCTCTGGCTCGCGATCTCCAGCGTCTCCGCAACCTCTTCGACCTCCGCCGTCCCACCTACCTCCTCGCCCACCACACCGTGAACGCCTCTGGCAACGATCCCGGTCAGTTGCTCGCCTCTCTGGTTCAGCTTGCCAGGAGCCTTGGCGTTCCGGCCCCCGCTCGCGATAAACTCTAGCGGGGAACTCACACACATGATCCGCCGGACTTTTGTCGCCGCATTGTTCTTCCTGCTCACCGCCTTCGCCATTGCCGGGGGCAAGCCGGCCGCCACCAAATCCGCCACCGTCGTCGATCAAGGTTCGTTCGGCATCTTCCAGAACGGCCAGCGCGTCGGCACCGAAGACTTCATCATCCGCCAGTACCCGGACTCCAGCGTCACCTCGTCGGAGCTGCACGTCCAAGCCGGACCCTCGGGCGCCAATCTCGACCAGAGCTGCGAACTCACCCTCACCCCCAACGGCAGCGTCTCCCGCTACGAGTGGAAGCTCTCGGCCTCGCCGCGCAACTCCCTCACCATCGAGCCCAAGGACCAGTTCCTCTCCATGCGCGTGGTCACCGATGGCAAGGCCGCCGAGCAGCCGTTTTTCCTCACCCCGGACGCCTTTATCCTCGACGACTACTTCTTCTCCACCCGTGAAGTTCTTCTCTGGCGCTATCTCGCCACCTCCTGCAAGCCGCGCCCCGGCGGAGACGGCTGCGACCTCACCCGCGCCCGCTTCGCCGTCCTGATTCCCCGCCGCCGCACCTCCGCCGAGGTCTTCATCGAATTCAAGGGCTACGATGACACGCCCTTGAACGGACGTCCCCAGCATCTCCGCCACTTCGTCCTGCAAACCGATGGCCCCGAATGGCACCTCTGGCTGGACGAGAACCTCAAACTCCTCCGCATCTCCATCCCGGAAAACCACACCGAAGTCCTGCGCCAGGAAAAATAGCCCTCAATTCAAAGCCCTCCGCTGCGCCAGAACCCTTGCCGCCTGTTCCGCCGGCGAGCCGTTCCGGTAATATGGAAGCTTGGTGCCGCGCAGGATTCGCACAGAACGAGAGAATCAAGCAGCTCCGAGTGATATAAGAATTAGAAACCCCGAGATCCCGGCAAAGCCGGAAAGAGAGAGTCAGCCTGATGGCCAAGACGGCAAAGATCCCTGTAGGCATTCTGGGTGCCACCGGAATGGTGGGCCAACGATTTATTCAACTGCTCGAGCGTCACCCGTGGTTTGAAATCGCCTGGGTTGCGGCCAGCGAGCGTTCCTTCGGAAAGTCCTATGCCGAGGCAGCCAAGTGGAAGATGAAGACGCCGATCCCGGCGCGCATCGCCTCCATGCAGCTCTCCGCCGCCGAGCCCAAGGACGCCCCCAAAGTCATCTTCGCCGCCCTTGACTCCGATCTCGCCCGCGAGATGGAGCCTGCCTTTGCCGAGGCCGGCTGTGCCGTCATCTCCAACTCTTCGGCCTTCCGCATGCACCCCCAGGTGCCGCTCGTCATTCCTGAGATCAACGCCGATCACATCAAGCTCATCGAGCTCCAGAGCTGGCGCAAGCAATCCGGCGGCTTCATGGTCACCAACTCCAACTGCTCGGTCATGGGACTGG
Source organism: uncultured Acidobacteriota bacterium (assembly GCA_963737175.1). GTDB lineage: Bacteria > Acidobacteriota > Terriglobia > Terriglobales > Acidobacteriaceae > TOLSYN. The sequence continues at coordinate 134,236 of CAVTRQ010000019.1, read as the reverse complement.
CCCTGGCCCTCGCCCCCTTGCAGAAGGCCTTCGGCCTGGAAGCCGTCTTTGCCGTCACCATGCAGGCCGTCAGCGGCGCAGGCTATCCCGGCGTCGCCTCGCTCGATATCCTCGGCAACGTCGTCCCCTTCATCAAAAATGAAGAAGAGAAGATGCAGGAAGAGGCCGGCAAACTCCTCGGCAAGCTCAAGGGCGGCGAGATCGTCCCCGCCGACTTCGCCATCAGCGCCCACTGCAATCGCGTCCCAGTCGAGGACGGTCACACCGAATCCATCTCCATCAAGTTGAAGAAGCGCGCGACCCCGGAGAAGATCATCGCCGCATGGCGCGAGTATCGCGGCATGGTCGCCGAGCTCAAGCTTCCCTTCTCCCCGGCCGAGCCGATCTTCTACGACGAGCGCGTCGACCGTCCCCAGCCGCGTCTGGATATCGAGCGTGGCCATGGCATGACTGTCTCCTGCGGACGCCTGCGCCCCTGCTCGCTGCTCGACTGGAAGTTCACCATGCTCTCGCACAACACCATCCGCGGTGCCGCCGGTGCGGCGCTGCTCAACGCCGAACTGCTCAAGACCAAGGGTTATCTCGAGTAAGCAACGGTTTCCTGGAGTTTCACAGAAGATGGACGGGTGCCCCATTCAAGCCTTCTTTTGGCTTGAGTGGGGCTTGTTTTAGCCTTCCCTCTGCGGTGTTATTCCGAGCGTAGCGAGGATCGACGCTCCATCTGCCTTAGCAAAGGTCAGCTTTCATGATCGTGATGAAGTTTGGCGGTACCTCCGTGGCGGACGCCGCGGCCATTGAGCGCACGGCCCAGATTGTAAAAGGCCGCTTGCCGCGCTCTCCCATGGTCGTCGTCTCCGCCATGTCCCGCGTCACCGATGCCCTACTGGCCGCCGGAAAAGCCGCCGGCGAAGGCCATCGCGAGCAGGCCCTCGAACTCGCGCAAGGCCTGCGCCAGCGTCACCACACCACCGCCAAGGAACTGGTCAGCGCCGCCCAGTACACCCAGCTTGGCCCCGAGATCGAGCGTGAATTCGATACCCTGGATGAGTTGCTCCGCGGGCATCGTCGCCGTCGGCGAGCTCTCTCCGCGCAGCTCCGATTACGTGGTCGGCTACGGCGAGCGTCTCAACAGCATCATCGTCACCGAGGCCTACCAGGCCCGCGGCATTCGCTCCGCCCTGGTCGACGCCCGCAAGGTCCTGATCACCGACGCGCAACACGGCAAGGCCATTCCGCTCTCCGACCCGATCGAGCATCGTGCCAAGAACTGCTCGTGCGCCCGCTGCTGGACGCCGCGCAAGTTCCTGTCATGGGCGGATTCATTGGCGCAACCGAACACGGCGTGCAAACCACCATTGGCCGTGGCGGCTCCGATTTTTCCGCCGCCCTCATCGGCTCCGGCCTCGATGCCGAAGCCATCGAGATCTGGACCGATGTCGACGGCATGATGACCACCGACCCGCGCATCTGTCCCGAGGCGCGCCGCATCCGCGTCATCTCCTTCGAGGAGGCCGCCGAACTCGCCTACTTCGGAGCCAAGGTCCTGCATCCGGCCACCGTGCTCCCCGCGGTGCAGAAAAACATTCCCGTGCTCGTGCTCAACTCCCTCAACCCCGCCAACGAAGGCACTCTGATCGTCAGCCGCGCGCCGAAATCCAAGTCCACTTTCAAGGCCATCGCCGCCAAAAAGCGCATCACCATCGTCGAGGTGGTCGCCGCCCGAATGCTGGGCGCGCACGGATTCCTCAAGGCGATCTTCGAGGTCTTTGACCGCCATCACTGCTCCATCGACGTCATCTCCACCTCCGAGGTCAGCGTCTCGCTCACCGTCGATTCCAACGAGGCGATTCCTGCGATTGCTGCTGACCTGGAGAAGATTGCTGACGTAAAATACGCCGGACGCAACGCCATCGTCTGCCTGGTCGGCGAAAACATTCGCGAGACCCCGCAGATTGCCGCCCGCGTCTTCACCGCCCTCGGAGACATCAACGTGCGCATGATCTCCCAGGGCGCATCGGAGATCAACATCACCTTCGTCATCAACGAAGAGCGACGTGCCCGAAGCCCTGCGCCGCCTGCACAAGGACTTCTTCACCGAAGTGGACCCAGAGGTCTTCGATTAGGCCAGCCGTCCGGGTGCCCAACCTTTGACGCGCCGCATTCTGCGCGGCAAGGTGGGAGTCAGAAAGTAGAAGACGAATTACACGATTCATCGCGGAGAGAAACGGAATGAGGTTTGTACTGTTAGGCAGCGGGAAAGACTGGTGCGCTGGTGGCCGAAATCGCGGCCATGCGCGGCCACACCGTCGAAATCATCGAAATTCGAGAGAACCACAACGGCGTTGCTCTCACTCAGTCGCGGCTCGCCGGCGTCGATGCCGTCCTCGACTTCACCACCCCGGACGCGGTCATGGCCAACATCGAGGCCACCGTCCGCGCCGGCGTCAACATGGTCGTCGGCACCACCGGCTGGTATGCCGAGCTGCCCCACGTGCGCAACCAGGTGGAGCGCGCCAATACCGGATTCATCTGGGCCTCCAACTTTTCCATCGGCGTCAATCTCTTCTTCGCCATCGTGCGCGAAGCGCGCCAAGGCCATGAAGTACGGCTACGAAGGCCGCATCACCGAAACCCATCACATCCACAAGCTCGACGCGCCCAGCGGCACCGCCGTCTCGCTGGCAAAAACCCTCGAGCACGTCGGCGGCAAAAAGCCTCCCATCGCCAGTCCGTCCGCGAGGGCGAGGTCGTCGGCACCCATTCCATCGAGTTGATGTCGGCGGCGGATACGATTACGCTGACTCACGAGGCGCACAACCGCCGCGGCTTTGCCGAAGGCGCGGTGCGCGCCGCCGAGTGGGTCAAGGGCAAGCGCGGATTTTACGAATTCCAGGAAATATTCTCTGAACTGAAGGGCTAGCGCAATGATCAAATTACGTGGATGCGGAACGGCGCTCGTGACTCCGTTCCTTGCCGATGGATCAATCGACGAAAAAGCGCTGCGCTCGCTCGTAGCCTGGCAGATCGAATCCGGAATCGACTTCCTGGTTCCCTGCGGAACCACCGGAGAAACTCCCACCCTCTCGCACGACGAGTGGCGCCGGGTCATCGAAACCACCATCGAGGTCGCCGCCGGACGCGTTCCCATCGTCGCCGGAGCCACCTCCTACTCCACCGCCGAGGCCGTCCACAAAGCCGCCGAGGTCTCCAAAATCAAGGGCGTAGACGCCATTCTCTCCGCCTCGCCCTACTACAACAAGCCCACCCAGGAGGGCCAGTACCAGCACTTCAAGGCCATCGCCGAAGCCGTCGATGATAAGCCCGTCGTCCTCTACAACGTTCCCGGCCGCACCGGAGTCAACATCGAGCCCAACACCCTGCTGCGTCTCGCCGCGCTGCCCAACATCGCCGCCGTCAAGGAAGCCAGCGGAAACATCGCCCAGATCGCCGAAATCTGCGGACTGCCTCCCCGGCTTCACCGTGCTCAGCGGCGACGATGCGCTGACCCTGCCGGTGATCTCCGTCGGCGGCGTCGGCGTCATCTCCGTCGCCTCCAACGCCTTCCCCAAAGAGATGGCCGACCTCACCCGCGCCGCCCTCGACAACAACTGGACGCTGCGCCCGCGAGATGTATCACAAGTACCTCGCCCTCATGCAGGCCAACTTCATCGAGAGCAATCCCATGCCGGTCAAAGCCGTGCTCGCCATGATGGGCCGCATCGAGGAAAACTACCGCCTCCCCATGTGCAAAATGCAACCCGCGCTCCGCGCCAAACTCGAAGCCGTCGCCCGCGCCGCCGGAGTCGTGAAGTAAACAGATAAGTATCTAAGTGTCGCTTCCGCAGCAAAGGAGGGTGGCCCACATCCGCCCTCCTTTGGCGAATGTGGGGGCTCAACCCATGTGGGCACAACCCAATGGGTGACAATTCCCTGCCTCACCTCGGCAACTTGACGAAGCAGATGTCCCACGTTCGCCGCCTTTGGCTAACGTGGGGTTGTTGACTTTAGGCGAGCCCGCATCCCCGGGCACCTGCCGCCGCATTTTCTCAGACAACTCGCAAGCCTTGCACCTCGTCTATCCTGCACGAAGGGAGAGCCATCCGTGCCCTCGAAATCCCTCATTGTCAGTCTTTTCGCCTTGCTCATCGCGCTGGGCACCGTGAACCTGCGGGCGCAGATGCCCGATCCCTACGGCGCGCCCATCACTCTGGACGAGGCCAAGCGAGCCGTCGCAGCCGCGCTGGCCGAGGCCGTCAAAAACAAATGGAACATGGTGGCCGCAATCGTCGATCCCAGCGGCAATCTCGTCTATTACGAAAAGATGGACAACGCCCAGTTGGGCAGCGCCAACGTGGCCATCGATAAAGCCCGCTCGGCAGCCCTCTTCAAGCGTCCCACCAAGGCCTGGCAAGACGCTCTGGCCTCTGGCGGCGTCGGTCTGCGCATCCTGGGCATCCAGGGCGTCGTGCCCGTCGAGGGCGGCATCCCTCTCGTTGCCGGCGGCCATATCATCGGCGCCATCGGCCTCTCGGGAGACAGCAGCGAACACGACAATCAATGTGCCGGGGTGGGCGCGTCGGTGGTAAAGTAGCTTCCCGCCGGCGTCATCCACCGTAGCCCTGTCCGGTATTTCGTGGCCGGCGATTTTTTACCCCAAAGGTACAACTCTGGCGCAAGTAACGAACTCTATCTATGCGGAATACGGGAGTGGCAGAAGTAAATTCCCGGAGGGACCAATGATCGATGCTGTCTATTTCGGTGCTCGCCCCAAACCCAGCTTAACCCGGCTGCTGGAGAAGGCGGGATACAGAATCATCTACGCGCAATACAAGAAAGGCATTCTGTCTTCGCTCTCAAATTGTGCCGCGATCGTGCTTCACTGGAAGTCGAAGAAGGACCAGCAGGTCATCCAGGAAGCCAAGGCCGCCGGCTTACCCGTCATGGTGATCACCGCCAGACTGACCGCCGCCTACACCACCGGAGCTCGCCTTGCAGACCTCTATCTTGAGGAGCCGGCGCTCGATGAGGACGTAGCTGGGCTGCTGATCGATTTGGTGGACACCAGAAACACGATCGTAGTCGCCACCACCAGCAACGGCCGCCAAATGAGGCTAGCAGCCTAGCCTCTCCGCGTCTCCCAACGCTTCTGCTCTTCCAGATCGGTGATCAGCGCCTCGTAGCCATCCGCCATCGCCTCCGCCGAGTACTCCCGAGCCACCCACGCTCGGCAGTCCAGCGCGCGGATCTGGCTCACCGCGCCGCAGGCCGCAGCCATCTCCGCCACGTCGCCGACGATAAAGCCGGTTTCCTTCGGCACCACCTCGCCCAGCGCGCCCGCGCCAAACGTAATCACCGGAGTCCCGCTCGCCATCGCCTCCAGAGCCACCAGCGAGGTAGTCTCGGCCACCTGCGAGGTCACCAGCAGCGCCCGCGCCTCGCGCAGCAGCCTCGTCTTTTCCGCAAACGAGGGCAGCGGAACCCATCGCACCCGCTCCCCGTCGATCAGCGGCTTCACCTTTTCCTGCCAGTAATCCTCGTGCCAGCGGAATGGATACACCTGCCCCGCCACCACGATCGGCAGTCGCGCCAGCTTTGCCGCCTCAATCGCCAGGTGCGGAGCCTTTTCCGGGCATACCCTTCCCAGCCATAGCACGTAGCTGGACTTGCGCCCGGCCAGCGGAAACCGTTCCACGGCGATCCCGTTCCGCACCACTCCCAGCATCCGCGGTATGTCCATGAAATCTGCTCGCTGCGCATCGCTGACGCAATTGAAGTGAACATTGTCCGCCAGCCCTTCGAACGCCTGCTCGCCGTAGAGCGAGCGCGGCAGATGCAAGGTCGCCAGCACGTTTCCGCGAACCCGCGCGGCGTGCCGGAAGAAGTGTCCGCTATGGTCCAGCACCATGGCAAACTCCTCTTTTGCGCACGCCTCCACCACCCGCTCGGCATGTTCGCGCTCGCGCTCGGCGAAGCCGTCCAGCCCCCGCGGAGCCTCGCCCGTCGCCATCAACTCTCCGCCCACAACGGAACCCGCGCAGGCGGCCACCTCCGTCGACCAGCCGCGCGCCATCAGTTCGCGCTCCAGCGTAAACAGAATCTGCTCGGCGCCGCCCGCGCTCGCCTCGCTCACCGGCAGCAGCGGATAGGCAACCAGCAACAATCGCTTGCTCAACGTACCGTCTCCAGAAACTCCTGAAATTTCGCGCTCACGTCCCGCGCGCTCATCCACCACTGCCAGCGCTCGTAATTCGTCTGCCCCTGGTGCGGAGCGCGCCCATACTCATACCTCGCCTGCGGACGCACCACCTCCCGCCGCGCATCGAAGGTCTGCAGAAAATCTCCCTGCGAGGCGTACTGCGCGCACATCGCGCGCTTCCGCTCCAACTCCCCGGAGTCCATCTCCACCACCGCCTCGCCGCCCGTCTCCCAAGCAAATCGCTGCACCCGCATCTCCCACCCAGCGCCCGCAGCCGGAGCGGTGTCCATTGCCGCGACGGGTGGCCCATTCAAGCCCTTCTTTGGCTTGAGTGGGGATTGAGACGCAGCTTGCCCGCATCCGTTTTCTGTTGGCGAATGTGGGGAAGGTGAAGCGACCTGTGACCCGCACCCGCCGTCGCCGCTGCTCTCAACCTTGAAACCTTGAAACTTTGAAACCTTGAAACCTTCTCCATGCGCCCAATGATACAGTGGAGCCTCCCACACCGGCAGCGCAAAGCGTTCTCCCAGCCGAGCCCCCAGCAGGCTGCAACTGTCATGATCCGGATGGCCGCCCTCATACGCGAGGGTGGCAATGGCCTCCGGACGCACCTGCTCCACCACTGCGGCCAGCCGTCCGTAGGCCGCCGCCAGATTCAAAAACAAACGCTGATCCTCCAGCCGCGAATCCGCTTCAGCCAGCAGCACCAGCTCCCGCACGCCCGCCACCTGCATCGCCCGCCGAGCCTCATCCCGACGCACCGCCGCATAAGCTTCCCGCGAGCCGAAGCGCCCCCAGAAATATTCGTCACGCGGCGCGCCATCGGTCGCAATCACCACCACGGCCTCGCGCATCCGCTGTAGCAGCGCCCCGTAGCCCACGCTCTCGTCATCGGCATGGGCCACCAGCACCAGCACCCGCCCCGTCAATTCCGTCTTCCAATCGCCCATGCCCAATCGTCCATTCATCCTGAGCCTTGCCCGCCGCCGAACCCGACTTCGCTCTCGCCTTTGCTCTTGCTCTTGCCTTTGCTCTTAACCTTGAAACTTTGAAACCTTGAAACTTTGAAACCTCGCCCCTCACTCCGGCTCCGCCTCTTCTTTTTCCACCACCTTCCGCGCCGTCGGATCGGCGACCCGGGTCGGTTCTCCCACCTGCTGCGCCGCAATCGCCAAAAAGTAGCCGCGCCAGAAGCGGTCTTCGATTCCATTCAGTTGCGTCGCAATCGTCATCGGAGCCGCATAGGCGGCCAGCGAAACCAGCGCCCACGACTGCGCATCCGGCGCCATCCGCCAGCGGCCAGAGTCATCCACCGCACCCGGCCCCGCGCAATCCACGCAGCCGCCAATCTTGTACCGTGCGTTCACCAGTTGCAAACCCTGCGCGATCACCGCGTGCATCTCCTCCGGCCCGCGTCCCGCCCGCATCGCCGCCGCCAGTTCGTGGAACGCCGTTTGCAGCCCCGCGTCCACCTGCGGAATCTCCACCTTCACCGCGACCCTCACCGGTCGAAGCGCCAGCAGCCCCGGCGCATTTTTCTCCGCCTCACCATAGGCCTTCGGAGCTGAGGCGCGCACATCGTTCAGCGCCGTCGCCACCTGTGCCTTCTGCTCGTCGCTCCACGCCTCCTGATTTGCCCCCGCCGCAAGCTTCCGCAACTGCCCCACAAAGTCGCGGCCGGCCTCTTCGGCGGAATCCTCCGAAATTGCCTCCATCGCCACCGCCTGCTCCAGCAGCCCGGCGAAATCGCACACTCCGAACAGTCCCTCCTGTCCGCCCTCAAACGTCACCATCACCTGGCGGAAGAAGTACTCCGCCGCATCCTCATTGCTTCGCAGCCGGCCCAATACCAGCGCGCTCGCGCCATAGGGAAAACCTCCGTGCTCGCCCCATCGCCGCCCGTGTGCCAGCAGCGTCTGTGCTCCGGCCGCCCCGTGATGCTGCATGTACAAGGCAAAGACCAGCCGCGCCGCCATCGTCCGCGCATCCTCCTGCCTGCCGCCCTCGGAGGGCAGCGAGTCCAGCAGTTCCAGCGCCCGGTCGGAGTCATACACCGCCATCCGTGCCGCCGCCGTTGCAATCGCCTCACTCCGCGCCCGCTCGGCCTCCGCGTACCCGCCAGCGCCAGCGGCCGGAGCGGCGTCAGTTGCCGCGTACCCACCAGCGCCAGCGGCCGGAGCGGCGTCAGTTGCCGCGTACCCGCCAGCGCCAGCCGCCGGAGCGCCATCTCTTGCCCCCGGCAACTGCTGCGCCAGCCCGAACAACTCCTCGGCCCACTCTCTCTTCTCCGCCGCCATCACCTCGGGACGCATGGTGTACAACAGCCGGGTCATCAGCGCCACCCGTTGCCGGAGCTCCAGCCCGCGCCCCAGCCCGTAAGCGTTGCGCACCATCTGCTCCGCCAGCTCCATCTGCGCCCGTGATAGCGCCTCCGGCTTCGGCTTCGCCTTCGCGTGCTTCTTCCGCGACACCAACACCAGCCGCGCCGCCTGCCCCGTCCACGCCTGCTCCGCGTCTACCTGCGCCGCGTCTACCGGCTCTGCGGATACCGGCTCTGCGAATAAACGCCCCGCTGCGGGCAGCGCCAGCGCCACTCCCAGCGCCCCTATCCACCACTTCGATCTCAAATCCATACCCCTCATCACAACCGGCTCTCCCGCAGATGCTACAATCCCGCCATGTCAAAGCCTCGTGCAAAGAAGATAAAGCTCCTGTTGCTGGATGTCGATGGGGTCATGACCGACGGCAAGATATTCTTCATCCCAACCGGCGGCGATGCCTCGGTCGAGACCAAGGGCTTCCATGCCCACGACGGCACCGCCTTTTCGCTCGCCCGCCTCGGAGGCCTCAAGACCGGAATCATCACCAAGCGCATCTCGGACACCGTCCGCCTGCGTGCCCGCGACCTCAAGATCGAGTACGTCTACCAGGGAGTCTCCGATAAACTCAGCGCCTTCCGCGAAATTCTGGAGAAAGAAAATCTCAAGCCTGAAGAAGCCGCCTTCGTCGGCGATGACATCATCGACCTGCCCGGTCATGCGCAACTGCGGCCTCGCCTTCGCCGTGGCCAACGCCCGCGAGGACGTCAAGGACGAAGCCCACGTCATCACCGACCATCGCGGCGGCGAGGGCGCCGTCCGTGACGCCGTCGAGTACATCCTCAACGCTCAGGACTCGCTCACCCGCTGCATTGACGCCTACATCTCCGGCCATATCCCGGCCGAAGACAAGCACCAGTAAACGATCGGGTGCCCCACCTTCGACGCGCCCCTTCTGCGCGGCTAAGGTGGGAATCCAGTGCGGGTGGAAATCAGTGCGCATCCGAGCGCCGCTGCCACACAAAAAAAATCCCACCGGCCTGCTCAGCCGGTGGGTCACCGTTTCCCCTGAGAACGTTCGTTTCAGAACGTGTCCGTCTCAGGAGGCTCTGACGTTGTTAGACTCACGCCGCAATAATAAGTTGTCCCAACCAAAATATTTTTGCCGCCAATCCAAAATATTTTCGCTAGCTCATCCTCAAAGCCAAAGCCCCGGCGCCGGGCGATGCTCTTCGCCCCGCGCCGCGACGGCTTTTCGCAGTTGCTCTTGCTCCTAACCTTGAAACTTTGAAACCTCGAACTTTGCCTAGCGCAACAAGTCCTCCAACTCCACGCCCTTATCCGTCTTCTCGTCGCGATACTTTATGATCACCGGGGTGTAGACGCTCAGCCCCCACTCGGCGGCCTTGCCCTTGCTGATGGCCCGCGCGCCGGCCACCACCACCGCATTCTCGGGAACCACCAGCGACCCGTGCTCGTTGGCGCGATAGATCTCTCCCCGCACCGTATCGAACAGCGGCGTCGAGCGGGTCAGGATCACGCCCGAACCCAGCACCGCCCGCCGCAGCACCTGCGTCCCTTCGTAAATGCCGCAGTTGCCGCCCACCAGTACATCGTCTTCAATCACCACCGGAGACGCATTCACCGGCTCCAGCACGCCTCCTATCTGCGAGGCCGCGCTCACATGCACCCGCTTGCCAACCTGCGCGCACGAGCCCACCAGCGCATGGGAATCCACCATCGTCCCCTCGTCCACATACGCCCCGGTGTTGATGTACATCGGAGGCATGCAGATCACCCCCTTGGCCACATATGCCCCGGCTCGCACCGTCGAACCGCCTGGCACCATCCGCACCCCATCTTCGCAGGTGAAATGCCGTACCGGATAGGTGTTCCGATCGACAAATGTAAATGTATCTCCCGCCTGAGTCTCCTCGGGCGCGCCCAGACGGAAGCCCAGCAGAATCCCCTGCTTCACCCAGACGTTGGCTTGCCAGCGCCCATCGCGCTTCTCCGCCGCCCTCAACTCGCCCCGTGACAGTGCCTCGCGAAAGCCCAGAAACGTCTCCAGCGCCCCGCCCTCGTTCTTCGCATCCATCCCCAACGCATACAGCCGCTCAATCTCAGTTCGTAAGTTGTCCATGATGGAAGAGTATAAGTCAGGCGCAAGCCGCAGAGTATAGGGATTGTGGCGTGCCCCGCCCGGCCGGATGCGGCAATCCACGCCATTGACGATTCAAAAACTCAGTCACGGTCCACCGTTGGCGAGAAAGTCAATCGTTCGGCACCGAGCTCAACGATTGGCGGAAAGGTAAACCCTTGCTTCCCCAGCCACTATCCACAAGGTCAATCCTTTCCAGAATCCGCGGGGAGCTGTGTGAGCACCGTGTGAGCTGGCGCCATGCAGATTCAATAGCAGTTACTGACCCATCCAGGTGCATCTTGCCCGGTCAGTTTGGTCGGCCGCGCGGGTCGAAGACGGAGACTGCAACTTCACCGCCGCCGCACTCCTGCGCCGTGGCGATGGCCGCGCCTTGGTTGGCGCAACCACCGCCGCAGAGGAAAAACCATTTACGGAGCAGGAAACATGCGGGGATGCGCGAATTTGACTTAACCACCCGCACTGGTTGAGAATGAATAAGTCGCAAGTGATTGCGATCCCAACCAGAGTGGGCCTGTGGCGCAGCTGGGAGCGCGCTTCCATGGCATGGAAGAGGTCGTCGGTTCGATCCCGACCAGGTCCACCAATAACTCCCTTACACTTCAATCAATTACCGAGCCCCCATTTTCCGTGGTTGCGGATTTGCTAGCATTTGGTAGCAAATTTCCAACAGCTTTCATTGCCTTCGACTTCTTCCGGGAGTGAAGCTGAGCCTCGTTTTTGCGTTTGTTTTTGTTGATAATAAACATCTATGTCAAAACGTGAATTTCAGACCGAAGTCAGTCAGCTGTTGCAACTGATCATCCACTCCCTCTATTCGCATCCTGAAATCTTTCTGCGCGAGCTCATTTCCAACTCCTCCGATGCGCTTGATAAGCTCCGTCACCTGACCGCTCACCGAGGATGTCTATCGGGCACTCCCTTTCAATCCTCGCATCGATCTCGAACTCGACGAAGAGAACAAAACCCTCACCATCAGCGACACCGGCATCGGCATGAATGAGGAGGATCTGGTCTCGCACCTTGGCACCATCGCCCGCTCCGGCACCAAGAACTTCCTCTCGCAGCTCTCCGGGGACGCCAAGAAAGACTCGAACCTCATCGGCCAGTTTGGTGTTGGCTTCTACAGCGCCTTCATGGTCGCCGACCGCATTGAAGTCGTATCCCGCAAGGCTGGCGAAGAAAAAGCCTGGCGCTGGGTCAGCGATGGCACGACTGGCTTTGACATCGAGCCCGCAGAGCGCTCGGTCGCCGGCACCACTGTACTTCTTCATTTCAACGAGGAAGGCAAGCAGTACGCCGATAGTTGGCGCTTGCAGCAGATCGTGAAGAAGTACTCCAACCACATTGCCTTTCCGATCTTCCTCACCTACGACAAGAGCGAGTGGAACGAAACCGAGAAGAAGTCTGGCGAAAACACGCACCACCGAACAGGTCAATGCCGCCAGCGCGCTCTGGCGTCGTCCCAAGAGTGAGATCACGGAAGAGGACTACAAGGAACTCTACAAATCCATTGCGGGCGATTGGACAGATCCTCTCTTCTGGTTCCACACCAAGGCCGAAGGGAGTCTTGAATACACCACGCTCTTCTACGTGCCCTCGAAGGCTCCACTCGACCTCTACCAGGCGGAATACAAGGTTGGCGTGAAGCTCTATGTGAAGCGCGTCTTCATCATGGACGATGCCAAAGAGCTTCTGCCGCAGTACCTGCGCTTCGTTCGCGGCATCATCGACAGCGAAGATCTTCCGCTCAACGTCAGCCGCGAAATCCTGCAGCAGAATCGCGTACTCGCCAGCATCCGCACCGCCAGCGTCAAGAAGATCCTCTCCGAGCTGAAGAACATCGCGGCCAACCAGCCCGAACAGTATCTGAAGTTCATCACCGAGTACAACCGTCCCCTGAAGGAAGGTCTGTACAGCGACTTTGCCAATCGCGAAACGCTGCTCGATCTCGTCCGCTTCAAATCCACCAAAGTGGAAGGCCTCACCAGCCTCGCCGACGTGAAGTCGCGCATGAAGGAAGGACAGAAGAGCATCTACTACATCACCGGCGGCGCCGAATCCCTGCTCCGCACGTCGCCTCTGCTCGAGATCTACAAGAAGAAGGATCTTGAAGTTCTCATCCTTGACGATGACATCGACGAGATCGTCTTCTCCGGCATCGATAAATACGGTGACATCGACCTCAAGGCCGTAAACAAAGCCTCCACCAGCGAAGACCTGAAAGACGAGGCGGAGCCCGACAAGACCGAGGCGCTCAAGCCGCTGCTCGACAAGCTGAAGGCCACCCTCGGCGACCGCGTGAAGGATGTACGCGCCTCGGTGCGGCTTGCAGATAGCCCCTCCTGCATCGTCTCCGACGAAGAGGAACCATCCATGAAGATGCAGCAGATGCTGCGCGCGATGGGCCAGAAGGATATTCCTGCGCTCTTGCCCACGCTCGAGATCAATCCTGATCACGAGATCGTCAAGAAACTGCTCGCGCGTTCCGATGATCCCATTCTTCAGGACGCCGCGTGGCTGCTTTTTGATCAGGCTCTTCTCATGGAAGGCGTACCGCTCCAGGATCCCGCTACGTTTGTTCAACGTCTCAACCGAATCCTGAACCTTTCCATTTAGACTTCTGCCGCGGCGGCTGCTTGTTGCGCACAGCCGCCGCTCTCCTCCGAAGGATAGCAAACTTCTGGACCGCAACTGCGCGAGAGCGCAGTGGGTTCAAGGCTTTGCTCCAATCTCATAATTGAGTGTTGAAAGAGCGAGTCGATACCGGTACCGAGCGTTGACGTATTCGATAACCGCGGCAACGGTCGAAGTCCTCGCTTTAGTCCCGATAACAATTGGCGCCTGCGACTACCTATAGTTCATCCAATGACCACCGAAAGGAATCGCGTTCATTCTGTCGGGAGACTTCCCGAGTTCCGTTTCCCAGCTCTTCCATAGACCAGCAGATACGCAGCCGGTACGATAAAAATAGTCAAGAGGACCGACGAAGTGAGACCTCCGATGATGGCGCGTGCCATGGGAGTGTATTGCTCGGCCCCGGTCCCCATCTTGAGCGCCATCGGAATCATGCCAATGATGGTGGCTAGCGAAGTCATCAAAATTGGCCGCAACCGCACACGGCATGCGGTAATGACCGCATCGGTCGGGGACAACCCTTCTTTTTCCAGATTGTGCGCGAAATCAACAATGAGAATGCTGTTCGAGTCTGCAATACCCACCAGCATCAGCACTCCCATCAGCGACATTACGTTCAGTGTGCTGTGAGTAAGCGGGAGAATGATCAGCACGCCGACAAATCCCATCGGGATCGCCAGCATGATTAACAGCGGGTCGACAAAAGACCTGAACTGGGCCGTGAGAATGAGATAGAGCAAAGCAAACGAAAGCAAAAAGCCGAGTCCAAAGCTCTTGAATGAGGCCTCCATGCCCTCAACCATTCCGCGCAGGTTCACTCGCACGTTCGCCGGTATGTTGGCCTGGCCAACAACCTTCCGTATGGCATTAGTGATTCGCCCGAGATCTTCTCCGGATGGGGTAACATACAGGTCAATCACGCGCTGTATCTGGTAATGATCCACTTCGGTAGGTGTCTGAATGTACTGTACCTTCACCACATTGTCCAGTACGGTAATCGGCCTGTGCGAAGAGGCTCTGGGTGCGGGCGCGAAGGCTTTGGACGCACACCCGTTAGGGGTTATATCGGTGCCTGTCTGCGTGCGCAGCGGGATCTGCCCAAGATCAACCAGATTGCGAATGGCGGCTGGGCCCTTTTCGAAGTACTGCACCGTTAGGTAATAGTCGTTGCCGCTCTTACGGTCTACCCAGTAATTGGGGGCGATCATGTAATTGGAATTAAGTGCGGTAATGACATTATCGACAACGTCTTTTTGCGTCAGCCCTAACTCGCTGGCATGAACGCGATCGACATCCAACCGCAACGCCGGGTAGTTCATATCCTGCGGGATATAAATCTCACCGACCCCGGGTAGTTGCCGTATGCGGTTCGCCAGATCCTGCGTCACGCTATAGATCTGATCCAGATCCGGGCTGCTCACCTGTACGTCGATCGGCGCCGGCATCCCCATGTTCAGAATTGCATCCACCATCGACCCACTCGAAAAAAAAGTGCGAATGTCAGGGAACTGTTTGGCCATTTCCTTCTGCGTCCTATCCATGTACTCGAAGCTACTCAAACGATGCGGCTCATTGAGCGCTACTTGGACCGTTGCCGTGTATGGACCGGCGTTAGTCGTGTAGAGCGATGAGAAATCGGGTACGACGCCAATATTGGAAACGACCATCTTCAGGTCCTTCGGATCAACATTAGCTCGAATCAGGTCTTCAACTTTGGCTACATATCGTTCTGTATTCTCAATGCGAGTTCCAGTTGGGACCTTCATGTTGATGGTGAATTGGCCCGCATCCGTCTTGGGAAAGAATGCCAAGCCCAACAGCGGGTAAATGGCGAGACTGGCCAGGAACACTCCCCCCAAAGCTGCTACGGTTAGCCCTGGTCGTCGCAAAGCTCGTCGAACCCAGCGCTCGTAGAAGTCCAAGACCTTGTTGAACCTTCTGTTGAAAGCTGCATTAAACCGTTCCCCACGGGACTTACCCACTGCAACAGTGGGTTCGACTTCGTACTCCGCTCCTTCCTCTTGCGGTACAGGTACGGCTTTTAGAAATCGAGAGCAGAATAGCGGAATCACCGTCATCGCGACTACAAATGAAGCCAGCAGCGACAGGCAAAATGCAAGCGCCAGCGCTGAGAAAAGAAACTTGGCGACGCCATATAGAAAAACAACGGGAAAGAAATCAACCACATCCACCAAAGTAGCGGCCAGTACGGCCAGATTCACTTCTGCACCACCGTCTTGGGCAGCCACCATGGGAGCGGCACCCATCTCCAGATGACGATAGATATTTTCCAGGGAAATGACGGAGTTATCGATCACGCGTGAAAAGGCCAGCGCCAATCCGCCAAGAACCATTGTGTTCACCGTGCTGCCCGTCATGGATAGCACGACGAATGTAGCCAGAGCCGAAAGCGGGATGGAAAGCAGCACAGCCGAGGTAGCCCGCACACTCCCAAGAAACATCAGGATCATCAGACTCGTGAGAATCAGTCCCAGTAAACCCTCATGCAACACAGTGTGAATCGCTTCCTTTACATACACAGACTGGTCAAAGACAACGCTCGCCACCATCTGTTTCGGAATGTCGAAGAGATGACCTACCAACGCGCGAATCCCGTTCACAACGTCGATCGTGTTCGTGTTCCCACCCTGCTTCATGATTGGGATGTAACAGGATCGTTGGCTGTCTACGCGAACGACATCGTATTGAATCTGGTGGGCATCTTCGGCCTTTCCAATGTCGTTGACTGTGACCCAAGAGGTCCCCGCCGTCTTGACCGGGACGTTCCCCAATTGCTTCATGTTATCGACCAGGCTATTGGAGTACACGTAGTAATCGTTGAGTCCGATCTTGACGTCTCCGGCGGGCAAGATCAGGCTTGAGTCGTTCACCGCGCCCACGACGTCCATTGGACTCAACTGTCTGGATAGCAATTTGTATGGGTCAACATAGACCATGATTTGCCGATATTCTCCTCCAAATGGAGGTGGAATCTCGGCTCCAGGCACTACCGCAATCTGATTTCTGATCTGAAATTGTGCGTAGTCGTGAAGCTGGGTTTCGTTCAACCCTTGGCCTTTGACGGTAACCAAGGCCACAGGAAGGCTTGAAGCGTCGAACTTCAGCACAACTGGCGGTAACGTGCCCGGCGGCAGACGCTTCAAATCGGCCAAAGCGAGATTTGAAAGCTCGGTTACATCCGCATCCGCACTGGTTCCCGGTTGAAAATAAACCCGGATAATGCTCACGCCGAGCAGCGACCGCGATTCCATGTGATCAATACCGCTGGCCAGCGTGAAAAAGCGCTCCAAGGGATCAGTGATATCGGTTTCGATGTCCTGAGGCGGCATTCCCGTGTAAAAAGTCGCCACCACCACTTCCGGCAAATTAATGGGTGGAAACAAGTCTACCGGCATCCGCGCCAGACTGGTTACGCCGATCACTAAGAGCGCGAGGCAGATGACGATAATAAAGTACGGATTACGAATCGAAAATCCCGGCATTAAACTGTACCCACCTCAAATCCGGTCACTTTCAATCTCACAAAGTTGCATTAAGGATGCCTCTCTGCTTGTGTGGAACGGTACGCGAGCAAGTAGGCTGCCGGAACGATGAAAACGGTAAATACCACGGAAGCCGTCAAGCCCCCAATAATGGCGCGTGCCAATGGTGCATACTGTTCGCTTCCTGTGCCCAACTTAAGAGCCATGGGCACCATGCCGATGATGGTCGCGAGCGAAGTCATTAAGATAGGGCGCAAACGTACGCGGCAGGATGTGATCACTGCCTCCTCGACCGACTTACCGTCTTCTTCCAGTCGATTGGCAAATTCAACAATCAAGATACTGTTGGAAGCCGAGATTCCCACGAGCATCAACACTCCCATCAGCGACATCACGTTGAGGGTCGTTCCGGTGAGTGGAAGAATGATCAAAACCCCGATGAAACCCATGGGAATCGCAAGCATGATAAGCAAGGGATCTTTGAACGACCTGAACTGAGCTACCAAGATGAGATAAAGAAGCACGATTGAGAGCGACAAGCCAATGGCGAAGCTGCGGAACGACTCCTGCATGGCTTGCACCATGCCACGCAGGTTAACCCTGACATTTTCTGGAAGCTTCGTCTGACGGATCAGACCCCTTACTGAATCCGCCACTTTTCCTATACCTTCGCCAGACGGAGTTACGTACACATCTACCACCCGTTGAATCTGGTAATGATCGACTTCCGTCGGCGTCTGAACATCTTGTAGCTTTACCACGCTGGCCAGCGTGGTGGGCTGTTTCAAATTGGGCGCCCGGAGCGGGATATTCGTCAAATCCGCAAAGGTGTGGATCGCGGGCCGGCCCTTCTCGTAATACTGAACCGTCAGGTAATAATCATTCCCACTCTTGCGGTCAACCCAGTAGTTGGGTGCGATCATGTAATTGGAATTGAGCGCCGTGATGACATTGTCCACGACATCCTTTTGCGTCAGTCCAAGTTCACCGGCATGTACGCGGTCCACATCCAACTGCAGTGCCGGGTAGTTCATGTCCTGCGGAATGTAGACTTCGCCAACACCCAGTCAATTGCCGTATACGAACAGCCAAATCCTGTGCTATGCCGTAAATCTGGGGTAGGTCCGGACTGCTCACCTGGACATCGATCGGCGCAGGCATTCCCATGTTTAGGATCGCATCTACCATTGAACCGCTTGTAAAGAAGGTCCGAACCTCCGGCATCTTGTCTGTTATGTCCTTCTGCACTCGGTTCATATACTCAAAGCTGCTCACACGATGTGGGTCATTCAGAGCTACCTGGATCGTAGCGGTATACGGTCCGGCGTTAGTCGTGTACAGACGAGGAGAAGTCCGGAACCACGCCTATGTTGGAAACGACCATCTTGAAATCTTTAGGATCGACGACGTGATGTACTAAATCCTCAACTTTTGCGACATATTGCTCAGTCACTTCAATGCGAGTGCCTGTTGGAACTTTCATGTTGATCGTGAATTGCCCGGCATCGGTTTGCGGGAAAAACGCCAATCCTAGAAGGGGGTAAATGGCGAGGCTCAGTAGAAACAAAACCATGAGCACAGCAACCGTCCGCCCTGGTCGTGTCAATGCACGCCTTACCCAGAATTCATAAGAATCCAAGAGCTTATTGAACAGGCGATTAAAGGCGTAGTTGAACCGCTTCCACAAAGATGGCATTCCGTCCTCTGGGCCATGCCCGGCGTGATGTGGCACAGACTTTAGAAATCGTGAACAGAACAGCGGGATCACCGTCATGGCCACAACGTAGGAAGCGAACAACGAGATCACCACCGCCAGCGCGAGTGCTGAAAACAAGAACTTACTTACTCCATAAAGAAATGTAACTGGAAAGAAGACAACCACAGTTGTCAGCGTGGCTGCCAACACGGCAAGGCTGACTTCCGAACCTCCAGTCTCGGCGGCCACCTCTGGAGGAGCGCCCATTTCAAGATGACGATAGATGTTTTCCAGTGAGATTACGGAATTATCAATGATGCGAGAGAACGCAAGTGCCAACCCACCTAAAATCATGGTGTTTACGGTGCTGCCACTTATGCTCAGAACAACGAACGTGGCCAGTGCAGACAACGGAATCGACAGAAACACAGCTGAGGTTGCGCGCATGCTTCCCAGAAACACAAGGATCATCAGGCTGGTAAGAAGCAGACCGATTAACCCTTCATGAAGCAGGGTGCGAATGGCTTCTTTCACGAACACCGACTGGTCGAACACCACGCTTGCGATCAACTGTTTTGGAATATCGAAGAGATGGTGGATCATCTTGCGAATGCCGCTCACGACCTCAATGGTATTGGTATCGCCACCCTGCTTCATGATCGGCAGATACACGGATTTCTGCCCATCTACGCGCACCAGGTTGTATTGAATCTGATTCGCGTCTTCTGCCCCGCCTACATCGCTGACCGTCACCCACGAATTCCCGGCGGTCTTCACTGGAACGTGTCCGAGTTGAGTCATGTCCGTAACCAGGCTATTCGAGTACACGTAGTAGTCGTACGGCCCCCACTTCACATCTCCTGCAGGCAGGATAAGGTTAGATTTGTTTACTGCGCTCACAACGTCCATCGGGCCCAACTGCCGGGAGGTCAGTTTGTAGGGATCGACATACACCATGATCTGCCGGTATTTGCCTCCGAACGGAGGCGGAATCTCGGCGCCCTTCACAACTGCGATCTGGTTGCGAATGGCAAATTGGCCTATATCGTGGAGTTGAGTCTGATTTAAATTTTCTCCTTTTAGTGTTACCAGGCAAACCGGCAAGCTCGATGCGTCGAACTTCAAGACTACTGGAGGCAAGGTGCCGGGAGGAAGGCGCTTCAGATCGGCCAGTGCAAGATTTGAGAGTTCAGTTACGTCGGCATCCGCGTTGGTTCCTGGCTGAAAATAAACGCGAATGATACTGACACCTAGCAGTGAACGCGACTCCATGTGGTCGATGCCGCTGGCCAGAGTGAAGAACCGCTCCAGAGGATCGGTGATATCGGTCTCAATATCCTGAGGCGGCATTCCTGAGTAGAAAGTAGCTACAACCACCTCCGGCAGGTTGATAGTCGGAAACAAGTCCACAGGCATCCGCGCCACGCTGGTAACACCGATGATGACCAGTGCAAGACAGATCACGACAATGAAATACGGATTGCGTATGGAAAAGCCTGACATTAGCATTCACTCTTTTTGAGGCACGCTGCGGTGAACACTAGCCTTCTGTGGCATCCTCACCAGCAACCTATCACTTACTCAATTACTAACTCGACCCTTTGAGCACGAGCCGTAGCTTCTCCACTGAAAATTCGGGCGATCGGCAGAAATCAATTATTTTTTGCTCGGCCTCCTGCAATCTGGCTACGACTGCGGGAATCCGGGAAGCGATCTCTCCCGGAATGGCCAACAGTCCGTGACAGTCTCCATGCAAAAGATCGCCGGGATGCACTTCAAGACCGCCGACCTTCACCACCGCGCTAAAGTCGAAGATGTGGGCGTAAGCATGGGACACGGCGACGCTTCCGGCAAATAGCTGAAGTCCGATGGCACGTACGCGCGGCAGTTCCCGAACTGCACCATTGGTCACATACCCGACGCAACCGAGCGCCCGTAAGATCGCGGCATGAGTATCGCCGAGGAACGCTCCGGCGCCCGGTGGCTTGTCGATATCTTCTAAAACCACGATCCGCGGTGGAGGCAGTTGAAGAATGCTGTTCAACCAGTCAGTGCGGTCACGGTATGAGCCGCCAGCGATTGGGGGCTCAACCGTGCGAAGACGAGCCGTGGCCGCGTAGCCCAACATGGGAGGAAGATCTTTGAACATGCACTGAATGTGTGCGTCCGCGAAACCGGTGTTGCGCAGCCTGACCTCAAAGGTCTCGATTGCGTTGCAGACCATGCACGTATCTATACGTCCGAGAGCGTCAAGATCCACCCCGGGAACGCGAGGTTCCAGAGCCATGCCAATCCTCGTTATCAAACTTTCGCGCGACCTTATCCCCCTGGATCGATCGTACCTCCGTAATGAAGCACGCCACATTCCAAAGGTTGCCGCGATGCGGGGGGCGTAAGATTCTATTCGGAATATCGATCATGGCTGTTTCGTCGTTGTTCTGTGTTGCCGAGACGAGAACGTTGCTGGTTTCCTCGGGCGATGAAAAGGCCCGCTGTTGCGCCTGTTGTGCCATGGATAGAATAGAAAGGTGAATGACGCAGAGGGCGGCGGTTGCTAGCGTGACGCAATCAAATCCAAAGAATCTCGTTCTCGGCCTTATGGCTGCTCCATTACGAGTTGCTCCAAGTGATGGACTTTGGTTTCTAATTACCGGTGCCCACCACCGCCATGCCCTCCACCACCGAAGCCACCACCGCGACCGCCACCAAAGCCGCCACCGCGACCTCCGCCGAAGCTAGAACTGCCACGCGACGAAAAGCCCCTGGCCTGTCCGCCCTGCCCATAGTTGCTGAATGCACCCGAACGGACGCCGCGCTGGCCACGGGGTTCGGCGAAACCACGAGCTGCACGGGCGTCACCTTCAAAGGGTCTGCCGGCCGCTCCGCCACCGCCGCGATAAAAGTTGCTCCGATTGTAGAAGGTGCGGCTGCTGGAGTAGTACCGGCTGTTGCCGAACGTGATGCCGTGATGATGCCAGTCACATCCCCAACGGTTCCAGCCCCATCCAAAGCCTCCAAAGTAGCCCACGCCGAAGCCGAAACCAAAATCAAGGTAAGGACCGCCAAACCAGATACCAGGGTAGTCATACCAATCCGGCCAAGGGGGCACGTCATAACCGTAGGCGCCCCATGGATCATAGGCGGGGACGTAGACGAGCTGAGGATTGGCGGGCTGAATAACAATGTCAGAGCCATCGGAAACGGATTGCTGCGGTGTGCTCTTAAGAGTACCGGCTTGCTGCGCGCGTTGGCGCATCACCTGAATAGCGTCCATCACGTTCTGCTGCTGGTTGTAATAAGCATCGCCAAGCGACGAGGTCCAGGAGAGATTCTTGTCCATGTTCCCGAGTACGAATGGAAACGCGGTGAGCGCCTTGACGCTTGCATCCCAGGGTTGCTGGTCCACAGCCTTCGCCAACCCCTCATTCTTCAGCTCAGGATGCGATTGCAGCCAGCGGTCGGCTTCGACTACCTGCTCGGGAAAGGTGGAAGCCGCGAGAATTTGCGCCACCAGCGAATCTGGGTAGAGCGCAATCGGTGCGACCAACTGCTGCAGCTGCTCGGGTGTTTCCTGCGTATGAGTTGGTGCGCCAGGCGGAGGAGAGGGTTGCTGCGCGTAGCTCGACGGCTGATGCCGGCACGAGGGTAAAAAAATAAGAGCTAAGGTTAACAAGAGAATTGAGATTAAGGTAAGTCTGTGGCGTTGCTGTGAGTGCCTTGCGGTGCCGCCGAGAACATATACGTACCGCTTCGTCATCGCCCTAAGTACCTCCACTAACCTCCCAAGCGGATCGCCAGTACAGTGAGCTGAAATATCAGCAACAGCGTACCTGCAGAGCGTTTCATTCTATTTATTTCTAACAATTAGAAACTGGACGTCAGGATGGAGTTGCGTATCAAGGCTTCACAGAATTCCGGAGGTGATCCAAACGAAATCTGACCCGAAAAGTCTTCTAGACTACTGCGAAGACTAATGCATCTAATACTCCGGAACAGAATGAGGAGGTCAGTATGAAGAAGTTCATCTGTTTGGCCTCGATCGCGCTACTGTCGTGCGGTACCGTAATGGGCCAATCAACAGATTCCAGCGCACAGAGCACCTCGACAGCACAGCAAAGCACGCAAGGAACAAGTGTCACGCCACCGGGAGACCGGAGAGATCGTTATGGTGACACGATAGCTCCAGATGGCACCGACACACCGAAGGGCGCAAATACGTTTGATAAAAGCTCTCGCGCTTCGCAGCCGTCCAGCATGAGCAACTCAACAACGCAAAACACGCAAGGAGTAGGCCCTACGCCTCCGGGAGACAGGCGAGACCGTTACGGTGACACCATAGCTCCAGATGGAACCGACACGCCGAAAGGCGCAAATACATTTCCGTCGCAGACGACCGTGCCGGATGCAAAATAAACTCCTGCAAGCGCGGGATCGCACTGCCGGACAAGGGCGAACCATAGTGGAGTTATCGTGTGCGAAGTGGCGATACCTGTTATCGCAGCGTGCTCCTGCGGCTCGCTGAAGTCTTACTGGTCCCGCTCAAGCTGGTGCAGGTGTATGCCTGGCGGGAGCGGAATTGCAGTCTCGGATCGCGGGTCGGCAGAATTCGCACCGAGTGTTGCCCCGTGATTTCTCCTGGCAATTCGTAGGTCAGTACATACCCGCTGTGCAGATCCTCAACCACTGAGCGCAGAACTTTCTTAACGTTCTCTCCCGGTGCAAAGCTCAGCCCGCCGGTGCTCGCCGCAAGATAGTTCAGCACTGCATCCCCTTGGGTGTGCTCGAACTTTTTTGAGCGGGAGCTGACCGAGTAGATCGCAGACTGAATGTTCTGCGCGGCCTGCAACGCGTCGTACATGCCATGCGTACTGACCGTGTCCTCGCCGTCGGAGAACAGGATCATCGCCGGACGCGACTCCTCGTCAAGAGTTTCCTTCAGCAGTTCAGTGGCTTGGTACAGCGCGTCATAGAGTGGCGTTAAGCCATTGGCGCGCAGAGCATTCAACTTCACCGCTGCGGTGTCTCTCATGCAGTTGCGAGCGCAAAGCAGTTGGGGTCTGCGCCCGCCAAAGGCCAGAATCGAGATCCTGTCGTGCTCGCCCCAGTCCGAGTCTCGGATGAAATCCTTTACCGCGCTAATCTCTTCCGGTATTTGCGACGCTACCGAGTCGCTGGCATCGAGCAGGATCACAATGTCCAGCGGACTCTCCGCTGTCGGCCGGAAGCTGCGAAAACGGCGGATGATCGATCCGTTGTCGACCACCGCAATGTCGGAGGCGAGAAGTGTCTTGATCGCGTGGCCTTGACGGTCCCGAGCGGAGAAAACCAGTTGCACTATGTCTGCATTAGTGCTGAAAGTGTATCCGGCATCGTTGGCAGCGTAGAGGGAAGCAGAGGACAGACTGTTAGCGAGGAACAATAAAAACAGAAGGACTACGATTCGGCCCTGTGAAACAAACTGCATTGCGAATCTCTTGGCCAACTTCTTTTCTTCAATCGCCGCGGACTTCCGATCGCAGCACTGCGCGCTTCGCGCCGTTCATGCAACCTTCTCCGGCGCTGCTACGGTACTCATCTTGTGTTGGTGGACAAAGCGGGCTCGGGCGGGTTGTGCGGCCCGGCGGACTCTGGAGGAGCGTGCGGATCGTAGTCCACGCCATGCTCCGCCAGTACTTTTAACGCGAGATCTTTTCGAGCCTTACTCCGATCCCACTCCGTCCGCAGGATCATCCGCTGAATCACAAAGCGCGACTTCTTTTCGTTATCAGAGAAGGTGACGAGTTCGTTCTTGCGGATCTGGAAATTCATATTCTCCGCCAACGGGATGAACTCCTCGGTGCGCCGCCCCACCACTACGTACACAACTCTGTCGCCCACCACCGTGTACTCAGGACAGGTGATTCCCGGGGGAGACGGAACTCCCGACATGGCGGCCGCGATCCCGTGCTGCGACGGACAATCAACCGTTCGCATCTCGGTCACCGTACCCTTGAAGAACGACCAATTGTCCTGCGCCTGCAAAATACTGGCGGCAGCCAAAATAAGAATGAGCAAAAATAAACCGCGCTTCATTCTCAACCTCCTGATTGACACATTTCTGATGAACAGTGGATGTGCCTATAGGAACTCAAGTTGTCATTGCAACGGGTTTTCATATTCGGGCGGGGGGCGCCCCGTGATTGGGGCAGCGCACAGGGCAAACCCGTTCGTGCCCTGCCCCAATTACGACGTGCGCTGCTGACTCGGCAGCTCTTAAGTAGAGTTGCCGAGTGATCGCTGCGGCTGGTGGTGCTGTTTTTTAGCAGTGCCGCGCGATTGCCGCGTTAAGTAGTGCCGCGTTTTGGTACCCCCCACTCAAAATCATAGACATTCCGATATTTGTGAGAGAAGATACCGTCGTCTATCTGTTCTGGTTTTGCAGCACACATCAACATGAGGCCCTTATGCCTTGGTACCATAACTATTCTGCAGTTGGAAACAGCCTTGGACTCACCGCGCTCGTTGTCTCCATCCCGATCTTATTTTTATTCTGGGCGCTAGCGTTCAAGCGAATGAAAGGGCATATTGCCGGACTTTTGACGTTACTCTTGACGCTGATCGTGACTATCCTTGCATACCACATGCCTGTACGCGCCGCGCTCTCCGCAAGTGTTCTCGGCATGCTGAATGGCCTGTTCCCGATTGGATGGATCATTCTGACTGCCGTGTTCTTCTACAACTTGACCGTCGAGGCAGGCCAGTTTGAGATCATCAAAAGCTCCATCTCTTCCATCTCGGCAGATCGCAGATTGCAGGCGCTGCTGATCGCTTTTTGCTTCTCAGCTTTCATGGAAGGAGTTTCGGGGCAGGGCGCGCCGGTTGCGGTGGCTGCCGCCATGCTCATTGGAATGGGCTTTCCGCCACTCTCAGCGGCCATTGTCTGCCTGGTCGCGAATACACCGCCAGTTCCCTTCGGACCGGTGGGTGTGCCGACGCAAATGATGATCTCCGTAACCAAGATCAATGACAGCGTGTTGACCCGTGCCATCGGGCTGGATATGTGCATCATGGCGCTGATCATTCCTATCTTTATGCTGGTGGTGCTCGCGGGCTGGAAGAAGGCGATGGAGGTGCTTCCGGCGGCACTGGTGGCGGGTGTCAGTTATGCAATTGCCTGCTACATCGTCACCAGATATATTGGGGTCGAACTTCCCGCTATTCTTTCGTCATTCGTCTCTATCGTGTGCCTCATTGCCTTTCTCAAATTCTGGAAGCCGAAGAGCATCTGGCGCTTTGAAAACGATCCCGCGCTCCCCAGAGAGATGGAAGCGACTTACACTGCCGGCCAGGCGACCAAAACACGGTCTTCCTCCGCCGTCCTGGAGGTCTCCAGAGAGATAGAAGTAACCTACACGGCTGCCCAAGTCACCAAGGCATGGTCTCCGTATGTCGTCCTGATGGCGATCATGGGCATATGGGGAATTCCTGCTTATAAGAGACTGATTCTCAATAAACTCCATTGGTTCGTTAATATTCCATCGTGGCCGTGGCTGGACGGAATTGTATTTCGTTCCGCACCGATCGTTGCGAAGCCAGCCAAATACGCGGCCAGTTATCGCTGGGAGTTCTTTTCCGCCGCCGGTACGGCAATGATGATCTCGGCTCTGGTCGCAATGGTCATTCTTGGCATTGGACCGGGACGTGGCGTGAAGGTCCTCCAGAAGACATTCAAACAGCTTTCATTTGCGCTTGTGACCCTGGCATCGGTACTCGGCATTGCATTCCTGGCAAATTATTCCGGCATGTCGTACACGCTCGGACTGGCATTCGCACACTATACCGGTCGCGCCTTTCCTGCTTTCTCCCCAGTAATTGGCTGGATAGGTGTGTTCCTCACCGGATCGGTCACGTCTTCGGCGGCGCTGTTTGGAAAGTTACAGCAAGTAACAGCCGTGGCCATCAACGTCAACCCCGTTCTTACCACATCAGCCAATCTCTTCGGCGGAGTAATGGGTAAGTTAATCTCTCCGCAATCGATCGCGATTGCGTGTGCAGCTACTGGACTGGTGGGTCGCGAGACGGATATTTTCCGGAGCACGCTGCGCTATTCGGTGATCCTGCTTCTTTTCGTTATCGCTATCGTTCTGCTGCAGGCTTTTGTGATTCCTGGCATGGTACCGGTCGATGTCGCCTCTGCAACTCAGGCTATGTGACGGCAATCGAAGCGGCAGGGCGCGGACGACGGGTGGATGGAGAGCTGCCCATGGTTGTGGATCATCGAGATTACTCGTTGCGACGGCAGCGCAGTCGATAAGCTTTTGCAAGCAGCGAAATTGCCATCCATCCACCCAACACGGCGATTGGAAGCGCAACCACCCGAGGCCAGACGATGGCGACCACCATCAGCAACAGTAGCAACCAGGCCACGGTAAACATAATCCTGGCTTCAGCCGGCCCCAGGACTCGATGATTGGTGATCGCCGCTCCTACCGCGTTGCCGATTCGAAGAACTCCGGCGGCTGCACGTCCGGCGCTTCCGGATGCAGTTCTCCGGGTCGGTCCTTTTCTCGGCCGCTCGACCGCCGGACGTACCTTTCGCTTCTCTCGCAGGACAATCTCGACCGAATGGGCCAAGTCCTGCATATACATGTTCTCCAACTTCCGCGAAAGCCGTTCGTCCTCCGCGATGACGTCTAGCTCCCAGTTTCCTATCCAACTGGCCATATTGAGGTTGGTCGAACCCACCCTTGCCCAGCGACCGTCAGCGACCGCCGTCTTGGCATGCATCATGGGACCGTTCCATTCGAAGATCCTCACTCCGCCTTCCAGCAGTCCCCGGAATCCGGCTCGGGACACCGCACGTATAACCGGAATATCGCTGGCCCTGGGCACCAGGAGCCTGACATCCACGCCATCCTGCGCCGCCGCCTTGAGGGCCTCCACGTAGGATGTCGTTCCGACAAAGTAGGCGTCAGCCAGCCAGATCGAACGCCGGGCAATCGCTGCGATCAGTTGGTCCAACCGGTAAACACCGGCGAAATTTGGCATGCTTGCCACAACGCGTAAAGCCACGTCACCAGCCGCCGGAATGGGCTCTCTCTCATGGGGAAGTTCTTCTTCGGAGATCGGCGAACCCAGGGTTGCCCACATGGTCGCAAACGCCTGCTCGATATCGACGACCGCAGGTCCTTCAATCACAACACCGGTGTCACGCCAGGGTTCGATGTTACGGAGTGGATCGCCCGCCCATCGGCGGCCCACACACAGGCCGGAGATGAAAGCGATTCGGCTGTCGACCGAGAGCATCTTGCGGTGATCGCGACTCAGCCAGCCCAAAGGGCTATCGAGACGGGGTGGGTTGCAGGACCTTACCTCCACTCCTGCCTGCCGCAATGACTTCCAGAACCGATTCGAGGTTGCGCCCAGTGCTCCCAGCCAGTCGTAGATCAGTCTTACCCGCACGCCTCGGCGTGCCTTGGCCGCCAGAGCTTCAGCAAACTGCTCGCCTACAGCGTCAGAACGGATAATGTAGTTTTCGAAATAAATTCGGCTATTGGCGGAGCGAATTGCTTCCAGCCATGCAGGATAGTTTTCGGTCGCGTCCTGCAGGACACTCACCTTATTCCCCAGGATCAGGGGCGCCCCTGCAGTTCGGGAAAACGCCCGGTCGGCCAGAGCGCGAAGCGGCGTGATCGGTTTATCGACCCGCGGCTTAGAAGCTGACTGGCTTGGGTTCGTCATAGTGCCGATTATCGCATTCTCGACTTCAGCTTGATCATCTCACCATCTACAACGAAGCTGCCATACCCGCGATGATGGATGGTCTTCGGATTCTTATGCGCAAAATACGTTGGTCTTAGTTTGCCGTGCCTGTGCATACCGGGTCGTTGCTTCGTTGTGCCTGAACCGAAGGCGGAGCGTACTTGAAATCGTAAACTTCTAGCTGACTGAGATTATCGGGCTCGTTATCTGCGAAGTAGGTCACATCTCCGACATGCCAGCATGGGATATCGGAGCCGTTTGCTGACTTTCTGACCGACGTTCTGCCGGGGCCGAAACTGTGCTTCACTTCTTTCAGGGTGCGGCCGAAGATGACACACGAGTCACTGCCAGAGACGCGACAATTACTTACGATGACATATAAATAGTCGTCGTAAAAACCTAGGAAGGTAGCGTTCCCTTGTTTAGCCCGATACTTAATCACACAAGTTTTGGCATGAGGACTCTCCCCGACGCCACTCCCTTTTGCGCAGGTTGCACTGTGCCTGTTTAACATCGCCTCCGCTTCTTTCCATGTCATTCCCGCGTAAAATCCACCAACGGCGACCGCTTTTGTGCCGCCCGGATTTGTTCCATCCCGAAGCGGCGTCACGTCGAGGTTCTGATTCCCCTTGATGGACTTTCCACGCCCAACTTTCTGGGTGTCGTCCGGAAGAATCGTCATGGCGATGTCGCTTTTCCCGTTGATGGACTCATCCCTCCCAATTTTCTGAGTGCTGTCCGGAAGGATCGTCACGTCGAGATTCTTACTCCCGTCCGGAAACTCAATACGCCCTATTTTTTGGGTGCCGTCCGGAAGAATCGTCAGGTCAAACCTCTTCTTCCCGTCGGGAAACTCATCGCGCCCTGTATTCTCGGTGTGGTCTGGAAGGATTGTTACGTCGAAGCGCTTCTGCCCATTCGGAAATTCGATACGCGCTATTTTCTGGGTGCCGTCCGGGAGCCAAGTCCTATCGAAGTTCTCACTCCCATCCCGGAATTCAACCCGCGCTGCCTTTGCGGTGCCATCTGGAAAACGCGTCTCGTCAAAATTCTTCTGCCCGTCGGGGAACTCAATGCGCCTCATTCTTACGGTGCCGTCTTTCAGCGTGCGTTGCCCGAAAATCTTGGTGCCGTCTGGTAGCTGGACGTCTTTTCCTCTGTTACGAACTGCTGTGAAGCCAGCACTGATCACCACCACTGCTACGAGCACAATCGCAATCCATTGATTGCGGAGCGACCCGTCGCTTTCACCCTGATGCTTTACCGGGCTTTTAGCGGCACCGCTGTCAGGTTCCTCGTCCAGTTCTGTCCTGTACGGCTCTTCTGGTGTGCCCTCCGTGGCGGTTTCATGCCAACTGGGACGAGCCTCAGCAGTTGGGGTTGCGACAGCTTCGGACGGCAAAGTCAGAACGGGATTGGGTGCATCCGCGGGAGCACTTGGGGTTCGATTGGCTTCTGGTTTTGGATTCTGAGAAGCACCGCACTCCAGACAGAACTTCGCCGTCTGAGGAATGGCGGCCTCGCAGACGACACACTGCTTTATGGGGGAAAGGGTGGATTCTATTTTCGCCTTCTTCTCGGCGGAAGGCACCGCAAACGCTGTTGCTTGGTCCGCCAAGGCCGGACCTGGAGCCGGACGATCCCAACTGACGCTAACGGGAGTGGTGCCTTCGTAGGTCACCCGGTACTGCGGATTCGGCTTTATGAAGAACTCAATCAAGCGATCGTCGGCAAGAGATGCGTACTGCGGGAACTTCGCTCTGAGCTTCCGAACAAACTGCGCGGCAGGAACGGTAATGTGCGAATCTGACAAGAATGCCTCCACCCAGGCACAACTGTTTTTCTCTGTCTAATCCGACACCTCGCACGCGGAAACCCTCACACAAGGAGTTTCCCCTAGCGGATCGTATCAACTGTACAAACCAGAGCAGGACGAATCAAGGAAATTCTCCCGCGGAAAACTCCGGGCGACGGGCACCGCGCTAAGCGATGCGGCACAGAGGTCGACCACTCCCTCCCATTCACTCCGTGATGGCGACCGCGCTCCACCGCCGCGCTGGTCAGTAGGAGTGATTGCGGATAGACTGTTCAAATGGGAAACAAGAGCTCAGCAAAACCAGAAAAGAAGAAGACCGCCAAACCGCAGCCTAAACCCACTCCCGGACGCAGGCGCGAGGACTTTACCCAAACCGTCTCACGAATCGGCAAGGATGAACCGGCGAAAGGCTGATTCGCAGTCGTCCCCCCGACCGCCGTTGAGCAGATACGCTGGCCTTTAGGATGCAAGACGGCCATTTCTACGGCATCCGGCACCGAAGACCGAGCCGACAAGCTTTTCGCTTCGGCGGCGATTGTAATCGTCGCCGGAGTGCTCGCCACTACCCTGGCGCAGACCGTGGTTCTGGGCCGTATTCCGCTTCAACATTTTGGTTCTACAAACTGCGTGCACTCGAACTGAAGTCCAGGGTGTCCTCCCTGCCATTGTGATGGAAAGAAAGTGCCAACTGAAGGTAAGGCTTCTGAACCGCCGCTTCGTCGGGCTGTCTTTCGCCGAGTGCCTGGTGTTGTTTATATTCACGGCGATTGCAGCCTTGGCAGTCTGCTTTCACGAGCCGTGGGCGGATGAGGCGCAAGCTTGGCTCATCGCGCGCGACCTTGGCATTCGCGGAATTCTGCATCAGATGGGGTACGAAGGCAGTCCTCCGCTCTGGCACCTTCTACTCTGGGTACTGATTCGACTGCACCTGCCCTATGCGGCACTGGGAGCCGTGTCCCTTACCCTGATGGCGGCTGGAATGTATATCTGGCTGCGCTGGAGCCCACTTCCCGCGCCCGTCCGCGTGCTGCTTCCATTCACCTTTTATTACCAGTATCAGTACGCGGTTGTAGCTCGAAGTTATGCATTGTCGACTCTCCTCGCCTTTGCGGCGGTTGCGCTCTGGAGAGCGAAGCCGGTTCGCGTGATTCCCCTTGGCTTTGTTGTGGCATTGCTGGCGCAAACCAACATGCACGGATTCATGATCGCGGCAGGAATTGCCTGCGCGTTTGCCTGGGAATGCATTCGGGACTTTCGCAAACAGCGGCCTTCGCGAAGCCAAATCTTCGAAACCAGCGTAGCCGGTGCTTTGGTGCTGGCTTCTGCGGCAGTTGCCAGGTCTCTCGCGACTCCATTTCCAGACTGCAGCTTCAAGGCGGCGATCCAACTTCAAAAGGAAACCGTATTGGGGAGCATTACCAAGGGACTGAGCGGCCTTCCGAAATTGGGTATCGCGCTCGGCCTGAATATGACTTGGGGACTAAGCCTGCTGCTCCTCTTCACGATTTGGGTGATTGCCGCAAAGAAACGCTCTTTCGTACTGCCGTCGATCGCTACCTTGGTCGTGGCATACCAGATGAGTACCGGAAATATCACCTTCTTCGGAATTGGTGGGGGCGTGGTTCTGCTGATCTTAGTGCTCGCCTGGTTTGTTGCAGTGAAGCAGCTACATTGCGCTCTTCCGTTCCTCTTTACGGTGTTTGCCATGGGATTGGTTTGGTCTCGACCGTGGCATCACGGAATGGCTCTGACTGCATTTCTGGTTTCAGTATGGGGAGCGTGGCCCGCCGGGCACCTGCCTGAGTTTGAATCTCCAACACGAATTCTGGCAGTCGCGCTGGCTGTGTTGCTGGTCTTCCAGTTGCCGTCGACGGCGAAAACGGTGCGCGATGAAGTGCAAGGGCCATATTCCGGCGCCAGAGCTACTGCTGAGTTTCTTCGTCCTTACGTGGGCGGCAGGCCTATCTACAGCGTGAATTTCTATGGAACAGGCGTGCAGGCATATTACGACAGGAATATCTTCGTCAACTGGCCTACGGCATTCTGGACCTGGTCAACTCGAAGGGCTTCTGAATCCAATCGAATCCTCTACGAGGCCCCTCCCAATAAGGCGATTATTGTGGTTTCTACGGGTGGCCAGACTACTTCCAAACCTGCAAGGTCCGAGTTCGCAAGCGTGCAGCTCGCGAAGAGGCACTTCGTAAGAAGGCGCGAATTTTGCGGAGCACAATTTTGGCTGGGGAAAGTATCTGAGTACGAATGTTATGAAATTTACGAGAGACAGCTTCGGTAACAACTCTCATATAAACGTGAAAGCCGGTGGCGAACAGCCTCCCTGCGCGATCTGACGGCTAATGCTGTGAACAAAAATGGGCTCGCCACTGAATGACGAGCCCCCCGGCAGAGCGCTTGTATGCGCCTGTCCTCAATTCATTCTGCTATTACTTCTTCGTGGCTTTCTTCTTTTTCGCCGCAGAATTTGCCGACTTACCGCTTTCGGCGGTATCGAGTAGGGTCAGTGAATCCGCGGCGTTGAATGGAAATTCGCGGACTGACTGCTGAGCCTTCTGACCATCCGTGCTCAGAGTGATGTCCACACGGCGGTTGCTGGCGAGGAAGATCGTATTGCTATGATCGAGCAACCTCTGCCGTTGTTCCGTGCTTAGTTCGGGGTTTCGTTCCACCGAGCTTCTCACTTCGGCTTCGCTGAGTTCATGTTGCTTACCGAACGCCTCGGTCTGAATACTGGCTGCCGGAACGCCCTTCTCGACCAGGAAGCGCTTGGTGCGTTCCACACGCCGTTCGGAAAGTGCCTGATTGTATTCCACCGAACCGCGCGGGTCGGCATGACCTTCCAGAGTCAAGCGAGCCTCTGGCTTGCTTTGAAGATAGGTCTGGAAATCACTGGCGAGCGTAGCAAGAGTGTTTTCCTGACTGGGAACCAGGCCACCGTCGGGATTTTTGTCCGTTGGCTTGGCGGTTGCAAAATACACACTGTGGATCGCCAGTCTTTTCGCGATGGCAATCACTTCCGGTGTCTCCACGACAACGGCAGGCGCCGGCGTTTGCACGTTCACAGTCGTTGTGGAAGTACTCGTGAGCGGCGGATTGCGGTTATCGCTTGCAGTGCAGGTGACGGTGATCATCCCCGGCCCTGCGCCCCTGGTTTCCAGGGTAGCAGTTGAGCCGTTGCCGGAAATGCTTCCGGCGCTGGCGGTATAGCTGTAAGTCAGGCTGCGACCGTCAGGACTGCTGGCATTCGAAGTGATGATTGAGGTCCCGCCCATCGGTATCCTCGTCGGGCTCGGCGAGCACGAAATGGACGGCGGATTTGGCCGCTTCACGGTGAAGCTAGCGCTGGCGGAAGCGACTCCGGTATGGCTTCCGTCGCTCAGGTTGGCCGTGACTTGGTAGGAACCTGGCGCCAATCCGCTGGTGTCAATCTGAGTGGAAGGGCTGCTGCCGGAAACCTTTACTCCGGTGCCGGACCAGTTGTATTTGACCGTACGCTTGGGATTGAAATTGGATCCGCCGGCAGTCGCGGTCACCGGCTCGCCTGCAAAGACTTCCATTGGCTGTACCGAGCAAGTCGCACTGGGTGCCACCGCAGGCGCTCCGCCGCCGAACATAAACACGGCGCCCGTCTGTAGTCGCACGCCGTTGAGAACGGTGGTCGGAGTGGTAGCCGAAGGACCATAGCGATAGCTGGACATTACATAGTCGGCCCTGATCGGCCGCAAAGCAAAGTGTTTGGTCAAATTGACATCAAGACCACCACCCGCCATGAGCCCTAACTTGTCGACATGATGGAAGGCTTCAGGGTAAAGACGTTGGTCGCCACCTAGCACCTCAAGAAATGGCGAGAGATGAGAATGACGGAATGTGAACTTTGGACCGATGGAGAGGTTGGAGAAATCGACGTGATCAATTCTGTTTTCGCTGATGCCCCAATGGTCGCTGGCATCGACGGTGATTCCGAAATGCCGAGTGAAATCATAGGTGGCGCTGGCTCCAGCTCCGCGCAAGTTCCAGTCCAAGTGACTGCTCAGAGGAATCGATCCTGGCGGAAGAGTTCCGTGCACGTCCGCGCCTGGATACAGAAAAGAGTATCCGCCGTAAAGCTCCCACTTGGGAGCCGGTTGTTCCTGAGCCATGGCCAGTGTGCCAAAGCCGCACAGGAGCGCGGCCGTTGCCGATAACGTTGCTATAACACGACCAATATGGCCGATTGAATGCGATGACATCCGAATTTTCTCCTGAGCTTCAATAACGCGAAATGTGTTCTCCAGCCCGAGGGTTGGTGGGACTCGCCGCAAAATTGACGGCGAAACTTTATTGACAGGAAGGTACGACAACGGTTGTGGCGAGCAATGTGACAGCCCGGTCCGGGCTAACGCTTGATTACTGTGTGTTCTCATCCGTGTCCCTTCCCTGCCGATGACTGACGACCTTGTTACAGGTGCCACCCTAGCAACTCTGGATCAGGCATTCTGTTCAACATTGCTCACCTTCGTGAAAAGTGAATGAGAGCGGCAAGTAGGAACGGCAAACCGGTTCAGTCGCACCGAGAGCATTCGGGCTTTCATGAGTGAGCATTCTTGCTCAGACGGCATCGTGCCGACGCGGATAGCGTAAGCAGTACCTCGCACGCACGAATTGCGGTGGTGCTGGGCTCAGGTCCATTTCAGGCACTGTTTTCCGGCTGCGCAAAATTGGTCCAGAAGGCGGCGATACAAAAGAGGGCTGCAGCGGCGCGGGCGTGGAGCGATGGTACAGTTTGTTGGTCAGGGCGGCTTGGGCGTGCGCTCAGGCCCATTCTGAGCCTGAATCATGCAGGGTTCCATACATAAGGAAGCGCAATAATGAAACGAATACTGGAAGTTACGGATTTGATTCTGCGCGATGCGCACCAGTCGCTGATGGCCACGCGCATGGCGATGGAAGACATGGTTCCCGCCTGCGAGGATCTGGACAACGCCGGCTACTGGTCCCTGGAGTGCTGGGGCGGCGCGACCTTTGACTCCTGCATTCGATTCCTGAACGAGGACCCGTGGGAGCGGCTGAAGACGTTCCGCAAGCTGCTGCCGAAGACCAAACTGCAGATGCTGCTGCGGGGCCAGAACCTGCTGGGCTACCGGCACTACGAAGATTCGGTGGTGGAGCGGTTTGTGGCCAAGGCGGCCGAGCATGGGATGGACGTGTTCCGGGTTTTCGACGCGCTGAACGACCTGCGCAACCTGGAGACGTCGATTGCGGCGGTGAAGAAATCAGGCAAGCACGCGCAGGGCACGATCTGCTACACGGTCAGCCCGTTGCACACGGTGGAAGCGTTTGTGGAGATGGCGCAGAAGCTGAAGGACATGGGCTCGGATTCGATCTGCATCAAGGACATGGCGGCCTTGCTGAAGCCGCAGCCGGCCTATGACCTGGTGAAGGGCATCAAGGAAAAATGCGGCCAGGAGACGCTGGTGCACCTGCACTGCCACTCGACCACCGGTGTCACGCTGGTGAGCTACATGAAGGCGATTGAAGCCGGAGTGGACATCGTGGACACGGCGATCAGCTCGCTCTCCCTGGGACCGGGACACAACCCGACGGAGAGCCTGGTGGAGATGCTGGAAGGCACGGGCGTGGAGACGCGGCTGGACATGAAGCGGCTGCTGAAGGTGCGGAATTACTTCAAGACGATCCGTCCGCGCTACAAGGAATTCCTGAGCGACATCACGGGAGTGGAAACGGAGATCTTCAAGAGCCAGATTCCAGGCGGCATGATCAGCAACATGGAGAGCCAGTTGAAGCAGCAGGGCGCCGGCGACAAGCTGGAAGAGGTACTGCTGGAGGTTCCGCGGGTGCGCAAGGTATCGGGCTATCCGCCGCTGGTTACGCCGAGTTCGCAGATTGTGGGCACGCAGGCGGTGTTCAATGTGCTGATGGGGCCGTACAAGGTTTTGACGGGTGAGTTTGCCGACCTGATGCTGGGCTACTACGGCGAGACGATTGGCCCGAAGGATCCCGAGGTGCTGGAAAAGGCCCGGCTGCACGCGAAGAAGGAGCCGATCACCTGCCGTCCGGCGGATTTGCTGAAGCCGGAGTGGGAGGCGCTGCGGGCCGACGCGCTGGCGTTGAAGGGTTGCAACGGCACCGACGAAGACGTACTGACCTTTGCGATGTTCCCGCAGGTGGCGCCGAAGTTCTTTGCCACGCGCGACCAGGGAGCGAAAAACCTGGGCAAGGATCCGTCGAAGGCAGCTCCGGCGGCGGCAGCCGCGCCAAGGTGGCGAGGCGGCACAGCCCACCGCTCCGGTCAAGTACGCGGTCACCATCAATGGACAGACGCACAACGTCACCGTCGCCACGGCGCGGTAGAACGAAGGGATTGGTAGAGACAAATGACGACTCCAGCGGCAGCACGGGCGAAGACGAAGACGATGGAAGAGCGCATTGAGGCTCTGCGTGAGAAGCGCGCAACGGTAGAAAAGGGCGGCGGCACAAAGCGCATTGAAAAACAGCACGCGCAAGGCAAGCTGACGGCTCGCGAGCGGGTGGAAAAGCTGGTGGACCCGGCAATCGTTCCAGGAGATTGGCGCCTTCGCGACGCACCGGGCGACGCTGTTCGGAATGGAAGGAAAAGAGCTTCCGGCCGACGGCGTGGTGACCGGATGCGCGCGGATTGACGGGCGGCTGGTACACCTGGCCAGCCAGGACTTTACGGTGGCCGGCGGGGCGGCGGGCGAGGTTCACTCCGACAAGTGCGTGGAGCATGATGAAGGCGTCGCTGAAGACCGGCTCGCCGTTCATCTTCATCAACGATTCGGGCGGGGCGCGCATCCAGGAAGGCATTGACGCGTTGGGCGGTTACGGCCGCGTGTTCTTTAACAATGTGATGCTGAGCGGCACGGTGCCGCAGATTTCGCTGATTTGCGGACCTTGCGCGGGCGGCGCGGTGTACAGTCCGGCGCTGACCGACTTCATCATCCAGACCAAGCAGGCACAGATGTTCATCACCGGACCTTCGGTGATCAAGCAGGTGACGGGCGAGGTGGTAACGGCCGAGGCGCTGGGCGGTCCGGTGGCGCAGATGAACAACTCGGGCGTGGTTCACTTTGTGGCGGAAAACGATGAGGACGCGGTGTACATCTGCCGCCGGCTGCTGAGCTTTTTGCCTTCGAACAACCTGGAAGATCCGCCGCGGCTGCAGTACGAGTTCCCGATGGAAGACGACGCGTCGCTGAACGGCATTGTTCCGGTGGAGCACAAGCAGTCGTATGACGTGCGCGAGATTCTGACCCGCATCCTGGATCACAACGACTTCATGGAAGTGCAGCCGGGCTTTGCGCCGAACATCGTGATTGGCTTTGGCCGCATCCAGGGACGCTCGATCGGGATCGTCGCCAACCAGCCGAACGTGCTGGCCGGAGCGCTGGACATCAACGCCAGCGACAAGGCGGCGCGCTTCATCCGCTTCCTGAACGCATTCAACATTCCCATCGTGACCTTTGTGGACGTTCCGGGCTTTTTGCCGGGGGTGCAACAGGAGTACGGCGGGATCATCCGCCACGGAGCGAAGATGCTGTTTGCCTACTCGGCGGCGACCAGCCCGAAGATCACGGTGATTCTGCGCAAAGCCTACGGCGGCGCCTACGTGGCGATGTGCTCGAAGGATCTGGGCGCGGACCGCGTGCTGGCCTGGCCAACGGCGGAGATTGCGGTGATGGGCGCCGAGGGCGCGGCCGAAATCGTCTTCCGCAAGGAGATTGACGGCAGCCGACGGACAAGCAGGCGAAGCGGCAGGAGCTGATCGGACTGTATCGCGATGCGTTTGCCAACCCATTTGTGGCCGCCGGGCGCAGGCTGGTGGACGACGTGATCGAGCCTTCGCAGACGCGGCGCGCACTGGCCCAGGCACTGGGCGCGCTGGAAACCAAGCGCGAACTGCGGCCTTCCAAGAAGCACGGATTGATTCCGCTTTAATCGCGGCAAGGAGAAGACCATGGCAACGACAGCACTGGAAAGATGACGCCGCGAAGATGGACGTCGAAGCAGAAGTGAAGGGCATTGCACGCTGAGTTGGAGGCGCTGAAGAATGAATTTTCAGCGCGGATCAGCGCCATGGAAGCACTGCTGCCGACGAAGGCGGAAGCGGTCGAAGAGCAGATTCCGGCCGAGACGCTGGCAATGATTGCGGCGGCGGTTACAACCTTCCTTGGCAAAAAGGTGAAGATCCGGGCGGCGCAGTTGATACCGACGGTGAATACGTGGGCGCAGGTCGGACGTGCGATCGTCCAGGCCTCGCACAACCTGAAACGCTAAGGCGATGAGACCAGGAGCGTCCGGTCGCGGAGCGGGCCTCGCGAGGCAATGCGATGCGGCGCTCCAACTGACCGATGGCGCGACGCGAGCGCACGAGGAGAACGACTTTGAAGCTACAGATCGGAATCGACGGCAAGTCCTACGAAGTCGAGGTAGAGATTACAGAGGACGACGCGGCCCCACAGCCGCATTACATTCCCGCCCAGCCGACGGCGACGGTGTTGACGCGCGGCGGCGCCAGCGGCGGGAGTAGCGAAGGCGGCGGCCGATGCTTCGGTGGCAGACGAGACGAAGGTTTGCCGCTCGCCCATTGCAGGCATGGTGACGCGAGTGAACGTGCAACCCGGACAGCAGATTCAACCCAACGACCTGCTGCTGGTGCTGGAAGCGATGAAGATGGAAACCAACGTGACCTCGCCAGTGGCGGGCAAGGTGAAGAACGTGACGGTTGCACCAGGGCGATGGTGTGCAACTGCACCAGGTTCTGGTGGAGTTTGAATGATGAGCCCGCTGTCGAGCCGGACGGAACGCACTCGCCGCATCAGAAGTCCGTCTCGCCTCGTCAATCGTGCAGCAGAGCTGGACGTGACATCTTTTTCGAACTTCCCAGCATCCACTCAGTAGACATCAGCAGACAGTAGCGGTGGTGTCGAAAAATCGAGGAGACCTCCTGATTTAGGGCACATTCAGCGATGAGTGCGCCCTTCTTTTTTAGCACTCGTTAACGGGGCGATTGATCGAACAAAGGCAAGCTGCCCGGCTTGCCTTGTGCCCCCTATATTTCTTTCGATTATGCCGCTTTTCCTCGATTGATGTGATGGACGGTTGATGTGTTTACGTCGTGGGTTGCAATCTCAGGAGCGCCATCGCAGAAGTTCTGTATCATCTCGGTTACCCGAGAGAACTGCTCGCGGTGATAGCGTTCGGCATCCTCGCGCCTATTCCAGAAACTTAGTACCCGCACTTGATTGGGATCAGTATTGGATACCAGTACGATCTGGTCCTGAAAGCCTTGCTGTTTTTTCAAGAGAGGCAGCACCTTTTCGTCTAAGGTGGTGCACAACTCATTCCTCTTTCCGTGCTTGCCTGTTAGTTCGACCACTCTTGTAAACATCAAAGAACTCCTCGAGGATTGTGAACCCAGCCGTGGTGATGTCTCCGAATAGGTTTAAACACTGATCCTCGACTCGCTGAGCGCGCGCTACAATGGCATGTGCGAAGAATCTTTGTTGTGGTCATTGCTTTCATAGTCTTGTTGCCGATTGCGCTTCTAGTAGGACGATCAGCGACGCCCGTTGTGGATTTGTCCTCTCCGGTCACCACCCTCGGCCAAGCCACTCCGATCACCGTCCACGTACGCGATCCGCATGGGGTGCGTAGGCTTGCGGTGTTTGTTGAGCAGAACGGCACCCGCTATCGCGTCTGGGAGCTCGCGCAACCTACGCAGTTTGGCGGATGGTACGATGGAATTTTACCGCCGGCATCAGCACCACGCCGCAGCTTCAGGACGGCAAGGCGAAGCTGATCGTCGAAGCCACCTCGAACGACTTGCTTCAGGAAGAGCGCGCGCTACGAGCGCGAGGTGACGGTGGTCACGCAACCGCCAACCGTCAGTGTCGATTCCGATCAGCACTACCTGTACCTGGGCATGGCCGATCTGGCCACCTTCAATGTCTCCGGTACTTGGACGGAAGCGGGCGTGCGCGTTGGCGATCAGACATTTCGGGCTTGGCCCATGCCCGGCGGCAAGCCCGGCTTCTTTTCGCTCTTTGCCTTTGCCTGGAACATGCCGTCCGGCACCGTGCCCGTGGTCTACGCCTCCAACGGCGCAGGAAACGACGTGACCAGCCCGCTCGTCGTCCAGTTTCCCAAGAAAGAGCAGCCGAAGTACACCGTGCACGACTTGCAGTTGAACGACCGGTTCATCCAGAAGGTAGTCAACGAGCTTGATCCGAACGGGCTCGGGCGATCCGGTGGCGCGTTTTGTGAAGATCAATAACGAAATGCGGCGCGCCAACAACAAGACGCTTTCGGATCTGCGCTTCAAGACCGCAGACAACTTCCTGTGGTCGCAGCCTTTCACGCGGCAGTCTCACTCCCAGGCGGAAGCGACCTTTGCCGACGTGCGGAACTACATCTACCAGGGCAAGAAGATCGATCAGCAGGTGCACCTGGGATACGATCTCGCGGTCACGCAGCATGTCGGCGTGGAGGCCTCCAATGATGGCCGGGTCGTATATGCGGCTCCGCTGGGCATCTACGGCAACTGCATCGTGGTCGATCATGGCTACGGGCTGCAGACGATCTACGGCCACCTCAGCCAGATTGATGTGCACGAAGGCGACATGGTGAAGCGAGGCCAGGTGATGGGCTCGAGCGGCATGACCGGAATGGCCGGAGGCGACCATATTCACTTCGCCATGCAGCTCGACGGCGTCCAGATTGACCCGAAGGAATGGTGGGACAGCCACTGGATCAAGGATCACATTGCGAAGACGCGTAGAACTGCCCGGCTTCAATAACTGAGGTAAGGGCATAAGAATGTAAGCGAGGAATCTGAAATGGGCAGACAGGTAACTGTCGTGCTTTACGCGGTGGCGATGGCAGCCGTCATAGTCGGTGTGGATTTCGTGTTCTTCAGAAACCGATTCTGGGAACGGCTGACAGTGAATATCGGCATTGTCTTGGTGTTCGGAGCTTTCTACTCGAGATTCCTCAGGCGTCCATGAACAAGGCGCGATAGCGTTTATCGGAAACTGCCGTTTACGCGAGAACGGAAGGGTACCGGGGTGGGCTTTAATTCAAGGCATAACCTTGGATTTCATATCAACGCTTCTAATGTCTGAGCGATTGAAGAAAATCGTGTACGACATCAGAAACATCACGCTTTTCGCCATCCACCGCGTAATTCATGCGACGCATGTCTTGGGTTGAAATGCGTCCGGCTAAGTTGCTCGAGCGCCGTTCGCATCCCGTCGTTCTGTTGCAATGCCTCTGGCCTGACAATCGGAACCGCGTCATAGGGCGGAAAATAATGTCTGTCGTCTTCCAGTACTGTTAAGCCGAGCGCGGCGATCATTCCGTCAGTATTGGAACCCGCTACAACGTCCACCTGTTTTGCCTGCAGGCGCTCGATACAGCAGACCCAGATCCATGACGCTTGGCGGCGCGGCGAATTGCAGTCCATAGCTTCTCGCCAGTCCCACAAAACCATCCGGACGCTCCAGGAATTCATAGCCAACGCCCATGCGCATCTGCGGTGAATGTGCGGCGAGCTCTGACAATTTCGTAATGCCCGCGGCTCTCGCGTCATCGCCGCGCATTGCGATGGCAAATGTATTGTTGAATCCCAGCGACGGCAGGACGATGAGATTGAAGCGGCGCTGATATTGCTTTTGTACAATTTCAAACACAGCTTCGGAATCTGAGATGTACCGGTTGCTTGAGAATCGCGGCGAGAGCCGTGCCGGTGTATTCAACGTACACATCAATTCGCCCGGCAAGAATGGCCTGCTGGCAGATATAGGTCCCCGCCAGATAGAAGCGGCGCTCGACAGGGAGGGTTAGGCGACTTTCCAGAACTTGAGCCAGAAGTTCTCCGAGCACGAGTTGTTCGGTGAAGTTCTTGGTGCCGACCGATACGTGGCGCTCACGACGACTGCAACCTGCAAGCAACAGCGCAGCGATCCCGGTGACAAACGCTCGACGATTCATATTAGCGGCGTCGCCAGCGAGACGCCCTCTGTAGCAACCCGATCGCTCCATCCGCGACGAGCGCCATGAGCGCTGCGGGAACTGCACCTGCCAGAATGACATTGTTGTCCACCATGGCCAAGCCGCGAAAGATAAACTCGCCAAGACCGCCAGCTCCGATTGCGGCTGCGATGGTCGCTACCCCGATGGTGATTACGGTGGCGACTCGCACCCCGCCGAGAATGACCGGAGAGGCCAGAGGAATCTCTACATGCCACAGAATCTGCCGCGGGGTCAGTCCCATGCCTGTTGCCACTTCGAGCACCGACGGGTCAACTCCACTGATGCCAGTGTAGGTATTGCGAACAATTGGCAAGAGGGCATAGAGCGTCAGAGCCGTGATCGTCAACCGGTCCGCCCGAGCGCCGAGCCAGGGCATCGGCAACAGGAGTCCGAAGAGCGCCAGACTTGGGATGGTTTGAATCACGTTATTTGTTCCGAGGACAGCCGCTCTCAATCTCGGACGCCTCGCCAAAAGCACGCCAAGTGGGATGCCGATCAGAAGCGAAAACATCATGGACCAGAGGACCAGGCGGAGATGCTCCAGCGACAGCGTCATGATCTCAAGGCGATGCTTGACGACAAATTCGGGAAATGACATATCGATCACTCGTTCAGCAGTTGGAAGCTGGATCGAAAGATCTCGACATAGGGCTTCACGTTTTCATTGGACGACCTGAGAAACTCTCCTGGCGTGAACACTCCGACGGATGCTCCACTCTCCATAAGAGCGATGCGATCCCCAAGCAAGAGAGCCTCGGTTACGTCATGCGTGACAAACACAACCGTTGTGCCGAGGCGCTTCTGGAGCAGCTTGAACTCCCGTTGCAGCTCCGCGCGGGTCAACGGATCGAGCGCTCCGAAAGGCTCATCCATAAGCAGGATTGGCGGATTCGCCGCAAGTGCGCGAGCCAGCCCAACTCGCTGCCGCTGACCGCCCGAAAGCTCGTGCGGATAGCGCTCGCGCAAACTGCTCGTAGGGCAATCCTACAAGCGAAAGTATCTCCGTTGACTCGCCGTTCAATCCGGTTGCTGTCCCAGCCTTCAATCTTCGGGATCAGCGCAACGTTGCCTTCCACCGTGTAGTGCGGAAAGAGGCCGACTTCCTGAACCGCATATCCGATACTGCGGCGCAACTGAATGGGATCCCACTGATGCGTCGCGCGACCTTCCACACGTACTTCTCCCCGAGTCGGAGAAAGAAGCCGGTTAATGAGTTTGAGAGTTGTTGTTTTGCCGGAGCCGCTTCTGCCCAGCAGGATCAGAATTTCATGGGAACGAATTGCCAGATTGAGGTCAGAAATGAGAGTGCGAGTTCCGTTAACGTTGTAATCGACGTGGACGAACTCGATGGCTATGTCTGAACGATCCTTCATAATCCGTCGCCCGGCCGAGCACTTGACGAGCAGAGATCCCAGGAAACACGCGAGTGCGTAGGCATCAGCGTAACAGTATCAGATGCATCCGACGTGAGAATTCTCCTGCCTCTGTGATCGCCAATTCACCAGGTTATAGCCGTATATACCCATGCAGAAGACGTTCGCCGCTATAAACCCTGTCTGTGCCGTCTTCAGCCCGATCAGACAAATGATCACGCTGTTCGCCCCGGCGACGATCCAGCCTTGCCAGAATCGGCGGCCAACCAGAATTGTGGAAATCACCGTGAGAAGACACGAAATGTAGTCGAGACGCAACATTGCACTGCTTATATAGATATCCTGAGTGGCTGGACATTGGAATGAGCAAGAAACCGTAGCTGTACGGGCAACTGAGGCCCCGATAACTTCTAAGG
Organism: uncultured Acidobacteriota bacterium; assembly: GCA_963737175.1. Lineage (GTDB taxonomy): Bacteria > Acidobacteriota > Terriglobia > Terriglobales > Acidobacteriaceae > TOLSYN. The sequence continues at coordinate 90,313 of CAVTRQ010000019.1, read as the reverse complement.
CCTCACCATGGCCAAGACATCGGGCGGTCACCGGATATACTTCCAATATGGCCTTTCCTGAACTCCACCCCAGCTTGCTCCGCGCGCTTGCGGCACGAAACTACACCGACCCTACACCCGTTCAAACCGCCGTGCTTCGGCCTGAAGCAGCAGGGCGTGACCTGCTGGTGTCAGCCCAGACAGGCTCGGGAAAGACGGCCGCCTATGGCCTTACATTAGGAGAAACGCTGCTGGGCGAGGCGCCACGATTCGGGCGGGCCAAGCAGCCACTTGCGTTGATTGTGGCGCCGACCCGTGAACTGGCGCTGCAGGTGCAGAAAGAACTGGCATGGCTGTTAGGCGACGCAGGCGGGCGCGTGATCGCTTGCGTGGGCGGCATGGACATTCGCCGCGAGCAACGCGCACTGGGGGCGGGGGCGCATGTCGTGGTCGGCACGCCGGGCCGGCTGGCGGACCACCTCGATCAAGGACATTTAGACCTGGCAGAGATCCGCGCGGTGGTGCTGGACGAAGCGGATGAGATGCTTGATTTCGGCTTCCGCGAAGAACTCGAGCTACTGATGAAAGCGACTCCTCCGGAGCGGCGCACCATGATGTTTTCGGCGACGCTGCCGAAGGCGATCCTGGGGCTGGCCAGGCAGTATCAGCACAATGCTCTACGCATCGCGTTATCGTCGGAGAACGAGCCTCACGCCGACATTGAATATCGCGCGTTTCTGATTGGCCCGCGGGATATGGAACACGCCGTGGTCAATTCGCTGCGCTACTTCGACGCGCAAGGTGCGCTGGTGTTCTGTTCAACGCGCGAAGCGGTGCGCCATCTGCATGCGAATCTGCGGGAGCGGGGATTCTCGGCGGTTTCGCTTTCCGGAGAACTGAAGCAGCACGAGCGTACGACCGCGTTGCAAGCCCTGCGCGACGGGCGGGCTCGCGTGTGCGTGGCCACCGACGTAGCCGCGCGAGGATTGGATATGCCGGATCTCGGCTTGGTGATCCATGCCGACCTGCCGCAGAACAAGGAGGGGCTGTTGCATCGCAGCGGCCGCACCGGACGCGCGGGCCGCAAGGGATTGTCGGTGATCATCGTGCCCGCGCAGCATCGGGGAGCCGGGGAGCGATTGCTGGCGTCGGCAAAGATCAAAGCACTCTGGACGACTGCGCCTTCGGCGGATGCGATTCGCGCACGCGATGAGGAAAACCTGGTGCGGGAAATCGTTGCCCTGTCAGACGCTCCGGCGGAAGACGATTTGGCGGCAGGGAGAGTGCTGCTCGCTGAGCGGAGCGCGGAACACCTGGCTGCGTTTCTGGTCCGCAGTCGCCGCGAACTGCTGCCGGCACCCGAGGTACTGGAAGATCCCGGCACGTACAGGAAACCAGCGCGGCTCAAAAAGAAGAGTCCCTCGCTGGGCAAGAAGACGTTTGCAGCCAAGAAACCGTGGATCGACCGCGGCAAGAAGCGAGACGACAAAGCGCGGCCGAAGGAGAAACGGCGCTAATGCACAGAGTGGTTCCACGGCGGCGTATTTTCTTTTCATCGACTTAAGAGGGGCGGACTTCGGCAGGGCAAACATTATTGAATTGCAAGAACAGGGTTTTCATGAAACTAGAATAAGAAGTCGTGGGCGGAACCTTCGGTATGGTTGTATTAGTCACAGAGGGGTACAGCATTTGGTGTCACGAATTCATTGCCTGGTACTTTGTTTTTTTCTCGTTACGTGTTGTTTTGCCAGCGCCGATAGCTCGTTTGATCTTTCCGGACCTCGGATGGAGGTGAAGGTAACGCGAGCGGGCATGACTCTGCCGATCTCTGAGGTGCCCAATCTGCAAGCCGGCGACAAGCTCTGGATTCACCCGGCCTTTCCCGAGAACGAGTCTGTGCATTACGTGCTGGCGGTCGCATTTCTCCAAGGAGCCACCAATCCACCTCCGGACAATTGGTTTATGAAAGCCGAGACGTGGACGCGGCAGGTACGCGAAAAAGGCATCGTTGTTACCGTTCCCAACGACGCGCAACAGGCTCTGTTCTTCCTTGCTCCACAGACGGGAGGCGACTTCAGCACGCTGCGCTCGGCAGTTCAGGGAAAGCCGGGAGCCTTTGTGCGAGCCACTCAGGACTTAAACCTAGCAAGTCAGAGCCGTTTGCGGGTTGAGAAGTACCTGAATGCGATTGGCGATGCTTCGGCGAAAGATCCACAAGCCCTGCATGAGCTCTCCCTGTTGCTGGCGCGAAGTTTGAAGATCAAAGTTGATGAAAAATGTTTTGATCGGCCGCTCGAGTTGCAGGCGCCCTGCCTGATGCAGAACTCGGATCAAATGGTTCTGGACGACGGGCATGGACAATCCATGCTGGCGGTGTTGGCCGCAGGACCCGAGGTTGATCTGCTGGGAGCGGTGAGCGCCACCAGGCAGGGCGGCGGCGCCTACAGTCCCTATATCGGCGTGGTGGTCGATATGGCAAGAGTGATGGAAAGCCTCCATACCGCTCAGTATCAATACATTCCGGCACTCGCGCTGCCACAGAATGAGCAACTGAATCTGAAGCTCAACAATGCTCCATCGTTTCACAAGCCACAATCTGTGCTGGTCGTGGCCTTGCCTCCCGTGAAAGCTGTCTCCCCGCCAGTTCTGATCCAGGTTGATCCGAAGCAGGTGTACTGCACGCAGAATCCATCGCTCGCCTTGGCGGCGGATGGCGCCCCACTGGTCTTTGCGACTGAGATTGCGCACGGCTTCACGCTCCACGTTCAGAACAAGGATGGCAAGAGCGTGGACCTGCCCGTAAAGCCAGATGCGTCACGCGGAGGATTTGTAGTGGAGGGGAGGGGGCCAAACTTGGAGGAGTTGGGCCGGGACACAAGTGGCACGCTACGCGGAAGCTGGGGATATGCAAACTTCGAAGGGCCAACCTTCCAGTTGAGAAGCGCTCCTGCAACCGCTCAATGGGGGCTTTCTCCCGAGGACGAGAGCGCGTTGGTGGTTGGCCGCGAAGACACCTTCCACCTGCATTCCGAGCTTGCCGCCTGCGTTCAGGATATCAGCGTCAAGAGTCAACAGGACAAACCCGCCAAGACCAGCTGGAAGATCGTTGCGCCCGGCGACATCGAAGTGAAGGTGTCGCTGGCAGGTGCCGAGCCCGGCACCGCGACGCTGGCGATCAAACAGTTTGCGTCGGCGAAGCCGATCGAGGTGACTCTGCACACCTACGCCGAGGCAGGCCGTGTCGACCAATTCATCATTCATGCCGGTGACCAGGCCGGAGTGCTGAAAGGCGCCCGGCTCGACCTGGTTGCGAGCCTGGATCTGAATGGCACGCACTTTTTGCCTGCCCGTTTGAGCCGCGCCGAAAAGCTGGATGAGTTGAGCCTCTTGGCGGAGAATGCGCCGGCGCCGGATTTTCAGCCGGAGCAGAAACTCACAACCCAGGTGAATCTGAAAGATGGACGTGTGCTGAACGTCCAGACTACGGTTAAGCCAGAGCGCCCCAAGCTCACGCTCCTGAGCAAGCGCATTCAGGCGGCGCGGTCCGCGATTCGTCTGGGTAGCCCGGACGACGTGCCCGTGGATGGCCGAGTATCTTTCTTCGTGAGATCCGAGGTACCCGCGAAATTTCCCCATGACGAGAAAATTGAGGTTGCCAGCGCCGACGGCTTCTTCCACATCGTGCTGAGTCTGGCCGATAAGAATCTTTCATTGCAGGATTCGCAGACGGCGGTAGCGGTGCTTGATCCGCTGAAGAGCTTCGGCGAATCTGCCTTTGGATCGCTTCAGTTCAGGCCGCTGGCTGCCGACGGTACGGTGGGAGAGTGGCAGCCGCTCGCCCATCTTGTCCGAACGCCACATCTCAAAGAGGTGCGCTGTCCGGACGATCCCGAGAAACAGTGCGAGCTAAGCGGTGATCTGTTGTATTTGATCGATTCCATTGCCTCGGATCAGGAGTTCACCCACGCGGTGTCTGTGCCTTCGGGATTCGGAGACACCAGCCTGGCGGTGCCGCGCCCGAATGGAACGGTTCTGTACATCAAGCTTCGAGATGATCCCACGGCGGTCAACATTGCGGTGCTTCCGGTCCTGCCGGATCAGCCATAACGATCAGCTATAACACCGAGCGCCGATGGCAACCTGTGCGGGAATGCGATCATCAACTTACATGCCCGGATTCTGCCGGATCGACAGAATCCGCCGACATCAACGTGGGGGCGATCCATGCCGCAAATCAAGTCAATTCTTTGCCCCGTCGATTTTTCAGAGTTTTCGATCTATGCCTACGAATACGCGCAATCGATTGCATGGCATTACAAGGCAACATTGCTCTTACAGTACGTCCTGCACGCTCTGAAACCGCCTGAGTTTTGGAGCGCTTATCCAGACTCCTATGAAGAGAGCCTGCGGAAAGAACGTGCCAACACCGAGCGGCAGCTTCAGGAATTTGCGAATCGCCACACCAGGACTACGATCCGGCAGCAATGCTATGTGCAAGAGGCCGCGCACGAGAGCTCGGTGACGGATTCCATCCTCTCTCTTGCCGAAGCGCAAACCGTGAATCTGATCGTGATGGGAACTCACGGGTTACGCGGCTTTGACCGGCTGGTGCTGGGATCGGTGGCACAGAAGGTATTGCGACGGGCAGGGTGCCCGGTCTTAACCGTACGAAAGCCCGCGCATCATGTCGCAGGCCCGGTGCATGACCCGGAGCTAGTCCCCATAAAAAAAATGCTCTTTTGTGCGGATTTTTCAGACCCGGCCCAGCATGCTTCGAAGTATGCGTTCTCAATGGCCAGGGAATACGGTGCGGAACTTACGCTGCTGCACGTGCTGGAAGAGATTCCGAAATCGGGAGACCTCCCAAGCGTAGCTGCGGAGGTGAGGAAGCAGTTGGAAGGGTCTGTTACGCCTGAAATGCGCAATGGGAGCGACGTCAAGGTGATGGTGCGGAGCGGCAAGCCATACCAGGAGATCACTCAGTTCGCGCTTGAATCACAGACCGACCTGGTGATCATGGGCATGCGTGGCCGTGGCTCGCTGCACCAGGCGATCTTCGGCTCCACAACTCAGCGAGTCATTCAGTTAGGATCGGCTCCCGTGCTCGCGGTTCACATCTGAGTACTTTTTCTCGAAGGTAGGCACCTACGCGATCGACGGCGCTTGCGCCGCACCTTATTGGTTGCGATTCATACACAATTCGATGCTGCCTTTGCCAATCGTTCCGATGGGTAATCAGTGCCGGAGCAGACTTCCATGCTTCTCGATGGCTGCGCGTCGCCGATTCCGGTGGCCACCGCGAAGCGGGCCAGGATCTCCGGCCAAGAATACGCCCGGACGGCTTCCCGGTCCGGATGGATGATGGGCCCGCCTTGGGTCAGCCGCCGATACGCGGAGAGAATCATCTCGCGAATCGCGGCCTTGTCCCAGGGATCGGCGCACCACCCGGAGCGTGTCCGTTTGAGGAGCTGGCCAATTTCGCCCATGGGAGGAGACAGGGCGAGAATCGGCTTGCCGCAGCCCAGATAATCGAACAACTTGCCGGCGTGTGACCCGGCATCCGTGGCGATCAATAACGCAAAGTCACATTCCTGCAGGCGGCGAATTCCTTCGAGTTTGGGCATGAACCCCTGCAGGCGGACGTTGGCCTTCCTCCGCGACAGCAGCGGCATCGTATCGGGAAATACCGGGCCAATGAATCGCGTTTCGATCCGTCTGCAGATCTCATCGGGAAGGCTCTCGATGGCCTCGAGATAGTTCTGGGGAGAGTAGATACGATTGTTCCAGACTTTTCCGAAGTACGTAACCACCATCTTCCCATCACGGCGTGGCTGCGGAGAAAGGTTGCGGAACATCTCAGGGTCGTAGCCGTTCGGAGTACAGATGAACTTGCCCGCCAGTTGGCCTGGGTAACGCTCCCGGAGTTGCTCTGCCCATTTTCCAGTCGAGATTGAGACGTAAGAAGACGCGTCGACCGCAGCCGCTTCCAGTTTCCGGGCCCGGCGAATCTTGTCCTCGCTTGCGTGGTCGAAGTACTTCAGAGAGTATTCCAGCCACTCATCTCTGAAGTCGGAGATCAGCGTCAGGTTCGGAAAGCGTTGTTTCAATGCAATCCCGATCTTCAGGGAGGAGAAGGGCGGAACATTGACAATGACGGTATCGATTGCCTCCGTCTGCACAATGCGGCATGCCATGCGGAATGCGAGCGTTGTCCAGGTCGTTTGCAGATCGGGAAAGAATATCCGCTGTGAGAGGGAGAGAGTCTGCTGCGCGAGCCAGCGGAACGAACGGCTCTTCGCATCCGGCGAAGCTTCCGCAGCCAGATTCTTCACACGGTGGCGCAGAGAAATCGGCACTTCCGGACACCGAGCGCGATGCACGGTAATATCGCCAGGGACAAGCTTGCATAGCTCAGGGTCGTTGTCGCGCAGCCCCGTTTTAGTCACCGTCAGAACCGACAGCCGGCAACCTTGGGCCGGCAGATATCTTACGTAGCCCAACGCTCTTGAAACTTCGACGCCACCGCCAGGAGGAAACGGGCAGGTGACCAGGAGAGTGTTGGACATGAGTAGACATTTCCTCTTACAGCACTGGTTGAGGATTGTAGCAGCCTTAAGCGGCATCGAAAGGCCCTTGCGCGGTGACGTAAGGACTAAGCGGCCGGTAGCCATGCGTTATCACTTCCCGCAAGGCGCAAGGGTAGGAGAATGGGTTTTCCTTGCCCTTCAGGCTTCACACGGATAGACTTCCAGCTACTCTCGAATTCATCAAGCGAACCGTGATGGAGGACTCATGTCTCATCAGCACGCGGTTGTCTGCTCATTTATCTCTCAGTTCCGCCGCCGCATTGCCGTGCTGTTCTGCGCCGCCATCCTGGTAGCCTCCGTTTCCGCGCAACAGAGCGTTTCCGTTCCGCCATTGGTAAAGTTCAGCGGAACGATCTCCGGAGCACCTTCGGGTACCATCGGCGTCATCTTCGCGCTTTATAGGGATCAGACCGGCGGCGCTCCGCTCTGGCAGGAGGTGCAGAACGTTACCGTCGATGCCAGTGGACACTACACCTCGCTGCTCGGCGCGCGTAGTAGCACCGGCATCCCAGTCGATCTCTTCCGCAGCGGCGAAGCCCACTGGCTGGGCGTTCAGCCCGGGGAGCAGCCCGAGCAGCCGCGCGTGCTGCTGGTCAGCGTACCATATGCGATCAAGGCCTCGGACGCGGAAACCCTCGGCGGCCTGCCCGCCTCGGCCTTTCTCCGCGCCGACGTAACAGCCGCCGCAGCGCCCGTCGCTTACGTCAACCCCGCAACCGTAACCTCTGCAGCAACCGATATCGCGACGACAACCGCGATCTCAGCCACGAGCGCCAGCACGGGATATCTCCCCGTCTTCACCGACGGCGGCGGCGACCTGGGCAACTCGGCGCTCAACCAGATGAATGTGGGCACAGCCTCGAACCCGGTCTGGAACCTCGGCATCGGCACCAGCGCGCCCAGCTTCAACCTGCACGTGGTCTCGACGCTCGATCCGGGGGCGGTCACCATTGACGGCTACGGATTCGTGGGCCTCAACTTCATAGGCCGCCGCGCCGAAGGCACGCCTACGGCACCCAAGGGGGTCTTGCTGAATGACAACCTGGTGACGCTGCAGGGCCGAGGCTATGGCACAAGCGGATTCTCGACCTCCAGCCGGGCGTACGTGAAGCTCTTCGCCGCCGAGAACTGGAGCGACACGGCGCAGGGCACCTACATCAGTCTGGCAACGACGGCGACGACGACCAACACCGAGATGGAGCGATTGCGCATCACCGCCGCCGGCCTGGTTGGCATCGGCACGGCCGCGCCGGATCAGATGTTGACCGTGAACGGTTCCGTTCACAGCACCACGGGCGGATTTATCTTTCCGGATGGCAGCAGCCAGACGAAAGCCGCGCAAGCGGGACCGGTGGGAACGCAGGGTCCCGCGGGTCCGGCTGGCCCAACCGGAGCAACGGGGGCAGCCGGACCGACCGGACCCCAGGGACCGGCAGGCGCGGGCACGGTGAGAGATGCCAATGGAAACGTGCTCGGGTCGCTGATCTCAATGGGTGGAAAAAACGGAACCGATGTGACGGTTTATACAAAGGGGTATTTTGTAACCGTGGGCATTCTTGGACTGTTCCCGGTTACCAATGCAATCGATTGGTCCGGCACGAATTGCACTGGAACTGCGTATCTGGATACCGGATATTTGGAGCCCGGAGACAGCGCCGTCACTCCGGATCTTCCCAGTACTTATACCAAGAGCGTGGTGTATTCCGCCCATGCGAATTCACTGATGGTACCGGTATCGACCGGCGGACTGACGGCCTCGGCGGTGAACGTTTCGACTAAAACGGTCGAGTCCCAAGTCGCATGGGCGACAATTTCCACCATTGCCGACGGGGTTTCTTACTGCACTCCCACCGCGGACTATGGTGGGACGACGGGCAACACGATTGCATGGCCATTGGTGAACATTACTGGGGCCACGCTGGGCTGGACGACGTCTGGAAATCCGCTGTCGGTGGCGGGTCCATTGCAGCTTCCGTGACCTCTGGGGCCGGGCGGAGGTCGCCATGAAAGCGGAGGATGTTGAAAAATTCAACGGTTGGGTGAGGTGCGATCGGTCAGAAAACTGGCGATCGCTCGTTCTTGGACAGCATTGACCCTTTAGGATGAAGGAATTGCGAGCAACAGCGATGACCCCGTGTTCAGCGGGCGGCCATGGTTACTTATTAGTTATTCCTCCATGCCCTCATCTTTGTGCTACACTGCTGCGGCAAGAAAATGAGCTCCGGTGGCTCGAGCGAGTGAGGCTTTTAAAACTTGCTAGTTGAGCGGTGGAAGAAGCCCATTTGTGCCCGGGATATCCTATAATCATCAGAGTGGATGAATTCCTCGGTTTTACGGGGGAAGTACATTTTAAATAAGAGCTGCTCGTTTCTTTATTCAAACGATTTTATGCATACAGGATCTTCGGCTTGACTGCAATTTAAACAACTTTTCGCATCTGAAGTTCATGTAATCCCACTCGGCGGCGCTGACCTTCGTGTGTCGCGCTGCAGATCGACATAATATTTGTGTCCCATATTTTAAGGTGAGGGAAAGCATGATTCGTCGGCTTAGGTTGTACCAGTTCTTTTTTCGGTTCTGCTGCTTCCTGTTGCCCGCTTTAACCTTTCTGATTGCGAGCACTGGGCTGCGGAGTCTCAAATTGATCCATCCGCTATCCCAGGATTACCTCTACCTGTGCGTGACGCTTTCGCTGGTGTGGATCGTTTGCTCGGAGCATTTCGAAGTTGCCAGTGTGGAAGCGCTATTTCTTGACTCCAACGGCGTGCGGAATTGCCTGAAGGCACTCGCCTGGACGTATATGCTGGGCTTTACCGGGCTATTCTTCTATCGTGGGGCTTCCTATTCGCGGCTGCTGCTTGGCACCAGCGCGCTGATTCTGCTGGCCGGGGTTTTGCTCCTAGCGTAATCTTCCGGAAGATTGTGATCCGTTCCAGCAGCCAAGGCGAGCGCCTCCGCATCATTATTGTAGGCGCGGATGCATTTGCGCAGCAGACTTCGGAAGAGCTCAAGAAAAGTGTTGTGGCGCCGTGTGAAACCGTGGCGTTTGTCCGCATCCCTGGCCAGCCGGTGCAAGTGGCCGCTGGCGTTCCGGTGTTTGAACTGGAACAGTTGATGAGCCGGAACATCAAGCACTTCGCCAATGACATAGTGATTGCGGTCTCTCCGGAAATTCTGCCGATCCTTTCCGAGTTGATCGAACAATTGAGTGACCTTGCGATTCCGATCCGCCTGATTTTGGATTTTGGCAAGGACTTGAAGGTGCGCGACCGGTTCTTCCGGATCGGTGGCACCAATTTGCTTGACGTGCAGATCGCCCCCTCGGAGACGATCAGTTACGTCATCCTAAAGCGAAGCTTCGACGTTGTGTTCTCGTTGCTAGCGCTTACGGTTACCGCCATTCCCATGATATTGATCGCGATTGCGGTGAAGCTGTCATCGCCCGGTCCCGTGTTCTTCTTGCAGGAGCGCGTGGGCATTAATGGACAGGACTTCCAGATGCTGAAGTTCCGCACCATGAAGATGGCTCCGGTGGAGGAGAGCGATACGCGCTGGACGACTCCCGGGGATTCGCGGCGAACGGCCGTGGGATCATTTCTGCGCACGAGTTGCCTGGACGAGTTGCCGCAGTTTTTCAATGTGCTGCGGGGCGAGATGAGCGTGGTGGGACCGCGTCCGGAACGCCCGCATTTTGTGGAGAAATTCAACGACGAGATCGATGCCTACAACACCCGGCATCATCTGAAGTCGGGCATCACGGGCTGGGCGCAGGTGAACGGATTGCGTGGCGATACCGACATTGCCAAGCGGGTCGAACTGGATATCTACTACATCCAGAACTGGAGCTTTGCATTTGACCTGCAGATCATTCTGATGACGATATTTTCCGGTTTCTTTGCACAGAATGCCTACTGAACAGCCTGCTCCGTGGTTGTGCGCAGGGTATACTGAGATTACGTCGCAAAAGCTGCTGTGATCCGGAAGCTGTGGGGACTGCTCCGTCCCACCGGACGAAATGTTTTCCTCGCGGTTGCGAGGTAGGCGCTGGCTTCTGGGGCTCAATTTTTTCTTGGGGGACCCAGAGTGCGGAGTTGGATTGCGACCGTGTTGTTTGCCGGAATCACGTTGTTCGCGCAGGCACAATCTACCCCGCCCGTCGCTAGCACCGGCACGCAGGCGACGGCTGAGCCCGCGGATGAGACGCGCGGAGTAGCTCTGAAATCTCTTCCCCGCAATATTCTGCAGGATCAGCAAGCGCTGTTCACAATGCCATTCCGGATGAGCGAGCGGCAGTGGACCGTTGCGGTGCCGCTAACCATGCTGACGGTTGGCTTGGTTGCCTCCGACACGGCAGTCGAAGGGCACGTCACGAAGAATCCCTCGACGATTTCACACGCTTCCACCTTCTCGAATGCCGGGCTGGCCACGCTGGCTGGAGTGGGCGGCGGGATGTATCTGTGGGGTACGTTCGCAAAGAATGAACATCAGCGCGAGACTGGATTTCTTAGCGGTGAAGCCGCAATCGACGCCTACCTTGATAACACCTTGATTCAGCATATCGCGGGCCGCGAACGCCCGTTCACGGGAGATGGTCGAGGCAACTTTTTCAGCGGGGGCACCTCCTTTCCTTCGCAGCATTCGGCGATTAGCTGGGCGATTGCGAGCGTGATCGCCCATGAGTACCCGGGGCCGATGACTAAGTTCTTGAGCTATGGCCTCGCCAGCGCAGTGAGCGCGGCGCGAATCGAGAGTCATGACCATTTCCTGAGCGATACCGTGATCGGTGGCGCGCTCGGCTGGTACGTGGGGCGGCAGGTTTATCGGGCCCGCTCCAGCGACGCGGAGATCGACGTCCGCAAGTGGGGCAAATTCGAACGCGACAAGAACAGCGAGGAAGTGCGCGCGACTAGCGAGATGGGCTCCGACTACGTTCCGTTGGACAGCTGGGTTTACGACACCTTCGACCGGCTGGCGGCGATGGGATATTTACCGGACTCTTCGGCGACGATACGTCCGTGGACGAGGCTGGAGTGCGCGCGCCTGCTGCAGGAAGCCCACGGCGCCAACAGCGAGGATGATGATCGTGAGATCGCCGGGCCACTGCTCGCAGCGCTGGATGAGGAATTTGCGCACGAGACGAATTTGATGGAGGGCGGAAGGAACGCTGGCGCACAGGTGGAAGAGCTATATGCGCGCTTTACGGGAATCTCCGGAACGCCGCTGCGTGATTCGTACCACTTTGCGCAGACCTTGGTGGATGACTACGGGCGTCCCTATGGCCAGGGCGCGAACGCGATCGCGGGAATTTCCGAACGCGCCGAGGCGGGACCATTGGCCTTCTACATGCGCGGCGAATACCAGTATGCATCGGCGATTCCGGCCTACAACGCGGCGGCACAGCAGACGATTGCGGCTTCAGACGAGTTGCCCTTTGGGTGGAACATTTTGGGGACAACCAGTCGAGTGCGCCCGGTGGAAGCCTACGCTTCGCTGAACATCTCAGACTGGCAATTCAGCTTCGGACAGCAGAGCCTATGGTGGGGACCGGACAGGAGCACGTCGATGATTCTCTCCAACAATGCCGAGGCCATGCCGATGCTGCGCCTTGCCAGGGTGAGGCCGCTGAAACTGCCGCTCTTGGGCCCGGTGCACGGGGATCTATTCTTTGCACGCGAGGGCGGAGTGCACTACGTAGCGCCTGGGGCCGACGTTTATCATTCACGGTGAAGCCGGCCAGCCGCTGAACCCGCCACCGTATGTATGGGGCATCAGCCTTTCGATGAAACCCACGGAAAACCTCGAGCTTGGAGTTGGGCACACGGCAATTTTTGCCGGCTATGGCCGTCCGCTGAATCTTGAGACGTTCCTCCACACGTTTTCAGGCTATGGCAACAACCAGGCGGTCGACCCTGGAAAGAGGACGACGGAGTTTAACTTCTCCTATCGTATTCCGGGGTTGCGAAAATGGCTGGTTCTTTACAGCGAGGGTTTTTCCTATGACGACCCTTTACAGGGAAAGTTCATCTCGCGTTATGGGATGGACCCTGGCATCTATCTGCCGCAGATTCCGGGAATGCGGAAACTGGACTTGCGTGTGGAGGGAGTCAATACGAATCTGCCTGGACTCAAGGACCAAGCCTACTTTTATTCGAACGCGCACTATCCCCAGGGGTACACGAATTACGGGCAGATCTTTGGCAGCTGGATTGGAAGGCAGGGGAGCGGCGGAGTGGCGACGGAGTACCTACTGGTTCTACAGCTCGCAACAAGGCTACGGTGAGCTATCGAAAGACGGTTACGGACAAGTCTTATCTGGAAGGCGGGCATCTGGAGGATTTTTCCGGGAGCATCACGTGGCTGGTCCGGCCATGGATCGAGGTCTCCGCTACGAGCCAGTATGAAACCTGGAATTTTCCGTTACTGGCGGTGGGGACACGCTCCGACGTCTCTACATCGTTTGAGGTCCATCTGTTTCCGAAGGCGCGAGTCGGCTCGAATTCAGGCTCCATCAATAAATTGCCATGATTGCCGTGATAAAATGAAGCTAACGAAGACAAAGATTCCCGAAGTAGTTGTGCTTGAGCCGAAGGTGTTTGGCGACGACCGCGGATTCTTCCTGGAGAGCTACAACCAGAAGAGCTTTGAAGAGATTGGACTGGGGCGGAATTTCGTTCAGGACAATCACTCGCGCTCGGCGCGGAATGTGCTGCGCGGCTTGCACTACCAGCTTGGGCAGCCGCAGGGCAAACTGGTTCGGGTGGTCGCGGGTGCGATCTGGGACGTTGCGGTCGATCTTCGCCGCAGCTCTCCAACATTTGGGCAGTGGGTTGCCGAGGAACTCTCAGCGGAAAACAAAAGGATGTTCTGGATTCCGGAGGGATTTGCTCACGGCTTTGTCGTGATCTCGGACTCAGCGGACGTGCTGTACAAGGCCACGGATTTCTATGCGCCTTCCTGCGAGCGTTCGCTGTTGTGGAACGATCCTCAACTGGGCATAACCTGGCCGCTGAGTGGTGAGCCGTTGCTTTCTCAAAAGGATCGAGCCGGGATCTTGTTGAGCCAGGCGAAGTATTCGAATAGGATCTTCATCGTGCGAATTTTACTGACGGGCGCAACCGGACAGGTGGGCAAGGATCTGCTTCCGCTGCTGCAGGAGCAGGGCGAGGTGGTCGCAGTGAGCCGTGCCGAATGCGACCTCTCCTCGGCGGATGCGATCCGGAAACTGGTGGCCGAGGTGCGGCCATCGGTGATCGTGAACCCGGCTGCCTATACCGCGGTGAATGACGCCGAAGCGCAAAGCGAACTGGCTTACGCCATCAACTGCACCGCCGCGGGAACGCTGGCGGAAGAGGCGCGAAAGTCGGGTGCGATGTTCGTACACTACTCCACCGACTATGTTTTCGACGGCGGCAAGCCGGGAGCTTACACGGAAGACGATGAGCCCGCGCCGCTGAATGTTTATGGCGCCAGCAAACTGGCGGGAGAACGCGCGGTGGCCGCAGCCGGAGGACGCTATCTGGTGCTGCGCACGAGCTGGGTCTATGGCGCGAATGGAAACAACTTTCTGCTGACGATCCGGCGCCTGGCGCGTGAGCGGGAAGAGCTGAAGATTGTGGACGACCAGATGGGCGGACCTACCAGCTCGATGGACGATTGCGCAAGCCACGGCAAGGCTGGTGCGGCGGTACGCGACGGTTGCGCGAGGACGCATTCCCGGCGGGCCTGTATCACATGACGGCGGGAGGCAGCGTCTCCTGGTGCGGATTTGCGCGGGCCATCGTCGCGGCTCTGGGCGAGCGCGAGACGTTCCGGTTGCAACGGATTCTGGCTATCAGTTCCAGCGAGTATCCGACGCCAGCGCGCCGTCCGCTGAACTCGGTTCTATGCAACTGCAAGTTTGAGCGCACGTTTGGATTCAGGCTAGGAGAGCTGGCAGTCGGGACTCGCCGAAGTGATTGGCGAAATCCATGCGCGCGAATGAGTTAGACGGTTCGGATCAAAGTGTTTGAGGGGCGCGGTACAGGGCACTGGCCTGGCATGACGTGCAACAATGGAAGCATTCTTCTTTGGTGAGACAATGATGGAACTCGCAATGAATTCAGACTCGAACGGACAGTCATGTACGTGGATAAATTCATGAGACCGGTTTATCTTTCGCTGCTGTTAACCGTGGCTCTGGCAGGCTTCTCTCTGGCACAGGACTCAACCCAGAGCACGCGGCCTTCGCAGGACGAGTGTTCGGCGGCGGCCAATGGTGGCCAACCGCTACCGGCGGGCTGCGCCGAGGGGGAAGGCAACGCAATGCCGTCGCGGCAGCAGCAGGAATCCGCGCCGATGCAATCACCGCAGCTAACCTCCGGACGTGCGGAGGGCACGGAGCGGGCAATCATTACTCCCCTCAATCCGTCGCAACGCAGGAAAGTTGAAGTGCCGCCGCGGCCGAAGACCGAGTTCGAGCAATTGGTAGCGGACACGGTTGGACGCCCGCTGCCCGTTTTCGGCCAGTCGCTTTTTGACCAGCCGCCGAGCACATTCGCTCCTACCGACCACATCCAGGTTCCGGGGGATTACGTGCTGGGACCGGATGATGAGTTGCAAATCCGCATCTGGGGTCAGATCAATGCCGACCTGCGTGTGGTTGTTGATCGCAGCGGACAAATTTACATTCCACGGGTCGGACAGATCCCGGTTGCCGGGATTCACTATAGCAATCTCGATCAGCACTTGAAGAACGAGATCCTGAAAACCTTCCGCAATTTCGATCTCACCGTAAATGTCGGAAAGATTCGCTCGATTCAGGTTTACGTTGTGGGCCAGGCGCGCTATCCGGGCACCTACACCATCAGTTCACTGAGCACGATGGTCAATGCGGTGTTCGCCTCCGCCGGTCCCACGCCCCAGGGCTCATTGCGCGATGTGCAGTTGCAGCGCGACGGCAAGACCATTGCACACCTGGATTTTTATGAGCTTCTGGTGAAGGGCGATAAGTCGCACGACGTCCGTCTGCGCTCCGGTGATGTGCTGAGCTTTCCTCCCGTGGGGCCGCTGGTTGCAGTCGCCGGCTCGGTGAACGTACCGGCGATCTACGAAGTGAAACCAGATTCGCCGCTGACAGATCTTATCGAAATCGCAGGCGGACTGAGCACCGTGGCTGACTCGAACAAGGTGACGGTGGAGCGCATCGGTGATCATCAGTTTCGCTCGGTGCTGGAGTTTCCTCTGGATACGGAGTCGCGCGCCTTGGCGCTGCACGATGGCGACATCGTGCGCGTGTTTTCCGTTGTTCCACGATTCACCAGTACGGTCACGCTGCGCGGCAACGTCGTGAACCCTGGACGCTACCCTTGGAAGGTAGGCATGAGAGTGCGCGATCTGATTCCGGACGCGCAGGCATTGCTCACGCGCCATTATTGGCTGGCTCGCGCCGCCATGACCGACGGCCGGAGCACGGAGTATCCCATCCGCACCAAGCGCCGGGAATGTGAAATCAACGCCAGGAGCACGAACACGAGCGGCCTGAGCAGCCGCGACATGACGAACTGCGATTACACCACCCGCGACCAGAGCACGAGCGATGTTACTGGCCGCGACATGAATTCCCGCGACGTCAATGCGCCCGACGATACCCAGCGCGATGATACCGAACGCGATAGTAGTACTGAGCGCGACAGTAGTACTGAACGCGATGCTACGACGGATATGGAAAGCAGACAGCCGAACTCGTCGCGCGAAACACAGCAGAGCAAGAATGTTTCCCCCCAAATTGGACGCGTTATTCCCAAGAGCGAAATTCTGACACGGGATTTGCATCGCGCTTCCCCTGAGATCAACTGGAGCTACGCGATTATTCAGCGCGTGAACCCCGTGGATCTTTCCACCAAGCTGCTCTCTTTTGATCTGGGAAAAGCGGTACTGGAGGGCGATGAGGCCGACAATCTCGAACTCCAGGCGGGCGACATCCTAACCGTATTTTCGCAGACCGACGTTTCGGTGCCGGAGAAGATGCGGACGCGCTTCATAAGCCTGGAAGGCGAAGTGGTGCGGGCTGGGGTTTACAAGATCGAAGATGGTGAGTTGCTCGCCGACGTCATGAAGCGTGCCGGTGGCGTCACTCCCGATGCATTTATCTACGGTACCCAGTTGACGCGCGAGTCGGCGCGGATCGAGCAGCAGAAGAGCGTCGACGAGCTGACGCGAGCCCTGGAGGTGGAGATGCGGCAGGCACAGGTTTCCGCTACCACGCGCAGCAATCCCGATGACGCACAGATGATTATCACGCGCCAGGCTGCACAGGAGTCGCTGATCTCGCAACTGCGAAATATGAAGGCGACCGGGCGCGTCGTGCTTGACCTGAAGCCGACCGCAAACTCCATCACCGACTATCCGGCAATCCCCGTGGAGGATAACGATCGCGTCGTGATGCCGCATCGTACGGCGACGGTTTCCGTGTCGGGCATGGTGTATAACCCAGCATCGTTTGTTTTCAACCCGCGGAACAGAGTGGGCGAGTACTTGAATCTGGCGGGTAAGGGCAAGCCCAATGCAGATATACGCCACGCCTTCGTGATCCATGCCGACGGTACCGTACTGGCCAAAACTTCGGTCAATGGCTTAATTGCCGGCGACAAGTTTGACGCGATGCACCTGTATCCAGGCGACCAGATTGTGGTTCCAAGTAAAATTGAAACCGGAAACCTCATTCGCGGTCTGAAAGATTGGACCCAGATCACCTCGCAATTGGCCTTGACGGGCGCGGCGCTGGCTGTAATTAAGTAGGAGCGGAAGCATGATCCACACGGAAACCATCGATCGGGCGCAGGACTCCTCTTCGCCAGGGGCGGAGAGCGAGTTCGCGGCTCTCGACTTCCTGCTTCTTCTGGCCCGCCACAAGCGCTTCATTCTGCGCTTCACCCTGGGTACCGCAGTGCTGGCGGCGATCGTTTCCTTGCTGATACCGAACAAGTACACGGCGGCGGCGATCGTTCTGCCGCCTAGCCAATCCTCCTCCATGAGTTCCGCCCTGCTGAGCCAGCTTGGCGGATCCTCCGGCGCCCTGGCCTCCCTTGCGGGTGGCAGTCTCGGCATCAAGAATACTGGCGAAATGTATGTTTCGCTCTTCCGCAGCCGGGGCGTAGAAGACGCTGTGATTCAGCGTTTCCGGCTTCAGGCCCGGTATCGCAAGAAAACAATGTTCGATACGCGGAAGGCATTCGAGAATCGCTCGACTGTGCTTCTGGGCGCGAAGGACGGATTAATCCGCATCAGCGTGGAAGATCGCGACCCAAAGCTAGCTGCTGCGATTGCCAATGGATATGTCGAAGAGTTCCGCAAGCTCTCCGCCAACCTGGCAATCAGCGAGGCATCGCAGCGCCGCCTGTTCTTCCAGCAGCAATTGCTTGAGGCAATGGGAAACCTCACCACGGCCGAGGAGGCCATGAAGACCACCGAACAAACCACGGGCGTTCTCCAAATCGATAGCCAGGCGAAAGCGCTGATCGAGACCGCCGCAGTTCTACGTGGGCAATTGGTAGCAAAAGAGGTTCAGCTTCAGGCCATGCGCTCCTATGCCACGGACGACAATCCGGAACTGATGATGGTGAAGGAGCAAGTTGCCGCGCTCAAAGCTCAGCTCTCAAAGCTGGGCGGTGCGGAGCCGGAATCAGGATCGGACTTGATCGTGCCCAAGGGCAGGGTTCCCGCGGCCGGGATGGAGTACCTACGCAAACTGCGCGACGTGAAGTATCACGAGACCATTTACGAACTGATCGCCAAGCAGTTTGAAATGGCCAAACTGGATGAGGCGCGCGAGGGCCCGGTGATCCAGGTGGCCGAAGAGGCCGTAGCTCCGGATAAGAAGTCGTTTCCCCCGCGCACAATCATCGTGGTGCTGGTGACGCTGCTCGGCTTCTTTGTGGCCTGCGGATGGAGCGCTATGTCCGAAGGATACGAGCGCATGAACCAGAACCCGACCGACCGCCAGCGTCTCGCAGACCTGCGAGCGGCGTTGCTAGGGTAAGCAGACATTGCCTACAAGGGCACAGGGTTGACCGCAGTTAGGATCAGGCGATGACGGAAGCCACGGCAGAACACAAACAGAGTAGGGGACGGCTGCTCGACAACATTGTGTCGCTCTACCTGCTACAGGGTTTGAACTACATCATCCCGATGGCGGTGCTGCCGTACCTGGTAAGAGTGCTGGGCATGGAGGTGTACGGCTTGGTCGCTTTCAGCCAGGCATTTGCCCAGTACTTCACGATCCTGAGCGATTACGGATTCAATCTCTCGGCGACGCGCTACGTGGCACAGAATCGCGCAAACCTGGCCCAGGTGAGAAGCATGTTCTGGCAGGTTCTCATCCTAAAGTCGGCGTTGATGCTGGTCGGCTTGGCGCTTCTGTTTGCCATTGTGTTCACGATTCCCCGGTTTCGGCACGACGGAGCGTATTTTTTATTTGCGTTCCTGACGGTGGTGGGCAATGTTCTGTTTCCGCAATGGTACTTCCAGGGAGTTGAGAAGATGCGTTACATCTCGGCATTCACTGGAGTCGCTAAGCTCATTTCCGCTGGGTTGCTTTTCGTCTTTGTGCATGGCCCGGGCGACGGTCTGCTGGCCGTTGTGATTCAGTCCTGCGGAGCATTGCTGGCCGGCCTTATGGGGATCTCCATGGCGCTGCGCCACATAGGCCTGAGATTTGAAGTGCCGGACTGGGCCTCGCTTCGTGAAACGCTCTGCGAAGGGTGGCACCTATTTATCTCGACGGCAGCGGTGAGCCTTTACACCAACACGAACATGGTTCTGGTGGGACTGCTTGCAGGGAACGTGGAAGCTGGATATTTTAGCGCGGCGGAGAAACTGATTCGCGCCATGACCGGGTTGATCGGTCCCATCACGCAGGCGGTTTTCCCGCATATCAATTCGCTCGCGATTCGCTCGCGCGATGCGGCGCTGAATCTGATTTCGAAGACTCTCCGCTGGATGGGTGGAATCACCTTTTTGTCGTCTGTTGCGATGTTTGCCCTTGCCAGGCCAATCGCGAAACTTTGTTTCGGCGCTACGGCCGCCGGCAGTGTGCCCGTCATGCGCTGGATTGCGCTGCTGCCATTCCTTATTGCGATCAGCAACGTGCTGGGCATACAGACCATGCTGACCTTCGGACTCGACCGGCAGTTCAGCCGCATTCTTCTGGCTTCGGGCGTGCTGAACATTGTGCTTGGAATCCCGTTGATTCACCTCTTCGGCGCGCAGGGAGCTGGGGCTTCCGTTCTCATCACGGAAGCCTGCGTCGCGGTGACCATGATGATCTTGCTGCCGCTGCATGACATTCACGTATTGGTTCCGAGGAGTGTCGAGGGATGAAGACGGACGTACTGGTGGTAGGGGCCGGCTTCGCCGGTTGCGTAATCGCGGAGCGCTACGCAGCAGCGGGGCGATCGGTGGTGGTGATCGACAGGCGCGAGCACATCGGCGGGAATGCGTTTGATGAGCGTGACCAGTTCGGGATCCTGGTTCATCGCTATGGTCCGCACATTTTTCACACCAATGCGGCGGAGGTTGTGAAGTACCTCTCGCGCTTCACCGAGTGGCGCCCCTACGAACACCGCGTCCTGTCATCGGTGGAAGGGCGGTTGTATCCGGTGCCGATCAACCGCACCACGATCAACTCTCTCTACGGATTGTCCCTGGACGAAGCGGGCGTGGCCGCATACTTGGAGAGCGTGCGCGAAAAGCGGGAGCGCATCGAGAACAGCGAGGATGTGGTGCTGAGCAGCGTGGGGCGGGATCTGTGCGACAAGTTTTTCCGCAACTACACGCACAAGCAGTGGAGCCTCGACCTTTCCCAACTCAGTCCGGCGGTGGCCGGACGCATCCCGGTGCGCACCAACGACGATGACCGCTACTTCACCGATTCTTTCCAGAATATGCCAGCCGAAGGTTTCACCGCCATGTTCACGCGCATGTTGCAGCAGCCTGGAATCAGCGTGGAACTGGGGGTCACCTTCGAGCAGATGCGCGAGCGGATGGAGTTCGAGGAGGTCTTTTACAGCGGTCCTATCGACGAATACTACGGCTTCCGGTTCGGCGCGCTTCCGTACCGTTCGCTGCGCTTCGAGCATGAACATCTGGCAGAGGTGGAGCGCTGTCAGCCGGTGGGCACCGTCAATTATCCGAACGATTTCGAGTTTACCCGGATTACGGAGTTCAAACATCTCACCGGCCAGCGCCACCCGGGCACATCAATTGTGCGCGAATATCCGCAGGGCAGCGGCGATCCCTACTATCCGATTCTGACGCCGGAAAACCAGCAGCGCTATCACCAGTACAGGAGCCTCGCCGAGACGGAAGCTAATATCCACTTCATCGGACGGCTTGCCGAATACCGATACTACAACATGGACCAGGTAGTGGCGGCCGCGCTGAGCCTGGCGGCTAGGGAACTTCCCAAAAGAACGGGGGTAGCTCACCAGTGAGGGAAACGTTTGCCGCGGTGGTGGTGACCTTTAACCGCAAGCAGTTGCTTCTTGAGTGTCTGCAGGCACTCAAGAAACAAACTCGACCGCTTGACCGGATCTTTGTGATCGACAACGCCTCCAGCGACGGGACGCCAGAATTTCTAGAGGAAAGCGGGATCTTGCGCGACCCAATCTTCGAGTATGTCCGCCTCGGTGAGAACACCGGCGGAGCCGGAGGGTTCCACGAAGGGCTAAGGAGAGCGTTCGACTCCGGATACGACTGGTTTTGGTTGATGGATGACGACGTGGAGGCGTATCCCGAGGGGCTGGAGAGATTGCTGCCATTTTGTAGCCGCTCCGGGTGCATTCATGGCAGAAGAATGAATCCAGATCAGACGCCCGCGACCTGGGGCGAGCTCTTCAATCCGCGCACGGTGACCACGACTCCTGACCCTGACAGGCTCTTCTGCGGCGGGCGGGAAGCCCACGAGTTGAATGTTGGATGTTTTGAGGGAATGCTGGTTTCCCGGAAGGTGATTTCCAAGATCGGATTTCCCGACCCGCGTTTCTTCATCTGCCTCGACGATACTTTCTTCGGCTATCTTGCATCCAGGGTAACTTCCGTCCTGTACGTCAATGCATATTCGCTCCGGCGTAAGTTATCCACCGCATCGCTGAAGTCCAGCACGTTCAACAGCCGCGACTGGCCGTTATTGAGTCCAACATCGCTATACTACTTCTCGCGAAACCGGTTTCTGGTAGCAAGGGCGCTCGGGAACTTCTCTGTGCCGTTCATCTACTCGTCGGTAAGGATTCTAGTGCGCTCTACGTTCAGGGAGTTGGTGATCAGGAAATCGTGGAAGGGAGCCCGAGCTGTGGTTGGAGGCTTCTGGGATGGGATGCGGTGCTGGCTGGGAATGAGGGTCCCGAGCACGGGACCGAGATAAGCATAACTTCAACCTGCCGCGTCGGGTGGAAGGTACGTCTTCGCGAGCGTTCCAGCTCTGCGAAGCCATCGAGGGCTGAGTGACTATGAGCGAATCGGCAAAAGAGCGATCAAAAGTACTCGTGGTGGCCGGCTACGTCCCTTATCCGCCGAACCATGGCGCTGCCCTGGATACATGGAAGCGTATCGAAACCCTGCGCGAGCTTGGATTTGATATCGACCTTATCGCAACAGGGATGAGTGCGCCGGACGATGAATGTTTTGCCGCGATTCGCGAAAGAGTTCGGGAATTTACGTATGTGCCAAGATCCCGCGGGCTGAGAGAAGTGCTTGCTCTCCGGCCGTTTCAAGTGGAGAGCCGGAGACGGCTGCGAAACCTGGCGGTAAAGGCTCAATACGACTGCGTGCTTCTTGAATCGGAGTATGTCTCGTCCATACTGGAAAACGAGTCGCTCGTAAGTAAGCACTTCGTTCTCAGAGTCCACAACGATGAGGAGCGTTACTTTCGTGAACTGGCCAAGACCTGTCGCAGTTGGCTGGCAAAGTGCTTTTATCTGGCAGAAGCTGCCAAGTTTCGTTTCTATTCGCGACATGTCATGGCCCGTTGTGAGCAGTTGTGGTTCATCTCGGAGTTCGAGAGAGCAAGACACGTTCAGGCGCATCCGGCGGATGCGGCGAAATCCGTTTTTCTCCCTCCCAGAATGGATGTGCCTGATCGAGGTGAGAAGCAGATGCGCGGGGGCAGCGTTCTGTTCGTGGGAGGCCTCAACATTCCCATGAACATTGCCGGCGTGACCTGGTACCTGACGCAAGTACACCCTCGACTGCGAGGCACCGATGGGTATCGATTCGTCATTGCCGGCCTGACCCAAGGCAAAAGCACATCCTGGTTGGATGAGTTATGTAAAACGTACCCCGACATCGAGTTGCACAGAGACGTTCCCGAGCTCGGCGAGCTTTATCGGGATGCCGCTATCTTCGTCAATCCGGTGTTTTCCGGAGCGGGCTTGAAACTGAAGACCGTCGAAGCCATCGAGGCGGGGTTGCCAGTCGTTTCGACGAGAGTAGGCGCAGAGGGGACCGGCCTTGTGGATAAGGTGCATCTTCTCATCGCGGAGTCTGCTGATTCATTTGCAGCCGCGATCCGCAATCTCTTGCGCGAGAAGGAGTTGGGAAAAGCATTAGTTCGAACGGCACGATCCTATATCGCAGAAGCGTACGATCAGAGACGAATCATGAAGCAATGCTTGGAGAATCTGCTTGGGTGCCAAGCGCTCTCCGGGAGCGACGGCGTGGAGCCGCAGGCTGCCAACACCGGGAGCAAGGCATTCCGATGAACATCAGTGGCTGGACCAGTGCACTCTTAGTCTTCGTCGCGATCAATGCCGTGTACTTCGCCCCACTCAAGGGGAGTCCTCCCGTTTCCGTCCTATTTATACTCTCCGTGATGTTCGCGTTGCTTTCAGCTCCGCTCCGGGGCGTGATGATTCGCCGCGCCAGAGCAGCGTGGGTGGGATGCGCCCTGTACCTCATCTACGTTGCCGTCATGTACGGAATCAACGGCGGGGCCGGAGACGTGGCCTTCAGGATATTGGTTAACGCACTCTTCTTCCTGACTGCAACTACTTACTTCAGCTGGCTCTCGAAGAATGGTCGTGACGCAGGCATCAGGCAGGTAATCATTTACGCCTTGTTTACCGCAGTAGCCCTGAGTTTCGTTCAGACGCTGGTCAATGTGATTGCTGGCCACCTCTGGTTGCTTCCCCTCAACGTTCAAGATTCCACCGATGCGTATGCAATCCAGAACGCGGCTCCTATACTATTCGGCGATCAGAACAAGAACCTCTGGGCGACCAAGACGCTGTTCACCTATCTCACGCTGTTCTCCATGAGGCAGGCGCGATGGAAGCTATTCGATATAGCGGCTCTTCTGATGTTCCTGTTCACTCTGGTATACCTATGCTCACGCACCGCACAATTGGCGTTTGTGGTTGGCATCTCTGGATACCTGCTGTTCCGGTACAGGAGCGGCTTTGGTTTTGTGCGGCGAATAATCGTGGCGCTGTTAGTATGCGGACTACTTGGTCTTTCAGTGGTCTTGATGCGCATATCGGTTACCACCATAGACCTCAGCGCTGGTAATCAAGGCGATGGATTGCTTGCGAGGCTGTTTCTATGGAATTACTTCTTCACCTGGCTACCAAGCTTTGGGTTGCGTGAAGTCTGTTTCGGTCACGGGGTTTTCGCAGTCGCTAACTTCTTGAGTCCCCCGTTTGAGGAAACTAATCTTCACAACGTATTTCTGAATCAGTTCTATGACTTCGGCTTGGTTGGAGCATCACTTTATTGTTGCTTTTTGTGGTTTGTCTTTAAAACCCTGGCGGTACGATGGCGCTGGCTTCTTGTACCTGCACTTTTTGTCGTGGTTAATTCCCAATACCTCGGTCATGATCCCGAGCTATTGACGCTGTATGCTTTCAGCGTGCTCCTTGCCACTCCGGCGGTGAAAGAGAGCCAAACGAGCGGGCCATCAGCTATCATCGCCGCGACGGCTACCTAGACGCAGTCAAAATAGATTTGCAAGATTGATAATCGCCGCAATAGGTGAATATGAAAATATCGTTGATCACCACATGTTATGACAGGCAGACGTATCTAGACCGTTTCACTTCTGGACTCGCGAACCAGACATTTCAGGACGAAATTGAGCTGATTTTCGTGTCGCAAGGGACGGCACAACTTCGACTGCCAGCGGATTGTGCCGCAAGAATTGATTTTGTCGAGCGGAAGGTTGGTCACCAGATTTCTCTGTCCGGCGCACGGAATATAGGTCTCGAGAAATTTTCTGGAGATATTATCGGATTTCCCGACGACGATTGTTGGTACGAGAAAGAGCTGTTGCAGAAAGTAGTGTCCTATTTTGAGAGCAACCCGCACGTTGACTGCCTGTGTACTAACGTGTTTGATCCGGACCGACAGCTATCGATCGTACGCCAGCCGGTTGGCGTTGTTAAGAAGTTGTCATTCCGCAATGTATTTCAGTTAGTGAATTCGAGCGGAATCTTCATTCGACGAGGTGCATTGCTTCGAATCGGGCCAACCTTCGATGAGCGCCTTGGGGTCGGGACAAAAATCGGGTCTGGCGAAGAAACAGAGTTTCTATCGCGGGTCTTGAGCAATTCGTTGACCGCGCATTACGTTGGAACAATACAGGTTTACCATCCTGTCGTTCAATACCTGGGCAGCAACCTTGCAAAGGAGTACGCCTATAACATCGGATTCGGTGTGCTTAATGGGTGGTTCATCAGAAGGGGGCACTACTCGGTGCTTTTCCGTTTCGCACGATCCCTTCTGCGCTCCTGTCTTGGCGCTCTCGTCTTCGTTAATAAACGAGAGAAAAGAAAAACGTACTGGAGCCGTGTCCGGGGGATGGTGGCCGGCCTGATAAGCGGTTTGCGCAACGGCGCTACTGAAGAGAAGCATAGTAGGGACGTTACTATGAGGGAAGGCTGATGCACGTAAACGCTCCTGAACGGCGCTCTACACGGCAATTAAAGAACCTGGTGATCCGGGTGTTTAATCTCTCATATAATTGGATGCCTTTCTTTGTATTGAAGAATGTGCTCCTGCGAGCATTGGGAGTGAACATCGGGAGAGGAAGTGTTATTCACACTCCCGCACGCTTCTTTGGCATGCGACGCATCAGTATCGGTGAGAATTCAGTCATTAATTACGGCTGCTATCTCGATAACAGAGTAGGCATCCGGATCGGCAGCAATGTTTCCATCGCGCATGACACAAAAATATATACGCTAGGACACGACATTGACGATCCCTTTTTCGCTACCAAGGGGAAAGAGGTTGTGATCGGCGATTTTGCGTGCATCTTTTCAAATGTGCTTATTATGCCGGGCGTTACGCTGGGAAAGGGCTGCGTGGTGTACGCTGGGTCGGTCGTTACAAAAGACGTTGGCGACTATGAGGTTGTGGGCGGCAACCCAGCGCGCTTTATTCGCCATCGCTCAAAGGATTTGCGCTACAAACTCGACTACGACTACTGGTTTGCGATCTGAACGGTAAGTTGCAGATCGGATGGCGCCGAAGCTAAGATGGGTAGAGTTGCAATCGCGGAAACGTTACGTTTATGACTTTTACGGTTTGTGTTCCCACCTTGAATGCCGCTGATCAATGGGAAGAGTTTGCCGCGGCGTTGAATGCTCAGAGTGTGGCGCCGCAGCGGGTCATTGTGATCGATTCCGAGTCCACGGATGGCACCCCTGAACTGGCACGGCGGGAGGGCTTTTACGTCTTGCCCATTGCGCGGAAGGAATTCCGGCATGGAAAGACTCGGCAGCTTGCGGTGGACCTGGCATGCGACTCGGAGATTCTCGTTTATCTTACCCAGGATGCTTTGCTGGCCAACTCAGATTCGCTTGCAGCACTGCTGCATCCGTTCGAAGACGCGTCGGTGGGAGCGGCATACGGACGGCAGTTGCCGCGCAAGGGGGCTGGGCCGATCGAGGCCCACGCGCGGCTGTTCAACTATCCACCGGTCTCAGCAGTGCGTAGCCGGGAGAGCGTTGGCACGCTCGGATTCAAGGCGATCTTCTTCTCCAACTCCTTTGGGGCCTACCGACGCAGCGCGCTGCAGGCGGTGGGAGGTTTTCCGCTGGATGTAAATTTCGGCGAAGACACTGTGGTGACAGCCAGGCTTGTGCTAAAGGGATGGAAGATTGCATATGTGGCCGAAGCCGAGGTGTTCCACTCGCATGACTATACGTGGCGGCAGGAATTCGAGCGATACAAATATGTAGGCGAACTGCATGCCGAGCACGCCTGGATGCTGCGCGAGTTCGGAGGAACTTCGGGTGAGGGCCTGCGCTTCATTACCTCTGAAATTGCCTTGATCGCCAAGCAAGCCCCTTGGAAGATCCCCAGCGTGATGTTGCGCTCGGGAGCGAAATTTCTGGGCTATAAGATTGGCCGCTCGCACAAGTTTGCGGATCGAAGGCAGTGACGGTGCTCCGCGCCCCATTCCTGTGCGGCCTTGACGTTTTTCGAGAGTGGCGATGAAGCTGGAGTTTGCTTTATTCGAATGACCGAACGCTATATGCACCACCGCACCCCGCAGGCGGCGCTGTGAGTGCGTCTGCACGAACTGCCGGGGCGGCCCCGTTTACGGGTTCGACTACCGGCGACTGACGGTGCTGTTAAAACACCAAGGTTGAGCATCGAGCGGGCAATCCTTAACTTTGCAGCGATGGGAGGCGAGTTCTGCCCGCGAACAATTCGCGAACATTCGCTGCACTTTGACGCCAAATAACCACGAGCAGAATTGCGGAATTCGTTCGAACTGCGTTGCAGAGTTCCGGAAGCGCCATGGGTGGAAGAGTTTGCCGCGCTGGCGAACGTCTCCTTAGCATTTGAGCGAATCTGCGTTGTAGACACCTCTAAATATATCTAAGTCCTCCTAGGTTTTTCTGTTGCTTCTTAAGTTGCTTGCCTTCATTGCGTTGAAAGATGACATCCTTGCATAAGGTTCAGTGTGCTCTGGAACGGGGCTACAGCTATGCTGGTGTGTATTAAGGTTCTTGCTTCCGAATAAATTGAGGAACACTCGAATTTCAGAAATTAGAAGGCAGCATTCCTCCAAAATGAGCCATCGTACAAAGGACAAAGCAGGATTCTGCTACGGAGCACTCCGTAAATGATTCTTTCTTTCGGATGTGACTTTTTAAGGGCGAAGCAACAGTGTACGAGGAACCACATTGATGCCATGTTCCGTAAGACTCGAGTCTGTGTGAATC
This sequence comes from uncultured Acidobacteriota bacterium, assembly GCA_963737175.1. Classification (GTDB taxonomy): domain Bacteria; phylum Acidobacteriota; class Terriglobia; order Terriglobales; family Acidobacteriaceae; genus TOLSYN. Next base: position 62,544 of record CAVTRQ010000019.1, on the reverse strand, counting down.
GGAGCGGTAACGCAATTCACACCATGTTGTCGAGGTGATCTGTCTTTTGAAAGATTTCAACGTAGGACAGTGCTTACCAAAGCAAAACATTTGAAGTAGGAAATTGTGGCATCACCGCGGCGAACTGCAAACCGGAGCAGCCCTCGGATGTGACTTTGAGGGCGAAGCTGTATCCAAGACTCTAAGGTTGGATTGTCCGTTGCGCGACTTCGAAGCTCTTGAGCCCATCGGCTGACGCCACTTCCAAACCTTCTGGATTACAGAGCTGGGGCGGTACGAGAGAACGAACTCTCATTCTTGCGACGCAGAGCAAATCTGAATACCCGCCGCACACAAATGCGGCATAAGCGGAGACTGGGAATCCGTATGTAAGACGAACCCTGACCGTACGTGGGAGCAGGAGGAGTATATGGGGCCAGCAGGCGAAAAGGTGCTCAGTATGCAGAACGTGCAGTTGCCTCTCTCGGATACTACGTCGACAGCTGCAGATACTCAGCATTGGTATGCGATTCACACCCGCGCCAAGCACGAAAAGAAGGTCGCAGCGGAGTTGCAGGACAGAGGTGTAGAGACATTTCTTCCGGTCTCACGCGAAGTTCACCGCTGGAGTGATCGGGTTAGAGTCTTAGAAGTTCCCCTCTTTCCCTGCTACGTCTTCGTTTCTACAACGATCATCGCCGAGGTGCAAGCAACCGTATTGCAGCATCCGAGCGTGTTGCGTTGGATTGGCTTCCAAGGACGCCCTTCGCCGATACCCGAAGAAGAAATTCTTGCGATTCAAACCGTATTGCGCAGCGGAGTACCGGTTGGGCCACATGCTTTTGTTAAATTCGGCGAGCGGGTACGCATACGCGGCGGTTCGCTCGACGGTGTTGAAGGCGTCCTGATTGGGAATGGGGACGAGCGCAAGCTAGTCGTTTCCGTGGAACTTCTCGGTCAGTCGGTTGCACTCTCGCTCCACAATTATGAATTGGAGCGATTCGCAAGCGGATGAATGCGTTGCCGAGGCGAACACGCCATCGTTCATAGCCGCGTTCACTCTACCGTTTTCGTCCGAAGGCAACTCCAGGTATTTACAACCGTACGGTTCAACCCGGCAGTAGTTTTTTGTTACAAGGAGCACTCAAATGCAACCCCCGTGTCTCGGATTGAAGATGCCAGAGCCAACCCAAGCAGAGACAATCCGGTTAGTATTGTCTGATTCGAGCAAGATGTTTTGCGACTCGATTTCAGAAAACCTTCAGCGCTCGCGCAAGTCTTTCAAAGTGATTGGGTGTGGGCACGGTGTTCAGAAGACCATCGATGCGGCCGCTGCAGAACCGGACGTGATGCTAATTAGCGGCCATCTGCAAGACGGAGCACTGAGCGGCTTCAAGGCCCTGCGTGAGATTCACAGCTTGTATCCTGAGGTCCGAGTAGTAATCCTGCTGGAAGCGCGTGATCGCGACCTTGTCGTTGCTGCGTTTCGGGGCGGGGCTCGCGGCATAGTATTCCGGGAAGAACCTCTCGCGCATCTCGCGAAATGTATCGACCGGGTTCATCATGGAGAGATCTGGGTCAGCAATTCGGAATTGGAATCAATCCTTAAGGCGTTGGCGGTGAGCGCCCCACTAAGGGCCTTGAATACAACTATCCCCGCTCTGACGAAACGCGAGCAACAAATTGCCGATCTGGTCGGGCAAGGCTTAGGCAATCGCGACATCTCGCGCAAACTCAATTTAAGCGAGCACACGGTCAGAAACTATCTTTCGCGGATTTTCGAAAAGCTTGGTGTATCGAATCGCGTCGAAGTCGCACTCCATCTGACAAGTAATGCTACCGGGATGCGGGCGCAGAGCCCGACACTGTGATCAAGTTCGATCCCAATTCTACGGAACAAGCTTAATGATCTGCAGCTTATCCGTGACATTGATCGTCATCGTCTGACCGGCAGGGATGGACGTAGTAGTCATGTTGCCCGCATCGTCCCACTGGTAGGCGGCGGCAGATACTACGGGGCTGCCGAGTTGCAACGAGACCTGCTGCGAAGGAACGGTCAAGAGTACGGAATTAGTAAAGTCGTAGCTCAGAGCTTCAATCCACAAAGCAAGATAGTAGGACCCATCCCGCTTTTGAAACAGAGCATGGTGAAGCTGGGAGTTTCCTCCAGACAGACTGTAGGCGAGGCCAGCGGGATGGAAGGTTGCTCCGGGATCACTGAGCAACCCTAGTAGATTGGCCATTGCGCCGAACGCGGGCCGGACTGAACCGTCCGATCGGAGCAGGCCGAAGTAAGTATCACTCGAGTCATCCGCCAGTTGGTATTCATACGTGCGGCGTGCGCCCGCGTTCCAGAACTCCAGCATCAGTCTCGGGCTATAAATCGCCTGGGCAGCCTCACTGATCCCACCCCCACCGAAGTACGGGCCGGGCTCAGCCCAGTAGCCCGACTCGGTTACCCAGATTGGCTCGGCGGAAGTATTTGCGAGTGCCAACGCCATGAAATACGCTGGATTGTTCGCTCCTCCTGTTCCCGAATTTCCTGGATTCCAGCCGGCGAAGTAGGCATGAGAGTTTCCAGCATCTGAGATATCGCTAATAGCGCCAAGCTGCGATGCATTTTGAGGTTGTGCGAGAGACGGAGAGAGCACTGAGATGCCCTGTGTCGAGGATGCGTCATGGATCTGGGCATATAGCGCGCTTTGTTGAGCCAGTATGTTCTGCACCCAGTTGGCGTCACCGGACGCGTCATATTCGTTGGAGGCCTCAACAGCTTCCATGTCATCGACAAGAGTCGGATATGCTTGGACTTGGCTCATCGGGTAGTCTATCGAGGTAAGAATATAGTCTGTCTTGACCCCCATCGCGCCTAAGCTGTTGTGGACCAAATAGAAGGGGGCGCCAGAGCTAGCGCCCTGCCACGCCATCTGATCTCTTAAGTGACGAACACCAAGCGTGGAGATATTGGTGAGCATCTGCTGCAATTGGGTAGTGTAGACAGTCCCATAGTAGCTGAAGTGGACATTCAAGCCAACGGAGTCCACAAAGCTATCCGCCATCTGAGCCTCAACGATAGGCAACGTTACTGGTGCGACAGGCACAGCAGGCGTCGTCGACGACAGCGCAGGCTGAACGACCAGGGTCAAAGCGGAGGAAGAACTCCTGCCACTGCTGTCCAAGGCCTCCACGACAATCGCATGTTTGCCGCTGGACATCGGGATATTAGTGTTCAGACTCGCCGAATCAGTTGTGTACACATCCTTCGTATCAACATAGATGACCATTTCGGTGATTGGGAACTTGGAGGTGGCACTGGCCACAAATTCTACCGGTGACTGAACAGCGGCGCCCTTGGTGGGTGACGAGACAGCGACGCTGGCAAAGCTTGCAATCGTCATTGCACAGAACAGAATGGCCATCGAAAACAATCGTTTCATGGAGGCTCTCCGAAGACACAATACGGCTTTGCTCCAGCTACTCACCTCAGAGAATCCGCTGACATCTCCAGATAGTTGAACCGAATAGCTCTAGGTGTATTTCAGCATGTTGTTCATTTTACGATTGTTACGCACTATGGTTACGGAGGTCGTAGCACCGACGTAATGTCCAGACCTTAACACTCTGTCACGCCTCTCAATAAGACGCCAGAATGAGCGCGGCCCCAGATGCAGGCGTTTGATGCATGCCAACCGGTGTTGCGTTGACTCCCCGGGAAGATAGCCAGGACAAAGCTTTCTCCAAGCCGCTAAGTTGCGAAGGAAGCGCATCTACCGTGAGTGTTCTACGGAACTGAGACGCTGCAGTCAAGTCAATTTGAACGACCGTTCGATAACGGTGATTGACGGCCAACACGAAGCTTAAAACGCAGTGAACTCTTTGATAGCGCATACAACAACCGCTCACAAACGGATCAACAACATCGACTCATAACAGGACACCAATGTATAAGACAAAGGCAACAGCGCAGCTCCCCAACGCGTCCATCAAGCTATCCATTCTTGCCACTGCAAAACAACTCCTTTGTCAAATTCCATTTGCTTCTAATGTGAAGCAAATCTTGTGTCAAATTCCTCTTGTCCAGAAGCTCCATCCTAACTGGCGTCACGTGCGCAGGCACCCCATCGATGACCTCTATGGAATAGATACAAGCGATATGATCCCGGCCAATCGACTCTACGATAAGCAGTTCAGCCAATCCGTCAATGGATATGTGGGAGCGCAACCCAGTATTGTTCGCCAAGCATTCAACGCGCTGGGAAATATCGAAACCTATACCCTAGTTGACTTAGGTTGCGGAAAGGGTCGTATTACTGTCCTTGGCAGCGAATTTCATTTTCAGAGCATCTCCGGGATTGAGCTCTCCCATAAACTAGCAAAAATCGCGCGAACAAACGCCGAAAAGATCAAGCGTAACTTCCCGAGCCGCCCGGATATTTCCATCCTTGAATCAGACGCCGTAGCCACACCGCTGCCAAAGGGTCATCTAGTATTGTTTATGTACCACGCCTTTGGCCCGGAGCTGATGTCAAGGTTGATAAACAACCTAGAAGCGGCGCTGTTATCCGATGCGACGCACATTTTTGTCGTTTATTATAATCCGGTCTACGCAAGCATTATCGATTCCTCTTCCGCCTTTCAGAGATGGTACGCAAAGACGCTTTCCTACGCCTCATCTGAGATCGGCTACGGACCAGACGCCGACGATACGGTCGTGATCTGGCAAAGCGTTCGTAACGCCGTTCCCACTCCACATCAAGACGCCGAACGCGCTGTCACGACATTAAAGCCTCTCTGGCGAGCAGGCCTTGAAGAGTGATCTTACAAATCATCAGCCGGCATTTCTGCCAGGAGTTTCCGCTCCGCCACTACAGCAGATCACTAGATCATCAGCGTAGTTGACGAAGTAGGCTATTCCATCGGAGCATGATCCGGCGTGTCCTTCGTCCCGATCGCTCGTACTGCGATGTTCATTCCCTGCTCGGCAGTTTCCTCGACCAGAACTCCTAGTCACTTCTTGACCGGATGTTCCGGGTAGGCTATCTCGAATTACAGTTTTCTGCCATTGCTTACAATTGTCCGTTGCAGCAGCATAAGGAGCGGAGCGATCTCCGATGCAACAGCAAGGAGATTGCATAGGCTAACGCCGACGCAACACTAAAAAGGTTCAAACAATATATTTCGTTGCGGTCTGTCACAGAATAATCGGAGTGATGCCAAAATGAGCTTTCCGAATCGAGCGGCGGAAGAACCGGAGCGGTCCCAAGAGTGGATGACTATCACGTGTCCCACTTGTATGCGCTTTTTAAAAGTGCAGAGCGTCCATGGCGGCTTACACGCCCCGACAGTTACGTGCATTTGCGGGACGCGAATTAACAATGAATTGGGATATTTCTTTCGCGCTGCATAATATTTCTTACTTCGCGAGGCTGGCCAACGTTCCGTCGCAATTTTGCGCAAGAAAGATCGGACGAATCGAAACTCGTTACGAGTAGGGTGCCTATGTCAGTGATGGCAAACCGCAATGCGCACTCGACAGGGTTGTTATTTGTCGTGATCGTGCTCTCAACAGGCCTGGCAGGGTATAAGGTCTTTTCCAGGCTGACAAAAGCTAAATCGGCTGATGCGCACGCAAATACAGTTATCACGCAAGAAACAGCGCAGAGCGCGTATAGCTTTACCGAATCCATTGGTATTAATACTCATCTCAACTACTACGACCGGTTATATGGGAACTTCTCTCTGGTCCGCTCCAAGCTATCAATTCTGGGTGTCCACCATCTCCGAGACGGAGCCCAGCTATTGAGTGATGACTACAACCAGGAGATGTACGGACGATGGGTACAACTTGGATCGATCGGAATTCACTTCAATGCAATTCTCGATCCGCGTGGCTCGGTCAAGCTCGCTACGCCAGAGACTCTTCGAAAAATAGTAGAGTTGTCGCACCATCTGGTTGAATCTTTCGAAGGTCCGAATGAACTGGATCTGAGCGGGGGCGACAATTGGATCGGTGATGCCAGGAGTTTTCAGGCTGAGATATATCACTCTGTGAAGGACAGCTCAGATCTGTCTCAAATCGCAGTGATTGCGCCTTCAATGGCCTTCATTACCAATGGCGTAAAGGTGGGCGATCTGAGCGCCATCTGCGACTATGGGAACCTGCACTCTTACCCAGCAGGGGAGTTGCCGACGACGGTCTTCCCTGAACAACCCGACCTAGCCAGGAACATCTATGGACAGCGGCCGGTCATTATGACGGAAAGCGGTTACCATAACGCCTTTGGCGACCACAAGGATCAGCCTGCCATCTCGGAGAACGCGGCCGCGAAATACGTTTCCAGGCTGTTTCTTGAAAACTACAACCATGGAGTCGTACGGACCTACCTATATGAGCTGTTCGACGAACTTCCAGACCCCGGTGCAGAGGATCATGAACTGCACTGGGGGCTGGTGCGCAATGACGGAAGCGAGAAGCCAGCTTTCGTTTCGCTAGCCAACTTTATAGCGCTATTGAACGATGGAACTCCGACCACTCACTCCGGCACTCTGGAGTACGGCTTAGCGGGAGACACAACGGGTATTCATCATTTACTTTTGCAAAAGCACGATGGTCGTTTTTACCTGGTTTTATGGCATGAGGTCACGAGTTATAACACCCGGCTGCACACGGAGGTGATTGTGCCACCGCGGGAGTTGACTCTGATCTTGACAAGGCCGGTTGGTACGGCCTCAATCTACTACCCCATGCAGGGCGTCGATCCAGCAAACAAGCTCTCAAACGTTTCTCAACTAAGATTGAGCGTTCCCGATCATCCGGTGATTGTGGAGCTGAGGTTTGATAACTAGCAGGATGCCGACTTTATTATTGTTTTTACGGCGCAAGTAGACAGGAAGTGTTTACGCGAGGAGATGGCAAGCAGTAGATGGATGTCTTCAGTTATGTGAGGCCCAGACAGCGATTTCTGCCACTGCTGCGCTCTTTGCGTGATGTCATGGTGCCGCTAACCTTCGAGGCTACACGCATAATGCTTCCGTCAGCCCCGTCTGTTTACCAAGGACATTTGTACTTTTAGCTGTATGACAATCTGTGAAGCGCATCTGGGCAATGTCCCAAAGTACAGTGACTCTGTCGCCGCCAATAAATAAAGAGCAATTTGTCTCTTTTGCAGAAGACAATCGACGGGTATTTTGGCTGCAGATCGAAAAAAAGGATGCGCGCGATGTTGCAACGCCGTAAATATCAACGTTTCCTCGCCAATGCACCGGTCTTGTGCTGTTGGAAAGTCAACAACCTGACACGGGTTGAAGAAGGCATTACCCGCGACCTAAGCACGGGTGGAATATACATATTTGGAGTTCACGCTCCACCGGCGAAGGTTATTGTTCGATGCCAGGTGTTACTTCCGGCGTTGGAGGTTGGCCCGCAACCACTCGCATGCACGGTCGCCGAAACAGTAGGAAGAGTTTTGCGAGACGAGACACAGAGCGGCACCCCAAGCGGCTTTGCGATACAGTGCCGCGTCTTGGTGCTGAGTGCTGACTAAAGTGCAGTAGCGCGGTATATTGCAACGCCTCGATAGTGGGTAGGCGAGTGCCTCCCTGCATGTTTTATACTTCAGTCCACTAATGCGCGCTGTCAAACTTTTCAACGGAGAGTCAAAGGTGAGTGAAGAAGAGCTTATTCACAACAGGGTGAACGTAGTTGTCTGCGATCCTTGCCCGATGGTGTACGTAGGACTGCAAAAGAGCTTCGAATCTGATACCAGGATCAACATAGCTTGCGAGGCGCAGGACCTACGCGCATTGAAACAGAAAACCGATTGTCAATCGCTCGACATCGCACTCGTGGAGTGGGGAATGATCTCTTGTTTTGATGAAGAATCCCTTGAGTGCTTGAAGGGTATTCGCCAGAATTCGAGACTGGTCCTTCTCGGAATGAGAGAGAGCCCTCGTGAGCGCAAGCAGGCGCTTGAACTTGGGGTGCGCGGTATCATCAACAAGCGCAGCACTGCGCGCCAGATCAGAAAGGCTCTTTGCCGAGTGGCAGACGGCGGAATATGGCTTGAGAAAGAGGATGCCGAAGCCCTCTTGGATCATGTCTTCACCCGGCCCTCCAGCGAATACGACGCAAAGCAGCGCTTTGATTTGCTGACGCATCGTGAGATGGAAGTTGTCAGCTTGGTTTGTCGCGGGCTGCGCAATAAGCAAATTGCCACCCGGCTATTTATCTCCGAAACAACCGTGTGGCATCACCTCTCTTCGGTTTTCGGTAAGCTTCGAATTACAGATAGAGTTGCCTTGGTGGCATTTGCCTTTCGGTGCAACCTGAGCTTCTGTTTGGACGAAGATTCTTTGCCGGAGCAGAGAGCGAGGACTCGCGAATCGCGATTCAGCGCCGGACCTCAACTGCTGAAGCCCTTGAGGCCGGCCCAACCAAGCGGGCAGCAGCAAGTAGGGTGCTGCGTCCCAAAAGTGGGATTAGCGTGACCACTCAACTGGACACGCTGATGCAACATTCAGACCGTGCGATACTCGTTGCGATGCGTGGGCGTCCCCCCCACGTAGCATTGCATCTCCGCGTTGTGGCGCCTCGCGTCGAAAGATAATACCCAATGTAGAGCAACATTCTGCGGGTTTTGCGTCACTGCTTACTATGTCACTGCTTACTCTATAAACGACAGGGATAAAAATGAAAGTTTCGGCAATCCGAACTCTGGTTCAGGGAGCAAACATGCAATCACCGGTTGCCAGTTCTAACACACACACAGGGGAGTCAGGCCCCAGGTTGTTCGCTGTTGCGAATAAGGAGAAAGCGGAACCAAGGGATGCGAAAACCGGCATTGCGGGACGATTGTTCCAGCAGGATTGGTGGCTGCAGGCTTCTGGCGGTGACGCCCTTGAGCGGGTCGAGGTCAAGTGGGACGGTAAGGTGGTCGCTGCGCTTTGCTTCGTCAGGGAGAGTGTTTACGGTCTGCGATTGCTCAAGCTTCCGCCGTTCACCCGTACACACGGGCCCATGCTCACATTACCTCCGTCAAAGCTCGGCAGATACAAACGAAATCTTCGCAAGGTCGTGCAGGGACTAATGGATGCGCTGCCGAAGCATGACCGTTTTCATCTGTTCCTCGACCCGGAAGATCCGTGCGCTTTTCCGTTCGCCATGGCCGGCTGTACCATCGAGCAGGACTTTACATTCAGATTGCCCGCTGGGATGGACATAGACTCGTACTGGGACGACCTCGACCTGAAGACGCGGAATACCATTCGAGCCTCCTCTAAGAAATTGGAAGTTCAGCATACCGGCGATATAGAGGTATTTCTAGAGATGTTTGAACGGGAGCACGGTCAACCAATGAGTAGGCGCCGTTGTGAGCCAATTCGGCGCCTTGTAGCGGCGACTATGGAGCGAAAGCAGTCTACGATCCTATGCGCAAGTGATGATCGCGGACGACCGGCAGCCGTATCGATTTTGGTCTGGGACGAAGAGATGCTCTTCTACTGGCAATCAAGCAGAGATCCTGCTGCTGCGATTCCTGGAGCCAACAGTGTACTCGTCTGGGAGGCGATCAAGTTTGCCGTGAGCCGCGGCCTAAACTTCGACTTTGACAGCTATCATTCCCATGCCGAAGCGCTCTTTGCTGAGAAGTTCGGGACCAACCCTATCGTGCGACCGAGTGTCATCCATATGAACATGGTGGGCCTTGTTGCACAAAAATTAGCCTTGAAGCTTGGACGGAAGCCAGGGGGCTAACGATAGTCGTTTTCCGATACCTCCTTCGAGGGATTTTGAGAAGAGGACCGAAGAGCTATTTGGCTGGATGATGGCGCTAGGCTTGTTACGCAAGCTGCGGCATCGGGGGCAGGAGAAGTCCGGCCAGATGCTCATCTTCGAGTCGGCGGCCTACAGTCCGGTGCGCACCGTAATCTCATGGGTTGCGCCAGCCTTCGATCTTGCTTTGGTTGGCCTACAGGCAAGGTGCGGTTTGCGCATGCAGTACACCTAGTGGCCGTGACTCCGTGCGACCGAGCAACCAACACAAGAGGCGCCTCGCAGACCGATGCCTCGTCAACGATGTGCAACTTCTGGGTAACACGCCCCTGCCGCTGCCTCTTGCGCATGGCCGTCTCCGTTGTCACACCTGCAGCCGTAGTCGCTCTTCCATTCTCGGTTCACCGCAACGCGATCAGCCGCGCCCACAATGCGAAAATGCCTGTTATGAGAGTAGCGTCTACACGGCCAACACTGGTCGATTGCTTTCACTGAGCACCTCGCGACCGCATGCCTCGCTATCCCTTTCTCGTAAGCCTCTTACATCCTTCACTAGCGGAGCATCCGCCGGTCTTTCTAATTGTCGCGCGAAAACAGAACTATAGCAGTATCGTTCAGTTGATTTGGCTGACTTCTGCCGCTTCGAACACCAGTTCCCTTCCATTGAATACAAAACGATAGAGAGCCACACTTGCATCGATCACTCGGCAGGCGGCAATCACGGCAGACGTGTGAGGCCGAGTGAGAAGTCTATACCACACGGCAGGAGCGCCGTTATCTGACCTGTAGGCATTCAAAGTACCTTGACAGCTTTTGCAAGGAGAGTTGAGCAATGAGTGCGCACGCTATCGATGTAAGTTTACCCACACGCGCAAAGGAGGAGTTTTTCCGGCCACGAGACAGTCGTGCGACGAGTCACCCTCCGGATGTTCTCGAGCAAACATATGTAACAGCTCGAAAGTTGCCGCCGCTGATAGCCGGTTTGACCAGCTGGGCTCAATTGCATTCGAATGGGATAACGAGTGCACATTCACTGGTAACAGCGACGATTACGATCCGACACCTTGTGGTATTTCTGTTACTAATGGGCGCATGGGAATGTGCTTTCCACTCACGCAGTACCCATCGTAGGGCGACACCACGGTCGCAGTTTATATTGTCGCAGATGCGCGCTGTGCTTATAGGAACCTTCACCTGTGTCGTTCTGCTCTGGATGGGCAGGTTCCTGTTTCGGTCCATCGGTTTGAAAAGCATTTCGCTCACAGTATTCGCGCTGCGGTGCGGGGTGGGTGGGCTGGTGTGCGTGCTCGTGGCTGCTGCGCTCTACGACCTGGCGTATCAATTCTCGCTGCCGCAACTCTATGTGATCGTCGGCAGCCGCCGGCGCGCTGTCGATGCTTACAAGCGTCTGAAGTCAGACCGCGAGCGGCGCAGTACGGTGCTCGGCTTTATCGACTCGGATAGCTCCCATTCACAATACTTGCCCTGCGACTATTTGGGAAGCCTCGACAAGTTAGAAAAGATCCTCGTGGGCAGTCCCGTAGAAATGGTCCATGTGGTGCTGCCTATCAAGTCACAGTATGCGGACATGCAAAGAGCAATATGGACATGCGAGCGCCTGGGGGTGAAGTGCTCGTGCCCGGTGGATGTCTTCGAGACTACGCTTGGCAGCCCCTGCGATGGATCAGTGCGGGACTTGAAGGGATGCGTGTACCGAATGGTTCACGAAGACTACCGCGTTCTCGTAAAGCGCGCAATGGATATAGTGCTGACTTTACTGCTTTTGTTGATGTCCGCTCTCGTGATGCTTGCGGTCGCTCTGGTGATTAAACTGACCAGCCCTGGCCCTGTGTTTTTCGTTCAAGAGCGATATGGACGAAACAGGAGCCGTTTCCGCATGTACAAGTTTCGTTCGATGGTGGTCAACGCAGAGGAACTGCAGAAGCAGGTCGAAGATCAGAATGAAGCTTCCGGGCCGATGTTCAAGATTAAGAAGGATTCGCGCGTTACTCCGGTTGGGCGTGTGCTTCGCAAGCTTTCCCTGGACGAGCTTCCACAACTTTTCAACGTGCTGAAGGGAGATATGTCACTGGTCGGGCCACGGCCGATGTCGGTGCGTGATGTGCACCTGTTCTCAGAAGCGCAGCTGATGCGTCGCTTCAGCGTAACACCCGGCATTTCTGGGCTGTGGCAAGTGAGCGGAAGAAGTAACACCGATTTTGAAACACTGATTCGCCTCGACCTCCAATACATTGATCGGTGGTCTCTAGGACTCGATCTGCAAATTCTGCTGCAAACCCTGCCGGCTGTACTCCGTGGAACGGGAGCAGTTTGACGATATTGACGCAGAGCGCAGTTCTTGGAAGCCTGTGGCGTGAGGAGCGATAGACATATGGTCGAAAGCGGCAGAATCGCCTTCGTACATGACAACTTTGTGCAGTATGGTGGCGCGGAGCGTGTCGCCGAGGAGATAGCGAAGTTGCTACCTCAGGCCGACATCATGTCGACGGTCGCAATCGAGGACAGATTGCCCCCTAACATTAAAGCCCGGCATGTGAAGACGACGTGGATGCGGCATCTCCCCGCACTGGAGAGACTATATCGACATTATTTCCTTCTATACCCGCTGGCGGTACGGAGCCTTGATCTTTCGGCGTACGACATCGTCGTAAGTAGTTGCGTCGGATTTGCCAAGGGGGTGGTGCGAGCTCCGCGAGCAGTACACGTGTGCTATTGCCATACGCCGCCGCGGTGGGTCTGGCGGTTCGATGACTATTCGGCACGAGAGAACTTCAACCCTGCAACGGCGCTTCTCCTTCGTTCGCTACTGCTAGGCGTCCGCCAGATCGACATCCATTCTGCCGAGCAGCCCGATTACTACATCGCCAATTCGAACACGGTCGCAAAGCGGATCAAGCAGTTCTACGGACGGAACGCTGTGGTGATCCATCCACCGGTTGACACCTCTCGGTTCCATGTCTCCGCGGGAGTCGATGATTATTTCCTGATTATTTCCAGGCTGCTCGCCTACAAGCGAATCGATATCGCCATCGAGGCTTGCAACCGTACCAGGCGGCGTCTGCTGATTGTGGGCGACGGTCCGGACCGTGAACGACTGGAGTCGCTCGCCGGGTCGACCGTGAAGTTTCTCGGACACCTACCGGACGAGGATGTTAGCCGACTGCTGTCGCGCTGCGAGGCTGTCCTGTTTCCTGGCGAAGAGGACTTCGGAATCGTACCCGTTGAGGCGAACGCCTCAGGGCGCCCAGTCATCGCGCTTGCGGCCGGAGGAGCGCTGGAGACGGTGATCGACGGCGTCACTGGGGTACTCTACAAGGAATCGACAGTCGAATCACTGGTAAGCGCGATCAATCGTTTCCGCGGACACTCATGGCAGGGTCGTGCGTTGCGCAGCTACTCGAAGCGATTCGATATTGCGGTCTTTCGCAAGGCATTTCTGGACGTGCTTCAAGACGTAGCAGATCTCAAAATCGCGGAACGCGCGGCAGCCTGACGCAAAATCTAATTCATGCTGTCATAAGGACCAAGATGCTGCTTATGGCTCTAGTTTCGATCTCTGCGGTAGTTTATCGTCATGTTCCGCGTACAATTCTTGAAAGGTTGAGGATATGTGTGCCGCGATGAGGTTCCGAGGTAGTTATGCTCTGCTTGGCTCGCGCTGCTGCCACGGTGCTGTTACGGCAGAATCTCGTACCATCCGACGAGGCTTGCATGGAACAAAGCGAAGCATGTAGACCGCAATTACATGGCGATGGCGCGGCTTGCGCGGTTCCCATCGACACCGGCGTTATGAAGCGAGCTCCAACGGACAGAGCTGCGCAGGATGGACGCTGTTTGCGAGTTTTGCTGTTCGACCACGTGGCCGCCCTGAGCGGTGGTGAGATCGCGTTGTTGAACCTCGTGAAGCACCTCGATCGTAGGTTCGTGGAGCCGGTAGTCCTGCTGGGAGAGGAGGGCCCTCTCGCCGATAAACTGAGGCCGTTCGCGCAGGTCCACGTAATGCCAATCCGAGGTGACGTGGTGCGTGCCCGGAAAGACACCCTCAATGCTGCCAGCTTTCTGAAGGTCGGCACGCTTTGGAGTATTGCAAAATACATACGAGATCTGGCGCAATTCCTTCTTCGCCACAATATCGACATCGTTCACTCGAATTCATTGAAAGCCGACCTGCTGGCCGGTTTCGCATGCCAGTTCACTGGTACGCCACTGATTTGGCATGTAAGAGACAGAATAGCCGAGGATTATCTGCCTTCTGGAGTGACAAAGGTATTCAGAACCTTGAGCCGAATTCTGCCGACCTACCTGATTGCCAATTCGCAGGCAACTGCGGATACACTGCACTGGCGTAGTCGCAAAGCGTACTTAATGAAGCGCATGAGCGTAATACACGACGGCACCGATTTAGAGACTTTTTCCGGCGGAGGCGGAGTAAGGACGAGCGCCGCGCCGGTCATCGGAATCGTAGGGCGCATTAGTCCTTGGAAGGGGCAAGACGTTTTTTTGCGTGCGGCGCATCGAGTGCGAAAGACGCATCCAAAAGCGCGCTTCCGAATCATCGGAGCTGCTCTGTTCGGTGAGGCAGAGTTCGAAACATCCTTGCGGAGGCTGTGCGCGGAACTCCAATTAAACGATGCAGTTGAGTTCACCGGATTTAATGACAATGTAGCGCAGGCGATTGCAGAAATTGACATCCTGGTACACGCATCAACCTACCCTGAACCGTTCGGACAGGTGATTATTGAAGGGATGGCTTCGAGCAAGCCGGTCATTGCAACCAGTGCTGGTGGAGTGCTGGAGATTGTGGAGCACGGGCGTACAGGACTGCTCGTGGAGATGGGAGATTCGGAGCAAATGGCCACAGCGATTGCGGAGATGCTGTCGAATCCGGCTGGAGCCCGCGCCATGGGGCTGCTAGGACGCGAGCGCGTCGAGCAGCACTTTTCGATTCAGAAAACGGCGGACAAGGTGCTCGCCGTCTACCGCCAAATGGCTTCCTGAATAGACACAATTCGCATTTTTCCCTCGGCACCGCTGCTTCTACAAATCACACGCCCCTTTCCCAACGTACGATTCTCGGGCAGCTCAAAAAAAGGATTTGCATTTCCACTTTTATCCCTTTCGCGTATCACTTTTGCGATCAGTCAGGGACTACTCTCAGGGCCAAACCTACTGGCGAAAGAAATGCATCCAGAAACACCAGTAAGCAAAAATAAAAGGAGGAATCTTTAACCGTCCTAAGTGGACCAGAGAGCATCGGGCTCCGTTCTAAGTAGGCCAGAGAGCATCGGTTCTATCCCCAAGCCACGCAAATGCGCTGTGGCCCAGAACCGAGCGCTCTCCGGAGGTAAAACTATGTAACGTAACTCTATGTAAGCCGCAAAGCGAACACAATAAAACTCGCCGGTAGCTAGTAACTACCGGCGAGTCTTGTAACCAACAACTTCGGCAAGCCGATAGCTGTTAGTCCTCAAGCCCAATTATCGGCTTGCTTGCTACGAAAGGCAAGCTAAATTTCGGCCTGCCTTTATCGAAAGGCAAGTCCGATGAACTGGCTTAAACGCGCCGATAGTGGCGCTGCCGCGCCCTCCCTGTTTCATAACAACTTCACTCGGCGGGTCGGGCATATGCTGCCGACCCTCTGCCTACTACTATGGCTGACGGGGCCGGAACTTGCAGCGGCACAGACCGCGTGCAACTTCCTTCAACCCGGCTCTGTGTATTGGGGCGCTGACGGCCATCGCGATCAAGGTGGTGTGTACACATCCATACCTTTGAGCCAGCAGATCTCCAATCTCCAGGCGATATTCGGGACCACGCCGAATACAATCTTTTATCGTGCTCTTGGAGATAGCATGGCCACCGGCTTTGGAAGCGATGTCGTCACGCTTCAGGCCGCCGGCATTATTCCAATTGTGATGCTCGTAACATATCCTGACTGGGCCAGTTTTGCCAATCAAACGGCGGCGTATAACTGGGCTTATGCAAGTGTTACTGCAAGCGTTCAATCCGCCCCGACGAACGAGTTTTGGGAGATCGGTAACGAATGGAATCTTCAGCAGCCAATAGCCGGGCAATATTCCGGTAACGGCTCCACGGCAGCCGACTGGGAATCGGCTGCGTCATTTCCTCTCTATCTGGGTGTCGCCGCAGGCGCCATTGCCGCGATCAGAACGAATGCGCCTACCGCACGGATTATCGGAGGAGCCAACAGTGGCTGGACAAACGAGGGCTTTCAGGTTGCTCTTGAAAACAATCTGCAGAGTTACAACGGCGTCAATCTGACATGGGATATCACGGTCGATCATTGGTACAACGACGCCTACAGCGGCGGCAATACCATGGGTATACCGAGCGACTTCAATGGCGGCATGGATGTGTATACGATGCTTAACGCGGCGCAGAAACCTATCTTCTTTACAGAATTCGGTTCGAGCGACGACAACAACAGCCGTCTCGAGAGCGCCGCGGGGAAGGATCTCACCCAGCTAATGACGAACTTTCTGGCCTATACGAATGCTGGGTCCACGACGCCGGGATTCGTCGGCGCAACTGTTTATCAGTTGTATCAACAGCCGGGCGTGCAGACGGACTACTTCCTGTACAGCGTCTCCAGTTCAAGGTCCGGCGTTAAGGTCACCCTCTCTCCCCAGGGCCAGGCAGTAAAGAACTGGATCGCGTCCTACGGAAATCCGAGCGGCAAAACCAGCGGCCTGTGCGCCATTCCTAATTGAAACGGTCCCGGAGAAAGAATATGTTTGACCTTACCGCCGCACGATCCAGCCCTCTACGCCACCATGGCCGCTTCCCGCTGGTTCTGCGCGGCCGCCAAGCACATGGCCGCGACAGTCCAAACGACAAAGCCGAGTACGCCGATCATGACAGTGTTCAGCATGCTTTCTGCAACAAAAGCCACAAGGATAGCTTTCGATGCGATGGTAAACGAGTCCGAATTCATCTTTCGGTTGAAAATCCGCGCCGCTAGGATCATGAGCCCCACAAGGTAGGCGAATGTCCCCACCCAGCCTAACGAGTAAAAAAATTCGAGCATCGTGCTGTCGTGCGGCCCAATACGCTCGTCTTTGCCATCAACGGAGTGATCCTGATCCGGACTGCCAACCCCTCCGCCATACGGTTTCGAAGCGATGCCCTGAAATGCTTGCGCGTGACCATAGACGCGGGCTGTATAGCTGATGTCGTGGCTCGGGTTCGTAAGACTGCGCACGCGAGCAGAAAAGACTCCATTGATCACCGGGGCCTGCGCTGCCACACAAATCACGATCACGGAGGCTACTATCCCGCTGAAGAGGCGGAAGCGCAGCCGCGAGTTGAGCCGCAGGCTAAGGTAGAAGAGTCCGGCTATCAGCCCCAGCCAGGAAGCGCGGGCGCTGGTGAGGATCAGAGATAGAATTCCGAAGGCGGCGGCTACCAGCCGCAGTCCGCCATGCAGGCTATAGAGAATAAGCAGCCCGGCCACCATAACGCCAGCAAAGACTTGGGGAGCATTCATCGTGCTAAAGACACGCACCTCGTCATACCCCGGCCATCCGAACGCATTGCATTCCATACAGTCCAGCCAGTAGCGATCCCACTGCGGCATATGGAAGAACTGGTAGGTGCCGTAAATGCCCATCACAAGTACGCCGTAGAGGAACGACTTTTCCAGTACCGACCGAAACTGCGGATAGAGTTCGCGGTGGTAACACAGGAAATATCCGAAAAAGATGGGCACCAGCCAGGTCAGCGACGCCGGTACAACCACCTTTAGATTGAAGCGCATCAATCCGATTACAATGCCATACAACACTCCGGAAAAAGCGCAGGCAAACGGCAGCATTCTGCGTTTCCCCAACTCACTGAGTTGAGCGAAAACCGTGATTGCCGAAACCGCGGCGGCAAGGTAAGGAGCCAATAACATGGTGGCCGGAAGGTCATATCCTATATTGAAATCAACAATGCGCCGCAGCCAGGGAGTAAGGAACCACAGCCAGCAAACAAAGCCGACATAGCACGGCTTGGAGCGCCAGAACAAAAACACAGCCGCAAAGAAAGCCAGCGCCGGAAAGAGAGGCCGCAGCAATCCGCTCAGGTGTGCAAAGACGAGAGCGCCTGAGATAAGAACCACCAGCCCAATGACAACAACACATTGGAAATTAACACTGCGCACAGGGTAGGAGTTGCTGGCGGACAGCGGTTGAGTCTGGGCGACAGTTGTCATTGAGCGGGCTCCTCCTCGCGCTTACGGAATAGTCCAACAAGTGAGTGAAGATCGCTGAGCCTTGGCATTAGATTCGGCGTCGGAATATGCAGAAAGACACGGAAGCCAAAGTAGATAAAGATGAAACGCGCAATCGTGGACACGAGTAGCGACACGGCCACCCCAATAACACCCCACTTCGGGATAAGCCAGAGCATCAAGGGAATACTCAGCCCCAGTCCTATGCCTTGCAAAACGGTCACGATTCCTGGCCGGGCCAAAGCCATGAATGCCTGAGCTAGAACGAAGACGAGTCCCGAAATGGTGACCTCGACAACCAGAACACGCAAGGCTCCTATCGCTCCGATATACTCTCTTCCATAAAGAAGTTTTAGTAGCAATGGACCGATTACGCAGACGCACAGCCCGCATATTGCCGTCATAAGTGTACTGAGCCGTGCCGAAACCTCGGTCAGTTCAAGGACCTTGTCCGCAGGTTGACCCGCAGCCTTGGGAAACAGCACCATCACCACCGAGTTCTGGAAAAGATTCAACATGCGGGACAGACTTAGAACAACAACATAGCAGCCCATTACGCTGGGACTTAAAAGGCTGACGACCAGCACTTGGTCAACCTGCAGCGCCAGCGTTCCCAGTAGATCGATTCCGTAGGAACGCGACCCATAGTTCAGGAGCAATTTGCAGATCGAAGGGCCGTCCTTCCAACTCCAAAACTCGGAGCGGCTAATGCTCATCAGCATGAGCCAAAACGCCGGAATATAAGCGCCGATGTAAGCGATGCCAGCCGTGCAAGGCGTAAGACGGTGCGCCAGGAGAAGAGCGCCTAAGCCCAGCAGCGTTATAAATGGCGTAAGCGTTTGTAGCGCGTTAGACGTGCCAAATTCGTCCGACGCCTCAAGGACGGCGCGTCCCGCGAGCGTCAAGGAACATAATGGGGTCGCCAGCAAGAACCACTGTGCGGCACGAATGACGGATGGCGGATATTGGTGTAGCCACAAGGGCATGAGCCACGCGCCGAGGACTCCCGTCACAATGCCCAGTGCAAGACTCATGGCAAACGACTGTGTGATCAGCTGTGCGCGCAGCTTGGGTTGATGGCGCAAATAGTAGATGAGTGAGCTCGGCAAGCCCAGCGTCGTTGCGCTGGCCAGAAATACCGACCAGATAATCATCGCGGCGAGTTCACCGCGACCGGCGGGATGCAAGGCGCGGGCCGTGAGGATCCCAGTCGCCGCATTCATGCCAAGGATCGCGGACTTGCTCACAATAGATTGCACGACCGCACGCGCACCCGCAGTCTTGTATGGCACCGAGGGTTGGGGCGCCGCGGCTACCCGCTGCTCCAGCAAGCCTTCGCGCACTTGTCCTGTAGCTAAAGAAGCGGGTAAAAAGCCCATGCGGCAATTCCATTCTGAGTGGTGATCTGCACCTGCTCCGCAGTTATGCAGCTATTCAGGAAACTAAGATGCTGAAAAAGACTCTGGAGCGCGAAGTTTTCGCACTTGAAGTATGCCGTACAGGAAAGTTCAGCCTCAGATGCAACACGTAAGTAGTGTGGAAACAGCCGCGGGCCTACGCATCGGGAAATTCTGCCTCCATCATTGCTTGCCTTCGGGGACGAGCCGTAGAAGGCACCATCGTCGATCATGGGGGAACTCCATCAGGCTGCTCATGCGATACATCGGCGCTACTCTCTAGGAGCACCAACCGACGCCCCGGAGTCACTACTTCGCTGTTGCCGAATCAATGTAATGTTGCCGGGTCAACGTACAGACTTGCAGCCTTCACTACCCGCGAAAACTTTTCGATCTTATTGGGCGGCACCATAATCAAATCGCCCGGCTGGAGCTGCGCATCACGTTCCAGGTCATTCGTCTTTACTACTTTGTGCAGGTTGAGCTTGCGAACTTCCGACTGGTCGCTATTGATCCGGCGGTAGAGGTAGACGTGGTTATCGTAGCCTGAGGACTTGAAGCCGCCCGCCATCATGATCGCCTGGAGAGCGGTAAGATCCTCGCGCAGTTCAAAGCGTCCCGGGTGCTCGACTTCTCCCGCAACCACTACATACGACTTGTCGGAGTCTTTTAGAATCAGGTTCAGCTCCGGATGATTGAGACGCTGCGACGCCTTTTCCAGAATGCGGTCGTGGGCTTCTTGCACAGACAGCCCGGCCAGTTTCATCTCTCCGACTAGGTTCAGGTTCACGTAGCCGTCGGGTTGAAGCGTAGCGACCTGGTTAAACTCAGGCGTCACGCGATAGTTCAACTCGACCGTGTCCCCGGCATGGAGAAGGTAACGTGGCCGCTTCTGTAACGGGTCGACAGCATTTGCAGAAGTTACAGAAACGCCGACCAGGAACACTAACGATAGGTACCAGAGATTCTTTTTCATGCTGAGTCCTTTACGAATAGTTGCTTTTCTCGGCTACAACCTGGCGTACAACCACTCAGGCACAACGTAGACTCGCCTGTTCAGGACGTGCCCGAGCAAGCGACCGCGGGCCGCTTCAATGCGGCGCGTTACGTTCTGGATGTGTTCCTTCTTGGTGCGATTCGCTTCGATCACCAAAACGACTCCATCTACCAGCGGCGCCAGAGTGAACACATCGCCTGCTGTACGTAGCGAGGGACAGTCGAGCAGCACATAGTCAAAATGACGGCGAAGCTGCTGAATGCACTCCTGCCGATGGCTCGAACTGTCAGGCCACACCCTTGTCAGCTCGGTGCCGCGCGGCTTCAGCCTGGGGCGTACCAGCCTGAAGATGTTCTTCTGCCGGCTCGGTTGGCACATTTCGACGATCCCCTCGGCAGAGGCGTCGAGTTCGCGCAACCGTCGTGCGTCAATGCATGCGATCTTATTCAATGAATGCCGTCCCAAATGGGTGGCCATCGTATCGGTGATGTAAGTCACGCCCTCGCCGGGGTTGGCCGACGTCAACAATACAACTTGACCCTCGCCGCGCGGCTGATTCGGCTGGAAGATGGTGCTAAGCATCTCCTCATACGCCGGTATCGCTTTAACCGTCGCCACTGTTTCACCTGTCCTTTCATTTACAACTGCCTTGGCGGTGGATAGGACTCTACAACCGCGACGAAGTCTTCGCGCGTACTACCGGATCAATCCAGAGCGCGGGCGGCAACAGCGGCGTGTCCACTACCTCAGTCATTTCCTGGGCCTGGACCGAATGCGGGGCGAATGGCACCGTTGCCAACACAGGGTACTCGGAGAATGCTTCAAGTTCTTGTGCCTTCGCCACTGTGTCGCGAGCCTGCTCCGCGAAATAGACCATGAAGCAAGCAAGGAAAATCGTGGTGAAGGCGCCCAAGCCAATATCCTGGAGCGGCTTCCGGTAGGAAATGTAGGATAGCGTTGGAGCCTGCGCCACGGCTACGTTCAGCAATTTGTGCTCGTCCATCGCGTCTGAAATCTTCGCCTCATCGCGTTTTTGACTGTAAAGCTGATAGTTACTCTCAAGTTCGGTAACCTTGCGATGCAAATTGCTGAAGTCAACCGTTGAACCTTCGACGGCGGCAAGCTGCGTTCCCAATTCAACGATCTGGCTGGAGAGATGCGCCCGCTTGGCCCGCATAGCCTGGAACTCCGTACGCGTCTGCGCCGCAGCGGAATTTAGCTGCTCCCACACCGGGTTTACATCGGTCGCGTTCTCCTGAGAATTGGTGGCACGAGCGTCATGTAGAGCGGCAGTCGTGTTCGCAATCTGCTCTTCATTTTCCAGCACTAGACGATCCTCTGGTAAATACTTCTCCAGCAGCTCGGTCCGCTTGTTCTGTAACTGTGCCAGGAGCGTATTCAGTTGCTCAATCGAGTACTGATTGGGAATTGTTCTCTGCTGAGTGGTCTGCCGCGAGGGAACGACGCTCAGTTGCCGCTCGTCGGCTGCCAGGCGGTGCGCCGCCTCCGTCAACTGGATGTCGGTGGAGCGCTGCTCGGTTTCGAGATCCGAGATCCTTCTCTCCAGAGTTGCTTCCTTCTCGGGTAAGGAGACAAGCTGCATCTTCTGCTGATATACGGCGAGCTGCTGCTGAGCCTTATCCAACTCGTCCTTATAACGCTCAGCTTGGGAGTTAAAGAATTCATAGGTTCCCGTAGGACGTTCAATCTCCCGCTGTTTGCCCATGAACGCTGCCAGGAGCCGCTTTGCGGTTTCATTCGCTTCCGTGGGCGAGCTTGCCACGTAGGCGACGTGAATCACGTGGGAGTTGTGCACCAGATCGATCGAGAGGTGCTTCTGGAACTTCTCTACCGCTTTGTCATGAACTCTGAGCTGCTCGGGCGTACGCTGCGATGCGGGAACGGTGTTCCAGTCGGGTTGCACTACCACGTCGGCGAGGTCCTTGCTGTGCAACACTTGAATCTCTGAGTTGACCTGTTCCAAAGTGACGTCATTGACCTGCGTCACTCCGTTGCTGCGCTCTGGGCTAATCATGTACCCACTTCGTGCATTCTGCACAAGGATGTCCATCTGCGACTCATATTGCTTGTGCATGAGCACGGCAAGTAGGACAGTGATCGCCATACCGACCACCACCACGCTTATCCACAATTTGGTGTGCCGGAATGCGGCTTCCAGCAGGCTGCGCGGAGAGAAACTCTCCTGCTCGCGTTGGATAGAGCTGTTTAGCATGGGTCCTAAGTCAGCGGGTAGATTGCGCATGTGTCGAAGAATCCCTTCCTGCATCGCGCCGCTTCATTAACCGGCGCGAGTAGCAAACCAGAAATTGCAACGCGGCCATAGGTCGCGACGTGTGCACACCGGAAGAGAGCTACATCGGGAAACTCAAGCCTCCAAGGTGAAGTCGCGGCACCCTGCTGTTCCGACATCAGCTTCTCAATGGCCTCTCACACGTCCGCTGTGACCGCCGCCTGAGGTGATCGGCTCAGGCGTCCGAGTGGTAGATGCAAGTGTGGCTCTGAACCGCTCTGCATTCAATGGAAGGGTACTGGGGTTCGATGTGGCAGAGATCAGCCAGATCAAATGGATCATACTGCTACGGTTATTCTCTCGCGAGGCATTAAGAAGTACGCGCGCAGAACCTGTATGAATATCATCATCCTCTGTAACGGCCATTGCTGACCAGGGATTAAGGTGACAACTCGTGCTCTTAGATTTTCTCTGCTTTCGTTGGAGGAAGTAACAGCGATCCTACCTACGCACTGCGGGACGCATCTTACTCATGTATGGCCCAAGATAATCGTGCATACAAAACAGAGCAGTCGGCGCGCGAGCATTCGCGTTCGCGGGAAGCTCCCGAGAGCGAGCGGAGCAAGTACGGTGATCACCCTTTTCTCGTCGACAATGAGCAGCCTCTTACCGGGGAAAGGGTCGGGGAACTGTCGCAGTCATCCGAGTTCCCACAGGTTGACCCGCTCATTCGCTTTCCGTCGGACCCGGCGCGCGAGGCATTGCGCCATGCCTATGAAACCCAGCCTCACGATCCAAGCGTTGACTATCGCCCGCCCAATCCAGCAATGATCGCGCCTCCCCCCAATCTGTCGATGAAGCTGCTGGGAGCCGCCGCCGCGCTGTTATTGTTTGTGCTTTTCTTCTGGCTGATGTTTCACAATTGGATGTCTGCCATGCCGAGGCATCCCGGCGAGCAGATTCAAAATCCGGGTTTATTGCAGAAGATTCCATGAATTACAGCTTCTCCTGCCCTGCCCCGCATCCTAAAGGGCCAGAAGATCTTCGGTCCCTGTTGTAGGAAGCCCTTGGGGTAAAGTTTCTCTTATGAAGATTGCCCTCTATCTCCTGCTCGTCTCTCTGACTTCCACGCAGTTGCCCGGTCAGGCCGCCCCCACCAGCCAAACTTCCTCTCCGCAGGCCAGCGCGACTGCCCCCAGCGCCGCGCCTGATCTAGTCTTGCGAGAATCACTGATCATGGTGCAAGCCATGGCTCAGAAATCTGATGCAGACGTAGCCCGTTTGCGCATTGAGAAGTGGAAGGCAGATAGCCAAAACAAGCAACAATCTCAGGCCAATGCGACGTCCATCCGCAGGAATCTGACTAACGCAGTCCCGGATCTACTGCTCCGAGTTCAGAATGAACCTGCCTCGCTAATGGCAAATTTCAGGCTTTACCGCAATCTGAACGCACTCTATGACTCGTTTTCCGCCCTCGCCGAGACGGCTGGGGCGTTCGGCCCACAGGAGCAATACGCCCCCCTTTCCGCTGACCTGGCTCAACTTGACCAGCTTCGTCGCCAGTTCGCCGAACGGGTGGACCTGCTCGCCGAGGCCAGCGATGCCGAACTGGCACGACTTCGCACCGCAAAGGTCGCCGTCCCGGCCGCCAAACCGGCCGCCAAGATCGTGGTGGATGACAGCCGGCCAACCCCGAAAAAAAAGCCGAAGCCCACGCCGAAAAAGCCTGAGACTCCTCCGCAGTAAATGGCTGCCGACGCGAGCGATTCTGCTCGCTTTCGCTGAATTTCCGGGAACATTTTTGGACTTGCCGGAGTCTATACCACTTTGGGTCTCTTCGAATGACGGCATAAGACGCAGAGAGTTGCGAAAGTTTCATGAATTCAGAAGCTTACGGCTCGGGTAGCCTTGTTGCCACGGAGTGGAGAGAATTAACATGGAGGTCGTACGGTGAGTGCCGTAGGAGTCACGACCGTGGGCGAACTGGCCAGCCGTCATGGGAGATGCGCCCGGAAGATGCTTCGATCGTCGCCGAACTGCAGGCGAGGAACGAGGATGCCTACGCGCGGCTCATCGCACAGTACCACCAGACCATTTACAACCTCATCTACCGGATCCTGGACGATCCCAGCGACGCACCCGATACCACCCAGGAAGTTTTCATCAAGATCTTTCGCGGGATGCTCGAAGTTCAACTGCGAAAGCAGCCTGAAAACCTGGATTTATCGCATTGCCATCCATGAGGCCAGCAATCGCCGTCGCTGGTTCTTCCGCCACAAGGTGCAGGAGCTTTCGATTGAGCCTGTCCTATGACGAGCGCGACGGACATGCGGCCTGTCTGCGCGACAGCCTCGTGGATGATTCCGAGTCGCCCTTTGAAACGCGTGGCGCGCGGTCAGGTCCGGGCGCGCCTGGAGCAGGTGTTGCAGGAGCTGCCCGAGCACTATCGCACTGCGGTGGTTCTGCGCGACATCGAAGATCTCTCCTATGAAGAAATCGCGGAGATGACGGAAACCTCGTTGGGCACCGTCAAGTCCCGGCTAGTCCGCGGACGTGAAGCCCTGCGGAAACGTATGGAACGCTATGCCCATGAGTTGGGCCCGGAAGCAGGAATATTTCCCGAAGCAGAGGCAACGGGCGGCATGCAGAATCTCGCGCCGGGGAATCGGGAAATTGAGGTCACGCCATGAAGTGTACCGAAGCGAAACGGTCATTTTCTCCGATGCTAGACTCACGGCTGGACGGTTGTTGTATCCGCGCGCTCGACCGGCACCTTGCTGAGTGCGAGAGCTGCGCCGCCGAGTTTGCCGCGCTACGCCGCACCAAGTGGTTCATGGCAACCATGACGCCTCACGCCGCCCCATCCGATTTAGCCAGTCGTCTCAACGCTACACTCTTGCGGCAGTTGGCGGCCCAGCGCCAGAATCGCCGGGAAGCCCTGCTGGTACGCTTTTTGCGTTGGGAAAACGCGCTCAATGCCTTCATGCTCCCTGCCACAGGAGGACTGCTCTCCGCGGTTTTGATCTTCGGATTGCTGATCGGGATTCTGGCGCCGGCACACTTTCCCGACGCCAATGACGTGCCCACCATGCTCTACACACCGCCCGAGATGACGGCCGCGCCTTTCGGCCTAGACCAGGACCGCAACACCAACGGCGACACCGTCCTGGTCGAAGCCGTAATCGATGCCCACGGCCGGGTGCAGGATTATCGTGTATTGAACCCTTCCGGGCAGACCGAGCTGAGTCCGGAGATGAAGAACGCCCTGATCTTTGCCCAGTTCCGCCCTGCGACCAGCTTCGGACTGCCGACCAGCGGCAGGGTTGTAATCTCGTTCTCCAATATCAATGTGGGCGGCTGAAGGTTGACTTACTGGATCAAAGTTGGAATTTGAGTCGGCGCCATAGCATTTCAATCCCCCCAGGACTCGTAGTGGGGGATGGAAGTATCCCAGATCTGCTCCGGCGCAGGATTTGCTTCCCTGCCCCGCAGCTCTTACACTGGCTCCAAAGACCAGACGATTCATGGATTCATCTCAGATCGATGGCGCCCAATCGCGAAGAAGTGGATTCGGCTGTGCGCGACGTGCGCGCCAGGAGGCGGTCGAAGGATCGCGGCGTGGAATGCAGTTGGACCATCCGAGTTGAGGAGAGCGACTGAAAAACGGTTGCCGCAGGCTAGCCAGCCGCCGGTTAAACGTCCCACGGTTTAGAAACGGAGAACGATCTTGAAAATCGCGAATTTAATCTCGGTTGTGCTCCTGTTGCCTGCCGCGATGGCGCTCGCGTTGCCACAGTCCGCTGCCCAACCGCCTGCGCAGAATCCAGCAGCGACGGTCAAGCAGGCCTCGTCTGCGAATACCAAGACCTCTCCACAGCCAAAGACGCAGGCTGAATACGACGCCTACAAGGCTGCGGCCTCGCTGACCGACCCCGCCAAGCTGGAAGCCGCGGCGACCGATTTCGCCCAGAAGTTTCCCGGGAGCGAGCTGCGTTCCATTCTCTTTCAGCAGGCCATGGGACTCTACCAGCAGGCCAACGATCCCGCTAAAACCCTCGAGATGGCCCGCGCCGCCCTCAAGTACGATCCCGGCAATGCCATTGCCCTGCTTACCGCGGCCCAGATGCTCGCCGAGCGCACCCACGATAATGATCTCGACCGCGATGACCGGCTCGCCGAAGCCAGCGCCGACGCGCGTAGCGCTCTGCAAAATGCCGGCGACATCGCGCCCCCGACCAACCTGACCCCGGAGCAGTTCGCCGACGCACTCGCCGAAATCCGCGGAACCGCTCATGAAGTCCTTGCCACCGTCGCTTTCAAGAAACAGGATTACCTCACCGCCATTAAGGAGTACGACCTTGCCACTAACGAGGAGAAGGAACACACCGATGCCGTAGTATGGCTGCGCCTTGCCGTTGCGCATGACAAGAGCGGCGACTACACCACGGCCGCTGCCATCGTGCAAAAAGCGATTGCCGCCTCCAAGCCGGGCACTCCGATTCGTCAATTGGCCGAGCAGGAACAGTCGCATTTGGAGAAACTCTCCCCCGCCGCCAATTCCGCCGCTAAGTAATCCGCAGCTTCCGCGCTCTTTGGATCGAGCGCAGAGTTTCTATTTCGCAAGATTTTCCTATGAAGCATCTTCCGCTCGACAATCTCGAAAAGGCGCTCGGCCACCAATTCGCAAATCGCGCATTGCTGGAGCAGGCGCTGACCCACAGCTCCTTCGCAAGCGAGAGCCTCAGCCCCGCTACTGACAATGAGCAACTCGAGTTCCTCGGTGATGCCGTCCTGCAACTGGTCGCCAGCCAGGAACTCTTTCAGCGCTTCCCTGCCTATCAGGAGGGTGAGCTTTCCAAGCTCCGCGCCCATCTGGTCAATGCCAATCACCTCTTGCACTGCGCCCACCAACTGCAACTGGGTAGCTACCTCCGGCTCGGCCGGGGCGAGGAAAAAACCGGAGGCCGCCGCAAGACTGCCTTGCTTGCCGACGCCGTCGAAGCCGTGCTCGCCGCCCTCTATCTCGAAGGTGGTCTCGTTTTGGCGCGGACATTTGTCCTCTCGCACATTCTGGAGCCCGAGCTCGACCGGCTCTCCAGCGCCGACGGCAACGTCCTCCTTGTCGCCGACCACAAGTCGCGGCTGCAGGAGTTGCTGCTTGCCAGCGGACGCCCCGAGCCGCGTTATGAGATGGTCGGCGAGCAAGGGCCGCCCCATCGCAAGAGTTTTACCATGCAGGTAATTGTGCTCACTTCCGGCAACGAAGCAGAATTTTCCGCCGAAGGCTGCGGCAACAGCAAGAAAGTCGCTAGCCAGTTGGCGGCACAGAAGGCGCTAGAACGGCTGCAGGGCAGTGATCATGGATGAGCCGGGCTTCAGCAAATTGGGGTGCCAGGAATCAAAGCCCAGCGAACCAGCCGCCACCAAGCCCAAGCGCGTCCCATGGAACGTGATGGCGCACCTGCAAGCTGTCTTGCTGGCGCTGATCATTGCGCTGTTCGTCATTACCTTTGTCGTGCAGGCTTTCCGAATTCCCTCGGGCTCCATGGAAGACACTCTGTTGGTCGGTGACTACCTGCTGGTGGACAAAACCCGCTTCGGCCCCGGCGGTCACTGGCAGGCGATTCTGCCCTACCGGGCCATTCGCCGCGGCGACATCGTTGTCTTCCACTATCCCGTGGACCCGACCCAGCACTTCGTCAAGCGCGTCATCGGCCTTCCCGGTGATCGCATACGTTTATGGCACGGCCACGTCTATATAAATGGGGTCGTCCTTCATGAGCCGTATGTGGTTTTCAAAGAACATTTTGCCGATGAATTTCGTGATAATTTTCCGGCTGGCAATCGAAGCGGTGAAGACGTCGGTGTCGAATGGGCCCGGCGGTTGCGATCCCTGGTGCAAGACGGAGAGCTGATTGTCCCCCCTGGCCAGTATTTCGTCCTCGGCGACAATCGCGACCAGAGCCTGGATAGCCGTTACTGGGGATTTGTTCCCCGCGAAAACATCCTTGGCCGTCCCTGGATGATCTATTTCAGTATTGTCCAACCCGACGATGACGATGATGATGCCGTGGCAAGCACCGCCGCGAATGATAAACTTCTTACTCTACCTGCCCGCATCTCCCATGTGTTCGGTGATTTGCGCTGGCGGCGGTTTCTGCGCCTGGCGCCTTGATGCCGGCCGGATCAGGATTGGACTACGTTGGCGAAAGACATAAAAGACACAAGCGAAGTGGAAGCGAAGCAGCAACCTGCACAACCGAAAGAAACGACGCCGGAGTTCATCGCTTCCATCGCTTCCGTGCTCGTCATCGGCCTGTTCATTATCACGTTCTGCATGCAGGCCTTTGAGATTCCAACCTCGTCGATGGTGTCCACCCTGCTCATTGGCGATCATGTCTTCGTCGATCGCGTCCGGCTGGCGCCCAAGTCCAGCTTCATGGACAAAGTGATTCCCTACCGCGACCCCAAGCGCGGTGACATCATCGTCTTTGTCTCGCCCTCGGAGCCCGGATTGTTTGTCGTGAAGCGCGTCATCGGCGTCCCCGGCGACAGAATTCATCTGCGCGGCGGCAAAGTGTACCTCAACGGTCAGTTGCAGGACGAGCCCCACGCCATTCACTCGATTGGCGATTATCGCCCCTACCGTGACGAGTTCCCTGCCGTGGCTCCCTCGCGCGAAGACCAGCTCGCACCCGACTGGCAGCTCACCTTGCAGGATCACATCCAGGGCGACGACGTCGTCGTTCCACCCAACTCCTACTTCGGCATGGGAGACAATCGCGACGTCAGTTATGACAGCCGGTACTGGGGCTTTATTCCGCGTGAGAACGTCGTAGGACGCCCCATGTTCATCTACTGGTCTTTCCAGACTCCCGACGACCAGTACACCAAGACAAGCGTGGGGGATCGCGTCGCCTTCTTCGTCCACATTCTCACCCACTTCTTCAATGACACCCGCTGGTCGCGAACGTTGCAAGTGGTGCGCTGATGGCAAGTGAAGCTGCCGGCAAAGCGATCCGTCGCGCAGTCCTGATCGCCGCCGCTCTCGCGGTGGCGGCGCTCGTGCTGCCGCCGTTCATCAACGTGAGCCGTTACAAGGGGCGGGTCATTGCGTCGATGAGCAGCGCCCTGGGGCGTCCCGTGACCGTCGATGCGGTTGAGTTGTGCCTGCTGCCGCAACCCGGCTTTCACCTGGACAATGTCGCCATCGGCGACGACCCTGGCTACAGCGCAGAACCCATCCTGCACGCCGAAGAAGTTACTGCTTACCTCAGCCTCAGTTCGCTCTGGCGCGGCCGCCTGGAGATCTCCCGCCTGAATCTCAACTACCCCAGCCTCAATCTCGTCGAGCGCGAAGATGGCAGTTGGAATCTCGAATCGCTTCTCTGGAAGGCCTCCCGCACCCAGGCCGCACCCACCGCCGGCCCGCTCTCGAAGTCGCGTCCGCGCTTTCCGTACATCGAAGCTTCCAGGGGCCGTATTAACTTCAAGCACGGCCTGGAAAAAAGCGTCTTCTCCTTCACTGATGCCGACTTCACCGTTTGGAGTCCGGCTGAAAACCAGTGGCGTATGAGGCTCGTGGCCCGGCCTGTGCGCACCGATATGCCGGTGACTGACACCGGCACCGTAAAAGCCGAGGCCACCATCCAGCGTGCCGATCTGTTGCGCAACGCGCCGATGAAGGCCAATGTCACCTGGGAGCGCGTCCAGCTTGGCAATCTTACCCGCCTCATCTATGGCGAGGATCGCGGCTGGCGCGGCGACTTGGAGGCCAGTGCGCAATTCAGCGGAACCCCGGGTGCGCTTCATTTCATGACCGCCGCCAAGCTTTACGACTTCCAGCGCTTTGATATCTCCAGCGGCGATCCCGCCAACCTCAATGCCTCCTGCTCCGGCGAGTTAGACGTCAGCGCAAACCTGCTCCAGAAATCCGAGTGTCACCTGCCGCTGGATGGCGGACTGCTTTCGGTGCAGGGTACGCTCAATGGCCTTCGTCATCCCCGCTACGATCTCGTAATTTCCGCCGAAAACCTGGGTGCCGATGCCGTGCTGAAACTGGCACGGCACGCCAAGCGCGACCTGCCCGATGACCTTGCCGCCAAGGGAACCATCTCGGCTTCGTTTCACGCCAGCCGCATGAGCGAAGCGCCCTCCAATTGGGTTGGCAATCTCCTCGTCAATGGCCTCGTCGTTCATTCCGCCGTGCTCGGCAAGGACCTCGCGGTGAGCAAAGCGGTGGCTACGGTCGACACCACCCAAGCGCCTCAACCGCGGCAGCGCGGCCATTCCGCGACCGCTCCGCCTCCCGTTCGCGCCCTGGTGGTTCACAGCTTTGACCTTCCCCTCGGTGCAGGCACCCCGGCCACCGTCGATGGAATCCTCGACGACGAGCACTTTGCTCTGCACGTCAAGGGAGACGCAACTCTCGACCGCTTGCAGCAATTTGCCCGTGCCGTTGGCGTGGGCGTGCCCACGCTCGCGCTGGCAGGTCCTGCCGCAATCGATCTGGTGATCGGCGGCAATTGGATGGCCCCACCTGAAGTCACCGGCACGGCACAGTTAAGGAATGTTCGCGCCGAGGTTTCCGGACTCTCCGCGCCGGTCGTGATCGCCGGCGCCCACGTCGAACTCGAAAATAATCGCTTAGTCTTGCGCAACGCCTCGGCAACCGTAGGCAAGGTCTCACTCACCGGCAGCGCCAGCTTCCCGCGCTTTTGCGACAGTGAGGCGCCCTGCGAATCCAGCTTCGATCTCCACACCGACGATCTCAATCCGGAACGGTGGAATGAGGTGCTCAATCCGCACCTGCAGAAAACGCCCTGGTACAGGCTCTTTGGAGGCGCTGGGGCCAAGCGCGACGTGATCTCCAATCTTCGCGCCTCGGGACGTCTTACCTCCCGTCATCTCACCCTTGGCACAATCCCCGGCTCAGACTTTGAAACCATCTTTTCGATCGCCAACGGCGTACTGGAACTGAAGAACACCCACGCTGACATGTTCGCTGGCAGCATCTCCTGCGACTGGAAGATCGACTTCACCGGCAGTGAGCCCCGATATCAGAGTACTGGGGTCGCCACGCGCGTCCGGGCCGAAAAGCTCAGCACGCTCCTCAAAGCCTCCGTTGGCAGCGGCACACTGGACCTTCACTACAAGCTGAAAATGTCAGGGTGGGACGCTAGCCACTCTGGCAACGTCCGCCGTCGCCGAGACGGAATTCACCTGGCGCGGCGGCGATTTACGAATCTCTCCCGACCTCAAGGCGCCCTTGCGTGTGCTGGTCGGCGAAGGCAAAGCCTCTCTCGACAAAGATGGCTGGACGATTTCCGAGAGCCATTGGAGCACCCCTGCGGGCGTCTATCAATTGCGTGGAACGGCATCGCGAGACTCTGTGCTCGCGATGGAGTTTACACAGGAGAACGGTGCTGTCTGGAAGCTGGCCGGAACGCTTCTTAAGCCGCAAGCGAGCACGCCAGCACCGCAGCCTACTCAGGCCAGGCGCAGATGAAATCACATCGCACGATGTTCGTTGTTCTGCTCTTGGGCAACCTCCTGCTCGCTGCCTCCTATGCGCAGGACGCGAAATCCCCGGCCTTTGCCAGCGCCGAACGCAAGTTCGTCTGGCTCAGCGCAAATAGCCGCACTCCAAACCCTTCCACCCGCCCCACCATACTGACAGCCGAAGAATGGAACGCCTATCTCAACCAAGGCGGCGTGAAATTACCCGAGGGGCTGTCCCATATCCGCATTTCCAGCCAACCTGGAACGGCACAGAGCGATGCTGACGTTGATTTTGATCGCCTCACCGCCAATCGTACCCGCGGCAATCCCTTCCTAGCTCTCTTCACCGGTAAGCATCACGTTACGATCACCGCCCAGGCATCCGCCGCCAACAGAGTCGGCACCGTTCACGTCGAGTCGGTTACATTCGATGGCGTCCTGGTTCCGCGCCTTGCCCTGGAATACTTCGCCATTCGCTTTCTCCGCCCCAAGTACGGCAATGCCGTCGGTCTGGACTCCACCTTTCAGCTTCCGTCGCGCATTGAAACGGCGATTCTTGGCAGCGATCAAGTGACCATCACCCAAAGCTGAATCCTTCCCGGCGGGAGATCATCGAATCTCTGGAATTGCAGCTTTGAGGAGTTTGCATCCCATGGTCGCCGGATCTGTCATGCTGGAATTGGGGATCCGTGACGGTACCAAGGCTCTTCGTTGTGCGAATTGTGAATTGTAAGGCGGCTAAGTATAATCGCTGATTCAACCACGGCCAGGGTTACGACGGCCGACTCTTCTGCAAATCGCGGTGAAAGGCAGAGGGACATACGATGGGAGAGGTCTGTCCATCGATATAATCGCGAGCAAGAAGGCTCAAGGATTGCGACGAGAAATCACCTATGAACATTCACGAGTACCAGGCCAAGGCCATTCTCTCGAAGTATGGGGTCGCGGTACCGCGCGGCACGATGGTGGAGTCGCGCGAAGAAGCAGAGCGCGCTGCGAAAGACCTCATGAGCGCAGGAGCCTCGGGGGTGGTAGTAAAGGCGCAGATTCATGCCGGAGGCCGCGGCATGGGCGGCGGCGTGAAGCTGGCCAAGAGCTATACGCAAGCCGCAGAACTGGCGGAAAAGATTCTCGGCATGCAACTGGTGACCCACCAGACCGGTCCCGAGGGCAAGAAGGGTGCGGCGGCTGCTGATTGAAGAGACGCTGCCGATTGCCAGCGAGATGTATCTGGGCATCCTGCTGGACCGTGAGGCGTCGTGTCCGGTCTTCATGGCCTCCAACGCAGGCGGCATGGAGATCGAGGAGGTTGCGGCCAAGAACCCGGATGCGATCATCAAGGAGTACATCGATCCCGCCATTGGCTTCCAGCCCTTTCAGGCGCGCAAGATCGCCTTCAAGCTGGGGCTGCGGCAGAGGTTCATCGCCCCGGCGGTGAAGTTCATGCTGGCGCTCTACAAGGCCTACGAGGAGACTGACGCCTCGCTCTGATTGAGATCAATCCTTTCATCACCACCACCGATGGCCGCGTCTTTGCCCTGGATGCCAAGGTGAACATCGACGACAACGCCCTGTACCGCCATCCGGAGTCGAAGGAGCTGCGCGACATCACCGAGGAAGAGCCGCTGGAGGTCGAAGCCAGCAAATACAACCTCAACTACATCAAGCTGCGACGGCAACGTGGGCTGCATGGTGAACGGCGCGGGACTCGCCATGGCGACCATGGACATCATCAAGTTTGCCGGCGGAGAGCCTGCAAACTTTCTCGATGTGGGTGGCGGAGCCAACGCCGATCAGATCACGCACGCATTTGAAATTCTGCTCGCCGACAACAGCGTGAAAGCGGTGCTCATCAACATCTTCGGCGGAATTCTGCGCGTGGATACGCTGGCCAACGGCGTGGTCGAGGCGGCGCGCAAGACCAACATTCAACTGCCGATCGTGCTGCGCCTGGAAGGCACCAATGTGGAAGAAGGACGCGAGATTCTGCGCGCCAGCGGCTTGAACTTTATTGTGGCGCAAACCATGAAAGACGCGGCAGAGAAGGTTGTTGCCGCGGCGGCGGGGAGATAAGCGATGAGCATTCTTGTCGACGAGAACACTCGATTGATCGTGCAGGGACTCACCGGTCGCGAAGGAACCTTCCACGCCAAGGCTTGCGCCGCCTATGGCACACAGGTGGTAGGCGGAGTGACGCCGGACAAGGGCGGGACCACCCATGAGGGCTGGCCGGTATTCAATACCGTCGAGGATGCAATGCTGCGAGACCGGCGCCAACGCCAGCCTCATCTTCGTGCCTCCACCCTTTGCCGCCGACGCCATCATGGAAGCAGTCGACGCCGAAGTGCCGCTGATCATCTGCATCACCGAAGGCATTCCGGTACGCGACCTGGTGAGCGTGTTGCGATACGTTAAGGGCAGCAAGTCACGGCTGATTGGGCCAAACTGCCCTGGCCTTATCTCGCCGGGCAAATGCAAGGTCGGCATTATGCCGGGGAACATTCACCGCCCCGGCCACATCGGAATCGTATCGCGCTCGGGCACGCTAACCTACGAGGCGGTCCACCAGCTCTCGCAACTTGGCCTGGGGCAGTCCACTGCCATCGGGATCGGAGGCGATCCCATTGTCGGCACCAGCTTCGTCGAGGTGCTTGCCATGCTCAACGCCGACCCGGAGACCGAGGCGATCATCTTAATCGGCGAGATCGGCGGAACTGCCGAAGAGACCGCGGCAGCGTACATAAAAGAGCACGTCCGAAAGCCTGTGGTGAGCTTTATTGCCGGGCAGACCGCGCCTCCGGAACGCCGCATGGGTCACGCCGGGGCAATCATCAGCGGCGGGCATGGAACGGCGAAAGCAAAGGTCAAGGCGCTGAGTGACGCGGGTGTGCACATCGTCAACTCTCCAGCGCAGCTCGGCGAATCCATCGTGGAAGCTCTGGGCGCGAAAAGCTAATGCGAAGCTGTTAAGCTGGTAGCAGCCGTGCGGCTGGCCAGTTTGGCAGCCATTCGCAATGTAATCACACAGGTCAGGACATTATGGAAACTTTGCAACGTACACTCGCCATCGTCAAGCCCGACGCCGTAGCCAAGGGCGCAGCCGGCGATATCATCGCCTCCATCGAGAACAACGGCTTCCGCATCATCGGACTGAAGATGCTTCACTTGAAGAAGGTTCAGGCCACCGCGTTCTATGCAGTTCACGTGGGCAAGCCTTTTTTTGATTCGCTGGCGTCGTTCATGACCTCCGGCCCGGTCGTGGTATTGGCCTTGGAGAAGTCGAACGCAATTGCCGACTGGCGCAAGCTGATGGGCGCGACCAATCCGGCCAACGCCGAAGACGGCACCATCCGCAAGAAGCACGCCGAAAACATCGAGCGCAACGCGGTACACGGCTCCGATGCGGAAGACACGGCGCGTTTTGAACTCAGCTTCTTCTTCTCGGGATACGAGCTGGCGAAGTAATCTTTTTGCGTTAGAGACAGGAAAGGTGCAGGATTTCTCCTGCACCTTTTATTTTGTTTGCACCGCAAGGCTTAGCTAAGTGGCACAAAGAGTTCGCGGGTGCGGCTTTCAACCAGCGCATCGACTCCGCCGGAAATGAATTGCTTAAAGTGCGGCGAGGCCCGGTGCGACTCCAAAGCCGCTTCATCCACGTACTGCTCATAGAAGGCGAAGCTGCTCGGATTCTCCCTGGACTGCTGCGCCACGTACTGCACGCAGCCAGGCTCCTTGCGGCTCTCCTCTGTCATCTGCCGACAGAGCCGGATGCACTCTTCTTCCGTGCCCGGCTTCATCGTCATGTGAACAATCAGCACGATCATGGCAGGCTCCTATTTTTTCAGGATAGCAGAGAACGCATCCACGAAGATGGTGTGGTCGCGGTCGGGGCCGGTGGAAACCATGCCGATCTGCGCGCCGGACTCTTTCTGAAGAAAGCTCAGATACTCCTGCGCTTTCTTCGGAAGCTTGTCGTGTTCGGTAATCCCGTAGGTGACCTCCTGCCATCCCGGATAGGTCGTAATGATGGGCTCGATTTTGCGATAGCCCGAATCCTGCGCGGGAATTTCCTCCACGACCTTGCCGTCGATTTTGTATCCGACGACGACGGGGATCTCGGCCAGTTCGTCAAGCACATCGAGCTTGGTGACTACCAGCCATCCGGTCCCGTTGATCATGTTGGAGTAGCGCAGCAGTGGCAGGTCCATCCATCCGCAGCGGCGCGGTCGTCCTGTGACGGCACCGTATTCATTGCCCTTCTTGCGCACGACTTCGCCGAGTGGGCCGTGAATTTCCGAAGGGAACGGGCCTTCGCCAACGCGAGTGCAGTACGCTTTGGTCACGCCAATGACGGTTGAGATCGAGGTTGGCGGAACACCGGTGCCGATGCATGCACCGCCCGAGGTTGCGCTCGACGAGGTGACAAAGGGATAGGTGCCGTGGTCGATATCCAACATGGTGCCCTGCGCGCCTTCAAACATCACCGTCTTGCCGGCCTGAATCGCCTTGTTGAGCAGCAGAGAGGTGTCGGCGACAAAGGGCGCAATCCGATCGGCAATGCCAGCATACTGCTCGTACATCTCATCGGCATTGATGCCCTCGCCGTTGAACAGGGCGCGGGCGATGGTGTTCTTTTCCTGGCAGGCATTCTGGATGTGCTTTTTGAGGAGCTCCTTATCCAGCAGGTCTGCTACGCGGAGACCGCGGCGCGCCATTTTGTCCTCATACGTGGGCCCAATGCCGCGCGAGGTGGTTCCAATCTTGACGCGTCCGGGGGCGTTTTCCGCTCCCAGTTCGATCATGCGGTGGTACGGAAGAATCACGTGGGCGCGGTTGCTGACGAACAGATTGGCGGCGGCGCCAGGGTCTCCAGGGCCCCAGACCTGAAGGCC
Organism: uncultured Acidobacteriota bacterium; assembly: GCA_963737175.1. Lineage (GTDB taxonomy): Bacteria > Acidobacteriota > Terriglobia > Terriglobales > Acidobacteriaceae > TOLSYN. Next base: position 25,504 of record CAVTRQ010000019.1, on the reverse strand, counting down.
CGCGTTGCGCAGGGAGTCGACTTCCTTCATCAGGGCGAAGGGATCGAGGACGACGCCGTTGCCGATGACGGCCTCGGATTCCTGGCGCAGAATGCCGCAGGGAACCAGTTGCAGCACGAACTTCTTGCCGGAAATGGTGACCGTATGCCCCGCGTTATGACCGCCGGCATAGCGCGCAACTACTTCGAAACTGTCCGAGAGCACATCGACAATCTTGCCCTTGCCCTCATCGCCCCATTGGGCGCCGAGAACCACCGCGGTCTTTGCTTTGCTCACTCTTATCTCCAAACACACGCAGACGAGCTGCGTAAAAGTCGCACACAGGCGTAGGTATGAAAGTCTCAGGCGGAGTAGCCGGAAGGAATCCTGATCAAGCCGTGTACAACAAATTTTAACGTATTCGCGGCCCAGAGCAAAGCAGGCGGTGAAAAACACCTGTGCCGTTCCGTATTCGCCTTGGGTGTGAGCACTGCACTCCCTGGCCTACAAGCGCCGCCAGTTGCAAATCAAGCGCTCGCGCGGTGTAGGTTACACTGGGCCCATGCCCGAGTTGCCCGAGGTGGAAACCATTGCACGCGGCCTGCACAACCGGCTGGCGGGAGACCGGATCGAAGAGGTCTGGATCGGCGATAAGTCCAACCTGCTGAAATCGCCAGCCCAGGAGATTGCCCGCGTGCTGCGCGGAGCGCGCATCGAGGGCTTCCGCCGCGTCGGCAAGCACATCGTCGCGGAGCTAGCCTCGACCCACGGCCCGGCGCAGTGGATCATCCATCTCGGGATGACCGGCCGCTGCCTGGTCTGTGAGCCTGTGGCGGAGCACGCAAAGCATACCCATTTGATTGCGACCATGGCCTCGGGGCGCGAGTTGCGCTTTGTCGATCCCCGGCGCTTCGGCAAGTTGCAGGTGCTCGAAGGCAGCGACTTCGCCGCCCCTGGCGCCGAGCCCATCGCTGCCGGCCTCGAGCGCTTCGTCGCGCTCTTCAAGGGGCGCAAGACGCCGATTAAAAGCGCTCTACTCAACCAGTCTCTGCTCTCCGGCATCGGCAACATCTATGCAGACGAGAGCCTTTTCAGTGCCGGAGTGCGGCCGCGCCGCAGAGCCGCTTCACTGACCCGCGCCGAACTCCTGCGGCTCTACGATGCGATTCAGCAGGTGCTGGCCGAGGCGATCCGCGCCGGAGGATCGTCGATCTCCGATTACGTAGATGCGAACGGCGACAGCGGATTATTCCAGCTACAGCACCGGGTCTACCAGCGCACAGGCGAGCCCTGCCTGATTTGCGGTACGGGCATCAAACGGGTGGTGGTCGCCGGGCGCAGCAGCCACTATTGTCCAAGCTGCCAGCGCTGACGGCTGGCGCGCGGCAATCAGGAAAGGACACGAGCAGAAATGAGCTACTACGCCATTGGAGTGGACCTGGGGGGCACCAACCTGCGCATTGCCGCCGTCGACGAGAGCGGCAAGCTGCTGGCGAAGACCGAGCTGGAAACCGAGGTTGCGCTGGGCCGCGAGCACGTGATCGAAGATCTCTGCCGCTCTATCGAAGCGATGCAAGCCAAGTATAAGGGCGCGGGCGAGTTATGCGGCATCGGCGTAGGCGTGCCAGGGCTGATCGACAGTGAGAGCGGACGGCTGCTGGAGTCGCCGAACCTGCCTGGCTGGAGCAACTACGACGTGAAGGGCGATATCGAGCGGCGGCTAGGTACGTCGGTGATTCTGGAAAATGACGCCAACGCGGCGGCCTTGGGCGAGCAGTGGCTGGGAGCAGGGCGCGACTTCGAGAGCATGTGCATGTACACGCTGGGCACCGGAGTCGGTGGAGGACTGGTCCTGAATGGCAACATATGGCATGGCTGGAACGGCATGGCCGGCGAGCTGGGACACTGCAACGTGGAGCCGGACGGCCATCCGTGCAAATGCGGCAGCCACGGCTGCCTGGAGCAGTATGCCTCGGCCACGGCAGTGGTGCGCATGGCGCGCGAGGCACTGGCGGGTGGCGCCGCCACCCAGTTGCGCACAGGTGGCGAGTTGACCGGGCGCGTTGTGTATGAGTGCGCGATGCGCGGCGACGCGGTGGCGAAACAGGTCTTTGAGCGCGTGGGGCGCGCCCTGGGACTGGCCATTGCATCCATGGTGAACGCCCTGAATCTTCCGCTGTATGTGATCGGCGGCGGCGTGTCGAGCGCCTGGGATGCATTCTCGCCGGCACTGTTCGCACGAGGTGCGGCAACGCTCGTTCGTCTATGCCGGGACTACCTCGGAAAATGGTACGGGAGTGGACGGGAGACAGCGCACCACGCGGATCACGCCCGCCATGCTGGGCGGCGACGGCGGACTCTACGGCGCTGCACGATTGCCGATGATCCATGCGGCGATAACAAGCAAGGCGTGAGCGAGGGCCAGCCGAGCCGGTGGACTTCACAGCTCAGGCCACTAGCCGGCGGTGACTCCATTGGTGACTCGCTTGAGCGCGTCGATGAACGTGCGATTCTCCTCCGGCGAGCCGACGCTGACGCGGATCGCAGTGCGCGCGCCCCAGCTTCCGGTGAGAGGACGGACCATAACCCCACTCATCTGCAGGCGGCGGCCGAGGGCACTGGCGTCCTCGCCGGTCTCGATGTAGAGGAAGTTGGCCCAGCTTTCAACCGGCGCATAGCCCAGTTCGCGCAGTTGGCGGGTGAGCAGTGCGAGCTGGGCGGAGTTGTTGCGCATGGATTTTTCGTAATGCTCGCGGTCGTCGAGTGCGGCCAGGGCTCCGGCCTCGCCGACGCCGTTGACGATGAACGCGGTCTTGAGGCGCGTCGAGGTAGTTGATGAGTTCGGCAGGGCCGATGCCGTAGCCGACGCGAGCGGCCGCCAATCCGTAGACCTTGGAGAAGGTGCGCAGGACCAGGACGCTGCGTTCCTGGCGCACATAGTCGAGCGAGTGCGAGTAGTCCACGCCACGTTCGCGGGCCAGCCAGTCGGCGTACTCGAAGTAGGCCTCATCGAGGGCAACCACGACGTTTTCCGGAAGGCGGTCGAGGAAGCGATCCATCTCCTTGGCGGGAATCATGGTCCCCGTGGGATTGTTGGGATTGGCGATGAAGACGAGCCGCGTTTCCGAGTCGATGGCGTCGGAGATGGCGTCGAGATCGAAGCCGTCGTTGCGGCACGGAACCTGGCGCAACTCCGCACCCGCCGAGCGGGTGACGATTGGGATAAACGATAAAGGAGCGCTCGCTGGTCACCGCATTGAGTCCGGGAGCAAGCAGCGTGCGTGCGAGAATGTCTAACAGGTTGGTGGAACCGGCGGTAACAATTAACTGGTTGGGCGAGATGCCGTGATGCACGGCAAGACGCTCGCGTAGCGCTATCATGTCGTTGTCCGGATATAGATGGACGGAGCGTGCTGCGGCCTCCATGGCCCGGATTGCGAGTAGGCGAGGGGCCAAATGGATTCTCATTGGAGCCGAGTTTGATCATCTTCAAGCCCGATTCAGCCTCTGCCTGCTGAATCGGCTTACCGGGAAGGTAACACGTCAGAGCGCGCACGCGCTCCGGCACCATCTCCGCAAACTTGCCCATGATTGCCTCTCTCTGCTTCTATAACTCTTCGTCGGGACGGCGGCGAGGCGGAGCCGAGGGACGGCGCGGGCCGCTACTGGAGCCGCGGGATGGACCCATGCCGCTGCGTTTGCCGCCGAATCCCGGCGATTTGCCACCTGCGCCACCAGTGGAGGTTCGTGGACGACCCGCTCCAGGAGCCTTGCCGAAGCTTCCCGTGCGTCCCCCCGAACGGCCTTCGCCGCTTCCCTTGAATGCACTGCTGGAGCGGGGCTTGAATCCGCTCGCAGGGCTGCGCTTGAAATCTCCCCCCGGACGTTTGAAATCGCCGCCACCGCTGCGCTTGAAATCGCCACCGCTGCGCGCGCCGCCGACTGTAGGCTTACCCGGCCCTTTCGAATACTTGCGCTCACCGGTGAATCCGGCCGGCTTCTTGGCGAAGCCACGATCAGTGGCGCGATCCTTGGAATAGGGGCGGTCGGCAGGGAAAGCCTTGGGCTCGAAATGATCCGTCTTGTCGCTTCCCAGATCGCGGTGCTTGCTGGGCTTGACGAACTTGGGCTGCGAGAACTTGCTGAACCCGAAGCCGCCGGTTGCGCCGCCGCGTTTCTTCTCCGCACCCTCCAGGCCGCCTTCGCGCTTAGCAAAGCCTCCTTCGCGTTTGGTGTATCCGCCTTCGCGGCGGGCAGCACCGCTTGCGGGCTTGCGATCAAAACTGCTGGCCTTGCGGTCAGGTTTGTGGTCGAAGCTGCGCTCAGGCTTGCGGTCGAAGCTGCCTGCGGGCTTGGGGGCGTAGCTGCGCTTGGGACGATCCTTGAAATCACCCGTGGATTTACCGCCGAACTCGCCTACGGGCTTGCGCGTGTAGGGACGCTTGGCGGCGAAGCCACTGTCGCGGCGCTCGCCTGGACCAAACTCCGGACCACGTGGACGGGAGAAGCCGCTGCGCTCGCCACGATCTTCACGCGGCGCGAAGTCACGGGGCGGCGGAGTTGCGCTGCGCGCGGAACTGGTGCGGCGTGCCGAAGTTGCGCTGGCGCTGTGACTGGAACTGGCAGTGCGCGTTGAGGTCGTGCTCTTACCAAAGGCGGAGGTGGAACTTGCGCGGCGTGCAGCAATCGACGTGGGAGCGGGCGCGTCCGCGCTGGGCTTGCCGCGACGACCCTTGACGAAGCGGGCCGTATCGATGCGGGGCTTGCGATCGGGACGCTCATCCTTGCGCTTCACCTTGATGGGCTTGGGCTTGAAGGGCGTGTCCAGCGATTTGCGAAGCTGGTTGACCTCTTTGGGCGTGAGGTGGCGGAATTCGCCGGGCTCGAGGTCCAGGGTCAGCGAGCCGTAGCGAACACGCTTGATCTTTTCGATGTGGTAGCCGATCTGCTCGAACATGCGGCGGATCTGGCGATTGCGTCCCTCGGTGAGGGTAACCTCGTACCAGGGATTTTCCTGGTCCACGGCGAGTTGAATGGTGGCGGGCTGGGTGAGGATGGCGAACGAGCGGCGCTCGACACCGGGCTGCTTCTTGCCGCGCACGCCGGTGAGGCCGGGCTCGGGCGGCAGCATGATTCCGTTGCGCAGCTTGTCGATCTCTTCCTCGCTGGGCTTGCCGCTGACCTTCACCATGTAGGTCTTGGCGACGTGCGAGCCGGCGCGGGTGAGTTGCGCCATGAGATCGCCGTCGTTGGTGAGCAGCAGCAGGCCTTCGCTCATGTAATCGAGCCGGCCCACGGGAAAGACGCGCTCCTCGACGCCCTTGAGCAGATCCATGACGGTGGGACGGCCCTCGGGATCGCTGACCGTGGTCATGTGTCCCTTGGGTTTGTAGACGCGCGAGATAGACGTGGCGCTCGGGGCCGCGCAGCAATTTGCCATCGACGCGAATCTCATCCAGACGCGGGTCGGCCTTGGTGCCGGGCTCGGTGATGACGTGGCCGTTGACGGAGACCAGGCCGGCGGCGATCAACTGCTCGGCCTTGCGCCGCGAAGCCAGTCCGGCCGCGGCCAGAATCTTTTGTAATCTTTCAGGTTTTGCTTCCATGGTAAGAACAGCCTTTCGCTGAATCCGCTCGCCATCAGGCGATCGAAGAAGGTATCACAGATGAAATGCCAGGGACAGCGTTCGTCCCTGAGAGGACTCCCGAATTGAATCTAGTGACCGATGGGGTGCTCGGCTTCGGGTACATTGTTGGACTCAGCCTCTGACTGCGGCTGGCTGTCGGCCGCTTCGGCTGCATCGGGTGGTTGCGGCTCGGCAATTCCGAGCGGCTCCGGAAGCTGAGCCCCCGGCTCGTGCGCTTCCAGTTTTCCCGGATCTACGGCGTGCTCTTCCGCCTCCGCTGTTGCGTCCGGTATTGGGTCCAGTGCTCCGTTCACTTCCGCCTCGGCCGTTGCGTTTTCCACGCTGGGCGTTGCGACTTCGGCACGGGGCTCGAACAGCGATGGAGTTTCCTGTGCCTCCGGAGGCGCGATTTCAATCGTGCCATCGGAGGCGAGCTGCGAGAACTCCTCCATGCTGGGCAGTTCGTTGACATCGTTCAAGCCGAAGCGCAGCAGGAAATCCTTGCTGGTCTTGTACTGCATGGGCCGTCCGATGACCTGCTTGCGTCCGGCGGTGGTGATGAGCTTGCGATCGAGCAGCGTGCCCAGGACGCTGGCCGACTCGACGCCGCGAATGTCGGAGATCTCCGGGCCGGTGATCGGCTGTTTGTAGGCGATGACCGCCAGGGTCTCAAGGGCGGCGAGCGAGAGACGAATCGGCGGCTTGAGACTTTTTGCGAAGGCGCGCACCACGTCATGATGCTCTGGCTTGGTGGCCATGCGGAATCCGCCGGCAACCTGACGAATCTCCATGCCGCGATCTTCGCTGGCGTAATCGGTTACAAGCTCGACCAGAACTTCGCGGAGGCGTGCGCGTACGGCTTTGTCCTCGGCAATCTCCTGCTCGGACTTCTTCGGCTGGCGCTTGCGAGAGGCTGTTTCCGGCGCGCCGACGCTGGCCGAGGCGGCTGCCGGCTCGGCGCTGGCGGAATCGGACGATGCCACGGTCTCGGAAGCCGCCGATGCAATCTGTGCCTCTGCCGCGGGGTTCTCCACTGCGGGCTGCTGCAGGTCGTCTTCGTCGGCGTCTTGTTCTACCCGAGCTTGCCCGGATGCTTCCTGTGCCTGATCGTCGGCTTCGCGAGCTTCTTCGTTCGCACCGTTCTCTTCGACGCTCTCGGCTTGCGCGGCAGCGGCGGCAGCGTCCTCCGGCTCCGCCACTTGCGGCATCAGAGGACCAGGCTCGGGGCAGATCAGCTCCTCCGAATCAGGCACAAGCTCAGGCAGCAACGCTGTCTCCTCCGATGCGGCGGCAGCAGCTTCCGTGCGGCTCGCGGCCACGGCTTCGGCGTCCGAGTCGGCCTGCTCGATGGCGGAGTTCTCCTTGGCGGAGGCCAGATCGGCCAACACAACGTCCTTGAGTAGCTGCGATATCTGCTCCAGCGTGATCGGCTCTTCGGCCGCGTAGATAATCGCCTCGACTTTTGCTTTCAAACTCATCGTCACTCGCCTGTCAGAAATCTTGACATTGCCGGCCACCTATTGCCAGTCATCGCGCACGGCCGCGCCGCCTTCATCCACCAGCCGGTCAAAGCCAATGGATTTTTTCAGTACGACCTCGCCGAAGACATCATCCTGCTTGCAGACCACGGCCTGCAAACGGATCATCTCCAGGATTGCCAGGAACGCGCAGATCAGCGCGGGACGAGCGCGCAGATGTCGCAGCAGTTTCTTGAGCCGGATCGGGCGATCCTCTACCATCAGCCTGCGTCGCACGTAGTCGATCATCTGCGCCACGGTGACCGCGTCTTCGTCGAACTGCAAGGTTGGCCGGTTCTTGGCGCGCTCCAGAATCTGCTGGAAGGTCTTCACCAAATCGATGACATCGGCGGCCAGCTCCGGCTCCGTACCCTCGGCGTCGCGGAATTCCCTGAGCGCGGGATTGGTGAGTACGGCTTCTTCGAGCTGTTGTTTCTGCAGTAGCATCTGCGCCGCCTGCTTATAGCGTTCGTGTTCGAGCAGCCGGTTGACCAGCTCCAATCGCGGGTCCTGTTCGTCGGCGGGCGCGTCGGGATCGCGTGGCAGCAGCATCTTGGACTTAATCTGGATCAGCAGCGAAGCCATGTAGATGAATTCCGCCGCCAAGTCGAGATCGAAGTTGCGGATGTGCTCGACATAGGCCAAGTACTGCGCCGTGATCTGCGCAATGGGAATGTCGTAAATGTCGATGTCCTGCTTGCGAATCAGGTCCAGCAACAGATCGAGCGGGCCATCGTACACGCTGCCCACACTCACCGAAAAAGGAAAGATATCGGCAAAATCAGAGACGGTTTTGCGCACGTCCTGCTTGACGGTTTTCGCCGAATCCGGTTTCTCCGCAGGACCCGGAGTGGGCGTGGTAAGGGGCTGTTCGCTCATCGGCTACTCCCCGAACTTCTCCGGTGCCTCGTAGTCCAGCGACATGCGCATGGACTCGCGCACCTCGACCAGGGTCTGCTCGGCGGCGGCTCGCGCTCTGATCGATCCAGCTTCCAGGATATCCCAGGCAAGCTTTGGATTCTCCTCATACTTGCGGCGGCGCTCCTGGATCGGATTCAAGATCGAGACAATGTTATCGGCAACCCAGCCCTTGCACTCAATGCATCCGATGGCGGCCGTGGTGCAGCCTTCGCGAACCTTGGCCATGGTCTCGGCGCTGCTGAAGATCTTGTGCAGATCGCCGACAGGGCAAACGTCAGGATTGCCGCGATCGGTGCGGCGGACGCGGGCCGGATCGGTCACCATCGTCTTCAGCTTCTTGCGCAGCTCCGGCTCGGGCTCGCTGAGCAGGATGGAGTTGCCGTAGGACTTCGACATCTTGCGGCCATCGGTGCCGGGAAGCTTTGCGGCAGGCGTGAGCAGCGGTTGCGGCTCGGGGAAGACGGGGGGAATCCAACTTTTGTCCTGGGCCAGTATCGGAACCATCAGGCGGTCTCGCAAATCGGTGTTTCTCTCTGCCTCGGCCAGGAGCCCGCGTTTGGCCGCAAGGTTCGGATAGAACTGATTGAACCTGCGCGCGATCTCGCGCGTGATCTCAACGTGCGCGACCTGATCCTCGCCGACGGGAACGTAGGAGGCTTGGTACATCAGAATGTCGGAGGTCATCAGCACGGGATAGCCGAGGAATCCGTAGGTATTGAGATCCTTCTCCTTCAGATTCTCCTTCTGCTCCTTGTAGGTAGGGACGCGCTCAAGCCAGCCTAAAGGGGTCATCATCGAGAGCAGCAGGTGAAGTTCGGCGTGCTGCGGCACGTGCGACTGGATGAAGAGCGTAGCCTTCTCCGGATCGAGCCCGGCGGCAAGCCAGTCGAAGGCCATCTCCAGAATGTTGGCCTTGACCCGCGAGGTATCCGCATAGTCGGTGGTGAGGGCGTGCCAGTCGGCGACAAAGAAGAAGCAATCGTATTCGTTCTGGAGCCGGGTCCAGTTCTGCAGCGCGCCCACGTAGTGGCCAATGTGCAGCTTGCCTGTTGGTCTCATGCCGCTCAGTACGCGGCGGTTCACAGCTTGTTTTACCTCTGCCGGCATTCGTTTCTCTCTCGGGGAATTCTTCGGAAAAGTGGGCATGAACGGCCAAACCGCAACCAGCCGCAGACACAATCCAGCCCAGCGCCGGAGAATTTCTTCCACATGCCCGAAACCTTGATACTACCACGCCGGAGGCGAGAGTTTCTGACGTTGCGTAGGCCGGAAGCCGCTGATTCTTGCGCGGCGGAGATAACAAAGCCCGCCGGTGCGGGCGGGCTTCGCTATGAAACGGGCAAATAAATGGATGAATCCATCGCAGCTAGAATGTCGATCGCTTACTGTAAGTTCGGTTCTACCGCTTCCTGAGGAGGAGCAACAGCGATGCGAGAACCTTTCGCATGGGACGCTTCGTTGGAGTGCCTCGCTGCTGACAAACACGATAGCGATTTTCGATTCCTCCCGCTGTGATAAATCTCACTGTCGATCGTGATTTCCGACGCGTTGGCCCTGCTTCCAGCCCAGGAATTTCCAGTTCTGCCCGCGGGCTGCTATCCTTTGAGCACGGATCAATCTCAGTTCATATTTGGGGAGCACAAACTAGATGGCAAATAGCCTCGAAGGGCGCGTCGCCGTAATTTTCGGTCTGGCCAACAAGCGCAGTATCGCCTGGGCCATCGCCCAGAAACTGCACGCCGAGGGCGCGCAGATCGCAATCACGTATCAGAACGAGCGGCTTCGCCAGGAAGCCGAAGAGATGATCACCAGCCTGCCCGGCGCGCAGGGCTTCCAGTGCGACGTCACCAAGGACGAGGAGATCACCCGGGTCTTCCAGCAGATCGGCGAGCAGTACAACGGCAAGATTCATACCCTGGTTCACTCCGTGGCCTTTGCTCCCGCCGAGGATTTGAAGAACGACTTCCTGCTGACCAGCCGCGAGGGCTTCCGCATCGCCCATGACATCAGCGTCTATTCGCTGATCGCGCTGGCTCGCGCGCCGCCGAGCCGCTGATGACCGAGGGCGGCAGCATCATCACTTTGAGCTTTATCGGCGCCGAGAAGGTGATGCTGGGCTACAACGTGATGGGCGTGGCCAAGGCGGCGCTGGAGGCCACCGTGCGCTACCTGTCGGCATCGCTTGGCCCCAAGGCAATTCGCGTCAACGCCATCTCGGCCGGGCCGATCAAGACCCTGGCCGCGCGCGGCATCGGCAGCCTCGACGAGATTCTCAAGTTCGTCTCCGAGCGCGCTCACCGCTGAAACGCAACGTCGATCCCGGCGGAAGTCGGCGATACGGCGGCCTTCCTTGCCAGCGACGGCGCATCAGGCATCACCGGCGAGGTGATCCACGTCGATTGCGGCTACCACGTGATGGGCTTTAGAACGAGTCAGATCGCCGCGCTCGTCCAGCAAATGCTGATGGCGCGGCGAAGTCGCCGGAACTCTATGCCCCGTCGTCAGCCGCACCTTGCGCTCGTCGTGGCCGACGCGGCGGATGACGATCTCAGCGTCCTTCTGCTGCAGGATGCGGGGAAACTTCTCGCCCCACTCGATCAGCAGCACGTTGCGCTCATCCGTGCATCAGGTCTTCCAGGCCGAGCGAGTCCAATTCGCCCGGCTTCTCCAGGCGGTAGAGATCGATGTGGAAGACATCCTTGTCGGGGCCGTGGTACTCGTGAATCAGGGTGAAGGTCGGACTGGTAACATCGTCGGCTTCGGCGGCGCCGAAGCCCTCGGCAATGCCCTTGACCAGGGTCGTCTTTCCCGCGCCAAGATCGCCACGCAGCAACACCACGTGAGCGTTCCGGAGCTGCGCCGCCAACTGGCGTCCGAGCTCAACCGTGTCCTCGGCGGAGTGCGAAGTGAAGTCGCGCGTCATTGCCCGAATCATAGCATCGCAGGCAGCAGTTCGAGCGCGGAATACGTCAGCAGAGGCGAATGTTTTTCATCTTGGCACACTGCCGCATTTTGCGGAACGCCAGCGGCAGATAGCGCAAGCAGGTCGGTCGCAACCAGGGCTTCCTCGCCGATGTGTTCGGCAGACGGCGTCGCCCGCCAACCCATGCAGGAAGACAGCGGCCCGCACGGCTTCCTCGAGGCGGGTGGGAAACTGGGCCACGGCGCCGGCAATCATTCCGGTCAGGATATCGCCGGTTCCGCCGGTTGCCATGCCTGGATTTCCGGTGGCCACCACCCAGACCTCGCCACCGGGATAGGCGACCACGGTGCGGAATCCCTTCAGCACCAGGATGCAGCGATGACGACGCGCGAATTCGCGGGCGGCGGCGACGCGGTTGGCCTGGATCTCGGCGACGCTGCTGCCGGTCAGGCGCGCCATCTCGCCAGGATGAGGGGTGAGAATCAGCGGCCGGCTGCCTCCCTGCAGCAGCTCCGGCGAACGCGGCAAAGGCGTTCAGTCCATCGGCGTCCAGCACCACGGGGCAATGCGCGCCTTTCACCACGCGGTGCACGAACTCCGCCACTCCCGGGCGCTGCGACAAGCCTGGACCAATGGCCAGCACGTCGCGGGACTTGGCCAGTTCGAGGCAGTGCGCCGCATCGCCAGGGCAACGCTCTGGGAGACGGCATCGCCGAGCGGTTCGGTCATCAACTCCGGCGCGAATCCGGCAACGGTCGGCAGCACGGAGGCCGGGCTTGCCACGGTTGCCAGTCCGGCGCCGATGCGCAGGGCAGCCATGCCGCACATGGCGGCGGCTCCGCTCTTGCCGAGCGAACCTGCCGACGACGAGCACGTGTCCAAAGCGGCCCTTGTTGCTATCCAGCGCGCGCGGGGCGAACAGAGCGGAGACCTCCTGCGGAGTCACGGCGTAGAGATTCTGCGCGGAGACAATCGCGGCCTCCGGGGTTCCGATGGGCGCGACTTCGATGGTGCCGCGGGTCAACGGAGCGAACATGTGAGCCGGTTTGGGAGCCGTGAAGGTAATCACGGCGCTGGAGCGGCAGACCAAGGCTGCGAAGTATCAGCGCGCGCTGGAGGTTGCATCGGCATCCCGCCCGAAGGAAGATCGACGGAGAGCACCGGCGCCGAGGACCGCATTGATCGCAGCGATGGCGGCTCTCCGCCAATTCCTGCGAGGGCGAGGCATCTTGGCGCGGCGTGTATCCGGTGCCGAAAATCGCGTCGATGATGAGGTCGGCGCCAGCCAGGCTGCGCGCATATTCGCGCGCAACTTCCTCCGCGCTGCGGATGCCACGATCGGACGCAGAGGCAGGCGCGCCAACATGCTGGCGGCATCGGCCTTCAATCCCTCCGGCGGACCAAGCAGCAGAACCTCGACCACCTTGCCGGCAGCGTGCAGACGCCGGGCCGCGACAAAGCCATCGCCGCCGTTGTTGCCGCTGCCACAGACCACGGTGATGCGGTTCGCCGCCGGCCAGTGCTCGCGCGCAAATTCGGCCACCGCGCTGCCGGCGTTCTCCATCAGCGTCAGCGAATGAACGCCATGGTGCTGGCTGGTGGCACGGTCGATTGCAGACATTTCGGCGGCGGTGGTGATTTTCACTTTTTCGCTCCGGCCATGGCTTCCAACTCTCGCAACTGCGAAGGCTCTCCCATCACAATGAGATGATCGCCCGCGCTCAGAAGAGCATCCGGCGCAGGACTATACTTCATCTCCTCGCCTTCGCGCTTGATGGCCAGCACGGTGATCCCGAGATCATGACGGATTCCGGAGGAGCGCAAGCTCTGGCCGACATAGACCGAGGACGGATCGATCGTCAACTCCTCCAGCTCCAATCCCAGCTCGGAGCTGCGCTGCAGAGCCACCTCGAGAAAGTTGATGACGTGGGGACGGAGGAAAGCCTGCGCGATGCGAAAGCCCGCGAAACCGTAGGGTGAAACCACCTGGTCGGCTCCGGCGGTGCGCATGTGTTTCTCGGCACCCTCTTCGCTGGCGCGGGCGATGATCTTCAGGGTCGGGTTCAGACTGCGCGCGGTCAGCACGACGTAGGTGTTGGTGGCGTCGGTGGTGGTTGCGGCCACCAGTCCGGCGGCCTGGTCGATGCGCGCGGCGAGCAGTTGCGCTTCCAGGGTTGCGTCGGCATGGACGACCAGCCAATTGGTTTCCGCGCGAATGCGCTCGGCTTTGGCCTCGTTGCTTTCCAGGATGATGAACTGCGCGGGCTTGCTCTCCAGTTGGCGAGCCACGGCGCGGCCCACGCGTCCGGCGCCGCAGATGATGTAATGTCCTTTCAACCGCCCGATCTCTCGTTCCATTCTTCGCCTGCCAAACAGATTGTTGAATTCAAATTCCAGCAGCGCCTGGCCCAATGCCCCCAGGATCAAGAACACCAATCCGACGCCGGCAAGGATGATGCCGACATTGAAGTATCGTCCGACCTGCGAGAGCGGGTGCACCTCCCCGTAACCGATGGTGGTCAGGGTGGTGAGCACCATGTAGAAGCCGTCAAACCAGCTCCAGTGCTCGATATAGTGGAAGCCCGCCGTGCCGATCATGACTACGCACAGCAAAGCGGCCGATAAGAACCTTACATTTCGCAGTGCTCGCATAAGTGCTCTGGCGGCGATTGTACCCGGACAAGGGATGCGGCGGAAAGACGCAAGCGCACGAGTCAGGGCAGAAATCGTGCGGCGAAGCGCAACCGCGCCAGCCACTACAGAGCTCTAATCGGACGAGGCGACGGAGCTGGGCATGGGCGGCTTGCACCTTGCTGTGGTGACGGCCATAGGTAAAGTAGATCACCATCCCGATGGCGAGCCACACGATCATGCGCAGCCACGTCTGCCAGGGCAGAAAGACCATCATCAGCAGCGAAACCGACATGCCCATGATGGGCACCAAGGGCACCAGCGGAGTCTTGAACGGGCGATGCAGTTCGGGCTTGCGGACGCGCAGAATCCAGATGCCGGCGCAGACAATCACAAACGCCAGCAAGGTTCCGATGGAGACCAGTTCGCCCAGGACGCCGATGGGAACCACGGCGGCAAAGCAGGCCACGAAGAGGCCCACGACAATCGAAGACTTCCAGGGAGTGCGGAACTTGGGATGGATGTCTCCCGCCCACTTCCACAGCAGCCCATCGCGCGACATCGAATAGAAGACTCGCGACTGGCCGAGCAACATCACCAGCATCACCGTGCTGAGACCGGCCAGCGCGCCCGCGTTTACCACGTAGCTGCCCCAGCGCACGCCGGTCTCGCGAATTGCCAGCGAGACCGGAGCGCCGACATTCAGCCGCGTGTAATGCACGGTTCCGGTCAGCAGGAACGAGACCAGGATGTAGAGAATGGTGCAGATGACCAGCGAACCGAGAATTCCAATGGGCATATCGCGCTGCGGATTGCGGGCTTCCTGTGCCGCCGTGGAGACGGCGTCAAAGCCGATGTAGGCGAAGAACACTACGCCGGCGGCTCGAATCACTCCGCCCCAGCCATAGGCCGGCGGCACGAAGGGATGCAGGTTGGCAAGCGGTCTGCGGCTGATGATGGAAGCACATATCCGGCGGCCACGGCGATGAAGGTCACAACCGCGAAGAGCTTGACGAAGACGATGGCGGTGTTGAAGTTCGCCGACTCCTGGATGCCAACCACCAGAATGGTGGTGACGACAATGATGGCAAGAAAGGCGAGCAGATTGAAGCTGCGCCGTGGCGTGCGGCAGCGAAGCAAGATCAATTCCCTTGCCCGCCAGGGTGACCGCCGGCACCCAGCGATGCTCCAACAGCACCCAGAGCGAACCGGGCGTATCGCAGATCTGCGGAGGCAGATTGATGCCGTAATCCTGCAGAAAGGCAATCAAGGTGCTGCTCCAGCCGGAGGCCACGGTCGCGGCGCCGAAGGCATACTCCAGGATCAGATCCCAGCCGATGATCCAGGCGAAGATCTCGCCCAACGTGGCGTATCCGTAGGTGTAAGCCGAGCCGGCGATGGGAATCAGCGAGGCGAATTCGGCGTAACACAGGCCGGCAAAGGCGCAGGCGATGCCGGCAAGAATGTAGGAGACGACGATGGCCGGTCCGGCGTAGCGCGCCGCAGCCGAGCCGGTGAGCACAAAGATTCCGGCGCCAATGATGGCACCCACTCCCAACATGATGAGGTTGACAGGACCGAGGACACGCTTGAGGCTGTGCTCGCCCTTCTCACTGGCCTCGGAGAGCAGCATGTCCAATGGTTTGGTTAGCAGCAGGTTCGACATTGGTGATTCGTTCTCCTGGCGGAAGCGTTATGGAACGACATTACCGCACTCTCGCGAGAATGCAGATATGGAATGGGCGTGCGCACTCCACAACTAAAACCTCGAAGCCGACCGCGGACAACAGCTCTCGACTATTGAACTCGTCGAATACATGGTGATGAAGACAGCGGTTCGATACGTTGTTCAGGGACCGCTTATGAAACTCGTCCTTTGACCCGGCTGCCGGATCCATCGTCAAATCGTGTTTTTCAAGGATTTCCGGCAAGTGCGTGAGGTCATCCTCCCCCATGCCGCGCTCGAAATCACTCAGCATGTGGCTGACGCTCGTCGGTTTCCTGCGGTGATCGAATGTAGCCCGGTAATCAGGAAGCACCAGCACCAGCGCGCCATCCCGCCTCAATACTCGCAGCCATTCTTTAAGAGCCTGAACCGGGTTGGCGAGGTGCTCCAGATTATGCGACGAAAGCACCACTTCATAAGACGCGGACGGAATCGCGACCAGGTTCGAGCCTTCCGCAAAGAAAGACCTGCCAGGCGCCTTCTTGGAACTGAACACGAACTCCGCTGCGTGTTTGGACCACACCGTCGAAGAAGAAAAATCGCAGTTATCCAAGCTTCCTATTGCGTCATAGATCGGGAGCGCACCTCGCCGCCGAAAGATGTCGCTAGGCCCGCCAATTTCCAATCCACGCTTCCCCTGGACGTACGGCTGGTAGGCGCCAAAGCTCTTGATCTGGCCTTGCTGCATCACCTTCAGCCGTCCGTAAACCTTGCGCGGAAGCGAGATTGCGAATTGGAGAATGTTTTTCATCAGCTCAGTTTACCTAAGAGTAGTAGGTGCGGGAGCCACCCTGGCCGGCGTTTACTCCAAGGCGCGACCCTGGGACGCGGCCCCAAAACGCGACCACAGGAAATAGACCGGGATGCCAAGCAGGACAATGACCAGGCCCGGCCACGTGTACTGCGGCTTATAGAGCAACAAGACTACATCAATGAACAACGCCATCACAATGTAGATGGCGGGCAGCCAGGGATAGCCCAGGGCGCGATAAGGACGCGGCGCATCCGGACGGGTGCGGCGCAGAACGAAGAGTCCCACCAGGGTGAGCACGTAGAAGAGCAGCACGGCAAAGATCGTGTAGTCGAGCAACTGGCCGTAGCTTCCGCTGAGGCACAGGACGCTGGCCCAGACGCGCCTGCACCATGAGCGACAGGTGCGGAGTCTTGAAGCGCGGATGCAGCCGGCCTACCGAACGGAAAAAGAGTCCGTCGCTGGCCATGGCGTAATAGACGCGCGAGCCAGCCAGAATCAGTCCGTTGTTGCAGCCGAAGGTGGAGACCAGGATGGCCAGAGCCATCAACTTGGCGCCGCTCTGTCCCATGATCTGCTGCATGACGGCCGTGGCCACGCGGTCCTCCGAGGCGTACTGGATGCCGCGCCCGACGCTGGTCATGGCGTACGGGTCGCCCCAGAGTGGAAGCACCAGCAGATAGATGAAGTTCACGGCAATGTAGATGCAGGATGACCGCGCCGGTTCCGACGGCAAGCGAGAGCGGCAGATTGCGCTGCGGGTTGCGGACCTCTCCGGCGGTGAAGGTGACGTTGTTCCAGGCATCGGCGGAAAACAACGATCCGACCTGCGCCACGGCGATCACCGTAATGGTGGAGACCAGCGCGGTCGCTCCGCTGACGCCGACGGGAATTTTGTGCAGCGCGCCCAGCCCGGCGTGGAGCCAGAAGTTGGCACCGAAATTTGCGCTGAGCGCCTC
This sequence comes from uncultured Acidobacteriota bacterium, assembly GCA_963737175.1. Classification (GTDB taxonomy): domain Bacteria; phylum Acidobacteriota; class Terriglobia; order Terriglobales; family Acidobacteriaceae; genus TOLSYN. Next base: position 8,470 of record CAVTRQ010000019.1, on the reverse strand, counting down.
CGGCGTGCTTCCAACCCAGATGCCGAGCAGGATGAGCCCCAGCAGGCCCGCGACTTTGGCGGTGGTAAACACCACCTGCACGATGGCTCCGGTCTTGACGCCGAAGATGTTGACCGCGGAGAGCAACACGATGATGGCGATGGCAACCAGGTTCTGGGTGTTCAACCCGACCTCCATGTTGCCCAGCACCATGGGGCCGAGATGAATCGGCGGAACCTTCCAGAGGTGCACGATCCAGTTAGAGGAGGAGACGGAAGGAAGGAAGACGCCGAGAAACTTGCCGAAGGCGACGCCGACCGCGGCAATCGTGCCGCACTGAATCACCAGGAAGAGCGTCCAGCCGTAGAGGAAGCCCCACAACGGCCCGAGCGCCTCTCGCAGGTAGACATACTGGCCGCCGGCGTGGGGCATCATCGCCGCCAGTTCGCCGTAGGAGAGCGCCGCCACCACGGTCATGAAGCCGGTCACCAGCCATGCCGCAATCAGCAGGGCGGGCGAGTCCACGATGCGCGCGATGTCGGCGGCCACGATGAAGACGCCCGATCCGATCATCGAGCCCATCACCAGCGTGGTGGCGCTGGTGAGCCCCAGGCCTTTTACAAATTCCTGATCCTGACCGGGATGAGATGGCGTTCACGAGCTGACTCACCGCTCTCCTTGATCAGAATGTTTTCGGCGATTAAGCGTTGCTGTAACTCGTTGCAACTCGCCGCAGGGCATGAGCGAAAAGACAACTAAAGCCATTCCGCACGGTTGAACAGAACTCTACATCATCAGGCGGAAAAATTCCCTCGCCGATTCGCGCGGGGAACGGGAAAGGTCGCCGATGACAGCCACCGAATCCGCGCCGGCCTTGCAGAACGGCCTCGGCATTGGCGCGGGTGATGCCGCCGATGGCCACCAACGGAAGCGCCCGTCCGGAGTCATCGCGCAAGCGCCGAGCCTCGGAGACACCGGCCAATGCCAACCGCCGGATCCGGATTCTGCTTGCTGCCGGTGGCAAAGACGGGACCGATGGCCAGGTAGTCCACCGGCTTCGTCAAGCGCCTCGGCCATCTGGACGGAGTTGTGGGTGGAGAGGCCAACGATGCTGTCCGCGCCTACCACGCGGCGGACGCCTTCGGGCGAAAGATCGTCCTGTCCTACGTGTACGCCGTCGAAGCCCGCGGCCAGGCAGAGGTCGGCGCGATCATTCATGATCAGCGTGACTCCCGGGAGCAGGCGGCGCAACTCCCGGGCCTGCGCCAGCGCCTCGCGCACATTCAGCCGCTTGGCGCGATACTGCAGCAGGGTGCAGCCGGCCTCGGCCAGAGCCAGCGCATGAGAGCAGACCGCTTGCAGCAGCTTTCCTTCTTCGCAACTGGCGCTCAGGCTGTCTGCGTCGAGGATGGGGTAGAGGAGTGGGATCTTCATGGCCGCAAGCTCCGAAGTGTGAAAAAGGGCGGCACGAGGCCGCCCTGCTGATTTTCCTTGCGTGCTACTTCTTCGGCATAAAGCGTTCCATGAACTTCGTATCGAACTTTCCGTCGATGAAGTCCTGCTCCGGCCAGAATGCGCTTGTGCAGCGGAATCGAGGTGTGAATGCCCTCGACGATAAACATGTCCAGGGCGCGGTTCATGCGGGCCAGCGCCTCGGCGCGATCCTTTCCGTGGACGATCAACTTTGCGATCATGGAATCGTAATAGGGAGGCACGACGCCTTCCTGATACTGCACGGAATCCACGCGGACGCCGATTCCACCGGGCGGGTTGAAAACAGTGATCTTGCCGGCCGAGGGGGTGAACTTCTCGGGATGCTCGGCGTTGATGCGGCACTCGATGGCGTGGCCGCGGGGAACGATCGGCTGCGGTGATGATGTCGCGTGAGCTTGGCTCCGGCGGCGATCAGAATCTGGCTCTTCACCAGGTCAACGCCGGTGACGAATTCCGTGACGGGATGCTCCACCTGGATGCGGGTGTTCATCTCCATGAAGGTAAGGTTGCCGGTATCCTCATCCAGCAGAAACTCGACGCGTGCCGGCATTGAAATAGCCGATCTCCTTCATCGTCTTTTCCAGGAGGGCGTTCATCTTGGTGCGCAGTTCGGGAGATAGCGCGGGAGAGGGCGATTCCTCCAGCAGCTTCTGATGACGGCGCTGGATCGAGCAGTCGCGCTCGCCCAGGCTGACCACGTTGCCGTGCTCATCGGCCAACATCTGGAACTCGATGTGACGGGGGCGCTCGACGAATTTCTCCATGTAGAGGTCGCCATTGCCGAAGGCCGAGGCCGCCTCCGAGTGCGCGGCATTGAACTGTGGGGCAGTTCCTCGGCCGAGCGGATGATGCGCATGCCGCGTCCGCCGCCGCCCGCCACCGCCTTCACGATGACCGGAAAGCCGACCTGCTCGCGCCCATTCCAGAGCCTCTTCCTCGGTGCGCGATGACGCCGTCAGAGCCGGGAAGGATGGGCACTCCGCACCGTCTTCATCGCCTGGCGCGCCTGGTCCTTCTCGCCCATCATGCGGATGATGTCCGGCGGCGGTCCGATGAACTTGAGGCCGGAGGTTTCGCAGACGTGCGCGAAATTTGCGTTTTCGCTCAGCAATCCGTAGCCGGGATGAATCGCATCGACATTGGCAATTTCGGCGGCACTGATCACCGCCGGAATATTGAGGTAGCTTTCCGCCGGCGCGCGCCGGTCCGATGCAAAGCGCTTCATCGGCGAAGCGGACATGCAGTGAGTTGCGGTCCGGCTCGCTATAAACCGCGACGGCCTTGATGCCCAGCTCTTTGCAGGCGCAAATGACGCGGAGCGCGATTTCCCCGCGATTGGCAATCAGAATCTTCTTGAACATGCTTCAGTGTGCTCCCGCCGGCCTGGCCGGCGTTCGGCGTGGCCGCGCCTTATTCCGTGTGCGTGGCTCACGGCGCGGTTCGCACGAATGCGCAGAGCGCCTCCGATACGCCGCAGAAGACAACGGAGCGGACCAGTCCGGCTCCGCTGGTTTACTTGGTGCGAATCTTGAACAGTGGCTGGCCGTACTCGACCGGCTGACCGTTGGAAACCAGAATCTTTACAATCTGGCCCGCCGCGTCCGATTCAATCTCGTTCATCAGCTTCATGGCCTCGACGATGCAGAGCACCTGGCCGACCGCGACGGTATCGCCCTCTTTCACAAACGCAGGCGAGCCCGGAGACGCAGCCTCGTAGAAGGTCCCCACGATGGGAGACTTGATGATGTCGATGCCCTCCTCGCTCTCAGGCGGCGGGAGCTGCCGCTGGAGCCGATGCCGGAGTTGGAAGCGGCGGCAGGGCGGCACGGCGCTGCAGCGGGCGCCGCATAGGAAGCAGCCACAGGAGCAGCCACGACAGCCTGCGCACGCTTGATGCGAATCTTGACATCGCCGCGCTCCAGTTCGAACTCGGCAATATCCTTCTCAACGAGAAACTCAACCAGCTCTTTGATTTCTTTCTGATTCATTGGCTGCCAGGAGCGCCGCACGGTTGGCGACGCAGTTATGGATTTACCACCTTTTTGTATTTACCCGCAATTCAACACTTCAGTTCAGTTCGATCAGCTCTTTGCTTACCGGCGTCAACACCTCATATCCGCGCTCGGTCACCAGCAGCATATCTTCAATCCGGACGCCGCACTTGCCCGGCAGATAGACCCCGGGCTCGATGGTGATCACCATCCCCGGCTGCAGAATTGCATCATTGCCTGCCGCCAGCCTCGGTAACTCGTGAATTTCCAGTCCCACACCGTGTCCGGTGGAGTGGGTGAAAAAGCGATCCAGCTTGGCGCGCTTCAACTCCTGCCGCGCCGCCCGATCGACCTCTGCCGCGGTGACTCCGGGCCGCACCACGCTGATGGCCGCCAGTTGCGCCTCCAGAACCGCAACGTACAGCGCGCGCGCCTCGGCCGAAGCCTTGCCAAGATGAACGGTCCGGGTCATGTCACTGCAGTATCCGTCGAGTACAACTCCATAGTCTAACACCACGAATCCCGCGGCGGGCAGTTTTGCGGCAGAAGCCACACCGTGAGGAAGCGCCGAGCGTTCACCCGAGGCAACGATGGTCTCAAATGACATTCCGCTCCGCGCCGGCTTTCCTGGCCATGATATTCGAGTTTTGCCGCAATCGCCGATTCGGCCACGCCAGCGCGCATGGATCGTAGCAGGGGCCGGAAGAGCCTGCGAGGATAGTTCCACGGCATTGCGCAGCAACTCAATCTCATCCGCATCCTTCAGCGCGCGCAACGCTTCCACCACGCCCGCCAGCCGGATGACTTTGACTCCCTTGCCCAGCGCCTGCTCAAAGGCCGTCCGAGCTGAGCCACGGTAAGATGCTCGGACTCGATGGCCACGCGCTTGAGTCCCAGCTTGACGCAGGTTGCGGCCACGGCCGCCAGCGCGCCGCCCTTGTACGATGGAAATGCGCGCGCCTGCAACCTGGGCCGCAGGCCTGCTCCGCATACCTTCCATCGGTGAAGAAGACCGGACGCCGCGGCCGCCAGCAGAACTCCCGCGCTGCCGGTGAAACCGCAGAGATAGCGCACGTTCGGCAGATGCGTGACCACCAGTGCATCCACCTTCCGCCGGTCCAGCGCCTCGCGCAGATTCTTCTGCCGCCCTCGAAAGTCCATCGGCATGATTGTACATGCTCCAAAGCAAAATGGGCTTCCGAAGAAGCCCGCTTGCTGCCGACAAGCAGTGCAGCGCTGACTAGGTTTGGATGATCTTCGGGGTGATGAAGAAGATCAGTTCATCGGTCTCCGTCGAAACCGAGCGCTCCTTGAACAGATTGCCGAGCCACGGAATATTGCCCAGCAACGGGCGTCTGCGTGGTGCTGACCGTGTTGGTCGTCTGGATGACGCCGCCGATCACGACCGTGCCGCCATCGGTGACCAGCACCTGGGTGGTGGCCTGCTGGGTCGTCAGGATCGAAGTTGCCGTTGCCGTGTGCCGCCCCTCGGGCTGCGTGTTCTCCACATCCACGGTCAAAAAGATCGTGTTGTCCGCGGTGATCTGCGGAGTGACCGAAAGGCGCAGGACCGCATCGAGATAGGAAACGCTGGCATTGGCATTGGCCGTGCCAGCGGTGTACACGGGAAGTCTTCACGCCCTGCTTCACCTCGGCCTTCACGTTGCTCTGGGTCACAACCCTGGGACGCGAGAGAACCTTGGCCAGGTTGTGAGTCTCGGCCGCCGTCAGGATCGCGTCGATCCCATAGCTTGCCGTGATGTTGCTGAACGAAAAACCGGTGGTCGGCTCCGGTTGCCGGAAAGTTCGAGAAAAGAGGCATGGTGCTGGTGATGCCCGTGGTGCCGTGGTGACCGAGGTCAGTGTGCTCCGATTCGGATTGGAGCCGCCGATCGTGGTGACGCCATTGCCCCAGTTAAAGCCGAGCTGGAATCCAAGATCCCTGGTGAACGATCGGGTTGCCGAAACCACGCGCACCTCGATCTCCACCTCCTGGCTCTTCTTGTCCAACTGCGAGATCAGGCGATCCAGGTTGGGGAGCACGCTCGGAATGTCCGAGATGATGAGAGCGTTGGTGCGTTCATCCGAGATCACATCGCCGCGCGCGGTCAGGAACTTCTTGATGGTCGGAACGACTTCCCTCGCCTTGGCATAGCTGAGAAAGCGCGTGATGGTCTGGCGATCCACGGCGAGAGCGACCGCCTCGGATTGGGCGCGACGATCCACCGCCTCCCTGCGCAGCGTGTCCGTGGCCGCGATGCGAAGCACGTTTCCCTGCAGTTCGCGATCCAGCGCATTGTTCTTCAACACAATGTCCAGAGCCTGATCCCAGGGCACGTCGTCGAGCACCAGGGTCACGGTTCCCTTCACGTTGGGATCAAGAACGATGTTCAATCCGCTGATCTCGTGAATGAGACGGAAGAAATCCTTCAGATCCACATCCTTCAAATTCACCGAAATCGGCTCGCCGGTGTACTTGCTGGCAACAGGAGAGGGCGGCACTGGGATGGCGGTGGATTGCTCCGGGGCCGGTGGACTCAGGCGGGCCATCTCCAGCCGGGGGCTGAACAACCTTCGGCGAGAGCTTCACAGCCGGGGAGGCAGCAACAGGTGCAGTTTCAGCCGGCGCGATGGCGGCTGCAGGCGCTTCAACAGCCGTAGCCGCAGGCGGTGCTTTGGGCTCGGAGGTCGTGACTCCGACGGGCGCCTTGGGTCCCACCATTGGTTGATCCGTACTCGGTGAAGGGACGCTGGCCAGGGGCTTCGCGACGGCGACAAATTGCTCTTGGGGCCGGCACACTCAGGCTGGCTGTCTCGACCGGGGGCTGAACAACCTTCGGCGAGAGCTTCACAGCCGGGGAGGCAGCAACGGATGCCACTCCGGTCGCAGGCGCTTTGTCTGCAACCAATGCCGCTCCGGCGGTAGGCGCTATGTCAGCCGTAGCAGCGGGCGGCGCTTTGGGCCCGGAAGTCGCGGCCTCAATGGCGCCCGATTTTGAGCCGAAGTTTCTTGAACTGGACTCGGTGGAGGGGTGCTGGCTGGGGCCTTCGCGACAGCGATGGCGGCGGTTTGCTCCAGAACCGGCAAGGGCGGTCGGGCGGCCTCGACCGCGGGCTGAACAACCTTCGGCGAGAGCTTCGCAGCCGGGAAAGCAGCAACGGATGCCGCTCCGGTGGTAGGCGCTTTGTCTGCCGTGGTGACAGCCTGCGCTTTGGGCCCGGAATTCGTGGTGTCGGTGGCGGGCACTTTGGACCCGGAAGTTTTTAGATCGCGAAGCGGTGACGTGCTGTTGCCGCCGGGAGTAGCTCCAGGCATAGCGCCGGGGGACGATACGGCCGGGAGCGGGATGGATGCCTTTGCCACTGCTGCGCGAATACTTGGGCTATCGCTGCCGGAATTCGTCCGGCCGGCCAGGTCCGGTGCAACGGCCGAAGCCAGGACCGGGGATGGCGCGACTTTCAGCGGCGCTGACGACACTCCGGCGTCGCGGGACTTGACCCGCACAAGAACCTGTTGATCCGAGGACACAACATCGAAGGCGCGCGGGCCGCTCAGGTCGATGACAACGCGTATCACGGGAGGTTCGGACTGAAAGCGTCCAACGCGGACCTCGAGCACGTCCTTGGTATGCACCGCGATGTTTCTAACCGATGTTTCCAGTACAGCGTTGCTGAAATCCAGCACCAGGCGATCGGGATTTTTCAGCAAAAACGAATGGGCTGAATTGGGACCATCAACAATGTTGTGCCAGCGTGCCTTGTCCAGGGTGCGCGCTCACATTGCGAATGGTGGCCGGAAGTAGCGAATGCGCGGCTGGAGTCGCGGTGCCATCTGCCACGCCGCCGCTTGCACCGTTCCGGCCTCTGCCGCGGATGCAAGGCCGAGATGGATCTGGCGGTGCGCGTGCGCGCAGTGCGGGTGGAACTGGGGCCAGACGCCTCGCCCGAGCAGATTGCGGAGCGAATGAGGCAACTCGCGGAGCAACTGGGGCGACGCCGTCTCACGGCTCGCGTGCGGCGGGTAATGGAGGCCGTAGCGTGAACCTTCAGACTGGCGTGAGGAGCGAGTCGCCCTCAACGCCAACGCAGGCCTCTAGGCTTTGGCGGCCATTTGTTAAGCGGGGAGCAACGCGCACCGAGGGCCTGAACCTGAACTCCGCGTTCGTGCCGCAGACCCGGCAGGTCACGGATAGCGCGATCTTTATGGTGTCGATTTGCGCTTCAGCTTCACATCGGCATTTCCGGCAGTTCACTATGAGTTCGCCGTCTGCGCTGCCGATGAATGCGAACGATTCCGAATCAAAGAGAGGGATCATGGGTCGTCCGTGGACTTCAATTAGTTCCGTATTCTATCACACAAATCGAGGGGTGTTGCGAATTGAGGAGCGACTGATGCGCGTGCTGGAGAGACGCCTGCGCAAGCTCGAAGTGGGGCTGCTGCCCCCGGCGGTAACGGAAGCCTCGCGAGACTTGGCGAACTCCACGTGCAGAAGAACTCTGTGGCCGAACGGTACGGTGTCGAGAACGTGGTGCTTGCCACGGGCAACAATGGCGGCGAGCTAACCCAAGAGCAGCTGGACAAGTGGGTTGCCAGCTTTCCGGTGGAGACCCTATGAGATCGTTGGTTATCCAGGTTAGCGCGCCTGGAGCAACAAAACCGGATGAGCACGGCACCGAAGCGTCTCCGGCTTGAGTACGGCTATCTCAAGACGCTGCCCGCCGATTACGCCGGGCCGCGGCACACGGTCACGGTGAGACGCCTACCGCCAGGGCCGAGTGCGTACTCCGCCGAAGATTGGTTCGAGTGGGAAGAGCGCCCTGGACCTGAGCCGGTCTCCAACGCTACCGGCCCCGACGATGAGCTCGTCATCAAAGTGTGCTACGTGGAGGGGAAAGCGAAGGCCTGAAACCGCGCACTCTCCGGCCAGAGACCGCTACCGATATGGTAATGCCGTTTGCTGCCTGCTGACTGAAATGGCTCGTGGGGCGGCGCGTTCGGATTACTT
>CAVTRQ010000018.1:0-65858 GCA_963737175.1 uncultured Acidobacteriota bacterium | reverse complement strand
CCTCTACTCGTTCAGTTACGTACCTTGTTCCGGATCTACCCTCGTCCAACGTGGCTTGCGTTGGCAAACTCCGCCTCGCGAATCCAGCGGGCAATTTGTGGCCAGTATTCCGCCAGCGTCCTGGTGCCCATGAATAGGCCGATGTGCCCGCCAGGGGCAAGCGTCTTGATGATCTTGTGCTTCGGGGTTCCCAGATATTTCTCGGCGTCGAAAACCTGTTCTTTCGGCGTAATGTCGTCGCCTTCGCCCGCCAGCAGATACACCGGGCATCGTAATGTCGTTCAGCGACAGTTGCTTGCTCAGGCCAATAAATTCTCCCCGAGCCAGCCGATTTTCCTTAAAGAGCTGCTCGACGGCCTGGAGATAAAATGCGCCGGGCAAATCGATCGGATTCTCGTACCAGCGTTCGAAGGTCTCGGTTCGCTCGATATAGTTCTTCTCCTCGATGTGTTCGTAGAGATCCAGGTACTTCTCCCATTGCTTCTCCGGATGCATACTTTTCCAGCCGGCCACCATCATCTGTCCACGCATCAAGCCGCCGCCGGCTGCCACCAGATTCTTCATAGAAAGACATTGGCAGGCTGTGCGCCATCTCTTTGATTGCGCCATTGCCGGCATCGGCGTCGATCGGCGCTCCGGCCAGCACCAGGCTACGCACCTTGGCCGGAAACAGCGCAGTGTACATGGCACTCATCCAGCCGCCCTGGCAAAGGCCAATCAGGTGCACGCTGCCCCCTAACGTCTCGACAGCCTTGTCCATGTCGGCGAGGTATTTGTCGATGTCGAAATCCTTCATCGCCACGCGTCGCACTTTTCCAATCGGTGACCAACACACGCTCCAACCCTCCAGCCTGCAGAGTCTCGACCAAACTCTGACCTTTGGCATAGTCGGCAATCGTGGAACTATGCCCGGCATAGGGAGCGTCCACCAGAACCGGCATGCTCGGTGCTTCGGCTCGTGTTCGGGGAAAAGTCTCGAAGCTGCATGGTTTCGAGTTCCAACTGTATGCGGTTCGCCGTGGCCCATTCAGGCGGCGGCGGAAACGTAATTTCCTCCGCCTCGGCAAGATAGCGGAGATTATCCAGATACAGCCTCATCCCTTCTTCGCCGAGTTCGATCGCCGCCGCCAACGGCCAGAAGGCAGGAACACTGTGCTCCTGGCGATTTTTCCGAACCTCAGGCGCAACTGTATTCGTAGTCATAGCTTCTCTCTCCCGCCCGCACTGGATGCTGCTGCGATGGGGGCACTGATGAGTTTCGCGGTATGTCGGGCGATCATGAGATCTTCATCGGTCGGAATCACCCAAGCCGAGGCCGCGCTATCGCGGCGCGTAATGCAAGGTCCGCCGTCCAGGTTCGCGTCCACGTCGAGCGTTACGCCCAGCCAGACAGCCTGCCTGCAAACCTGTTCCCGAATCGCGGCAGCGTGCTCGCCGATGCCACCGGTAAACACCAGAGCATCCAGCCCACCGAACGTCGCCACCAGAGAGCCAAGTTCGCGGCCAATTCGGTAGACGAACAACTTGACGGCTTCTGCCGCCCGCGGATCGTGGCTCGCCAATAGAGTGCGCATGTCGTCGCTGACGCCCGACACCCCCAACAACCCGGAGCGTTCATACAGCAGGCTGGTAAGGGCTGCCGTATCCATCTTCTTTTCCGCCATCAGATAAAGCACGACACCGGGATCAAGAGCGCCGCAGCGGTGGCCCATCGGGAGGCCGTCGAGCGCGGTGAATCCCATGGTGGTTGCAACACTCCGGCGGGCCTTCATGGCGCACATGCTGGCGCCCTGGCCGAGGTGGGCGACCACCACTCTGCCTTCGGCAGCCGGACCCGCATAACTTGGCAGGACCGAAGCGATGTACTCGTACGAGAGTCCGTGAAAGCCGTAGCGCCGCACGCCCTCGTCGGTAAGCGCACGCGGAAGTCGCAAACGAAGTGGCGAGTCGAGATTGGGTGCAATGAAACGCCGTGTCAAAGCAGGCCACCTGCGGCAAAGCCGGATGCAGAGCGGCCAGCGCTTTGATGGCAGCAAGATTGTGGGGCTGATGAAGCGGCGCCAGGGGCACCAGTTGCTCCAGATCCGCAATCACGGCCGGCGTTCACCATCACCGATGCAGAGTAAGTGGTACCGCCGTGAACGACGCGATGTCCAGCGCCGACCAAGCGGCGATCGCTGAAGTGGCCTTCCAGCCAGCGCAACAAAAGACCGAGTGCGTCCTGATGGGTTGTTCCTTCACCGAGGCGCTCATTGGCGATCGGATGTCCCACAGCATCCACCGCGACAAAGTGCACTTCGTCGCCAATCCCATCGATCTGCCCGTCGCACAAAATGCTCCCGCGGCTGATCTCCCCTGCGGCCGGGAAGAGCGCGAATTTGATACTCGACGACCCGGAATTGAGTGACGAGAATCATACTGCCGATGCCGATTTCTGCCGCTTGCTGATGGTGTACCAACAACAGCGCCAGGGCGCAGGAACTCAGACGGGCAAGCGTCTGGTCGGCGCGACTGGTCAGAATGATCGGAACACGAGCGCCGAGTACGATGCCGGCAATCTCGGCTCCCGCCAGATATTCGAGTTGCTTGGCCAGCATGTTTCCCGCCTCGATGTTCGGTACGACAAAGATGTCGGCCTGCCCCGCAACCGCCGAAGCGAGACCCTTGGTCTTCGCGGCTTCGGCGGATACCGCCGTTGTCAAAGGCCAGCGGCCCATCCAGAATGCCGCCCGTGATCTGACCGCGATCGGCCATCTTGCACAGCGCCCCGGCCTCCACGGTGGATGGGATCTTCGACCTCACCGTCTCTTCCGCCGAAAGGATGGCAACTTTGGGCAGGGCAAGTCCCAAGGCGTGAGCCAGTTCGATGGCGTTCTGGATGATCTCGCGTTTGTGATCGAGGGTAGGAAAAATATTGATGGCTGCGTCCGTGATGAACAGCGGGCGCGGGTAGCTGGCTACATCCATGACGAACACATGGCTGATGCGGCGTTCGATCCGTAACCCATGCTGCGAGTCTACAACCGCGTGCATCAGTTCGTCCGTGTGCAGGTCGCCTTTCATCAGGGCTTCCACCTTGGCTTCCCGCGCCATGGCAACCGCACGGAATGACGCTGCGATGCTGTTTTCCGCATCGACCACCTCATAGCCGGAAAGATCCACGTGGGCCAATTGGGCGGCCGCGCGTATCTTTGCCTCGGGTCCAACCAGAACCGGGACAATCAGCTTTGCCCTCGCCGCCTCGATGGCCCCGAGCAGAGAAACCGTATGAACGGGATGAACCACGGCGGTACGGATCGGGGCCCGGCCCTCGGCTTTTGCGATGATCTGCCGGTGATGCCTCCCTTTCTCCACCAGTTCGACCGTGGGCAGGATGACCGGCTCGCGGCAAATCCTCTCGGTGGGAGCGATGGCCCGAGCCGTGCCGGTGATCACCACTTCGCTACGTTGATTGCGCGCCTGGCAATCGAAGATGACCTGGCGTTTTTGCGCGATCTTTTGCTTGAGCGTCAGCGTGACCGTAATCGTGTCGCCCAGCGCAATCGGGGCAAGGAACTCCAGCGACTGGCCCACATAGATCGTGCCTGGACCAGGAAGTTCGGTGCCTAGAACGGCAGAAATCAGCGCCCCACCCCACATCCCATGTCCAACGATCTCGTGAAAGGTATCCCCTTGGGCGAATGCCCGATCGAGGTTAGTGGGGTTCATGTCCCCCGACATGATTGCAAACAGCTCAATATCTTCGTACGTCAGCGTGCGAACGATGCTCGCCGTGTCGCCGACCTTCAATTCGGTGAAGGTGTGATTCTGGATCAAGCGCTTCATCTCTGCCTCTTCCTGCTGCTTCCCTATGCCTTCCACAAACCGGAAAGAACGCCATGAACCGCAATTTCCTTTCAACTCCGAATCGCCCGAATTGTACTGCTCGGGAGCGCTTTTGCAAGGCCAAAGCCACACTCGCGGATGAATTTCTCAAGAACGGAGTAAAAGGGAGTCGGTGTGGCCCTAGGAAGAATCTGGCGAAGTGAAAGTGTCCATCCCTTCGCGGTAAAATAAAAGCAAGATGAGTTTTCCCATCAAAGTCTGCGTCGTCTGCAAAGAAGAGTTTGAGCTGAAGCCGGACAAGCCCGGCTTTGCCAACCGCTGCCCAGAGTGCAGTGTTCCCGAATCAACCGACCCCATCACCAAGCGCCGTATGGACGCCGACGAACGCAAGAGCGTGAGCGAAGCCAACGAGGCTCGGAGGCAAGCCATGCGCGAGCTTCTTTACCGCAAAGACAGCTAACCCGGCCAGCTCGCACGCTTCGGCTTGGATTCCTAAGTAATTGAAAGCGTTCAGCCTTCATCGTAAGCTGACGACTGTCGCCAGCCCACAGGGCCAAATGATCTCCTGCGGAAGGCAACGGTTCAGAACTGCTGAACATCTACTCAGACATGATCCAGAGATCTGAGCGCCGGAGTCTCCGCCATCACAAGCCATCCGAAACTCAGCCCTCTTGCGCCCCCCTGCGGCACCAACAACTAATTTGGGCAGGTGTGATTCGTCGCCATGAATAAGCCTTCCAGTTCTGGCCAAATCCGTTGGGGAATTCTGGGTACGGGATATGCCGCCGCGCGCTTTGTCGAAGGACTGCGCTTCGTTCCCGATGCGGAAGCGCTCGCCGTGGCCTCACTCGGCGAGCAGAGAGCACGCGAATTCGCGCAGCAATTCGGGTTGCCGCGGGCCTACGGCAGCTGCGAGGATCTTGTCCGTGACAACGATGTCGACGTGGTCTATATCGCCACCCCGAACAGCCTGCATCATGCGCACACCATGCTTTGTCTCAGCGGAGATAAGCCTGTGCTCTGCGAAAAGCCATTCGCACTGAATGCGGCCGAAGGCCAGAAAATGGCCGACGCCGCGCGCCGCCGTGGCCTGTTCTGCATGGAGGCGATGTGGACGCGCTTCCTGCCGCTCATGTGCGAGGTCCGGCAAATGGTGCGTGGCGGCAGCATCGGAGACATCCGCATGTTAAGCGTCGCGCTCGGGCATCCGATGCAGGTGCAGCCGTCGAGCGGCCTGTTCTGCCCCGAGTTGGGCGGCGGAGCGCTACTCGACCTCGGGGTCTACGGTATCTCGCTCGCCCAAAACCTCTTGGGAGATCCTTCGGCGGTGGCTGCCTGCGCTACCATCGGCGCCACCGGAGTCGACGAGCAGAGCTGTGTAACTCTCACCTACCCAGGAGGCGCCATGGCGATAATTACGGCCAGCCTGCGCTCCCTGGGAGCCAACCACGCGGTCATCATGGGCGCGACCGGGAGGCTGCGGATTCACGAACCGGTGATCAGTCCGCTGAAATGCTCGTTGAGAAGGTTTCAGGACGCGACCTTACAGGCGAGCCCCAGAAGCGGCTTGATGAACACGCTTGAGTCGTCCGCCTTCGTTCGTAGGCTTGCACATCCGCTGAAGTCAATGTTGAGCGAGCGCTCGATAGTGCGTTCGTTCCAAGGCAATGGGAAAAACTATGAGGCAGAAGAAGTCGTCCGCTGCCTCCGCGAAGGACGAACCGAGAGCAAGGTCATGCCCTTGCGTGACACCGTCGGAGTCCTGCGGATCATGGACGACGCACGGCAGCAATTCGGGCACAGGGATGCAACCGCGAGCCTCGAGGCTCGATTGAGCCCGGTAACAATACTGCAAAGGGAAAACATATGAAGCACACGCGCATCGCCCTCGTCGGGTGCGGATTCGTAGCGGACTATTACGTTGGCACCTTGCCGGCGCATCCTGAACTGGAGATTGCAGGCGTCATGGACTGCGACGCCGAACGGTCGACCCACTTCGCCGCGTATTACAAACTTCCGCTCTATTCCTCGCTGGATGACGTGCTGAAAGACCCATCCATCAGCATTGTGGTGAACCTGACCAACCCGCGGAGCCATTACGAGGTTTCCCGCAGGTGCCTGGAAGCGGGCAAGCATGTGTATTCGGAAAAGCCTCTGGCGCTTCAACTGAGTGAGGCCGAGCAACTTGTCGACCTCGCACAGCGAAAGGGACTCCAGCTCTCTTCGGCGCCTGGCAGCGTGTTAAGCGAAACCGCGCAGACGATCTGGCAGGCATTGCGTCAGAACCAGATCGGCAAAGTCTTAATGGTGCGGGCGGAGCTCGATGATGGCTTCCTGGCGGCAACGCGGTATCGGCAATGGAAGAGCAAGAGTGGAACCCCGTGGCCATGGAAGGATGAACTCACCGTCGGTTGCACCCTCGAACATGCCGGATACTATCTGACGTGGCTCGCAGCCTTTTTCGGCCGAGCTGAGAGCGTGACCGCATTCTCATCCTGGGATAGGCGCGAGAAATGGGTGGCCGATGGCGTCGAAGATCCTGGACCTGACTTTTCCGTCGCCTGCGTGCGTTACGAGTCGGGCGTGGTCGCGCGATTGACCTGCAACATCGTCGCACCGCTGGACCGGAGGCTGACGATTATCGGCGAGGAGGGCATCCTGCGAATCGGCGACTCATGGGATTATCGTTGCCCGGTCTACATCCAAAAGCGGAATTTCGTCAGCCGCGTTGCCCACCGATACCCGTTGCTGTCCAAGCTACCGTTGGTCGGTGGACGCAAGTATCCGCTGTTGACGGGCACCGGCGCCAACCGTTACAGGCAAGCTCATAAGATGGATTTCGCCAGAGGCGTGGCGGAACTTGCCGAAGCCATTGCCGGAGGCAGAGAGTGTCGCTTGTCGGCACAATTCTGCCTGCACGTGAACGAACTCGTCCTCGCCATCAATAATGCAGGCGACGACGGCGCAACCTACCGCGTGCGCTCCAGCTTTGAGGCGATGAAGCCCATGCCTTGGGCGGAGTTGCCCGGCGAGAAACAGGAAGCCCGCGGGCCTGTCTCCTGTACGCGGTGAAAAGTCGCTGGCTTTCAGCGGATTAGAGTGCGTGGCTCGCTTGCCGCGCACCTCCGCTTCATCGCCCCTGCGCCTGAGCGACGGCAATTTCCCTCCTGGGTGGATTCCAGCCAAATTTAACTCTGACGTAAGCTGCAGGCATCCCGAAACTCTCAATCCCAATCAATGGTAAGTGTCTGACGTAAGTGTCTGACGTAAGTGTCAGGCGAAAGTGTCTGACGAGCTCTGATGAGCTTACATTCTTCGGTCAGGGGATCTCTTATGAGCGCGCCGTGCATGCCTTCTCCAGAGTTGCTATTGCAGGCAAATCCCGGAGCAGCGGGTAAATTTTCCATCGTCATCCCGGTATTCAACTCGAAATCCTCTCTGCGTGCCTGCCTCGACTCGGTCCTGGCGGCCATGGCAAGCTACGGGAACACGGAACTCATTGTCCTCGACAACGGCTCCGCCGATGGCTCCTACGAGATGTTGCTGACCGAGTATGGCCGGCACGCCCGGATCTTGCAGATCACCGGCATCACCGTCGCCGCGCTGCGAAATCGCGGAGCAGCCCTGGCGGATGGCGAGTTCTTGAGCTTCATCGATTCCGATTGCGTCATCGATCCAGACTACTTTCAGCAGGCGCTGGACGTCCTGCGCACGCGGGCGGACGCCACCGGAGCAAAATACGAACTGCCGCACTCACCCCATTGGATCGAGAAGACTTGGTACAACATCCACGCCCGCTCGCACGATGGTTTCGTCAACTACCTCAACGGCGGCAATCTCTTGATCCGGCGCAAGGCCTTCCAGTTCGTCCATGGATTCGACGAAACCCTGATTACCACGGAAGATTCTGAGTTGTGTCAGCGCCTCAATCAGAATGGCTTCAAAGTCTATGAGGCGCACGCCGTCCGCTCGGTCCATCTGGGCGGAGACAAGAGTCTGCGCGTCTTCTTCCGCAAGACGTCATGGCGCACCTTGGGCATGTTTGGCATGTTGAAACATTCCTGGATCTCCCTGCCGCTTTTTACCTCCTTCGCTCACCTGCTTTTGTGCCTTGGCGCGATTCTGAATCTGTTCATCGCTCCGACATCGATCGCACTCCGGCTGGCGCTTTCCATCGCTCTGATCAATGTTGCGCCGGTTGCCACGGTGTTGTTCCGCGCCCGGCAGCGCAAGCGCTTCTATGCGCCTCTGCAAGCAATTCTGCTCTACCACGTTTACTTCCTAGGGCGTTTCCATGCCCTCTATCAGCTCATGTTCTCTCAAAATCGCCCTGGCGACTCGAAGGCCGCAGTCAATCCAGTCAGTGCCGTTGAGGATGATCTGCCCAAAGTCAGGGGCTGATGTGAGCTAGATCGGCAGTGAGCCAGATCGGCGGCGAGCATTCTTCGCCAGAGGCTCGGAGCCGGCTCACGCTGAATCGCTTGCACTTGCCTTCCGCAGGGCGGCTTCGGCCTCCGATGGGCGTTCGCGCGTTCGCGTGGTTGGCGTGCACAGCTAGCGATGAGATACATCCGGCTTCCCTGTTGTACAATTCGGGCGATGCAGCGATGAAAAGGAGAATCTGCCGAGATGATCTTCGACGCTCATTTCCACGTGATCGCTCCCGGATTCGAATTGATCCCGAACCAGGGTTACGTGCCGCCATGGTTCACCACCGCCGATTATCTGCCCATCGCCCGACCGCTCGGGATCACCGGCGGCGCGGTGGTCTCCGGCTCGTTTCAAGCGTACGACCAGAGTTACCTGCGTGACGCGCTGTCGCGACTCGGGCCGGCGTTTGTCGGGGTTACGCAGCTTCCCCGCGATGTTGCCGATGACACCATCCTGGAACTGGCGCGTTCCGGTGTCCGCGCCGTCCGCTTCAACCTGCGGCGGGGCGGTTCGGAAAGCGTGGACGCCATCGAGGCGATGGCGCGACGCGTCTACGATCTGGCGCACTGGCACATTGAAATCTACGCGGAGGCGCAGGAGCTCGCGCCGCTGGTGCCCATGCTCAACTCACTGCCGCAGATCGTCATCGATCATCTCGGACTTTCCGCCCTGGGACTACCCACGGTGTTGAAGCTGGTCGAGCACGGAGCGAAAGTAAAAGCGACCGGCTTCGGCCGGGTCACCTTGGATGTTACGGCCGCCATGAAAGCGATTGTTTCGGTGAATGCGGAGGCGCTGGTCTTCGGCACCGACTTGCCTTCCACCCGGGCTCAGCGGCCATTCTCCCCTGCCGACATCGAGCTGATCCGGAACGAACTCGGCCCAGACGTCGCACAGCAGGTTCTCTACGACAATGCGATCGCCCTCTACCGTCCTGGGAGGCCGGCGATGGCAGGCGTAAGTAAGCCGCTCTAGTACAGGCTCTCCTGCCGTTTCATGTTTCCAAAGGTTCCGATATTGGCCAGGGTGAAGGAGAAGCGGTACTGGTTTTCAACGTTCACGCCCGGCACGTCGATGTGCCGGTACTCGACGCTCAGGCCGCAGCAGTCCCAGTTGTAGCTGCTCTGCGCGGCGGCATATTGCAGGAAGTCCGAGGTTCTGGTCGTAGCCCATGCTGAAGCCTCCGGAGAAGCCCCGCTTATTCGGATGCCCGTAGCCCACCAGATAGCGGAACTGGTTGAATACCAGCGGCGCGTTGCTGGAGGTCTCGGCAGCCGGCTCGGCGGGCACGTGGAAGAAGGAGTCGCTTAGGCCGACAAAGTACTCGCCCAGGCGATATTCGACAAAGATCGCGCTGGAGTTGATGCGGCCGCGCACCGGATCGTAGTCCAGCTGCCATTGCACGTCGGTATTGGCCGAGGTCTGCAATGCGCAGTTTGCTGACCACCGGACTCCAGGTGCGCGGTCCGTCCAGGAAGGCGATGCCGGTCAGGTCGTCGGTAGTGGTGAAGACGTTGCGGCGGCCCGGTCACCAGCGCGCCGCCGAAGTTCTCATTGATGTAGTACTTCTGCTTCACCTCCCAGCTCAGCAGCTCGCGCGTGGTCTTGCTCTCGTCCTCGCAGTGCGGACGCAACTCGCTGACGCCGGGAATGTAGGCCGGAGGCAGCTTTTCCGGGCGCGCGGCCGGCGGCGGCGCGACGGCCTCGCAGCCGGGCTCGTGACGGGTGGAGCGGCGGCGGCCATAGATGCGCTGGATGACGTCGTACTCGAATTCGCTGGTGTTGCTGAGAATGTCGGTCTGATCGAAGCGGATGACGTTCTGGAAGTTGTTCACGCCGGTGGTGTAGCGATAGGTGAAGATGGGCTCGATGACGTGCTTGAGGCGGCGGCCGAAGATCTCGCGGTCGAAGACCTTCTCCAGCACCGGAGGACGCAGTTCGATCGCGGCTTCCAGGTCGCGGCGGTTGATCTCATTGCCGCTGGCCACGCCCAGCGGATTGGCGGCCGAAGCCGACGAGAGCTGCTGGGTGTAGAGCGTGTCGTGCACCGCAATCTCGGGCCGCAGATCCCAGCCCTTCCATTGCAGAGGCAGCGCAAGCCGCGGACGGAGGTCGAGACGGCCGACCAGGTTGGCGGTGACAAAGCCCGGCTCACTGCGCTGCAAG
Source organism: uncultured Acidobacteriota bacterium (assembly GCA_963737175.1). Lineage (GTDB taxonomy): Bacteria > Acidobacteriota > Terriglobia > Terriglobales > Acidobacteriaceae > TOLSYN. The sequence continues at coordinate 55,436 of CAVTRQ010000018.1, read as the reverse complement.
CCGCCCGCGCTGGCGTCCACGCCCCACCGCAACGGGGACGAGACCAGCACGGCTGCTCCAGTCCGTTGACCTCCACCATCGGCAGGTGAAGGATCTTGATCTGGTCGGAGAAGGAGTTGGTCAGCGGATCCTGGTAAAAGTCCTGGTAGCGGTCGGCGCTGGCATTGAGCGAGAAGCCGGCCAGATTGTGCGAGAGGAAGGCGACCGACCTCACCTCGGAGTTGACCGCCTGTGAGTAGGTCTCCGAAAAAGCCTGCCGGAAGAGGAACGAGCTGAGATAGTCGATGCTGGCCGCGGCGCGCCAGTGGTCGAGGCTGGTCTCGCCGATCAAGCGCGCTTCCTCGCCGCCCTGGTCCTGATCGGGTCACCGGAGCGCCGCGATCCATCACGCCGAAGTAGTGCAGTTCCAGCGAGCTGTTTTCCCCGGGCTTCATGCGGAACTGCACCGTCTGGCTCCAGCCGCGCGAGGAGAAGTACTCGCGCCCCGACCGTGAGGTCACTGGAGCGGTTGATCGCCCAGTACACCGACTCGCCCAGGATGAAGCCCTTGGTGGAGGATTGCCCGATCGTCGGGCAGCAGGAATCCGCTGGTGCGGGCCATTTCGGTGGCCGGCAGCTTGATTGTAGGGAAAGTAGAAGATCGGCAGCTTCAGCAGGCGGAAGCTGGAGTGATAGAGCTTGGCGTCCTCGCCCGCCACCAGGTCGATCTTCTCCGCGTTGAAGGTCCAGGTCGGGGCCTGCTCGGCGCAGGAGGTGATGCTGCCGTGGGAGACGATGTAGCGGTTGCGGCCCACCTTGCGCACCTCGCGTCCGGCGATGACGAACGGATTGCTGGTGGTGAGCACCACGGTCTGCCCGCGCACCACGGCGCCAAAGGTGCCGGAAACGTCGTAGAAACATTCCGGTCTCGCTCTTCACGTTGTAGGTGGCATGGGCGGCGATGAGGTGGGCATCGTGCGGTCCGCCGTCGAAGACCACCCGGCCGGTGGCTTCGACCTCGCCGGTGGCATCGTTGTAGGTGCCGTGTTCGGCGCGCATGCACGTAGCTCTGGAACGAGCATCTCCACGTCGCCGTCCGCCTTGTAGAGGTCGCCCTGCTTCTCCTGTTGCCGGGCCTTGATCGTGACCTCCTGGGAGGGCTGCGGCGCGGCCGTTCCGTCGCCCGAGGAGGGCGCAGGCAACTGACTGGTAAATGCCAGGGGAGCCAGCAGCAGGTGACTTACGAACGTGACTGTGATAATTCTCAGAGTGCGAAGGGTCATCGGGATGCGTTTCGCCGGTTCACGTGGTGCAGCAAACAGAGCCCGGTTGCAAGTTAGCACGCGCAGCCGCCCGCCACAAAGTTTAACGCTTCGGAAAAACCCCTCGCCGCTCTGGTAATCTCCACAACTCGCTCATGGACTGTCCGCTCTGCGGTACGCCATGCACCTGCTTCCGTGGCCGCGCGAGTCCTCGCGCGGCCTCACCACAGCAAAAGCCGTGGACAGTCCCGCTGTCCCGCAGATTATCCGTGGACGCAAGGGCCCAGAATGCAATCAGACGAGCCGATTGAACCCCGCTTTGCAAACGATTCCAGCCACCGGCCCTCGCAGACGAGGCCTGGCGCGCCGAAGTCGCCTCGCGCGTCAGCAGCTACCGTGCCCGCCGCAAGCGCCGCAGCGCCGGGGACAACTCTCCGAGCGCTCGACTTCGGTCCCGACGCCGCGGCGCCGAGCCTTGGTCACGACCTGGCACACCGAGCGCTAACCCGCAGAGTTTCAGCACGCCGAGCCCTGTCTCCCAGAACCTCGGCTCCGGACATCAGACCGCGCCCAGCCGCGTCGCCGCCAGGGTGCGGAGGCGCAACCCGGCCCAGTCCGCACGCCATGCCTTCGACACCAACTACTACCGCCGCCTCAACGCCGAATCCATGACGCATCCGTCTGCGACCCAAAGCTCCGCGATCCGATGGGCTCAACCGTCCGCAACCGCGCCCGCCGAGGAGCAGGAATCCGAGTTCTGGGTGACCGATGACGCCCAATGACGCCGGCAATGACGCCGGTCGCGATGCTAGCCGTGAAGCCAGTGTGCGATGAACCGTGGAGTACGGAGCGAGCCGGAGAGCGACCGCGCTGCGCGACTCCATCCCGGATGCGTCTCCGACCGAGCGGCCTACGATCTGGCGCCTGACGATCCGGCCCTCGGCGATCTGCGGATCTAGAATTCCGCCCAACCGTCACCGCGGAATCGTCTCTCGACCACGATGGCATCTCCGTGCCGGAGCCTGCGCCCGACGCCGCCCGCCGTGCCGGTGCAGGGAAATCTGATCGTCTTCCCGCGCGCATTGCTGGAGCCGCCGCTGCTGCCGCAGCCCTCGCGCGACGAACTGGCCGAGCCGATGAACCGCCGGCCGCGCATCCTCGAAGTGCCCGAGGACATCATGCCCGCCGTGCAGGGTTCGCTTTTCCCGGAGATTCGGCTGGACGCCGACGAGCCGGAGGCTGAGCGCCAGTCGCGAGCCGGAGATCGAAGTCCCGCTGCAGGTGGCGCCGGTCTCCGGCGCGGCTGATGGCCGGGCTTGACGGATTGGGGTGTGGTGATGGCCGCCGGCGCGCTGTTTGGCGCCATGGCCTGCCGCGCCCTGCCGGAGGTTCCGCACGCCAAGCCCTTCTGGATGGCGCTAGGCGCGGTGACCGTGCTGCTTTGGGCCGTCTATCAGCATCTGTTCCTGCTCTACGCCGGGCGCACCCTCGGCATGAGCATGAGAGGCATCCACCTGAGCACCTTTGACGGCCGCGTGCCGGAGTGGAAGCAGCGCCGCCGCCGCGCGCGTTTCATGTTCATCTCGTTCGCCTCGGTGGCCCTTGGCTTTCTCTGGGCTCTGGTGGACGAAGATGCGCTCTGCTGGCATGACCGCATCTCGCAGACCTTTCCCACCACCGAGTAGTTTCCGCCTCGATGCAAAAGCGCGCGGCCCGGGGGCCGCGCTGCTTTCGTCTGGAAATCACCTTCCGCTTACTCTGGCTCGTCTCGTCCTTCGTCCGGCTTCGGCAGTTCCTTCTTGAGCATGGCGAGAATCTCCTCGCGCTGCGGACCGTGCAGGCGCTCGTCGAGACGATCCAGGGCCAGGCCCACGATGTGATAGTGGTGCAGGCGACGCAAGCTCCGGGTCCGCGCTCACCTCCAGCCAGATTTTGTGCAGCAGTTCCAGATCCTGCTCGCGCAAACGCGGCGTGTGCGGGCCAAGGTAATACTCCGTCGACGCTGTGGTCGGGGGAGTGGATTTCCAGCACGATGTTGGGGCGCGGCTCCGGCAGCCGCTCCCAGGCGTCGCCCGTCAGCTTGCCCTGCTCGTCGAGCGTAAGCTTGTTGGAGAGGCCGCAGACAATGCGCGAAGACTCCAGCCGTTGCCGCGGTCTGCACAATTCCGTCGAAGACATTGGCCGTGGGCACCACCATCAGCGAAACGTGCTTGCCCTGCTTCTCGGCCAGCTCCACCACCTTGGTGAACAACTGCTGCTCGTACTCGTCGAACAGCTCCTCGCTGTCATAGCTGCGCGCTGCCGCTGAAGGTCGGTTCGCGGTGGTAGATGCGGGCGGTCATCACCACCACGTCCTGCTTGGTGGTATCGGTGTTCTGCAGCAGGTCATTGAGGTAGTAGAGATTGCGCGGGTCGCGGATGGCGACCAGCACGTTGCCCGGACGCACCTTCATCTCTTCGCGATCGATCAGCGGCTGCTCGGCGACGCGGAACTCCTCGCGCATCTCGTGCTGCTGCGCCGCGCTGGCGTGTGGGTGATCTTCTCCGAGACCGTGAAGACGCCAAACAGGATGACCGAGAAGCTGACGCCGGCCATCGTCGCCAGCGGCTTGGTCATCAGGTTGACCAGCGCGGTGGCGAACAGCAGCAGGGTGATCAGCGCCAGTCCGATGGGAAGTTCCAGCGAGCCGATCTTGATGTTGCCCGGCACGCGGAAGTCGCGATGGCCCGGCTCGGTGAAGCGCAGCACCAGCATCGCCAGCGCCTTGAAGGCGAAGCTCCAGATGACGCCGAAGGCGTACAGCGCCGCCAGCAGATACACGTTGCCGCGGCTGGCGATGATGGTGAGGCACTGCAGCATCGCAATCAGATTGATCAGCCGGTGCGAGGTTCCGTACTTGCCGTGCGGCTTGCGGAACCAGGGCGTCAGCACGCCGTCTTCACTGATGCGGTTGAGCACGCCGTTGGCGCCGACGATGGCCGTGTTCACCGCGCCGGAGAGAATCAGCACGCCGACCAGCACCACAAAGCCCTGGAAGATGAGCTTCAGGTTATAGGGGCCGGCCATGTACATGGCCAGGCCGCTGATCAGGTTGGCAAAGTACTCCGGACGCTTGTCGTCCGGAATGATCATCACCGCGAAGAAGGAAACCAGCGAGGTGAACAACAGGCTGTAGAGGAAGATGACCGCTCCGGCCTTCTCCAGGTTCTTCAGCTTGGGATGCTCGATCTCGCGATTGACCTGCGCCAGCGACTCCTCGCCGCTCATGGCCAGCACCGAGTGGCCGAAGCCGACCAGCATCAGCACCCAGGGCAGCATGGTGAGCAGCGGCAAGTGGGCGAGCCAGCCCAGGGTGTCGCCATGGGAGTGTACGTTGGCGGCCAGAATCGACTGGTGCGTCGGCAGCGGCGGCAGGTGCCGCGTCGCCGGATGCAGCGCCAGGGTGACCGAGCACCAGACGATCAGCATCACCACCATCACCGTGGTGATCTGCATGATGCGCATCGCCTTTTCGCTGGATTCGTGCATGCCCTGGATGTTCTTCCACCAGAAATAGATGGTCACCAGAATGCCGAAGGCGGCAGCGAAATAGTCGCCGCGCCAGCCCGCCAGGTTGACCGGATGGCCGAGGCGGGCGGAAAGATCCGACCACGAAGCCCGCCAGGTACTGTCCGGCGGAAACCGCGCTGATCGGGCCGGTCAGCACGTAGTCAAACAGCAGCGCCGAGACCGAGAGCTTGGCCAGCGAGCCGCCCATCGCTTCCTTGACCACGCGATAGACGCCGCCGCGCACGAACATGCTGCTGGACTCGATGTAGATGGAGCGCACCGCGTAGCTGAACAGCATGACCGCCAGCACGAACCAGGGAGCGCTCTTGCCGATTACGTTCTCGGCGTCGCCGCCCACGTAGTAGGCCGACGAGGCCAGATCGCTGAGCACGATGGCCGCCGCCCGCCAGAAGCTGATGAAGCTCAGCATCACCGTGGTGGCGACAAAGACCTTGATCGCCGGACGCGTGGTGGCGATCAGCATCGTCAGAGTATTCAGATTTCCGTTGTTGGTTCCCATATTTGTCAGGTGAGCGGCCGCAGCCAGTCGTACTCCCGACAGGCGGCTCATGCTCTCGCTTATCGGATCAAAATTGGAGGTTCTTCCGGAAGCACAAGGCCTTGGCGCGGTCATGGCGCATGTGCGGCACAGCGCGGTCGTGGCGCTGCCCACCCCCTGGAGTTTTCCAGTGAACGTTGATTAGTAAGGTAACTGGAGCTGGAGAAAAATGTAAGGGAAATAAAGATGCTTTAGCCCGGTAGCCCTGCACCGGCTGCTCCGGAGATCTGGCTATGCTTCGCCGCAAGATGCGCTCTTTCGATCGAACGCTTCAGTGTCTCCCGTTGCCGTTGCCGTCGATCAGGCCGGAAACTCGTCCTCGTCCTCCACGCTCGACCGCGACCGCATCTTCTTCCAGCAGCGACTCCAGCGGAATCGACTCCAGCAGCACCACCGCGTGCGCAATCGCCGCGTTTTCGGTTCCGGTGCCCTCGGGCGTCTTGGCCTTGATGCCGACACAGGAGGTCTCAACCTTCAGCAGCTCGGCCACCCGGGCGCGCAGCTTCTCCGCATGGGGAACGATCTTGGGCGCGGCCAGGATCATGGTGGTATCGACGTTGACCACGCGAAAGCCCGCCAGCTCGATCTGGCGCATGGCCTCTTCCAGAAAGACCACCGAGTCGGCGCCCTTCCACTGCGGGTCGCTGGGCGGAAAGAAGCTGCCGATATCGCCGGCGGCGACCGCGCCCAGCAGAGCGTCGGTGATGGCGTGCAGCAGCACGTCGCCGTCGGAGTGTCCCGGCCAGCCCGTGGGTGTGCTCCAGCTTCACTCCGCCGATCACCAGCGGCACGCCCGCCTGGAATTCGTGCGAGTCATAGCCGTAGCCGATGCGCATGCTCATTTGCTTACGCCCTGGCGCGCTGGCGCCGCTCCTGCGAGCAGGAAGAATTCGGCCAGCTCCAGGTCGGCCGGAGTCGTGATCTTGAAATTGCGCGCCGATCCCATCACCACGTGCACCGGATGTCCCGGCGCGCTCCAGCAGGCTGGCCTCGTCGGTTCCCTGGAAGCCTTCGATGCGCGCTTCGTTGAAGATCGGGCTCAGCAGTCCGTAGCGGAAGCCCTGCGGCGTCTGCGCCTGCACGATCTGCTCGCGCGGAATCGTCGCCTCCACCACCGCGCCCTCCGGCCGGCGCTCCACCCGCTTGATGGTGTCGATCGCCGGGACCCCGGCAATCGCCGCGCCGTAGCGCTGTGGCCTGCTCGATCACCCCGGCGATCGTCTCCTGCGAGACGAACGGACGCACCGCGTCGTGGATCAGCACCAGGTCGCCGGACTCGGCCGGCAGCGCGTCCAGCACGTTGCCCACCGACTCCTGGCGATGCTCGCCGCCCTCCACCAGGTGCACCGGCTTGGCCAGTCCGGCGCGCTCCAGCGTGGGCGCAAAACTGTCCATCTCCGGCTTGCGCATGGCAATCCAGATCGAGTCCACCTGCGGGGCTGCGGCAAACTTGCGCAGGGTGTGAATGAGAATGGGAACTCCGTCGAGTTCCAGGAACTGCTTGGAGCGCAGAGGGGCCTGTCCGGCGTGTGGAACTCCCATGCGCGTTCCCAAACCAGCTGCGGGAATGATTACGAAGACTTTCATAAGCGGCCTGCCAGTATAACGAGCACTGCGTGCAACATCAAATTTAGTTTGCAGCTGCGCGCAGCGGCGAGCGAGTCCACGACGACAGCGCGAGCCGCGGGCAAGCGCTGCGACCGAGCCCGCGCTCTCGTGCCCTGCCACCGGCGACCGCTGCCTTAGTGCGACTCCTCTTCCTGGCGTGGCCGTGCCTGCCGGAGCCGCCTTGCTGTTCCGGCGAGGCTGGCTGCGGATTGCTCTTGCGCAGGTCCGGCGGACGCATTTCGGGCTTGGCCATGCCGGTCTGCCCGCGCTCGTCGAACTTGCCGAAGATCATCTTGCCCGCCGTGGTCTGCAGCACGCTGGTCACCGAGATATCGACCGTCTTGCCGATCATCTTGCGCGCGTTGTCCACCACCACCATGGTTCCATCGTCCAGATAGGCAACGCCCTGGTTGTACTCCTTGCCTTCTTTCAGGATGAAGACCTTCATGATCTCGCCGGGCAGCACGATGGGCTTCAGGCGTTGGCCAGTTCGTTGATGTTCAGCACATCCACGCCGTGCAGTTGCGCCACCTTGTTCAGGTTGAAGTCGTTGGTCACGATCTTGCCTTCGTAGAGCTTGGCAAGCTCGATCAGCTTCATGTCGACTTCGCGCACCGCCGGAAAATCGTCTTCGACGATGGTCACCTGGATGTTGGTGAGCTTCTGGATGCGCTGCAGGATGTCCAGCCCGCGGCGGCCGCGGTTGCGCTTCAGCGAGTCCGCCGAGTCGGCCACCAGTTGCAGTTCGCGCAGCACAAACGCCGGAATGGTGAGCACCCCGTCCATGAACCCGGTTTCGGCGATGTCCGCGATGCGCCCGTCGATGATGACCGAGGTGTCCAGAATCTTGTAGCTCCGGCGCGACTGTTTTTCGCCGCCGAAGATGCCGCCCAGCGCCGCCAGGTTCAGCAGATCGCCTTTGGCTGCGCCCACGATCAGGCCCACGTAGGCCATCACCAGCATCACCATGAGCTGCAAAAAGCTCTGCAGGTGCCCGGTGGGGATCGCGTTGCGGATCACGACGCTGAAAAGGTAGGCTCCGACGATGCCAAGAACGCTGCCCAGAGCCGCACCGATCAGCCGCTTCAGGCTGATCGAGCGCAGGCGCACCTCGAACAGAATCACGGCTGCACCCAGCAGCAGGCCCACTGCGGTATCCACGAGCCTTGGTCTGACCAAAGGGCTGAAGCAAAATAGCAGGCCACGCCCACAAAAAGTACGAAAAGCACAGCGAATTATGACCAGATCCAAGAGGACCTCCCTGAAGGCCCTATATCAACTTCAAACGGGAGCATCCGGCTCGCGCCAGTCGGCGCCGACCTATCGACTGCTCCCGGTTATCACCAGCAATAGACCTGCCAGTGCCAGTATGTAATCTATGAAAGAACCGGGATTAAGATGCCCAAACCCGGCGCTCCGGTGCACCCGCACCGAAGATAAAGTAGTGGAAGTATATACCAGCGCAACCAGTTCTGCATGAATGACCGGCATTGCTCTGCACCGCTAAGCGGAAAACTTTATCAGGCTCTGCTCCGCCGCGCAACCTTCGCGGAACATAGCTCTCCAACAGTATCTCACTGGTAATCGCCTCCGCTACGTTTCTGATTGTAAAACAGCGCCGCGCAAGGCACCTTGAGTAAGCAGCCCCGGCCCGCAGTCCACATATCGGGGCGCCAGCATTCTGTACCACTTTAGCCGCCCCGCAAGGGGAAGATGAGCGGCTAAGTCTCCCGGCAGCATCGGGAGGCTAAGAGACCGGCGCAAACAATTCTCGGGGGAGAATACGCGCCGGTTTTTTCTTTTCCCATCGCCATTCCGCCGCTCCCATTGCCGGAGTGGCGTTCCCGCCCGCTGCCTCATACAATCTTGCACATGAAAGCCATCGTCGTGACCTCGTTTGAGGGCCCCGCCGGACTCGAACTCCGCGATGTTCCCGTACCCACTCCCACCGCTCACGAAATCCTGGTGCAGGTCGAAGCCGTCGGCGTCAACTTTGCCGACGTGCTCGGCGCCCTCGGCCGCTATCCCGCCGGCCCCACCCCGCCCTACATCATGGGACGCGAGTTCGCCGGAGTCACCGAAGACGGCCGCCGCGTCATGGGCTACGCGCAGCACTCGGCCTGCGCCGAATACGTCGCCGTGCCGGAAGGAACTTCTACTGGCCGCAGCCCGAAGGCTGGTCCTCTGCCCAGTGCGCCGCCTTCCCGGTCAACTACTTCACCGCCTGGCTGCTCTACTGGAAGGCCGGCCTGCTCAAGCCGAATCGATCGAGCCCGCGCCGGCCCGCGAAAAACCGCGTCCCCGCGTCCTCATCCACGCCGCCGCCGGAGGCGTCGGCACCGCCGCCGTGCAACTCGGCCACATCCTGGGCTTCGAACTCTTCGGCACCGCCTCCAGCCCGGAGAAGCTCGCCAAACTCACCGCGCTCGGCCTCACCCACGGCATCGACTACACGAATGACGACTACGAGGAGCGCATCCGAAAGCTCACCGCTGGCGAAGGCGTGGACGCTGTCTTTGACAGCCTGGCCGGCGAACACACCTTCAAAAGCCTGGGCTGCTGCGCCGAATTCGGCCGGGTCATTCTCTTCGGCAACGCCACCGGCGAGCCCGCCCAGTTCAACACCTCAGCCATGTACGCCAAAGGCCTCAGCGCCCATGGACTCTGGCTCACCAGCTCTCGGCCAATCACGCGCTCATCCGCCAGGCCCTGGACTCGATGACCCCGTACATCCGTCAGCGGCCAACTGCATCCCACCATCGGAGCCAAGTTCCCCATCGCCGCCGCCGCAGACGCTCTCCGCCTGCTCGTCGAACGCAAGAACTTCGGCAAGGTCGTGCTAACCCTGTGAGCGGAATCCGCCCCAGGCGGGTACGGGCCACGGGACGGCCCTCCGGGCGCTGACGCCAGACGCCGTGCCCCGCTTAAGCTGCGGCCTGATCAAAGCTGTCTGCGTTATTTAAATCGCAGCCCGCGGAATTCCAGATCCGGCAGCGCCTGGTTCCACTGGCTGGAGATGTGCTCCACCGTCAGCCGTAGCGTGCGCGTCTTGCCCCGGCCCCAGCGGCGCCAGCGCCAGATCGCCCGCCTCGGCCGCGCCGCCCAGCGGATGAGGAATCAGCGCGCGCAGCGGCAAGCGTCTCGGTCTGCACCGCCTGCCCCAGCGTGTCGCGGAAGACCGCCTGCACCGCCCCGCCCACCACCGTGCGCTCCCCGTCGTTCTTCACCGTCAGATCGATGTAGGTCACGGTCGCGCCGACAAAGTTGTCCGCCTGGCTGAGCTTGGCCTGCTCCACCACCAGCTTCGGCGCATAAGGGTCGGCGGTCTTCACCACATCCTTTTTGCCGCGTCCCAGAAACGCGATCACCGCCACCACGGCCAGCACCAGCACAAACCCCACAATCAGCGGAGTCCAGTTGCGCGGCTCCCGCTGCGCACTGCTCGCTCCAAACACAACCGCGTCGGAAGGCGTGGCATTCTGCGTCGGTTTGTTCGGCGACGGGTCGTTCTGCGAAGGATCGAGCGGCTCTGTCATAGCAGGCCCATTCTAGCAGCGCACGCATTCCTGCCCCAACGAAAACGGGAGGCGCACAGCCTCCCGTTTTCCATGCACAAATTCGCTCTGCTCTTACTCGACCGGAATCGTTAGCGGCTTGCCTTTCTCCACAAAGAACGTAACCAGCAGCTTCACCGGGCTCGCGCCCTCATTCGACGCGGCATGAACGCTTCCCGCCGAAACGAAAAAGACTTCACCCTGTTTCACCTGCTCCGCAGCCTGGCCCTCCCGGAAAAGCGTAATCGTTCCCTCCTGCACATAAACAAAAAGGTCTCCGGGATGCGTATGCTTCGGCTCGTGAGCACCCGCCGGCAACTCCGTCTGCGCCATCACGCCTTCGCGCCCCGGCACACTGAGGTCGTGCCTCTCCAGCACCGTCCGTATCACGCCTTGTTGAGGTTGAGCGTTTGTCATAGAGGCTACTCGCCCGCGATCGTCATGCCTTCGATCCGCAGCGTTGGGCAAGCCACCGCGCCGCGCCAGATCAGGTCGCTGCCGATCTCGGCCAGGTTGCTGAACATCTCGCCCAGATTTCCCGCCACCGTGATCTCCTCCACCGGGTAAGCCAGCTCGCCGTTTTCGATCCACATCCCGCTGGCGCCGCGCGAAAAATCTCCGGTCACAAGATTCACGCCAAAGCCCAGAAACTCGGTCACCAGCAGCCCTTGCTTCACGTCCTTGATGATCTCCTCCTGCGACTTCTCTCCCGGCTGCAGATAGAAGTTGCCGTTGCCGATCCCCGGCGTTCCCGCCAGTCCGCGCGAGGCATTGCCTGTCGTCGCCAGTCCCAGCTTTTTCGCCGTGTAGGTGTTCAGCAGATAGCTCTTCAGCTCGCCGTTTTCAATCACCGTGGTGCGCCGCGTCGGCACGCCTTCGCCGTCAAACGGACGCGTTCCAAAGCCGCCCGCGATGGTGCCATCGTCGATCACCGTCAGGTTGCCGCCGAACGCCTTCTGCCCCAGCTTGCCCGCCAGAAACGACGCATGACGATAAATAGCGTCGCCGTTGACCGCGTCGAAGATATGGTCCAGCAACGCCCCCGCCGTCTGCCGGTCAAAGACAATCGGAACCTTCTGCGTCTTGATCTTGCGCGCGCCCAGCCGTCGCAGCGTGCGCTCGGCGGCAATCCGTCCCACCTCTTCCGGCGACTCCAGCTTGGCCAGCGTGCGCGCCACCGAGTACCAGTAGTCGCGCTGCATGTTGCCCGCCTCGTCGCTGGCAATCGGCACCGCGGAAATCGAGCAGTAGGACGAGCGGTACTCGCCCACAAAGCCATGCGAATTCGCCAGCACCTTGTGTCCCATGCTGGCGTCAAACGTGCCGCCATCGCTGTTGGTCAGCCGCGCATCCACCGCCAGCGCGGCCTTCTCGGCCCGCCGCGCCTGCTCGATGCGCTCTTCGTTGGAGAGCGAATACACGTCGTCGTAGTAAAGCCCCAGCTCGCCTTCGAGCTGTCCCAGTTGCTGCCGCCGCGGGAATTCCCGCCATCGGATCTTCCGAGGTAATCTTCGCCAGCTCGATGGCGCCGCGCACCAGCTGCTCCACGCCCTCCGGCCGACAAATCGCTGGTCGAGGTGTTGGCCGCCTGCTGCCCCACGAACACCCGAACCCCCAGCGCGCGCGAGCCCGATTCCTTCAAGGTCTCCACTTCGCCCAGCCGCACCACGGTTGAGAACTCCGAACCTTCGCTCACCACGGCCTCGGCGGCGGTTGCGCCCAGCTCCATCGCCCGCTTCACCACTCCGGCCGCCAGCTCGCGCAGCTCGGCGCCCACTCCTGTCACCGGTGTTGTTGTCGCCATTATGCTGCGCTCCCCGTGCCGCCCACCGTCATGCGGTCGATCTTCAAGGTTGGAATGCCGACGCCGACCGGAACACTCTGTCCATCTTTGCCGCAGGTGCCAATGCCCTCGTCGAGTTTCAGGTCGTTGCCCACCATGCTCACCCGGGTCAGCACATCCGGCCCGTTGCCGATCAGGGTCGCGTCCTTCACCGGCGCGGTAATCTTGCCGTCCTCGATCAGGTAGGCTTCGCTGGCGGCAAAGACAAACTTGCCGTTGGTGATGTCCACCTGTCCGCCGGCAAAGTTCACCGCATACAGTCCGCGCTTCACGCTCTTGATAATGTCCTCCGGCAGATCGTCGCCCGCGAGCATATAGGTGTTGGTCATGCGCGGCATCGGAATGTGCTCGTAACTTTCGCGCCGTCCGTTGCCGGTGTTGGGCAGCCCCATCAAGCGAGCCGAAAGCTTGTCCGCCATGTAGCCCTTCAGAATGCCGTTCTCGATCAGCATGGTGTTGTTGGTGGGGTTGCCCTCGTCGTCCACGTTGAGCGAGCCGCGCCGTTCATTCAGCGTGCCGTTGTCCACCACCGTACACTTGTCGCTGGCCACCCGCTTGCCCAGCAGGCCGGAGAACGCCGAAGTCTTCTTGCGATTGAAGTCCGCCTCCAGCCCGTGGCCGATCGCCTCATGCAGCAGCACTCCCGGCCAGCCCGGACCCAGCACCACTTCCATCTCGCCCGCCGGGCACGAGACCGCACTCAACTGCAGAATCGCCTGCCGCGCCGCTTCGCTCGCAAAATGCTCCGGCGTCTTCTCGGTCAAAAAAATCTCGAACTTGTTGCGTCCGCCGCCGCCCGAGCTTCCCTTCGCGCTCTGCCCGCCATCGCGCGCAATCACAAACACGCTCATGCGCGACAGCGGCTGCACGTCCTCGGCAAAGGTCCCGTCGGAGCCGATCACCAGGATGCGGCGAAGCTCGTCGGCATAGCTGGCGCGGACCTCCTTGATGCGCGAATCATACCCGCGCGCGGCCTTGTCGGCGCGGAAGACCAGCTCCACCTTCTTCGCTCAGCTCGGCGTCGGATGCCGCATCGCTCACCGGATAAAGACTCGGGCGCGCCTTGCTCCTTCAGGCTCACCACCGGAGTCTTCGCCGGACCGCGAGGCGATCAGCGCCGCCGTGCGCGCCGCGTGCAGAATCCTTTCCGGCGCAAGATCGTCGGTGTAGGCGTAGCCCGTGCGTTCGCCGGTCACCACCCGCACGCCGCATCCCGCGCTGATGCCCTGCGAGGCCGACTTCACCATCGACTCATCCAGCGAGAGCGAGGTCGAGGTCAGATACTCGAAATAGAGGTCGGCATAATCGCCACCCGCGCCAGAGCGCCGCGCCAAGATACTTCTCCAGGTCGCGCTCGCTGAGTCCGTACTTCTCAAAGAAAAACCGTTTGTCCATAGGTTTGCTCACAGCGCCTTGCTCATTAGGCTCACAGCTGATTGGATGTCCGCCGCCCCATTTGGTGGCAGAGCATACGCCAAGCTTCCAATTATAGAGGTGGGAACGGAATGCATCGCCAGGAAATGCAGTTCGCATGCAAAGCGTGTTCTCGAAGGTGTCATTCTAAATGCAGTGAAGAACCCCAGCGCCGCTCAAATCTCCGGTGCCGCTTCAGGGCACTTCAGCCACAAAACACCATGTAGGGCACCATCCAATTTGAATCCTAAACGCCGATTGCCTCAGGCAGCGCCACGGATTCCTCCAGCGTTGCCAGCTCCCACGAGGAAGGATCGCGCATCAACCGGCTGACCAGCGCGGTGTGCATCGCATGTCCGGCGCGGTCGGCCACTACGCGCCCCAGCACCTGGTGCCCAATCAACGACAGATCGCCGATCAGATCCAGCACCTTGTGCCGCACAAATTCGTCCGCAAAACGCAGCGGCCCGTTCTGGATTCCCTCCCGGGTGAGCACGATGGCGTTTTCCTCACTGGCGCCGCGGATCAGCCCCATGTTGCGCAGCGCCTGCACATCCTGCAGGAATCCGAAGGTGCGCGCCGGAGCGATGTCGCGAGCATAATCGCCGCGCGATAGATCGACACATATCGATTCTTCGCCGATCAGCGGGTGGGGAAAGTGGATGGTGTAGCAGACCGAAAAGTTTTCCGCCGGATACACCCCGACGAACTTCGCGCCCTCGCGCACCTCGACTGCCTTGAGCACGCGCAGGTATTGGCGCAGCCGTTTCTGCCGCCGCAGTCCCACCCGCTGCACCATCTCCACGATCGGCTGCGCGCTGCCGTCCAGAATCGGCAGCTCCAGGTTGTCCAACTCCACGATGGCGTTGTCCAGACCCATGCCGACAAAGGCCGAAAGCACGTGCTCGGTGGTGGAGATCAGCACGCCTTTCTTCATCAAACTGGTGGCGTAGCTCACCTTGGCGACATTGCGCCCCGTGGCCTCCACCTGGAAATCGTCGAGGTCGGTGCGGCGAAAGACAATCCCCGAGCCCGGCGAGGCAGGCACAATGCGCATCTTCACCGCAACGCCGCTGTGCAGGCCTACGCCAGAGCATTCCACCGCCGCCCGGATTGTCTGCTCAAATCTCACCTGTCACCCCGTAACCGACAAACATCTTCACAGGTTACTGCCATTCGGAAAAATAAGTTGTGGGATTTTTACCACAGGCGTGTCTTTCGAAAGCAGACTTTTCCAGTTTCGCACTCCACGATAGAAAGACAGATCGCCAGAGTGGCCCACATCCGCCCTCTTTTAGCGAATGTGGGGAACAACTCGGCGCATCGCAAACCTGCTCCGGATCGACAGCTTATGGCTTCTTGGCCTTCGGGCTGTACGTCTCCGGATTGTAGGTCACCGCCGCGTCAAAGAAGTCGGGGGCGAACGTCGCGTTGTACTCGACATGGGTCAGGAATACCTGGCCGCTGATCTCGCCGTCGCGCTTGTTGGTGATGGTGTATGGCGTTTCGATTCCCTGCACCTTGCGGTAGTTGCCGTACGTCGTCTCGTCCTCCACCTTGTACTTGTCGGCATCGCGCCACGTGTAGCGCTTGTTGATCGGCAGGTGGGTGTGAATGTCGATCCCGATGCTGAGCTGGTCGTTGTCCTTATTCAGGATCGTAACCACGTCGACCATCTGCTGATCGGCCACCGACTGACCGTCGTAGAAGAGTATGCTCTTCGGATCGTTCAACCACTCGCGCACCACCACTTCGAGCGAATGCCGGCGACGGCGCACGATCTCCTGCACGTTCTTCTCTTCGTCGGCCGCCGTGCCCTTGTACGTTCTCTCATAACCCTTGTCGCCGTTGTAGATGTAAACCACGTCGCGCTGCTTGGTAAGCTCACGGCGCTCCTTATCGGGATACTCATAGAAGCGCCAATACAAGGTGCCCGCCGAGGTGGGTTTTCCGTGATAGAACGCTGTAACTGCGGCCCTGCTGCTCGACCGTTTTATAGCTGAGCCAAGCCTGTCCGCCGAGGGCGGCGATCATCTGATCGAGCAACTGGCGCGCCTTGCGGGCCGTGGGCTCGCCGGCGTTCGCAGCATTGGACGAAGGCGCGGTGGACGAAGGCACGCTGGAGGAAGGTGCCGTGGACTGGCCTGCCGCCGCAGGCGCGGAGTTGCTCTGAGCCGTGAAGCAGGCGCACATCAGCAGCAACACGGAAAGCACTCTCTTCATCGGTCGCTTCGTCCTCATGCAAATTGCCACGGCCCGCGGCTAGCCCGCCAGCACCGCGCCGCCGTTCACGTTAAAAACCTCGCCGGTGATAAAGCCCGCCAGCGGAGTGCATAGAAACACGATGGGTGCGGCGATCTCCTCGGGCCTGCCGATGCGGCCCAGCGGAATCAGGCTGGTGATCTTCTGCTCCGCATCTCCGGCTGCGCCATCACCGGCGCGGACATGTCGGTGGCCACCCATCCGGGAGCCACGCAATTTACATAGATGCGGTCGGGCGCCAACTCGGTTGAGAGGCCTTTGACCATGCTGATGATGGCGCCCTTGGTGGCCGCATAGTCGCAATGGAAGGCCTCGCCGCGCTGCGCCGCCGTGGAGCTGACCATCACGATGTGGCCGCCGCGCCGCGCGTGCTTCATCACCCGCACCGCGGATTTCACCAGTAAAAATGCGCTGTCCAGGTTGACGGCCATGGTGGAGCGCCACTGCTCGTCGCTCATCTGATCGACGGGCTGATCGTGCGGCTCCCAGATGCCGTGGTTGACCACGAGGATATCGAGATGGCCGAAGCGCGTGACCGCCTCCTCGACCAGCATCTCCTCGGCGCCCTCGCCGATGAGGTCGCTCTGCACGGCGGCGGTAGCGGTCGGGGCCGCAGGCAATCACCACCGCTCGGCGGCTTCGGACGACTTCTGATAGTTGAACAGCACGCTGGCGCCAGCCTGCGCGAAAGAGACGGACGCAGGCGGCGCCGATGCCGCGCGAGCCTCCGGTGATGAGCGCAACCTTGCCGGTGAGATCCAATGCGAGACTCATGATCTTTCTCCGTAATGCTTTCCCGGATCTGATTCCCGATCTTTGTCCCAAATCGCAACGGTTCCAAGATTCCAAAGCAACATCTTAGAACGGAGATGGCGCGCCGGGACAGCAACGATTGGCAATTTGGATAATCGTTTGCCGAGCAGAGTTTGCAAAAGAGGCAATCGTTGGCGGAAGTTCACGATTGCCCGCGGAGTTACTCTCCTCGCCGTGCAACCATGTACCTACCGGTCAATCCTTACGTTCTCAAAGTCGGGGGAGCTGAGGGCGAGGCGCTGATGCCAGGCGCGCGCCTCGGCGATGAGTTTTTCGAAGATTCGGCGCGACACTTCGTTTTTTTCGAAGGTTCGCTCGGGATGCCACTGCACGCCGAGAACCCAGTGTCCGTCGGCGGTGCCTTCGACGGCTTCGACGATTCCATCCTGCGGGCGAGCGGGCCACCACGCGCAGGGCATCGCCCGGGATGGCCACCGCCTGGTGATGGCTGGAGTTGACGGTGATGCTGCTGCTCTCCGGTGAGCGCGGCCAGCGCCGGAGTCGGGCTCGACCTCGGCGGCGTGCTGGACGACCTCGGTGCGCGGCGCGCCGCGGGTGCGGGCGTGCTGCACCGGCGGACTCGATGTGCTGGACGAGGGTGCCGTTGCGCCAGACGTTCAAGCGTCTGGGTGCCGTAGCAGATGGTGAGGATGGGCTTGCGCATGTTGTGCGCGTCCTGCAGCAGCAGCTCGTCGAGGTTGTCGCGCGCCGGATCGGGCGCGGCGGTGCGGGGATGCGGCGTCTCGCCGTACTTCTGCGGATCGACATCGGCGGGCGAGCCGGGGAGCAGAATGCCGTCGCAGGATTTGGCAAGCTGCGCGGCTTCGATGTTGGAGAGGTTGAGCGCGATCACGACGGGCTCGCCGCCGGCGCCGGTCACCGAGTTCACATACTCGGGCAGAGCGCGCGTGGAGTACTCAGGATCAGAGTTGGGAACGGGGATGGCGATGCGCGGCTTCATGGGGTAGATGGTAACGCGGGAGGCGCGCGGAGAACATTCGCCAACGGCCGGTTGTACATGGTTGCTGACGCGTGCTGCGCATGCGAGGTTGCGAATGCGAATAGCATAGCGGGCAGCGATGCGTGTGGGAGGAGAGAACGATGGCGGAGCAGATCTGGGATAGCTTTGCGCGGCTGAATGCCGGGGAGCGCTTCAAGGCGCAGTCGGCGGAGATGGGTGCGGCGGTGACCGAGGCGATTGTGGAGGCGGCAGACGTTGCATTCCAGGCCGCGCCGGGGATGCGGGTGCTGGACGTGGCGTGCGGCTCGGGCGAGCCTTCGATCTCGATTGCGGCGCTGCTGAAGGAACGGGGCAGGTGGTGGGCATGGACATGGCGGCGGCGCCGCTGGAAGTGGCGCGCGCAGCGGGCACAGCTGCGCGGCCTGGACAACGTGGAGTACCTGCAGGCCGACGTTCATGCGCTGCCCTTTGCCGATGAGAGTTTCGATCGGGTGACGAGCCGGTTGGGAGTGATGTTTTTCGGCGACCTGGCAAAGGCGCTGGGCGAGATGCATCGGGTGCTGAAGCCGGGCGGGCGGGTGGCGCTGCTGACCTGGGGCGCGATGGAGCAGCCGTACTTTCGATCGACGATTGGAACGGTGCGGCGCATGAGGCCGGAGCTGGAGATTCCGGCGACGGCGAGGGCGATGTTCAAGTTTGGCGTGCCGGGAACGCTGGGCGGCTGCGCTCGCGCGAGGCGGGCTTCGGCGAGATTGACGAACAGGTGCGCGGGCTCCGCTGGGACTGGCACGGCTCGCCGGAGGAGATGTGGGATTACTTCCGCGGCGTGACGGTTCCCTTCCGCGCGCTGCTGGAAAAAGTGGAAGGCGACGCCGAGGTGGAGCAGGCGGTGCTGGCGGCGCTGGGCGAACGATTCGACGGAGAGTGGGTACGCTTTGAGGCCCAGATGGTGGTGGCGACGGCGGTGAGGGAGTAGGCGAAAGGCCGTGGGTATCGCAACTAAGCGAAATAAGAGGGCGCAGTCTAGCGAGCTGGTTAGGTGCTTTCGGGCTGAGCCTCGGGAGCGGGCGCGGGGAGCTTCGAGTGGGCGTAGAAGAGGTCGCTCATGGCGTGGCGGACGCGGGCGGAGAGCGCTTCCATATCTCGCGAGTCGCAGGCCGGTGGTGGGGATGGGCTCGCCGACGATGAGTCGAAACGGCGTGGGATGGATGACGTAGGTGTTCATCGGCAGCGCCTCGTAGGTTCCGACGATGGCCAGGGGACGATGGGAACCTGGGCCTTGATGGCGGCGTAAAAGATTCCGCCGAGGAAGGGCTGGAGGTGACCGTCGGTGCAGCGTCCGCCTTCGGGAAAGACGACGAGGTGGCATTCCGGCCTTGACGGTTTGCGCGGCGGCCGAGAGCGAGCGCATGGAGTGGCGGGCGTCGGTGCGGTCGATGGGGATTTGGCCGGAGCGATGTGAGATGCCAGCCGAGGAATGGCAGGCGGAAGAGCTCGAGCTTGGCCAGAATGCGGAACTGGAAGGGCAGGCCGACGTAGAGCACCGGGATATCCAGGGCCGAGGAGTGATTGGCGGCGTAGATGGCGGGCTGGGCGTGGTCGATGCGCATCGAGTCCCTCGACGGTGAGGGGCGCCGACGAGGTGCGCAGGATGAGCCAGGACCAGAGACGGGCCAAGTCGTGCTGGATGCGTCCGGAGCGGTCCAAGAACGAACTGAGCAGCGAGAGCGTGCCGAGGAACACGGTATAGAGATAGATGAGCGGATTGCGCACCAGGTAGGAGGCAAGACGGGTGGACAGCCTGGGTTGCGGAGACGCGCTCATGAGAACAGGATAAATCGCTGGCGTTGGGTTTCAAAGTTGAAATCGATGCGGTGGAAATGGGGATCGTGCATGGGACTGTGACCTGAACGGCGCGGCCTGAGCCGAGAATGCAAGGCTTGGCGGTGAAAAGCTGCAAATCCTGCTCCAAATCCAGCTCGCAAATGTTACAAAGTAAGTCAGACCATCATGTCATCCCAGCGCGCTCCCAAGCCCGTCCGCTCCTACCACCTGATTGCGCTGGTTCTGCTGGTGGCGTTTTTCGCGCAGTGCGCCTGGTTCGTCGCCTCGGTGCCGCTGACCCAGCTTGAGGCGGATCAGATTCTTCGCGGGGTCGCGCTGCTCCGTCACATCCCGCTCGACAGCCGAGCCGGTCTCCTCGCCGCTGGTTCCGTTGCTCTCCGTAGTGGGCATTGTCTTTCATCTGCCGCAGAATCCGGTTCAGCTCGATCAGTTCTGGCTCGACCAGCATCGCTGGTTCATTCGCGCGCCCTTCCTGCTCGCCGGACTCTGCCTCGGCGCTCTCGCTGTGGTATGTGGCGCGCCGGCTCTACGGCACCGCTGCCGGCCACATCGTTCTGGCGCTCTTTGCCTTCAGCCCCGGAATGGTTGCGTGCTCGTCGCTGGCCGGGCCGCAGATCTTTGCCGCCTGGGGAGCCTTCGGCCTCATCTTCACCGCCATCGCCACCGCGCACACGCTCTATGCGCCGCGCGAGGTCATCCTCTGGAACTGGAAGCGCATCGTCCTGCTCGGCGTCTCCATCACCTTCGCCGTCGGAGCCCAGTGGCCGCTGGTCTGGCTGCTGCTTCCGGCCGCGGCCTTCATGTTGTGGGCGGTTCCGCACCGCCGCCGGCCGCGCTGCTCATCCTCTGCGCCGCCATCGGCGGTGGCGCTGGTTCTGCTGGACCTCTGCTACCTCGCCAACCTTCGCGCGCTGGCCGCACGGCCTGGCCCACGCCGGATGGCTTGGCTTCGCGCCGGCAGTCACTCTCGCCGCGTCTGCTGGCGCGCATCCTGGCGCGCTTCTTCTTTGACGCGGCTCCGGGCGCGCTGCTCACCTCGTCGTTGCTCTCGCCGCCTGGTGCGCCTCGCGCCGCATCCGCTTCTTCGGCAACACCGCCCCGCTCATCGTCTTTCTGCTGCTGCTCGGGATGGCGATTCTTCTTCCCGAGAATGGCGCCGGCGTAATCCTGTTCGCCTACGCTCCCGTTTCTGCTGCTCTTCAGCGCGGGAGTCTTCGCCGACCTGATCGAGAGCAAGCTGCAGGCGCCCGCGCTCGCCGTGATCTTCGCCGTGATCGCCGCGCAGGCTGCCTACAGCATTGCCAGCCTGATGCGCATGTATTCGCGCCTGCCCGGCTCCTAACGCCGCCTCCTTGCCGCCGTGCATTCGAGGTGCGATAATCGGAGCGGCATGACTTCCTACGAATCGGCGGTCGAACGTCTCTACGCGCTCGGCCACGAGCTTCAGCACGGCCCCTCGCGCAAGTTCGATCTGGCGCACATGCGCATTCTCTGCCAGGCGCTCGGCAACCCGCAGCGCAACTTTCCCTCCGTGCTCATCGCCGGGACCAACGGCAAAGGCTCCACCGCGGCCACCCTTGCCTCCATCCTGCAGGCTTCCGCGCACCGCGTCGGGCTCTACACCTCGCCGCACCTGCTGCGCATCAATGAGCGCATCTCGCGTGCAGGGCGAGCCGATTGCCGATGCCGCCTTCGCCGCCGCCTACGAGCGCGTCACCGCCGCCGCCGCGCAGCTGGTCGCCGCTTCCGCGCTGCCCCATCTGCCCAGCTTTTTTGAAACCATGACCGCCATGGCCTTCGACTTCTTTGCCGCCTCCAAGGTCGAAATCGCCGTCCTCGAAGTCGGCATGGGCGGGCGCCTCGACGCCACCAATATCGTCGAACCCATCGCTCTCCGTCATTACCGACATCGATCTCGATCACCAGAAGTATCTGGGCAACACCATCGCGGAAATCGCGCGCGAAAAAGCCGGCATCCTCCGCCCCGACGTCGCCGCCGTCACCCTGCCCCAGCATCCCGAGGCCAATCAGGTGCTCGGCGAGCGCATGCGACCGCTCGGGCGCGCGTGCCGTCAGCGCCGCCCGCAACATGCCTTCGCTGTCGCCCCATGGCTCGCGACGTGGTCCACAACTCAGCGACGGAGAGACACGATTTCAGTTGAGTGTTCTGGGCAAGGAGGTGGAGATCGTCTCGCCGCTCGTCGGACGCCATCAGCTCCGCAATCTTGCGCTCGCCATCACCGCTGCCGAGGAACTGGCCGCGCAGGGCTTCCGACATCACCGCGGAGAGCATCGCCGGCGGTACGCGCCAAACCTGCTGGCCGGGCCGCTTCCAGCGCTTTGCGGCCACCCCCGGCCGCCCGGAGATCATCGTCGACGTCGCCCACAATCCCGCCGGAGCCTGGGCTCTGCGCTCCGCCCTGACCGAACAGATCGGCGAGCGTCCCCTGGTGCTGCTCTTTGGAGCCATGGCCGACAAAGCCGTGGACGCAGATCGCGAGAATTCTCTGGCCTCGGATGACGCACGTGGTTCTCACCCGCGATCGCCGGACAATCCCCGCGCCGCCGCCACCGCCGATCTGGCCGCGCTGGCGCAATCGCTCGGCGTGGAGCACTCCGTGTCGGCCACCGTGCGCCGAAGGCTTGGAGCTGGCCATGGCCCGCGCCCGTGCGCTCGGCCCGGAGTCGGTCGTCGTCATCGCCGGTTCCATTTACGTCGCAGGAGAGGCCGTGCCAAGCCCTGCGCTGATCTCTGCCGTTTGAGGCGAGATTTCTTCTGCAATTGCCGGTGGGACGACATTATCCTTATGCTTGAGGCATAGCGCTTTGAGTAAGTACTTGCTGGGGGTGGGCATTGAAGTCGCGGCTGATCCGGCTCATATTTCGTCTTGGGAGTTGCCGCTAGCGCAGTCGCCGTCTTCCTCACCTTCCGTCACGCCGGCGCCGGCGTGGCCGTGCCATCGTCTATTTTTACCTACCTCAGCGTTCTCATCGTGGTCATCGCCGTCATGCTCAACTACCCGCGCTTGCCGCGGCAGGGCGATGGTAAACGACTTTGCCGATGAACTCGAGGCGCAGGAGCTGCTCGTCTCCAGCAGCTTCCGCGCCGACCGCGCCTTTCGCGTGGACGAGTTCGACGACGAAGGTCCGCATTATTTCCTCGAACTCGAGGACGGCGGCATCCTCCATCTCTCCGGCACCTACCTGTATGACTTACGAGCCCCTGGAGGGCTCGCGGCGCCACTTTCCCTGCACCGAGTTCACCGTGCGGCGCCACGCCGAAGTCGGCTACGTTGTCGATCTCGTCTGCGGCGGCCTCATCATCGAACCGGAGGTCGAAGCTCCGCCCTACTCCGAGCGGGACTTCGAGCAGCGGCAGGTGCCGCGAGGATGGCGATATCCTGCACAACGTCGACTTCGATCGAGCTCCGGCAGCGAGCGTTCGCGCGTTCAGCGATGATCGCGGCCCTGATCGATCCGGCTATCCGCAGCGGCTCAGTGGCCGCCGTGATAGGGATGATGGTTCAGGATGGTAAACGCGCGATAGATCTGCTCGGCCAGCACCACCCGCGCCAGCTCATGCGGCAGCGTGATCTTTCCCAGCGAGAGCGTCTGCTGCGCCCGCGTCGCGCGCCGCCGCGCTCCAACCATCCGCCGGACCGATCGCGAAGCATCAGCTCCTGCGTTCCGCGCTCCAGGTGTTGCCGCACAAAGCTCCGCCAGCTCCTCACTGCTGAACTGCTTGCCGCGCGAGTCCAGCGCCACCAGCACGGGAGCGGTGCGCCCCGGCCGCTCCAGGCTCTTCAGCAGCGCCTCCTCGCTGGGGTACTCGCCCGCTTCCACCGGAGCAGTAGCGTGACGCCCGCTTCACATACTCGGCCGTCAGCTCGTCCACGCAGCACTGCTTGCTCGCGCCCTTCCGTTTCGTAATCGAGATCAGCCGTATCTTCATCGCGCGTCCTTTGGGCACATGGCAAGACAAGGCATGCGGCCACGGACAGCAGGCGCGGGCTGGTTTGCCCGCGCTCGGTTCGCTGCGATCTGCTTACTTGCGTTTTGCGGCTGGTCTTTTTCGCCGCGCTCTTTTCTTGCGCCGGCCTTCTTCGCGGCGCTTTCTTGACCGCCGTCTTCTTCGCGGCTGCTTTCTTCGCCGCCGTCTTCTTCGCCGCCGTCTTCTTGGCCGCAGCTTTTCGTGCCGCAGCCTTGCCCCGGCCCGCGAGCGCTCTGCTTGGCCGCCGCTCTCACGCCGACTGCCTTCTTCGCCGCAGCCTTTTTCGCGCGCTTCTTCACCCTGGCAGCTTCCGGCTCGGGCGCAGCCTCCGCCGGCTGCCGCTGTCGGATGCAGCAACTCCTCGGCGGTCAGCTTGTGCGCCGACTTCCACAGCCGTTCCAGGTCGTAGTAGGCGCGCCGCTGCGCATTGAAGATGTGCACCACGAAGTCCACGTAGTCCAGCAGAATCCACTCCGCCGTCTGGTAGCCTTCGCGCGCGTTCGGCTCCACGCCCATGTCTTTGGAAAGCCGCTCATCCACCTCGTCGGCAATCGCCTGCACCTGCCGCGGATTGCTGCCGCTGCAGATCAGAAAGTAATCGGTAAAGGTGCTCGACTCTCCGGGGAGCTGGAGCAGCGCAACGTCTTCGGCCTTCTTGTTATTCACCGCCTCAAGGGCGAGTGCGACTTGCTTTCGAATATCTTGCGTGGGCATCGTTCCTCTTCTCTGCTGCACTATTGTGCTGGGCTTCGGCGCTGGATGCAAGCCTGTCGTAGCAAGACTTAGCTCGCGATCGGCCGCGATACTGCCGCAGTGGATGCCAGCGTTCGCCTGCTCCGTCCGAGTCACGCGGCCTCACAGCCTCGGCGGCTCCGGCGATCCCGGCTCTTCTTCCTCGGCGTAAATCTTCAGCTTGGTGATGTACTCGGCCACGGCGCGCGGCACCAGTTTTTCCAGTCCAACTCCCTGCCGCGCCGCTTCGCGAATCGCCGTGGCGCTCACTTCCTCGTTCACCTCCGGCAGCAGATGGATGGTCGCGCCGTTGCGTCTCAAGCGATCCGGTCTCCAGCAATCTCCGGGCTCCGGCCTCGCTCGGCCGCAGCTCCTCGGGCAGCGCCCGCAGCCACATCCTTCAGCGGAAACCCGGGACGGCTGGCGACGATAAACTCCACCGAGCGCAGCAACTCGACCGGCGAGCGCCACTTGGCGATGTGCTGCAAAGGCATCCATGCCGATCAGGAAGTACAGCCGCGTTCCAGGCTTCAGCCGGGCCCGCATCCGTCGCCACCGTATCCACCGTGTAGCTGGCCGGCTGGCCCGCCGCGCGCACAATCTCCGGCGCCTCCAGCAGCGATGGCACGAAACCGCGCCTCGCCTTCCAGGGCCAGTGCCAGCATGGCATGGCGATGATAAAAATTCGTCACCTGCTGCTGCGCCTTCAGCGGCTGCACGTCGGCCGGCACAAAGTACACCCGCTGCCAGCATCGAATCGCTCCGCCGCCGCGCGTGCCACCGCCAGGTGACCCAGGTGCACCGGATCAAAGGAGCCGCCGTACAGCGCAACGTTTTGCTGGAATCGGTCTGTGTGGGTCGTTCATTCGGTGGGCAAAAAATTGCGGCGCGGACCGCGATGGCCCGCGCCGGAATGTCTGGTTAAACTACTTTGCGGCCTTCTTGGCGGCCTTCTTGGCGGCCTTCTTCAGGCAACCTTCTTCACGGCCTTCTTGGCAACCTTCTTGGCGGCGGTCTTCTTGGCAGCCGGCTTCTTGGCGGCGGCCTTCTTCGTTGCAGCTTTCTTTGTAGCAGCCATTGGTATTCTCCCTTGTTTTCGTTTGTTCATTTTGGTCTCTGGCTCCGCATCCAGCCAGCACGGCGTCAGAAACCTTTTCATCGCCGGCATTCTGCCGGCGAACCTCCTCGACGTAGCGCGCCATCGCCCACGCCAGCTCGGTAACGCCGGCTCCGGTCACGGCGGAAATCTCGTAGAACTCGAGACCCAGCTTGCGCGCGTGCTTGCCGCAGCTTTTCCACCTTTGCCGGATTCGCGGCGTCCATCTTGCTGGCCACCACGATCATGGGTTTGCGTTCCAGTCCCGCGCCGAAGCTTCTCAGCTCGCGCAGGATCACGTCGAAATCTTTCACCGGGATCCGGTCTTCCGCTCGCATCCGAGCAATCGACCAGATGCACCAGGCAACGCGTGCGCTCGATGTGCCGCAGAAACTGAGTGCCCAGTCCCGCGCCACTGCTTGCGCCTTCAATCAATCCCGGAATGTCAGCCACCACGTAGCTGACCACATTCGGCATCTCGCCCAGCGCCACCACTCCCAGATTGGGCTGCAGCGTGGTGAACGGATAATCCGCAATCTTCGGACGCGCCGCCGAGATGCGCGAGATCAGCGTGGACTTGCCCGCATTCGGATAGCCCACCAGTCCCACGTCGGCCAGCAGCTTCAGCTCCAGCCGCAGCCGCAGCTCCTCTCCCGGCTTGCCCGTGCTCGTGCTCCCGCGGAGCCTGGTGCGTCGGCGTGGCAAAGTTCTGATTGCCGCGTCCGCCGCGTCCGCCCTTGGCGATCACCATGCTTTCGTTCGGCCGCGCAAAATCATGCACCAGTTCGCCGGTCTCGTCGTTATAAACCATCGTGCCGACCGGAACCTTCAGCGTGATGCTCTTGCCTTCCGGGCCGGTGCGGTTGGAGCCTTCGCCATGGCGTCCGCGCTGCGCCTTGTACTCGGGATTGAAGCGGAAATGCACCAGCGTGTTGTGCCGCTCGCTGGCTTCCATGATGACGTCGCCGCCGCGTCCGCCATCGCCGCCACTGGGTCCTCCGCGCGGTACAAACTTCTCCCGGCGGAAGGCCATGCAGCCGTTGCCGCCGGCTCCGGATGCCACTCGAATTGTTGCTTCATCTACGAACATCGATGCTCGCGTCCTCTGCAACTGTGCTATTTCACCACAAGTAGTGCAATAAACATAGATGAGAAATGACAGAAGTAGATAGATTGATATATGTGAATGTACTGATTCGGCTCTCTTGCGCGCCCGACAGACTCCGCCAAACGGCGGCGGCGTCTGCCGAGGACGCTCGGCTTACGCGTCTGCTCCGATCACGTTTACGAGCAGCATTCATGCACCTTTGCGCGCCATTGCTCATGCGTTTTCGCCGGATGGCTTGTCGCATCGCCACGCGTTGCGCTGTCGAATCTTTCGAGAGTGTATGTCGCCGACGCAGGTCTGCCGCAAGGGATCGGCCGTCGCGTGCCCGGTCGCGCAGGAAGAATTTCAGGCGTGCGTTGCAGTGAGAGATGAGCTCTTCGAGCGTCGAGCGCCGTCCGCCGCCGATGCCGGCGCTGGTGCGGACTGAGCGGCAGTGCGTGGCTGGCTCAAACTGACGATTTGCACTCGTCGTGCGTGGCTGGCTCGGAGCAACTCAGATCTGCACTCGGAGGCATTGCGCGGACGCAAAACGCCTCGCCGCGGGCGAGGCCTTCGAGCTCAACTGACGATGCTCTTACGCTTGGGTTGCTTGCGCGACGACGAGCGGTTCGATGGCAACGAACTTGCCCATCTGTCCGCGATCGATAAACTTCACCTTGCCGTCCATCTTGGCAAACAGCGTGTCGTCCTTGCCGCGGCCGACGTTCAGGCCGGGCTTGATGCGGGTGCCGCGCTGGCGGACGATGATGGTGCCGCCGGTGACGGTCTCGCCGCCGAAGGCCTTGACGCCAAGACGCTGTGCGTTCGAGTCGCGGCCGTTGCGGGATGTTCCTTGACCTTTTTTGTGTGCCATAACTCTATTCCTGTTCCTTCAGTCATTCGCCGCTTGAGAGGCGAACCGGAGATTACTTGCTGGCTTGGGCCGTCTGTTTCGGGCGGCTCTGTTCGCCGGAGTCTGGTGGCTACCGGGACTAACCTACCTTGGCCTTGGGCGCCTTGACGGCAAGCGCGGGAGCCTTGAACGTCTGGCCGCCGGCGCTGATTTCGGCGATGCGCACCTGGGTAAACGGCTGACGATGTCCGTTCAGCTTCTTGTACTGCTTCTTGCGTTTAAAGTGAAAGACCAGAATCTTGTCGGCGCGGCCCTCGCCGAGGATCTCGCCAACGACCTTGGCGTCTTCGGCTTTGGCGACCTTGCCCTCTTCGCCGCTGACTGCCAGGACTTCGAATTCAATTTTCTGATCGCTGCGCGACGCCTGATCGATCTTTTCGACCTTCACGACGTCACCGGGAGCGACACGATACTGCTTACCGCCTGCGCGGATCACCGCGTACATAGGCAATGCCTCCATAAATCTTCTCTCCACCGGCGGAACCGCTCAAAAAAAGCGAGCCGATGGAGTTTCTTAAAACCAATTCTGTGCGCTTGCACTTCCTCGTGAATCGTAAGCCGTGGATCGAAAGATCGAAGGCGGGCCCATGCCAAAGCTGATGCGAGGTGCCTCTGACGAGGCGAAGCAGTACAGGCAAACCATTTAATTCTAGCGTTTCCCTCGTGCCGAGGTCAAACCGGGAGGGGTTGGGAGGTGTTCCAATTTGCCTTTTGTTCGTGGCATTAGTCGGCATAGGCTCCCATTCCCTTGTAAATCAGTTCAATTGCGCTCGCCTCGTAGATTCTGTGCGCCGCGAGGAAAAGGCCGCTCGCAGCGCCTCCACTCTCCTTAGACCGGTGAACCATCATGTACAGGTTTTGCGTCTGATGGTGCTTGCTCGGGTCGAGAATAGATTGGTAGCCAAAGCAGACAAACAGTTCAATTCCGAGTCCCTTGATCAGACTCCCATCCCGATTTCTAAAGCGGGATTTTTCAAAGGCACTCGTCAAGCGAGTAGTGGGGATGACGACCGCATAATCAGCAGTGACGACTTGATTGGGAAATATCAACCTTCCGTGGTCAAAATCGCTTTCAATAGGTTTTTTCAACAGTTCAGAAGTCTTCTCTTTGACTTCTGCGGGATTGTCTTCGTTAAGAATAATTGGCTCCATCCGAGTCAAGACGCGTTGGGCCACAGAGTGCCCAACGTTTCGTATTTGGTACTCGAATTGGATAAAGCACCCTTCCTCCGTGAACGTGAGATCGGACGCAATATCAATTCTTTCAATGGATATCCAAGGTCTATTCGTCAGGTCAAGCTGGCGCTGCGTCAAGTCCGATTGTCTAACAGCTTGTCGAGCCAGTTCCTCTGTATGCCTTCCAGATTCTTCGGCATCTATAGCCTGTCTCTCCATCGTGCCAGCCTGCCGTTTGATGGCCCAAAGAGTGAGCCAAGCGATCAGGGCATAAATTGCCGTGATGTATACGATGACCCATTCGGGCCTGAGAAACCTTGGCAACGGTTTTTCTGCGAAGGCCTGGCCTGTATTGGCTGCTCCAGCCTCGCAACGTACAGCGGCGGAAGACGGGTCAATAATCACATGCGTTGGCGGCACTAACCGCTGCGTCTGGTCGGCCTGCTGTTGTTTTGCATGGGCTTTGCCTTGCTGATTTTCGGCCACGCATGGCTGCCAAGACAGGAGTGAAACAGCGAGAACCGCCAACCATTTCAGCATGATGTAGAAAATGTATCACTGTGCTGGGCGGGGAGCACGCGGCCCAGGAGCAGCGGCTACCGGGATTTGCTGCTGCCTGCGCGGGCGTAGCGCAGCTTGAGGTAGAGGATGGCGCACTGCAAGGCGAGGGTCACGGTGTTGGAGAGGATCACCGGGCCCTGGCGGGTGGCGATGCCGTAGATGAGCCAGCAGATGATGCCGATGGTGAAGCTCACCAGGGTTCCCAGGTGCAGGTCGTCGGCGCGCTTGGTTCGCCAGACGTGCAGCACCTGGGGGACAAAGCAGATCGTCGTCAGGGTGCCGGCGGCGTAGCCAATCCAGGTGTACGCGGTTGGGTAGATCGGCACGGCCATCGCTCAAGACCTCTGTTTCCAGAAAAAGTAGGCAGACATGCCGGCGCCGATGGCAATCACAATCCAGCGCACATGTTGCTGCTTCATCTTTTGCGCGAAATGGGCGCCGAAGTATCCGCCCAGCAGCGCTCCGGCCACCATAACACCGGCGTGTTTCCAGTAGATGACGCCCTTGGTAATGAAGGCCAGGATAGCGATTCCGTTGCACACCGCGGCCTGCACGGTTTTGTAGGCGTTGATGCGGTGGATATGGGTAAGCCCGAGCAGCGCCAGCAGGGCCATCATCAGGATGCCGGCTCCGGCGCCAAAGTATCCGATGTAGAAGGCGACAAAGAACTGCGCCGCCGCGCCGGCCTTGGTGGAGAGCGCCGCTTCGCCGTGAGGACGCAGGTAGGTGGTGATCTTGCCGCTGAAGGCAAACAGCAGGGTCGCCGAGAGCAGCAGATAGGGAATGAGGCGCAGAAAGGTCTGCTGCGGCGTGACCAGAAGAGTCACGGCTCCGAGCAGCCCGCCGAAGACGCCGGTGGTGAGCAAGGGGAAGAGCACGCGCCGGGCCTCAGGGCCGCGCAGCTCGTTGCGATAGGCACCGATGCTGCCCAGGATGCCCGGCCAGAGGGCGAGGGTGTTGGTGGCGTTGGCCTGGATGGGCGGCACGCCCACGAGCAGCAATGCCGGGAAGCTGAGAAAGCTGCCGCCACCGGCGACCGAGTTCATCGCGCCGCCAATCACCGCGATTCCGAATAGCAAAGCAGCCTGATGAAAAGACAGCATGGAATGATTGTAAGGGAACTCAGGCTGGGATGGACGCTATGCTATTGTTGGGGGTCGGAATTACAACTGGCGGAACTTACTCTGACTGCGTCTCTTGATACTGCATGATCTTTACAACCTGGGGATGAACCTTCTGGCCTGGCTTTAGCCCGCCGCGATCACTGACGATCACTTGCTCGCCGGCACTTAAACCGGAAACTACTTCTGCTTCGCTGGCAGTTTGAATACCCAGTCTTATGGTTCGCTCCTCCACCTCGCCTTCATGATTCACGATCAACACCGTAGTTGTTTCACGTTCATGATTGATGGCCTGCAAGGGAACGGCGGGGATATCCTCACGATGTTCGAGTGCGACATCGGCTTCTGCGTAGAGGCCTGGGATCAGCACTCGGCCTGGATTCGCAACATCCACTTCGGTGTGCATGGTGCGCGTGTCTTCTTTCACGTCCACGGAGAATCGAGTTACTTTGCCCGGAAACGTACGATTGAGGGAAGGGACGCGAACATCCACCGGGTCACCGATATGGATGTAGCGAACGTAGGATTCCGGGATGGGAATGACTAATCGGAACAAGTTGTCTTGGGATAACCTTACCAGCGGCATCGCCTGGGTGCTGGAAGTGGTGCCCGCTTGCATGAGCGCTCCGAGGTTGGCATAGCGCTCGGTAACTACTCCTGCAAACGGTGCAACGATCTTGGAATAGTCGAATAACGTTTGATCGTGAAGCAGCTTGGCTTGGGCTGCGGAAAGCTGGCTTCGCGCGGACTCCAGTGAGGCCTTACCGGCAGCTACTTGAGAGGCGGCTGCCACGTCTTTGCCCTGGGCATCATCGATTTCTTGTTGGGCCACGATCCCAGGCTGAGATTCGAAAACTGCATTCAGTCGCGTGTATAGAAGATGTAACGCAATGTACTGTGCGTCGTAACGCTTGCCATCCTGCTCTGCGCGACTGACTTGGTGCATCGCATTCTTGATCTCGGCTTGATCTTGCTGCAGTTGTACCTGTAGCTCAGGAATCTCCAGGTTGGCCATCACTTGGCCTGCCTTCACATGGCTCCCATAATCGACGGTCAAACTCTTCACGTAACCGGATTCCTTGGCATAAACGTCAATCTCCTGGAACGGGACTAACTCGGAAGACAAAGTAATGGTCCGGCTGAGCGTTCTCTTTTCTACATTCGTCACCCCAACCGTGACGACCGGCGGTGAACTCTCCTTAGCCTTCTCATCGCCGCTGCATGATGACAGGCCGAGCGCCAGCATCGCGGCAAGCACCAATGTCGCGTAACTGATCGTGCCGGAAACATCGGTCCGCAGATAACTTTCGCCGTAACTCATTGAACGACTGACGCGACTTCCCCGAGTAACTGCCGCAGCTTCTCTACTTCTGGTTCGAATTCGATGCCGGCGATCCTCAGTCAGGTTTGATGACGTATTTTGAATTACTTAAATCCAGGTGTGGTGCTGAAAAATTACCGGGATTGAGAATTGACGCCACATGAAACTTCATCAACATCTGCAAGGCGAGCACAGGAGTTGAGTATGAAAACAGTATTGCTGTTGTGGAGTGTGTTTGCGCTTTCTGTTGGTTCTGTTGGCATGGCTGCGGAGAGCAACATCCCGGCCGGCACCATCATTCCAGTAACACTGAGCTCTTCACTGGATGCGAAGAAGAGCAGGCCAGGACAGATGCTTATAGCAAGGGTCGCGCAGGACGTTCCGTTGTACAACGGCGCCGAGATAAAAGCCGGCACTCGCGTTCTGGGAGAGGTTCTGGCAGTTACTCCGGCCGAGAACTCCCAGGCAGCCACAATTGCTCTGCGCTTTGACAGGATCGAGATTGCCGGGCAGACCATACCACTCTCCACCGATCTTCGTGCGCTCGCCTCACCCCTGGAGGTGAATCAGGCTCAGACCTCAATTGCTGGACAGGACTGGGGCTCGGACCCACCCTGGGACCAGACCACCAACCAGATTGGCGGAGATGTGGTGTACCGCGGAGCCGGAACTGTCAACGATGGATTGAAGACGGTCGGAAGATCGGTTTACGCGGGTGCTTGGGGCGTCCTGAGCGAGGTTGCGTCGAGTCCGGGCACTGAGTGCAGGGGGCCAGTTGCAGGGAACGACAAGGAGCAGGCACTCTGGGTGTTCTCGCACGACGCGTGTGGGACTTATGGGTACGACGCAGTGATCACGCACGCAGGCCGGACGAATCCAGAGGGTAGGATTGTGCTTGCATCTACGAAGGGTGACCTCAAACTCCGCGGCGGCAGCGCGCTGCTGCTGCGAGTCAACGGCAGCGGCAGCCAGCTCTCGCACGGTGATGTTGCCTCAAAGTAGATGGAGCGCTCTGGCGAGTAAAGCTAAAAAACCAGCGCGAACCAAATGGTTCGCGCTGGCCTTGTTTGCTTGCAGAGGGTTCCTCGCGTTCTAAGCGAGGGAACTCCGGAAGCTGTTTAGGGGAGGATGTAACGCATCGTCATGAACGCGACGTTATCGAAGCCTCGCGGCGACAATCCCTTCACGCCAGCCGCTAAGCCGCCGGTACCAGACCACGTGCTGCGGTAGTCATAATCGTACTCGGCGCCGTAGCGCAGCGTGCCGTGGGGGCCCTTGAACACATCGTAATAGCCGAATACTTTGCCATTCCACAGTACACGGTTATTGCCGGTGCAAGCCGGGGTCTTATTGATGCTGCTGGTCGGTGTCAGCGTGTTGAGTTCATAGTAGCAGGCGGTGTTGTTGGCCGTGGGTACGCCGTAGCCGCCATAGGTGGTCGTCGCGGCGCCGGGGGCGCTCGTCACGTACAGCGTGCGCTTGTAATATTCTTCGCCGAACAACAGATCCAGTTCCGTCTTGCGGGTCGGGTGGGTTTCAAAACCAGCCAATGCGCTATAGGCCTGAATCGGCTGCAGATTATGGTCGGTGGAGCGGACCACGAAGTCATACTGGCCGGCGTCCTGGTAGCGGCTGATGCCCTTGCCCCAGAGTCCCTGGGTAATGAAGTCGACCTTATTGTGCACAACCGGAATCACCCAGCCTGCGCCAACGCCGCCGCCGAGGTCGGTGTTATTCCAACCCGGAACGGTAGCAGTCGAAATCACGCGGTCGCGGAAGAAGCGGCCTACGCCCTTGACTTCAAAGTGACCCAGTTTCGCATTGTCATAGGTCAACTTGACAATCATGTCCGGAGCCAGGTTGGTGGAGTACGTCGGGGTGTTGGTGCAAACCGGCGTCGTCGTCGTCGTCGTCGTGATCACACCGGCGGTCGTAGTCGAAGTCGAGGTCGAAGTCGCGGTGCAGGAACTCACCAGGCTGTTGCCGTCGAGTCCGTTGCCGGTCGAAGCTAGGCCGGCAACGCCAGCCGTGGTGTTGTTGGCTTGGGTGAGAGAGGACGCATTGTTTATTTCCAACGCGAACGTCACATCCTTGCCGAGGGTCTTGCCCACGCGAACTGCACCGAAGCGGCCCCAATCATAACCGACCGAGTACTGCGCTTCGATAATGTTCGGGATCCACACGTTGCTGTTGTCAGCATCGGTACCCCGGCGGTTCAGCGTCATCAGGCTCCACATCTGGCCGCCGGTGATCGTCCAACCGTTTGCAAACTTTGCCCGTGCCCAAGCCTGGCGGATGCGCGGGGTAAAGGATGAGGTCTGGTTCGGATTGGCGGTCGAAGCGGCTCCCAGGAAGTCCATTTCGTAGTACGCTGCCAACTTGGCGCTCTTGGTCGGATCGGCATCCAAGCGGAAGGCGATACGCGAGTCGCGCGGCGTGAAGCCGGTTTCCGTCAAGTACGGGTTGTAGCCGGACTCGGTGTTGGCGTAGGTTCCGTTGGCTGAGCTCTCCAGCGGAATGCTCTGGAACGGAGTCGCCTGGTCGGAGAGGGTTGCTTTGGAGCGGAAATACCCCGTGGCTTCCACGAAGCCGGCCGGAGTGATGCGAATGCCCTTATAGGCGATGGTGGCCGGGTGCTCCAGGTAATCGGCTTTCTTCTCTGCCGACGCAGCCTCCTGCGCGGCAGTGGCTACCTCGGGCTTGAGGCCGGCAACGTCGGACTGAGCGGCAGTAGCCTTGGCATTGGCAGCGGCGGCTGCGGCTGCGGCGTCGTCAGCGGCTCTTTGTGCAGCGGCAGCGGCCTTCTGCGCGTCAGTAGCAGCCGTGTTGTTTGCGGCGGCGTTCCTGAGCTGGTCGATCTCGGCCTGCTGTGCCTGGGCCTTGTCCTGAAGCGCCTTGATCTCGTCGCATGCTGCGCAGACGGGAGCTACCGCTTCTTTTTTCTGGGCGTGATGTTTCGTGTGCTTCTTGGCCGGTGCTTCGCCATCCGATGGCGCCGGCGCTGCCAGGCACATTGTGGATAGCGCTAAAACGGCTATCGCTTTTTGAAAGTTCTTCATTTTTCTCGTCGCTCCAAAGTATGACTAAACTCGCGCTTCCCCGGCTAGCTACAAACAGACGGGGGACGCGAGATTAAGGTGTGAAACCGATCAGGTCCGAGGAATGTATCCGTAGGACGCAGAAACTCCCTAATATGCAGAGCTGCTCAATTGTAAGGTGAAAGTCTTGGCAAGGTAA
This sequence comes from uncultured Acidobacteriota bacterium, assembly GCA_963737175.1. GTDB lineage: Bacteria > Acidobacteriota > Terriglobia > Terriglobales > Acidobacteriaceae > TOLSYN. Next base: position 20,552 of record CAVTRQ010000018.1, on the reverse strand, counting down.
GTGAATAGTTGATTAACCCTTGCCCTCGCCAGGCGTCTGGAGCATAACAATGGATTTCGGAAAGCGACTTTAGTCATCATGAAGCCCCACGGAAGGAAGGCCCACGGAGCCGTGCCGAATGCAACACGAACCAGCAGAACCTTCCATGCTTGAATCGTCTTCATCATGAAAATCCACTCACGGCTTTTACCGTGACAAGTTGATTTGAGTTCAAGACGCGAGCCACACAGAGCACGGCAGCGAATCACGGCGCCCTGCGGCCAGGGTTAGTGGATCATGCTGAACCAAGCCTGCAACTTCCTGATTACTTCCTGCACAGGACATAGCTCAGCGCGGTAGTTTCGCGCAATGGAGTCTCACTGGTGAGTATCTGCTTCAGCCTGTTACTGCAGCATTACGCGATTGTGAATTTCTGGTAACAGAAGTTTGCATGGGCCGGAATGAGTACATGTCCTGAAATACATCCTGGGAGAGGAGGGACCAAAGTTGCCAATAGCATTCCACTCATTGACGAGACGATCGAGTTGCGTCTATGCGCTCTCGGCCGATTCAGTTTTCACGGTGCGAGTAGGAAGCAGCGCGAGCGCGGATAATGCAGTTTCCGCGAAATAGACTCCATTCCGGAATCGGACAGCGCGCGGGCCAATGGCGGGGATACGTTCGCCCGGGATGAGGATGCCGACGAGGTTCATAGGGTCGGCGGCGGAGATGGTGATGATCTCATTCGATGCAGGTAAATTGCGCATTTCGCGCACACTCTCAACCGCCAGCGGCAGGGCGAACTGTTCGCCGACAAAGCCGGAGACGAAGCGCCCGCCGCGGATTTCTCCGCGATCTTCGAGGCGGCGGAAGGCCCACTGGAGTTCGCGCCACTTGGGCAGGTTCGACTCGCCCGCGAGTAACTCGCGGAAGACGATGCCGTAACGTCGCAGCAGCATCCAGCAGGTGGCTTCGATACGCGCGGCGGTGGGGGTCGCGGGTTGCGTCTCGGATTGAGTCGCGGGTTGGAGGCTTCCACGCGTGGCGTCACCGGCGGCCGCTTGCGTAGCCTCACCCACAACACCATCAGCAACCCCATCGGTAACATCGTCGGAGCCCGAGAGCAACGACCAGCGTCCGGCACTGTGCGACAGGCGCCGTCCACGAGCGGAGAGGGCGGTGCGCCGAGAGCTGGCAATCAGTCCTCGAAGGTTGTCGAAGCCATCGGCGGTGACGAAGCCGGCGGCCACCAACTCCCACAAGGCATTCTCCAGTTCGGCCCGCAGCAGAGCGGTGATGCGCAGCAGATCGGCGAAGAACAGGGCGCCGCGGCGGCGAAGAGTTGTGAGCACGAGTTGCGCAGAGGCGCTCAAACAGGGGTCGGGAAGGTCATCGTGGGAGCGCGGCTGCATCCAGGCGCAATCTTCGCGGAGGAAGAAAGTAATGGGAGCCACTGAAGTGGGAACGATGCGGCGGGTTCGTCCGGCGGCATCGTCAAGGGTCGCGGGATGCGGCGAGAGGCGTCCCCAACCGGCAACGCCGGCGAGGCAAAGACGGTCGAGTGCGGCGCCATCGTAGTCGGCAACGCGGCGGGCAAGAATGTAGCGCTCCCAGGCGCTGGCGGGGATTTCAAAGCCCTGCAATTGGCGCAGAGCTTCGAGCACTCCGTGTTCGCCGCGCAGGGCGGTGCCGGGTGCCAGATGCTGCCATCGCAGGAGCCAATGCATGAATTGGGCCGCGGTTACCGGCTCGATCTGCTTGCGCAAGGTTGCCACGGTGAGGCGGTGAATGCGCGCGAGGAGGCGCCGGTCACACCACTCAAGGGCTCCCGTGGTACGGCGGAAGTGGCCGCGAAGGATCGCTCCGGTGGCTTCAAGGCGCAGCAGCGAGGCTTCAATGGAGATGGGGACGGAGACGGGCGAGCTGGTTGCGGCAACAGTGAACAGGTTGCCGAGCTCCTCGGAGGTCAATGGCCCGGTGAGTTGCATCCAGCCGAGGTGGGCGCGGTCGAAGACAGTTTCCGGCGTTGAGGCGGGAGCGGGAAGTTCGGGCGGCTCGGGGGAAAAAGATGCATCGACATAGATCGATCTAAAGTCTTTGGCTTTTTCCGAGGCGACCCAGAACTCGCGCCCGGCTACGAAGGCGGAGGTGGCGCGGCGGCTTTCGATCAGTTGGTGCATCCAGTGAGTGAGCTGGGGCTCAGCTTGGTCCCCACATTCGCCAACAGAGGGCGGATGTGGGCCACCCTCTCCCTTGGGTGCGGGTGCGGGATAGAGGATCAGGGTTTGCAGGAGATCGTGGAGATCGTCGGCGTCGCGGAGATCGGGGCGCGACTCTTCGACCACTTGCGCGATGGCCGCGGGATCGAGCTTTCCGGCCTCTTCGAGAACGGAGGCGGGAAGAGTGCGGCGGAGCTGCACGGCACGCGCGCGGCGCTCTTCGAGCGGAGCATCGTCGAGAAAAGCGTAAGGATTGGCGTTGAGAATCTCGTGGGCGAACTGCGAGGGCACGGGAGTATCGACGGCGATGGTCTGGATGCGCCCGTCGCGGATCGCTTGGAGAACCTCGCGGAGGCCGTCGATGTCCATGGCCTCGTGCATGACGTCTTTCATCACTTCTTCGACGAGGGGGTGGTCGGGGATTTTGATGTCACCCTGGATATTTTCGGCGCAGGCGGCAACGTCGGGAAAGACGGCGGCGAGAAGATCGTCGCTCCTCATGCGCTGAATCTGTGGCGGAACTTTCTTGCCGTTCTGAAAGCGCAGAAGGGCGAGGGAGCGGTTGGCGTCCCAACGGAAGCGAGTGGCGAAGATGGGCGAGCCGGTGAGCACGGCCTGCTGAAGAATGGTTTCGACCGTCTCCGGCTGGAGGAAGTGGAAGACATCGGCGAGCGGAAAGCTGTGCTGCTCGGCCAGCGCGATGCTGATGCCATCGTCGGTGGCGGAGGCCTGGAGCTCGAAGTTGAAGCTGCGGCAGAATCGCTTGCGCAGCGCAAGGCCCCAAGCGCGGTTGATGCGCGCACCGAAGGGCGCATGAATGATGAGCTGCATGCCGCCGCCCTCGTCAAAAAAGCGCTCGGCGATGACGGTGCGCTGGGTGGGGACGGCACCGAGGACGGCGCGGCCTTCCGAGATGTAGGCGGCGAGCTGGCGCTGGGAATCCGGGTCGAGGAAGGACGAGGCACGTTCGACAGTTGAAAGATTGATATGTGCCGATGTGTTGGTGAACAGAGGAATCGATTGCTGGTTGTAAAGCTTGGGGCGGTGCGAGAGATTTGAGGCGTACTGGGGTCCTTCACTTCGTTCAGGATGACACCCTATCTCGTTCGCGCATTCATCGCTGATGAGCTGGCGAAGCTCGGCGACCTGGGCGGAGAGTTCGAAGCTGCGGGCCGGAGCTTCGCCGCGCCAGAAGGGAATGCTGGGCGGCTGGCCGTGGGCATCCTCGACGAGAACGCGTCCGGAGCGTGACTCGACGCGACGGATGCGCCAACTGGTATTGCCGAGAAGCATGATGTCACCCGCGTTGGACTCGACGGCGAAGTCCTCATCGAGGGTTCCGATGACGGTCTCGGTGGGCAGGGCGACGACATTGAAGAGCGAGCTCTCGGGAATGGCTCCGCCGGAGGTGATGGCAGCCAGGCGTGCGCCGCGGCGGGCGCGAAGACGGCGGTTGACATGGTCGCGGTAGAGATAGGCTCCGAGGCGTCCGCGCTTGGCGCTAATGCCTTCGCTGAGCATGACGAGCACCTTGTCAAAGGCCTGGCGCGAGAGATCGCGGTAGTTGCGGGCGCGGCGTACAAGGGCGAAGAGCTCGTCCTCGTCCCACTCATCGGCTGCACAGGCGGCGACAATCTGCTGGGCGAGGATGTCGAGCGGCGCTTCGGGAAGGATGAGGCGATCGAGGTCGCCGAGACGGATGGCGCGGAGGATGGCGGCGCACTCGACGAGTTCGTCGCGAGTGGTGGCGAAGAAGCGGCCCTTGGGGATGGCTCCGCGCCAGTGCCCGGCGCGGCCGACGCGCTGCAGGGCGACGGAGATGGCGCGTGGAGAGCCGATCTGGCAGACCAGGTCGACGTTGCCGATGTCAATGCCGAGTTCGAGCGAGGCGGTGGCGATGAGGATGCGGCACTCACCCTGCTTGAGGCGGCGCTCGGACTCGAGACGGAGATGGCGCGAGAGCGAGCCATGATGGGCCGCGACGTGCTCCTCGCCCATGCGCTCGGCAAGGCGGTGCGAGATGCGCTCGACGAGGCGGCGGGTGTTGACGAAGACGAGAGTAGAGCGATGCTCGAGGGCGAGTTGCTGAAGGCGGTCGTAGATCTCATCCCACATCTCGTTGGAGGCGATGGGGCCGAGTTCGGTGGAGGGGAGTTCGATGGCAAGATCGAGCGCGCGAGCGGATGGAACGACGACGGTGACAGGAGCGCTTCCGGGTTCGTCCGCAGGGTCGTCGCTCCCACATCTGCCGTCGTCGCTCCCACATCTGCCAAGAGCGGGCAGATAAAGGGCACCCACTGCACCCTCGGGAGCATCGGGCTGCATTAGATCGATGGATGTCGATGGATGTGGGTCACCTCGCAAGTTGCCGTTGAGGAATTCGGCGACGAGGGAGAGCGGACGCTGGGTTGCGGAGAGCCCGATGCGATTGGGGCGCCGGTGAGCGATGGCATCGAGGCGTTCGAGGGAGAGCGCGAGATGGGCTCCGCGCTTGTTGCCGGCGAGGGCGTGAATCTCATCGACGATGACGGTTTCGACGTGGCGCAGGGTTTCACGGCTGCGGGCGGCGGTGAGCAGGATGTAGAGCGACTCCGGCGTGGTGACCAGGATGTGCGGAGGCAGCCTCAACATGCGGGCGCGGTCGCGCGCGGGAGTGTCTCCGCTGCGGACCATGGTGCGGATGGAGGGCATGAGAAAACCACGGGCGGCGGCGATCTGCTGAATCTCAGCCAGCGGCTGCTCGAGGTTCTTCTGCACGTCGTTGCCGAGCGCCTTGAGCGGAGAAATGTAGAGGACGTGAGTGCGCTCGCGCAGCGCGCCGGTGATGGAGAGGCGGACCAGCGCGTCGATGCAGGCGAGGAAGGCGGCGAGGGTCTTGCCGCTGCCGGTGGGAGCGGAGATGAGCGTGTTGCGGTGGGCGAGAATGTGCGGCCAGCCGGCAATCTGCGGCTCGGTGGGCGTGCCGAAGCGCGTAGTAAACCATTCGCGTACGACGGGATGCGCCCAGGAGAGATGGTCTTCTGGAGTCCCCACCAGGGAATTCTAAAACATTTCTTGAGCCCCGGTGAGGAGTTAGGAAGTCCAGAGTGATGAGAGGCAGGGTTCTTCTGCGCGCCTGTCGCCGGCAACGCTCCAAAAGCAAACGCCCACCGGAATTTTGCAGCCGGTGGGCGGTGCGTGCGGTGCGGTTTAGTGCAGCCGGAATACAACTCCGGCGCCGATGCGGAAGCTGCTCTGGTAGCTGGCATATTGGTTCGGCAGGTGCGTGTACAGATAGTCGGCCTGAATCAATCGCAGCGAGATGCCGTGACTGAGGCCTGCCTCCAACCCGCCGCCGGGCGCCAAGGCGAAGGCATCTTCCGAGTCCTTCAACTTTGTGCCGCTCGGGAAAAGACCATCCGCGCCATGCGCGTCACCGCCCAAAACCTGGACAAAGGCAGAGAGCTTGCGCCTCTCCCCACGGCTTAGAGCAATCGTCCGGCGGGGCCCCACCAGGCAAGTGAACAACGTCTCTCCCGACCCCGTCGAGGTCAAGTTCGAGACCCGCGCTCCGGCGAACTCCCCGACGAAGCTGAGGCGCCGCCAGTTGCCAAGGCTGACGTCGGCACGGCCGCCGTTGGCGGAAAACCAGTCGGTAGCTCCGGGTACGCGATTGCCTCCCAGGTACAGATAATTAGCCGAGAGCTGCACTTGCTGCGCCCATGCAGCGGTGGCAAACAACAAGCAAACCAAAGCGATGCGAATTGCGAGCTTCATCATGTCCTCCTACTGGACCGTCAGATCGAGAGTGAGGGAGTGATGCAAGGCACCGCTCGTCCCAGTCATTGTCATGGGATAGGTCTGGGGTGCCTGGGCGAAGAAGCCGCTGCCGGAGCCGCAAGCTGTCATGCCCGTCACCATCAGTACTCCCAACACCACCAGCATCAGCGCCGACGTCTTCATCTGCAATCGCAGGGCACGGCGCAGTTTGCGGGTGCCGAGCAAGGGCAGGAAGAGCGCCAGCACAAGCGGCTTCGGGAATCCGATGCCGCCCTTCGGAGAAGACAACGAAGCACTCGTCTTGGCCGTGTTGACCGTAACCGTGACCGTGGTGATGCCGCTACCCGCTGCAATGACGGGCGGCGTGACCGTGTAGGTTGCGCCCGCAGGCAGTCCGGTTAACGTCAGCGCCACCGCACCGACAAATGTGGAACCGCCCACGGGTGCGAGTTGCAATGTGTAGCTGGCCGTGTTGCCCGGCATCACCGTGATCGAGAGTACGCTTGCTCCGCTGGCGGCGAGGCTAAAGTCTTCCACCGTCTCGGTCATCGCGCTCGAGGTGCTGCCCGCGAAGTTCACATTTCCCGCATAGGCTGCGGTGATGCTGTGGGAACCCATAGCCAGCGTGCTGAGGGTTAGCGTCGCGCTTCCCGTGCCGTCCAGCGTGGTGGTGCCCAGGGGCGTATTGCCATCCAGGAAGGTCACGCTTCCGGCCGGGGTATTGGTCGGGCTGGCGACCTTGGCCATCAGCGTCACGCTGTTCTGCAAAAGCACCGCCGGTGCGCTCGTCTGCACCGTTGTGATGGTTGCACTCTGGCCGATGGTCAGCGTTCCATTGGTGAGGGTAACGGCGTAATTGGCGAGTTTGCCGTTCGGATCGATCAGCACCGGCTTGATCAGGTACGTTCCGATTGGCGAGGACGAGGTCGCCGTCGTGGTGAAGTTGACGGTGATGCCGTCGCCTGAGACCACCCCATTCAGCGTGCCGGTCAGGTTCGGCAGGGCTGCGCCAGCGGCCATGCTGGCGTTGCTTGCCGTTGCCGTCAGCGGGGCTTGGTTCACCGTCAGCGAAACGCCACCGTTTGCGCTGGTGTAGTCGGTCGTGTCGTTGGGGGTGAAGGCCACCGAGAGCGACTGCTTCCCTGCGGGCAGCACAGTTCCGAGAGCCGGTGTGTATACCAAGTTGCCCAGAGTCGAAGCTATAGCGTCGAGTTGTGTCGCACTCAGCGGCGTACCGTAGGTGATGGGCGATGGAGCCGTCCAGGTGATGGTTGTAGTGACGACGAGCCCTGTCCCGCTAAGTTGAACGCTTTGCGTTGAGCCGGAGACATTCAGTGCGTTATCCGTCAGTACCAGCGCACCGCTGATGGAACCGGCAGTGCCCGGGGTGAAGCTGAGTTCGAAGATGCAGGAGCTGTTTGCCGCCAGAGTGGCAGGTGAGCTGCTTGCGCTGACCTCAGGGCAGTTGCTTGCACTGGACGATGTGAAGTTATTCGAGAGGCCAGGATTCCAGCCCGAAGCCGGAACGGAGAAGGTGAGAGCAGAATTGCCGCTGTTCTCCACCATCAGCATCTGCGGACTGTCGCTGCTGGTCGCACCCACTGTCGTGCTCGCGAAGCTCAGGCTGGGTGCGTCCGTGAGATCTTCTTTCAACACGCGGGCATTGCCGACATCGGAGAGATAGATGTTGCCGCTGCCATCCACCGCGACTCCGAAAGGATTCGTCAGGCTGCTGGTTTGAACCACACTCTGCGTGTAGCTGCCGCCCGACAGCGTCTCCTTCAACACGCGGTTGTTGCTGTAATCGGCGATATAGACGTTGCCAATCCCGTCCAGCGCGACCCCGGTCGGCTCACTCAGGCCGCTGCCGATCGTGCTCTCGGTGTAAGTGCCGCCCGATAGCGTCTCCATCAAAACCCGGTTGTTTCCGAAATCGGCGATATAGACGTTTCCACTGCCATCCACCGCAACCCCAAAAGGAAGATTCAGAGTGCTGGTTGGAATCGTGCTCTGGGTGTAGCTGCCTGCCGACAGCGTCTCCTCCAACACACGATTATTGTCGGTATCGGCGATGTAGACGTTGCCGTATCCATCCACCGCAACTCCTCCCGAGGAACTTAAACCGGCAGTTGCGACGATTGTCGTCACATAGCCGCTCGCGGAGGGCGTCTCCTTCAATATCTGGCTATTCCCGGAGTCGCCAATGTAGACGTTGCCGCTACCATCCACGGCCACGGTCTCGGGCTTGCCCAGGCCGTTGGTTGCGGATGCCACCGTGCTCTGCACCCCCGCCGGCGTTACCTTCAACACCACGTCATTCTTGTAATCGGCGATGTAGACGTTGCCACTCCCATCCAATGCAACACCCTGCGGATTCATGGTGGGCGCGCTTGTAATCACGCTTTCGGCGCCTGGCAAAAAGTTCACCTGCGGACCCGATCCGATGCCATTGAGGTACGCGGTGGCGAGAATGTTCCCTGAGCCGTCCACGATCTCCACCGCGCCTTGTCGAACTCCGGCGAACTTTGGCGTAAAGGTCACATTAACCGTGCAGGAAGCGCTCGCACTGTACGTGTAGGTAGTTCCATTGGTGGTGCAGGTTCCCGTGCCGGCATCGGCAAAGTCCAACTGCGGAGCGCCCTGGGTCAACACCACCGGAGCGCCGATGCTGCCGCCCACCGTGAAGTCGAAGGTCAGAGGAATGGAACTTACACTCGCGCTGCCTACGTTGACCGAGCCGAAGTTTTCGACCGGGGGCGTCAGCTCGACGATGGTCTCGCTTGCGTAGCTGTCTGTGATGACATAGAGGTTGCCACTGCCATCGATCGCCAGCCCCCCGGGGGATGTCAGACCACTAGCGAGGATGCTCTGGGTATAGCTGCCCCCCGACAGTGTCTCGATATAGACCGTGCCGTTGTTTGGACTGGCGAGATAGACATTACCGCTCGCATCTACCGCGATCCCGCTGGCGTCTATTGGCACAAAGTCGCTTCTGGTATAGCTGCCACTCGACAGTGTCTCCTTAAATACGGACGAGTCGAAGCTGAGGTAGACATTGCCGCTCTGGTCTACCGCCAGCGCCACCCACCCCGACCCCCAAGAGTCCTTTTTGGAGGCCCCCTTTACGGAGTCCACCGTCGTCGAGGAATAGCTGCCCCCAGAGGGCGTCTCTTTCACTAAATATCCATAACCGGCCGTTCCATCGATACCGGTCGTTCCATCGATGTATGCGAGGTAGACGTTGCCGCTCGAATCTGCTGCGAGCGCCAATATTGAAGAATATTCGCTCTCGGTGACAACCGTGCTTAGCGTATAGCTGCCGTTCGACAGCGTCTCCATATAGACCACCGGATAATCGCATGTCGAGTCGGTGTAATCTGCGATATAGACGTTACCGCTCCCATCTACGGCGATCCCCGTGGGCTGAATCAGTCCGGTTGCGACCACAGTGCTGCTGCCATTCGAAGGCGTCTCCTTCAATAGCTCGTAGGATCCCACGCCGCCCCCCCCGAAGACATAGAGGTTGCCACTGGCATCGGCAGCGATCGGCGGAAGCGAGCCAGGGGTGAGAGCGCTTAGCGGGCTCTGGCTCCAGCCGAATTGGCCGGTCTGCGCGACGGCACCGGTGCAAAGAGCGAGCCCGATCACCAGGAGCGCGACCCAGTTCAGTAGCGGAAGCACGGTCGATTTCTTGCCCCACTGCGCGCTACGATCATGATGAAGTTGATTGCTTGCAAAGATGAGATGAGAAACTTCGCTGATGCTACCCCGTGGAACACTATTCCGCATGGTCTTCTCCGCCCCTTTGGCGTTCGCCTTTAGTGGCTGAATGGAAGCTGTGAATGTGGTTACTGCCAATTCGGCGGAGGTGCGGATTTGAAATCGAGTCGCGCCGCCGCTTGGTGCTCAAGTCCTGCATGGGAATCCTGGTCAAGACGGCATTTCGGCAGCCTGGGACGGCATCGTCTATCAAGTTGGCGGGCCTCCGGCGCTTGCTGTCTCTTGATCGCACTCTAGCCACACGTCCAGTGGCCCCGGCTCTCCGCCTTTGCCAACGGCTGCTCCGGACACGGGTCCGGCGACGCTGCGTACGATAAGGCGGCCAAACGGAAGCCCTATGTGAGTTGCTGGATTTTAGCAGAAAAGTTCAGGGTTGCGGAAAGTTACGCCGGTAACTGACGTACGTTGGAGATTACTTCCCGGATTCCGCGCGAGTAGCAGAACGGGAATCCACGGAATTTCGATCATGGCTCGGAAGGCGGCGACGCGGGAGGGACGCTTGTGTCCGATTCCTCCGACCAGAGGCGCGGTTGAATCGCAGCAACCCCTGCCCGGTCCAAATCCGCGATTCTAGCCTGCCACTTCTCGACCAGCCTTGCGGCTCTGGTTTGTTGTCGTTGCGCCCGCTTGAGCATTCGCTCGGCGTGCTCTCGCTCACGATTGGAGCCCAAAATCTTGATGCCCGCCATCGGCCGCCTCACTCGATTCCCTAATCATAAGACAGAGCTGCTGGCTCCAACGCAACTTCTTCTTGCCGGAACGCAGCAAGATCGCGCGACAGACTGGATCGAGAATCAGAGGGTGGCGCATGCAGGATGAGTCGCGCTGAGTGAGCAGGAGGAGGAGGAGGAGCGAAAGTTACCTTTGCGGGGCGGGAGCGTTTGGCGTGGAAGTGTTTCGCCGTGGTGCGGCGCAGCGAGAGCGCGGTCAGTTTGCGCATCAGATTCTGAAAGGTGACGATGCCGACCAGGTAGTCGCCATCCACCACGGGAATCATCGCCAGGCCGCTGCGTCCGATGCGGCGCAGCACCGCGGCCAGCGACTCCTGCGGGCCGGCGACGAGGTACTCGCGGCGCATCGCCGATTGCACGTAGCCGTTGCCTTCCTCTTCCATCGACTCGGCCATCTGCTGACGGCTGATCACGCCCACCATGTCCGTGCCGCGCACCACGGGGAACTCCTCCTGCGGCGGCTCGACGGAGCGCTGCAGGGCGTCGGCCAGGGTCTCGGCCGGTGAGAGCGTGATGAAGTCGGTGATCATCACGTCGATGCACGCGCACCCGCTCCAGCACCGCCTGCAGAATCATGCTGCGATCCTCCAGTTGCGCGGCCAGGAAGAGAAAGACTCCGGCCATCATGATCCAGAGATTGTTCGAATTGGAGCCCAGGAAGACCGCTCCGCCGCAGAGAAACAGCGCCAGGGAGAAGAACTGTCCGATGGAGACGGCGCGCCGGGTCGCCGTGACCTGATCTCCGCTGCGCGCCAGCAGCGCGCGCAGAATGCGTCCGCCATCGAGCGGATAGGCGGGCAGCAGGTTGAGCGCGGCCACAAAAAGCTGTGCCCAGGCGAGGCTGCGCAGAAGATCAAACGGCGTGAGCCAGGGGAAGCTGAACAACTGCACCTGGGGGCGGAAGATGAGAATCGAGGTGCCGATGAAGACCGCCAGCACCAGGTTCACGGCGGGTCCGGCGAGCGCGATGCGAATCTCGCGCTGCGCATCCATTCCGCGCTGCGCCTGCTCATCGAGCAGGGCAATGCCGGCGATGGGCAGCAGCACCACGCTGCGCACGCGAATTCCGTTGCGCGCCGCCACCACGACGTGCCCAATCTCATGCATCAGCACCGCGAACAACACCAGCAGCATCAGGATGAAGCTGCGCAATCCCACCTGCGGGCCGTGTCCGGCTTCCAGAATCCACACCAGGCAGAACATCAGCGGAAAGCTGAAGTGCACGCGGAAGTGGATACCGAAGATGTCGATGACCGGAATGGACCAACGTCTCATGCCATTTGCCTTGCGCCGGAAAAACCCGTTACTAATACACTACACGGCAGAGGGCAGGGAGTAGAAGAGGCCGATGAGAGTGATCGCGGGAAAGTTTCGCAGCCGGACCCTGAAGAGCCTGGAAGGATTGGAGACTCGGCCCACCTACGACCGGCTGAAGGAGACTCTCTTCAACGTGCTGGCATCGGCCGGCATGGTCGCCGGATGCGCCTGGGCCGATCTGTTTGCGGGCACCGGCGCGGTGGGCATCGAGGCGCTGAGCCGCGGCGCATCTTCGGTGCACTTTGCCGAATCCAGCAGCAACGCCGCCAGAGTACTGCGCCAGAACCTGGCCGCGCTGGGACTGGAGGCCGGCGACGTGGCCGAGCGCGATGCAGCCGAAGCGCTGCGCCAGTGGGACAAGGCCGGAATCCAATTCGACGTCTGTTTCCTCGACCCTCCCTACCGGCTGCACGGAGCCTATGGAGAGATCCTGCGCACCATTGCGCGCGGAACGCTGCTGCGGAGGGCGGAATCGTGGTGGCCGAGCATGAGAAGAGATTCGATCCCGGCGAGGGCGAGGGCGATCTGAAGCGCTATCGCCTGCTGAAACAGGGCGAGAGCGCGCTGAGCTTTTACCGCCGCGAGCGCGTGCTACCGCCGAAGCCAGAACGGCTGGACGGACGAAGCGCTTCACATCAGACGCTTCACATCACGATATCGTCGGGACGAACCAGCGCGTACTGCATTTCGGTCAGCTCCTTGCGCACCAGGTTCAGGCCGAAGACGCAGCTCTCAAACTGCTTGCGAGAGGCGGCCAAACAGCGGCGCGACCTTGCGGTACTCCATCTGATCGAACTGGCTGACGATGAAGTAGCTCTCCTTGCCCGCGTGCACGAAGTCGATCATGCTCTCCAGACGCTGGCGGCGCAGACGGAAGCGATTGATCGACTCGGGAAACATCCCGCTGTAAAAGAGCGTGAAGTCTCCGATGTGTTTGCGCACCTGGCGCTCGCGGTCAAACGAGGCCGCCTCGCCGAAGACGGGGTCGCTTTCGAGCAACATCTCGCCCACGTCATCGAGCGAACGGCCCTGCGCGTTCTTCAGCGCGTAGAGATTGCGAGTGTCGCAGAATTCCGTGAGCAGGTTGGCGACGTAGGCCCAGATTTCCTCGTCGCGTAAGCCCACCTCGCGTGCCAAAGTGGTGCGCAATCTTCTCCGACAAAAGCTGCCGTAACGGATGCCGGTCGCCGATCTCTCCCATGGTTGCCATCCTCTTGGAAAGTGAGTATGCGTTCACCCCAACACTTGCCGCCGGGGCTGCCTTTTTGCTGGCGTAGCCTGTTACTTAATACGGTTAGATTGCGATGGCAAGGAAAAGGTGCGGTGGATGCGAAGATTGGCAGTCACCCGCGCGGAGTGCTGATAAAACTTCATTCGGGGGCAGAAAAAAGCGCTCATCCATGATTCATATTCCCTGCCCGGCAAGGCAGGATTGACGCCAGAATAGTCCGCAGGAAAGTTGTTCGCAGCCACTCCACCCGGCACGCCGAGCTGTTTGAAGAGACGGGCACATCCGGTGCGATTCGCGACTGGACGAAGCCCGTGGGCGCGGGTTGAGCACGAGCAAAAAAACGGCTGGACAAGCGACCCGATTAGTTGATATTTTATCAACTGTGAACGACGGGCCATTCAATAAGCAATACCTACGCGCCTGTCTGGAACAGGACCGCTACCAGTTTCAGCCGAGCGCGTGGAAACGACTCGGGGAGCTGCAGGTTAGCTTGAACGATACCTTGCATGTTCTCCGGCATGGAAGCATCGACGGGGAGCCGGAGTTTGACGCAACGTTTGGACATTGGCGCTTTACCGTGCACGGCAAGACCGTTGACGAATTGGAACTGAGGATTACCTTCGCCTTTGTCGAGATTGAAGGCGTGTTGATTCTCACAATTGCGGAATGAAGCGATTGAAAGGCAGGTGCAGGATGCGCTGCGGATGCGGAGAGCAAGCCACGATCAGTTGTGGAGATTACCTCTTTGTCGAAAGTGGCCTTACCAACGTGACCCTACACGGGGTGAAGCTGCTCAAGTGCGACCAGTGCGGGAGTTCAACTCCAGTCCTTTCCAAGATCAACAACCTGATGCAGGTGATTGCCGCGGCTCTGGTGCTGAAACCCTCGCAGTTGACCGGCAAGGAGATTCGCTTCGTACGCAAGTACATCGGCCTCACCGGCGAGCAATTCGGCAAGAAAATGGGCCTGACCAAGCATCACATCTCACGGATTGAAACGGAGAAATATCCGGTCGGCGCACAGACCGACCGATTGATTCGCTTTCTCGCCATCTCAGCCAGCTCCAAGCTCAAGAACGAGATGGAGCGGCTCTTCGAGCGGCTGGAAACCATCAAGGACGAGCCGGTTCAAGAGCGCATCGAGATTAACCTTGCGACCGGTTCTTTCGAATACGCCGCAGCGTAGGCCCTGACGCACTGCGTCACTCCGCCACCGGCTTCAGAGCTCTGTAGTGTACGGACTACTTGGGTCAATGCTCGCGAACGAAATTTAGAGCATGGAGTGATGGTGAAGCGGATATTTGTCGTCGACGACGAGCAATGCATTGCCGACACGCTGGTCTTGATCCTTCGGCAATCCGGGTATGAGGCCCGTGGGTTCTACGACGCTCAGAGCGCGTTGGAAGAGATCGAATCTGGTTGCCCTGACCTGGTAATCAGTGATGTTGTGATGCCCGGAATGAGCGGCACGGAGATGGCTGTCCTGATCCAAGAGCGTCACCCGGTGTGTAAGATCCTGTTGTTTTCAGGGAACGCTACCACGCTGGATATGCTGGAAGGGGCTCGGCTGCTGGGACACCATTTTGAACTGCTGGGGAAGCCGTTCCACCCGACAGACTTACTGGCAAGGGTCGCAAGCCTCTGGTGAGCTGCCGGGCTGCCAAGCTCGGCGATCAGAAACGTATCCTCAAGACAACGACGCGTCGGATCCGTCGATCGGATCCGTCGTTAGCAGCGCAGTCCGCACCAGCCTTCCGCCACCACGATCGAGTTGCCGGGATGGTAGCGGATCGTACTTGACGCTGGCGGCAACGCCAATGCGGCAGGAGTGCAGATCGAGGAACTGGCCGCAGGTGGGTCACCTCCTGCGAGCACTCGTATTGCACCCCGGCCACGTCGTAGGTGTAGATCACCATCTGCGCCGGAGTGGCCGGTGCCGGAATCGAACTCCTGCACGTCGAGCACGGTTCCATCGGTGATGCGGCCCTGCGCGCTGATGCGCTGGCGGCGCAAGGCCTCGCGCTGCTCGGGAGTTTTCTTGCGACCGCCGAGCCACACCAGAGAGCCAGCCGCGGCAATCGCAATGGCTCCGGTGAGGGTGCAGGTATAGATGCGAAACAGGGTCATGGGAAAAGAGTGCGGGCCGGTGGATGCGAATGGACCGCTCTCCTTCGACTTTACTACGAAACCGGAGCCCATTGGCAGAGCCTGCGCTCGACGCCCGCTTCGCTGTGCTCCAAGCCCTGAGTCCTAAGCCCTAAGCCTGTGCCGATTCGCGCCCGCCCAGGGTGCGGCTCTTCCACCGCGTTATTCGTCTTTCACCACCGGATTGCGCAGGGTTCCGATGCCTTCGACGGTGACCTCGACGACATCTCCGTTCAGCAGCGGGCCGACGCCCTCCGGAGTGCCGGTGGCAATCAGGTCGCCGGGCAGCAGGGTGCAGAACTGCGAAATGTGCTGCAGGATGCGGTCGATGGAGAACATCATGTCGCGGGTGTTGCCATCCTGGCGCAACTGGCCATTGACCCGGGTCTGCACCTGGATGCCGCTGCCAGGGATCCAGCTCCGTGTTGACGATGGGGCCGAAGGGGCAGAAGGTGTCGAAACCTTTGGCGCGCGTCCACTGGCCGTCGATGCTTCTGCAGGTCGCGCGCGGTCACGTCATTGACGACGGTATAGCCGAGGATGTACTCCTTGGCGCTTTCGCCGTCCTTCATTTTGTGGCAGCGGCGGCCGATCAGGATTCCGAGTTCGCCCTCGTAATCGACCCTCTGGCTGAGTTTGGGGCGAACGATCTCGCCGCCGGGAGCAAGCAGCGACGAGGGCGGCTTGCTGAAGATGAGCGGTTCGGTCGGCATCTCATGATTCAGTTCGCGTACGTGCGCGGCATAGTTGCGGCCCACGCACAGGATCTTGCTGACGATGGGAAACGGAGTCAGCAGCTTGGCCCGTTCCAGCGGGAAGGGTTCGGCGATCGTCTTTCCGGAGCCGATCTCCGGCAACACGATCTGCTCGGGCACGCCCGCGCCGCTGACCTGCATCTGCGGGCTGCCCAGCTCGCTGATGATAAAGTCCTGGCCGTCGCGGGTCTCCACCAGGCCAAAGCGCGATCCTTCCATTCCAAGAAAGCGGCAGAATTTCATCGAACCTCCAAGGGCACCGTCTCTTCGGCCGGGGCCGATTGCGCGCTCTGATTGCCGCGCACATCGACGGCCGCGACGGTGTAGTAATACGTTTTGTCCGGGATGAACATCGTTGTCACGCCAGGCCGGAGCCTTGACCGGGGCAGAGGAAACGGCAACGAAGTCGGAGCCGGCTCGGCTGCGGCGATAGACAATGTATCCGGCCAGATCGCTCTCCGTGTTCGGCGCCCAGGTGAGATCGATAAACGGCTTCTGGCCCACGCTGCTGAATACGGCCTGCAAGCCGCTGGGCACGGCGGGCGGGAAAACGTCGTGCACCGTGAGATGCACCAGTGGGCTGTCATCGCCTTCCACCTCGACGGCGGGCGTCCCGGGCACGGCGAGCACGGTGACGGCGGCGATCTTGTAGTCGTACTCCTGCTCCCACTCAAAGTTGCGGTCGCGCGCCTCGTCTTCGCCAGCCGGTAGGGCAGTTCGCTGACCAGCGCAAACTCGTGTCTTGCCGCGGGCTCGCCGGTAAATGCGCAGACGGTAGGAGATGCCCGGAGAAGGCGCGGGGGTGGTCCGCACATTCCACTGCAGCAGCGGGCCCTTGCGCGTCGAGCGTGGCGCGGAATCCGGTGGGCGGCGGCGCGGTTGGCACCAGCGGAATGCGCACCTGGTTGGAGAGTCCGGCGGAGTGGCCGCGCTGGTTGACGACCTCGATCGGCGTAGGTGGCCTGATTCTGGCGGCACTCTGCGCGGTGATCAGCGCGGGCGGCAGCACGTCCTCAAAGGAGACCAGCGGACGGCGCGCCGCCGGCGTCGCACGAGGCCAGCTTCGCTGCTCTTGATCTCCTTGACCACCTCGCCGCAGACGTTGATGGGAAACTGGTTGAGCACCCGGCAGACGCGGGTGGTGGTGGGCCAGCGGATCGGCCTGGTGATCGGTGGTCTCCGCGGGCGGCGACCAGGTGAGGACGACGCGGTCGCCTTTGCGCATGGCGGAAAGATTGTCCACCGTCACCGGCAGGCGCAGCGAAGGCGGCTGCGGCGCGCCCGGCGAGGCACAACCGGCGGCCAGCGGCCAGGGCACAACAGCAGACGGCGAGCAGGATGGAATTCTTCTTCATCGGAACGGTTCAGCGTAACAGAAAGCGGCAGCCCGCCGCACCAGATCGCGTCGCACCGGCGTAGACGTCGAGGCCGGAAGCAGGAAGTTGCGCCCATCGCACGCGCTCATCGCACGACGGCCGTAACGGCCTTCGCGCTTCTGCTTGCGTGTTGCTTGCGTGTTGCCCAGGGCGATGCCTATACTAGCCGGTTTGCATCGATAGAATTTGGAGAAGGTATGCCAACCGAGATGGACCCGCAGATGGAGACCAATCCCTGGGAGGCGCAGGCCGCTCGCTTCGAACTGGCCGCGCAAAAGCTCAACCTCGACCCAGAGTCTGTGGAAGATTCTCAGCCAGCCCGAGCGCGAACTCACGGTACACATTCCGGTTCAAATGGATGATGGCCGCATGGAACTGTTCACCGGCTATCGGGTGCAGCACTCCATGGCGCGCGGTCCGGCCAAGGGCGGCATTCGCTACGCCCCGGAGGTCAACCTCGACGAAGTGCGCGCCCTCGCCGCCTGGATGACCTGGAAGTGCGCGGTGGTCGACATTCCCTTCGGTGGCGCCAAGGGCGGGGTCATCTGCGATCCCAAGACCATGTCGCGCGGCGAACTGGAGCGCATGACCCGCCGCTTCACCGCCGAGATCATCGAGATCATCGGTCCGGAAAAGGATGTCCCCGCTCCGGACGTGAACACCAACGAGCAGACCATGGCCTGGATGATGGACACCTATTCCATGCACATGCGCCAGACCGTCACCGCCGTCGTCACCGGCAAACCGATCGAGATCGGCGGCTCGCGCGGACGCCGCGAGGCCACCGGCCGCGGCGTCATGCTGGTCATCAGCCAGGCGATTAAAAAGCTTGGCATGGTGCCCTGGAACACCCGCGTCGTGGTGCAGGGATTCGGCAACGTCGGCTCCCATGCCGCGCTGCTGCTGCACGAGCAGGGATTCAAAATCGTCGGCATCGCCGAATGGAACTGCGGACTGCACAACGCCAACGGCATCGACATCAGCCAGCTCTTCGAGCTACAAGGCCGTCAACGGCACGATTCAAGGATTCCCCGGAGCCGAGCCCGCCGATCCGAACGAACTGATGATCTCCGCCTGCGAGGTGCTGGTTCCGGCCGCCATCGAAAACGTGATCACCACCCACAATGCCGCCAAGCATTCAGGCCAAGATCATCGCCGAAGGCGCCAACGGTCCCACCACGGCCGCCGCCGATGACATTCTCCAGGACAAGGGTGTCTTCATCATTCCAGACATCCTGGCCAACGCCGGGGGCGTCACCACCTCCTACTTCGAGTGGGTGCAGGACCGTCAGGGATATTTCTGGAAGGAGGCCCGCGTCAACGAAGAGTTGGGGCACATCATGAACGCGGCCTTCGGCGACGTCCTGCGCTACGCCGAATCGCACGCGGTCAACAACCGCATCGCCGCCTACATGCTGGCGATCGATCGCGTCGCCTCCACCATCCGCACCCGCGGCATCTATGCGTGACGCGCATGCATGGGTGGCGGGATCGGGACGAGGGACGGCGACAGATGTGGTGCGCCCGACAGGAGTTGAACCTGCAACCCCGAGTTCCGAAGACTCGTGCTCTATCCAGTTGAGCTACAGGCGCGCAGGTCAATTCTAGTCCAGGGGTGCACCGTTCGGAGTAAAATCGACTGTTTGCCGTACAAATACCTTGCAGGATAAAGATCACCCATGCAGAAGAAATTTGGCCGGATCTGGTGGCTGGCTCTGTTGGCCGCCATCGGTTGTCTTGCGCCGGCGTCGGCTCCCCGGGCGTCCGCACAGAATACGCCGCAGTTGGACCGCTTCGATGCGTCGATGCTGGACAAGTCGAAGGACCCTTGCGTTGATTTCTACGCAGTACAGCTGCTCGAAGTGGGCGGCGGCCCATCCGATCCCGAGCGATTTGCCGTCAGTTTCTACCGGCACACCGCTCTATCTGTGGAACCAGACGATTCTGCGCGAGACCATGGAAAAGGCTGCGGCGAATCCCGCGGCCAAGGGAACCGAGCAGCAGGTGGGCGACTACTGGAAGAGCTGCATGAACCTGGAGCGAGCGCGCCGCCAAGGGCAAGCAGTGGCTGGCCGAGGCGCTGAAGCCGGTGGACGCGATGAAGAACAAGCAGGCAACTGGCGAAGGTGCTGGCGCATCTGCACGGCGGATTGACGCCGGCCTTTGAAGGCGACGACAACCAGACCAACTCGCCGCTGATCGGCTTCGGACCGGCGCAGGATCTTGAGGACTCCTCGAAGATGGTCGCCGGCTTTGACCAGGCAGGTTTGTCGCTGCCCTCGCGCGACTACTACCTGAACGACGACGAGAACTCGAAAAAGATTCGCGAGGCCTACCAGAAGCACCTGGTGCGGATGTTCGGGCTGGCGGGAGACACGCCGGAGCAGGCGGCCAAGGAAGCCGCGGCGGTGTTTGAGATCGAGAGCGCGCTGGCCAAGGCGCAGATGAACGCCGTGGATCGCCGCGATCCGGTGAAGACCTATCACAAGCAGTCGCTGGCGCAGATCAAGGCAGCGCTGCCCGACTTCAACGTGGACGAATACCTGAAGGAGAGCAGCGCGCCGGTGCCTCCGTTCTACATTGTGACCACGCTGGAGTTTCTTCCCGGCGCTCGATCAGCAGATCAAGACGCCGATCGCTCGACGAGCTGAAGAGCTACCTGCGCTGGTGGACCATCAAGTCAGCGGCCAACAAGACGACTCCGGAGCTGGAAGAAGGCGAACTTCGATTTCTTCGGCACCACCCTGCAGGGGACTCCGAAGATGCTGCCGCAGTGGCGCCGCTGCGTCGCCTCGGCGGACGCGCACCTGGGCGAGGCGCTGGGACAGGAGTACGTAAAGATCGCCTTCCCGCCGGAGAGCAAGGCCAAGGCCGTGGAGCTGATGACCGGCATCCGCACGGCGCTGAAGGAGGACATCGGCGAGGTGGACTGGATGGCCGAGGCGACCAAGAAGCAGGCGATCGAAAAGCTGGACGCCATGATTGAGAAGATCGGGTATCCGGACAACTGGCGCGACTACTCCTCGGTGAAGATTGTGCCGGATAACTATCTGGCCAACGTGGTGGCGGCCAATGCCTTCGAGGTGCGCCGCCAGCTGAACAAGATCAACAAGCCGGTGGACAAGATGGAGTGGATGATGACGCCGCCGACCATCAACGCCTACAACGATCCGCAGAACAACACGCATCAACTTTCCGGCGGGAATTCTGCAGCTCCTGACGCCGGACGGCGGCAGGACGAGGCGGCGGCGAAGCTCGGTC
>CAVTRQ010000017.1:0-269007 GCA_963737175.1 uncultured Acidobacteriota bacterium | reverse complement strand
CGACGATATTGCTGCGGTTTTAACCGTGGTTCCGTCCATGGTCAGCGAGCTCGGCGAGATGGTGTAACTGGAGCCATTCGGCAGCCCCGCGCAGCTGAAAGTAACCGCGCCGGTAAAGCCGTTCTGCGGAGCCACGGAGAGATTGTACGTAGCGGCGCTGCCCTGGGTAACGGATACACCTGTCGATTGCGGAGTCACGTTAAAGGGAGCTGTGCTCGAAGTGGAGCTTGCTCCGGTTCCGGTGATGGCGACTGTTTGCGGCGAGTTCGTCGCACTGCCGATGACCGTCAAAGTGGTGGTCTCGACACCGAGCGCAGTCGGTGCAAAGACGAGCGAAATTGTGCAGTTGGCATTGGCGGCGAGCGTCGCAGGGCAGTTGTCGGTTCCGGAGAAATCGCTGCTGCCTTTGAGGGTGATGCCCCCGCTGGCCGGAATGGTCAGCGTCCCCGTGCCGCTGTTGGTCAGGGTCACCGTCTGAACGGCGCTCTGGCTGCCCACCTGCTCGTTGCCGAAGCTTACGCTGGTTGGGCTGAGCTTAATTGTCCCCGTTCCCGAGGTGGTGGAAGAGCTGACGCCGGTACCCGTCAATTGCACTACGACCGGGGAGGAAGATGCATTGCTGGAGATCGTGAGCGTACCGGTAACCGGACCCGCTATCGTGGGAGTAAAGGTCACGTTGAGCGCGCAGGAGCTGGCCGGAGCAAGCGTGGTGCCGCAGCTCCCGGTTTGCGCTACCACCTGGAAAGCTCCAACAATGACGGGCGCGCTCAAGGTGAGAGTGACGGCGGGATCATTATTTGTGATCGTTACCGGCAGCGGCGCGCTTGCCGCGTTCAATGCCTGCGGAGTCGTAAAGGCCAGGGTGAGCGGGGTAATCGTCGGAAGTTTCACGGGCGCGCCGGTGCCCTGCAGCGGGATGTTGTGCGGGCTTCCGGGCGAGTTGTCGGTGATTGTCAAGTCAGCCAAGCGCTGGCCCGACAGGGTTGGGGTGAAGGTCACGCTGATGGTGCAATTGGCGAGGTACGCGAGCTGCTCTCCGCAGGTATACGTCTGGGTGAAATCAGAGGCATTCACGCCGGTGATCGCGATGTTGCCAATCTCGAGAGTGCCCAGGCCGACGTTCGTCAATGTCTCCGTTTGCGCGGGCGCCGGGGTGCCGATGGTCTGGAAGGGCGCAGTCATCGCAAAGGAGAGGCTGATGGCCGAAAATTGATCTTGTGGGTACTCGCCCGTGCCGGCGAGGCTGACGGCGTGCGGAGTGGTGCTGTAGTCATCCGCGATGGATAGCGTGGCGGAGCGAGCTTGGCTCCCGGCTGGATCGAAGACGACCCAAATGTTGCAGGTAACGCCCGCCGCAATCGTACCCGGCACGCAATCGCTAAACCCACCACCGCCCACAGCGCTGGCACCTGGGAAGACCTGCGAAAAGTCGCCGGGATTGACGCCGTTGAATGCGATCGACAGGATGTTCACCGAGGCATTGGCGTTGGTGGAGGTGTTTTTGTACTGGACAAGCGCGGAGGCGCTGGTTACACCCACCCCCTGAGTCGGGTAGTTCAGGCTACCGGGGCTCACGGTGACCGTGGGCAGGCTTGCTCCGGAGACCATCGCCACGAAAGCATCACTGCCCCCTTCCGCGTAGGCTGCTTGGGGCGCGATCGCGATATAGGCGGACGGATCGAGGTTCTGCACAAGATCGACCGAAGAGGTAGTGCCAGCCACGTACATGTTACCCGCAGCGCTGGTGTTAATGGTGCCCGAGGTAGCGGTGTCAAGGGCGATGGCGTTTCCCTGATTGCTGCCGGAGCCGCCAAGGTATGCCGAGAAGTTCAGCGCCGAACCTGCCGCGTCGAACTTGGAAATGAAAGCGCTTTGCGATCCCCCCTGGAGGTTTGTGATCGGCGCGTTGGCGTTGGGGATGCTATTCGGGTTAAGCAGCGGGTTGATCGTCGGAAAGTCTGTGGACAAGGTCGTGCTGCCGGTCACATAGGCCGCGCCATTGGCATCCACCGCTACGCCAAGTCCCTGTTCGAGGCCACTGCCTCCCAGGTAGGTGGCGTACTCGACGGGCCAGCCGGCCGTTGCTACCTTTACCAGGAATGCATCATCCGTGCCGGTGACCGCGGACTTGTAAGAGGTGCCGGAGGTTCCGATGATGCTGCCGGTGGCGGTTCCGGTCACGTAGGCTGCGCCCGAGTTGTCCACCGCAATCGCACGCGCCGTGTCGATGGTGCCGGAGGTGTCAGTCATGTTCGACTCCAGCGGCGTTCCATATACCCACGCACCTTGCGCGCTGGCGGTTTGACCTTGACCGTTCACCTTGACGACCCAGGCACCGGTACCTTGATAGGTGAATCGCAGGAATGGCCAAATCTTGGACGGAAGAGTGGGGGTGGTGCTGCCGCCGGCGACGAAGATGTCACCCAGAGGATCGAGCGCGACCCCATACGCCACGGTGTCGTTGTTGGGGATCAGCGCCACCGGTCCAAGATTCTCCCAGGTGATGGTGCCATCGAGCGTTGTAGTGAGCGGCGACGTTGACCAGGTGGGCAGGGTCGCACCGCTGGTGCCGCCGGCGAAGGTAATTTCGATGTTGGGGATTGGCGTGGTGCTGTCTTGAATGATCGAGCCTGGGTAATAGGCTTTGCTCGCTACCCAGGAGCTGGTTGCAATGGGCGCGACCGGCTGTCCGCCGAAGGTCTCCGAAAAGTAGTACGTGGCACCTGTGGGAGCCACGGGGGTTGGAGCCATCGCAATGATATTGTACTTTCCCCACGTGGGGGTGGCGATGTGCAGGCCGTTGTCCAACTTGGTAATAAAGGCGACGCAGGGCTCAACCATGGTTTCAAAGGCGTTGTAGGCGGGAAAATCGTAGGAGCAGGTCTGGCCCACGGCAATCACGTTGTTAGCCAAGTCCACCGCGATGCCATAACCAAGATCGGAATTACTGCCGCCAAGGTAGGTCGATCCCACCACTGCCCCAGGCGTTGAACTGGTTGATGGGCTGAGAATCGCGATGAATGCATCGCTATCACCGCCCTGCCAGGTGTTCAGGCCATTGGAACCAGTGTTGATGACCGGCATATCCGTAAAGTTGGTGCTGCCGATGATGTAGGCCTGATTCGTGGCGTCCAGCGCAATCCCATTTCCAACTGCGGCTCCGGTCACCGTGGCGGACGTCGGATGGGTGCCTCCAATGATCGTGGTGTAGGCGAAGGCGGTGCCGCCAGCGCTGATTTTCGTCACGTAGGCATCGCAACTTCCGGGGCCGGAGAAAGCGGTGTTGTTGGCAGTCCCGCTGATGGGAAATGTGGGGGAGCAGGTCTGTCCGGTGACGTATGCGGCGCCGCTGCTGTCCACGACAATGCCGTTGCCGACATCGGTACCGGTGCCGCCGAGATAGGTGGCGTAGGTGACGACGGGATCGATGATGAGTTCGGCGTTGCGGTCATAGTCGCCGAGATGGAGGTGAACCTTGCCGTCGGCCGATAACTCATAGTCGGCTGCCACGGTTTTGGAGTCGCCGTCCACCTTCTGATACGCGTAGGGCTTGGCAAAGCGGACGGGCTGGCCACCGACCTCGGCGACCAGGTCGCCGCCGGCATCCTTATACAACTTATCCATTCCGGAGAACGAGAGTGCGATGGCGGCGGGGTCGGCCTTGGGCGCAACCACGAAGTCGAATTCCAGGCGGCGATGATCGCCGTAATAGACGACGTCCACGCCGGGATACACTCGCTGCGCGCGAAGCTTGCCGTAATTCTTCACCCCAAGGCGCCACTGGCTGGAGTCGCGGCCAAGGTAGTAGTTGGTCACGCCCGGTTGGGGCTCGATGGCCTCAAGCGGCGCGGCTGGGTTTGCATTCTCGAAGGCGAAGCGAAGGATCTGAGGCTGGCCGGATTTGCCTACGGCGCCTGCCACCGAGGATTCCTGGGCACCGACCAACACCGAGTAACTGCCGCTGCGCGCCAGAAAATGCGTGGCACTTCCGGTGGGTTCAAAGCTCAGCGGCAGTTTGCCGTACATGGCCACCGCTGCGCGTTTGGTGGCGGCGGGGTCCTGAGCCTTTTCGGCCATTGCAGAAAGCGGTGCGAGGAGAGTGGCAGCGGTGAGCAGAGCGGTGCAGAGCTTCAGCTTCATGTTCGGGCCTCAAGTGCAGCAATCAAAAAAACAAATCAATTCAAATCCGGTTGCGATCGGCCATCGATCGGCGACCGTTCGCGGTTCGCGCAAAGCGGTTCGCGCAAAACATTCAAACCTGGAGCCCGCCCCGGTCTCGCGTTGCGAGACCGAGCCCCATGACAGACGGCTAGTATCCGACCACGGAGTTCCCCGGAAAGCCGGCTGGGGGCGTAAATTTCTGTCCGTCAAAGCAATACCCTGCAAGGTTGTCAACGTTGACATCCATCTGGGCTGTCGAAGTGTAGCCGTTGTTGGTATAGGCGACGGTCAACTTGTACGGCACAACGCCATATTCCCAGGCGGTGTCGGCCGAGCTGGTCGGTTCGGTATCCCATGTGCACGTGATACCAACCACCTGCACCATGCCAGACTTATTTACAGTCACGGATTCCAAGGGCGCGATTTGTTCGCCCATTGCCGAAGCGCCAATCTGGTAGGTGCTCTGTGAGGTTACGTCTTGCGTCTTGGAGTTGGAGAATTTGGCCGTTACCGTGAGCTGCTGGTAAGCTCCGCCGCCTTCAAGGTTTATCGCCATATTCCCGGACGAAGCCAAAGTCCCAGGCGTGACTTCGATGGAGTCCAGTTTATAGGACTGGCCGCAACTGGCCAGCAATACCGTCATAAAAGCCAAACACAGCACAACTAATGCGCGCCGCACCATTTATTTGCAGTCTCCCGTCAGGAATGTCTGCACAATCTTCGCAACATCAACTCTGCAATTCAAGTGAATTCGGGTTAGTTGAACTTGATACCCTGGTGCTAGGACCTTTGGTCACTAAGTGGTGCGTAAGTATAGGAACAGGCTCCACTAGGTTGGTTCGCCTATTGCTTTGGCGTACACCTGCCGAGCCTCTGTCCCTAGCCTCACCTTGGGCGCGGGCGCGCCGGCTGAGCAACAAAAAGGCCAACCCCGAAGGGCTGGCCTGGATGAAAAAGCCAACGGTGACCGGATTAGTTCTGGGCGTCGGACAGCACCTGCTCGCGGGCTTCGGCGTCCTCGCGGACTTCCGCCGGACTCTGCGGCAAGGCGATTTCCAGCACTTCCTCGATGCTGTCGACGTAGTGCACCTTGACGCCCTCCATCTGCTCCGGCAGCACGTCCTCTTCCACGTTCATGCTGGTTTTCCGCGGGGAAGATGATGTCGGTGACTCCGGCGCGCTTGGCGGCCAGGAATTTCTCCTTGACGCCTCCGATGGGAAGCACGTTTCCGCTGAAGGTGATCTCACCGGTCATCGCCATCTTCGGACGCACCTGCTTATCGGTCAGCAGTGAGACCAGCGCGGTGACGATGGTGACCCCGGCCGAGGGACCATCCTTGGGAATGGCTCCGGCGGGCACGTGAATGTGCAGATCGCACTTGGTGAAGACGTCGTCATCGATCTTCAACTGCTCGGCGTGCGCCCGCACCCAACTGAAGGCCGCCTGCATGGACTCGCGCATGACATCCTGAATCTGACCGGTGATGCGGAACTCGCCCTTGCCCTTCATCTTCATCGCTTCGATGAAGAGGATGTCGCCGCCGGTCGGAGTCCAGGCCAAGCCCACCACCACTCCGGGATGCTTGGTGCGGGCCGCGATTTCGGTATCGACGCGAACCTTGATGCCGCCGAGCATCTCCTGAATCACCTCGCGGGTGACCACCAGTTTGTCGGTCTTGCCCTCGACGATGCGGCGCGCCTGCTTGCGGCAGATGGTGCCGATCTGGCGCTCCAGGCTGCGCACTCCAGCCTCGCGGGTGTAGTGACGAATCAGGAAGCTGACCGCGTCCGGCGTAAATTCGATCTGCTCCGGAGTGAGACCGTTCTCCTCGGTCTGGCGGCGGATGAGGTATTGATAGGTGATGTGCTGCTTGTCCTCCTCCGTGTAGCCGTGCAGGTCGATGATCTCCATGCGGTCGCGCAGCGGATCGGGAATCGTATCCAACTGATTGGCCGTGGTGATGAACAGCACCTTGGACAGATCGAACGTTACGTCCAGATAGTTGTCGCGGAAGCTGTAGTTCTGCTCCGGATCGAGCGCCTCCAGCAAGGCCGCCGTGGGATCGCCACGATAGTCGCGTCCCACTTTGTCGATTTCGTCGAGCATGAACACCGGGTCGTTGGCCTCGGCGCGGCGGATGCCCTGGATGATCTGTCCGGGCATGGCTCCGATGTAGGTGCGGCGATGACCGCGAATCTCCGCCTCGTCATGGATGCCGCCCAGCGACATGCGCACGAACTTGCGTGCCAAAGCGCGGGCAATGGACTTGCCCAGCGAGGTCTTGCCGACACCCGGAGGCCCGTAGAAGCAGAGGATCGGCCCCTTCATCTTCGGGTTCAGGCGGCGCACCGAGAGATAGTCGAGGATGCGGTCCTTGACCTTTTGCAGATCGTAGTGATCCTCGTCGAGGACTTCCTTGGCCTTGGTGATGTCCACTTCCGACGCCGCTCGATTTGACCCACGGCAGCACCACCAGCCACTCCAGGTAGTTGCGCGTCACCGAGTAATCGGCGGCCATGGGAGACATGCGCGAGAGGCGGTTCAACTCCTTCATCGCCTCTTTCTTCACCTCTTCCGGCATTCCGCTCTGGTCGATCTTTTCCTTGAACTCCTCGACGTCGCGAGTAGCGTCGTCCTGCTCGCCAAGCTCCTTCTGAATCGCCTTGAGCTGCTCGCGCAGGTAGTACTCGCGCTGGGTCTGCTGCACGCGGTCCTGCACTTCGCTTTGAATCTTGTTGCGTAGCTGCTGGACCTCCAGCTCCTTGGCGAGGTGCTGATTGATCTTGTCCAGCCGCGAGCGCACGTCGTAGGTCTCCAGCACATCCTGCTTGTCGCGGGTGGAGAGCGAGGGCAGCGAACTGGCCACGAAATCCACCAGCCGGCCCGGCTCCTCGATGTTCATCGCCACCGTGGAAAGCTCATCGGAGAGCGTGGGCGAACCGGCGACGATCTGCTGGAACAGGGTGAGGATATTGCGCTGCAACGCCTCCACCTCGGCGTTCTGCTCGGGAACCACCTCGGCAACGGTCTCGACCGTCGCCTTCATATACGGAGCCAGCTGCGTGTACTCGACCACGCTGACGCGCTCCAGTCCCTCGGCAAAGACGAACAGGCTCTGGTTCGGCATCTTGACCACTTTGTGAACCATGGCCAGAGTTCCGATGGGGTAGAGATCGACCGGCTGCGGCGCATCGACACGCGCCTCGCGCTGCGCAATCACTACAATCGTCTTGTCCTCTCCGAGCGAATTGATCAGTTGCACCGAACTTTCGCGCCCCACCGTCAGGGGAAGAACGGCGTGGGGAAACAGCACCGTATCTCGAACCGGCAGAACCGGGAGGTCGCGCATCGGCGCGGAGATCGTTTGCGATGGGGATGCCTTCAAGATTGCGCGTTTCGTTCGCCATAAAACTCCTTGAGTCCAATATACTCAACTTTGATGACTCTACTATAGATAAAGATTCGAACTCTGGTATCTCATTGCCCGTTATGAATTTATCCATCCATGCCGGAGCCGGAGGCGAGGATTTTGCCCGCGTGGCTCCTTCTTTCGATGCCCGGCAGCCGAGACGATGTGCGGTGCCGGGCACATAAGATCAAGCGCGGATTGTAGTCCCTGGGCGAAGTGGCGAGGCAAGAAGGATTCTCAGCGCAGGGCAAAAAGCCGGTGGGCCGAGGCCGGAAGCGGCGCTCGGCGCATTCCGCGCGACGGGATACGCGCCAAGACCGCAGCTTCCGATTTGCGCCAACCTATTGCCCGCCGCCCGCACCCAAAGTTAGTAGCGTTCGCACCGAGATTCCGGCGGGAAGGGACCCAGTTTTGCTGTGGAGGTGGTGTCGTTCGCTTGATGTTCGGACCAAGGGAAGCCAATATGCTTTGGACACTATTTGTCGTGCTGCTGGTGCTCTGGCTGATTGGAGTGGTAAGCAGCTACACGCTGGGAGGTTTCATCCACATTCTGCTGGTGCTGGCGGTGATTGCGCTGGCCTTCCAGTTGATCACAGGACGAAGACCGACCGTCTGAGAACGAAAACAAGTTTGGTAGCGAAATCAAAGCAAGAATGAAGCGGAGAAAACTATGGACAAGGATCGTATTGCAGGCAAATTGAAAGACGCAAAGGGTCGCGTCAAACGTCAGGTCGGAGAATGGACCGGCGACGAAAAGACTCAGGCTGAAGGTGCAGCCGAACAGGCGAAAGGCAAGATTCAAAATGCCTGGGGCAAGGTGAAAGACGCTGGGCGCGAGGTACTGGATCGCAGCAAGCAGGGCGAACAGGCCAACAAGCCAAAAGTGGTGCGCAAGAAAGATTCCGCCGCCTGAGAAATCATGGGCAGGACGACGTCTCAACGTTCATTCCACCCGCCATCCCGTCCCAGCAAACAGGGATGGTTCTGGATCGCGGAGGATGCGATCCAGAACCATCTTCCAACCTTACCTAGAGCACACCCCGCAGCACAATTCGCAACCTAATTGAGAGCGGCGCCTTACTTGCGGCTGGCGGCATCGGCTTTGCGGTCGGCTTCCGCCCGGTGCAACTTGCGGCGCCGATCCGCGTCTTCGAATCGGCGGAGCTCCTCTGGCGTCTCCGGCGTGACCGGTGCCACGCGCAGTTTGCGTCCGTGGCGATCGACGGCGACAAAGGTGAGATAGGCGGAGCTGACGTGGTGGCGCTCGCCGGTGAAGTAGCTCTCTACCCAGACCTTGATCCCAACTTCCATCGAGGTGCGATAGACCCGGTTCACGGAAGACTTGAAAATCACCAGGTCGCCAACCCGCACCGGAATCAGGAAATCGAGATGGTCGGTGGAGGCGGTGACCACATAGCTGCGCGAATGGCGATGGGCGGCGAGCGCACCGGCGAGATCGATCCAGTGCATCAGCCGTCCGCCGAGCAAGGAGCCGAGCGGATTGGCGTCATTGGGCAGAACCAGTTCCACCATCTCGGAGATCGAGTCGGCAACAGGACGCGGGTTCAAGCTGTCAGGTAGATCCATGTTCCTCGTTTCCTCAATTGCTCGTTTCCGCAATTGAATGCGCCGCGCGGGAATGCAACGCGTACCTCTAAGCGCTCGCATTCCGGGCGATCCAGGCCCGCACGGCTGCCGCCGCAAGCTTGAGGAGGCGGGTATCCGGGGGCTCCAGCCACGCATTTAAGCATTGATCATAGCGCAGCTCTCCGGAAAACGCGGGGCGATGCGCTTGCTCGCAGGTAAATTGCACGCGTAGTAGTACGGGGCTCTGGCGCTGCACCAGAAATCGGATTGCATCGAAGGCTCGGTCGGCGGGAAGATGGATGCAACCTGCTTGGCTTGCTGCGGAACTTGTTGCGTCGCGCGCTGCGTTACTTCCTGCGTAACCCAGATTGCAGTGCAGGCGGAGGGTCTCGTCATCGCAGCGCAGCTCCGGCGACTGCGCCCCGCAGTGGCCGGCAAAGCCATCTCCCAACGGCAACCGCTCGCGATGCGGCCATAGCTCGCGCTCATGGACCTGGGCCGGAATGAAGTAGGGACAAGCCATCGCGCGCGCTCCTGCGTTCGATTTGAATTTCGATTTAGATCAATCCTAAGCAATTCTAGAGCGAATCCGCGCGTGGATGGAACCGGCTTGAAAGGCAAGCACAACAGCAACTGCGAAAGTCCTGCTGAGACGGAGGTCGTTGCCCTCCCCAGGTTTGCGCCAAAAGATGGCGCAGACCTGGGCCACCTGTCGTCTTGATCATCATCTACAGCTACCCGACTGGGCCACCGAACGTTGCTGTGGTATGTTTTGTCTATGGCAGTGGAGCGTTTGGAACAACTGAAATCGATCCTGGCGCAGGAGCCCAACAACACCTTCGCCCGCTATGCGCTCGGCATGGAGTATGTCTCTGCGGGCCAGACCGACTCCGCCTTGCAGGAGTTTCGCACCCTGCTGGAGGTGGACGCCAACTATACCGGCGCCTTCTTCATGGCAGCCCAGGCGCTGCAGCAGGCGGAGCGAATCGAGGAAGCCGTTACTTGGTTGCGCGATGGCATCGCCTGTGCGCATCGGGTCGGCAATCACCATGCGGAAAGCGAAATGCAATCGCTGCTCGAGGAATTGGAAGCGTAACGGCTTCGACGCCTGACGCTTCGACCGTTAGCGGTTCTCCGTGCGATCCATCCTGCGCAGCATCTTCATCATTCCCCAGTTAAACACGCCGGGAAACACACGATAGAGTCCGACGACTAGATTGCCGCTCCACGGCACCACCACCTGGCGGCGGTTGCCGCGATAGGCGCGCCAGACGGCGTTGGCAACCCGCTCGGCGGTGACTCCATGTTTGCGGTTGCCGGCGAAGCGCAGGCTCTCGGCTCCCCGCACGGCGTTGGCAGAGAAGTCGGTTTGCACATATCCGGGGCAGACCGTGTTGACGTGAACTCCGTAGGGAGCCAGCTCCAGGCGCGCCGCGTAGCCGATGCAATTCAGCGCGTGCTTGGTGGCTCCGTAGGCAGCCATGTAAGGCACGCTGATCAATCCTGCCATGCTGGAAATGTTGATGATGGCCCCGGAGCGCTGCTGCTTCAGCAGCGGCGACACCACCTGCATGCATTCGATGGCGCCAAAGAGGTTGGTGTCGAACATACGGCGGCAGGCATCCATGTCCATGCCTTCCACGGAATCCACCAGTCCAAAGCCGGCGTTGTTGACCCACACATCGACCCGTCCAAAGCGCTCGATGGCCGCCGCCAGCAGAGCTTCAATCTGTGACCGCACCATGACGTCGCAGGCTATGGCCATGGTGCGATCCAGGGCTCCGCTGCGTT
Source organism: uncultured Acidobacteriota bacterium (assembly GCA_963737175.1). Taxonomy (GTDB): domain Bacteria; phylum Acidobacteriota; class Terriglobia; order Terriglobales; family Acidobacteriaceae; genus TOLSYN. The sequence continues at coordinate 258,058 of CAVTRQ010000017.1, read as the reverse complement.
GACGAGCTGCCTCGACCCGCACCAGATCACGCGAGGCGAGTACCACGGATGCGTTTTCGCGCAGAAAGCGATGAACGATGGCCTCGCCGATGCCCATCGAAGCCCCGGTCACCACGGCAACTTTTCCTGGAATACTCATGCCGGGACACTATTATTGGCGCCCTGGATAAAAGTCAAGCCGGCATCTGGCGCGGCGAAAATATCTCCGCAACGTTGGCGCTGCTATTTGCGTCAAATGAGGAACCCTTGTGGCGACGCCGCTGGCCTTGGAGCGCGCAAAGCAGAGCGGGCGCTGGCAGAGGTTGGAGGCCATAATGACCCTTCCGCATACCCTGGGCGAACTCCGCAGCAGTCCATTCAACGAGCAACGCCTGTTGCGGCGCGGCGTAAAAGACGAGTTGCGGGAAAACCTGCTGGCACGGCTGAAGAACCCCGGGCCGGTGTTTCCGGGCATTGTGGGCTATGACGATACGGTGATTCCACAACTGGTGAACGCCGTGCTGTCGCGCCACAACTTCATTCTGCTCGGCTTGCGTGGACAGGCCAAGAGCCGCATTCTGCGCGCTCTTACTTTGCTGCTCGATGAGCATTCACCTTACATCGCGGGCTGCGAGATCCGCGACAATCCCTATGCGCCGCTCTGCCGCCGCTGCAAGGATCTGCTGGCGCGCGAAGGCGATCGCACTCCGATTGCCTGGATGAAGCGCAGCGAGCGTTACGTGGAGAAGCTGGCAACTCCGGACGTGACCATCGCCGATCTGATCGGGGACATTGACCCGATCAAGGCGGCGCGCGGCGGCCACGAACTCGGAAACGAGCTGGTGATTCACTACGGCCTGCTGCCGCGCGCCAACCGCGGCATCTTCGCGGTCAACGAACTGCCCGACCTCGCCGGAAAAATTCAGGTCGGACTCTTCAACATCATGCAGGAAGGCGATGTGCAGATCAAAGGCTTCCCGGTTCGGCTGCCGCTGGACGTGGCCCTGGTGTTCAGCGCCAATCCCGAGGACTACACGGCGCGCGGCAAAATCGTGACTCCGCTCAAGGATCGCATCGGCAGCGAAATCCGCACCCATTATCCGGCGACGATCGAAGAGGCAATGGCGATTACCGAGCAGGAATCCTGGTGCGAGCGCGACGGAATGAAGCTGATCGTGCCCGGCCTACGTTCGCGAAACCGCCGAGCAGATTGCCTTTGTCGCACGCGCTGACAAGCGGGTGGACAAGCGCAGCGGCGTCAGCCAGCGTCTGCCGATCAGCGTTCTGGAGAACGTGATCTCGAACGCCGAGCGCCGCGCCGTGCTGGAAGGCTCGATCGTTGCCGTACCGCGCATCTCCGATATCTACGCCGCCATGCCCTCGATTACCGGCAAGCTGGAACTGGAGTACGAAGGCGAGATCAAGGGCGCCGATACGGTGGCGCGCGAGGTCATCCAGGCCGCGGTGGCGAAGACCTTCGACCGCTACTTTGGGCCCAATGATCTGAAGCAGGTGGTGCAGTGGTTCGAGTTGGGCGGTCAGATCACTTTGACCGACAAGACCACCGCTCGGGATGGGCTGAAGAGCATGGAGAAAATACAGGGCCTGCTGGAGAAGACGGAAAAGGTTGGCGCAGGGGAGGGCGAGCCTCCCGAGTCGATTGTCTCGGCGGCGGAATTTATCCTGGAGGGATTGCACGCGCACAAACGCATTGGCCGCACCGAGGAGCGCGTATTCACCTCCGGCGAAAAGCAACCACGACGGGCCGAGCGCGAGGACTCCGCGAGGAGTCTGGAGGCCGACTGGGAGCGCGCAGAAAGAATCGCAGCCCTTTCAACTAGCCTCCGCCGGAAGGAACCGGAGTATAGCAATGAAGCGCGTCAAGTACAGCAAGTACATCCCGAACCTGGCAGAGGAAGTCGAGTCTCGACGATCTGATGGACGCGCTCTCCGACTTTCTGCTGGAGAGCGGATTCGAAGACGAGCTTGGGCGTTACTACGCGCCCGGCGACGGCGACGATGCGACTGGAGGCGTTGCGTCAGGCCATTCGCGACGCGCTGCTGAACTCCGATCTGCTTCGACGAAGAGATGCGCGAACAGATGCGGCAGATGGGAAGCGAGGCAGATGGATCGAACTGATCGACGAAGTGCTGGGGCGGATGGAGCAGGAGGGCTTCGTGACCATCTCTCCGCCGCACGATCCGAGCGCATGTCGAGCACCAGCGGGAAGCGTGGGACAGGACCAGTCGCACCAGCAGCCCACCAAAGTTCCAAGTCACCGACAAGGGGCTGGACTTTCTCGGCTACCGCGCGCTGCGCGATCTGCTGGGCTCGCTGGGGCGCTCCAGCTTTGGACGCCACGATACGCGCGACACCGCAACCGGGGATTGAGACCAGCGGATCGAGCAAGCTGTATGAGTTCGGCGACACCATGAATCTCGACATCAACGCGACGCTGGCTTCGGCGATCCAGCGCGAAGGGCTCACGCTGCCGCTCTCCATTGAGTACAGCGACCTGCACGTGCACCAGTGCGAGTATCAGTCCTCGTGCGCCACCGTGCTGATGCTGGATTGCTCGCATTCGATGATTCTGTATGGCGAGGATCGCTTTACTCCGGCGAAAAAAGTCGCCATGGCACTGTCGCAACTGATTCGCACGCAGTATCCCGGTGACACGCTGTCGCTGGTGCTGTTCCATGACTCGGCCGAAGAGCTGCCGGTCTCGCAACTGGCGCGAGTTCGCGTCGGTCCCTACTACACCAACACCCGCGAAGGCCTGCGCCTGGCGCAACGCATTCTGCAGCGCCAGCGCAAGGACATGAAGCAGATCATCATGATCACCGACGGCAAGCCCTCGGCGATCACGCTGCCCGATGGAAGAATCTACAAGAACGCGTTTGGACTGGACCCCATGGTGGTGAGCCAGACGCTTGGAGGAAGTCGCCAAGTGCAAGCGCGCCGGAGTGATGATCAATACCTTTATGCTCGCCTCCGACCGCGGCCTGGTGCAGTTCGTGCAGAAGGTGACCGAGATGTGCCGCGGCAAGGCATACTTCACCACTCCGTACACACTGGGGCAGTATCTGCTGATGGATTACATGAGCCGCAAGACTAAGACCGTGCACTGAGTTCAGCGCACGGTTCTGGCGGGCTACTTTTTTTCTTCGGCGCGCACCGCGGCTTCGGCGGCTTGGAAACCGATTTTCGAATGCGTACCGTCGCAGAAAGGCTTATTGACGCTGGCTCCGCAGCGGCACAGCGCATAGACCGGTTTGCCGGTGAGATCGTAGGCGGTTCCGGCTGCGTCCACCAGTTCGATCAGACCCTCTGGATCTTCTACGCGATACGGTCCGTTGGGACGAACCGTGATTTTTACTTTCGCCATTCTTCCTCCAAACAAGAACGGAGACATTCTCGCACATACCTCAGTTCCGGAATGCGACGTTGACCAGCAGTTTGTCGCCCGTGATATCGACCACATTGCAGAAGGTGCGCTGTTCGCGCCGTGAAAAGTCGAGTCCGACGCGCGAGTTTCCGATTTTCAAATTGCGGATGTGCAGGTGGGTCAACCACTCCGGCAGTTGCGGATTGATGATGTTGAGTTCCTTGCGTTGCGCCGAGGGACGAATTCCCAGCACCGAGGTCAGGATCAGGAACAGCGCTCCCGAGGCCCACGCCTGCGGAGAACAGGAGACCGGATAGTGCACCGGTTCGTCAAACGGGCGCCGCTGCAATCCGCAGAAAAGTTCCGGCAGCCGATCGCGAAATTCCAGGGCCGCCTCGAAGAGCGCTCCGAGAACACGCAGCGCCGGTTCGCGAAATTCGTTCAGTGCCATGCCATGCGCGATCAGTGAATTATCATGCGGCCACACCGAGCCGCGATGATAGCTGAGCGGATTGAACACCTGCTCCTGCTGCGACATGGTGCGCCATCCCCAGCCGCTGAACATATCGTCCTGCATCATGCGCTGGCGTGACCGTGCGGGCGCGCTCGCGATTGATGATGCGGCTCCACAGAAGATGGCCGGGATTGGAGGAAACCACCTCCAGCGGCCTCTTCTCCGCGTCCAGAGCCATGGCGTAAAAGCCGAGTGGGTGGCTCCAGTAGGATTTCTCGAAGCGACGCGCAAGCTCGTTGGCCTCGCGGCGGACTTTCTCCGCCCGCTCGCCGTCCCCAAACGTCCGCAACAGCGATGCCATTCGGTACTTCGCGTCATAGACGTAGCCCTGCACCTCGCAGAGCGCGATGGGAGGATTGGCAACCCGGCCATCGCTGTGCATGTTTGCGTCCCACGAATCCTTCCAGCCTTGATTGATCAGACCTTTCGGCGAGCGGCGCAGGTACTCGACGAAACCGTCGCCGTCGAGATCGCCATACTGGTCGATCCAATCCAGCGCGCGGTAGGCGTGAGGAAGCATCTCGCGCACCAGCGCATCGTCGCAGGTCCAGTTGTAGGTCTCGCTCAACAGCACCAGCCATAGCGGTGTCGCGTCCACCGAGCCATAGTAGGGGCCGAAGGGCATCTCGCCGCACTTGCGTCATCTCCCCTTCTCTCCACTCGTGCAGAATTTTGCCGGGCTGCGCATCGCGCCAGTCGTCCACTTCGCTGGCCTGATAACGGGCAAGGACGCGCAAGGTATCTTTGGCAAGATCAGGATTGAGAGAGAGAGTCTGGTAGGCGGCAAGGATGGAGTCGCGCCCGAAGATGGTTGCGAACCAGGGAATTCCCGCCGCAATGACGTGCTCGTTGCCAAACGGAATGCGCAAGGCGTGAAAGTCTTCCACGGCGTTGCGCAGCAGGTGGTCAAAGACCGAATTGGAGCTGGAAAAGCTGGTTGACGCGGTATCGAACTGATGGAAGGCGGCGCGGCGCGCCTGCAATTGCGCGTCGTACTGGTAAAGCGTGGCGCGGCTTTCCTCGTGCTCCACGCGCGGGGTCACGGTAATCTCCAGCGCGGTTTTCCGCAACGGCTCCAGGCGAAGCTCCCAGCGCGCCGTGCTGGCGCTGATTTCGACGGGAGGCGGATTCATGCGAACCACCGTCTGGCGCAGAATTTGATCCCGGCCGCGATAGCTGAAGATCAGCCCGTCGGGCTCGATCATCGGTTGGTAATACTGCCCATGCACGGCGCGCGCCACGCCTCGCACCTGGAAGACATCGACGAAATCCGCGCCGTAGGCGAGTTCCACGGTGAAGGCCACCGGGCAGCGATTGAAATTCTCGAAGGTGAAGCGGTCGAAGAGAATGTCAGAGGCCAGCAGTTGCTCGCGCCGGATATGAACCGTATTCTCTGGAAGATCAAACGAATCGCGCAGGGTGATGTTTCCCGTGGTGAGTTCGATCTGTGAGACAAACGTCTGCTCCGTGCTGCTGGACAGCACCGCCGAGCGATGGCCATCGAGTTTGAATTCGAGATGCGACAGGAAGCGGGTGTCCTGGTAAAAGAATCCGACATCGGGCGCTCCGGCGGGAACAATGTCTCCGGCGACGTTGGTGGCCAGAAAGGTCTTGCCATCGATCAGGGTAAGATTGTTGACCTTGCGCGGTTCATGCCCCTGATGAGCCAGACGTGGCTCCACGTAGGGAGAGTCGATCGGCACCAGTTGATCGAGATGCAGAATTCCGGACGCTCATGCCGCAGGCGTGCTCCTCTCGACCGCTGTCTTTCACTGGCGCTGCCTCTTCGTTCAGCTCACGGTAGAGAGCGAGATAATCCTGCACCATGCGCTCCACGGAAAAGAACTGCTGGGCATAGGCGCGGATCGCGGCCGGCTTCAGCGCCTGTGCCTGTGGCAGCCGCGCGACCGCATCCTGCACGCCGGAGCAGACAAAGCCGCTAATGCCATCCTGCACGACCTCGGCAACCGAGCCGCCGGGAAATGCAATCACCGGCGTCCCGGTTGCCATCGCCTCCACCATCACCAATCCGAACGGCTCGTCCCATTCGATGGGAAACAGCATCGCCGTGGAATTGCCAAGCAGCTCATTCTTGAGCGCATGATCGGCTTCGCCGACGTACTCAATGAACTTGCCGTCGAGATGAGGCCGCACGCAGGAATCGAAGTATTCGCGGAAGATCGGCTGCACCTCGCCCGCGATCTTGAGCGGAATACCGCTCCGCTTCGCAATCTCGATGGCGTTATGAATTCCCTTCACCGGAGCGATGCGTCCGAGGAAGCTGAGATAGCCGGCCTTCTTGCGTCTGCAGACGATATGAGCTCAGGTCGATGCCGTGATGAATCGTGCGAATGCGCTTGAGCGGCTCGTTGTCTCGTTCTGGAAGTTGCTGATGGAAACGAACTCCACCTCCGGAAAATTGGTGTAGAAGGTGGTAAGGGCCGACAGGTGCGGATGATGCACCGTGTAAACCCACGCGCGCGCCGCACATGCGCGCAAAGGCCAAGCCCGGTGCGTTGTTCAGGTGAATGATGTCGGCATCGCGCCAGCAGTCGCTCACCGCCCACGAGGTGTGGTTCAAATCCTTCAGACTGGAATACAATTCGCCGTCGATCGGCCAATCGTCTTTTGGGTAGAGCCAACGCAGTTCGGCATGGACCGTACTCTCCCCATTTGTGTACACCACAACATCGATTCCGAGCCGGGTAAGTCCTTCGGCGAGCTGTGCGATGAACAACTCCGTGCCGCCATACTTTTTCGGCGGCACGCTGATGAATGGCGAGGCGATCAGAGCGACGCGCATCAATACTCCTGGGCTGGATAAGAGCGGGGCGGCACCATTGCGCACCAGTAGAGTGGGATGCTACGAGGAGTTTCACGGGTTATCGCGACAGCTTTGGAATGGTAAGCTGCGCCTTCGGCGGACTGCTTCTGATTCGATCGGCGCTATACGCTTGATTTGACGAGGGCGGCAGGCTCGCCGCGCCGGGCGGCCTCGACTTGGTCTTCGAACTCTTTGGCGCGCTGCTGACTGGTGTGTGCCGCGAGCACCCGGCGCTGCGCGGCCAGACCGATCTCGCGCAGTTCGTCCTCATGCAATTCGCGAACGTAGCGCAGCATTTCGTCGGCGCTTGCGGGCAGCAGGATCTCGCGTCCGGGCTCGAAGAAGGCGTCGAGTCCCGGCCAGTTGTCGCTGACGATCGCGGCGGCGCAGGCGGCAGCCTCAAAGAGCCGCACCGAAGGCGAGTAACCGGCCAGCACCATATCGCGGCGGGTCACGTTGAGGATCAATCGCGAAGACGAGTACAGGTGCGGATGCCAGCGCGGATTCAAATGAACGATGTGGCGCACGTTGCGCGGCCATCGCACGTGGCGGGGATATTGCGGCCCGGCGACGATGAACTGCTCCTCGGGCAGCGCACTGGCGGCGCCGAAGAGAAATTCCTCCAGCTTCGGTTGCCGGTCGGGAGCATACGTCCCCATGTAACTCATCGCGCAAGCAAAGCGCGGCGACCGCGGATAGGTCCGATAGCGTTCGGGATCGAAGCTGCAATAGAGCGGCGCCGCCCGGCGAATTCCGAAGCGCGTCTCCAGTTCGCCGAGCATCGGCCCGCCGGTGAAGCTGAAGTACACGTCCAGCGCCGGAAGCTGATCGGCGCGGATGTAATCGGTGGCTCCGCGGTCGCGCAGCGTGGCCACCGTGATCGGAGTGTCGATATCATAGAACGTGCGCACCGCTGCGCTTGAATCCAGCATCGCGTCCATGGCCGCGATGCCGTCCGGGAAATACGAGCCCACCATGGCCACGTCCGCCGAGGCAAGTTCGCGCCGCGCCGTGGGCAGCACATCCGCCCAGCGGGTGTAGAGTTTCAGCTCGCAAAATCCAGGCTCGGGCAGGTCGCGATTGGATGCGTACCACTCCACGTCCTTCTCGAAGAAGACGACGCGGTGGCCGCGCGCATGCAGCGCACGCGCCAGCGCGCGAAAGGTGGTGGCGTGGCCGTTACCCCAGGAAGACGTGATTGACAGGCCGAAGATAACGATCTTCAATGCAATTTCCTTGCCTCTCCAGATTCAGCCGCATTGGTTCAACCGCATGCAAGCTCAGCCGCGCCTATCGGCAGTCACCAGCACCGCATGGTCCAGCGCGCTGGGGTGACGGTCGGCGCGCCCGGCGCAGAGAATCTGCTCCGCCTCGCCGGCGCGCTGCGCATAGGTATGTTCGGCCAGCGCGCGCCCAGCATCGCGTCGCCAATGGCGCGAGCCTCGGCCGCGGACTTGCCGCGCAGATAGCCGACAATCTCCTCCGCGCTCTCGGCCACCAGGATCTCCCGCCCCGGTTCAAAGAACTTCTCGATGCCGCGCCACTTGTCGGTGATCAGGCAGGCCGCCGCGCCCGCCGCTTCAAAGACGCGCGTAGGAGGCGAGAAGCCGACGTCGGCCATCGAGTCGCGATTGATGTTCAGCGCCATTCTCGCCGAAGCATTGATGCGGTTGTGCGAGCCGGTGCCGACGTGTCCAATCCAGCGCACGTTGCCGGGCATCGTCTTGCTGCCCCAGCCTTCGCCGCCAAGAATAAAGCTCATCTCCGGTGCAAGTTCGGCGGCGCGCAGGAAAAACTGCTCCACTCGGCGCTCGCGATCGGGCAGGCGATTGCCCACGAACACCAGGTCGCAGGCCAGCGCCGGATCGGCGGCTTCGGGATGATGCGTCTCCGGATCGAGCGCGTTGTAAATCGGATGGCAGTTGCGCGCTCCCAGCTGGCAGATAACGCCGCACGACCTCCGGCCCGCCGCCGTAGGTAAAAACAAAATCGTATTGCGGAATGCAGCGGCGAAAGGCATCGAGAGGATTGCTCTCCACCCGTTCCAGCGTCGCCGGCGCATCCACGTCCCAGAATGCAACCTGCGCGTGCGAGGAGCGGCAATCCAGAACGCGACGCTCCAGCACGGTCGTCATCGCTGCCCACGCCGCTGTGCTTGATGACCAGATCGGCGGTAGACGCCAGGGTCGATCAACTCGTCGATGTCGCGCGGCGTCTGGTAAACGATGACCTTGGCGTACTCCACTTCGCTGAGATCGCGATTCTGCTGACGGTTGTAAATGTCCGGCTCGGCGAAGGTAATCTCGTGACCCAGCGCGGCAAGGCTCTTGTAAATGCCTCGATAGTAAGTCGCGGCCCCGTTCCAATAGCTGGAGGTAATGCTCGATCCAAATACGAAGATTCTCATCGCGTGATTTCTCCGAAAATTTCCATCAACTGCTCGGCTCGATGCCTGCAGGTATGATGCTGCCGAATGGTTTCCAGTCCACTCGATGCGATTTGCCGGCGCATGGCTTCGCTCTCCAGCAGTTCGCCCAGCAGCGCGCTCATCTCCGCGCCGTTGCGCGCCAGCACATAATCCTGGCCGGGGCGGAAGAGCTCTTCCGTATCCGTCCACGGCGCGCACACCAGCGGAATGCCGCAGGCCAGCACCTCAAAGACGCGGATCGTCGGCACTCCGCTTAATCCGTTGGCATACTGCCGCCGCGGCACGTGCAGCGCCAGGCGGCTGCGCGCATAGACCTCCGGCGCGCCCAGGTTGGCAAGATAGCCCGGGTATTCGATTCCCGCACCGCGCAAGGTCTCCCTTGCCTGCTTGCGGATAGCGAACCCCATGCACCAGAACCCGGCGCTGCTGGGCGGTCAACTGCTGGGTGCGGGCACGACCAGGAATTCCATTAACTCCTGCGTGCGCTCTTCGTCGCCCCAGTTTCCGATCCACACCACGTCGTTTTGCTTCGCCCGCTCCATGGGATGAAAGACGCTGACATCGGCCGCTTCGTGAAAGGTCCACGCCCGCGCGACCCCGAATCCATCCTGGTAGATCTTTCGAATCGACCTCGCCGAAGGCGAGCACGCCATCGAAGAGGTGAAGTTGAAAGCGCAGAATCTGGTTGGCATTGGTGTAGGCGCGATGATGCGTGTCATGGAAGAGCGCGCGGAAGCCGAGGCGCTTCTTGCGCGAAAGGATCTCATGCACCACCTCCGGCTCATTCCATTCGTGAATGATGACCAGGTCGGCGCCGGCGAGTTCGTGATTGAGAAAGGCCGGAAGGCTCTCGTCACGCCGGTAGAAGCGAACGTCGAGCTCGGGATACGTGGCTCGAAAGCCATCAATGGCACGCTCCCCGGCTTCACCCTCGTGAATCAGGTTGCTCAACGACCATGCGCCGATCTCCTCATAGCAGCGAACCTCATGTCCCATGCGCACCAGTTCGCGCAGCCAGGCCGCGCAGAAAATGCGCGTTGCCGTGGTTCCAGTCGCTGATCCACGAGTGGGCGAAGAAGCGGATACTCAGGGCTGGATTCACGCGGCCCACGCTCGGCGCTCCAGAGAGCTCTGTAAAGCTGCATGTATTCCTCTACCATGCGGTCCGCCGTGTAATTGCGGCGGGCGCGCTCATAGGCGCGATTGGCGTACGCCGCACGAAGCTCACGATTGCCATGTAACTGCGCCAGCACGCTTTGCAGCGAGTCCGCGTCATCGCTGCGAAAATAGCAATGCCGCGTCGTCCCAGATTTCACGGAAGGCCGGAATATCGTTGACCACAAGGGCGCAGCGCGACAGTGCGGCCTCCAGCGGCGCAAGGCCAAAGGGCTCGTATTTCGAGGTCGCGATGTAGATCGACGGCGCGGCTCAGCAGCTCCCTCATCTCGCCTTCGGAAAGTTCCCCTTGCAACTCAATCGCAGCCGCCGGTCCCACGCTATCTTCGCCCTGCCGCGCTCGATGGCGCCCGATCTTCGCCCGTTCCGCGGCTTCTTCCGTCTCAGCCGTCAGGGTCGTGGCACCGGCTAGAAAGATGGGGAGGGGCGGAGCGCGTGAGCTTGTAGCAGCAATTGCGACTTGCTTGCCTTCATCCCACAATCGCCCGACACTGGCCGCGTAATTATGCTTGCTTACAAATGGGTTGAACAGAGCCGGGGATCGTCCGTTGTAAATGACGCGGGTGCGCGTCTGCCGTCCGTAACAGCGTTCAATGCAATCCAGCATCCAGCGCGAGGGCGCAACCAGCAGGCTTGCCCCGGCCAGCCCTTGCTCCACCGTGGCGCGATACCACTCGCGCCCATGCATCGTCCGGCTGCGCCCCGCGTACGGTTTGGCTCCAACTCATGACATCGCTGTGCGCTACCACCAGCTTCGGCAGCGCCACGTCCAGCGCACCGTAGCAGTACTGGCTCAAGTGCAGCAGGTCGGGATCGCGCTCTTGGATGAGGCCGCGCAGATAACTCATCGAATCGGAGATGTCGCCTGCGGCCTCCTGCATCCACTCCAGACGGAAGCCGGTGGGGAAATACGTTACCCCGGACAGGCCTTCCAGCCACGTCGCTTTGGGTGGCGGTGGGAATGCCTCCGAAGCTGACCAGAGTGACCCGGATACCGCGCGCGGCCAGTCCTGTGACCAGCTCTCGCGTGTAGGTCCACACGCCGCCAACCGTATCCGCTGTGACCAGAACGTGCATTCGGCTCCCCCGGATCAGCTGCGACGACTCTTCTCCGTTGCGGTGGGCCAGCTTCGCAGCCGGGCAGGCGGCAGGTGACGCCGCTCCGGCTGCGAAGGGCTCAAACTTGGCGCGGGCAATGGGCCAGGTTCAGCTCCGTGCCTGCGCCTCCGCTCCCCCTTCGGCAGGTACGCCATCGGGAGAACGGCAACCTCTTTTCAGGCCGTCAGGCCAAAGGCGGCTAATTGGCTCGATGCCCTCTCGACCCCATCCACCGCGCTCTGCGAGTGCAGCCACTCCACAAGCTCTCCCACCGCGCTGTGCAAGGGGTGGCATGGACTGTAGCCTAGCCGCCGCCGCGCCAGCGTGATGTCGCCAAAACAATGCCGGATATCTCCGGCGCGATACTTGCCGGTAATCTCGGCTTCCGTGCGAACCCCCAGGGTTTCCGCCAAGGTCTCGGCAATCTGCCGGATGGTGACCGGCTGGCCGGAGCCGATGTTCAGGGCAAGGCCGTCGGCTTCGCTGCGCTCGCATCGCCAGCAGATTCGCCTGCACCACGTCATGCACGCTGACAAAGTCGCGCAACTGCTCTCCATCCTCGAAGATCAGTGGCGCGCGGCGATTCAGCAGACGCGAGGCGAAGATCGCCGCCACCCCCGTGTACGGATTCGAGAGCGCCTGCCGGGTGCCGTAAATATTGAAGTAACGCAGCGCGACCACCGGCACGTCATAGGTGCGTCCGAAGAGCAGGCACATCTCTTCCTGATCTTTTTTGCCCAGCGCATAGATGGAGCTGCACTGCAGCGGCTTGTCCTCGGCGGTCGCCACCGGCTGAAGCGCCCGCCCGCACTGCGGACAGGCCACCTGCCACTGCTTGGCCTTCAACTGCGCCGCCAGGCGCGGCGCCGGCGCAACCATCCCGTGCTCCTCGCAACGGTACTGCCCCTCGCCGTAGATCGACATCGACGAGGCGATAATCAGCTTTTCCAGCCGGTCTCCGCGATCCAGCAACGCCTGCAGAAGATTCGCCGTCCCCTGGGTGTTGACTCTCCATGTAGCGCGCGATCTCATACATCGACTGGCCGACCCCGACGGCGGCGGCAAAGTGATAGACCACGTCCACCCCCGAGACCGCCGCGCGCAGCGCCTTCAGGTCGCGCACGTCGCCCCGCACAAACTCCGCTCCGCGCGACAGATAGGCCGGAACGCTGCCGTGATGAACCTGATCGTCGAGGTTGTCGAACACCCGGACCCGAGTGGCCCTCGCGCAAGCAGCGCGTCCACCGTGTGCGAGCCCACGAATCCGGCTCCTCCCGTCACCAGAATCCTCTTGCTCATGCTTTCTCCGCTCCTGCCACGATGGCGCGCTCAGTGGGCGCGCTGACGCCGGAGGTGCGCCCGCGCGGCGCGTAGCGCAAAGCCGACCAGCGCGCAAATTCCGCGAAGTCCGCCGGATCTTTTGCCGGACTGGTGTAATGGGGGGCAACGCCCAGGTGCTCCGGCGTGAAGCACAGCGTCACCGTGGTATCGAATTCATCGAGCGCCGACATCTGGCAATCGAACCAAGCCTCCGAGTCGGGACGGAACCAATCCGCCCAACTGATGCCGGTGCGCACCGCCCGCACCCCCAACTCGCGCAGACGCTCCACCCCGGGTTGAAGCCGGTGATCCTCGAAGTGGAACCACTGGCAGACGCCGAGGCCCGCCGGAAAATTCGCCGCCGCCAGCTTCGGCGAGCCGTCCTCGCGGAACAGTCCCATGTAGTAGTGCCGGTAGTACGAGCTTCCCTCGGCTTCCTTATGCCGCGTGGTCGCCGTCCAGGTGGCGGGCAGGTCGAAGAGGCTGTACCAGTGCACCCGCTCCACCCGTGGCAGCAGCAGCTCGGCGGTGCGCTCTAAACCGAAGCAGTTGTACCTCTTCGGCGCCAAACGACGAGGCTCCGGCCTCGCTCACCCAGATCGCCTTGTCCCCCACGACGGCCCGGATCTCGTCCAGCTTCTTGGGCCACTCGGCGATCTGCCAGTGATTCCAGTCGAGCGGAAAGCCGTGGACGGCGACGATGTCCACCGAATCCAGCACGCCGTAGCCGGCCAGCAACTCGATAAACCTTGGGTCGATCGGCGAGATGCCGCCGAGCACGATCTTAATGTCCGGATTGGCCTCGCGAATTGCCTTCGATCCGGCATGAACCAGCGCCGCAAACTGCTTCCACTCCGGATCGATGTTGAAATCCCAATGGGAGAGATTGTTCGGCTCGTTCCACAGCATTATGGCTTCCACCATCGGGCCCCACACCTCGCAATCACGTCGCGTCTTCGGCGCGCCAAGAATAAAGATCTCTACAGCGTTCCATCCAACTCCATGTGATGTACAAAACGCCCCTGGCGCGAGCGCCCGTCGGGGGTGCAGATCCAGGTTTCGCTCTCCGGATGCGACTCGATCTCAAGTCCGGAGGAGCGCAGCATGGCCTCGGCCGCCGCCCGGTTGGGAATCCACCAGTTGGTCTGGTCGTTCGAATAGCTCTGCTCGACAAAGTACATCTGCGGCCAGCACGGGTCGGCAAACATATCCTTGCGCCAGAAGTCGTAATCCTGCTCCCAGGGCTTGACCTCCTCGGAGCCGCGAATCATGGTCTGGAAGATCAGTTTGCCGCCGACCTTGGTGACCACCTTATCCAGCGCATAGAGCGGGTAGCGGAGGTGATAGAGCACGCCCATGAAGATGACGAAATCGAACTGCCCGGCGATCTCCTCCACCTCGTAGACGCTGCGCTTTTCCAACTCGATCTCCAGCCCCAGGGTGCGCGAGGCTAGGCGCGCCTGGTCGAGATAACGATCGCAGATGTCGATCCCCAGCACCCGGCTGGCGCCGCGCATCTTCATCTGCAGCGAGTAGAAGCCGCCATTGCAGCCAATGTCCAAGACCGTGGCTCCGCTCAGATCCGCCGGAAGGGCGGGAGCAATATGCCGCCACTTGACATTGGGAAAATCGCCGAGAAAGTGATTGGGCGCGGTCTGGATGCCACGCAGATCCATGTTGTGGAACCAGTCTCCCAGCTCCGAGATCTGCTGCGCCAGACGTGTCGGGAGTACGAGGCCGCGTAGGTGGATGGAAGACTCTGCAATGGTGACATCGGCTCCGATCGGCAGCGGAGTTGAATGCTGCAATCCCTGCCGCTGGAGTGATTAGAGGCGCCATCATCTACTCGGGATGCCTCCTGGAATGCTGGAATGCGTCCTGGGATGCGCTCTAAGTCACCGCGCCGCGGGGCTCCCCTACACCGTGCGGCGGCCGCCGAGCAGACTCACGGCCACGATCAGAACGGCGATCACCAGCAACAGATGGATCAGAGCCCCAGCGATATGGAAGCCCCAACCCAGCAACCAAAGCACCAGAAGAATCGTAAAGATTGTCCACACCACGTCGGCTCCTCCCTGGCGGTACGGCCAAGTAAGGGAGCAGCTCGGTGAAGTTGGCCGCGCGAGAAAACGTGCAGAAGGAAGCAGCTCGCCTCAAGTTGGCCCGCGTGCGGGAACTGAGAAATTGCTCGGCCGCCTGCGGCGCGCTAGTTCACGTTCTCCAGCCGGGTCCGGATATTGCTGGCAAGCTGGCACACCGAGGTCAGCTTTTCCAAGGCGTCGGCCGGCATCTCCGGGGTCTGCATCGCCAACTGGGCGGAGAGCAGGATTCCGGTCACGGCGTCGCGGATCTCACTGCGCAGTTGCGACTCGGCGGCGCGCACCGCAATGACCCGCGATTCGCGATTGCGCCGCAGCGCCAGCCGCAGCTCCCGCGCAATGCGCTCGGCGTTGCTGACCGCAAGGTTGACATAGACCGGCACGGCGAGGCCGAGATTATTCAGCAGTGACTCCAGAGCCTCGCCCTCGGCCTCCACCATCGGATCGTCCAGAATCACCGACGAATACTCGTTATTGCGCAGCATCGACGCTGCTTTGCGAACCGTCTCGCAGACCTCAACCGACTCGCCGATGGCTTGCTCCAAGGCGTTGCCGCACTCCAGCGCGGCGATTGCTCGATGTCACCAGTAGAATCATGATCTCCTCACTTGGGCCCATGGGCGTGCCTGGGCCGGGGCGCAGAAAAGCGTTCGCTCTACGTCTCACTCCGGCGCGCTGCTTACTGCAGCGCGCCGTATTCTTTGAGTTTGCGATAAAGGGTGGTTTTGCCGATGCCAAGCAGCCGCGCCGCTTCCAGCTTGTCGCCGTGCAGCATCTCGATGGCACCCAGGATGGCCTGCTTTTCCATCTCGGCAATCGGCAGGATGCCGCGCCGCGGAACGGCCCGCTCGGCCGCCGGCTCGCTCTGCTCCCGCCAGTTCTGAATCGTGGTGGGAAGATCGGCGATGTGAATCGTGGGGCCGCTGGTCAGGGCGCAGGCGCGCTCAATGCAGTTCTCCAGTTCACGGATGTTGCCCGGCCAATCGTAGCTGAGCATGAGCTTCAAGCGCGTCGTCGCTGATATTGCGCTGCACTCCGGTGGAGCGCGACAGCCGCTCCAGAAAGTGCCCCACCAGCAACGGAATGTCCTGTTTGCGCTGGCGCAGCGAGGGAATGCGCAGACTCAGCACATTCAGCCGGAAGTAAAGATCCTTGCGGAAGGTGCCCTGGGCAACCGCCTGCTCCAGGTCGCGATTGGTGGCCGCCAGCACCCGGACGTCGATCGGCACGCGCCTTGGTGCCGCCCACCGGACGCACTTCCTTTTCCTGCAGCGCGCGCAGCAGCTTGGACTGCAGATCGATCGGCAGCTCGCCGATTTCATCCAGGAAGATGGTTCCGCCATCGGCGGCCTGCAACAGTCCGTCCTTGTTCTTCATCGGCGCCGGTAAAAGCGCCCTTGACGTAGCCGAAGAGCTCGCTTTCGATCAGCGACGGCACCAGCGAGCCGCAATCGATGGCCACGAACGGCTTGTCGCGATAGGGGCCGGAGAAGTGAATGGAGCGCGCCACCAGCTCCTTGCCGGTGCCGCTCTCGCCCAGGATCAGCACCGGGTGCGAGCTGTGCGCCGCCTTGGAGATGATGCGATAGAGCTTTTCCATCTCCGGCGAACGGCCGACGATGGCGCCGAAGCCTTCCTTGCTCTTGACCTGCTGGCGCAGGATGCGGTTTTCGCTGGAGAGCTGCAGATGGCCGAGCACCCGATCCAGAATCAGGCGAAGCTCTTCCAGGTTGAAGGGCTTGGTCACGTAGTCGTAGGCGCCCTGCTTCATCGCCTGCACCGCCGACTGCACGCTGGCATAGCCGGTCATGACGATGACGACCGTTTCAGGACGGCGGCGCTTGACCTCTTTCAGAACCTCCAGCCCGCCCAAGCCGGGCAGGCGCAGATCCAGCAGCACCACGTCGATGCTGGTGGTGTCCAGCACCCGGAAGGCATGCTCCGCGTTATCCGCAATATAGGTGGAGTATCCGATGCCCTGGGCGACGTCGCGACAGCCTTCGCGGATCGAACGCTCGTCGTCTACGATGAGCAGATTCAGCAGATTCGCCTCCGCTTTGTCGCGATTTGGTTCCATGGCTAGCGCACCCAGAATTGTACTGATCGGCACAACCGCCTCTGAAGTACCTGCGTCACCCAGCCGTGTGCCCTGAGACACGCCCGAATTGTGACCGGGGATCGGCTGCCCTGCGCCTGCTCCGCGTGTATCCGTCATCCCTTTCGCCTCCATGTTGCCTGTCTTGGTATGTGGAATCCTTTACTCGACCCCGGTTTGATTGCCGCCGGCAGGGGCTTCGGCTTCGCCGCTGGCGGCCAGCAACTGGCTGCGAAGCTCCCGCACCAGAACGCAGCCGCGCTCACTGCCGGCGCAGATCTCCGCCGCATACCGCTGCAGCGGGCCGGCGTCCAAGTGCAGCGAAAGCAAGTCGCCGGCAATCATGACCCCGGTGAAAACATTCGCCAGCTCATGCAGGTGATGCCGCATCACCTGCACCCCATCTTGGCTCAAGGTAACGCGGCCCAAGTTGGCCATCGCCCCAGAGCCGCCCGCTTCGCTCGAGTTCATTTCGGAGTTCATGCCATTTCTAAAAGCAATACGGGTGCCAAATTGGGTTAGAAATCGCAAATGATTGCAGGACAAAGGCTTCCCTACCATCGGACGGCGAGCGCTGGTTGCACGGACAATTCCACAAACGGAACAGCAGCCCTCGCTTTGCAGCGCAAGCTCCTTGTTTCTAATCAGTTCCAAGTTGGGATGGTTTTCCGTAATTGGGAGAACAAAAGGCGCAGAGCGGCCAGAGAGGCATCCTTCGCCGTCGCAGCCACATGCGAGGCGGACGCTTCGTTCCCTGCGCTTCGTCGTCTGGGCTTCGTTGTCTTCGTTGTTATCTTGCGGCCACGCTCTTCGGCCGGAGCGCCGCCTGCGGCTCCTGCACCAGCACCCCGTGGTGCCGGGTGGTGACGTAGAGGGTACCGCCCTGCAGCACCGCGCCGCTGACTTCAAACTCGGCGGGCTCGGAGGCGGTCCAGCTCTTGCCCCCGTCGCGGCTCACATACCAGCAGTGGGAGGCGGCCACGGCGGCCAGCAACAGGCCGTCTTGCTCGCGGATCGAGGTCACCTCGTGGGCGGGCAATCCGTTGGTCACGTGCTCCCAACTGCCCTCGTCGAGCGATCTGCGAACCCAGCGCAGCGCTCCCTCCCGGGTTGCCGCCCAAAGCGTATCCTCGCCCGTGACGGTTACGGAATAGACCCGTGTCACCTCGGGGGGAAGCGGCTGGGGAGTCCAGTGTTGTCCATAGTTGGCGCTGTACCACACCGCGCGCACCGAAGCCGCCGCCACCACCCGCTCATAGGCCGAGACGGAGATGAAGGCTCGCTCCGACCCCAACGGCCCGCCGCTCCAGCTCGCACCCTGGTCATCGCTGTGCAGAAGGCCTGCGTCGGTGGCCGCATACCAGCGCCGGTTTCCCATCGCCAGCGCCGAAGCCCTTCCCTCAAAGAGGGTGCTGACCGGCGTCGGGTGCGCTTTCGTCAGCACTTTTTTTCCTCTTCCGCCTGCGGCTGGTGCTGCCTTCACGATCTGCACCATGCGGCTGGGCTGCCAGGTCGCAGTCGTGGCGTCAAAGAGGAAGAGCCCGTGATTAGTGGCCGCCGCGAGTTGTCCCTGGCGCGACCAGCCAAGATCGAAGACGTCGCGCCCACCCAGGCCATCGCTCATCTGCTCCAGCGTCCGTTGTGGGCCTGGAAGACGCCGCCGAACTCCTTATCGTTCAGCACCCCGGCGTAGAGACCCGCAGGGTCTTTCGGGTCGGCCACGACGGTTGCAATCTGGCGCTCGGAGAAGCCGTAGTTCGAGGGTTGAAAGCTGGCCCCCGCGTCATCGGACGAGAAGACTCCGCCGCGGTCGGTCGCAATCAGCAGCCGCTGGGAGTCGCGGGGATCCACCAGCACGGCATTGAGGATGAAGTCGGGCGGCGTGATGCGCTGGAAGGTGGTGCCGGCATCGCTGGTCTTGAACAGCCCCTCGGTGGTTCCCGCATAGACTGTCTTGGCATCGGCCGGATCCTGCTGCAGAACCCGGGTGCGCCGGGCCGTGCCGGGAATTCCCTGTACCTTGTGGAAGAGCCGGCCGCCATCTTCGCTCTTATAGATGCCCGAGCAGGCGCTGGCAAAGACCGTCTCCGGGTTGGAATGGTCGAGGATGATCGAGAAGACATCCGAGTCATCGATCACGCCCTGCTTGATGTTGCTCCAGGTGGCTCCGCCGTCGATCGTCTTCCAGGGCAGGTGCCAGGTTCCGGCGTAGATGATCTTCGGGTCGCGGGGATCGATGGCCACCGACTCGAAGTTCTTCAGGCCGGGATGGCCGGCCGGGGTGATCCGCTCCCAGCTCTTTCCGCTGTCGCGGCTGCGGTAGAGTCCGTCGAGTGCCCCGGCGATCAATATCCGCGGGTCGGAGGCGGACTGCGCCAGCGCCTGGACGCTCTTGCCGCTCAGAGCCGACGGCTCGCTCCAGCTCCGCCCGCCGTCGCGGCTCACGAAAAATCCGCCGCCCGAGCCCGAGACGCTCCAGCCCGCCACATAGATGGTCGACGAATGCAGGCGATCGAAGGCCACATTTTCCAGCATCAGTTCATCGCCCTGGCCCAGGTGCGCGAAGGGTCTCCAGGTCCGGCCGCCATCCAGGGATTCAAACAAAGTCCCGGCTCCGGAGCCGAGCAGCACGTGGTCCGGATAGGACGGATTGAAGGCGAGGGCGCGGGCGTTGCCGCCGTAGGGTCCCAGCGAGCGCCATTGCGCCGTGGCCGGAGCAGCTTCGTTGGCTGCGTATCCGACGTTGCCGCTGTAGGTCGACAATTGCGCCCATCCGGAGGCCGGAAGTAGCAGCAGAGCGCAAATCAGCGTGGACCAGCGTTTCAACATCGAACTCCTCACCGCAACTCCATCGGGGCGACAATCGGCCGCAACCATTGCCAATCGATCCGTTCCCGATGTCAGTTCCCGTTTCAGAATCATAGCCTGAAGTGCGGGAACAAAAAAGCTCCCGGTGGATAGTTGCATCCAGCCGGGAGCAAAAGTCGTCCGTGCCAGCTTCGCAGCCGGAGCGGCATCGACTGCCGCTCCGGCCGCTCTATCGCTATTCCGTCGCCTTTCTTCTGTGAGCGGCCCTCTTTTTCAGGGCAATGCGCGGAACCGCCTTCACTTTGGCTTGATCTACAACCGTCGTGCCTGCCTCGTGGAAGACCGCGCCTGCGGGAATGATCCAGAGTTCAACCTTCTGGCCGCTGCCGTCTGCGGTGCGAGGCTCGATCCGTGCCGGATCAACTCCCTTTTCCTTGGTTATGTAGTCCTTGGTATTCACGGCGCGCTGGGCGGCGAAGTCAGGAACCTTGATGCTGCCCTTCGGTGCCGTGTTTTCCTTGGCGGTGGCGTAGCCAACCACCACGCCCTTGGAATCCGGCGCGGCGGCCAGAGCATCGGCATAGCGGTCGAGTTCGCCCTTGGCCTCGTTATCCACGCGAGTCGGGCGCCGGCTGTCGCGCTGGAATTCGACGGAGGCGTACTTCTTCGCCACCGGTGCCAGTGCCATAACCTTCGCGTTGACCCTTACCGATGTGCTGGCCGAGGCGGTCAGGTCACGGTCGTCACTGACGGTGCAGCTCACCTCAACCGTGCTGTCGAAGACCCCGGCAGTTTCCAGCGTATAGGTCGGACCGCTGCCGGTCAGACGTCCGGCGGTGGTGGTGCAGTTGAAGCTCAGCGGACGGTTGTCCGCGCTACTGCCGTTTGCGGTGATCGTGGAGGTTTCGCCTGCGACCACCGAAGCCGGCCGCGCCGAGACCGACAGCGTCGGAGCGTGTTTCGGCAGCTCATTCACCTTGAACGAGGCCTGGCACTGCGCCCTCTGCTGCTGCTTGCCCTTACCGTCGTCCGCGACCTTCGCGGTGACCATATAGCTGCCTGGAGCCAGCCCTGTGGTATCCACGGTGGCTGCAGTCGCGGTGGCGGAAACTTTTCCGCCGTTGCTCGCATAGGAGTAGCTCAACTTGCGCTTGGGCGAAAAGCCGTCGGCGATTAGGGAAACCCGCACCGGGGCGCCTGCGTCTACAGCCTCCGGCTCCGCGACACAATCCGCACCCACCTTGCCCAGCGCCTTCGGCAATCCGAAGTTCACCACCAGGCCGGCCTGCAGACGAATCCCATTGAACGTGTTAATGGCCATCCCGGCGGGCTGGTAATAGGAATTTACGTAATCGGCCTGGATGGGACGAATCGAAAGGCGCGAATTCACCCGGTAGTCGATGCCGCCGCCACCAATAAACGAAGCTGAGTTCTGCTTCGGCAATATCTTCGGGTCAATGAACTCCGCTCCCAGCAACGCCTCCCCGAAGAGGGTGAAATGCGCCTTGCGCAGCCTGAACTGCGGACCGATCGCGACGGTGTGGGCATTTCCGAAATCACTGTTGTAGTGGCCGCTGCCGTCCACGGCGATTCCCGCCCAGTGATTCAGGTTGTAGGTGAACTGTCCACCCCAGCCTTCGTTGAGATCCGGCACCGGGCCGCCGGGGATACGGGTATCGTCAACTACCGCGGCGGGGAGGTTGCCGCCGGCGCGATACCAGGAATATCCACCGAACACTTCGACCTTCTCGACCCCATCCCGACCCTGCGCGAACACGAGCGACGGTGCGCACAATGCAACCGTCGAAACTAACATCACCGCCAAGAATCGACGCAAAGACATTGAATCCTCCGAACTTTTTGACGACTGCCAATTAATTAAAAAGGGTGGCGGCCCAGCTTCTGAGTCTCTGAAATGGAACTCGTAAGCGCCGCGATGTTACCCTGAGTGCGCAAAAGCCCTTCGTTCATCCTACTCTGCTTTCTACTCATGCAGTTAGGAGCGTTGCGCTTTTCAACGCGGCGGCTCCTTATCGGTAACCCCCTGGTGGGCCGTCAATCTCCGTGGCGAATTAAATGCCGGGCAAAACTTACACTATGCCGAGTTCCTGCATCTAATTAACCTAGTTAGGGTTTGGGAAGCGGAGCGCTCTGAAATTCGCGCCCGACGATGAACGTTGCTTTGAGGTTTGCTTCAGATGGAATGGGAAAAAGTACTGATCGTAGAAGACGAAGAGCATGAACGCTGCGGCCTGGCCGAGCTCATCTCCGCCTGGGGATATAGCACCGAGACCGCGCAGGATGGCGAAGAGGGGCTGGACAAGATTGTCTCCTGGTCTCCCGGCATTGTGGTTAGCGATCTCAAGATGCCGGGCATGACCGGCATGGAGTTGCTCCAGCGGGTCGCCCAGACGCCTCGCCAGCTCTCATTCATTCTGCTCACCGCCCAGGGCTCCGTCGATGCCGCCGTCGCGGCCATGAAGCTGGGCGCCTATGACTTCATCGAAAAGCCCGTCAATCCCACCCGCTTGCGCAATATTCTGCAGAACGCGACTCGCCAGCGCGGCACTGATCGCGAACTGGAAGTCACTCGCCGCCTGCTGCGCGACAGCGGAAAGCTCGGCTCGCTCGAGGGCTCCTCGCGCAAGATGCAGGAGATATTCCACCTCATCGAACTGGTTGCACCCAGCACCGCTTCCGTCCTCATCACCGGCGAGAGCGGCACCGGCAAGGAACTGGTGGCGCGCACCATTCATGAGCTTTCGCCGCGCAAAAACAAGCCTTTCGTCGCCATCAACTGTGCCGCGATTCCCGAGACGCTGATCGAAAGTGAGATCTTCGGCCATGAGAAGGGAGCTTTCACCGGAGCCCTCGAGCGCCGGATCGGCTGCTTCGAACTGGCCGAAGACGGCAGCCTGTTGCTGGATGAAATCGGCGAAATGCCGGTGGGAACCCAGGCCAAGCTGCTGCGCGTGCTGGAGGACCGTAAGCTGCGGCGCCTCGGCAGCAAGTCTGAAACCACCATCGATGTCCGCGTCCTGGCCGCCACCAACAAGGTTCCCGAGGAAGCGGTCGCCCGCGGCCAGTTGCGCAACGATCTCTACTACAGGCTCAACGTCTTCAACATCCATATGCCGCCGCTGCGCGACCACAAGGAAGACATTCCCAATCTCACGGACAGCCTGATCCAGCAGATGAATGCCAAGCATCAGCGCAACGTGCGCACCGTTAGCGACCCCGTGATGCAGCTCTTTCAATCCTTTGCCTGGCCCGGCAACGTGCGCGAGTTGCGCAATACCTTGGAGCGCGCCGTCATCGTCTGTGACTCCAGCGTGATCGAGCCGCGGCATCTGCCCCCGGCCTTCGGAATCAACCCGGCGCGCTTCCCTGTCAGCGATGCGAACGGCATCCACCTCGGGGTGGGCACCACGGTCGACGAGGCCGAGCGCCAACTGATCGTCAAAACTTTGGAATCAACCCACAACAACAAAACCCGGGCCGCCGAAATTCTCGGCATCAGCCTCAAGACGTTGCACAATAAGTTGAAGGAGTACGGAGCGCGGGCATCGAACGACTTCCGGCGAAGTCATGGGTCACCAGGCCGGATAGCTGAACCCGGAGCCAGCCAGCTCCGCCTCCAATCTCAATGCCACGGCTTAGGCTAAAAACCAAGTTGGTGCTGGCAATCAGCGGACTCGTCTTCGTCCTGGTTGCTACGCTCTCCTGTCTCTACGTCTCGCAGATCTTTCGCCAGCGCATCAGTCAAAGCGACGATAACGCCGACTTCATCGCCCACCAGGTCTTCCACGCGGCGCGGCAGGCGCTGGAAACCGATTTGCCCGGCAGTCATCGCGAGCCCCAGGATTCCACCCATGCTCGCGACTGCCATCGCCGCAATCCTCCAGCACGATGACGCCGTCGCCAGCCTGCTGGAGTCCGTCGTCGGCTACAACGCCGAGGTCTATGACACGGCGCTGATCGACCGTAACGGCGTTGCCCTGATCGATACCGATGCCAGCGCCGTCGACAAAGTCATGCCTCACCGTCCCGCGCTCGCCGCGCTGCGCGATGGCGGCTTCATCGAACAGCTTCGCGCCGTGTACGGCCCGGCCCGCGTCTATGAGGTCACCTTGCCCGTGCAGCGCCAGGGCGCGCCCTTCGGTGAGATTCGCGTCGGACTCTCTACCCTTTTTCTCAAGCAGGAGCTGGTGCCGCAGCTCAACCGCGCGCTGGTGCTCTCCGGCGTCGCGGTCCTGTTCTCGCTGATCATCGCAGCCTTCCTCTCCAACCTCGCGCTGCATCCGCTGGAGGCCATTGCCCGCCGCCTGGATGCCATGACCACCGAGACCGAAAGGCCCGAGCCCGAGACCGGCAAGAACCGACGAATTCGGCGCCGTCAGCACCCGAATCGACCGCCTCGGCCGGCAGATTCACGATGTCCGCGAGGTCTTCTCCGCCCTCAAGGAAAACCTCGACCAGCTCATGTCCACCCTGCAGGATGGACTCATCCTATTCACCCGCGACGGCCGCATCGTGCTGGTCAGCGCCTCCGCCGAGCGCTTCATCGGCCGTCCCCGCGGAGAGATGCTCGGCCGCATGGTCGAGGAGATCTTCGACGACTCCAATCGCCTCGGACGCATCGTGCTCGACGCCTTTGCGCTACGTCAGGAAGTTTCCTCGCGCGAGATTGAGATGGAACACGGACGCCGGGTTCAGCTCTCGCTCGATTTCATCTCCGAGCGCGGCGCTCCCATCGGCGCGCTGCTTACCGTGCGCGACGCCGAGTCGGTCCGCCGCATTGAAAATGAGATCGAACTCTCGCGCCGCCTCGCCGCCATTGGACGCCTCACCTCCGGCGTCGCCCACGAGGTGAAGAACCCCATCAACGCCATCGTCATCCATCTTGAGATTCTGCGCGAGCGCCTGCTGCAACTGGATCCCGCGACCCGCCGCCACATGGATATCATCAGTTCGGAAATCCATCGCCTCGACCGCGTGGTAAAAACCCTGGTCGACTTCTCCCGCCCGGTCGAACTCAAGCTCTGCCTGCTCGATCTTCGCTCGATCGCCGCCGACGTCGCCGCCCTTGCCGCTCCTGAAGCCCGCGCCCAAAATGTGGAAATCATTCAGGATCTCGGCCAGCAAGCGCTGCCAGTCCACGTCGATACCGACCTGATCAAGCAGGCCGTGCTCAACGTCGTTCTCAACGGCGTGCAGGCCATGCCCGACGGAGGCACCCTCACCCTGCGCGCATTCGCCTACGCCCAGGCCGCCGTGCTCGAGGTGCA
This sequence comes from uncultured Acidobacteriota bacterium, assembly GCA_963737175.1. Taxonomy (GTDB): domain Bacteria; phylum Acidobacteriota; class Terriglobia; order Terriglobales; family Acidobacteriaceae; genus TOLSYN. The sequence continues at coordinate 233,043 of CAVTRQ010000017.1, read as the reverse complement.
AGACACCGGCTGCTGGAATTTCACCCGAGATTCGCGATAAGATTTTTAATCTGTACTTCACAACCAAGAAAACCGGCAGTGGAATCGGACTTGCCTTGACTTATCGTGCGATGCAGTTGCATCACGGTGCGCTCGACCTTGACACCCAAGCCAAGGAAGGCACAACCTTCCGATTTATGCTTCCTTTGGCGCCGCAGGACGTGCCAGTGCAGAGGACAAGCGCCGAGACGGCAGCGGAAAGAACTTCGAATTCGAACTCAACGACGGACTCGACTACAGCGAGAGCTTTTGATGCGGACCCAGAGAGAGCTTCCGAAGCCGGAGATGAACCTGCGATCCCTCCGCCCCATGAACCCGTGATCCGTCCACCGAACTGAGATGGGCCGCGCAGGCCGCGGCGAGGTACGGCTCGGAGGCCGAATCAGATCGGCCTTCGAAGCCTCAGGAAAAGGCACGCTGGCCAGGTTGAAGGCAGCGGCCCGCAGAAAGAAATATGTTCGCATTCCGTTTCCAGGCATCCATCCCGGCGCGCATCCTCACCGCGGCAGTTCTTTGCCTTGCCCTGCTCGCCGCCGCCTGCGAAAAGAAACCGGCGCGCACCACGCCCCCTGTGCTTGTCCCTTCCATCGAAGCCGAGCCGCAGCTCGCTCCTCCGCCGCAGCCCGCTCCGGACGAGAACGCCACTCCGACTCCGGAGGCCGCTCCCGCCGTCACCACGGAGAGCAACGAGCAAAAACCCAAGCCCAAGCCGCGTAAGCCCGTTGTCAAAAAGCCCGTGCCAAGCACGCCCGCACCCGCCGAGCCGCCCAAGCCCGAGCCCGTCAAGCCCACGCCGGACGATTCCGTACAGATTACCGCCGACGTGCCGCGCGCCGCCGTGCAATCGCAAAAGCAGAACACCGAGCAGTTGCTGCGCAACTCCCAAGGGAGGCTCGCCGGCATCAACCGCTCCCTTAGCGAGAGCGAGCAGGGCATGTTGCGTAAGGCGCGCAACTACATCACCCAGTCCAGCCAGGCACTGCAGGCCGGAGACGTCGAACGCGCCTACAACCTCGCGGTCAAGGCCAACCTGCTCACCATCGAGCTCACAAAATAAATTTGTGCCGGACGGTTACTCCACCCCCGCCGGCTTGGCAAACGCGTCGTTGAGGCCCACGAACACTCCGTCGTAGTGTCCACTCTCGGCCGCCAAGCGCAGACGTTTCACATTTTCCACGCAGATTTCCGTCGCCTCGGGCTGCCTCTTCCAGATCTCCATTGCCTCAGCAATGTACTGATCCAGCGGCATTGCCCTCGGGTCCGAGGCTCCATTCATCAGTTCGGTCGCAACATACGGCGGAATCAGTTCCACAACCTCCGTCGCCGTGCCCTTGAGTTGATAGCGCAGGGACTGCGTGTAGGAGTGCAACGCCGCCTTGGTCGCGCAATACGTCGGCGTCATCGCCAGCGGAACAAACGCCAGCCCGGAGGAGACGTTGACGATGGCCGCGTGCGACTGCTTTTGCAGCAAGCCCAGCAGCGCCGCCGTCAGCCGGATCGGTCCCAGCAGATTGGTCCGCACCATGGCCTCGGCGTCGGTCAGAGCGTCCGGCTGAGCCCGCAGATCTTCCGCTCGCATGATGCCCGCGTTGTTGATCAGCACGTTCAGCGCCGGATACTCCCTTGCCATCTGCGCCGCCACGGCGTGAATGCTCGCCGGCTCTTCAATATCCAGCACGATGGACTTCATCCCCGGATTGGCCTGCGTAGTTTGCTCCAGCGCCTGCTTGCGCCGCCCCGCGATGATGACCTGGTTTCCCAAGCCGTGAAAGCTCTCGGCCAGCCCGCGCCCAATGCCCGACCCGCCGCCCGTAATCAGAATCGTGTTGCCCGTAAGTTTCATGCCGTTCATTCTCCTGCACAAATACTAAGGGCCTCCCGCAGAGATGGGAAGCCATCGCCCCCGTCCACCGCCGGGCAAACAAAAAAGCGATGCTCCGGGATTCGGAACATCGCTTCTTCTCAATCCTCACTACCGCTAGTTAGGCCGCATTCCTTCTGGCCAACCGCTTGATGTTGAGCAGGTTTTTGTAGCCTACGTTCTCGCTCGTGATGTTGCCGCCCATTGCGCCGCAGCCTAAGGTAAGCGACGGTACCAGCGAGTTGTACAGAGCGCCGATGGTGCCGTGTACCGAGGGCTGGTTCCAGACCACGCGGTTGGCGTGGACTCGCAGTGCGTATTCACGAGCCACATCTTCGTTCTCGGTAAAGACCACGGCCGAGTGGCCGGCGCCGCCGAACTCGAGCTGAACCACGGCTGCTTCGATGGCTTCTTCCTTGGTGTCGACGATATACCAGCCCAGCACCGGCGAGAGCTTTTCGCGGCTCATCCAGTCGTCGCCATGGGTTGTGGTCAGCGGCACCATCAGCAACTTCTGGTCAAACGGAACGTGGAAGCCAGCAAGTTCGGCGATGACATGCGCGGTTTTGCCCACGATCGACATCGAGGGGACGCCCCGCTCCTTGTCAAACATCACCGATTCCAGCTTGGCTTTTTCGGCTTCGGTACACAGGTAGGCGCCACACTGTTCAAATAGTTTCAGCGCCTTTTCGGCGACCGCGCGATCGTCAAAGATCACCGACTGGTCGGCCGAGCAGATGGTGCCATTATCAAAAGTCTTGGAGGCGATCACGTCGGTCACCGCCATCTTCAGGTTGGCGGTCTTTTCAATGTACACCGGTACGCCGCCCGGGCCTACGCCCAGGGCGGGGTGGCCGGAGCTGTATGCGGCCTTCACCATGGCGCCGCCGCCGGTGGCGACGACGATCGCGACATCCGGGTGCTTCATCAGTGCATCGGTCGCCTCGATCGAGGGCTGGGTGACCCACTGAATGCAGTTTTCCGGAGCGCCCGCCGCCACCGCGGCATCCAGCATGATCTTGGCGGCTGCCGCACTACACTTCTGCGCCCGGGGATGGAAGGCGAGGATGATCACGTTGCGCCCTTTGAGCGCAATCAGGGATTTGAACATGGTGGTCGAAGTCGGGTTGGTGGTGGGCGTCACCGCCGCCACGATTCCGTACGGCTCGGCAATCGAGATGATGCCGTCGGTTTCATCGATCACGCCGACCGATTTTGCATTTTTCATGTAGTCATAGACCACCTGGGTACCGAAGTGGTTCTTGATGACCTTGTCTTCCACATTGCCAATGCCCGTCTCTTCGACCGCAAACTCGGCCAGATAACGCTCGTTGGCCACTCCGGCTTTTGCCATGGCTTCGATGATCTTGTCCACCTGCTCCTGGGAGAAGACCTTGAACTGCTCCAATGCGGTGAGTGCCTTTGTTGCCAACATATCGATTTCATGTACTGCGGTTGTAGAGGTCGCCGCTGTCGTAGCCGTTGTGGTCACGTCTTTACTCCTGGGTTGAATGGGGTCACTGCTGTGCGATAACGATTTTATCAGGAATACTTGGATTTTTTGTAAATTTGTTTGACACCAGAAGTGTCCCAGTTTAGAACATGACCTATTTTCGAACTCCTGAGTTCCTGGATTTTACGCGTCCACGAAGTAACCGATGAGTTAATACTTTCACTCTGTTTGATATTGCATTGCACTTTCACTTTCATTTCAAAGTTTCAAATTTAAGTCCGAAACAACGGCTTGATCCCCTGCTTGGAAAGCTTGCCTCAATCATTCTGTTTTCAATTTTTTGCCGGAAATATAGGGGTAGGGCACACCGGAAAATCTCACGGTGCATTGCCTGCAGTCCTCGCCGCTCAGTGCTCGTCCGAGCCAGTCGCCGTCACGGCAATCGCATGGTCGAGGCGTTCGGCCTCGGGAACGCTGCCATCGTTCACCTCGGCCTCGGTGGGCGCGGCTTCGAAGGGGACGCGCACCGTGGCCTTGCCCTTGCCTCGAACCACGACGCGCACCGTGTTGGCTCCCTTTGCCGAATGCACCCAGACCGGAACCTCGCACCAGGCTTCGCCGAGATTTTCAATCGTCACGGCCGTCACCGTCTGCGCGCCAAGAGTCTGCCGCATGGAGGCCGAGTCAACGCGCAACTGCGGCAGGCCACGATCGCGGTACACCCAGTCGTCGAAGAATGCCTCAAGGTCGCGCTTCGGCGCGTCTTGCTGTTCAATCAACCGCTGCATGTACCCCGTGTCGCGGTCCTCCGCCGGATGATAATGCGCCAACGCCGATTGCAGCACGCGGTCGCCCACCATGTCGCGCAGCATCCACCATACATAGGCGGCCTTGGTGCGAAAGAACACCTCATCCGCCGTGTTAATGAGCGGTTGCGGCCCGATGCCGGGCAGTTCCGCGGAGCTGGCCTGGCCCGGCGGCAGCGAACTGTGGGACTGTAATTCGGCAACGGCCAGTGCCGAGCTGAACTGGCCCAGGTAGGCCAGGGCGGCGCGTCGTCCCGCCTGCCGCTCGCGAATCAACGCCTGCGCGAAGGCGGTCAGCCCCTCGCTAATCCACGGCCTCGGAGACTCCACCATGGCGTGGACCACCGGACGCGCCAGAGCCACTTCGGCGGCCGCCGGCGGCACGCTGCGCATGGGCACAAAGTAGTAGGTCCCGGAATCGTAGGGCAAGGCGTCCGGATCGGTCAGTTCCACCAGAACCACCTTGCGCCGGGGCGTGCCAAACCACGCTTCCAGCGCCGGGATCACGGCCTCCGCCGCGGCCATGTAGTCGCGCGCGTAATTGGTGTGAGCGGCCGTGTAGAAGGCGGCCACATGAGGCCGGTCGGTGGTTTCGGCCGGATCGCCGAGCAGCACAATCACCGGGTCCACGCCGGGAAATTCTTCGCTGATCGCCGCTCCCGCCGCGCCTGAGGAGCCGTTGGCTACGAAGATGAATTTCGATTCATCGCCCTCTGGCGCAGGCGCCCTTGAGAGCTGCACGCTGAGCACAGCCGAAGCCTCGCGTTCACGCCAGCCACGCAGGATCTCAAACAGTTCGTTGCCCTGGCTGAGATTGGCCGCCTCCATCGAAACCGGATACCAGACTACGAAGCCGGCTCCGCGCAGAGCGGTGAAGCGGTCGCTGATCTGGTCCCAATCGCTGCGCCGGGCGATCTCGGCGGGGGTTCCGATTCGTTCGAGCCGGGTTGTGTCCCTTTGCACCGTGCCGGAGTAGCGCAGGTTGAGCCGCAGAGTTTCGCCCGGAGCAATGGGCGTATCGAGCTTGACGATGGCCTCGCTGAGCAGTCCGGTGTGGTCAATGTCACTGGTGTAGCTCTGCTCGAGCCACTCCACCTCGGTCCCGTCGGCCAGCACCGAAAGCCAGCGCAGCGAGCTTGAAATCTGCAGCGACACTTCACGCTGCGGCCGCTGCGAGGTGTTCCGGAGCTCGACCGTTCCCTCGGCGGCCAGCCCGTGCTGCTGCGGGTCCAGGGTGACCCGAAGATCGTAGCGGGTGAAGCTGAAGGCGTTGCGGTCTAAGGCCATCGCCGGCAGCGCAGCCAGCGAGCAGAACAGGAGTGCGAGCGCAATACGGCGCAAAGGCTACTCCTCTTTCTTTTTAGCGGACTTCTTGGCGGACTTCTTAGCGGCGGGCTTTTGCGCCTGCCGCCGCTGCCGCTGCACCTCGTACATCACGATGCCGCCGGCCACGGAGACATTCAGCGATGAGACCGCGCCCATCATCGGGATGGAAACCAGCATGTCGCACTTGCGGCGGACCAGGTCGTGCAGCCCCTTGCCCTCCGCACCCATTACGATGGCGCAGTTCATCTTGTAATCCAGTTCGTCGTAGCTCTTGCCGCCCTGCTCGTCCAGGCCGACCACCCAGACGTTGGCTTGCTTCAGTTCATCGATGGTGCGCGCAATGTTGACCACGCGAGCCACGGGCAGGTGCTCGCTGGCGCCCGCCGATGCCTTGACCACGGCGCCCGTAATGCCCGCCGCGCGGCGCTCCGGAATGACCACCCCGTCCACCCCGGCTCCGTCGGCGGAGCGGATCAGCGCCCCCAGGTTGTGCGGGTCCTCCACCCCATCCAGCACCAGCAGGAAGCTGTACTCGCCGTTCTTGTTCTCGAGCAACTCCTCCACGCCGGTGTACTCCTTGCGGGAGGTGACGGCCATGACCCCCTGGTGGGTGTTGGTGCGGGTTTCCCGGTCGATGTCCTCGCGCGGCACAAAGCGCACGCTGATGCCCTGGGCGCGGCAGTCGTCGAGAATCTTCTGCAAACGGTTGTCGGTGCGATCGCGCGAGACCGCGACATAGTCAAAGCGGCGGCCACCGCGCTTCAGCGCTTCATTGATTGCATGGATGCCGTAGATCACTTCGCTCATAACCTTTAGTGTACGGCACCGGAGCTTAGCCTCCGTTGCAAAATTGAGACGCCGCGTTTTGCCTGCAACCTTTCGCGTTCTATACTCGTCTGTACTAATGAGGAGCTCTGAATGCCGCTCTCCGTCATCATCGTGGACGATGAACAGCTTGCGCGCGACGAACTCTCCTACTTGTTGAAGGATGTGGAAGACCTCGACATCATTGGCCAGGGCAGGAATGGGGTGGAAGCGGTGAGCCTGATTAAGGAGACATCTCCGGATCTGGTCTTTCTCGATGTGCAAATGCCCGGTTTGGATGGTTTTGGAGTCATCAAGAAGCTGTTGGAGAAGAAAATTCCGCTGCCCAACATCGTCTTTTCCACCGCCTTTGATCAGTACGCGGTAAAGGCATTTGAGGTCAGCGCGCTGGACTATATTCTGAAGCCATTCGACAAGCAGCGCGTCTTCCAGGCGATCGAAAAGGCGCGGAAAACGCGGGAGTCCGAGGTGGACCCCAGCGAAAAGCTGGACACCTTGGTCAAATTGCTGGAGCAGCAGAAGCCGCAGACCACAAAGGTTCTGCTCAAGGCCAACAACCGTCTCTTTCTGGTGGACCAGAAAGAGATCTGCTTTGCATCGATTGAGGATGGCGTGATCACCGTGGTGGCGCAAACCATGGAGGGCCAGTCGAACTGCCGCACGCTGGAAGAGCTTCTGGCTTCGCTGGACGCGAATTTCTTCTGGCGCGCGCACCGCTCCTATCTGGTCAATATCAACCGGATCAAGGAAGTGGTGCCTTGGTTCAAGAGCAGCTACCAGATTCGCATGGACGATAAGAAGCAGACGGAAATTCCCGTCAGCCGCGCCCAGACCCGGCGGCTGCGCGATCTTTTTGGCTTGTAATCTTTCGGCGTGCGGCAAGCCCGATGCGCCGGCAAACGCTCGCGGGCGGCGCTGTATAATTGAGGAACCGATGAAAGCCTACGTTTACGTTTCGATGAAGAAAAGCGTCCTTGATCCGCAGGGCAAAACCATTCAGGGCGCGTTGTCCAAGATGGGTTACAAGGGCGTGGCCGATGTCCGGCAAGGCAAGTACTTTGAGCTTTCGCTCGACGGCAGCCTGGACCGCGATGCGGCGCGCGCTGAAGTGGAGCGCATGGCGAGCGAAGTCCTCACCAATCCGGTGATCGAAGAGTTCCATTACTCCATTGAGGATTAGTCCGGGATTGCGACTCCGGTCGCGACTTCTCCCGGCTTCTTCCATTGATTGATGTTTCCCTTTTTAACAAGGAGTAGCGTATGTGCGGGATCGTTGGCTATGTCGGCAAGAAGCAAGTCGTTCCGGTGATCATTGATGGCTTGCGCCGCCTTGAGTATCGCGGCTACGACTCGGCGGGAATCGCGGTTGCGGGCGGAGAAAACGGTCTGCAGATTCGCCGCGCCGAAGGCAAACTCCGCAACCTCGAAGAGGTGATTCGCCATAACCACATCGATGGCACCTACGGCATTGGCCACACCCGCTGGGCAACTCACGGCCGCCCCAGCGAGGAAAATGCGCACCCGCATCGCGATTGCAGCGGCACCATCGTCGTCGTCCACAACGGCATCGTCGAGAACTATCTAGCACTAAAGAAGCAGCTTCGCGAAGAAGGCCACACTTACAAGACCGAGACCGATACCGAGGTCATCGCCCACCTCATCGAGAAGTTCTTCCTTCTGGAAAATCCGGATAAGAAGATCTCTCTGGAAGAAGCAGTGCGCATGACGGTGAAGCGGCTGAACGGAGTCTTCGCCCTCGCCGTCATCTGCAGCACGGAACCGAATAAGATCATCGCGGCGCGCAATGGCCCGCCCGCCGTCATCGGTCTGGGTAACGAAGAGTATTTTGTCGCCAGCGACGTTCCCGCGATTCTTTACCACACCCGCGATCTGTTCTTTCTCGGAGATGGCGACCTCGCCGTCCTTACCCCCGAGGGCGTGACGCTTACCGACTTCGATGGAAAGCCGGTTCAGCGCGAGGTTCAGCACATTACCTGGGATCCGATCATGGCGGAAAAGGGCGGCTTCAAGCACTTTATGCTCAAGGAAATCTATGAGCAGCCGCGTGCCGTCCGTGACACCGCGATGGGCCGAGTCTCCTTTGATACGGGGAAAGTGTTCCTTGAACAGATGGACGTCTCCGAGGAAGAGTTCCGCAATCTGCGCAAGTTATACATCGCCGCCTGCGGCACCAGTTGGCACGCTGGACTGGCTGGTAAGTATATGATCGAGCGCCTGGCGCGGGTTCCTGTCGAAGTGGACTACGCCAGTGAATTCCGCTACCGCAATCCGCTCATCGAAAAAAATGAGATGACGATGGTCATCACCCAGTCCGGTGAAACCGCCGACACCATCGCCGCGCAGCGCGAATCGAAGTCGCGCGGCGCCAAGACGCTCGCCATCTGCAATGTGGTCGGCGCCATGATCGCGCGCGAGGCCGACGGCACCATCTACACCCACGCTGGCCCGGAAATCGGAGTGGCCTCCACCAAGGCGTTCACGGCGCAACTGGTTGCGCTGTTTCTCTTCGCGCTGCGCCTGGGACAAGTGCGCGGCACCATCGGCGAGAGCGAGTCGATCAAACTGACACAGGAACTCTCGCGGCTGCCGGGGGCGTTGGAAGCCGTGCTCTCCCGCGAAGAGGAGATCGAGGAACTCGCGCGCACCTACCAGCGAGTGCAGGACTTCCTCTTCCTTGGCCGCGGAATCCACTTTCCGATCGCCTTGGAGGGTGCGCTCAAACTCAAGGAGATCTCCTACATTCACGCCGAAGGCTATGCCGCCGGAGAAATGAAGCACGGGCCCAACGCTCTGATCGACGAAGATCTTCCGGTCGTGATCATTGCCACGCAAGATAAAAACGATCCCGGCTCAGTGCTGCGCTATGAAAAGACAATTTCCAATCTGAAGGAAGTGAAAGCCCGCTCTGGCCGAGTGATCGCCGTTGCCACGGAAGGCGATGAGGATATTCGCGAAGCCGCCGACCACGTAATCTTTATTCCCCCAGCGCCGGAGTTGCTGCTGCCGATTCTGGAAATCGTGCCCCTGCAACTGCTCGCCTACCACATCGCGGTGCGCCGCGGCTGCGACGTCGATCAACCGCGCAACCTCGCGAAGTCGGTCACCGTCGAGTAAGGCGGCAACGTACCGAAGAAGCGCTGGAGTCGATTAATAATTTCGCCTACTGGGGCACCGATTATGGTGCACGCCCAAATAACAGGGACAGGCATGACATGCTCCTTTCTCCGCCTGGCCTGTAAACCTAGTTCATTCATTCCTCCGTCCTGCCCAACTGTTGCAGCAGGTGAGTACGAACCGCCCAATACGGCTGGCACGAAGACACAGCTTCTGACTCGATCGCGTCTAGGACGGCAAGCCGCCGCTACTTCATAAAGTCCCGGACGAGCTGCACGATCTGATCCGAGGCGGTATCGAGCGCGAAATGCCCCGCATCAAAGACATGGATAAGATAGTAAGAGTGTTCAATGATCGCCGAAATTCATTGGACGCGCGCGTGGTGAGGGAGAACGGAGATGGCAAGGGATCTATCTGCGATCATGCAGGGGTTGGTCGACAAACTCAAAAAGCGCGGCAAATCCGAGGATGATATTGCTCGAGCTGTGGACGCGCAAGGTGACGTCATCCTCGACAAAATTGCTGACGCGATTGCGGAGAAAGCGCGCAAGCCGGGCGAAGCGTTCCCGCTGTCTGTGAACTACGACCTTCCGCTGGCCGAGGCGATCGATGCGGGGAATTACCAGGGCGTGCATTCCGCCATTACCAGCCAGAATTTTCCATCGACGAGGCACGGCCAGGCACAAGTGGAAATTGTTCTCGTCCGATACGACCGGCGCATGACCTCTGAAGAGGTGCTAAGTGAACTCGACAAGGAGGGGTTGCGGCCCGCCGAACTGCCCGAGTTCCTCGCCTTTGGGGCAGAGTACCCCGAGGTGCAGCGCCAGTTCTCCGTTGTTGGTCTTGGTTCCGTGTGGCGGGACCGCAAAGGCTACCACAACGTACCGTGCTTGTATGAGGCTTCCGACGGTCGCTACCTCGACCTGCACTGGTGGGATGACGGATGGTACTCGTTCAGCCGCTTTGCTGTGCTGCGCAAGTGAAAGTAGCCGGCACTTCAAAACTTGAGGTTTTCGGCTGGAGTTGAGAAACGGCAGCCCTCACGCACCCCATGGCTCCCCCTACCCATCGCATCTCTGGACGCCGGCAGCGAGTGTATTGCGTGCAGTCGAGGGCGTCATAAGTGGACAAGAAACCCTCTCGACTTTTGTTTCAGGTCTCGCAACAACACACACAATTGATAACACCGCTTATCGCTTCAACAAGCAAGCTTCAATCACTGTTCCTTCGAATTGCGACAAAGTTATCCCCAGTGCCGAATAAGTCTAGGCGGGAACCTCATATTAAAGTAGTCAACCAAAAGATAGGGTGTCATCGCCAGCAGGATAGGATGTAGACGCCGAATGCAGCTACGTTTAGGAGTTATTTAGGAATCCTTTAGAGCTTCTTAAGCGGGCGAGTCGGTGCGCTCATGAAAACTATCTATAAACCATATACCACTTTCTTATCATGCGCGCAGAACCAAGCCCCACCCAGTACGCACGCAGGCACTTCGTACACATATCTTACCGGAGCTTAAGTACCATCTCTTCCAATAACCACAAGCGTTTGAGTACCACACCGGACAATCATACGTCCGCCTATATGCGACGTTGATGGAACACGATATTGAAGAATCCATCGGAAGAACTGCATCGAACCACTCAAGGTTGAGACGGGATGGACAAAAGATAGCCTTCTCGCTATGTCCCGGGTCAACGATCATAAATGCTGGCTTACCTAAGTTAACTCAATGAGCTCGATCACCGATACGAACGGTCCAAGACACGGAATTGATAATGGAGCATAAGGATGCAAAAGCTGCGTTGGCTGTGCCGCACGCTGGTTCTGTTGACCAGTGTAAGCGTTGTAGGCCAGACACCATCACCGATGACGTGGGACGAGGTGCGCCACCGCTTTGAACAGAACAATCCAACCCTGCTGGCGGGCCAGTTAAACATCGATGAGTCGAAGGCGCAGGAGATTACGGCCTATCTTCGTCCTAACCCGGCCCTGGCTTTGACCGCCGATCAGTTTCAACTTCCCGGCGGACCGCCCCATCATAGCTGTTGCGGAGATCTGTTAGTTGTGGCTGGCTTCAGTTACTTGCACGAGCGCGAGCATAAGCGCGAGTTGCGGCTGGAGAGCGCACAGAAGGGTACGGCGATTGCGGTCTCAACCCAGGCTGACCTGGAAAGGTCGCTGCTATTCGGATTGCGCAGCGCCTTTGTGTCGACGTTGCAGGCCAAGACGGTATTGCAGTTAGCCAAGGATAACCTGGCCTATTACGATCATGTGCTCGACATCAGCCGAACTCGTTTCAAGGCCGGCGACATTGCGCAGATCGACCTTGACCGGCTGGAGTTACAGCGGGTGCAGTATGAGTCCGACCTGGAGAGCGCCGACGTTAACCTGCGCACGGCAAAGATCACTCTGCTTACGCTGTTGAACGATCGCACTCCGATTGATAAGTACGACGTCAGTGGGTCCTTCGATTTCAGCGAGCTATCGATGGCGCAGGACGAGTTCCGCAAGATTGCGCTGGAGAACCGTCCCGACTTGAAGGCCGCTTTACAAGCCGTGGACAAGGCCAACACGGACCACAAACTCGCGGTGTCCAATGGATCGACCGACCCAACCTTTGGCGCCGATGCCGGACGCAACCCACCTTTGGATCAATATGTCGGTTTCAACGTGAGCATTCCGCTGCGGATCTTCGACCACAATCAGGGCGAGAAACTTCGCACGCAGCTTGATATCACACGCAACGAGCGATTGCATGACGCGGCCGAGGCACAGGTGTTCAGCGACGTGGACTCCGGCTACGCCACCCTGGACAGCACCGTGAAGTTACTGGTGCCCTACAAGGCCAAGTATCTGCAACAGTCGGTGCGGGTGCGCGACACGATCTTTTTTTCCTATCGGAATGGCGGGGCGTCCCTGCTTGATTTCTTGAATGCCGAGAGCGACTACCGGGCCGTGCAACTGGCTTACGTGAACCTCGTCGGCTCTTATTTGACGGCGGCAGCGCAACTGAACATGGCCGTGGGCCGCGAGGTGATTCAGTGAAAGACAAATTTGCAGGCTTGATTCTGTTGGCGACTCTTACTCTGTTGAGCCTGTTCGTTGTTGGGTGCAAGGAAGGCAAGGCAGACCCGAAGGCCGAAGCACCGCCGCAGGTAACCGTGGTGCCGGACATGGATGCCAACAACTTCAAGGTTGATCATCCCGATCAGTTTCCTCTGGCCACCGCGGTCGAGCACAAGGCAGCGCCGGAGTTAAATGTGACCGGCGTGGTGCAGCCCGACATCGCGCGTGCCGTACCTGCGATTTCGATTGCCTCGGGCAGGGTGGTGGAGATACACGCCCGGCTGGGCGACACGGTGAAGAAGGGTCAACTGTTATTGAAGGTGCGAAGCAATGATGTCAACGGAGCTTTCCAGGTGTATCAGAAGGCCGAAAACGATGAGCGGCTGGCGCGGATACAACTGGAGCGCACCAAGCTTCTTTACGATAACGGAGCGGTTGCCAAGAGCGCTCTGGAGCAGGCCGAAGCCACTGAACAGGACACCAAGGTCGACTTAAATACCGCAACCGAACAGTTGCATCTCCTCGGCGTGGATAAGGACCATCCGTCGGGAATCGTCAGTGTCGTCGCTCCCATCTCGGGAGTCATCACCGACCAACAGGTTACCAATGCGGCAGGCGTGCAGGGTCTGTCTGGTCCCAACCCGTTCACCATCTCCGACCTGTCGTATGTGTGGATCATCTGCGACGTTTACGAGAACGATCTGGATGCCGTACACGTCGGCGAGACCGCCGACATTCATCTGAACGCCTATCCCAACACGGTCCTGAAGGCCCGCATCGCTAACATCCTGCCAACCATGGACCCGACGATCCGCACCGCCAAAGTACGTTTGGAAGTGGCCAATCCCGGAATGCTGCGGATCGGAATGTTTACCACCGCGACCTTCTACGGCAAACAGGCGGAGAGCAGAGCGGCGGTTCCGGCGACCGCGATTTTGCACATCCACGACCGCGACTGGGTCTTTGTGCCTCTCGGAAACGGAGCCTTCAAAAGGATTGAAGTCACCGCTGGTGCCATGCTTCCCGGAAAGATGCAGGAGATCACCTCGGGGATCAACCCCGGAGCCCAGGTCGTTGAGAATGCGCTCGTGATGCAGAACACGGTGGAGCAATAAATGATTCGGCGAATTGTTGATTTTGCGCTCGACCAGAAGCTGCTGGTACTTGCCTTCACTCTGCTGCTCATCGCATTCGGAGTGGTCGCCTTTCATCATCTCCCGGTGGAAGCCTATCCCGACGTGGCGGACAACTACGTCGAGGTCATCACCCAGTGGCCTGGAATCTCCGCCGAACAAGTTGAGCAGCAGGTCACGGTGCCGCTGGAAGTTGCGATGAGTGGCATCCCGGCCGTCGTGCATCTACGTTCCTTCTCTCTCTTTGGCCTCTCCGATATTAAGTTGGTCTTTGACGACGAGGAAGAGAACTTCAAGAACCGCGAGCGGGTGCTTGAGCGGCTTTCGCAAGTGACGCTGCCGCCGGGCGTTGTTCCGCAGATGGGGACCGACTGGAGTCCTGTCGGGCAAATCTACTGGTACACGCTGCACAGCACGAACCCGCAATATGACGTGATGGATCTGAAGTCGATCGAAGACTGGACTCGTCGAAAAGAACCTAAAAGCCGTTCCTAACATCGTCGATGTTGCGAGTTTCGGTGGTCCGACGCGCGAGTACCAGGTCCGGGTCGATCCCAACAAGCTGATCTCCTACGGACTGAGCCTCGCACAAGTGGAGCAGCAACTCACCAACAACAACACCAATGCGGGCGGCAGCTTCGTGGAAGCCGGACTGCAACAAATCAATGTCCGGCCGAAGTCGGCCTAGTCAAGAGACGTGCAGCGACATCGAGAACACGGTCATCCTGACCAAGACCGGAACGCCGATACGCGTAAAAGATATTGCCGTGGTTGCGCAAGGTCCGAAGATCCGCCTCGGACAGTTCGCGAAATCGATCCATCGTGCAGGACGGAACCATCGTCGACGACGATGACGTGGTTTCCGGCACCGCGCTCTTGCGTAAAGGCGCAAATGCGGACGCGGCACTGGAAGGGCTCCACGCCAAAGTGACGGCAAATGAACGACCATATCTTACCTCCCGGGGTAAAGATCGATTCCGTTTATCGACCGTAGTGACTCTGCTTGAGTTCACCACCCACACGGTTCTGCACAACCTCGCCGAAGGCTTCATTCTGGTGACGCTTATTCTGTTCCTCTTTCTGGGGAACGTGCGTGGCGCATTGATTGTTGCCTTGACGATTCCGTTCTCCTTGTTGTTCGCCTCCATTTGCTTAAACCTGCGTGGTATCCCGGCCAATCTGCTTTCGCTCGGAGCCCTCGATTTCGGAATGGTTGTGGACGGAGCGGTGGTGATGATCGAAAACATCATTCGCCACATCGGCCAGAACCACGACAAAAAGCCCGTGGCAGATCGGATACGCGACGCCGCGCACGAGGTGCAGAGGCCGGTCTTTTATGCCATTACCATCATTATCACCGCCTATCTTCCGATCTTTACGCTGCAGCGGGTGGAAGGCAGACTGTTCCGTCCCATGGCCTGGACAGTGGCTTTTGCTCTGCTCGGCGCGGTGATCTTTTCGATGACGATCGCCCCCGTGCTGGCGGCTCTTCTGTTCCGCAAAGAAGCCGCGGACTGGCACAATCCCGTGCTGGTTTGGCTGACCGAGCGTTACCGCCGGGCACTGTCCTGGACGGTTGATCATCGTTGGGCGATGGTGGTGGTTTCAATCGTTGCCGTTTGCATCAGCGGCTACCTCGCCTTCGGTGGCGCCATCGGCTCGGAGTTCCTGCCCCACCTGGATGAAGGCGCGATCTGGGCGCGTGGCACGCTTGCGCCCAGCACCGGACCGACTGAGGGCATCCGGGTGATGAACCAAGCCCGCGTCCTGCTCTGCTCTTTTCCCGAGGTCACTACTTGTACTAGTCAAACCGGGCGTCCCGATGACGGGACCGATACCACGAGCTTTTTCAATACCGAGTACTTCCTTGATCTGAAGCCGAAAGACCAGTGGCGTCCCGTATTCCACCAGAATAAAGACGAACTGATCGCAGCCATGAGCCGCGAGGTGGAGAAGATTCCCGGTGTGGTGTGGGGCTTCTCACAGCCGATTGCCGACAACATGGAAGAGGCGGTCAGCGGCGTGAAAGGAGAACTTGCCACAAAGGTATACGGCGACGACCTGAAGACACTGGAAGACAAAGCCACTGAAATCTCCGAGGTGATGCACCAAGTCAAAGGCATTGAGGATCTGGGAGTCTTTCGCGTGCTCGGCCAGCCGAACCTGAACATCACAGTAGACCGCCAGCAGGCCGCGCGCTATCAGATCAACGTAGCCGACGTGCAGGACGCGATCCAGACTGCCGTGGGCGGCAATGCCCTTACTCAAGTCCTACAGGGCGAGGCCCGATACGACCTGGTGTTGCGTTATCAGCAGAAGTTCAGGGACCAGAGAGAAGCGATTCAGAACATTCGTCTGCTTTCGCCGGGCGGCGAACGAGTTTCGCTTGCGCAGTTGTGCAAAATAGAGGAACGGGACGGCGGTTCGGAGATCTATCGCGAAGGCAACCAGCGCTATATCGCAATCAAGTACAGCGTTCGCGGCCGCGATCTTGGAGGCGCTGTCGAGGAGGCGATGAAGAGGGTCAATGACAGGGTCAAGTTGCCGAGCGGGTACCACATCGACTGGGAAGGCGAATACGAGAGCCAAAAGCGATCCGAAGCGCGGCTCCTGATCATTGTTCCCATCACCATCTTCCTCATTTTCATGCTCATTTACGCCGCGTTCGGCTCCTTCAAATGGGCGGCGTTGAACCTGCTGAACGTATTGGTGGCGCGCGTCGGAGGTCTGGTGGCACTATGGGTCACGGGCACGCACTTCAGTGTCTCGTCCGGAGTTGGCTTCCTGGCGCTGTTCGGTGTCTCTGTCCAGACCGGCGTGATCATGGTCGAGTACATCAACCAGTTGCGTACCCGAGGAATGCCGGTGAGAGCGGCTGCCATTGAAGGAGCGACACGCAGGCTTCGTCCGATCATGATGACCATGCTGGTGGCCACGCTGGGCCTATTGCCGGCGGCCATGTCCCACGCCATCGGATCGGACTCGCAGCGGCCCTTCGCTATTGTGATTGTGGGCGGCCTGATCGCCGACCTGCTGATGAGCATCTTCCTGCTCCCGACCTTCTACGTGTGGTGGGCGAGACCGACGGACCACCTGCCCACACCGGAAGACTCGAAGAGTGTGTATGCACAGTAGGCAGGCAGTAAGCAACAACGCGCCAGCTAGCCGGGAAGGCAAGCACACCGACACCGAGATGAGAGCCGCTCTTGGTGCTCAGGATAAGGCTGATCTTTCCGCGAAAGGATAAGCACTTGACCAGAGAAGAAATTCGAAAGCAGATTCGGGAAATCGGTGTGATTCCATCGATCCGTGTGGACTCGGCCGAGGCCGCGATCTTTGCCGCCGAGAATCTCGCAGCCGGCGGCATCCCTATCGTCGAAATCACTACCACAATCCCGAACTCAGACCAGGTGATCCGCGACCTTACGCGGCGATTTCCCACGCTCATCGTCGGAGCCGAGGTCGTCGCCGGATTAGACCAGGCGCGCTGCGAATTGGACGCCGGAGCCATGTTTCTCACCGGGCCTGGCTGCGATCTGGAGGTCACCGGATATTGCGTCGAAGAAGAGATCCTGGTAATTCCCGGAGCGCTTACGCCTACCGAGGTGATGAACGCTTATAAGGCGGGCGCCGATTTTGTGAAAGTCTTCCCCTGTTCCTACGTTGGCGGAGAAAAATACATTCGCGCGCTCAAGGCCCCGCTGCCCCATGTGCCGCTCGTCGCTGCCGGCGGCGTTACGCAGAGCACCGCCCCACATTTCATTACCGCGGGCGCGGTTGCGCTCGGAGTCGGCGAAGATCTGATTCCACGCGAAGCGGTCCGCTTCCGGGAAGGGGCGTGGATTCGAGAGCTCGCCGCCCGGTTTCTCAATTTTGTGAAACAGGCCCGTGCCGAAATGCGGTGAACGCCGTGCGCGAAGCAGCGGCACATCCGCCGGCTGCAACATCGTGCGCGTCATCAGCATTCGCCGGCGATTTTTTTTGCGATCATCTCGCCGATGGGAATGGCGGACGTAGCGGCGGGAGATGGCGCGTTACAGACGTGCAGCATGCGGGCCGTTTCCAGGAACAGAAAGTCGTCCACCAGCGTGCCGTTTTTCATAACGGCTTGGGCGCGAATTCCAGCTTCGCAGGGTGTGAGGTCCTCGAGTTCAAGACTGGGGCAATATTTCCGGCACTCCTGCAGATAACCCGACTTCAGCATTGAGTTCTTCATCTCCTTGACGCCGTTCTTGAGGTTCCGGCTCATCGTTTTCCAGAAGCCGGGGAACGCGGCATATTCGGAGACGTCGCGAAGACTGAAAGAAAATTTCGGATAGCCTTCGCGAGCAAAGCCCAGTACCGCGTTCGGCCCCACCGTCACGCTGCCATCCATCATCCGCGTCAAGTGGACACCCAAAAAAGGCAGCTTCGGATCGGGGATCGGATAGATCAGATGCTGCACGATGTGGTTTTTCGAGGGCGGCAGCCGGTAGTATTCGCCGCGAAATGGGACGATCTGATGATCAGTTGCCATGCCTGCCATTCTTGCCAACCGGTCCGATTGCAAGCCGGCGCAGACGATGAGTTTGCTGGCCTGCCACTCCTGCTCGCCGGCCGCGACCATCACGCTGCTCTGCGTCTCGCGGATCGCCGTGACCCTCACACTCATCTCGATGACCGCGCCGGCATCACGGACCACCGAGGCCATGCTTTCGCAGACTCGCCGGTAGTCGACGATTCCGGTTTCGAGGACAGAAGTCCGCCGATGCCATTAATATTGGGCTCTCGCCGCCTCAGTTCGGCTGCATCCAGCCGTTCGACTTCGATGCGGTTCAGGCGAGCGCGCTCGATGAGGCCGTTCATGCGCTCCAACTCTAGCGGGTTGGTCGCCACTAGCAGCTTTCCGCACGTCTCGTACGGGATGCCGTGCTGGTCGCAGAACGCCTTGGTGGCCTTGGCGCCGCGGCGGCAAAATTCCGCTTTCAAACCCCCGGGCGCATAGTAGATTCCGGAGTGGATGACTCCGCTATTGTGTCCCGTTTGATGTTTCGCCAAACCAGCTTCTTTCTCCAGCAACAAGAGGCTCACTCCCGGTCGCAGTTGCAAAAGTTCCATGGCTGTGGCGAGTCCGACGATTCCGCCGCCGATCACACAATAGTCGTAAATCATCTCTTTGAGAGCCTTTCTTAACTTGCGGAGTCCGTCGGTGGCGTGCCTTGCGCTGGCACTTCTTTCAGCTTTGCGAAGGCCGCCAGCATCGCGTGCAGGGTGTCGAAGATCCGCCCTTGCCCAAGAGCCTCCTTCAGGTGATGCCGCTCTAAATCGGGCATCAGATCCGACTGCACGTGTGCAAATACCAGCTCCGTACCACGCTGGCTGAGCTGTTGCTGAAGTTGCCGCACAATACAGGCGGCGGTGAAGTCGACACTCGTGATCGCCCCGGCATCGACAACCAACCAGCGAATTGGCGAAGGCGCCGGCCCCACGAGTCCGAGAATCTCGTCCGAAAAGCCGCTGGCGTTGGCATAAAACAGGGCCGCCCCAAAGCGGTAGATCACCAGCCCAGGCTCGCTGATCGCGCCTGGAACAGCGGGAGTCAGTTGCCAGATTCCGTCGTCGCCCTTCACCAGTACCGCGGTGTGAGGATGATAGCTGTGCCGCACCACGCGCAGCAGCGACAGCACCATCGCCAGCACGATGCCGTCTTCGACCCCGGCCAGCACCACGACCGCGGCCGTCGTTACCGCCAACGCAGACTCGCCGGGGCTCTCGCGGCTAATGCTCCACAGGCCGCGCAGATCGATGAGTTTGATCGCGATGATGAAAACGATGGCGCCCAGCGCGCAGCGCGGAAGGTACTGCAATGGCTTGGTCAGGCAAAGCAGTACCACCGCAACCACCACCGCCGTCGCAACCTGTGCCAACTGGCTACGCCCACCGGAGTTTTCGACCATTGCGGTCTGGGTGGGGCTTCCGTTGACCACGAACGTTCCGCTCAATGCCGCAGCGGCGTTGGCCGCAGAGAGGCCGATCAGGTCCGCATTCTCATCGGAGCGCTGCTCGTGTCGCGCCGCGTAGACTCTGGCCGTGGCGGCACTTTGGGCCACGATCACGACGACGCAGGATGCCGCCACGGAGATCAGAGGCTCAACGTCTCTCCAGTTCACAAGCGGCAGGGCGAGATGCGGCAGTCCGACGGTGATCGGTCCGATGGTAGCGATGCCGTGGGCGGCGAAATTCCAAGTTGCGCTGGCCGCCACTGCGCCCGCCACCGCGATGAGCGAACCCGGCACTCTGGGTGTAAACCGCTGGAGGGAGTAGACACCTGCTACGACGATCGCGGATAGAAGCACGGTCGCCAGGGGTGCCTGCGGTAAACCACGCAGAACCTCAATGAGTTGTACAACCGTTTTGTGGGAGTGAACCTCGATGCCTAGCATTTCGCCAAGCACTGCGATACCCACCTGGAATCCCACGCCCGTCAAGAATCCAACCAGAACGGTTCGCGAGAGGAAGTCGGCCAGGAAGCCTAACTCGAGGAATCGCGCCAGCAGCAAAAATACCGCGGTCAGCAGCGCCACCATTCCCGCCAGCGCTACGTATCTTGCGCTGCCGGGAGCAGCCATACCGGAGATTCCTCCGGCCAGAATCGCAGCGGTTGCGGAGTCGGCGGCGACTACCAGGTACCGCGACGAACCGAAGACGGCGAATGCCACGAGCGGCAGCAACAGCGTATAGAATCCGGTGACGACTGGCATCCCGGCGATCTTGGTATAACCCAGCGCCTGCGGGATATTCATCGCCGCCAACTGGAAACCGGCCCATGCGTCGTGGATCGCCCCCGGGCGATTGAACGGCCGTATGCCTTGGAAGAGCGTTAGCCGACTCCGATCTTGCCGGTTTGCTTTCACCGCTTGTCCTCTGAGTCTCCCGAACCGCCCATTGTGTCAGCCCAGAACGATATCCGGCAACTCGGCAAGCGTGGTAATCTGCGCGTCGGGCGTCTCCGGAATCCGCTCTGGCGCCTGGCCGAAGCGGTTGCACCACAGGACGCGGAGGCCAAACGCCTTGGCGGAATAGGCATCCCAGCCGTTGGAAGACAGAAAGCAGACGCGATCCGCAACCACGTTGAGCCGCTCACAGGCTAGGCCGTAGACCGCAGGGTGGGGCTTGTAGACCTTCACTTCCTCCACCGACAGCACCGCATCCAGCAGGTCAGCGATGCCCGCATTGGCGGCCGCCGCTGCCAGCATCTTGGGGCTGCCGTTGGAGAGAATGGCCAGCTTCATGCCTCCAGCCTTCAGGCGCTTCAAGGTGTCGGAAACCTCCGGGTAGGCGCTCAGAACCAGGTACAGGTTCATGAGGCGCGTCCGCAGCGCCGGATCTTCCACCTTCATTGTCGCCATCGCGAAGTCGAGGGCCTCGCCCGTCACCTGCCAAAAATCCGCATGACGCCCGCCGAGGCCGCGCAGCCAGGTGTATTGCAACTGCTTTGCGCGCCATAGCTCGGCAAGCGGCTGCCACTTCTCTCCGAGCGAGTCCTGCGCCGCACGGGCTGCGCTGTTGACGTCGAACAGCGTGCCATAGGCGTCGAAGACGCAGGCTTCAATGCCATCGAGCTTCATCGTCGTCATCGGGCATCTTCCTTCTTTTTAGCGATCAACTCCGCGGAGCGTTTCCTTTGTAGTGCAGGCGATGCGCGCCCGGTTCGCACCGAAGCAGAGTCCCACCGATCCACCGCAGGATTGTAGAGCGGTTGGCGCAGGCGGCCAAACGAAAAATAGGCACGCCCTTCCGGAACCATCCTTGAGCTGAGAATTGGCACGCGAGTATCCGGTAGACGATACTGCCTAGGAGGCGGGAATGGATCACTCAATCTCCAGGAAAATTCGGCATGATTTTTTGTGGATGGCCTTCGCCTGGGTTCTTCTTCTTGGTTTCCTGGGGCAAGCAGAGGCGCGGAGCGTTGTACTCATCTCCGTTGACGGAATGCGCCCCGACTCCATCACGCGGGCCGACCAACTTGGTCTGAAAGCGCCAAACCTTCGCCGCATGATGCGTGAGGGCGTGTATGCGGAAGGCGTGACCGGAGTGGTGCCGACGGTGACGTATCCCAGCCACACCACGCTGATCACGGGGGTGTCGCCCGCCCGGCACGGCATTTACTCCAATACCACCTTCGATCCCGAGCAGAGGAATCTACAGGGGTGGTACTGGTACAGCGAGGACATCCTGGTGCCGACCTTGTGGGACATTGCCAGAGCGGCGGGCCTGAGTACGGCCAGCGTGAATTGGCCGGTCAGCGTCGGCGCCAAGGTTGACTACCTGATTCCAGAAGTCTGGCGCGCCGGAACCGAGGATGATCGCAAGCTGGTGCGGGCTCTCTCGACGCCCGGGATGTTAGCCAAACTTGAGGCCGAGCTTGGACCCTATGCCGAGGAACTGAATACGGATTTGCCCAATGACCGGCTGCGCGCGAAGTTTGCCATCGCCATCATTAAGAAGTACAAACCAAAGCTGATCACGATACACCTGGCAGCGCTCGACCATACCCAACACCAGTACGGGCCGTTCAGTCCGGAGGCGAACCGCGTCTTGGAAGGCAGCGACGAATTGGTCGGAGAGCTGTGGGATGCAGCGCTCAGCGTGGACCCGGAGGCGATCGTCTGTGTCGTGTCGGATCACGGCTTTGCGCCGGTGCACCAGAAGCTGAACCTTTTCACCGCTTTCGTGCAGGCAGGGCTGATCCGCCCGGGAACCGGAACGACCATGTTCGGCACCCCGAAGGTGGAATCCTGGGATGCCATGCCTTGGACCAACGGCGGCTCGGCGGCGATCGTTCTCCGCGATCCGCACGATGCCGCACTCGTAAACAAGGTCAGAGATTTGCTCGCCGGGCTGGCCGGCGACCCGGAGAACGGAATCAACCGCATTGTGGAAGAGAAAGAGTTGCGCGAGTTGGGAGGCTATCCAACCGCGAGTTTCCTGGTAGACCTGAAGCCCGGCTTTCAAACCGACTCCGGCTTGACCGGGCCATTGCGGAGAGACGCCACGGGTGGGACCCACGGACACCTGCCCGAGCATGTGGAATTGCGCGCATCGTTTTTCATCGCCGGGCCGGGCATCGCCCGCGCCAGAAATCTTGGGGTGGTGGATATGCGCCAGATCGCGCCGTCGATCGCCCACCTGCTGGGTCTGCCGATGCCGACTGCCGAAGCCGCACCACTCCCGCTTAAATAGGAGCCAGCCTGTGCGATCAGCAGCGAAAGAGTAAGATGAAGGGGCGAAAATCGTAACAGATGGACTGCCCGGGAATGGGATTTTGCGGCATACTTCTAAGTTGAATCTATTTGCGGATACTTAACCACGCTTATGTTGAACCGCTTCGGATGCTCTCCTCCGTCGGCAGACCCTAAAATTCATCGAGGATACGAATGAAAGCTACAGCAAAGATTGCGGTGTTTGACACTACGTTACGAGATGGCGAACAGGCAGCAGGAACTCGCTTGGGGAGCCGGGACAAGATCACTCTTGCGCGCCAGCTCGCTCGACTGAAGGTGGATATCATTGAGGCTGGCTTCCCGGCATCCTCGCCGGAAGACTTTGATGCCGTGCGCAAGGTGGCCATGGAGATCGAAGGGCCGACGATCTGCGCGCTCTCCCGTGCGGTTGCCTCCGACATCGAATCCTGCGGCAAGGCGCTTGCCAAGGCCGCCCGCCCACGCATTCACACCGGCATCGGCGTCTCTGATATTCACATCATGGGCAAGTTCCGCGACGACCGGTACGGCAAGACGCTCGCCGAAAAGAAGGTGAAGCTGGTGGCCCTGGCCGTGGATGCCGTAAAGCGGGCGCGCAACTGCGTTGGCGACGTTCAGTTCTTCGCCGAAGATGCCGGCCGCGCCGATCCCGCATACCTGTTCGAGATGTTGGAAGCCGTCATCGATGCCGGCGCAACCGTCGTCAACATTCCCGATACGACGGGCTACACCGTTCCCGAGCAGTATGGTGCTCTGATTCGCGGCATTTGCGAAAACGTTCCCAACATTGCCCGCGCAATTATCAGCGTGCATTGCCATGACGATCTTGGGCTTGCCGTAGCCAATTCCCTGGCAGGCATTCGCAATGGCGCGCGCCAGGTGGAGGGGACGATCAACGGAATCGGCGAGCGGGCCGGCAACGCCGCGCTGGAAGAGGTCGTCATGGGCATTCGAACCCGGGCTGACTACTACCAAGCCTGCACCGGGGTCGAGCCGCGTGAGTTCTTCCGCACCAGCCGCATGGTCTCAGACATGCTCGGAATGCCGGTTCCAGCCAATAAAGCCGTCATCGGCAGCAATGCATTTGCCCACAGCTCTGGGCATCCACGTCGATGGATTCCTGAAAGACCGCGAGACCTACGAAATCATGCGCCCGGAAGACGTTGGATTCAGTGAAAGCCGGGTGGTGCTGACGGCGCGCACGGGCCGGGCCGGCCTGCGCTCACGGATGGCAAAGCTCGGATACGAACTCTCGAGCGACGAGATTGACATCCTGTACCAGCGCTTTCTTATCGTGGCGGATAAGAAGCAGGAGGTGGTCGACGAAGACCTGGTGGCCCTGATGCACGATGAATTGCCTCCGGTGGAGCAGAAGCTGAAGCTCGAGTACCTGCACAGCTACAGTGGAACGGCGGCGATTCCGACGGCGACCGTGCGCCTGCTGCTGAACGGCAAAACGAAGGAAGGCGCTTCGATTGGCGATGGCCCGGTCGATGCCGTATACAAGGCAATTGCCGGACTCACCGGAACCCAGGCGAAACTCTTGCGCTATGACATTCGAGCCATCACCGAAGGCACCGAAGCGATGGGAGAGGTCACCGTACACCTGGAGGTCGGCGAGCGCCGAGTCATGGGTCGCGGCGCTTCCACTGACATCATCGAGGCCAGCGCGAAAGCCTACGTGGATGGACTGAACCGGCTGGGTTGACGAAGTGGTTGACGAAGAACGAAGTGGGTATGAAGCATTAAGCAATACTTAATGCTTCATGCCCAACGGAGTGTCTGCCGTAAATTCCTCTTTCGCTGGCGAATTTTCGGCTAGAATGGTGCATTCGGCAGACATTCCTTGCTCCTATTGAAGGCATCGCTCGCGAGGTTTGTTACAACTTGGACGAAGCCCTGTGGGCATGTGACTGTAGAAACAACTTAGGTTTACGGCAAACGGCGGAATCCTGAAGAGTGCCTTTGGGAGCGCGCAAAAGGGGAGCAGAGTGCGAAACATCGAGGTAATGGATACAACCCTCCGGGATGGGGAGCAGACGCCAGGCATCAGCTATACGGCGGACGAAAAGCTGGTCATCGCCGAAGCCTTGCTCAGATCAGGTGTCGATGCCATCGAAGTCGGCTCAGCGGGAGTTTCGCATGGCGAGGCGCTGGCGGTTCGAAACATCACCGATTGGGCGAGGACCATGACGCCGCGGATAAAGTCGAGGTCCTGGGTTTTGTCGACGGCACCAAGTCGGTGGACTGGATTGTGCAGCACGGCGGACGGGTTCTGAACCTGCTCGCCAAGGGATCGGAACACCATTGCACGGTTCAGCTTCGCAAGTCCGTCGAAGTCGCATCTCGCCGACATCGAGCGCACGGTTGAGTACGCGCGTCAAGAACGGCCTGAGCGTCAACGTGTACCTGGAGGACTGGTCGCAGGGAATGCGTAATTCCCAGGCCTATGTGATGACGCTTGACCACGCGGCCTCGCCAAGCTGCCCATCAAGCGCGTGATGCTGTGCGACACCCTCGGCGTTCTGGCCCCGGAAGCAGACCGAAGCCTACGTGCGCACCATGCGCGAGAGCTTCGACCTGCCGCTCGATTTTCACGGTCACAACGATTACGGCCTGGCGGTGCCGAACTCGATTGCCGCGCTGCGCTCCGGTGCCGGGCGCGTGCACGTCACGGTCAACGGAATCGGCGAGCGCGCCGGCAACACCAACCTGGCGACCCTGGTGGTGACGGCGCGCGATCTGTACGACATGAACAGCAATGTCAAAGAGCGCTCGCTCGCCATGCTCAGCGATCTGGTGGCCGGAATCAGCGGCATCGCTCCCGCCGCCCAACGCTCCGGTGGTCGGCCGCATCAGCGCCATCCAGGGCTGCGGCGTGCATGCCGACGGCGACAAAAAGGGAAAGCTCTATCAGAACCGGCTCGATCCGAGCCGCTTTGGACGCAAGCGCGGCTACGACCTCGGCAAGACCGCGGGAATCGCCTCCATCGAGCACAACTGCAAAGAGCTTGGAATCGAGATCAGCCCGAGCAGCAGCGCATGTTGCTCGCCAAGGTGAAAGAGCTGGGCGACGACAAAGTCACGCGTCACCCAGGCCGACATCATTCTCCTTCTGCACGAGATCTTCGGAGAAAAAGAGAATGGCGTGAAGCTGGTCAACTACGAATTCGCCTTGAAAAAGGGAGCCCCGCCGAAGGTCAGCCTTGAACTGAGCTGCAACAACCGCAAGCTCACGGCGCAAAGCGAGGGCGACGGACAGTTTGACGCCTTCATCCGAGCCCTGCGCACCGTCTGGGAGAACATGCCCGAGCTGATGGACTATCGCATCGGCATCTCGCGCAAAGGAACCAGCGGCGCGCTCACCGAGGCCACCATCACCTGGCGCAGCGACGAAAAGCTCTTCACCACCCGCGCCGTGGCCCCCGATCAGCTCGTGGCGGCCATGAATGCGACCGTGCGCATGCTCAACTACGTGGAGACTCAGGCGGCAGCTCGGCACCCGCGAACAAACCTGGGGACAGTTCGCCATCGTTCCTCAAACCTAGTCGCCCGGAAGCGGCAAAGTTGGGTAGCGCTATGCTGCCAACCGCGGGCGCATGGCGCGTCCACCCCAGGTTCCGGGCGCGCCAAATGTGCTATAAAAGGATATCATGACATTCAAGATTGCAGTGCTGCCGGGTGACGGCATTGGCCCCGAAGTTACGCGTCAGGCTGTGCGCAGTTCTGCGCGCCGTCAGTGAAGGCCAATTCGAGCTTCAGTTCGAGGAACTTCCCATCGGCGGAATCGCCGTCAAGAATTTCGGCACGCCGTTGCCCGAGAAGACCCTGGAAAAATGCCTGGCCTCTGACGCCGTGCTGCTGGGCGCGGTCGGCGGGCCGGAGTTCGACTCGCTGCCGCCTGCCCTGAAGCCGGAGACCGGTCTGCTGGCCATCCGCAAAGCCCTCGGAGGCTTTGCCAATCTTCGTCCCGCGATCGCCTACGACGTGCTGGCCGAGTGTTCGCCGCTGCGTCCCGAGGTGCTCAAGGGCGCCGATCATTCTCTTCGTGCGCGAGTTGCTGGGCGGAGTCTATTTCGGCCAGCCCCGCGGATTCGCCGACGAAGGCGCTTCGCGCACCGGCTTCAACACCATGGTGTATTCGGTGCCGGAGATCGAGCGCGTCGCCCACGTCGCCTTCCAGGTGGCGCGGCAGCGCCGCAACAAGGTGACCTCGGTCGATAAGGCCAATGTGCTGGAAGTCTTCGCAACTCTGGCGCGAGGTCGTGATCGAAGTGGCCAAGCAGTATCCCGACGTGACCCTGGAACACCAGCTGGTGGACTCCTGCGCCATGCGTCTGGTGACCGCGCCCGCCAGCTTCGACGTCATCCTTACCGAAAACCTGTTCGGCGACATTCTCTCCGACGAGGCCGCGGCGCTGACCGGCTCGCTGGGCATGTTGCCCTCGGCGACCGTAGGCGGCAAGATCAATCTCTACGAGCCCATTCACGGCTCGGCCCCCGACATCGCCGGCAAGGGCATCGCCAATCCTCTGGGAGCCATTGCCACCGCCGCCATGCTGCTTCGCCACAGCTTCCAGCGCGAGCAGGAAGCGCGGGCCATCGAACAGGCGATCGCCGCAGGTGCTCGAAGCCGGATACCGCACCGCGGATCTCAAGCGTGGTTCCAGCGAACGATTGACCGGCACGGAAGAGATGGGCCGGCTGGTACTGGAAGCCATCGGTGCAGGCAGTGTGCGCCCGGCGCACGCATCGCTCTAAACCATTAAGCTAAACCGTTAGGCACTGGGCCTTCGGCTTCGGTGCCAGCAGAAAAGAAGTTCTGAAATTCAATTACGCACGGCAGGAAACTAAAAGTCATGGGCAAGAGTCTGTTTGAAAAGCTCTGGGAAGAACACGTAGTCTGCCAGCCCGAAGGGCAGCCGCCGCTCCTCTACATTGATCTGCATCTCGTACACGAGGTGACCTCGCCACAGGCCTTCGAAGGTCTGCGCACGGCGGGCCGCCGGGTACGGAGACCCGAGCGCACCCTGGCCACGGTCGATCACAACGTGCCGACCACGTTGAACCATCGGCCGATTACCGACCCCATTGCCGCCACTCAGCTTGAAACCCTGCGCAATAACTGCGCGGAATTCGGCGTAACCCTGTTCGATATCGACTCCGTGGATCAGGGAATCGTCCACGTGGTCGGTCCCGAATCCGGAGCCACCCAGCCGGGCATGACGATTGTCTGCGGCGACAGCCACACCAGCACTCACGGTGCCTTCGGCGCGCTGGCCTTCGGCATTGGAACCTCGGAAGTGGAACACGTGCTGGCCACCCAGAGCCTGCCCCAACGCAAGCCGCTCTCCATGCAGGTCCGCGTCAACGGCCGGTTGCCGATAGGAACCGGCGCAAAGGATCTGGCCCTGGCCTTCATCGGACAGATTGGAAGCGACGGCGCTACCGGCTATGCGGTGGAGTACACCGGTGAAGCCGTGCGAGGGTTGTCCATGGAAGGCCGCATGACGCTCTGCAACCTGACCATTGAGGCGGGCGCGCGTACCGGGATGGTCGCGCCGGACGAAAAGACCTTCGCCTATGTGAAGGGACGTCGCTTTGCCCCCCAGGGTACAGGCTGGGATCGGGCGATCGAACACTGGCGTACCCTGATCAGCGATGCCGATGCCGTCTTCGACAAGGTGGTTGAGGTGGATGCCGGTCGGATCGCTCCACAAGTTACCTGGGGCACGAGCCCCGGCATGGTGGCGGCGGTGAACGCCAGCATTCCTGATCCCGCGACCGCCAAAACGGAAGCCGACGCCACGTCCATGGCGCGCGCGCTGGAGTACATGGGCCTGAAGGCAGGCACACCGATCGAGGAGATCACCATCGACGTGGCCTTCATCGGCTCCTGCACCAACGGACGGATTGAAGATCTGCGCGAAGCCGCCCGGGTCGCCGAAGGACACCGCGTGGCACCCAACGTGCGCGCTCTGGTCGTTCCCGGATCGCAGGATGTGAAGCGAGCCGCCGAGCGCGAGGGGCTGGATCGGATCTTCCTCGCCTCCGGCTTTGAATGGCGCGAGTCAGGCTGTTCGATGTGTTTGGCCATGAATGCCGACGTGCTCAGCCCCGGCGAGCGTTGCGCTTCCACCAGCAATCGCAATTTCGAAGGCCGCCAGGGACGCGGCGGACGCACCCATCTGGTGAGCCCAGCGATGGCGGCAGCCGCTGCCATTACCGGCCACTTCACGGATGTAAGAAAATGGGAGTTCAAAGACACCGCAGTGAAGGAAAACTCGGCACGTTGAGTGATTGAGTGTCTTCTCATTGGCAAGTGATTTTTAATTCCAAGGTAACGCTCTGTACGAGGAAACCATGCAGCCTTTTCGTGTACACACTGGTATCGCCGCACCGCTAGATCTCGCCAACGTCGATACGGACCAGATTATTCCCAAGCAATTTCTGAAACGGATCGAGCGCACCGGCTTCGGCCAGTTCCTTTTTTATGACTGGCGCTTTCGTCCCGACGGATCGCCCAATCCGGATTTTGTCCTGAACGATTCTCGCTACGCGGGAGCGTCGGTCCTCGTCGCCGGCAAGAATTTCGGCTGCGGCTCCTCACGCGAGCACGCTGCCTGGGCACTGGGCGACTACGGATTCCGAGTCATTATCGCGCCGTACTTTGCCGATATTTTTACCACGAACTGCGCCCAAAACGGGATCGTGCTGGTCTCGCTCGACGAGAAGCAGATGTCTTTCCTGGTCCGTCGAGCCAAGCAAGTGAACGGCTACCAGTTGACGGTCGACCTGGAGAAGTGCGAAGTGCGCGATGACGCCGGCTTCCTGGCCTCATTCTCGATCGACCCATTCCGTCGGCACTGTCTTCTGGAAGGCCTGGACGACATTGGGATTACCTTGCAGAACGAGCCGCAGATCGCCGCCTATGAGGCGCAACGCTTCGGAGCATAACGATCCAGGCCTGAAAGGTAGAGGTAATAGACCAACCCGCACCGCAGCAGACAATCCCTGGCCTTGCGCCGGGGATTTTTCTTTCTTTACGCCGCTTTAGCTGGGAAATTCTTGCGTACGTGCCCGTCAGCTCCGCCTGCCCCAGAACGTGACCGCGCATGGCTTCCTGGAGCTGTCTGCGCGAAGCGCCGGCTTCCAGATTCAGCTCCGCGTCCAGCGCATAGAGTCGAATCAGATAGCGGTGCGTTCCGGAGGGCGGACAAGGGCCGGTGTAGCCGATTTCCCCCGAGTCGTTCCTGCCCTGAACACAGGTACCGGCAACCTGCTCGGCTCGCGATAAAGTGGATGGAAGCGCGGCAATGCTGGCGGGAATGTTGTACAAGACCCAATGGGTGAATCCACCCGCTCCCGGTGCATCCGGATCGTGCATAATCAGAGCGAAGGATTTTGTTTGTGCGGGGGCGCCGCGCCATGAGAACGCGGGCGAGACGTTCTCGCCATCGCAGGTAAATTTTATGGGAATGCTGCGTGCCTGCTGAAACGCCGAACTACTGAGCTGCATAGCGCCTCCTGACTCCTAGTGCCTTTGATGCTCAATCGCTGGGAAACGTACTTGCGCCTGGCGCCGCAGAGCAGTTTTTCCGGCAGAACAGATGGCGTTGGCCCGGCCATTACGGAGATACTCTAGGTGATCCCTTCTCTGGAGGCGCGCGGCACAGCATGAAACGAAGCTCTGCGATTCTTCGACTTGTATTGACTCTGCTGATGGTCACCGCATCCGGCCGCGGACTGCTGGCGCAGAGCGCGTCGTTCTACAACGGAGCAACCCGCGACGGGGCGATGGCGAATCACGGCGAGGCTTTCGCCAACCTTGACCAGATCATGAACGCGGCCGTGGCGCGCGGGACGATTCCGGGCGGCGTGGTATTGGTGGGGCATGACGGCCAGGTGGTGTACCGCAAGGCGTTCGGCATGCGCTCGCTGGAGCCGGCCCGGGAAGCCATGACCGTCGACACCATCTTCGACATCGCCTCCATGACCAAGTGCATTGCCACGGCGACCTCCGTGATGAAGCTGGTGCAGGAGGGAAAGCTCCGGCTCAACGATCCGGTGGCGGCCTACCTGCCGGAGTTTGCCCGAAACGGCAAGGAGAACATCACCATCCGCGAACTGCTCACGCACTTCTCCGGACTGCCCGAAGACCTCGATCTGAAGACGCGCGTGGAAGGGGCGCAACGCCGCCTACCAGATGGTGATGGACGCACAAGCCCGATCTTCCCTCCCGGCTCGCGCTTTCTGTACAGCGACATCAACTTTGAAACGCTCGGATTTGTGGTCGAGAAAGTTTCCGGCCTGAGCCTGGACGAATACGCCGCGAGAAATATCTTCGAGCCGCTGGGGATGAAC
Source organism: uncultured Acidobacteriota bacterium (assembly GCA_963737175.1). Taxonomy (GTDB): domain Bacteria; phylum Acidobacteriota; class Terriglobia; order Terriglobales; family Acidobacteriaceae; genus TOLSYN. The sequence continues at coordinate 201,790 of CAVTRQ010000017.1, read as the reverse complement.
GACACTCGCTTTCTGCCGCCGGCCGCATGGCGCGCCGCGCATTGCGCCCACCGAATACGACGAGAACCACCAGATGCTGCGCGGCACGGTGCACGATCCCACGGCGCGGCGCATGGGCGGCGTTGCCGGACACGCGGGGCTGTTCTCGACCGCCGACGATCTGGCCAAATATGCGCAGGAGATGCTGACCGGCTTCCATGTGCTTTCGGCGCTGACGGTGGAGAAGATGTCGACGCCGCAACAGCCGCCCACCGCGTCGGTCGCTGCGCGGTCTGGGCTGGGATATCGATTCGCCGTTTTCCAGCAATCGCGGAGAGTTTTTTCCGGTGGGCTCGTTTGGACACACCGGCTTCACCGGAACATCGATATGGATCGATCCGGTGACCAACAGCTACGTGATCGTGCTGACCAACGCGGTGCATCCGCGCGGAGGCAAACTCCGGCGGTGGTTTCGCTGCGCGCGCGCATCGCCTCGGCGGTGGCGCAGGAGCTGGGACTGACGGTGTGCAGAGGAGCAGAAGCTGCGCCTGGCGCGCATCACCGGCTACAACGAAGCGATGTCGGCGGCGCGGCTGGTGACGGCGCGCAATGGCTCGGTGCGCACCGGCATCGACGTGCTGGAGAGCCACGACTTCGCCGAACTCCGCGAAGCGGGCGGGCCACGACCCGGATTGCGCTGGTCACCAATCAGACCGGCGTGGACGCGCACGGCAGCCGCACCATCGATGTGCTGGCCAAGGCGCCGGGCATCGAAGCTGGCCGCCATCTTCAGCCCGGAGCACGGCGTAACCGGAAGCCTGGACACCACGGCGATTGCGAATTCCAAAGACGCGGCGACCGGGATTCCCGTCTACAGCGTCTACGGTGACAGCAGCGCCAAGCGCCATCCGTCGCTGGAGATTCTGAATTCGGTGGATGCGATCGTCTACGACATTCAGGACATCGGCACGCGCTTTTACACCTACGAGACCACGCTCGGATACTTTCTGGAGGCAGCGGCAAAGACCGGCAGGAAGATCTTCGTCCTCGACCGCCCGAATCCGATCAACGGCGCCTACGTGCAGGGGCCGATCAGCGACAAGGGACGCGAGAGCTTTACCAACTACGGACAGGTTCCGGTCCGCCACGGCATGACGATTGGCGAGCTGGCGCGCTTCTACAACGCCGAGCGCGGCATTCATGCGCGGCTCACCGTGGTCGCAGATGGAGGGCTGGCAGCGCGGCGATTGGCTGGATTCGACGGGCGTTCTCTGGGTCAATCCTTCGCCCAACATGCGCAGCCTGACCGAAGCCGCGCTCTATCCCGGCATCGGCCTGCTGGAGGCAACCAATATTTCGGTGGGCCGCGGCACGGATACGCCCTTCGAAGTGGTGGGCGCGCCGTGGATTCATGCGGTGGAACTGGCCGCCTATCTGAATGGGCGGGCCATCAGCGGGGTGCGCTTTGTGCCGGTGGAATTCACTCCCAGCGCCGACGTGTACGCGCAGAAAAAATGCGGCGGCGTGAACATCGTCGTGACCGACAGAAATGCGCTCGACGCACCTGAGCTTGGCATTGAGATCGCCTCCGCGCTGCACGCGCTCTATCCGGATCAGTACGAGATGACGAAGCTGGACAACCTGATGCTCAACGCCGCAAGCGCGCAGGCGATCAGCGCCGGGCAGGACCCGCGGCGAGTCTGGATGGACTGGATAGATGAGATCGAAGTCTTCAAAGCGATCCGGGCGAAGTACCTGCTGTACTGACGGCGCAGGCCGCCAACCCAACCGGAAAGCAGAATTACAGGAGAGCAGAATCCCGTGGGACTGAACGCGCTGGATGTCACCGTGATCGTAGTGTATCTGGCCGGAGTCACCCTGTTCGGCATGCGCTTCCGCAAGCGAGCCAGCACGCTCCGGGGATATTTCCTGGCGGAGAAGACGATTCCCTGGTGGGCCATTTCGCTTTCCATCGTGGCCGCCGAGACCAGCACGCTGACCATCATCAGCGTGCCGGGACTGGCCTACGAGCGGGACTTCCGCTTCCTGCAACTTGTCATTGGCTACCTGATCGGGCGCGTCATCATCAGCGTTGTGCTGATTCCGCAGTACTTCCGCGGCGACCTGGTCACGGCCTATCAGTTGATTGAGCGCCGCTTCGGACAGAAGCTGCGAACGCTGACGGCGGGCTTGTTCCTGATCACGCGCGCCGCCGCCGAGGGCGTGCGCGTCTTCGCCGTCGCCATCGTGGTCGGCATCGCGCTGGGAAATCTGCTGGGCGGCTTCAGCGATTTTGGCCGCGACGTTGCTGCCATCGCGATTGTCAGCGTGCTCACGCTGATTTACACCTTGAAGGGCGGCATGGCCGCCGTGATCTGGACCGACGTGGTGCAGTTGGCGGTCTACATTGCGGGCACGCTGGCCGGTTTCTTCACGATTCTGCATCTGGTTCCCGGCGGATGGCAGACCGTGTACAGCATCGCCGCCGAAGCGGGCAAGTTCCGCGTCTTCGACTTCTCGTGGAACTTCTATGCCACCTACACCTTCTGGTCCGGCGTGATCGGCGGCGCCTTCCTGACCACGGCCAGCCATGGCACCGATCAGTTGATCGTGCAGCGGCTGCTCTCGGCGCGCAACGAGCGGCAATCGAAGCTCGCGTTGCTGGCCAGCGGCATCATGGTGCTCTTCCAGTTTTCGTTGTTTCTGCTGATCGGCGCTATGCTCTATGTGTTCTACAAGCTGTTTCCTCCGGTGGTGGCTTTCACGCGGGCCGACACGATCTTCCCGGCCTTTGTCGTCACCCATATGCCGCATGGAATCAGCGGTCTGTTGATCTCGGCAATCCTGGCGGCGGCGATGGCAAACCTGAGTGCTGCGCTCAACTCGCTATCCTCGACGACCATCGTTGATTTCTACTCGCGAATCAATCCGGGGGCGAGCGATCAGCACCGGGTGTTTGTCTCGCGCCTGGCGACGGTGGGCTGGGCAGTTGTGCTGTTTGCGCTGGCGATTGTGGCGCGCCGCGGTGGAAAGGTGCTGGAGGCCGGATTGTCGATTGCCTCGGTCGCCTACGGATCGTTACTCGGGGTGTTTCTGCTGGGAGTTCTAACCCGCAAGGCGAGCGAGCGCGGTGCGATGGTGGGAATGCTGTGTGGCTTTCTGCTGAACCTGTACCTGTGGCAATTCACCAAGGTTCCGTTCACCTGGTACGTCGCGCTGGGGAGCATCACGACATTTATGATCGGCTACGGCACAAGCTTGTTTCTGCGCCATAGCGCTGAGGGGGAAGCGGTGACGACAGATGGCAGATGAAGCCAGTGGAGTACGGCTGAGCGGGCTGAAGACCGAACGGCAAAACCGCGTCTCCGCCGATCTGGACCGGCTCAGTGCGCTTGAAATCGCAACCCTGATGAACCGGCAAGACACCAAGGTTCTGCGGGCGGTTCGCAAGGTGCTGCCTGCGATTGCAAAAGCAATTGACGTAGTCCACGATCGGCTGGCGCAGGGTGGACGCCTGATCTACGTGGGCAGCGGAACCAGCGGAAGAATCGGCGCACTGGACGCAGCGGAGTGTCCGCCAACCTTTGGCACGGCTCCCGAGATGATCCAGTCCGTGATTGCCGGAGGTGGGCAGAACGGTGGGCAAAACCTGGCGAAGGCCAGCGAGGCCAGCGAAGATTCGGCTGAGCTGGGCGTGAGCGACCTGGCGGCGCGAAAGCCCGGCAGGAAGGATGTGGTGCTAGGCCTTTCCGCCAGCGGACGGACGCCCTACACGATCGCGGCATTGCAATTCGCGCGGGAAAAAGGCGCCGCCACCATCGCGGTTGTCTGCAACCCTGGCTCCGAGCTGGCAAGGATTTCTGAGCTCGCCATCGAGGCCGAAGTAGGCTCCGAAGTCCTGGCGGGATCGACTCGCCTGAAGGCAGGCACGGCGCAGAAGATGATATGCAACATGATCACTACCGGCGCGATGGCTCGCCTTGGTTACACCTATGGCAACTTGATGGTCAATCTCCAGATGAAAAATCAAAAGCTGAGCGAGCGCGGCATTGCCATCGTGCAGCGCGTCGCCAAGGTGGAGCGCACCGTGGCCATTACTGCGCTGGACGCGGCGGATCGGAAGGTCTCTATCGCGCTCGTCATGTTGTGCGCCAAGCTCACGAAGGCAGAGGCGGTGCGGCGGCTCAAATGCGTCCGAGGCAGCATTCGCCGGGCAATGGAAGCGTAAACATCTTCAACTTGAAGTCGATTGAGCACCTGTCCTGTTTTTGCGTTTTTTCTGCCCTGCACCCGCCGCGCGCAAGGTGGAGTACGCACCTCGCGCCACGGCGTTGGATTTCGTTCGAGCGCGAACCACAACCGGGAGCTATGCGACCCGCTCTGCCTCTTCCGGCGCTTGATGAAGATTAATTTGCTCTGCCCCGGAGTTCTGTAGAATGCCGCGAGCCTTCTCAACCTCGTCGGCAGTGCCGTGTGCGATCAGCAGAAACTTTCCGGCCTTGATCGAAGTCTCGTACTTGATCACGCTGTCCTTGGGAATGCCAAAGCTGTATAGCCCGGCGCCCAAAACGCTCAGGCCCCCAATTACAATCGCACCCTCCAGGGCACCGACAATCCAGGCCACGACCGAGCCGGCGACAACGATTGGGCCGACGCCGGGAATAATCAGGAACATCGCCCCGAACAGCATGCCCCAGAGCCCGCCCCAGAACGCACCCATTTTTCCCCAATACTTCATCCTGTCGCCCGCGTTGTAAAAGCCGATGACGTCGTCTTCACTGTGGTAATCCCGGCCAATGATCGATAGCTTCTTAACGTTGAAGCCGCCGGACTTCAGCTCCTTAATCGCGTTCTCGGCTTGCATATGCTGGCCATAGATCGCGACTACCGAATTCGGATCTCTCTCTGTTGTGTTCGCCATTGCACAATCTCCTTCTTCGCGGTTTATCGATTCTGATTCTGTGGATGGTGAGGTGACTAAGTCGTTGGGGATGACTCAGCCTTGCGGTGTCGGCGTTCACCAAAGAAGATGCTTGGACGGAGAGACAGGATGGTCAGGCAGCAAGCGATTCCTGCATTCACAGGGCTTGAATGGATGGCGCCTCAACTCTGTTGCGAGAAGCTGCGCCGCGGAACTCGCGCGTGCTGAACGCTGGTCAGGAAGGGCTATCGGCTTGGGCATCAATCACCTGGATGATGGCATCCCCGGATTGGCCGCGTCGTTTTAGTTTGTCAAAATATTTACACTCATCAATGTTTGCCGCAGGCGTTGCGCTGGAGATAATCCCACGCGCTGCGAACAATATCTTCCAACTCGGGATACCGCGGTTGCCAGCCCAGCTCAGCGCGTATCTTTGCCGAACTCGCAACCAGGGTCGCTGGATCTCCTGCCCGGCGTGGCTCGACCGTGGCGGGGATGCAGTGACCGGTGACGCGTCGCGCGCACTCGATCACTTCACGCACGCTAAAGCCGTGCCCATTGCCCAGGTTGTAGATGAGTTGCGCCGCTTCCGGGCGCGAGTGCAGCGCATCCAGCGCAAGCAGGTGTGCGCTCGCCAGATCAGAGACGTGTACATAGTCGCGCACGCAGCTTCCATCGGCCGTATCGTAATTCTCGCCAAAGATGCTGATGTGGTCGCGTATCCCGCTGGCAACCTGCAAAACGATCGGAATCAGGTGAGTCTCCGGATCATGGTGCTCGCCGAGAGTCTCCGTCGCACCGGCGGCGTTGAAGTAGCGCAGGCTGGCGTAGGAGAGGCCGTGGATTCGGTGGAACCAGGCAAGCATCTTCTCCACCAGCAGCTTGGATTCGCCATACGCGTTCGTGGGCGCGAGTTTGTCGCTCTCGCGGATCGGAATGCTCTCCGGCTCCCCGTAAACCGCCGCCGTCGAAGAGAAGACAAAACAGCGCACACGGTGAGCCAGCACGGTTTCCAGCAAGGTGAGAGCGTTGGCCGTGTTGTTGCGAAAAAACTTCGCCGGATCGTGCATCGATTCCCCGGCCTCGATCCAGGCTGCAAAGTGCAGTACCGCCTCCGGCCGATGTTCCGCAAATGCCGCTTCCAGCACCGCGCGATCTCCAACGTCACCCACCACCAGCGTTGCCGCCGATGGCACCGAACGCCGGTTCCCCTTACTCAAATTGTCGTAAACGGTGACCGCATGGCCTGCGGCTACAAGCTGTGAGACCACGACACTGCCGATATATCCTGCCCCACCAGAGACTAAAACTTTCATCGTTGCTCTCGGTATCGCCCACCAGTTAGCTTCGCGCTGGCCGGTGCGGTCTTTGCAATGCGCTACAGAATCTTATTATTGTAGTGCAGTCAGGAAATACATTTTGGCGTAGTAGTGGCGGATTTCACGTCTCAGCAGTGTTCCCCACATTCGTAGTACATTAACTTAGTCCAGGGGCGGTCACGGACTTCACCCGGCTGCCTCGACTCTAGGGAGCGACGAAACAATGGCAGCCGTGAGCGCAGTCGAAAAGCCGGGGTACTCTCCTGAGCAACTCTCCTCCGTGCTCTCTCAAATCCTCGACGCGCGCCGCATCCTGGTGCGCCCCATCGACCTCATTGCTTACGCCTCGGATGCCAGCTTTTACCGGCTCATTCCCAAGGCCGTGGTGCAGGCAGCCAATGAACAGGAGGTCGCGCGTCTCTTCCAGTTCAGCCATGACCACTCGCTCCCCATCACCTTTCGCGCCGCCGGCACCAGTCTCTCCGGACAATCCATCTCGGATGGATTACTGGTCGAGGTCGCGCGCAACTTCCGCGAGCTTCAGGTACTCGAAGATGGCCGCAAAATCCGGGTTCAGCCCGGAGTCATCGGAGCCAGCGCCAATCGCGTGCTCATCCCCTACGGGGCAAAGATCGGCCCCGACCCGGCCTCCATCGCAACCTGCACCCTGGGAGGAATTCTCTCCAATAACTCGAGCGGGATGTGCTGCGGCGTCGATCAGAACGCCTACCACACCCTCGCTTCGCTGCGATTCCTGCTGCCCTCCGGCACGGTCATCGATACCGCCGCCTCCGATGCCGAAGAGATCTTTTTCGCCCGCGAACCGGCACTGGCGCGCGGCATCCTTGAGCTCAAGTCGAGGATTCTCGGCGACTCCGCCCTCGCCGAACGCATTCGCCGCAAGTACCGCACCAAGAACACCACCGGCTACGGCATCAACGCCTTCCTCGACTTCGAGCGCGCCGTCGATATCTTCGCCCATCTCCTGATCGGCTCGGAAGGCACTCTGGCTTTCATCTCCGAGGCGATTCTGAACACCGTCCCCGAGCTCCCGGTAAAATACACCGGCCTTCTGCTTTTCCCTGATCTCTACGCCGCCTCTGAGTCCATCGTGCCACTGCGCCACGCCGGCGCCAAAGCTCTTGAGATCATGGATCGCGCCTCGCTTCGTTCCGTCGAAAATCAAACCGGCACGCCGCCGGTGATCAAGACACTGGCCGAAGGCGCCGCCGGATTGCTGGTTGAGTTCCAGTCGGCGTTGGAGTCCAGCCGTGCGGAGCTGGAAGCCCTGGCCGCCGACTCCACCGCGCGCCTTAAACTGTTGGAGCCGGCACAATTCACTCACGCCCCCTCGGCCCAGGCCGCGCTCTGGAAGATTCGCGCGGGAATGTTTCCCTCCGTCGGTTCGGTCCGCAACAGCGGCACCACGGTCATCATCGAAGACGTCGCCTTCCCCATCGAGCACCTGGCGCCCGCCGCGCAGGAGCTCAACGGCATCTTCCGCCGCCACGGTTATGACAATGCGATCATCTTCGGCCACGCCAAGGATGGCAATCTCCACTTCGTCATCACCCAGTCGTTCAACCACCAGCGCGCCATCGACCAGTACTCGCGCTTTATCGACGATGTGGTGGAACTGGTCGTCAACCGCTTCGATGGAGCGCTCAAGGCCGAGCATGGAACCGGACGCAACATGGCACCCTTCGTTGAAACCGAGTGGGGCAGCGATGCCTACCAGATCATGCGTCAACTCAAGTCGCTGGCCGATCCCACCGCGCTGCTCAACCCCGGCGTCATCATCAACCCCGATCCGCACGCGCACCTGTGCAACTTAAAGCAGTTGCCCACCGTCGAGCCCGAGATCGACAAATGCATCGAGTGTGGCTACTGCGAGCCGCGCTGCCCCAGCCGCGAGCTCACCCTCACCCCGCGCCAGCGGATCGTGGTCCGGCGTGAAATGGCGCGCCAGCAGCAACTTGGCGGCAGCGAATTACTCGTCCAGCTCGACCGCGATTTTCCCTACATGGCGCTTGATACCTGCGCCGCCGACGGACTCTGCGCCACCACCTGCCCGGTCAACATTGATACTGGCAAGCTGGTAAAGCGCTTTCGTGCCCTGCGCAATTCGCCCCTCGCAAAGCGCATCGCTCAGTTCACGGTGAACGATTTCGCGCTGATGGAATCCCTGATCCGGCTCGGCCTCACCGCCGGGCATCTCGCCGAGCACGTCATCGGAGTCAACGGCATGCAAGCGATCACCCGAGCCATGCGTAAGCTGATCGGCCCCAACATGCCGCTCTGGAGTGCCGGGATGCCGTACGCAACCAAGGGCGGCATTCCGCCGACCGGCCGCTCCGCCGCCAAGGCCGTGTACTTCCCCTCGTGCATCTCGCGAACCATGGGTCGGCTCCCCGGCGAGCCCGATGAAATGTCTCTGATGCAGGCGACCGTCGAGCTGGCCAAACGCGCCGGAGTTCCGCTCTGGATTCCCCCGGACGTTCCCGGAAACTGCTGTGGCGTTCCCTACGGTTCAAAGGGCTTCGAGGAAGCGCGCGATGCCATGCTGAACCGCATCATCGCAAACTTCTGGGAGTGGTCCGGCGAAGGCGTGCTGCCCATCCTGGTGGACAGCAGCCCGTGCGCCTACGGACTGCTCCAATGCCGCGAATACCTCACGCCGCAGAGCCAGCAGCGCTTCGACCGCCTCCAGATCACCGACAGCATCGAATTTGTCCACGACCAACTGCTCCCCCGGCTCAAGGTGAATCATCCCGAACGATCGGTTGCCCTGCATCCGGCCTGCTCCGCCGTCAAGATGGGACTGCCCCCGAAGCTCGAAGCCATTGCGCGCAAGTGCAGCGGCGAAGTCTTCGTCCCTCCCAACCTCGGCTGCTGTGCCTTTGCAGGAGATCGCGGATTCCTCTACCCCGAACTCACCGCCTCCGCCACCATCGGCGAAGCCGCTGACATCAAAGCTCACAACCATGACGGCTGTTACTCCAGCAGCCGCACCTGCGAGATCGGCATGACCCGTGCCACCGGCGAAGTCTACCTCTCCTATATCTACCTGCTGGAAAAGGTAACGCGCGAATAAGTCGCAAACCCGCGCCCGCAACCGGACGATTCCATCCATTCGGAGCGGTTTTCGCACCGGCGTCCGCTCTGCTTTAGAATAGCGGGGACCTCCGCGGTCAAGGAAGAACATGGAACACACCCTGCTCACCGCCCGGCTCACCCGCTCCGTGCTGCTTTCGGAGAAAACCAAACACCTTGAATTCGATGTCGAGGAACTCTCTTCGTTTGACTTTGTAGCCGGACAGTTCGTCTCTGTGCGCGAGCCTCGCGGCGAGAAATTCATCACTCGCGCCTACTCCATTGCTTCGCCGCCGCGCCGCAACAACACCTTCGATCTCTGCCTCAACCGCGTCGATGAAGGCTTCATGTCTAACTTCCTCTGCGACCGCGAGGTCGGCGAATGCGTCCGCTTCCACGGCCCGCATGGGCTCTTCGTGCTCAAGCCGGAAGTCGAGGACGTGATCTTTGTCGCCACCGGCACCGGGGTCGCTCCTTTTCGCAGCATGGCGCAGAACCTCTTCGGATTCGACGGCAGCGGCCAGCCGAGCCACAATGGACGAAACATTTGGCTGGTCTATGGAACGCGCTATCCGGAGGATATTTACTATCAGGAAGAGTTCGAGCGCTTGGCTGCCGAGCAGCCGAATTTCCACTACATCTGCACCCTCAGCCGCGCCCAAGAGAGTTGGGCCGGGAACCGGGGCTACGTGCAAGAGTACGTGCGCAAAATCGTCGGCCAGCGCAAGGATATGCACGTCTACATTTGCGGCCTCAACAACATGGTTTCCTCCGTGCGCAGCCTGCTCATCGAGGAGTGCGGCTGGGACAAGAAGCGCGTCATCTACGAACGCTACGACTAGGCCGCCCACGCGCGGCAACCTATTGCCTCGGAATGGGTTCGAATGAATTGATATCGCCTAAAGGAAACCTGCGCCGCACGCGAAAGGTTTAACTATGTATCGCGTTCGTTTCTCCCTTCTGCTGGCCCTCTCACTCTTGGTGCTGGCCCTGCCCGCCGCATCGTTTGCGCAACTCTCCATCTCGATCACGGTAGCTCCGCCGCCGCTGCCCGTTTACGTCCAGCCGGCGTGCCCCGAGGATGGCTACATGTGGGCGCCGGGATACTGGGCATGGGACGACGAGGATGGTTATTACTGGGTTCCCGGAACCTGGGTACCCGCCCCTGAGCCGGGCCTGCTCTGGACGCCCGGATACTGGGGCTGGAATGATGGATACTTCGGCTGGCATGAGGGCTACTGGGGCCCCCACATCGGCTTCTATGGCGGCGTAGACTACGGCTACGGCTATGGCGGCAATGGCTTCTACGGTGGCGAATGGCGCAATAACCGCTTCTACTACAACACCGCGGTGATGCACGTGGACCGCAGCCGCATTACGAACGTATACGTGAACAAAACCGTCATTGTGAATCACGCCGCCCGCAACGTGAGCTATAACGGCGGTGCTGGCGGAGTCCGGGCCGCACCGACTCCGGCCCAGCAACAGGCAGCACAAGAGCATCACGTTCAGCCCACGCCGGCGCAAACGCAGCAACGAAACGTGGCCGCCAAAAATCCTCAACTATTGGCAAGGAACAACGGCGGCAAGCCGGCGATTGCGGCAACCGCAAAGCCCGGCGATTTTTCGTCCAAGAACGTTGTACCCGCCAAGGCTGCAGGCGGCAAAGTGAATCCTGCAACGCTGAAAGCAACGGCGAAATCTATGCCCGCGCCGGTCAAAGCTGCACCCGCGGGGGCGAAGCCCTCGGCCGCAGTGAAGCCCCACGCCGCCCCAGCGCCACACGCACAGGCCCCGCCACCACGCGCGCAAGCTCCGCCGCCACGCGCGCAAGCCCCGCCGCCGCACGCACAGGCTCCGCCGCCGCACGCACAGACTCCGCCACCGCACGCACAAGCCCCGGCTCCGCACGCACAAGCCCCGGCGCCACACGCACAGGCTCCGCCGCCGCACGCACAGGCCCCGCCGCCACGCGCGCAAGCCCCGCCACCGCACGCACAAGCCCCGCCGCCACACGCCCAAGCTCCGCCGCCACGCGCGCAAGCCCCGCCGCCGCACGCGAGTGCGCCTCCGCCGAAGGAGAATGAGAAAGAGAAGCGCTAGCAACAGAGAGCCCGGAAGCACCTCACCTCAGCGTGGGGTGCCTTTTCGCCTGAATCGCTGGAACGAGTCCCCCGTCTCCCGATCCTTGCCCCGTTTCACGGACCACGCCAGGGGGGCCATCGCCCTGCTAGCTGCCGGATCTCCGTCATCCCGAGCTGAATTCAGCAAAACTGCGGTTTTTATCAATTATTGATTTGGCAAAGCTCTTTGTGCATCTTTGGCAGAGCCCGAATCATCTAACAACTTGACAGTAAGTCACTCAGGTTCTATCATTGCAATCTTATTAGGTCTGAGTAGAACGCCACATCCGGTTCGGTAGCTCTTGCGGGAGCGCCAACCTCACATTCTTTTCAGCTTTTCCGCGGGAGGACACAGAGCAATGGCAAAGATTATCGGGATCGACCTGGGAACCACGAACTCGGTTGTAGCCGTTATGGAAGGCGGCGAGCCGAAGGTAATTCCCAACGAAGAAGGCGGACGCACCACGCCGTCCGTCGTCGGCTTCACCAAAACGGGCGAGCGGCCGGTCGGCCAAGTCGCCAAAAACCAGGCTATTACCAACCCAGAGAACACCATTTTCTCCATTAAGCGCTTCATGGGCCGCCGCTATGACGAAGTCAGCGAAGAGATGAAGATGGTGCCCTACAAGGTCGTGCAGTCGGGCGACCACGTTGCCATCGAGGCTCAAGGTAAGGAATACACGCCGCCCCAGATCTCGGCCATGATCCTGCAGAAGCTCAAAAAGGCCGCCGAAGATTATCTTGGCGAGCCCGTCACCGAAGCCGTTATCACCGTGCCCGCTTATTTTAACGACTCGCAACGCCAAGCCACCAAGGATGCCGGCAAGATCGCCGGGCTCGACGTCAAGCGCATCATCAATGAGCCTACCGCTGCCGCCCTGGCCTACGGACTCGACAAGAAGAAGGACGAAACCATCGCCGTCTATGACTTTGGCGGCGGCACTTTCGACATCTCGATTCTGGAGGTCGGCGAGGGTGTAATCGAGGTCAAGTCCACCAATGGCGATACTCACCTCGGTGGCGACAACATTGACCAGCGGGTGGTGGGTTGGCTGGCCGATGAATTCCGCAAGGATTACGGTTTGGATCTGCGCAGCAAGGGCAATGAGATGGCGATGCAGCGGTTGCGTGACGCCGCCGAGCGCGCCAAAATTGAGCTTTCGACCACCATGCAGACCGAAATCAATCTGCCCTTCATCACCGCCGACGCCTCGGGTCCCAAGCATCTGGTCAAGACCCTGACTCGCGCCAAACTTGAGGAGATGGTGCGCGACCTGATCGACAACTCGATCAAGCCTTGCGTGCAGGCGCTCAAGGATGCCGGCATCGACGCCAGCAAGATCGATGAAGTCGTTCTGGTCGGCGGACAGACCCGCATGCCGATGATCCAGCAGAAGGTGAAGGATTTCTTCGGACGCGAGCCGCATCGCGGCGTGAATCCCGATGAAGTGGTTGCCATCGGTGCAGCCATCCAAGGCGGCGTCTTGCAGGGCGAGGTCAAGGATCTGTTGCTGCTGGATGTAACTCCGCTCTCGCTCTCCATTGAGACCTACGGCGGCGTGGCCACTACGATGATTCCGCGCAACACCACCATTCCCACCCGCAAGAGTGAGAATTTCTCCACCGCGGCCGACAACCAGTCCTCGGTAGAAATTCACGTCCTGCAGGGCGAGCGTCCCATGGCGGCGCAGAACCGTACCCTGGGCAAGTTCCACCTCTCCGGGCTTCCGATGGCTCCGCGCGGCGTGCCCCAGATCGAGGTCACCTTTGACATCGATGCCAACGGCATTCTCAACGTGACCGCCAAGGACACCGCGACCGGAAAGGATCAGAAGATCGCCATCACTTCCTCCAGCGGTTTGAGCAAGGAAGAGGTCGAGCGCATGGCCAAGGAGGCTGAGGCGCACTCGGCTGAAGACAAACAGAAGCGCGAAGAGGTCGAAACTCGCAATCAACTCGATGCCATGGTCTACCAGGTCGAGAAGATGCTGAAGGAAAATGGCGACAAGATCTCCGGCGGCGAGCGCGGCGAGGTGGAAAACGCTCTCGGCGATGCCAAGAAGGCACTGGAGAGCGGCGATCACAAATCGATGCAGACGGCACGCGACCGCCTGCAATCTGCATCTCACAAATTAGCCGAAGCGATGTACAAAACAGCTCAACCCAATCCCGAAGGCGGTGCGCAACAAGCCGAGGCACAGCCCAAGGACGAAGCCGAAGAAGGACGACGGCGTCATCGACGCTGAATATGTTGATGTGGAGGAAAAGAAGTAAGCAGCGGGCTCGCCTGAGCGGGCTTATCTCGCGGCCGCGGCAATCCGTGCACCGGCCGCTTCGCAGGCGGGCAGATGTGAGCGCAACAGGTGGCTCACTCCGGCTCGCATAAGGGAGATCTATGAATTTTGAAGTCAACGGCATACCGTACTTTCTCACCTTCGACAGCAGTGAGGAGCAGTGGTGTCTGCTGACGCCCTCTCGCGGCGGCGTCGAGTCCGTGGAGATACATACGGACGGCGCGCTGCTGACTGGTTCGATTCAGCTCCTATTGTCCGGCGGCGGCGGCGCGCCCCGAACGAACTAGGATCTCCCCATTCCGTTCCCGCTGCCCCTGCGGCCCGCCAGCCAGGTGGATCGCCGCAGGGGCAGCAAGCTTTAGTGGAGTTCCGGCAGAAATACTTGGCAGAGTTGCTGACCCGCAAGTATGCTGGGCGCAGGACGTTTTGATCAGAGGGCGAGCGAGAAGAAAGAAACACATGGCCGCAACCGACAAGAAAGACTATTACGCCGATCCTTGGCGTCAAGAAAACGGCCACGGCTGACGATGTGCGCAAAGGCCTTTCGCAAACTCGCGCGCAAATACCATCCCGACGTCAATCCCGGCGACAAGAAATCGGAAGAGAAGTTCAAGGAACTCTCCGAAGCCAACGAAGTTTTGAGCGATCCCAAGAAGCGCAAGATCTACGACCAGCTCGGCTTCTACTCGGACAACATCGATCCCAAGGCGGCCGAAGCCTACGCCAACAGCGGCGCGGCAGCCGGGCAATCCTTTCGCGACGGCGGCAATCCCTTTGGAGGCTACAACCCCGGGCGGACAGCAGCCCGCGGACTTCGACTTCCGCGACTTTGATTTCGGCGGCGCGCAGCAGCATGGCGGGCGCGCGCGGCAGCTTCCGCGACATCTTCTCCGGCATGTTCGGTGGCGGCGGGGCTGGCGCAGGAACCGGCCAACGCCGCCGGCACTGACGCCGAGTACACCGTGCAGGTTCCTTTCTGGGAGTCGATTCGCGGCGGCGAGATGAAGCTCAACATTCAGCGTCCGTCGGCCATGGGACGCATGACCCCGGAGCCGGTCTCCTTCCGCATCAAGCCCGGCACCCGCGATGGCCAGCGCATCCGCCTGGCCGGCAAGGGCAATCCCGGCACCCGCGGCGCACCGCCCGGCGATCTTTACATCATCGTGCACATCGCCGAGCACCCCATCTTCCACCGCGATGCCGACGATATCAGCATCACGCTGCCGATCCTGCCGTGGGAGGCCGCCCTGGGAGCCAAGGTCGAGGTGCCCACCATCGACGGCCGCGCCGTGCTGCGCATTCCGCCCGGCACGCAGAGCGGGCAGAAGCTGCGCATGCGGGAAAAAGGCGTGCCCTCGGCCACCCGCCCCGGCGTCATCGGCGACCAGATCGTCGAGATCCGCATCGTCGTCCCGGAGATTCCCAACGTCGAGGCCAAGGAGCTCTGGCAGAAGCTGGAAAAGCTGCATCCGGAAGATCCGCGCCAGGAGCTGTGGAGCAAGATTTAGACCGCAACCTATGACCAAACGCAAAGGCAAAGGCGCGTACATGATCTCGGTGGTGGCCGAGATGTATGAAATCCACCCGCAGACCCTGCGCCTCTACGAGCGCGAAGGCCTGCTGAAGCCCTCGCGCAGCGAAGGCAACACCCGCCTCTACACCGAAGAGGATCTGAAGCGCCTGGAGTTCATTCTTTCGCTGGCCCGCGATCTCGGGCGTCAACATCGCCGGCATCGGCATCATCCTCAACATGCGCGAGCGCATGGAGCAGATGCAGCTCCAGATGCAGGAATTTGTGAAGTATGTGCAGCAGGAGGTGATGATGCGCGCCAATCAGGCCATGCCCAAGGAAGGGCTGGTGCCGGTGCGGCGCCCGGTGGTAATTCCTCCCGGCAAAAAGAAATAGCCGGCAAGCGTCGGAAACCGAAGTTCGGCCCCCGGAAAATCAGTCGGACACCGACCGCCGTCACCAGCCCAGGTGAGCTCAATCACAGCCCCGCGGGCAGCCATTGCGACAGACTCATACCTGTGACTCGCTTCGGAGATTTTATGTCCCAGGACTTGCACGATGTGTTGCAGATACTCCGCTACGAGTTGAACTACCTCGAGCAGGGCGGCTATGAGCGCGACCGCGAATTGCTCGGGACGGAATCCCCCTTCCTGGGAACCTTTGCCTGCATCAACTTTGGCGACCCGCTGCGCTCCCATGCCTGCCGCGAATGCCTCCTTCATCAGTTCGTTCCCGAGGACAAGCAGATCGAGGAATTCCCCTGCCACTACATTCGCCTGAGCAACTCGGGTGAAACCATTGCGGAGCTGATCGAGAAGAATGATCCGCAGCAGTTGGTGATGGCACTCCAACACTGGCTTCGCGATACCATCGCGCGGCTGGAAGCAGCGCTGGAGACCAACCCTGAGAAATAATTTCAGCCCCGGATGGCGAAAATTCCATCCGGATTCAATAAGGTCGTCGAGCCTCTATCCGCACACCGCTTCGCGGCGGTGTGCAACAATGGCAGACTGGAAATCATGAAATACAGCTTTCATTCCCTTTCGCCACAAGAAGCGCTCCACGTCGCCGTCTTCATCGAGGAGCGAAACGCGGAGATCTATCACCATTTCGCGGAGATGTTCGCCTCTTTTCAGGACTCCGCTTCGCTCGAAATTGCCGCCATCCTCTGGGACATGGCCGCCGAGGAGCGCCAGCACAGCACCCTGTTGCAGGAGCGCTACACCGCTCAATTCGGGCAGACCGCCTGCGCCCTCACCGAAGCTGACATTGAGGAGACCATCGAACTGCCCCGGTTGACCGACCAGGAGATCTTCGACTCCTCTGCCGAGTCAGCCACCACGCAGCTTCGTGCTCTCAAAGTCGCGCTCCAGGCCGAGAACCAGGCACGCGACTTTTATGTGGAGCTGGCCAGAACGGCGGACAATCCCGAACTTCGCGCCCTCTATGTTGAGCTTTCCAGCTTCGAGGCCGGCCACGTCGAGTTTATCCAACGCAGGCTTGCCAACAGCACGCCCCGCGGCTGAGCCCGAGGAGCCAAGCGCCGTGCCCGGCGCAGCACGGATAAGAATGTTGGATCAGAATTTGCTGGTTGAGTTGTGAATCTGACCGCCGTTTACGAGAAGTGCTGGCTTTCGATCCTTGTCGATCAGCTCCGGGTTCGAGCACACTTCGTAGTAGAGGTGGTCGGCCCAGCGCACAAAGTGGAAGTCGCGTACCTCCACCTGTGCGGCTCGTCCCTCGCGCACCAGGATGGGGTGAAAGACCCCGGGACTCACCGGCACCAGTCCGCGGAAGAGCCTCACCTGGTCCGGAACCCCACGGCATCGGCAGCTCCATCTGGAACTCTTCCAGGGAAATCTCGCTCCGCAGTTTGTCGAATGCAGCCCGCGGCAGGTGAATTCCGCCCACGTTGTAGTTGAGCAGAAAGTCTTCCAGCGCGCCTGCCGCCGCTTCTTCGTCCGCCGTCTGAAAGACAAAGACATTGAAGATCGGATTGCCTGTCCTTCACCTAACGCCGTGCGCGTTTGTGGCAGGCGCTCAGCCGGTCGCTCAGGTTCAGGGCATCGGAGATCATGATGCGGTGCGCTCCGTCCATCAGGTAGAGCGGCGCGGAACTCCTGATACGCGATGCCGATTCCGATCTCCAGCGGAGGCAGTCCGTTTTCCGTCGATGCGTTGTTGTAGGCACGCACGATGTTCAGCATCTCGCGGCCAGCACGCAGGTGCGCGCCACGCCAAAGCCGCGCTGTCCCTCGTTTTCCAGCAGCGTCAGGATGACCGCGTCGCCTTCGATGAAGACTTTTTCCGCCCCGTATTTCGGCAGCAGCTTGTTCACCGGCTCAAAAAAATTGAGGCTGAAGAACGACGCCGGATTCAGCCCGCGCTCCAGCAGCGAACGGGTCAGAAAGGTTGAGTCGCGAATGTCGGCCTTGATCACCACGTGATCGATTCACTCGCTGCTCGGCCGGTTTCTCCTCTTCCGGCAGCAGAAACTCGTAGAGCGTCCCGTTGATCTCGGAGAGCTCCCGCAGCCTCTCATTGTTCACCACGTTCACCGACTCCAGCGCCTGCTCCAGCACCTCCATCTTGCGCAGGTCGCGATGGAAGCGCGACAGATGTCGATGAAGTAGCGCGCCGCATATCGCATCCGCTCCGCCTTGCCCGCCGAGCGGACCCGCTGCACTGCGGCGTGCAGTTTCTCCAGCGGATAGCGGTCGTGGGTCTGCAGCACCTCCTCCACCCGCCGCAGTTCGTTCTTCAGAATCAATGCGCACTTCAACTGCTGCGGAGAGACCACCGCGCCGTAGTCGCCCAGAATTGGGAACGGTTTCGTAGGCGGCCACCGCATAGTCCATCACCTTGGCCGCCTCCAGCGTTTCCATCCAGGCGGCGGTAATCGCCCGCTGCGCCCTACCCCGCGCGGATTCGTCCACCAGGCCGCTGAACATCAGCATCTTGGCGTTGTCGGGCACGTTCAGCAGCTCTCCGCGCCTCCACGTCGCCGTGCGCCAAGCCCAGCTTCTTCAAAAAGCTCTTGGCGATCACCACCACATGGTCGAATCAGATCGGGGTCGCGATCGAAGCTGCCAAACAGCGCGTAGTGCTCGGCCCGGATAAATGGATCCTGGCTCGAATCCGGCAACAGAAGACGTTGGCCAGAACCTCGTAGCCGGCCGCGTCGCGCTCGCCAAACAGAGAGTGCCGCGTGCTCGCCACCGTCTCCCGCTCCACCTCGCTACAGCGTGGTCAGCACATCCTCGGAGACGCTGCGCAGCACCTGGCGCTTGTTCACCTGGAAGTGCAGAAAGCGGTCGCGCAGCACCATCTGCTGCAGTTCGAGACGCCGCTCGTCCCGCTTTTTCAGGTTCTCCCTGCAGAGTTCCAGAACATGCGTGAACTGCAGCGACAACTCGGTGCGCAGAAACTTCACCAGCCCAACCCGGCACAGCAGGTCCAATTGCAGATCGTCGGCCTCGCGAGCCCGCCGCAACGATGCCAGTTGCAATTCGCTCAGGCACCGTTTGAACTCCGCCGGGTAATCGATCTCCTGCTCCGGCAGCGCATCGTCCTTGACGTGAGCGCGTCCGTAACGCGAATCGCCGAACGGATTCTCCTCCTGGGAGCGCGACGTCAACTGCTCCACGTCGCCATGTTGCTCGATCAGCTTTGCCAGATGGATGCGCGCGGTCTCGGTGAACTTCGCGCTCAGGAAAATGTCGGGACGCAGATTGTCAACCCCGGCAACCAGCCCCTGCAGAGTCAGCTCGGCACATAGGAGGTCAGCGCGAACTGGCTCGCCAGATCGGGCAACTTCACGCGTCCAAACAGTGAGGGAACTCGGACCTTCAGATTCATTGATTTTGTGAGCTGACAGCGAAACTTTACCACAACCGCGACGCGAAGCGGGAGACTGGATTGACGCGTCGTGCCCTTTCCGTCACCAGCGAAAAGTTACCGTCGCCAAGGCGGGGTTACCAGGCGCAACGCCAAAGCCCTGCGCACACCGAGTCCTCCAGCGTTGCCATGACCAGAATGATTCGCGGTGAGAGATCATTGTACGCTCTCCGCTTCGCCCATCCAGAGCGTCCCAGAGTTCATTGCAGGCCCTGTTTACGCAGGATTTTTCGCGTCAGCCCCGTCAGCGGGAGGGTACAAATTACCTCGCGCTCCACCCATCGCCCCGCTTTCGCGCCTGCCGCGCCCAAGGCCTTCACTCCCGCGCTCACCACCCGCACCTCGTAATCGGTGTCGGTAATCGAGTGCCGCACCACACACAGTTCCTTTGCGCCTTCGCCCTCCGCCGCGCACTCCGGTAGCTCCCACATTCCGGCCATCTTCGCCGCATCGGCCGCACGCTGCACCAGGTAGACGCAATGCCTGCGCTCCAGCAGCGCCCGCGTCATCCGCACGCGCTTGCGCGCTCCCTGCGGCCTGCGCGTATCCGCTCCCGGCGCGTTGCACCAGCGCAGTACGGGACACGCCAGACACTGCGGGCTCTGCGGCATACAAACCGTCGCGCCCAGCTCCATCATGGCCTGGTTCCAGTCCCCAGGACGGCGCCGGTCGAGCAGCTCCTGCGCCCGTTTCCATGCCATGGCATCGGCGCGCTGGGTGCCGTCCGACGTACCGTCCATGCGGCTCAACACCCGCTCCACATTGCCGTCCACCACGGCCGCCGGCGCGCCGAAGGCGATGCTCGCGATGGCCGCAGCCGTGTAGCGCCCTACTCCCGGCAGCTTGCGCAAGCTCTCAACCGTGCCCGGAATCACCCCGCCCAACTCGCTCACCACCACCCTGGCCGCCTGGTGCAGCATGCGTGCCCGGCGGTAATATCCCAGCCCGCTCCACAGCGCCAGCACCCGCTCCTCCGGCGCCAGGGCCAGAGCCTCAACCGTCGGGAACGCCTCCAGAAAAACGCGATAATGCTCCAGCACCGCCGCCACCCTGGTCTGCTGCAGCATGATTTCCGAGACCCATACCCGGTAAGCGTCGCAGTCCTGCCGCCAGGGCAGCGCGCGCCGGTGCTGCCCATACCAGTTCAGCAGTGCCGCCCGCATTGCCTCGCGATCGATCTCGTCATCCGTCTGCGTCATCGCTCAGCCGATTGTAACAATGCTTATCTTGCCTATGCAGAAGCACCTGCTCTGCTCTGCCCGCCGCCGCTCAATTTGCCGTGCCGTGCCACTTTATGTTCTGATTCTGAATATGACCAAACTACTAACCAAGGCCGTTATCCTTCTTGCTGCCGGCACCACGCTGGCCGCCAGCATGGTGGCCCAGCAGACCGACGCCACAAAGCCGGCAACTGCTTCGTCCTCCACCTCCACCACCAAGAAGGCCACCACGACTCACAAGGCGGCCACAGCCAAGAGCTCCAGCGTTCTAGAGCTGAAGACCCAGAAGGACAAAGCCAGCTACGCCATCGGCATGAACATTGGACATGGCTTGAAGCGCGACGGCATCGATGTCGACCCCGCCATTCTTGAGCGCGCATTGAAAGATACCCTCTCCGACGGCAAGCTCCTCATGACCGATGAAGAAGCCAAAGCCGCAATCACCCAGCTCCAGAAGGAAGTGAAGGAGAACCAAGCCGCCAAAGCCAAGGCGCTCGGCGAGCAGAACAAGAAGGAAGGCGAAGCTTTCCTCGCGAAAAACAAGACCAAGGAAGGGGTTATCACTCTTCCCAGCGGATTGCAGTACAAAGTTGAAAAACAGGGCGACGGCCCCAAGCCGCTTGCCACCGATACCGTCGAGTGCAACTATCGCGGCACCCTCATCAACGGCAAGGAGTTTGACAGCTCCTACAAGCGCAACGCGCCTGCATCCTTTGGCGTCGGCGCAGTCATCCCGGGATGGACCGAAATCCTCCAGCTCATGCCCGTCGGCTCCAAGTACCAGGTCTTCGTCCCCTCCGACCTCGCCTATAAAGGGCATGGCGCCGGTGGCGACATCGGTCCCAACGCAACCCTCATCTTCGAGATCGAACTGCTCTCCATCAAAGCCAAGCCAGTCCCGGCAGCCGAACCGACTAAGCCAGCCGAACCAGCCAAGCCGGCCGAAACCGCAAAGCCAGCAGACCCGGCCAAGTAGCCGTCAGCCCGGCACACAAGAAAGAGCCCGCCATCTCCTGGCGGGCTCTGCTTTTCCAACTCAATCCAGCCCAACTCAATCCAGCCCAACTCAATCCAGCCCAACTCAATCCAGCTACTTCTTAATTTCCACCAACTCAGTGATTTCCTCAAACTGAAAGCGCTCCAACTGCGCCTCAAACGGAATCGAGAACTCTTTCTCGATCTTCTCCCGGTAGGTCGGCCCCGAGTTATAGGTGCAGAACGGATACAGCTTCCCGTCCGGCGCCGCGTAGTGAATCACGCACCGCTTGACCCGCTCGATATCGTAGTTATACGAGTCCTGGAAGTGCATCCCGGCCACCAGCAGGGTGCGATAGGTGAACGTGCCGTCCATGCCGTCGCGGCCCAGCTTCTTGTTCGTCATCCCCTGGATCGTGTTCAGGAAGCGTTCGAAGGTCAGTCCCGGCGGCGCCAGCTCGGTCTTGAAGTGCTTCTTCATCGCCATCCAGCCCTTCGCCCCGTTGTAATACTTCATGACCCCGCCAAAGGACTTGCGCGACATCAACTCGATATCCTGCAGCATCGCCGGAATGTCTACGAACTGCGTCACCGGCACGGCTTTGCGCGACTTCTCGTCCACGAACATATACGTTCCCAGCGAGCAGTGTGCGTGGCTGGAGATCGTCGGCACACCACGATGCTCCACCGCTGCAATCAGCTTGCTGAATGGTGTAACCGCCGACAGCGGGAACCAGTCGTTGTACTTGTCGAACATCCCCGTCTGCTCGCTCAGGCAGTGCGCCAGATCGCTCAGCGTGAAGCGCTTCTCCTCCAGCTCTTTCTTCGAGATCCGACCCGTAAACGCCACCGGCTGGAAGCTGATGCCGCTCACCGTGTCCACGTTGTCGATGGCCACCTTCAGAATGTCGCCAAGCTGATGATCGTTCAGCCCCTTGACGATCGTCGGCACGAAGACGATCTTCATTCCCGCCTTGCGGCAATTCTCGATGCACTTCATCTTGATGTCGAGCATCGCCTCGCCGCGTGTCTTCAGATAAATATCGTCGCTGATGCCGTCGAACTGCAGATACAAGGTTGCCAATCCCGCCGCCTTGCACTTCTGCGCAAACTCCAGGCTGGCCGCGAACAGGATTCCGTTGGTCGCCGCCTGCAAATGCGTAAAGCCCATCTCCGAGGCCATCGCCAGAATCTCGATGAACTTCGGATGCACGGTCGGCTCGCCGCCCGAGAACTGCACCACCCGCCCATCCACCGGACGCTCATTGCGCAGCGCCATCAGCATGGTGCGCACCTGGTCCATATCCGGCTCATAGAGATATCCGGCCGCGTTGGCGTTGGCAAAGCACACCGGGCAGGTCAGGTTGCAGCGATTGGTCAGGTCCACGTTGGCCAGCGCGCTGTGCGAGGTGTGCAGCGAGCACAGTCCGCAGTCGTCCGGGCAAACCGCTTCCGCACCCTTGTCGATCGCCGGATTGCTCAGCCCCGTGTTATCGCCGAACTCCCATTCCTCCATCTTCAGATAGAGCGCCACGTCCGAGAACACGCAGTCCTTGAACTCGCCGTGCTCCGGACAGCTCTTCTCCATCATCACCCGGCCATTTTCTTCAAAGATGCGCGCCTCAATACGAGTCGCCGTCTCACATTCCGGACACAGCGACGTGGTCGTCTTCGGCAGCCCTTTCTGCAACGGCTGAATTGGGCCACCGGTCAGGGTCTTTTCAGGTTGCAAAATCTTCAGGTCCGGCCGCTTCGACGACGCAAATGGGGTGCTCAAGGCTCTCTCCGCTCAACAGTTAGGATTTGGTGGGAGCAAACAAACTCCCGGGCGCAACTCGTGCGCCTTCTACCGTACACATCTCACAGTAGCATCGTGCCCTGCCCCGAGTAAGGGCAGTTTCAGCGAAGCGCAATTCCGAGCATCCAGCGGTAATTCCAGAAACTTAGCGTGCACCCCTGAAATCACTGCCGCAGCCCACCTCAACCAGTAGGAGGATCGTTTCGCCGCACTGAATTCTGGAGATTTCCGCAAAAGAAGTGGAACCAAATGCCCGCCCGGGTGAATACCACCAGTAGGCTGAGTCGAAAGCATTCGACCAGACTAGCGAAATACGTCTCCTCCCGAACCAATGTCCGCCGGACGCCCGGCGGACGTTTTTTGCCCTCGGCTACCCACTCCGCGGACTTATCATGTTCTAAGTTCTTAATGTTTGCGGGAGCGGCCTGAGCCCTTCCGAGGTCGGCAGTGCAGGAGCAGCCATGTATTGCACCAATTGCGGCAAAAACATCGGTGAACACCCGACGTACTGTCAGTTCTGCGGAATCCGTGTCGCACCTCTCCCGCCCATCCCAAAGCGTCCCTTCGCCCGCCTCCGCGCCGACAAGAAAATCGCCGGCGTCTGTGCCGGCGTCGCCCGCTACTTCGACCTCGATGCCACCATCGTGCGCGCCATCTGGCTGCTCTGCACGCTTGTGGCAGGCACCGGTCTGCTCGTCTACGTTGTCCTCTGGATCGTCATGCCCCTGGACCCGGAAAGTCCCATGCAGCCCGCATAGCTACAAGGATCACTTCTGGAAGGTAATTTCGACTCGGCGGTTTTTCTGGCGTCCGTCCGGATTATCAGACCCGTCGGGTTTCGTGTTGGGCGCAACCGGATTTTTTGCTCCGAATCCCTGAGTCACAAACGTCACGTTTCGAATCTTCCCCTGCTTGACGAACCAAGCCTTCACGGCTTCCGCGCGGCGTTCCGAAAGTTTCTGGTTGTAGGCGTCGGAGCCTTTGGCATCGGTGTAGCCCTCAATGCGAACCGCGCCTTTGGCGCGATCGCGGATGACCTGCGCCGCTTTCTCCAGCGTTTGTTGCGCATTGGGCAAAAGAACTGCCTTGTCGAAATCAAAGAGCACGTCAGCAGCTAAGTCGATTCGCACTTCCGTCGGCGTTTCTTTGATGTCGAGTTCCTGGACTCTTCCGCCCGTGTCTTCGACACGATAGTTCAGATCGAGAACCTTGGAGTTCAAATCGGAAATCTTGCCGCCCAATTGTTGAGCGCCGCTCAAGCCCGGGAGGGCCAGCACGAGCAAACCCGCGCGTATCAAAAGGTTCTTCATCTCATTTCATTCTCCCGATGAGGCGTCAGCGCGTAATCGGAACATCATCCATGGGAATGAAGTGCGGGATCTGGATGGTAATTTTCTGTACGTCATCGGGAATCGGGGGATACTTGATCCACAGCACCACCGATGATCTTTTAGCAATCGGCGGGACATCATCGCTACAAAGGCACTTTCGATCGCTGTCGGACACGGCGAAGTATTTCTTCTTGGACACCGTGTCAACCAGATGAACTCCGCTGACGTTTTGATAGCCCCTGTAAGGGTCTTCGTCGAACTTGCCGTAAATGTTGAAATCTGCGTCGGTGTCGTTGAACATTGTGAATTTCAGCGTGACGGCACTCGAGGATCGCTTGAGTTCAGTGATGGCGACGCGGATGCCTGGAATGTCGCCGTCGGTCGCCGCCGCGGGCGCAGCGCCTGCTGAAGCCGGTGCTGGGGCCGCCGCGGGTGGGGCAACCGGAGCCGGAGCTGGCGCACTTTGCGAAGAAGCCGTGGAGGCGGTCGGCGCCGCCGACTGTTCCTTCTTGCCGCAACCCGCCATCGACGCGAAAACTACACAGAGTGCTGCCGCGAGAGCCAAGCGCCCGGTCTTGGACATCTGCCGTTCACCTCGAGCGTGTTCTACCGCCTGTCTTTCAGTTAGCCTGTGATGCGGACTCGTCAATGCATGTTGCCATTCCTCGGCGCGGCAGCACCGGCCAGCTTTCGAAGCCAGTCTGCTCACGATTCCAGCGGTGTTTTTCTTCCATCGAGCAACCCTGCAATCCTAACCATCCGTGTTCCTCCTCATTGACCATCCCCGGCTCATAGCCCAGAATCGAACTGCTGTGGAATCCTCCGTGCCGCGCGTGAAACAACCCTTGCGCCCCCTGTCGTCCGCTCCTGCGGCTTCGGCGCCCATGCGCCTGTGCCGCACGTTGCTGTGGGCTGCGCTTTACGCCGCGCTGCTCGCGCTCGTTCTCTTGGCCACCGGCTGCGCAGGCAAAAAGCAGACGGCGCGCAATGTTCCGCCCGCGCCTTCACTCCCGGAGGATGCTCCTTCCTCCAAGCCGCAGCACAATCCATCCACTTCCGCAATTCACGTCGATCCCCACGCCCGCGTCCTCTGGAGTGAAGTGGGATACGCCAGTTGGTACGGTCCCAACTACCACGGCAAGAGAGCTGCCAACGGCGAAATCTATAACCAGAATGGGATGACCGCCGCGCACAATACCCTGCCGCTGAACTCCATCGTTCGCGTGGTCAATCTTGAGAGCAAGCAGTCCACCATCGTCCGCATCACCGATCGCGGCCCCTTCACCACCGATCGCATCATCGACCTCTCGGCCGCCGCCGCCAAGGCCGTCAACGTCTATCTATCCCGGCACCGCGCAGGTCCGCCTCGAAGTCCTGGAAGCCCCGCGCCCCATCGAAACCGGGGGCCGCTGGTGCGTGCAGATCGGCGCCTTCGCGGCACAATCCACCGCAATCCGCTTGAAAGAAAAGCTCTTGGATCGCTACCCTGGCGCGCAGGTGCTCCAGTTCAAAGGCCCCACTGGCTATTGGGTCCGCATCCGCGTGGCGGAGGACGATAAGAAAAAAACTCGCGAAGTCTACCAGCACACCCATGTCGGCGAGGGAGCAGTCTTCATGGTCCGCCTCGACTAACCGGCTCGGACGCGCGTTCCCCTCACTGTGCTACATTGGCCTCGCAAGGAGCGCTTATGAGCGACTGTCTTTTCTGCAAGATCATCGCCGGAGAAATTCCCTCGAAGAAGGTCTATGAAGACGAGCACGTCTACGTCTTCGAGGATCTCAAACCTGTCGCACCCACCCATGTTCTCATCGTGCCCAAGCGTCACTTCGCCGGTCTCAAGGAGGCCCAGCCCTCCGACGCCGAAATCATCGGCTACTGCCATCTCATTGCCGCCAAACTCGGGCGCGAGCGCAACATCGAAGACGGATACCGCACCGTCCTCAACGTCGGACCACGCAGCGGCCAGTCGGTCTTTCACTTGCACCTCCACCTCATCGGCGGACGCGATCTCAAGTGGCCTCCGGGCTAATCGCAAAGGATCTCCGGCGGCGGCCAATGACCTACCTCTTCTGTCGTAATCGTGTAGCGGATTTCGAGCGATGGAGGGCCATCTTCGCCTCTCATCAGGTCGCCCACCGGCAGGCTGGCCTTTCGCTCGTGAAGCTCTGGCAGAGCGTCGCGGAGCCCGACAATATCTTCTTTATCTTCGAGGTTGCCAGCATCGGCAAGGCCAGCGAGTTCATCGCGAATCCCGAGGCCTCGAAAGCCGCAGATGCCTCCGGCGTCATCGATGGCGAATACCATTTCCTCACGGATGCAGGCGGCTACTGATCGTCGGCGAGCCTATGCTCTGGCGGCTCGCCGATCAGTATTCCTGAAGCTCGGCTTCGCTGGTGGCGTGGCGGCGCAGCAATTGCGGCAGGTTCTGCGAGAACGCCGAGCGCGGCAGCACCATATCGCAGCCGGCCTCCTGGGCCTTCACTTTCAGCTCTCCCTGCAAATGCGAGAGGAAGCCGATGATGTTGGTCTCCTTCTTCAGCTTCGACTTCAGCTTGGGAATGATGGTCAGCGGCTTCACCGTGTGGTGGTTCAGGTCAATCATAATCAGCGACGGCTTTTCTTCTCCCGCCGCCACCGACTCCAGAACTTCCTTGTCGCTCTTGACGAAACTCACCTTCACGTTGAGCTTGCGCGCCGTCTCCTGAATCTTCGCCATGAAGAACAAATCATCGACGAATGCAAAGATCGGCTTGGAGCTGGCGTTGTCTACCACCGGCATCGCCTCGTAGCCCGGCCGTCCGGCATTGCCCTCGTGCTGCAGACTCCGGTAGGAGTGGTCCATCGGGGCGCTGTAGATGCCCGCGTCTGGAGTTTTTTGATTTACCACCGAGCGGAAGACGCGCTTGCTGCGCGCCGCCAAAGCCGTTGCCGTCGGCATCGGCAAATTGCTTCCGCACTGCCGGCTGTGGCTTCGGCTTGAATTGTCTTTTCACTGGTTTCCCTTGAGCCAAGGGCTTTCCCTGAGAAGCTGGTGACGGAGTCGGGTTGGGCTGTTCCGATCCAACTTGGGCCTGGGTTCCGGCTTGCGTTCCCGCAACCTGGCCTCCGCGACGCCCACGGCGCCGCTTGCGTCCTCTCCCGCCGTTGCTGGCAGGATGGTTCGATCCACTATTCATATTTTCAGGCTTCTCTTGTATTTAGTAGCTTCTTGCGACTGTATCCGCGCGGCGCACAGCCCATTCTGCTTCCGGCCGCGAACCCGCTCTGGATGTCTTTGTGTTGCCTGGTCTTGCGGCCATGCGTTGGATCAGCGCCGCGACCCCGAGATCATTTTTCTGATTACGGAAAGTGACCCGATACTACTCAATGCTCCCCGTTCGAGCAAGCCGAATGTTGTTTCGGCTGTGGATATCGACTGATTTCAGAACACCTCGCCGATCTTAATTCAGATGCCAAAACCTCACTGCGGGCCGCTAATGAATTGCATTTATTGCCGCTCTTCGCTTCGCGAATCCAAATCATTTCGCCGATCTTGACCACTCTACCGGGGGCTGGGAGTGGTGGGCGCTGTAGGATTCGAACCTACGACTTCCACCGTGTGAAGGTGACACTCTACCGCTGAGTTAAGCGCCCATTCTGTCGGCTCACGTTCGATTGTAGCAAACCCTGCCCGATTTCTCCAATTGCCCTCCCTGTGACTTTCCCAAGTTGTGCTGCCCGCCTTCGGGCATAATAGGCAGAGCAACCGTTCCCACTCGCATGATCTGGAAGCGCCGAAAGACCGACAACCCGGAAGCCACCGAAACTGGCGCGGAATCCGGCGCGGAATCCGGCGAAGCCCCGCAACTTTCGCCCGGCGAGGGGGTTCCAAATGACATGAGTAGTGTGGCCATTCGCGGTGCATTTCCCGCCTCCGGCAGTGTCGCTGACAGCCCGCAACTTCGCTTCAGCGATCCCGCGAGCCCTGGCTGCCCTGGACGACGCTCAGGTCATGCTCCGGGTTCGCGACGGCGACGATGCCGCTTTCAACTACCTGGTCGAGCGCTACCGCCGGGCCATGATCAGTTTCATGTACCGCATGGTGCACAACGCCGCCATCGCCGAAGAGCTCTCGCAGGAGGTTTTCCTGCGCGTCTACCGCTCTCGCGCCAGCTACTCCGCCGACGCCAAGTTCACCACCTGGCTCTACCGGATTGCAACCAATCTGGCCGTGAACCACGCCCGCGACAACAAACACGAGCGCCCCGAGGTTAAGACCAGCCTCGATGAGCCCGACGAGGAAACCGGGCTCGCCATTGACGTGGCCGACGGCCAGCCCAATATCGAGCAGGAGATTCTCCGCCGCGAGCGCCTCCGTGCCATTCGCAAACACGTCGAGGCCTTGCCCGAACGCCAGCGCATCGCCGTCATGATGCACAAGTATCAGGAGTTGGATTACCGCCAGATTGCCGAGGTCTTGCACCTCAGCGAGTCTGCCACCAAGAGTCTGCTCTTTCGCGCCTATGAGACGTTGCGCGAGAGCCTGAAGGATTTTGTATAGAGGCATTTATGAACTGCCGGAATATTCACGATCAGTTGCCGGACGTCGCTCTGGGCATCACCCCGGCGCCGCCCGAGGTCGAAGCTCCATCTTGCAGAGTGCCGCGAATGTGCCGACACCGTGCAGGCACTTCGCTCCACCATGAATCTGCTCGATGAGTGGAAAGCGCCCGAGCCTTCAGCCTTCTGGGATGTTCGTATGCAGGCGCGTTTGCGTGAGGAGCAGCAAAGGGCATCCTCGGGATGGCTGCAGTGGTTCCGCCGTCCTGTGCTCAGCGTGGCGGCCGCGCTCAGCCTGGTCGTCGGCATCGGCCTCTACCAGGTGGGACGCTTCATGCACGAGGGCGACAATCCGCCGGCAGCGACGATGCTGGCGATTCACGCCCCCACCGGAACTGCGGTCTCTGACCTGCAATTCCTGGACAAGAATTCGGACATGCTGCAAAACTTTGACGCCCTTGACGACATGGACGGCGATGCGGATACAGACGCCAGCAACTAGCTTTTGCGCGGCTTCCAAAGAACTGCATTCAGCAACGGTTTCTTGGAAACGGGTGGCGCAGGAACTGTCTTACGAGCTGGGCTGAGTGGTTTCAGGATTCGTGATGTGGCTTCAATGATGGTTTCAATGAGAACGATGCGGAGAACGATGCGCGGCAACTACATTCCGGCTCTACTGCTCGCCCTCGCCCTGGTCACTCCCCTCTGGGCCGGCCAGCACGGGCGTGCCGGAGGCGCATCGCATTCCGCAGCCGCTCCCAGGCCGCAGGCCCAAGCTCGCCGCCAGTCCGGGTTCGCCCCGCGCGCCGCTCACGCCCGCACCGCCTGCGGCCGCTCGCGCCACCGGCCATGCCGCACCAGATCATTCGCGGACAAGGCCCGCACAACGGCGACTGGCTGCGCAACACCATGCGCCTTCCGCCCCAGGAGCAGCAAAGGAGACTCGAGCAGGATCAGCACTTCCGCCAGCTTCCGCAGCAGCGCCAGGAGCAGCTCAGAAACCGTCTGCAGAACTTCAACTCCATGCCTCCGCAGCAGCAGCAGCGGGTGCTCAATCGCATGGAAATGATCGAGCACCTCCGCCCCGAGCAGCAGAGGCAGGCGATGGCATTGTTCGGTCAGTTCCGCAGCATGGACCCGCAGCGCAAGGAGATGATGCGGCAGCACCCTGCGCCAGATGCGCACCATGCCTCCGGAGGCCCGCGAACGAATGATGAATTCGCCGGAGACACTATCGCGCTACTCCCCGCAGGAGATCCAGATGCTGCACGGCTTCAACGATATCGGCTTCGTCGGCCCGTAATGCGCCGATTCCGTGCCCTATTTTTCCGCTCCCCGCGAACTTTCAGTCCACGCGAGGATCACGCTGTTCGCCTTGAAGATCGCGTCAGGCCGCATCGCCCTCTTTCAACCCCATCGCGTGGCTGCTTTCCCTGGTGATGATGGCCGTCGATTTCGCTGCCGCCGCTCAGCTTCAGCACGACTTCGTTGTTGACCGCGCCTTCGTGTACTTTGGACACCGTTCCTGGCAGCACATTGCGCGCGCTGATTTTTTTCCCGTCCATCCCCTTGCCCAGGATCACCCAGCTCGCCTTAAGGATGGCGTAGGCGCGCGTACCTTCCTTGAGGCCAAGATGATCCACGCTTCCATTTGTGATGATGGCCACCACTTTGTCGCCGCCATCCAGGGTCAGGTCCACTTCGGCATTCACCGCGCCCTTGATCACCTTTGTAACCGTTCCCGCCAGTGTATTGCGCGCACTGATATTCATCATCCACTCTCCTTACGTCACTCCTGATCAACTGATCAACGTATCAGATTAAACCCGGATGGATTATCCCTTGAAGAAATTTTTCGCCAGGAACAACACGTTCGCCGGGCGCTCCGCCAGCCGCCGCATGAAATACGGATACCACTCGCTGCCGAACGGAATGATAGCAGCGCACTCCCCAACCTTCTCTTGCGAGCCGCTCCTGCAAGTCGCGCCGTACCCCGTGCAGCATCTGGAACTCAAACGCCGTCTTCGCCACGCCCTCCTGCAAGGCCCAGGCCTTGCATCGTGTGGATGATGACTTCGTCGTGGGTAGCCAGGCCGTGGAACACTCCGCTCTTGAGGATCTGCCGGGCGACTTTGAGGTAGTTCGCGTCCACGTCCTGCTTGCGCGGATACGCGATCGACGCAGGCTCGGCGTAGGCTCCCTTGCACAGGCGAATCCGAATCCCCTCCGAGCACAGCAGCCGCGCGTCTTCCTCCGTGCGATACAGATAAGCCTGCAGCACCGCGCCGACGTGGCCGGCGGCGTTGGGACGCCGATGCAGTTCGCGCACCATGTCCAGCGTCTTCTGCGTGTACCGCGAGCCCTCCATGTCGATCCGGATGAAGCTGTGGATGGCGATGGCATGTTCAAGCAATTCTTCCATCGTCTCGCGCGCCAACCGCTCGTCCACATCCAGTCCAAGGTGAGTCAGCTTCAAACTCACATTGGCGTCGAGTTTTCGCCGCTCAATCTCATCCAGCAACCGGTGATAGAGAGCTTTGCTCTGCAGCGCCTGTTCGCGATTGGTGACGTTCTCACCCAGGTTGTCCACCGTGACCCGCACGCCCGCGCGATTCAGCGCAAGGGTCGCCCGGATCAGATCTTCCACCGTCAATCCCGCGACATAGCGCCGGGAGATCTTCCGCCCAATCGCGGAATGCTCCGCCATCGAACGAATCCCCTTACTCGCAGACAAAGCAATCAATAAGGAGCGCAGCATCTTGCAACCTTGAAACTTTGAAACCTCAACTTTTCAGTGCCCCAACTCTTCCAGATACTTCTCCACTTCCATCGCCGCCATGCAACCCGTGCCCGAGGCCGTAATCGCCTGCCGATAGCGCCGGTCCGCCACATCGCCGCACGCATACACACCCGACACGCCCGTGTGCACGTAGTCGCGCACCTTCAGATAGCCGTCCTCATCGCTCTCCAGCGTGCCCTGGAAGACGCCCGCGTTCGGGATGTGTCCGATCCCCAGGAACATCGCAGAGGTGGGGAAATCCCACACTTTTCCGCTCAGCACATTGCGCAACTTCAGCGCCGTCACTTCCTTGGCCGCCACGTCCATCACCTCTTCCACCACCGTGTCGGTCATGAAGTGAATCTTCTCGTGAGCCCGCGCGCGGTCCAGCATGATCTTGCTGGCCCGGAAGGCGCTGCGCCGGTGAATCAGCGTCACCCGGCTGGCGAAGCGGGACAGGAAGAGCGCCTCTTCCATCGCCGAATCGCCTCCGCCGATCACCGCAATCTCCTTGCCGCGGAAGAAAAATCCGTCGCAGGTCGCGCACGAGGAAACGCCATGACCGATCAGCGCCCGCTCGCTCGCCAGCCCCAGCCAGCGCGCGCTCGCCCCGCTGGCAATGATCAGCGTCCGCGTCTGAATCTGCTCCTTGCCCACCGTGAGCACAAATGGACGTTGCCTCAGATCGGCCGCCGTGACATGGCAAGTGCGGAACTCCGCTCCGAAGCGTTCGGCCTGCTGGCGCATCTTCTCAATCAGTTCCGGCCCCTGAATTCCCTCCGGCCAGCCGGGAAAGTTTTCCACCAGCGTCGTCATCGAGAGCTGACCGCCGGGCTCGTGGCCCTCCAGCACCAACGGCTTCAGGTTGGCCCGGCCTGCATAGATCGCCGCCGTCAGCCCCGAGCATCCCGAGCCCATAATCACTACTTCACGAATTTCTTCTGCCATCGTTCTCTCTCTTCTCCATATCAATGACTCATCTATTAATGAGTCGCGCCAGCTACTTTGGATTCTTTCCGCTTCGGCAGGTGAGCCAATTCGGCGGGAACCACCGTCTTCACCGCCATCGCCGCCCGGTACTGCTCCAGAATTCCGCCCGCCGCCAGGAACAGTGGCTCGTACGCCGATTGATCGACGGCGCCGCAGCGCGCCAGCACGATCGACGCCTTGCCGAAGCGCTCGATCCGGATCCGGTCCGGCGGCGTCTCGGACTTCACCACCTGCGCCGCGCTTCCACTCACCGTGTCCGAAATCAGTATCTGCAGCACTTCCCGGCTGTCGCGCAGATGCAGGGCCAGCGCCTCGCTGGCCGAATCTCCCTCCACGCTCAGCGAATATTGCGCGTCCGTCAGCACCGCTTTTTCCGGAAATTCCTTGCGAATACGCACCCACGACGACGGCACCGCACCGCTGCCCTCCGGCGCTCCCGCCGCCCGCGCCTCCGCCTCGCTCAAGGTCGTCACCCCGCGCGAGATCTCAAAGTCGGCGGCAAATCGTCGGCCGCTCTTTCACCAGCGCCAGCGCCCGTCCCATCGCCTCCAAATCGCCCGCTGCCGGATGGCAGGGATTCATAAAGTTCACCTGAATCTTCGGCGCCGCACCACCCGACGAAGACGCCGGCTCCTGCGCCCATGCCGGCCCCGCCGACGCTCCGCCAAGCAGCGCACCCACCGCCAGCATCTTCAATAATATGAATTTCGCCCGAAGTCCGCGCACCGCTGGATTGTAAATGACTCGGCCCGCAGCGTGCATCGGCCACGCGAAACAGCCTCGGCACGCCTTCCGGCATCTACCAGGGTGCCCAAATGAATTTCCCTGGGTGTCGAGCGGGCCACCGGCCATTCGACTTTGTAGAGGAGGATTTTATGGATACCACTCACGCCACCGCCGCCGATGCTGAACTGACGCTACGTCTTTACGACCTGCGCCGCGAAACCGAAATGCGCAAAGCCCGAAACTGGTTTGCCGGTGAATTCTCACCGCGCAGTTTCTCCGACTTGGAGCAAACCATGATGAAGTTTGATTCGCCCCAGAGCCAATGGTTCCGGCAGGTGTTGTCGTATTGGGACATGGCCGCCGCGCTCGTCTTGCACGGAGCCTTTCATCCGGGGCTCTTCTATGACACCTGCGGCGAAGCCTGGTTCTGCTTCGCCAAGATGAAGCCGTTCGTGCAGGAATGCCGCACCAAGTTCTCGCCCGACTTCCTGTCGAACCTCGAAAAGGTGGTCGAGGGCTCGGCAGAAGGGCGCAAACGGTTACAGGAGACGCAGGAACGCATCGCGCGCTTCGGCGCCATGGTCGAAGAAAGAAGAAAACAGCAGCATCCTGAAGCCGCGTAAGTCGACTTGAATCCCGGCTGCGTCCACCAGACCGTCCTACTGGGCGGCGCTCCTTCAAGCGCTCGCCCAGCCAATTAATCAACGCGACCAGCCAGCCGACACCTTCGCCGATCACCGGACCTCGCTCCACCATAAAGACGCTCCACCATGAAGATGTGGATTTTCTAATCCTGAAGCGCGTCGCCGTTCCACCGGGACCAACCCATTTCTCGACCCCGTAATCAAGCTTGGGCGCAAACGCGCCAGATGGAAGGCCCGCCGGAGATCGATGGCGGGCCTTTTCATGCACGGACAACATTAAGCAGCAACTCTCTAGCAGCAGCTCAGCATCATAAGAAAAACGTGTAGGTGTTCTGCGGACCCAACGTTCGCCGAGGCTGAAGAGTCAGCAATTTCGAGTCGACGCAATCTTGGGTACCGACTTTTCGCTCAGTTGTCACTCCGTTAGTCGCTGGTCCTTACAAGTAGAGCTTCTAGGGATGGAGAAAAAAATGATTCACCGCGTATCGAACAACTCCCATAGGTCCCCGCTGTCGGTCGTCCTTGCGCTAGTGGCAACGGTGCGGAAAGCCCACAATTGTGGCTCGGTATCCCAATGCCGAGGGACAAATTCGTCCAATCAGAGTGCATTCGGCAGCCTCCGAACAGGCACGATCACCGTAGTCGCCGCCGCGGCCCTTTTGACCTTGTCGCTCATCGCCTGCGGCGGAGGTTCATCCAAGAGTTCATCAACGCCACCACCACCGACTCCCACGGCGGCGGCGATGCCGGTGTTCACGCCCGCGGCCGGAACGTATACGTCGGCACAGAGCGTGACCATCACCGATGCGACGGCTGGGGCAACCATCTACTACACCACCGATGGATCCACGCCGACGACTTCCTCCACCTCGTACACCGCCGGAATCGCGGTGAGCGCGACCACCACCATCAATGCGATAGCGGCGGCCTCCGGCTACAGCCAGAGCGCGATGGCGACCGGCACCTACACCATCACCCCGCCGGCGGCCACGCCCACCTTCTCCGAGGCCCCAGGCACTTACACTAGCCCCCAAACCGTGACGCTCGCTGACACCACAAGCAGCGCGACCATTTACTACACCACCGACGGATCCACGCCGACGACTTCCTCCACCAAGTACACCGTCGGCATCCCGGTGAGCGCGACCACCACCATCAATGCGATAGCGGCGGCCCCGAACTACAGCCAGAGCGCGTTAGCGACCGGCACCTACACCATCACCCCGCCGGCGGCCACGCCCACCTTCTCCGAGGCCCCGGGTACTTACACTAGCGCGCAAACCGTGACGCTCAGTGACACCACAACCGGCGCGACCATCTACTACACCACCGATGGAAAAACCACGCCGACGACTGCCTCCACCAAGTACACCGCCGGCATCCCGGTGAGCGCAACCACCACCATCGAAGCGATAGCGGTGGCCCCGAACTACAGCCAGAGCGCGTTAGCGACCGGCACCTACACCATCACCCCGCCGGCGGCCACGCCCACCTTCTCCGTAGCCCCAGGCACTTACACTAGCGCGCAAACCGTGACGCTCAGTGACACCACAACCGGCGCGACCATCTACTACACCACCGATGGAAAAACCACGCCGACGACTTCCTCCACCAAGTACACCGCGCCCGTCGCGGTGTCGGCCACGGAGACCATCGAGGCGATAGCTGTGGCCACGGGCTACAGCCAGAGCGCGGTGGCGACCGGAGCCTACACCATTAACCTACCGGCGGCCACGCCCACCTTCTCTGAGGGCACAGGCACCTACACTAGCGCGCAAACCGTGACGATCAGTGACACCACAAGCGGCGCGACCATTTACTACACCATCACCGCTGGAACCACTGGAACTCCGCCGACGACTTCCTCCACCAAGTACACCGCGCCCGTCGCGGTGTCGGCCACGGAAACCATCGAGGCGATAGCTGTGGCCACGGGCTACAGCCAGAGCGCAGTGGCGACCGCCGCCTACACCTTAACGGGGACGCCGGTGTTCAGCAGCGTGCCGTCCTCGACAACTCTTGCGGTGGGCGCGACATACACCGGCCAGGTTTCGGCCAGCGACCCTGCAGGAGCCACAATTACTTACACGATAGCCACCGGGCCTACAGGCGCAACGATTGCCCCAGATGCCTCAGGCGCCACAATAACTTGGACTCCAACGGCCGCACAGTTGCTCACCGCGCCACCTAGTTTCACCGTCACGGCAACGACTGGTAGTGGGTCAACGTCCAGTTCCGCCACTTCTTCAGCTTGGACCGTCACTCCGTTACGCAACGTCACGGTGACCTTCAGCGATAGCTTCTGGAATGCAGGTGGTACCCTTGGAAATCCTCAGTCGGGGGTGCTTACCAGCCTAGTGGAACTGGGCGCAATTGTGCCTGGCTCGACCACAAAATGCACTAGCGGCACGCAAACCCTTAACATCTGCTCGACTCTGACTAGTTCCACTGGCTCGTACACAATCCCCGCTGTACCGGCGGGATACTACTGGCTGGTCAACGGTCCCACTGAAAAGTACTGGACTAACGTCAGCACCTTCGACGGCAGCACGGACTTTATTGGCCAGTTGCTCTCGGCTCAAGCCGCGGCTCAGCCAATTGACATCACCGCTCTGACGCTGGATCCTACGGCGTCGCCGAATGTCGCGTCGAACGATGTGATCTGGATCGGAAGTCCCAACACAACCGCCTGGTGGGCTCCGCAGACCGCGCTGCCGACGGCGGGCGACTCGTTAACCGACACAACGGAATCCATCGTCGGCGGTATTCTGCCGGGGATTAACTCCGCAGAGGGCGACGGAGAAGACGCAGAACCCAGTTGGATCGTGCAGTTCAGCGCTCCGACGATTTCAGAAACCAGCCCTGGCCCAAGCCAGGAAAGCTACGCCGGCATGTCCATCGCCGCCGATGCGAGCCTCGGAACGGGCTTCACGTACGCCAGCACGATCACCAGCACGACCGACGGGGAACTGACCGATTCAACCCCGGAGGAGCTGTCCTTTACAACCACCAACTGGGGTCTGCTGATTCCCGACGTCACGTATACGCTTTCCGCCGGGTCTACGGCGCCAAGGCTGGTGTACTTCGGGACCTATCTGGCGGCTCTGCCCTATACCACCGCGCCACTGGCGGCAATTGGTGGCGGCTATCCGAGCTGCAGCGGGAGCACCAGCAGCGCTAACACAACAACTTGCACGGCGTATGTCGCGGGACTTGCTGGATGGCCCGCCTATACCAGCGACGCGCCGGACTCGGCAATCCTCAGCACTCCTCATGAGCAAAACACTCGTGAGGCGGGGAATGACGCTGGTCCGCTCTTCCTGGCGTATCTGGCACTAGATTCGCCAACGTGCTCGGCGTCGGCGACAACAGACTGTATACCTGGCGATGGCGACAAAGTATCCATGCCGGTCGACAACGCATTTGCATCAACCACCGCAGGGATATCTCCGGCGTGGCCGATGGTGCTGTCCAGCCAGGTTGAGATTCAGGTTCCACTTGGCTACACCAGCAACTTCTCCACGGTAGGCACCAGTCAGTTCTCGGTTGCCAGTCTCGGTACGTCTAGCGCGCCGATTACGATTGTCGATCAGCCGGTCGTCTACCCGGTGACGGCCCCGACGATCAGTTGGACTGGACTGACTGCACCCGTCAGTCTGTTTACCTTCGCCTCGCCCGCGCCCGGAATGACCCTGAGCTGGACGCCGGCAACCCTTAACAGCACCGTCGCTAGCACCGTCAGCGGCGACATAACTACAGTCATCGGCTATAAAGTGATGATCTATGCGGCACCTTCAGGCAGTTCATCCTGGGGCGCCGCGCTTGCTAACCTGGCCACGACGAATACCACGCTCACCGTACCAACCTTAGGGTTGGCTGCGGGAACCTACGTCTTCGTCATTGAAGCAGATGCAGACTCAGGAGCAAGTCTGCTCGCTTCCCCATG
Source organism: uncultured Acidobacteriota bacterium (assembly GCA_963737175.1). Taxonomy (GTDB): domain Bacteria; phylum Acidobacteriota; class Terriglobia; order Terriglobales; family Acidobacteriaceae; genus TOLSYN. The sequence continues at coordinate 163,705 of CAVTRQ010000017.1, read as the reverse complement.
GCATTCCAAGTATCCGAGAGGAACGGCACAGATCGTGTCGGCGCCGATGACGGTTACTGGAGCGTGGTAAGCCACTGACAAGGCGCAGCAGGAGAACATGCCTCCCGCGCCAGTTCGCTACTAACTCGACGGCCACCGGCTTCATCGCCGGTGGCCGTTTTTTTCCGTTCAAGCTATCTCCCTCTACCCTTCCCCAAGCATCTGCACCAGATGGCGCACCCGAGCGCCCGGACAGAAATGTCGGATCTGCGAGCGGCAGGAGAAGCCATCGGCCACCACCAGCGTCTCCGGCCCGTGGCTGCGGAGGGCGGGCAACAGCACGCGTTCGGCCAGCGCGCGAGACATCTCATAATTCTCTTTCGCATATCCAAAGGCGCCCGCCAGTCCGCAGCAACCGGAGTCCAGCACCTCCAGCTTCAGTCCCTCGATGCGCCGCAGCAGGCCGATTTCAGTCTCCATCCCGACCAGGGCGCGGTGATGGCAATGCCCTTGCAACAGCGCGGTTGCCGTTCGCGCCTGCGGCGTGAAGCCCGGCGCTTCACGCGCCATGAATTCCTCGAACATGAACGACTGCCGCGCCAGCGCCTCGGCAAGCGGATCGTTGGGATACAGCCTGAGCAACTCGTCGCGGAAGGTGAGAATGCATCCTGGCTCCAGCCCCACGATGGGAGTGCCGCGCTCCAGACAGGGCCGCAGCACCTGCATCACCTTTGCCAGTTGCAGCTTGGCTTCGTCCAGCATTCCCTGGTCGTAGAGCGGGCGCCCGCAGCAGACATACTTGGGCGGAATCGTCACCCGGAAGCCGGCGCGCTCCAGAACCTCCACCGCTGCGATTGCGACTTCGGGCTCGAAAAAGTTGTTGAAGGTGTCGGGAAAGAGCATGACCTCTCTTCCCTGCCCGGAGCCCGTGCGGGAGGCGAACCACTGGCGGAAGCTGCGCGCCGCCAGCCGAGGCAACGACCGCTCGGGATGAATTCCAAGCAGCCCCTTTGCCATTCCGCCCAGGGCTGAGTTCGACAGAAAGTTCGACAGCCCCGGAAGCCGGGCGGCGAGCGGAGCCCAGTGGAAGACGTTGGGCAGCACCTGATCGCGTAACGGCCGCCGGTGTTCGCGGTGGTATTGCGAGAGAAACTCCGCTTTATACATGGCCATATCCACCGTGGCCGGGCACTCGGACTTGCAGCTCTTGCAAGAGAGGCAGAGTTTGAGCGAGTGGTGCAGCGCCTCGTCGCTGAAGCCGCCGGGAAGCAGTTCGCCGTTGAGCGCCTCAAACAGCATATGAGCGCGGCCGCGCGTCGAGAGCAACTCGTCCTGCGTGACCATGTAGGACGGGCACATCGCGCCGCCCTCCAGCTTGCGGCACTTCGCAATGCCAATGCATCGCGAGACCGCACCCCCCAGACCGCCCTCCGCGCTGAAGTCGAACTGGGTGTCAATCTGCTTGGGATGATAGTCGGCCCCAAGCCGAAGATGAGAGTCCATCGGGAGAGCGTCGACAATCACACCGGGATTCATGCGCCCATCGGGATCGAAGATCCGCTTGAACTCGCCGAAGGCGCCCATCAACTCCGGGCCAAACATCCTGGGCAGCAACTCCGAGCGCGCGATGCCATCGCCATGTTCGCCTGAAATCGATCCGCCATGCTCGATCACCAGATCGCCGATCTCCAGCATCGCGCTGCGAAACACCGCAATGCCCGCCGCGCTGGTCAGATCGAAATTGATCCGGCAGTGGATGCAGCCTTGGCCAAAGTGGCCGTAATACATGGCAACGGAGAGATTGCGGCGCTGCAACAACTGCTCGAAGCGGCGCAGATATGCGCCCAGTTTGGCGGGAGCAACGGCGCAATCCTCGGCCCCAGGCCACTCCCGTGCGAATCCCTCGCGTGGAGCCCCGGCGCCCAAGCCGGACTCGCGCAGTCCCCACACCGCGGCGCGCTCCTGCGCATCGGTAAACAGGGTGCCGCCTACCACTCCTTTTGTGCTTCGGGCGTGGCTCAGCAGAGCCTCGCCGCGTTCGCGCGCCTCATCCAGACTGCCACCGCCCAGCTCCGCGATCAGATAGGCGCCACCCGGCGGAAGCAGCCGCAGCGAGGTCAGGCGTTTCGCTTGGCCGAACTCCACCAGGTTGTGATCAAAGGCTTCCAGAGCCTCCGGCCGGTGCTCCAGCAACCATGGAACATGATCGGCGGCTTCGAAGATATCGGCGAAGCCCAGCACCACCAGCACCAGCTCTTTGGGGCGCGGCACCAGCTTCACGGTCGCGCCCAGCACCAGGGCCAGCGTGCTCTCCGACCCCACCAGTGCGCGCGCCAGGTTGTAGCCATTTTCCGGCAGCAGCTCATCCAGGTTATAGCCTGAGACCCGCCGTGGAATCCGCGGATAGCGGCTACGAATCAGCTCGGAGTACTGCTGCGCCAGCGCCTGCGTCCGCGAATAGATCTCGCCCGCGCGTCCGCCGGAGTCGATCGCCGCCTGGATCTCCGCCGCGCTTTCCATGCCCAGTTGCAGGCGCGTTCCGTCGTAGAGCAAGACGTCGAGGCCGAGAACGTTATCGACCGTCTTGCCATAGGCCGCCGAGTGCGCGCCGCAGGAGTTGTTTCCGATCATGCCGCCGAGAGTGCAGCGATCCTTGGTGGCCGGATCGGGCGCAAAGAAAAGTCCATACTGCGCTGCCTGCGCGTTGAGCCTGCTCTGCACAACTCCGCTCTCGACGGTCGCAGTCTGGCGCTCCACATCGATGGCGTTGACCGCCCTCATATAGCGGGAAAAGTCCATGACGAGCGCGGTATTGCAGGCTTGTCCGGCAAGGCTCGTGCCGCCGCCGCGCGCCACAATGGGGACTCCATTTTCGCGAGCCAGGGCCAGGGCGTGGATCACGTCGCCGGCGTGGCGCGGGCAAACCACGCCGACCGGAACCCGGCGGTAGTTCGACGCATCGGTCGAATAAGCCGCAAGCGTCCCTGCGTCAAACCGCACGTCGCCTTCAATGACGCGCCGCAACTCCGATACAAAGCTTGCCAGGGGCGGCATTCGCAACCTCGTTTCCCTGAGTTTGTCACAGAACGGCAGCTATTCTACACCGATGTCCCGGCCGCGCGCGTGATCCGCGGGCGCTGCAGCCATCCACTTACGGGTTGCCTCACTCCCGCTTGTTTACTTAGCGGTGACATAACCAAAGTTATTCGTACTCTCGACTTGTCTGTGCTTAAATGGGCGCATGGTTTTCGACCAAAAAGCTCTCCGGGTTGAACTCAGCGCGCTCGCCGCAAGCGCCTACACGGCGACAGAGTTGATGACGCAGATCACCGAGAGGCTGAATTTCTCGATGCTACGCTACAACTGGGTGGGTTTTTATTGGATTGAGAAGCGCCCTGGCGAGAGCTTTCTGGTGCTTGGGCCATTTGCTGGAACCATCAACACTTACTCTGAAATTCCGTTGGGCCAAGGTGTCTGCGGGGCCGCCGCAAACTCTGGCGAAACCATCCTGGTCACGGACATCGCCACCGACCCGCGCTATATCTCCCGTGATGAATCCGCCAAATCCGAGTTGGTCGTGCCAGTCTTCGTCCACGGAAAAGTGGCCGGAATCCTCGACGTAAATAGCCACTTTACGAATGCATTTGCGCCCGAGGATCGCCAGCTTTGCGAAAGCGCGGCCGAACTCGTCGGCCGGTTCATCGCCGAACACGCATTCTGAGTTCAGACCAGCCTCGCTACCACGCTCAGCTTCATCGCTTCAGACTTCACAGACAAATTCCAAGCCCACGCAGGACCCTGCTAGGCGTTGACGTTTAAGCTGGCGCTGGGGCTCGCCGCCGTTGTATCTCCGGAAGCAGTCGTACCCTGATTCTCCTGGCTGGCCAGCAATGCCTGGAGCAGTTGCGAGCCTGCGCCGCCGCCGGAGCTTTCCGTGTGGTGGTGATGCCGATGCGAACCGGAGGCGCTCTGCAAGTCCTGCTCTAACTGCGTAAACGCCTGCTGCGCGCCGGTGAGATTGCCGGTCTGCAGATCCTGGGCCAGGGTCTGGAATGCCTGTTCGAGCGGCGACTCCGCCGCTTGCGTGCTACCGCTCGCGGAGATGGAAGACGCACTGGAGTTAGAGGATGAAGTCGCGTTCGAAGAGGTCAGGGGTGAAGCCAGAGCGTCCTGTGAGAGGGTGACAAAGTCCTGCTGGGCTGCCGCAGTGTTGCCGCTCTGCAGGTCGCTGCCAAGTTTCTGAAAATCGGCTGAAACTTTCTGCGCGCTTTCCAGAATACTTTCCAGCTGAGAGAAGATGCTTGAGATTCCGCTGGTCGACATATGCCTCAGTCTCCCTTCAACGCTCTGCGCGGTCGCTCTCGCCCAGAGTGCTGTACGGATGACATATCGGCCAAACGTAAGTTTTCTTCAGTCCCCAGCTATTTTTCAGTCCTCAAAGAGTGAAGCTCTCTACTCCCGCCCTGCTCCGGCGTGATGAGCCCGGCCACCGTCCTGCGGCCGACCTCTACGAGGGCTGCACGCGCGCACGCTCACGGGTAACCGGCGGCTGCGCTGACACCGTTGGCGTAGACGAATCGCGCGCCGGAAGTTGGCTCAGTAGGGTCTTGACGGCCTTCGCCGCCGAGTAGGATTCCTCGTCCGCGCCAAGGAAGCGCAGGACTACGTCCAGATCGTCTCCGGTCGTCACCATGCCGGGTTCCACGCTGCCGTCGCGCTGCACCTGCTGCTAGGCCGATGTCGGCCAGCAGGCAGTTGCACAGGCATTTGCGTCCAACCGTCTCCTCAAACACGCCGCCCTTGGCGACGTAAATATTTTCCGGCTCGGAGGGACAGCGATAGGCAATCGTGCCGCTCGTCGGTGCGATAGGCTTCGCGCAGCACGCCAACGTCGCAGATGCGTTTGCGGATCATGGTACACCTCCGCCTCGGAGGTCGTGTCCTCCAGCTGCGCCGCCTTGAACGGGAAAGCCCGTGGGCGACGAGAGCGGGTCGGTGAAGACCGAAGCTTCGCCGCGCTTGATCTTCTGCCAGCAGAGCGCTCTTGTAGTCCTCGCGCAGACCGGACTCCTCGCAGAAGGCAAACGCCGTGCCCACCTGCACGCCCGCCGCGCCCAACTCCAGGGCCTCCACGATCTTTTCCGGCGTGCCATAGCCTCCGGCCAGCCAGAAGGGCAGGCCGATCTGGCGAATCTTCTCCAGATCCACCCGGTCGCGCTCGCCATACACGCATTCGCCCTTTTCGTTCAGCACCATCTGGCCGCGCGGCGGCGCATTGTGTCCGCCCGCCGTCGGGCCTTCAATCACAAATCCGTCCACCTTGCCGTTGGAGCGGCGAACCATGGTGGTGGCCAGCGTGTTCGAGGAGATGATCGCCAGGAAATAGGGACGCTCCAGCGCCGGCATCGGCTGGCCGAAGCACTCCGCCGGATCGAAGCGCATCAGGCAATCGTCGTCCGGCTGTGCCCCGGTGACCGAGAGCGGATAGCTGGCCGGCCTGACCGGCGGCAAATGCGTCCAGCACTCCGGGAACCTTCAGCGGAATTCCCGCGCCCATCAGCACGTAGTCCGACTCCGGCCAGCATCGCGCCATAAAGCGAAGCCAGCAACGGAAGCTGGATCTTCTCCATGCAGTTGATTCCCACCGGATTGGAGTGGCCTTCGCGCGCCAGCGCCACCTCGACAAAGTTGGCGACAACGATCAGTTCCGTCGCCTCCCGCGAGTTGACCCGCGACAGCATCGGCACCAGACGGTAGGGCGAGCCCGCGGGACGGCCTCCGGCAATGTAATGCTTTTCCAGAATGCGCTCGGCCATCGCAGGAAAGGGAAACATCGCCAGGCCGCGACGCATGTGGCCGCCCGGATCGCCGTCCTGCAGCCGCCGCGCCAGAATCGTGTCCAGGGCCACGCTGGAAACGACTCCAAGCTGCCCGGTGAGGGAGACAGCCCTCGCCAGCCGCCAATCGGAAACGCCTGCGCCCATTCCGCCCTGGATCAGTACCGGATGCTGACTCATTCTGCAATTGTGGCAGGCATTTACCTTGGAATGAGTCATAGTTTTGTATTACCTGCAGAGAGAATCATCCCCCGCAATCCTCTCCCGCTCCCGTCGGCCTTGGTGCCGGCGCCGCGCCCAATGAAAAAGGAGCAGAAGATATGCCTCTGCTCCCGCTTGGTGGGTCGATTTCTTCCCAATTTCTAGATGAACATCTCGTCGTCGGTCGCTCCTGGCTTGTTCCGGCGAGTCTTGCGCCCGCCCACCAGTTCGCCAACCCCCGCCGACACGCCTTCCACCAGCGCGGAGATCTGCCGCATCGGCGAGAGCGCTGCATGCTGCATCGCTGCTGCCGTCAGGTCCACGCGCTGCATGGTGCGGGTCGCCAGAACGTCGGCTTGGCCCGCCTGGGTCCGCGCCATCTCAACGATCTCGGTGACCGCTTCGTCGATCTTGCCGGCCTGCTCCCGCACCAGGTTTGAGGTCTCCGTCAGGTTCGTAATCACCGTCTGGATCTTCGGTGCGCTCTCATCCACCAAGCCGCGCACTTTCTCCACCAGCGGCAGCACCTGCTCGTTCACCCGGATCGAGAGCGCTTCGACGCGCTCGCTCGTCTTGCGGGTGGCGAAGTACATGCCCGCCAGGATCAGCGTCTGCAGCACAACCGCAACCGAGGTCACCGCGACAAAGGCGGTGAGTAAGGCTGTCTGATTCATGATGGCTCGTCCCTTGCCTCTCGCGGGACCATCCACCCGATGGTCCGGCGAATTCTTGCAAACTTGAAAAGCTACAGGTTGGGAGTGTCGGGATCGGGAGTCGGGTCCTGGCTGGCATCCCGATACGCCTGACGGCCTGCTTCAAATGCCGAACGGATGTTGTCCTTCTGCTGCGAAATCACGTCCTTGCCGCGATCGGCCCACTGCTGTGCCTGTTCCTTGTACTTGCGCGCGCGCTCCTGCACCAGATCGCGGCTCTCTTCCGCCGCATTCAGAATTGACTCGCGAGTCTCCTGGCCGGCCTTGGGCGCATAGAGCACGCCCACCGCCGCGCCAATGCCAAGCCCTGCCAGAAACCATAAAATGCCGCCACCGCCACAGCTGCTGCAGCTTTCATCAGCCATAAAATGCCTCCTGAAAACACCTTAGGGGCGAATGTTAGCACCCAGGTTGCGGAATTACAAACCTGTACTCTCCCCGGCTTTGCCCTGGCTCGCTCCCTGCTTTGCTCCGGATGCAACCTCCTGTCGCTTTCCGTGCTCCGATGCTCCACCAAGATGGTGTGCCAGTGCGGGATGCTCTGGTCAGGCGTCCCATTCTGTCCTATGATTGTGACGAACATCACACTTCATTGTGACAGTTACACTTAGGACGCACCCGCTCGTTTGTATAATCAACATTGTCCTTGCCTCGTGTTCTGTTCATTGCGAGAGGTTGGTGAGGGCGTTTTATATATGCCATTGCTTTGGCTTCGAGTTGCGACCGTTCTGTACGGAGTGGGACTGATCCACGCGATCCTGATGCTCCGGCAGCGGGGCGAGCGTTCGGGAAAGATCGCTGCGCCGGCAGTATGCCTGGGGATGGTCTTTCATTTTGTCTCCCTGGTGGAGACCGCCGTTCTTTACGGATACGCCGAGCTGCTGACCATCCGCCATGCCGAGTCCGCCCTGGCGCTGATCATCGCCGTCATCTTCACCGTGCTGTATCGTGCGCTACAAGACGGCTTCTCCGGCGGCGTTCATCTTTCCGCTGATCTTCCTCCTGACCTTTGCTTCGGCACTGTCGCAGCAGCACGTGGCAGTTCTCCTCGCCCACCTTCCGCAGCGGCTGGATTGTCTTCCACGTCTGCACTCTGCTGTTCGGCTATGCCATGCTCTTCCTGAGCTTTGTTTCCAGCCTGCTGTACCTGGTGCTATCGCGCCAGCTCAAGCGTAAGCAGACCTCGACCTGGGCCGCGCGCCTGCCCGCCCTGCAGGAGATCGATGAGCTTGGCTACAAGGCGCTGCTGCTGGGCTTTCCCTTCATGACCGTCGGACTGCTGGCCGGCGCCGTGGTCGCCCAGGAGCGCTACGGGCCCACCTATTTCGCCGATCCCAAGGTGCTGCTCTCGCTGCTGATGTGGGGTATCTATCTTGTCCTGCTCTACACCCGCTGGAGCGCCGGCTGGCGCGGCAGGAAGGCCGCCTACTCTGGCCAGCTTTGCATTTGCTCGTCTCGGTCTGCGCCTGGGGTGCGAATTACTTGAGCAAACTGCATAGGTTCATCGCCCCATGAATTTTTCCGTATTGGGTGTCAATCACAAGACGGCGCCGGTCGAAGTGCGGGAGCGCTTTGCCATCTCCGAGTCGCGTCTGCCCGAGGCTCTCGGCAAGCTCACCTCGATGGAGGGCGTCGAGGAGGGCATGATCGTCTCCACCTGCAACCGGGTGGAGATCTTCGCGCGCTCGCAGAACGGCCATTGCGATCTGCAGAGCTTCGTGCGCGAGTACTTCGGCTTCAGCACCGGCGAGTACGAGCCGTACATCTTCGAACATCAGCAGCCTGGAGGCCGTCAAGCACGTCTTCCGCGTCGCCTCCAGCCTGGATTCCATGGTGGTCGGCGAGTCGCAGATTCTGGGACAGGTCAAGGAAGCCTACGCCACCGCGCGCGCCCTGGGCGCGGTGAACTCGCAGCTCGACCAGCTTTTGACCCGCGCCTTTGCCGTCGCCAAGAAGGTCCGCAACGAAACCACCATTGCCACCTCCTCGGTGTCCATCGCATCGGTGGCCGTGGAACTGGCGGAAAAGATCTTCGGCAGCCTGGCCGGCAAGTCGGTCTACCTGGTGGGAGCCGGCAAGATGTGCGAGCTGGCCGCCCGCCATCTGATCGCCCACGGAGCCAAGAAGATCTACGTCGGCAACCGCACCTTTGACCGCGCCGTGGCCTTGGCGGATAAGTTCGACGGCGAAGCGATTCCCTTCGATCGCCTCTATGAGACCGCGCCCTGGGCCGACATCGTCATCAGCTCCACCGGCGCGCCGCACGCCATCTTCCGCAAGGAGCACGGCGAAAAGTTCCTCCACGTCGCGCAAGAATCGCCCGATGTTCTTCATTGACATCGCGGTGCCGCGCGACATCGATCCCGGCCTCAACGATCTGGACGGAATCTTCGTCTACAACATTGACGATCTGCAGCAGGTGGTTGCAGTCGCACATCGGAGACCGCCGCAAGGAAGCGGTTCGCGCCGAGTTGCTGGTCGAAGAGGAGGTGCGCAAGTTCGAGCAGCGCGCCCAGACCGCCGAAGTGGTTCCGACCATCGTCTCGCTGCAGCAGCACCTGGAAACCCTGCGCCAGGCCGAGTTGGACCGCGTGCGCGGCCGCCTGGGAACCTTTCGCCCGAGCAGGAGATGGCCGTCGAAGCGCTCACCCGCGGCATCATCAACAAGATCATGCACACGCCGATCACCACCCTGAAATCGGCGGCGCGCGATCCGGAGTCGACCACCGTCGTCGATGTGGTACGCAAGCTCTTTAACCTGCGCGCCGAGAACTGCTCCCGAGCCGGTGCGCCCCGTCCGCGGTGCCCGCTCCGCCGGCCCGGGCAAGCGAGCATGACAGCATCGGCCGCAGTCGCACAGACGCGACCGAATCAGGACACAAGTCAAACTGAGCAATAAGTAAAGGAAGTTGGAATGGCCCTGCTTCGTATCGGATCCCGTGGTTCACAGCTTGCTCTCTGGCAGGCCCATCACATCTCGGCCCTGCTCCGCGCAGCAAGGACACGAGGTCGAGCTCGAAATCATCAAGACCACGGGCGACAAGATCACCGACGTGGCTCTGGCCAAGGTCGGCACCAAGGGAATGTTCACCAAGGAGATCGAGGAGGCGCTCGCGGAAGGCCGCGTCGATCTTGCCGTGCACAGCCTCAAGGACCTTCCCACCGACGCTGGCCGGCCCCTTTGAGATCGCGGCCATCACCGAGCGGGTCGATCCGCGCGATGCCTTCCTGTCGATTCGCTACAACAGCGTCAAGGAACTGCCGCAGGGCGCCCGCGTCGGCACCAGCAGCCTGCGCCGTCAGGCCCAGCTCAAGCAGTTCCGCCCCGACCTTGAGATTTTTCCCCTGCGCGGCAACGTGGACACCCGCGTGCGCAAGCTGGAAGAGGGCGAATACGACGCCGTGATTCTGGCCGCCGCCGGCCTCAAGCGCCTCGGCAAAACCCAGCACATCAAGGAAATCATCGAGCCCGAGATCATGTGCTCGGCCGCCGGACAGGGCGCGCTCGGCATCGAAATCCGCCTCGGCGACACCATGATGCGCGAGCATCTCGCCTTCCTGAACGACGAGCCTTCGCGCCTGGCCACGGTCTGCGAGCGCGCCTTGCTCAACCAGCTCGGCGGCGGATGCCAGGTTCCCATCGGCGCCTACGCCGTGGTGCGCCAACGGCGAGATCAAGCTCACCGCCATCTGCGCCCGTCCCGACGGCAGCGAGCTGCTGCGCGAAATCGGCAGCGGCACCGATCCGGTCGAACTCGGCCAGCGCCTCGGCAACCTGCATTCTCAGCCGCGGCGGAGACAAGATTCTGCAGGATGTGTACAGCGAAAACGCGGCCAGCACCACGCCGCGCTAAGTCTCCAGGCCAGGAGCGTATGAGCGAAAACGAAAACACCGGACTCGCACCGCGCCACTTGGAGGGCTGGCGCATCCTGGTTTCGCGCGCCCGCGAGCAGGCCGGCGCGCTCTCGGCCGGCCTGCGTGCGCTCGGCGCCGAGGTCTACGAGATTCCGTTCATCGAGATTCGTCCGCCGCGCTCCTTCAAGTCCCTGGACGAGTCGCTCAAACTCGTGGCCGAGTACGAGTGGCTGATCCTGACCAGCGTGAATGGCGTGCGCGCCATGTTTGATCGCATGGCGCAGCTCAACATTCCCAGGCGCGTCGCTGGCTCACCTCAACATCGCCGCCATCGGTCCGGCCACCCGCGCGGCCATCGAGCGCGAAGGATTGAAGGTCGCCGTGACGCCCAAGGAGTACGTCGCCGAAGCCATCGTGGAGGCGCTCTCCGACAAAGTTCGCGGCAAGCGCGTTCTGCTCTGCCGCGCCAAGATCGCCCGCGACGTCATTCCCCGCGAGCTGCGCCACCTGGGAGCGTTTCTGGATGTGGTGGAGGCCTACGAGACGGTGATTCCGCAGAGCTCGCGGGTCGAGCTTCGCGCCGTGCTGCGCGATCCGCAGCGCCGTCCGCACGTCATCACCTTCACCAGTTCCTCCACCGTCAACAACTACGTCGCGTTGCTCGGCATTCGTTCGGGCCGCTCCCGACTGGTGGAAGGCGTGCTCAACGCCTCCATCGGTCCGGTCACCTCGGATACCCTGCGCCAATTCCAGCTGAGCGTGGACGTGCAGGCCGCCCAGTACACCATTCCCGGACTCATCGAAGCCATCGTGCGACGCGTCGGTGAGCGCTCGTGTCCTACCGAGCCCCTGCCGGTTCCCTAAGCTTCCAAATCTTCACAAGTTACGTCTTCACAAGTTACGAACGATACGTGAACTCTCTGCTCTTGTTCCTGGATGTGCGAGCCTGAGTTCCTGGGAGAGAATAAACTTCACAGAGCTGAATCTGGAAAAGCCTCGGAACAGTAAGCTGCAAAGTATCTCCTGAAGCAAGGCTGGGTTGGCAATCCAAAGGGGGCAATTCTGTTGATGCGCTTGCTCAATCGCTTGCGGCGGCATCTGCCGGTCGTTGCCCTTGCTGTGCTTCGGCATCTTGTTTCGGTGCTGGTCTTTGTTTCCCTCCGCTCCCTGGAGACCGAGAAAGCCAAAGCCGCCTTTCAGCGGGCCGCACAGGAGCGCTTTGACAACCTTCAATCCGATCTGGATCTAACCGTCGGCAAGGTCGTAGCTCTCGGGGCCTTTTGCGACTCCAGCTATCCCGTCACCCGCTCCTCCTTTGACAGCTTTGTCACCCCGCTCCTGCTCGGTCAGCGATGTCGGAATCCAGGCTCTCGAATGGGTTCCACGAGTCTCCTTCAGCGAGCGCGCGGCCTTTGAAAAATCCGCGCGCGCAGAGTGGTTTGCCTGGATTTGAGATTCGCGACCGCGTGGCGGAGGGAAAGATGGTTCCCGCCCGGCACCGTCCCTACTACTTTCCCGTCCTGTACGTGCAGCCCCATGCCGGCAATGAAATTGTCTCCGGATACGACGACCTGGCCAACAACACCATCCGTCGCGACTTCTTCCTGCGCGCCGCATCCACCGGAGAGCTGACCGCAACCCCGCGGCTCACCCTCATCCAGGAGACGTCGGATCAGTACGGCATCCTCATCATCCGCTCCGTCTATCGTCACCATGGCGGCGTCTTCGGCAAGAAAGAGTTGCTGGGATTTGCCGTGGGCGTGCTGCGGATTGGCGACGTCGTCGAAAAGCATGGCGCCAATTCCGGCGTTGATCTCACCCTTACCGATCTCAGCAGCGCCCCCGGCGCAGCAACTGTATCCATCCTCGAAGCGGCGGCCGCAGCCGGTTTCGGCCTTCACCCAATACCGGACCATCACCGTCGGCGGACGCACCTGGCAACTCGCCGCCTCTCCCATGCCCGGCGCGTTTCCGGTGAGCAACACCTACAGCTATCTCGGCGGGGCACTCGCTCTTCTCGTTCACCCTGTTGGTCGCCGGGTATAGCGCGGATCCGCTCGACCGTCGCCGGCAGGTGGAGCGTCTGGTCGAGGAGCGCACCAGCGCCCTCAATTCGGCGATCACCTCGCTCGCCGAAGTCCATCGCGGACTGGAGGAGAGCGAAGCGCGCTACCGCCGGCTGGTCGAGGACTCTCCCAATGCCATCGTCGTCGAGCGCGAGGGAAGAATTGTCCTTGCGAACCGCGCCGCCGTGCGAGATGTTTGCCTTTGACCCCACCCACGATCTCGAGGATCACAGTCTGGTGGAATTTGTCGCCCCCGAGCACGCGCGAACTCGCCGAACAAGCTCATTCGAAAGCTCTATGCGCGTGAGACCCGGATCTCCTCGCGAGAGACCCGCGTGCTTCGCCGCGACGGCTCCATGGTGGATGTCGAGGTCGCCGCCTCCTCGTTCTCCATGCGGGCGAGTCCGCTCCATCCAGGTCGTGCTGCGCGACATCTCCCAGCGCAAGCGTGACGAGGCCGAAAACGCCCGCCTCATCAGCGCCATCGAGCAGGTCGACGAATCCATCGTCATCACCGACCTGGACGCCAACATCGTCTACGTCAACCCGGCCTTCGAGCGCATCACCGGATACAGCCGCGAGGAGGTGCTCGGAAAGAATCCGCGAGTTCTGAAGAGCGGGCGTCAACCCAGCGAATTCTACGCCAGGCTCTGGAAAGTCGCTGAAAGCCGGCGAGAGCTGGAGCGGCCGCTTCATCAACCGCGCCAAGAACGGAAGGCTGTTTACCGAGGAAGCCACCATCTCGCCCGTCGTCGACCGCTACGGCGAGATCATCAACTACGTGGCCGTCAAGCGCGACGTCACCATTGAAACCGAGTTGCAGGAGCAACTCCACCAGTCGCAGCAAGATGGACGCCATCGGCCGCCTGGCCGGAGGCGTGGCTCACGACTTCAACAACATGCTCATGGTCATCGTCAGCTACGCCGACCTGCTCGAAAGCTCTCTCCCCGAGAACGATCCGCTGCGCACGCTACACCGGCAGATTCTGCGCGCCGCGCAGCGCTCCTCGTCGCTCACCCGCCAGTTGCTGGCCTTCAGCCGCAAGCAGGTGCTGGCGCCTCAAATCCTCGACTGCAACGTCATCCTTTCGGAAACCAGCAGCATGGTTCGCCGTCATCATCTCGGAGAACATCGACCTGCGCTGCGATCTCGCCCCCGAGCTGTGGGCGCGTCAAGGCCGACGCCGACCAGATCGTGCAGGTCATCCTCAATCTCTGCGTCAACTCCCGCGATGCCATGCCCAACGGCGGATCGCTGGTCCTGGCCACCCGCAACCTTCACGCTCGATGCCGGCTTCGTCGAAATCTCCGTCTCCGACACCGGCATCGGAATTCCCCTCGAGATCCAGGAGAAACTCTTCGAACCATTCTTCACCACCAAGGAGCGCGGAAAAGGAACCGGACTCGGCCTGGCCACCGTCTACGGCATCGTTCAGCAATCCGGCGGAAGCATCCGCGTCGAGAGTGCGCCGGGACGTGGAGCAACCTTCACCATCTGCCTTCCGCGCTGCCTGGAAGATGCCACTCCGCCGGATTCGCCCATCCAGAAGCCTTCCCGCGCCGGACGAGGCCTGATTCTGGTGGTCGAAGACGAGGATGCCCTGCGCGAAGCCATCGCCGGCCATCTCCGCAATCATGGCTACCAGGTGCTGGCCGCGTCCGATGGCATCGAAGCCCTCGATCTGCTGGCCCAGAACCCGGACGTGTCCATCCTGATCTCGGATCTCATCATGCCCCGCATGGGTGGACGCGAACTGGTCCGCCTGGCCGCCGAAGGCTCCCCAACCTCCGCTTCATCTTCATGTCCGGTTATGCCGACCAGGATTTCAGCGAGGACGGACCGTGCCGACATACTCCGCGGTCTTCCTGCAGAAGCCCTTCAGCCATGGACGTCCTGCTCACTCGCATTGCCGAGCTGAGCCTCCGCCCGGACTGCCGTGCTGCGGACGGCTGCAATCGTCCGCCGGCCAAATCCCGCAGCCTGCAAATACGCGCCTGTGCCCAGACGCGTCATGAGAGAAGCGATCAGGAAACGCGCATGCGGCCAGAGCGCTCCAGGCTTGAACCGGCTGCCTATCAGCCGGCCCGCTTCACCCGGTCGGCGTACTTGGCCCGCACCTTGGCCACCTTGGGAGCCACGGCAAACAGGCAGTAAGGCTGGTGGGAGTTGTTGGCAAAATAATTCTGGTGGTAATCCTCGGCCTTCCAGAAGCTGCCCGCCGGCTCGACGGCGGTCACAATCGGCGCGTCAAAGACCTGCTTCTGCCGTCCAGCTCGGCGATCACCCGCTCGGCCTCCGCCCGCTGCCCGTCGTTGAGTACGAAAATCACCGACCGGTACTGCGTTCCCACGTCGTTGCCCTGCCGGTTCAGCGTCGTCGGATCATGCGCCGTAAAGAACACCTCCAGCAACTCCCCGTAGGAGATCACCGCCGGGTCGAACTCCACCCGCACCACCTCCACGTGTCCGGTTTCTCCGCGTGCAAACCTGCTCGTAGCTGGGCTGCTCCGACTTGCCGCCCATGTAGCCGCTCTCCACCTCAGCACGCCCTCAAGCTGCTGCAGCGCAGCCTCGACGCACCAGAAGCATCCTCCGCCCAGGACTGCCGTTGCTGTCTTTGTCTTCGCCATACTCCCCGGTAACACTTTCGATGCTCTTGCCCAGCAAACGATGCAGCCACGCCCGCACGATAGGCGCTACATGCAGCACCCTGCTTGCACTACAATGAAACGTGACCATGTTGCTCAACGGAATCTTTCCCGCCATCACCACTCCCTACTACGCCGACGGACGTCTCTACCTCAAAAAGCTGGAACACAACGTCGAGCGCTACAGCCACGGCCCCATCACCGGCATCGTCGTCCTCGGCTCCACCGGCGAGGCCGTCCTGCTCAACTGCGAGGAGCAGCGCGAGGTCTTCCGCACCGCCATCGACGCCGCCGCCCCGGAAAAGGTGATGATCGCCGGCTGTGGACATGAGTCCGTGCAGGAGACGGTGCGAAGCCTGCGAGTACGCCGCCTCGCTCGGCTATGACGTTGTCATGGTGCGCACCCCGCACTACTACCGCGCCCAGATGACTCCGCCCGGCCATGCTCAACTACTTCCGCACCGTGGCCGACCGTTCGCCGCTGCCCGTCATGCTCTACAGCTTTCCGCAGTGCACCGGCTACGATCTCCCCGTCGAACTGATCGTCGAACTCGCCGCCCACCCCAACATCATCGGCATCAAGGAATCCTCCGGCGATCTGGCCAAGGTCGAACGCATCGTCCAGCGCACCCGCCACATCAAGCGCCAGGCCCGCACCACGCACGACTTCCAGCCCGTCACCGCCCGCATGATCCAGAAGGCGACCGAGGCTCCGGCGGCACGCGGCGCAGCTTGTCGCCGCCGGCGCATCCGGCTCAGTCCGCCGCAACCCGCAGCGACGGCATCCAGCCAACCCAGCCCTCGTCGGCCGCCGTCGAAGTCATCGGCGACCTGCGCACCCGCCGCAAGGAGGTCGGCTTCCAGACGCTGGTCGGCTCCGGACACAAACTGCATGCGCTGCTCAACGTGGGAGCCGTCGGCGGCATCCTGGCCTTTGCCGCCTGCGCGCCCACCGCCTGTTACGAAATTTACGCGGCCTTCAAGGACAACGACCACAAACTCGCCGCCGAGAAGCAGCAGCGCATCGAAGCCGCCTGCATTCGCATTGCGAGCGAGCTGGGCATTGCCGGAGTCAAGTACGCCGCCGACCTCAACGGCTTCTACGGCGGCAATCCGCGCCTGCCCCTGCTTCCGCTCACCGCCACCCAGCGCCGCGAGATCGAGAGCCTCATCGCGGACGTGAAAAGCTAGCCCGGATTTCTCATCCGGACTTGGGCTCGAAGTTTTTCAAGCTTTCAAATCGTAAGCAGCCGATACCCGCCGTAAAAGAAAACGGGGCAGGAGTGACCACCTCCAGCCCCGCAACTTCCCAACCTTGAAACCCCGTACTTCCAACCTTAGAAACGGACTCTCACGCCACCCGATTCTTTCTCTGTTTCTCCAGCACCCTTGGCGAACGGTTGCTGCCTTGCATTGCGCCGTCATTGGCGTGCTCGGCGGCCTCGCGGTCATCGGCCTCTGCCGGCTGGTTCCGCCGGTTCATCGGCCTTCCGCCCACGCCGCCAATCGACTTACCCGGAGCCTCCGACTCGCCTTCCAGCCGCAGCCGTTCTTCGCGATGTTCGGCCAGTGCCCGCTCCACCAGCTCAAACTCCTCTTCGGTCTCCGGCTTCAGCGCGGCGGCGCTCTGGCTTGCAGCCTCGGTCACCGGATCGGCCATCGCATCGGCGCCGGTGCGCGGATCGACGATAAACAGCAGCTCGCTCAATTCGTCGGCGTGCTTTTCTTCTTCGCTCTTGATGTGTTCAAACATCGTCCGCGTCGTCGGATCTTTCGCTCCAAAGTGCTCGATGAAGCGCTGATACACATCGATCACCATCCGTTCGGCGATCAGGTCTTCGCGAATCATCTGCCCCAGCGATTCGCCCTCCACGTATTGCGAAACCGAGCGTCCCACCAGCGATCCCGGATTGAAGTCCGGCTTTCCTCCCAGTTGCTGGATGCGCTCGGCAATCTCATCCACGTGTTCGCGCTCGTCGTCGGAATGTTCCTTGAATATCTGCGCCACGCTCCGCCCATGCACGCCGGAGGCCATAAAGTAATGATGCTGGTAGCGCAACACGCATACGATCTCGCTGGCCAGCGCCTCATTCAGAATTGCAATCGACTGCTCCCGGTCGAGCTGATAGCCGTCCGTCACCGCTCCGTCATCCAACTTGCGCATCGCCCGTTGCCGAATCTCTTCGACGTCCTTGATAAAGCTCGCCATGGATTCCGCCTCTCTGGAAATGACCGCGCGGAGATCGAGCTCTGTCTTCCGCGCATGCACTTCAACGTTTTTTGTTGCGCAATTTGCCCGCCGGGATGCCAGCGCCAGCAGCCGATGTGAGGGCCGTCATTCGGCCGGATCCGTCGCAACGCCGGCTGCGGTGCTATGCTCTATGGCATGGCTCGCGAAGCAGAATCTCCGGATACGCCTTGCGGTTGCACCAACTGCTACCGGCTCTTCTCCTACGCCGATATCGCCGATTTTTGGGACGAGGGCGAAACTCCAGTCTGCCCCTGCTGCGGCTCGGACAACGTCATCATCTCCACGCCTGACATGATCGTGGACGCGCATTGCCTCTTCGCCATGCGCAAAACCTATCACTGAAACGCGCCGTGCGAATCCTGCCACAATGACTTGCGAGGTTCACGTTGAGCATTGATTTTGCGCCAAGTTTTGGCAAGCAACTTTTCACGCGCGGCACTCGAATCCTACACTGCGGTTCTCACCGGACCGGCGTGAATGCTGGCTTCGTCGCCTTCGGAGGCTTCACACTTTGACGCAATACGGTTGTACAGCCAGGCACAGAGCGCACCTCCGACGGCTCCGTCCACCACGGCATATCCAGTTCCAATCGCGACCTGGCTTAACTTGGGACGCGCTTTATAACCGGGGTAGATCGATGAAACCACCTGCAGAAACTCCTTGCCGTAGCGCGGTTGGATGACGTTGGCAACTCCGACGATGAGAACACAGCCGCTCCAGATCAACGCAGAGGCGGCCGAAACAGCTTTAATGTTCAGTTTCATATCCACTCTCTTTCGTTTTTTTAGATGCGCCGAACCCCAGGACTCGTCGAACCAGCAGTTAGAAGTGAGGACGTTATGGATTACGAAATCACTCCGAAGGAACTAAGGCAGCACCAGGAGCGCAACGACAAGCTGCTCATTCTCGATGTCCGGGAGCCCTGGGAGCGCCAGACCGCCAGCATCGCCGACAGCCGGCACATCCCAATGGAAGACGTTCCAGCCCGCCTGCACGAACTCGACCCCGAGTTGCACATCGTAGTCTATTGCCACCACGGCGTACGCTCGCTCTCGGTCACAGCCCGGCTGCGCAAAGAGGGCTATCAGAAGGTGCAATCCATGTCCGGTGGCATCGAACGCTGGTCGCTGGAGATCGACCCCGGGGTACCAAGATATTAGTCATTCGTCCCGCGAGATACGAGTCCCGCGATCTCAGTGCGCGCCCGATTGCTCCGTCGCCGGATGCAACTTCTTCACCAGCTCCGCCACGTTCGCCGCGAAGTGGCGAACCGTCGCCACGCCCTCTTCATCGTTGAGAGCCTCTCCCGGCAGCCTTCCGAAGACCATATTCCAGTAATTCGATCCCGGCACAATCATGTCGTTGATGAGGAAGAACATCAGCATCTCCTGCAGGGTCAGGGTCTGCCCGCCGCGCCGCGCCACGGCCACCGGCCCGCCGACTTTCCCGGCCAGGAAATTGACCGAGTTGCGCGAGACATATCCAATCCGTTGCAGCGCACACATCACGTCTCCCCGAGCGGTTCCAAAATAAACCGGCGTGCCAACGATGAGCCCGTCGGCAGAACGTATCTTGTCCATGATTTCATTCAGCCCATCATCCAGTCCGCACTCCCCGGCGGTGGAACACTTTCCGCAACCGATGCAGCACTCGATCTTCATTCCCGCGAATGAAACAATCTCGGCCTCAACGCCGCGATCTTTAATCACCTTCCGGCACTCCTGCATCAACAACACCGTATTGCCGTTTGGCTTCGGGCTACCGCTCAGTAAAAGAACCTTCATGATTGCTCTCCCGCAATCTATTGTGCCACGATCCACAATCCAGTTCAGCCCGCACCCATGTTTGAGACTGTCATCCTATTTTTGAGAGTGTCGCTAAGCAACGCGAAGGCCCTCTGCAAAGCCCAATCCTCCCGCACCGCCTCAAGCTTCTCGGCCACCAATCGATTCTTCTTTTCGCGCATGGCCTGGGCAATCCTCACAGCGAGCGAGCGTTCAAGCATGAGCGGGCAGTGACATCTTGCCAGAGCTGTCCGGCATCCACTGAGGCATCAACAAAGGAGGTTTTTAAGGAATGAAGATCAGCAGAATTTTAGCGGCGGTGGCTATCCTTACCCTGTGCACGGTCGCCGTTGGGCAGCATAAGGCAACCGCTGAGCAGGTCGTCGCCAAGGTAAAGAGAGCGGCCATCACCCTATCGAAGACGGGTGACTTGGCACAGTTTAATCGGAAGCAGGGTCCATGGGTGTGGGCGGACACCTATATCTTCATCCAGAACTGCGATAAGCATGTCATAGCGGCCCACCCCATCAAGCCGGAGCTCATAGGCCAAGACTTCATGTTGCTGAAAGACACGCAAGGAAAGGTATTGTTCCAGGAAGACTATTGTGAAGCAGCAAAGAAACCTTCCGGCATCTGGTCCGAGTATTGGTGGCCGAAGCCCGGCGGAACGGTGGGCTTCCGCAAGATCGCTTATAGCTTGGGTGCCAAAGGAACCCCGTATGTAGTGGTTGCCGGGGTCTATGACGACAATGCCAGCGTTGAGGAACTGTCAAAGCTGACCCGCAAGAAGTAACCGTCCGCCATCACTCCTCACTCACCTTGGAGAGTAACCACATCTCCAGTTCGCTGAAGATGCCCACATCTGCCGCAGTCGGCAGAGGTGGGCGTTCGTGCCAGAGTGCGAACGGCGTGGGCCATGAGTACAGCGGCAAGCGGAACCCGCTGACCATCCCGCCTAGTCGAAGACCACCGTCTTTCTTCCCATACAGCAGCACGCGATTTTCCAGGTGCCAGCCGACGGCGCGCGAGAGCACAACCTTCTCCAGGTCGCGTCCCTTCTGCACCAGATCCTGCACCGAGTCGCGGTGCGAGATGCGCGACCACCTGCCTGTTCGATGATCGGCCCGTCGTCGAGCACCTCGGTGACGTAGTGGCTGGTGGCGCCGATCAGCTTCACCCCGCGTTCGAAGGCCTGATGGTACGGACGCGCCCCCACGAAGGCCGGCAGAAACGAGTGGTGAATGTTGATGACCTGGTTGGGGAACTCCGCCACGAAACGCGGCGCGAAAGAATCTGCATGTAGCGCGCCAGCACCACCACGTCGCACTCCTGCTCGCGCAGCATCGCAATCTGCTGCCGCTCCACCTCCAGCCTTGGTCTCGCGCGTCACTGGCGTGTGTACGAACTTTGCGCCGTAGAATCCCGCCAGCCGCTCGGCGTCCGTGTGGTTGGAGATCACCAGCGGAATATCGCAGTCCAGCTCGCCCGCCTTGTGCCGGTAGAGCAGGTCGGCGAGGCAGTGGTCGTACTGCGAAACCAGAATGCCCATGCGCGGACGCCGCTTGCCCTTGGCCAGCCGCCAGCGCATCTCAAAGCGGCTCGGCAATCGCAGTGAACTCATCGGCCAACTCGTCCAGGCTCACGTCCATGGCAGAGGGATCGAACTCCACGCGCATCAGAAACAGGCTGGTCTCGGCGTCGCGATGCTCGTCGGCGTGCAGAATGTTTCCATTATGGCGGAAGACGAAATCGGAGATCACCGCCACCAGACCCTTGCGGTCCGGGCAGCTGATCAACAACACTGCGGAACGGCTACGCTCGAATTCTCAGTCAAGGCTCACTCGTCCAATCAGAATTGCAGGAATGAACCGCAGTGTACCATTGCCGCCGACTGTCCGGTAGGGGATGCCGCGTGTGCATCGGCGGACGTGTCCTGTCCTACGCCGCGCGCTTATGGATTGCGCGCCGGGCGCTCTCCAACTCTGCTGAAGTGAACTCGCTCTTCGCGTGAGCCTGCCGTGCGTGCGCCCGCAGGTAGCCGAGAACTTCCTCCTCACTCTTGCCGGAGACGCTCCAGGCGCAGTCCGCGCAGCTCAAACTGCGGTCGCCGTGCGGCAGACCGATCTCCCAGGCCGCCGGATTCTGTGCCGCTTCATTCTGCGGGTAGGAGGTGAAGCGCACGTCCCCCGCGCCCCGCGCATTGGGGCTCCAAGCCTCGGAGCTGTCCTGGCTCGCTGGCTCGCGCTGATCCGGCGTGCCGCCCAAAGCTGCCACGCCGGTCACGCGAGCCGGAGCGGTGGCGTCGCCTTTCGATCGCTGAACGCTCGGATTGTTCCCGGTAGCAAGCACTTCGTCATGACGCTTCTTATCGCTCATCTTCCCTCCTGACTGGCGGTCGCATTTTTGGCCGGGCCGATCCCGCTCTGGGTTAAACGATTAACTGAAAGGTAAGTGTTTACAGGCACACGGATAATCGATGCGCCACTGCTCTGCAAAGTTTCAAACCATTGCCGAGAAGGTACCGGTGGGGCGCCAACGGTTGGCAACAAAGGCAATCGTCGAGCTGCTGCTATGCGACCTCGGAGGATGAACAGTGGCTTTGACGGCCCGACCGAATTCGCCGACCACCATCTTTACGAATCCGTCGCTGCTCCTCCGGCATCGAAAGCTGCGAAGAGGAAAGTCATGTCAAGTCATGCCGCACACTCAACCGGCGAGAAAGAAATTATTGGTGTCACCCGCGACCCGGTTCTGCGCCCGGTCGGGGCTCTGATGGCCGTGGTTGGCGTGCTCTGGGCTTTGTTTTGGGGCATGGCGGCAGAGGCCGGAACCTTCGGACAACCGCTGGCCGCAGCGGCCCTGATTGCTCTGGGAGTGCTCCTGGCCGGAGCGGGAAAACCCGAGGAACAGGTCTAGCGCGAGGGGAGTTCAAGGCCTCGACGTGAGAAGACGCGAGCGGCACAAACACAGGGCGAAGCATCGGCTTCGCCCTGTGTTTATGGTGCGTCGATCATGGTAGATCGGGCAGGTGCGCGCATCTCTGGATTGATTTCTGAAACTTCCAGCTCTCCGTCGAATCTATTGGAACATGAACTTGCTCCTCTACTCGGCACCGTGGTGTCCCGACTGCCGGGAAGCCAAACGTTTTCTCGACAAGCACGCGATCCCCTACCAGGTGATCGATATTGAGGCCACGCCGGGCGCTGCCGATGAGGTGATACGCAATACGGGAAAGCGCGCCATTCCGCAATTTGTCATCGATGGGAAATGGGTGCAGCCCTATCGCCCCGGTGAGGGATTTCTCTACGAGGAGATGAGCGGATTGCTCGGTATTTCCCAGAGCTAATGTTTCGGCGCCTGACGACCGATATAGTTTGCATGACCGGTATACCTTTTCCGCCGGAATAGCATCAAAATTCAGAGAAGAGGATCTCCTGATTTGGCCAGGGCAACCTGGCCTACTTTTTTGCTGCGAGCAAATTCCGAATCTCCACGCCGACATTGCTACAATAAGGAATTCATCCCTGACGAATAAACAGGTAAGGAGTTCGCCTTGATTCCTCGATACACCCGGTCCGCGATGGGACAGATTTGGAGCGAAGAAAACAAATTTCGCACCTGGTTACAAGTTGAGGTCGCCGCGAGCGAGACCCTCGCCGAAGCAGGAATCGTGCCGAAGTCGGCGGCCCGCGCCATTCGCGTAAAAGGCGCGGCGTTTGAAGTGGCGCGCATTCACCAGGTGGAGGCCGAGGTGAAGCATGACGTCATTGCCTTCACCACGGCGGTGGCGGAAAAAGTTGGTCCGGAGTCGCGCTGGCTGCATTATGGACTTACGTCGAACGATGTTGTGGACACGGCGCAGGCGTTGCTAGTACGGCAGGCTTCGGTGCTGCTGCGGGCCGGCATTGAAGAGTTTCTGGTGGTGTTGCGGCGCCGGGCGCTGGAGTTCCAGCACAC
The DNA here is from genome assembly GCA_963737175.1 of uncultured Acidobacteriota bacterium. Taxonomy (GTDB): domain Bacteria; phylum Acidobacteriota; class Terriglobia; order Terriglobales; family Acidobacteriaceae; genus TOLSYN. Next base: position 140,413 of record CAVTRQ010000017.1, on the reverse strand, counting down.
ACCGCAGATCGGCCGGACTCACGGCGTCCACGCCGAGCCGATTACCTTTGGCCTGAAGATCGCGAACTGGTACAGCGAAATGCAGCGCAACCTGGAACGCTTTGATTTTGCGGCCGAACAGATGCGTGTGGGCAAGCTGAGCGGCGCGGTCGGCAATGGCGCGCACCTCGACCCGGAGTATGAGGAGTTGATCTGCGAACGCCTGGGCCTAGCTCCGGCATCGGTTTCCTCGCAGGTGATTCAACGCGATCGCCACGCCTTCTACGTCGCCACGCTGGCGGTTGTGGCATGCACGCTGGACAAGATCGCCACCGAAATCCGCCACTTGCAGAAGACCGAAGTACGCGAGGCCGAGGAGTTCTTCAGCGAGAAACAGAAGGGCTCGTCGGCGATGCCGCATAAGCGGAACCCCATCAACTGCGAGCAGATCTCGGGCCTGTCGCGGGTGATTCGCGGCAACGTGCAGCCAGCGTTCGAAGATGTTGCGCTGTGGCACGAGCGCGACATCTCACACTCCTCGGTGGAGCGCGTCATCCTGCCCGACTCGACGACCCTGCTCGACTACCTGCTGGCCAAAACCACCACGCTTGTGGACACCATGCTGGTCTATCCGGAGCGCATGTTGCGCAACCTGGATTCGACCGGCGGGCTGGTCTTCAGCGGCCAGCTTCTGCTGGATCTGGTGGAAGCCGGAGTGCAGCGTGAAGACGCCTACCGGATTGTGCAGCGCAATGCCATGCAGGCCTGGCGTGAGGAAACCAACTTTCGTGAGCTCGTCTCGGCCGATCCGGAGATTACTTCCCGGGTGGAAAAGAAGACACTGGATCGCGCCTTCGACCTGAAGCGCCAGCTCCGGAATGTAGATAAGATATTCAAGCGCGTATTTCCAAAGAGGAACTCTGCTTCCACCAAGGGACGCTCCTCGACATCCAAGTCATCCACATCCAAGACGAAGAAGCGCGTCTAGGGAGTTGAATTTAGAAGGCGTGGCCCATGGATGCGCGCCTTTTTGGGTCCGTTCACATAAAAAGCAGCCGTGCAGAACGGCATTAAGCAGTAACATAGTCGATCAGCATGACGCCCATTCTTGACGCCATCCACTCTCCGGCGGACGTAAAGCGGTTGCCGCTACCCAAGCTGATCCAGCTTGCGGAGGAGATTCGCAGCGAACTGATCACGGTGCTGGCGCGCACGGGCGGGCACCTTGGCCCTAACCTGGGCGTGGTCGAGCTGACCATCGCCATGCACTACGTCTTCGACACGCCTAGCGATCACTTTCTGTTCGACGTGAGTCACCAGGCGTATGTACACAAGCTGCTCACCGGACGGCGCGAGCGCTTCTCGACGATCCGCACTCCGGGTGGGCTGAACGGCTTTATGCTGCGCACGGAGAGCGAACATGACTGCTACGGCGCGGGACATGCAGGCACGGCGCTCTCAGCGGCGCTCGGCATGGCCGTGGCTCGCGACCGGTTGGGGGGCAAAGAGCACGTGGTCGCGCTCGCCGGAGACGCCGCCTTCACCTGCGGCATCACCCACGAGGCGCTCAACAACATCGCCTCGCAGACCAAGCGTCTGATCATCGTGCTGAATGACAACAAGTGGTCGATCGACAAAAACGTCGGCGCCATCGCCAGCTACTTCAACAAGATTGTCACCAGCCCGCAGTACCATCGGCTGCACGAACGGGCGGCCAAACTGGTGGAGAAAGTCGGTGGCAACTTGGCGGCGCAGGTTGCGCGCAAGGCCGAGGAAGCCGCCAAGAGCATGTTGTGGCCCTCGGTGATCTTCGAGGAGTTCGGGCTGAAGTACTATGGGCCGGTTGACGGACATGACATCGCCGCGCTGATCCGGACCTTCCAGTTCCTGAAGACGCTGGATCGCCCGGTACTGTTGCACGTCATCACCCAGAAGGGCCGGGGCTTTGAGCCCGCCGAGGAGAAGCAGAAGAAGTTCCACGGACTGGGTCCGTACGATCCCGAGACGGGCGAGACCAAGGCCCTGGGGCAGCGCACCTACTCGGAGGTCTTCGCCGACTCGCTTTCCAAGCTGGCGACCGGGAATGACCGCGTCATCGCGATTACGGCCGCCATGCCCAACGGCACGGCGCTCGACCGCTTCCGCGCGGTGCATCCGAATCAGTATTACGACGTGGGGATCGCGGAAGAACACGCGGTTCTATTTGCCGCCGGGATGGCCACCAAAGGCTTCCGGCCATTCTGCGCGATCTATTCGACCTTCCTGCAGCGCGGCTTTGACCCCATCGTGCATGACGTCTGCCTACAGAAGCTGCCCGTGGTCTTCTGCATGGACCGCGGCAGCCTGAGCGGAGATGACGGCCCTACGCACCACGGCCTGTTCGACATCAGCTATCTGCGCGGGATTCCGAACATCGTGCACATGAATCCGAAGGATGAGGACGAACTCGCGGACATGCTATTTACCGCGTTGCAGCATGACGGCCCATCCGCAGTGCGCTATCCGCGCGGCATAGGTCCGGGGACGCCGGTCAAGGAGCAGCCCGTGGCGCTCCGGATCGGTGAGGCCGAACTGCTGGAGCACACCGGCAATGACCGCGTCGCCATCTTCTCACTGGGAGCCATGCTGCCGCTGGCGCGGGAGATTGCCGGGAAGCTGGCCTCGGAGGGCGTTGCCGCGGCGGTGATCAACGCGCGCTTCGCCAAGCCCATCGATGCCAGCATGGTTGCACAATTTGCGCGATCGGCTGAAGTGCTGGTGACGCTGGAAGACCACGCTCTGGCGGGAGGTTTCGGGAGCGCGGTTCTGGAAGAGCTAAACCGGCTGGGGCTGAGTACGCCGGTGCTGCGCATCGGCTGGCCGGACCAGTTCATTGAACATGGCAAGCCGGAAGAGTTGCGCAAGAAGTACGGCCTGACAGCAGAGGCTGCGCTGGCCCAACTGCGGCAACAACTCGGCATTCCTGTCTTAGACTAAAAAAATCGATGGAGGATACGGAGTAGCTACGCCGAGGGGATCATCGGCGTAGCTACTTGTGGTCGAGCAGCGGGCCACCGGAGACGGCCGCGTCACGGCGGGCGGCGCGTCCCATCCTGGCAGCGTGCTGCGAAGTGAACTCGGGGCCGTATTTTTCCAGGAGCACGGGAACCAGTGCGCCCTCGGCTTCCTTGACGAAGGTCATGGCGCCTTCGTCGTTGAGGTCGATGCGGATAAAGTCACCGAGCCGGACCTGCGCGGTCGCCACCAGATTGGCCAGCGGAAATACAATGTTTTTCTCGATCGCGCGCTTGAGGTGACGGGCGCCGTATTTGGGGTCAGTTCCCTCCTGCAACAGCAGGCTCTTGACCCGCGAGGTGCAACTGAAGACGAACTGGTTGTTGCCGGTGGCCTGCAGAATCCTCTGCTGCACCATGCCGAGTTCAATCTCCAAGATTTTCTCCAGATGCTCGCTGCGCAAGGTTTTGAAAACAACCACCTTATCGATGCGGTTCATGAACTCAGGGGAGAATTTGCGGCGCGCTGCATCAATGGCGGCGCGCTGCATCTTGGCGTCAATTTTGTTATCAATCACGCCGCTGGGCTGAGCGAAGCCCATGTTTCCGTTGAGCAGTTCATTCATCTCTCCCGCGCCCAGGTTCGAGGTTAGAACGATGAGGCACTGGGAAAGATCGACGCGACGGTTGTCACCGAGGGTGAGCGTGGCTTTGTCGAGAATTCCGAGGAGAAGCTGCCACAGTGCGTCGCTGGCCTTTTCGATCTCGTCGAAGAGCAGCAGCGAGAGCTTGAGCCGGTCGGTGTGCCATTGGTTGAGCGCCTCCTGGGTGAGCAGGGGGTGGGTTTCGCGGTGCCCGAGATAACCCGGGGGCGAGCCGATCAGTTTGGCGATCTCATGCGAATGCTGGAATTCCGCGCAGTCGATTTTGACGATGGCGCGAGCATCTCCGAAGAGCGCCTCGGCGACCGCCTCCACGACGCGGGTCTTGCCGGATCCGGTCGGCCCCAAAAAGAGAAGATTGCCCACGGGACGCCCGGGAGCGTTCAGACCGGCCAGAAACATCTGGTAGATTCCGGTAACTTTTTCAACTGCATCGTCCTGGCCCACAATTTTGCGCCGAATGGCAGTGTCGAAGTCCTGCGCGTCACTAGAGCGGCGGGAAGGGTCAAGGATCGCGTTGAGTCCGGTTTTCATCGTCTGACCTTAATTTCTATCCAAGCTACAGGAATCCTGAGATGGAGGACGCGAGTGCCGCGTTGCATCAGAGACTTCGAAAGACTGATCGAACCCCCACAGCAACCTCCGCTTCACTTCACCCCTTGACGAGGTTAGATGCAGAAGCGAGAAAAAGGGAGCCAGCCTCTTGACGCGTTGCGGAAATGCCACACTGGCACGAATCCACTTGATCACTGCTTAAAAAAATAATTGAGAAACTCAGGTGATCTACTCTCGTTACCAGGCAAAAATGCGTGCTAGTATCCGCTCAGAAGGAACTCTGGAAATGTCTCGGAAATCGGTTTCTCTGTCGCTTCTCGTCTCTGGCTCGGTCCTGCTCCTACTCTTTGCGATTTTAGAAAAGCTTCCGTTGCGCGCGCGTGCCGTGGAGCGCACGGCTGGCGCACCCGGACTTGCGCTGCCGACGACCGACGCCAAGCCGGCGGCCACGATGACGCCACGGGCGCGTACCGTGCCGGTGAACAGCGCGCTGCACACGGTTACCAAGGGAGAGAGCGTCCCTGGCATCGTGCATCATTACCTGCCACTGACAACCTTTCTAACCGGCAGCGAGTTGGAGAACGCGATCCGGGCTGCAAACCCGGAGGTCAAAGGACTCTGGCCCAAGCCGGGCTCGGAGATCGTGATCCCCTCGTACCGGGAAAACTGGGCGGAAAAGCCGGTGCTGCTGCCAAAGAATTTCGAGGTGCGCGCGGTCTATCTGACGGGCACGATGGCAGGCAGCGCCAAGGGACTTGAGATCATTCGCACCTGGCGCGAGGCGGGCGGCAACAGCGTGGTCTTCGACATTAAGGACTCAGATGGCTCGGTGAGTGTTCCGACCGGATTGCCGCTGGCGCCGGAACAGAAGAGTTATCCAATCCGCAATTTGCCGAAGTTTACCGCCTATCTCCACTCCCTGGGACTCCACGCGATCGCGCGCATTGCAATCTTCCGCGACGATGCGCTGGTGACGAAGCATCCGGAGCTGGCGGTGCAATCGCGCCGAGGCGGAGCGTGGCGCGAAAACGGCAAGCTGGTCTGGACCGACTCTTCCAACCCAAAAGTATGGGAATACAACATTGGCCTGGCGAAGTTTGCGGCAGCCAACGGAGCCGACGAAATTCAGTTTGACTACGTGCGCTTCCCAGCCGAGGGCGACCAGAAGGATGCGAAATTTCTGTTTGAAGCCGAGCATCCGGATTGGCAGCGCGCGGACGCGATTACAGCCTTCCTAAAGAAAGCACAATCCGAGCTGAAGCCGATGGGGGTTCTGTTTTCGCTGGATGTCTTCGGCGTGATGGCATGGCAGCGGCCGATCGATCTGTCGCACACCGGGCAGGATATAACGCAAATGGCGAAGTATTGCGATGTAATTTCTCCGATGATCTACCCGTCGCACTTCTACGGCATGGACGGCTACACCTCTCCGGGAGACGCGCCGGAGCACTTCATCGGCGAGTCGATGGCACGCTTCCAGAAGGTGACGGCCGAGAGCGGCGTCGTGCTGCGTCCGTGGCTACAGGCTTTTGGCTGGAGAACGAAGAGCTACTCTCCAGAGTACATTCGGGTTCAGGTTGCGGTCTCGCACGGCAAGGGAGCCGATGGCTTTCTGTTCTGGAACGCGAACAACGACTACAGCAAGCCGTATTCGGCGATGCCGGAGATGCGCCAAGACAAGGCGAAGTACTTCCGCGGCGACGAAGTGAAGAGCTTTGCGCAGAAGACAGCACTGCCGAACAGCACCGGCGTGGGAGCAAATTGAGCGGGCGGAAGATGAGGCGACAAGCCATCGGAAGCGCCCGCCCGGCAGATGGCATTTGCACTCTGAGTGGCGGCGCATATAATTAGCAGGATTGCTATGTCTTGCGACTGCCGTCCTGTGCAATACGCGCTGGTTGCGTACGTAAAAAACGAGCTCGGAGGGTTTGTGGAGGATCTGCGCCGCGAACTCCATCCGGTGCACGCACACCTGCCGACTCATCTGACGGTCCTGCCGCCACGGCCGTTGCAGGGCTCGGAAGAGGATGCGGTGACCATGCTGCGCCAGTTAGGCGCGACGGTTACTCCCTTCCAGGTGGGGCTGGGCGAGGTGGAAAGCTTCCTGCCGATTACGCCGACGGTGTTCATCCGGGTGAGCTTCGCGGGTTACAGGATGCGGGAGCTGCACGACCTGCTGAATCGCGACTCCCTGGCTTATACCGAAACACTCCCCTACATGCCGCACGTTACGGTCGCCAAGTTGGAGAGCAACGAGCGCGCCGAGGAAGTACTGCGGAGCAGCAAGGCGCGCTGGCAAGCCTATCAGGGCTCCCACCGAATCTCGGTGGAACGGCTGACGTTTGTGCGCGGACACGAACACACGTGGACCGATCTCGCCGAAATCGAACTCTCGGCTCCCGTGCGGTAATCGCCGGCGGATTGCGGCGCACCGCCGCACGAGTGGCCAATGACCGTCTTTCGCATTGCAAATCCAACTGGTTCGAAGCCTAATGAGATCAGCGTGGCGTTGCTTGGAATACGCCGAACCCTCCCGACTGGATTGCAGAGCGTCGCGTTTCGGGAGCGTGGCGACGAGGTTACAATGCAAATTCTGGTCTATGGCGCTGGATACTTAGGAACCATTCTCTCCGCATGCCTTGCGGATTTTGGAACGCCGATAGTGTGCTGCGATACCGCAGAAGATAAGATTCTGCAATCTGGCGCAGGGCCGCATCGCTTTCTACGAAAAAAACCTGGAAGAGATCATCCGGCGCAATGAGCGGGCGGGAAGACTGACGTACTCGACCGAGATCGAGTCGCAGGCGGCGCGCTCGCAGGTGATCTACCTGGCACAGGACGATGCGAGTGAGACCGAAGCGATTGCGCTGAAGCTGGCGGCGAACGCGCTCCCCGGATACGCTGCTGCTGATCTGTACTCCGACGCCGGTGGGAACGGCGACGCGGATCGCACGAGAAGCTCGCGAGCTGGACTACGACATCACCGTGGTGGCGCATCCGATCTCCGCTCACCGAGGGCTGTGCGGTAGAGGACTTTAACTGGCCAGACCGGCTTCTCTTCGGGACCAGCAACGCACAGGCGATCTCGACGCTGAAGATCATTTACCGTCCGCTGGTGCTGCGCGGCACTCCGGTGATTGTCACCAATCCGGAGACCGCGGAGCTGGTGCGCGAGGCAGCCACCGCGTTTATCGCAACCAAGATTTCGTTCATCAACGAAATGGCCGAGCTTTGCGAACACGTGAACGCCGATGCCCTGGATCTCTCGCTGGCGCTGGGGCTGGACAAACGGATTGCGCCGCGCTGCCTGCAGGCCGGCGTGGGCACTGGGCGGCAGCTTTGTGGAGAACGACATTGCAAGCCTGACGGCGCTGGCACAGCGCAAGGGAGTGGAGTTGCGGATGCTGGCGGCGGCCCGGGCGGTGAGCCAGCAACAAGCCGAGCGCACGATGCGCAAGATCGCCGAGGTGATGCCGACGCTGCGCGACAAGCGAGTGGGACTGCTGGGGCTGGCCGTGAAGCCGCACACCAGTTCGGTGGCGGGATCGTCCTCGGTTGCGCTGGCCCGGCAACTGGCAGAGAACGGCGCGGTGGTGCGCGCCTATGATCCGTTTGCGATGATACAGGCGGAACGGGAGTTGGAGCAGGTGGTGTCGTTCTGCGACTCGGCTTACATGGCCGCAGAAGGAGTGGACGCGCTGATTCTGGCGACAGGTTGGCCGGAGTTCCGCAGCCTGGACTTTGCGCAGGATGAAGACATTGCTGCGCCGTCCGTTGATTGTGGATACGAAAAACCTGCTCGACTGCGAGCGGCTGCGCGGCCTGGGATTTGAGTACATGGGAATCGGGCGCATGACACGCATAGCGCGCGACGCAGACTGCTCTTTCATGATTGCAACGAACTGAATGTTGGTCCGGAGATGATCCGGACCTTTGTTGCGCGCTCTTCGGGAGCTATTTTCCACAAGGCGCGGGAGGCGGGACACAGAAGCGTGGCGCTGCGTCTGCTATAATCAGACTCGGTTCCATGGTGGGTATAGTTCAATGGTGGAACGCCGGTCTGTGGCACCGGATGGTGTGGGTTCGAGTCCCACTACCCACCCCAACCGAACCTTCTTAGGATCATCGATTCACAACCATCAAAATAAGACGTGATGGACACTTGCCCGAAGCTGCCAGCTCTGCCCCAAGATCAAGAAGCCAATCGCTAAGAACCCACCAGTGATTCCCTTCACCGTTAAACAATAAAAAGCCATCCTCGCAAAAAAGCCAATCCTCGCAGCTGTGAGCAAATACTCAACCTTAAATTCTTATGGGGCATGACAATTCGGGCTCGAGTCATTCATCGGCCACTGCCACGGGCCGTAGCTGCTGGATGTACTCAAATTGGAAATGGCTCTCTACCGCTCTAAGAATTTCCAATGTTGTTGAAGCTGAGACGCGATGCAATCAGTATGGCAGGCTTCTGCTACGCATCAGCAGGTACATCGTAGTTCTTCCTCTCCAAATCAGTCCGCAGTGTGGCCTTTTTATGAACTCTTAAGGAAGGCTTTCGTGACTTTTTAGGCCATCACACCTCACATCCGCATCTAGGAAATCAGCCTGGTTATGAGGCTTGTGCTTCCCACGGGTCAGGGGAGTCACTTTGCTCTTGGCAATATCTCCCATGGAGGCACTGTGAAGCTGGTAAATCTGATTTGTGGTGAGGAGAAAATGCACGTGAAAACTCTGTCGCGCAAAACCGTATCAGTTATAGCTTCATCCTTAATATTCTTTCTAAGTTTCGCATTCGCTCAAGCCCAGCGCGGGTACGCTCAGACTCTGGCACCACCGAATACTCAGACGATGATGGCATCTGATGTTGGCGTCACCAAAAACGCATCTCCTAACCAGCCTGCGGTGGTACTGGATCAAGAGATGCTCTTGAAAGAGCTTGCCGCTATGGAGGCGCGCATCGTGCAGCTAGAAGCGGAACTGAAAGGCCGCGCAACGCAACCGCCACCTGCGGCAACGGCGGTAGCTCCGGCAATGGCCAGTCCGACTGCACCAATGCCAACGGCGACACCGACAGCACCGGTGGCAACGGCGACACCGGCCGCACAGGCCCCCGCCGAGCCGGCCCCTGCGATGGCGCAAGCGACCACCGAAACTCCAGCCGCCTCGCCCGAAAAGCCGGCAAAGATCGCACCTTTTTCTGATTGGGACTGGACTTGGCTGAACGGCAACCCACGTAACAAAGACGTAGCCTTCGATTCGAAATTCTTCACCCCGGAAATCAGAGCCGACGTTACCTATACCTACGACTTCAACAAACCGATCGATAATTCGATGGGCGGGTCGAGCGAACTCTTCCGATCCAACGAAATCCAGTTGGAGCAGCTTGCCGTTGGCGGCGACTTCCACTATGACAATGTTCGCGCCAGGCTCCTGACCGATTATGGAATGTATTCCACGGCAACGCCGCGCAATGACCCCAGCCCGGCAAAGGGCCAATGGAACCTCTCCGCAAGCCTACTACGGCCTGGCGGAAGCCTACGGCGGATACCACCTCAATGTTATGCACGGGATCAACCTTGACGCCGGTCTCTTCCCGTCCTACGTCGGACTGTTCAGCTTCTACAACTTTGATAACTGGGCCTACCAGCCGTCGTACGTCTCCTCTAACACGCCATGGTTTTTTGTGGGAATCCGCATCCAGGTCTTTCCCACCGCGCACTTGAAAATCGAGCCATGGATTCATCAATGGATGGCAGTCGTACGGCTCGTCCAACTCGAGGAAGGGACTCGGCGGACAGATCAAGTGGACGCCACGGCCTTGGATCGACATCATCTCCAATAATTACGGTTTGGGCCACGACGACCTGTACACGCCCAACCGCGGCCGCATTCATACCGATAACAGCGTCGAAATCAAGTACTACGACAAACCGGCCAAGTTCGTCGACAAGATGGCCTTCTCCTTCACCGGCGACTTGGGTTGCGAATTCGGCCCCACCACGACCACCGCGCAGGGCATCTATGTACAAGGCGTGGGCTGCCTCGGTAACACCAAGGACAAGAACTCCGTCGGAGGAGACTATTTCGGCGCGGGAGTCAATCCCAAGCAGAGCTTTGTCGGCTGGATGCTCTACGACCGGACGTGGTTCAAGAAAGACAAGTACGGATTGACCATCGGTGGCGGCCAGATCAACAATCCGGGACGCTATCTGGTTCTGGTTCCGCCTATCAACGGTGAGACCGCTTCTTCGGCATCGCTTAACTCGCCCTACTTCAGCTTTAATCCCAGCGACCCGTTTAAAGCCTGGGATGCTTCAACCACCTTTGATTACATGCCCAAGCAGTGGCTCACCTTCCGCATGGAGTACGATTTCCGCCATGCGAATGTGCCCTACTGGAGTGGTCATGGTGGCATAACGCCACCGAACGCCTTTGGCTACCAACCGGGCACCAACAACGGCAATCCGCAATTCTTCGCCTGCAATGACGGTACCTCCGACACGACCATCACCGATACACTGGCACTGGCCGCTATCTTGCGGCAACGGACCGATCTCGTCGGGTGGACATGGCGGCCTTTGGAAGCCGGATCTTCGCAGAGACGAGTCCTTGGTCGACATCGACTGGATGATCAAGTTCTAGCTTTGAATTCGACTTAACTCGGAGGTCAACGATGTCTGAAAGACGGAAAATCGTGTTGGTCGTCTTGGTCACTGGGATCATCGCAGCGTTGTCCGTGGTTGGCAGTTGCCGCGGCTCAAGGGGGCGATCAGATGCCACCGCGAGACGAGAAGAGGAGTTCGATTATCGCCGGGAGAGGCTGCGGCTAAGCAGATGTTGCTCCTAATGGACAAAAACAAGGATGGCAAGGTTTCCAAGGAAGAGTGGATGAGGTTTATGGAAGCAGAATTCGACAGGCTGGACACGAACCATGACGGTTTTATCGACGTAAAAGATATGGAAAAGTCGCAAATTCAGCCGGCCCCCTTCTCGCGGGTGGGGAAGTAGGCGAATGATATAGAAGGTCGGCTTTTTTCAGTCTTACTTACGCGCGTTTATGGCGACGGGACAGAGATGAGCCGCTAAAGGCGAAGTTATGCCTTTTGATAGGATCACGGCGGTTACGCGGTTGATTAAGACGGGGGTGGCGAAGGAGCATGGCGATGGCAAGTGATGTATCTTCAGTCTTTCAGAGACTGATCGACAAGCTAAAGGAACGAGGCCAATCCGAGAACGATATCATCCGGGCTATTGACAGCCAAGGGGATGGCCTTCTTGAAAAGCTTGCCGATGCGATGACGAAGGCCGCACACAATCCGAGGGAAGTTTTCCCTCTGTCGGTGGATTATGCCCTCCCGTTGGTTGACGCGATCGGTGCAGGAGACTATCAGGGAGTGCATGCTTCCATCACAAAGGAAAATTTCCCACCGACCCGGCACGGCCAGGCACAAGTGGAAATCATTCTGGTCCGTTATGACCAACGCATAGAATCGGAAAACGTTCTCGCCGAACTGGATAGGGAGGGGTTGCGCGCTGCGGAACTACCAGAAATTCTTGCGTTCGGGGCAGAGTATCCTGAGGTACAACGCAAGTTCTCGGTAGTTGGTCTTGGTTCCGTCTGGACGGACCGTAAAGGTTACCGCAACGTCCCTTGCTTGTATGAGGCTTCGGAAGGGCGTTACCTCGATCTGCACTGGTGGAACGACGGATGGTATTCCTACAGCCGGTTTGCTGCGATCCGCAAGTAACCCAACCGGACACCGCTAACAAAACTGACGACCCGACTGAGAAATAAATCCGTCCATACGTGAGAAGAAATTCAGCCGCACTGCTCCATTTCGGTTACACAAACGGCCTTCTTGAGATCTTGAATTTCCGCTTCCAGACTCTGGACAGTTAATTTGTGTGACCAATTAAACGGATCGTGCCTGAGAAGGTCGAGGTAAGACTCCCTGCTCTTCTCCTTTGCCTTCAACTCTGCCTCCAACTGTGTCAGACGGAGATCAGCCACTTCTCCTCCTTGGAAATCGATTCCCGAGTACAATCCCCAGAGATTCTCCGAGGTTTGGAGGTCACGCTATCTTGGCCGCGGATACCGGCCAGCGATCAGCTTCGTTTTCTATCCGATGAATAGGGGATCATCGGACGCTGGCTTGGATTCCTGATTAGCGCAAATCGCGCTAATCGTACACATCATCAACCCAACCAGAAAGAGAGCTACTAACGCATTTTTATTCATCAGGCTATTCCTCTGATTTCAGTTTTGCAGATCCATTTTTGCCGGGACCCTGTTCCATCAAATAAAGGCGATGAATCGGTAATATTGCAAAACGTGCTGCAGTGCAGCATTATGTCCGTTATAGGACCCTATGTCAAGCGGGGTTGGGTTCCATGGAAGGGATCATCTCGCTGAAACCGTTCAGATTTCTGATCACACGCGCTGCACTGTTCCCCTGATCCGGGCGCGGTTTCGAGGAGCAAGTAAGAGTGTCGGCACTGATTTATATTCCGCGGGAGTCACAGAAATAACATGGGAAGCTCTTCAGTGCAGCCGGTAAGGTCGCCCGCGATACATTCCCACGGCTTCGACATTCTTGATCCGGATGAGTTGGACGCTCACATTATCCCCACCATCGCTCTGGTTCGCAATCGTGACGAGCTGCTGCGCAGCGTCTTGCAGGCTTGCGCCCGATGCGGCGATGCGCGCGATTTTATCGCCCGGCACCGCTCCATGCAGCCCGTCAGAGCAAAGCAGCAGCAAATCATCGGGCTGCACGTTGTGCTCACTGACTTCCGGCGCCACGAAAAGATTAATGCCGATCGAGCGGCTTAGAACATTTCGTACCAAAGCTTTTTGAGCTTCGGAATCGGTAAAGAAACCGAGGCGGCGCTGCTCGTTGATCACGGTGTGATCCCGCGTCAGCAGGTGCGGCCGTCCGCGCCGGATCAGATAGCAGCGCGAATCGCCTACATGGGCGATCGTGGCGCGATCAAAGCGCAACGCACATGCCACGAGGGTGGTGGCCATTCCACCGTGAGCTGCCTCATAGACCTTGGTGTTGGCGGCTTGAATTGCCCGCGCCAGCAGGGCGGAGTTACTCTCTCCCTGAGGCGCTTTGGCGTGCTCAGCCAGCACGGTTTCCACGGTCAATTGCGAGGCGACTTCGCCACGCTCCCGGCCGCCGACACCATCGGCTATCGTGAAGATCCAGCCGCGGTTGCGGGCTTGTTGCGGATTTGAAGGAAGCGCGTGTCCAATGAAGTCTTCGTTGTTTTTACGAACGGGGCCGCAGTCGCTGATCTCAGCAAAGTCAATGTCCAGCAGAGGCGCTGGCGATCCCATCTCCTCTGCCTGGTGGATCGCGGCGTTTACGCGGTGACGCGGCACAATGAATCCTCCTTACGAATAAGATGCAGGCGGGCTGCGAACCCGCCTGCGTGTAAGCTAGCCATTCGCACTCTGGTGTTAGCCGCGGCTTTGAACCAGTGTCGTCCTTCCGCTGCTGCGAGAGGACATAACGAAGTAAATCCCGCCATAAATTGCCCATACCAGCGCAATTCCCAAGGCCAGCAGTGGTTCGGCCTTGGTGCCAATGCCAAGGAACGGCCCCACAAGGTAAGTCACCATGCAAGCCAGGTTGGCAAGCAGTCCAAAGACCGGGATGAAGAAGTGGCGCAGGGGGCTGAACTTCGGATGCTTGTGATAACACACCATGCAGGTGAAGCAGCTCAAGGCGTAGAGCAGGAACGTACCGAAGTTTGAGGCGAGCGTAACCGTCAGCAAGGAATTCGGCATCGCCGCCATTTTGTCATGGGTGGTGTAGCCGAAGCTCGACCAGAAGCCATGCGGTATGGCGGCAATCACCGAATCAGCCGGAGCGCCGGCATTGCCGAAGGGCATGATCACCGCGATGCATCCGATAACGGCAGAGATGGTAGCCAAGGTCCAGATGGCACGGTGCGGGGTGAGATTGTTGCCGTGCAGCAGACCAAAGTGCTCGGGAACCTCGCGATCCTTGCCCATTGCGTAGGTAACGCGCGCGCCAGTGTTCATGCAGGAGAGAGTGGTTCCAATGATGGCCAGGAAAACCGTGAAGGCTTCCACCAACATGAAGATGCGTCCGCCGCCCGCCCCGAAGAGCGTGTCGCCTACGATGATCATCATGTCACCGATGGGAGCCGCCGACCCCGACGCGCTTTGCATCGTGTACCCACTATTGAGGAAGTAGTTTGCCGCGAAATACTCGAAGAGGTAACAGAACGCGCCTTGCACCAGAAGCGAGGTGATGACGGCGATCGGCACATCGCGCTTCGCATTCTTTGCCTCACCGCCCATCGAGGTTACGGACTCAAATCCCACCAGAATCAGAATGGCGACCGTGGCTTGCAGGAACATCCAGCTACCCTTATGCGGACTTACTACGGACTTGGCATTTTCATGGGCGAGGAAGTTGCCCTGTGCATCGGCCGCCGGGTAGGTGACGAGGAACGGAACGGGCTTGCCCGCCGCGTCCAGCTTCGGCTGCGGCACCTGGCTGGCATCGCGAACGACGGTGTCGGTCATCGTGCCATCGGCGGCCTTGGTCGGCGTGGTCGCAAACTCATAAGTGTAGGAAGCGCCCGAGGTGGAATCGAACTGGCGGCCTTGGCTGCCGGCAGGATGGTTGGCGCGATAGCCGAGGGCCATCACCGAAAACACGATCAGCGCCGAGATCTGGATAACGTTGATGGCGACGTTCACCGCCGTCGAGCCGGTCACTCCGCGGTAAGCGATGTAGGCGACCGCGAAGGAGAAGAGGACGGCAACAAGCATCATGAATGCCGGTCCGGGGTTGGAGGCGCTCATGAAGTTGGGCCAGATCGTGCCTACAAGGTATCCGCAGAGGATTCCCATGACGCCGACCATCACGCCCGGATAGATCCAGTAATAAAGATGCGAGCCCCAGCCGACGATGAACTTCGAGAGGCGCGCATACCTCCAAGCCTTGTCGTGGTTCAAAAACGATTGTTCGGCAAAGTAGTAGGAGCTTCCCGTTCCGGGATACAGTTTTGCCATTTCCGCGTAACAGACGGCGGTCGCCAGACAGAGCAACAAGGCGAGCACAATGCCAGCCCACATTGCAGGGCCGGTCGTGCCGGTCGTCGCCTGAATGTAGAAGGTGAGCCACAGGAATGCCCCGGGAGCGATGAGCGCCATGGCGTTCATCGTCAGGCCGGTCAGCCCCAGAGTTTTCTTCATTTCAACTTCATTTCGTCGGCCATCCGAATCTCCTCGTTCTGAATAGACTGCTTGGGGTTGGCTTCTCTGGTTGCACACCGGCCGGAAACCTCCCGGCCGATGCCTAACCTTCATGGATGCGAAAAGGCGGCCAAGGATTCGCCGCCCGGTTCTGGGTTACTGGACGGCAGGTTCGAGCACGAACACCAGACCAGCGTCGACCGTCGTCTGGCCCTTCACAGCGAACGGGGTTCCGCCGCGCTGGAAGAAGTCCTGATTGGAATCGTCGTGCCGGTACTCAAGCCGGGAGATCAGATGACCGGCGAACTTGCGCTCGATGGTTCCAGTGAACTCGTTGAGGTGGTTGTGAGCCGCGCCGATGGATCAAGCCATCATGATCGTTAAAGTATTCGCCGCGTGCCGCCACGGCCACCTTCGGGCTGCAGGCGTACTTTACATATCCGGCGATGCCGGTGTAGTCCGCGCCTCTTCCGGTGGCTGCGAATTTACCCTGGTAGTCATAGTCAAGGTTGGCCTGCACAGAGAGCTTTGCAGTGGGATTGTAGGCAAGCACGGTATCCGAAAGATTATTCCAATTTGAGTTGCTCCCGGCGAAGCCCGGACCACCAGGGCCGGCCAGCCAGGTTTCGGTGAGGGTAACCTTCTTGGTCGCATTCCACCCGACGCTGAGGCCGCCGGTCTTGCCGGAATTGCTGCCTGCAACGTTGTTCCAGCCATTCGTCATCAATCCGGTAACCGACCACTTGTCGTTAAACGTGTACTTCGCACGTGCGCCAAAATGGTAGTAGGGGATCGCGTCATAGAAGAGCAGGCTGCGCGAGTAGTTCCAGTTCTGGTTAGTCTCAATCACCTCGGCACCTGCCGAAGTGACGAACTTACCAAAATCGAGCTGCAAGCCCTTGCCGACCGGAGCGAAGTACGAGAGATAGCCTTCCTTCAAGTACTGCGTCGAGGAGTTGCTGCCATCGCCCGGGGGGGTAGAAGTGCTAACGCCGTTGACCGCATTCATGGCATCACCGAAGCCGACCGCGACGCGGAAGCCGAGCGGAGTGGTCTTGTCGACAGGCTTGTCCAACTGCAGTTCGATCAGGTTCAACCCGAAGCGGTCGTTGTGGAATGTGAATGGCTCTGTGATTGTGCCGTCAGCGGGATGGTTGGCGTTGTATCCGTAGTAGACGTCGACCAATCCGGTCAGATTCACACCGCCGAGAACGCTGGTGATTCCCGCCAGCGGATTTGGCGCTGGGGCTGCCTCAGTTGCTACTGGAGCTGGTGCAGGAGCAGCCGCAGGGGCCGCGTCGCTAGAAGTTTGGGCTACAAGTCCAGCAGGCATGGTGCACGCTGCGAATGCGAGTCCGAGCGCAATTTTACAGAGGCGATTCATTGGCACTATGTTTCTCCTAAATGTAATGTCAACAACGCAAATCTGTGTTTAATTATTCATCGTTTGTTGTTCGTTTGCCGATATTATTCTGCGTTGCTCCTCAATACCAATTCGTTTTATTTATCAATCCGATAACAGAATGTTCTATGTGGGTTTTCCGTCGAGGAGAATGGAACAATACAGCGGTATGCACGATTATGCACGCCGCCGGGCGGGCGCCTGATAGTCGTTGAAACAAAGGTACTTACGTCTTCTCGGACCATTCTGCGGTAGAGAGGCGCTGCGAGCTGAGTTTCAAGCTTTCTCTGAGGCCATAAAGAAGATGTATCGGAGCTATCAGTTATTTGAAGGGCGCCGTCATGCTTTTTGCCTCCCGGCGTGGCCCCGTGCTTCTTGGAACTTCACCCGTGGCGATTGCGAGCCGAGCAGCGGTTGAAACTTCAAACGTTGTGAGCCATACAGACCACGGACCGCTCTCGCTGCATCTTCTTTAGACCTCGTCACAAGAATTTCCGGAACTTTCGCGCCTACTTCATCGGGCGGGCTGCGATGCTTGCGGGCAGGGGCTCTGGCCGCAAGTACCGCATTCTTTCATTTGAGCAATTTAGGAAGTCTTAACGAACGTTTTAGTTATCGTTTAGTTTCAATAACATCCAACGCCAGTAGATTGATTGCTATCGTGGGGCCTCGATAGCAGTGCGGAAGGCCCGAGTGGGAGTAAGCCCGCTCTGGTTGTGAGACGTGCAGCGCACAACGATCGAACTCAGGCCACACGCTCCGAAAGAAGCGCGAACGAAAGGATGCTGAAATGCCGAACAAAACAGTGAAGAATCTGACCATAATCGCGGCAGTTGTAGTGTTAGCCTCAATGTTCGCAATGGCGCAGTCAGCGCAGTCGCAAGCTCCAATGAACCTGACGGGAACGGTGACCTGCGAGGGACGAATCACGCATCTCTACACATGCCAAAGGAATCAGACGCAGCAAAGCTGCACTCTGGCCTGTGTGCAGCAGGGGTCAAGATTCGTGCTGATGGTCGGTGACAAGCCGTATCTGCTGGAAGGCGACAGCCACGACCTGAGAGCTTTTGCTGGCGGAAAGGCGACGGTGACCGGAGTCCCAATGAACGGCCAAATTGAGGTGCAGACAGCTTCCAATGCGAAGCGCACCACGAACGATGTCGAATCATCCGTGAGCCCATCTGCGATGGCGAACCCTTCGCGCTGAGTCACTGCTGACTGGCCTGCTGCTCACATAGCAGAGCGGCTCTTAACGACAGGATCGGCTAAGCCGGTCCTGTCTGGAAGAATGTTTGCCTGGTGTTCAGGCATTCGCAACCTCCTCCGGATGGCGCACTCTTTCCAATACCACAGCAAAGCAACAGCCGTGGTCCCTGGGTTCGTATACAAGATCGCCGCCAAAGCTTTTGACCAGAGCCCGCGAGACGTACAAACCCAATCCGGTGGCTTTTGCATCGCTCTGAAACGGCCGGAAAAGACTTTGCGGAATTGGCAATCCCTACCCCGGTGTCTTCGAATCGTACGATGACCGAGTCTTCGTGAACCGTAGTATTGATAGTCAGGCGTTTTGTCTCAACATTCTCCATGGCGCGAATGCTGTTTTTTGCCAAGTTTAGGAAGACCTGCATCAGGCCATATCGATCGGCCCAGACCAGCGGAACCGGCCCGATTTCATCCCACTGCATTGAAATATCTTGTTCGTGACCAACCGCCTCAATGAGTACTCGCAGCTCGTCCAGCACGGAGGTTAACTCGATGGCCGTTCGACGTTGCTCGCTGGAGCCGCGCAACTCCATGGTTGAGATTCGTTCCAGGCCGTGAATCAGCGTTCCCAGGGCCTCGAAGTCAGCATTGCCGCGCAGTTCGCTGACCTTCGTCAGGTTTTTGTGCACCACCAGGGCCGCGCCGCACAGGTTGCGGATCTCATGGGAAACGGCGCTCATAAGAATTCTCGTATTGGTCAGCAGGTAGTCGAGGTTCAGGTCTTCGCGGCTCCGCAAGTCGTCGGAGAGATCGACGAAGATTGCGGCCAGACGGTTGCCGGAAGCGGATGAATAGGTGGAAAACCAGACGCCGGCGAGAAACACCTCGCCGTCGCTGCGGCGTCCCTTGCACTGCAGAGTGGTGCGAAAGTTCTTCCAGTTTTTGGATTGGACGGCGGCATACAGTGCCGGTAGATATGCACGTGCATTCTGACCGCGATAATGCCGGAGCGCCGGAAGCCAGCATCTGCTGGGCCGCTTCATTGGCCAGCAGGATGGTTCCATCGGCGTCCAACGTGACGATGGCCGCCGGGCTGCTCTCCACCAGCACCTGCAACTGCTCTTCGGCCTCGCGGCGCGCCTGCACCTGGGTCTCGACCTCGTTCAGGTGATCGAGCACCATGCGGCGATTGTGCAGCACCTCGAAGATGAACAATCCGGTGCCGATGAATCCCGCCGAGGAGAGGATCAGCAGCGGCCAGGTTTCGCCGCGCGGAAGGTTGCTGAAGGGCTCCTGCAGGAGGGCGCACAGGACGGCAAAACCGACGATCTGGGTGCGCGAAAGGAAGCCACCGGCAATCATGATGGGGAACAGATAGAGGAAGCCCAGCGACAGATAGGGCTCGGTCCACCAGTCGATGGCAGCGATCACCACGACCATCAAGACGACGACAATCAGCAGCCTTCGTCGGTTGGCCGGACTGTAGATGGAAAGAGCCGCTGAGAGTTGCATATCGCCCCCTTAAATGCGCCTTTTTGAACCGCCAGCCCAGGAAGAACAAGTTAATAAAACTGCGACGATCTGCGCCCACGCCTCCCGGACGCCGAAGCCGTTCGACGGCAAGTAACCTGCCGCGAGATCACTCATTGCAATCATTCCATTTCGGCGCGGGCCTGTTTCACAAAATTGAGGAACCGGGTGGCAAGTTCTCGAATCCACGCGCCTTCCCGGAAGCGGACCGCCTGGCGTGGAATCAGGTCTTCGCCAACCGCGAGGGCATCCGCTCCCGCAGCAATGAAATGTCCGGCGGTGCTCTGTGTGACGCCGCCGGCAGCGACGAGCGGCACATGCGGCAGCGGAGCTTTGAGCGCGCGAATGTATTTTTCTCCGCCAACGTAGGAACAGGGGAAGACCTTTACAAAATCGGCTCCCGCCTCATAGGCGTGCATCACCTCGGTCGGGCGTCAATGCGCCGGGGATTACGACAATCTGCTGCTCGACGCAATATTCAGTTACCTCCAGGTCGAAGCCCGGCCCGGTGAGAAACATGGCTCCGGCGTCCAGATGGCGGCGCGCCTGGTCTAATCCGGCGACGACCTCGGCTCCGACGATGAGCGTGGGAAAACGTTGAGTAAGGTCGTGGATTACCCGGTCCGAGTCTGGGATGGTGGCGGTGATTTCGACGAGCGGAATGCCGCCGGCTGCGACATTCTCGGCGGCAAAGATCGCGGCCTCGGCCGAGTCCACGCGGATGGAGGCAATCAAACCGAACTCCCGAATCTGCTTTCGAATTTCTTCTCTGGTCAAGTGCCTATCCTTTCGCGGCTACGAATCAGCCTCCATCCCGAACAGCCGGAGCGATGTGCAGATACGCTGGCCTTCCATGTCAGGGTCTCGTTCGGCAGGCTACGCCCGCACTCTGGCTTGTCGTTCATTCCAGCCTATTGTTCATACACGCTCTTCGACTCTTCCGGCGTGGGCAGGTGGTCGGTCGGTCTCGCCCACCACACGTAGAAGGTCGGGAGCAGGAAGATGCTCATCAGCAGGTCGGCGATCAGTCCGCCCACAATCACAATAGCGAAGGGCCGCTGCGAATCCGATCCGATGGCGTGGGACCTGGCCGCCGGCAACAGGCCCAGCGTGGCCACCAGCATGGTCATCATGATCGGACGAAGTCTGCGCGTCGCGCCTTCAATGGCGGCGGCTCTCACCGGCATTCCTCGGGTGCGCAACTGGTTGATGTACTCGACCATGATGACGCCGGTCTGAACGCAAACCCCGAAGAGCGCCAGAAAGCCAACTCCCGACGAGACACTGAAATGCGTGCCCGTGATGAGCAGCGCCAAAAGGCCACCGAAAGGAGCTACCAGTACAGTTCACCAGGTTCAACAGAGCCCACTTGAACGAACCAAACGCGCCGTAAATGATCATGAAGATAAGCAAGATCGTTATAGGAACGATCATCATGAGCCGGGCTGTGGACCGCTTCTGGCTCTCGTATTCGCCCTCCCAGTCGATGTGGTAGCCGGTCGGCAGCTTGACCTTCTCATTGACCTTCTTGATCGACTCTTCGACGGCGCTTCCAAGGTCGCGGCCGCGAACGCTGTACTTGATGGCGATGTAGCGCTGGTTGCCTTCACGGTAAATCTCGGAAGCGCCATCGTGCTCTTCGATCCTGCAGAGTTGCGCCAGCGAGACGCGTTCGCCACTTGGCGAAAGCAGGCGGATGTTTTCAATCGCTTCCTTCTGGTCCCTGAACCTGCTGCTGATAGCGCAACACCAGATCGTATCGAGCCTCGCCCTGCAAAACTTGGGTGAGGGCGTTACCGCCGACGGCGGTCTGGATCGCGTCCTGCACGTCGGCCACGTTGATCTGGTAGCGAGCGGCCTGCTGGCGGTCTACGGTGACGTTCAGGTTCGGCTGGCCGAGCACGCGAAACACTCCCAGGTCCTCGATGCCGTTGAACCTGGTGCATGACCTCGGTGATTTCAGTGGCTTTATCCTCGAGGGTTTTCAGGTCGTCGCCATATACCTTCGTGGCAAGCTCCCCTTTCACGCCGCTGACCGCCTCTTCCATGTTGTCGGCAATCGGCTGTGAGAAGCCCCACACCACGCCGGGAATCTTGTCCAACTCGCGGCTGCATGGCCGCGATCAGTTCCTCTTTATCTTCGTGAAATACGGGACGCCACTGGTCTTTTGGCTTCAGATCAACGAAGTACTCGGTATTGAAAAAGCCGGTTGTATCGGTTCCGTCATCCGGACGCCCGACCTGACTCCAGCATTGAGTGACCTCGGGAAAAGAGCAGAGCACGATGCGAGCCTGGTTCATGACTCGGATGCCCTCGGTCGGTCCGGTGCTGGGCGCAAGCGTGCCACGCACCCAGATCGCGCCTTCATCCAGATGAGGCAGGAATTCGGAACCGATCGTGTCGGTCATCGTCAGGTAGCCGCTGATGCCGATGGCGGCAAGTGCAATCACAATCATCACCCAACGATGATCGACCGATCCAGGACAGTGCCCGCGCGGTAACGGTCGGTCAGCCAAACCAGCACGGGATTCTGCCAGTCTTTGGCTTCTTTGCGAAAGAGAAAACTGGCCAGCACGGGCGCGATCGTCATCGAAAAGATCACCGCGCCGAGCAGGGCAAAAGCCACCGTCCAGGCCATGGGACGAAACAGTCTGCCTTCCACCCGCTGCAAGGTAAAGATCGGCAGATAGGCGGTGATGATGATGGTAATGGCATAAAAGACCGGCCTCTGCACCTCGTGCGCGGCAGCGCGTATCCTGTCAGCCACTGGCTTCTTCTCGTGGTCCTGGCCAATGTGGCGAATGATGTTTTCCACCATCACCACCGCGCCGTCCACAACCATTCCGAAATCGAGGGCTCCGAGCGAGAGCAGATTGGCGGGAATGTGATTCAGGTCCAGACAGATCGAGGCGAACAACAGGGAGAATGGAATCGTCAGGGCAACAATCAATGCGCCGCGAACGTTACCCAGCAACAGCAGCAGCACAAGCGTCACCAGAATGAAGCCTTCGGTGAGGTTGTGCAGGACCGTATGGGTGGTGAAGCTGAATCAGATCGCTGCGGTCAATGAACGGAACGATCTTTACCCCGGGGGGCAGGATATGGTCGTTCATCTCCTTCACTTTTGCATGGAGTCCTTTCAGTGCCGCTTCCGCATTGGCGCCTTTACGCATGGCCACAATGCCTGAAACCACATCATCGTTGTCGACGATCTTCCCGTCCTCTCGATGAATCGCTTTTGCGGTCTGGCCGAGCCGGATCTTCGGACCTTGGGCAACCACGGCAATATCTTTTACCCGTATCGGCGTTCCGGTCTTGGTCAAGAATGACCGTGTTCTCGATATCGTGCACATCTCTGACCAGGCCCACTTCCCGGACATTGATCTGCTGCAGACCGGCTTCCACGAAGCTGCCGCCCGCATTGGTGTTGTTGTTGGTGAGCTGCTGCTCCACCTGTGCGAGGCTGAGGCCGTAAGAGATCAGCTTGTTCGGATCAAGCCGAACCTGGTACTCGCGAGTCGGCCCACCGAAACTGGAAACATCGACGATGTCCGGCACAGCTTTTAAGTTCTTTTCGACGATCCAGTCTTCGATCGACTTCAACTCCATCACGTCATAGGTCGGATTCGTGCTGTGCAACGTGTACAAGTAGATTTGTCCGACCGGGCTCCAGTCGGTCCCCATCTGTGGCGTCACACCGCTCGGCAGAGTGGCTTGGGTCAGCCGCTCGAGAACCCGCTCGCGGTTCCAGTCGTTGCTGGAATCGTCGTCAAAAATCAACTTGATATCGGAGAGGCCGAAGAGAGAGAACGAACGCAGGTGCACGACGTGCGGAATGCCGTTCAAGGCCGTTTCCAGCGGCACCGTGACCTGCTGTTCAACCTGCTCGCCAGAAATGCCAGGCCACTGGGTGATGACCTCGACATAGTTGTCCGCCACGTCGGGATAGGCGTCGACGGGAAGACGGTGGAAGGCGACCGCTCCGGCCGCGATCAGCAGCAGAGTGAAGGCAAGAACCAGCAGCTTCTGGTCGAGCGCAAAATCAACAATTCGCCGAATCATCTATTGCTCCACCGTGTTCTGCATCACGAGCGCATTCTGAACCACCTGGGCTCCGGGCTTGATCCCCGAGACGATCTCCTGCATCTTTCCGGGAAGCATGGCACCAGCGATGACTTCAATCCGTTTGAAGGCTCCATTTCCGAGAGGCACAAAGACCCAGTCGCGGTCGTGGATGTGCAAAATCGCGGTCGCCGGAACCGCCGCTCTGCGTCTCCGCCTGTTTGCCGTAGAAGGTCGCGGTGGTAAACATTCCGATCCGCAGCATTCCGGGATTGGCCACTTCCAAACGTACTTTGGCGGTGCGGATCGTCGGGTCCATGGTTGGCAGGATGTTAGCGATGCGGGCCTTCAGGACCGTGTTGGGATAGGCGTTCAGATGAATGTCGGCGGTCTCGCCGACGTGTACGGCATCCAGATCGTTCTCGTAAACGTCGCAGATGATCCACACATACGACAGGTCGGAGATGGTGAACGGGTTGGGACCAGACAGACCCTGCACGCCTGCCGCATTGGTAACCTGTTGGTCGGTGATGACTCCCGAGATGGGAGCGACGACACTGACGATTCCCGACGGATGGTCCTTATCCACGCCGAGCAGATGCAACTGTTCGGTTGCGGTATTTAAGTCGACCTTGGTGTCCTGTTCAGTGGCTTCGGCCTGCTCCAGAGCGCTCTTGGCAACCGCTCCGTTATCGTAAAGAAGCTTGGTGCGCTCCAGTTGTATCCGCGCCAGCCGCTCATCGTTTTCGGCCTTCTGATACACCTGGAAAGCTCCGTTGACATCATTGCTTCGCACCTTCAGTAACAGTTGACCCTTCTTCACCGTGTCGCCCAGCCGGGCGTGTATCTCCACCACCCTGCCCGAGGCAATCGAAATCGCAGGTACGGCACGCGCGATGTCGGGCTGCACCACGCCGGTCACATTCAACTCCGGCGCTGCCTTGTGCTCGACCGCGGTGGCCAGCGGAAACTGATCGGGATGATCAACCTTGAAGTTGTTGGCATCCATGTCCGGCACCACGGTTACCTGCGGCGGTGCTTCGGCCTTCGGGTCTGCCCTGCCTTCCTTGCACCCAACAACGAACAGGCTCAACAGAGTAAGAGTCGCCAACAGAATCAAGCCTGCAAATTTGTCTTTCACTGAATCACCTCGCGGCCCACGGCCATGTTCAGTTGCGCTGCCGCCGTCAAGTAAGAGCCGACGAGGTTCACGTAAGCCAGTTGCACGGCCCGGTAGTCGCTCTCGGCATTCAAGAAATCAAGCAGGGACGCCCCGCCATTCCGATAGGAAAAAAAGATCGTGTCGCGCACCCGCACCGACTGTTGCAGATACTTGGCCTTGTAGGGCGCCAGTAACTTCACGGTGCTGTCCAGGGTGGCGTAGCCGGAGTCCACGTCGCTGAACACCTGTGCCTCGGCCGCGTCATGCAATCGCTCGTTGCGTGTGATATCAAGCTGCGTGCGCAGTTTCTCGCCCTGATTGTGGTCGAAGATCCGCAGCGGAATGCTCACGTTGAAACCGACATATTGATCCAAAGGTGGGTTGCGTCCGGCATCGGCGCCAAAGGTTGGGTCGGTCGATCCATTGGACACCGCCAGTTTGTGGTCCGTGTTGGCCTTGTCCACGGCTTGTAAAGCGGCCTTCAAGTCGGGACGGTTCTCCAGCGCAATCTTGCGGAACTCGTCCTGCGCCATCGGTAGCTCGCTGAAATCGAAGGACCCACTGACGTCGTACTTATCAATCGGAGTGCGATCGTTCAACAGCGTAAGCAGCAGTGATCTTTGCCGTGCGCAGGTTAACGTCGGCGGTCTCCAGGTCGGACTCATACTGCACCCGCTGCAACTCCAGCCGGTCAAGGTCGATCTGCGCAATGTCGCCGGCCTTGAAACGAGTTCGGCTGATGTCGAGCACATGATCGTAATAGGCCAGGTTATCCTTGGCTAACTGCAATACCGCCTTGGCCTGCAACGTCGACACAAAGGCGCTGCGCAATCCGAATAGCAGCGACCTTTCCAGGTCAGCCTGGGTTGAGACCGCAATCGCCGTACCCTTCTGTGCGCTCTCCAGCCGCAACTCCCGCTTATGCTCGCGCTCGTGCAAGTAACTGAAGCCAGCCACAACTAACAGATCTCCGCAACAGCTATGATGGGGCGGTCCGCCGGGAAGTTGAAACTGATCGGCGGTCAAAGCCAGGGCCGGGTTAGGACGAAGATACGCCGTAATCTCCTGCGCCTTCGACTCATCGATGTTTAACTGGCCCGCCAGCAGGGTTGGATTGTTCTGTTCAAAGCGGTGGCGCACCTGGTCCCACGTCATCGGTGATGGTGTCTGAGCCTACAACGCCTACACTGGTCAACAGAACCAGCGTGCGGCACAGCCAACGCAGCTTTTGCATCCTTATGCTCCATTATCAATTCCGTGTCTTGAACCGTTCGTGTGCTTCGACAAAACCCACTAGATTCAGTAGGTGGAGCTAGTAATTATGATCGTCAACTCGGGACATAGTAGGAAGACTATCTTTTAGCTATGCCGGCGAAGCCATAACTTAGACACTTACGAAAATGCAGACAGTAAGCTGCGTCAGCCATCTGCAGAAGGGAAAGCGTAAGCCGGGGAACCACAGAAGCTCATCCTCTGTATACATCGGTTGTCGCCGGTCGCATTGAACACACGAGGATATGCCTCCACGATATAAGCCACACCGCGAAGGAGCACAGAATTGCGTCCAGTGCCTTCGCTGTCGTCGCATGTATGCCCAAGCACCGCCAACCCCATATTTCCAAGATGAATCGTCTGCGTGAATGGGCAGCAACCTGCACCGCAACGAACTTACTTCCAAAGTTTACCAGATCGGTCCATGCAAAGACTTCCGATGGCAAGACTCGGTGGATCTTGCTCAATGAGAGGAGAGGGCTCTCCGGGTGCTCGTTGAGCCAGCAATGAGCAAATGCATCGCGCTATCAACCGGATGAGCTGTTTGGACGACACCTTCCCGCCTGCAGGCACGCTGACAGAGGCGAACGGCCACACTTGGCCTCATGCATCCGCTCAACCCAGATGGGGCAGGAAGACTGCGCCCACGTCAATTTATGATTTAGTGGGGCTAATACAGCACGCCTGGATCAGCCTTGAGAAACTTCTCGACGGCGGTGTAGGCTGCATTGGCACTGCCGCTTCCACTCATGATGCCGAAGTGTGCTTCAATACCAGATTGTGTTGATTGATCGAACAACTCATAGACTTGGGCACTTTCGAGATCGTAGGTTTGTGCGATCGCATTCCACTGTGCCATGGTCGTGGTTAGCCAGTTTGCCATCTCCGTTTTGTTGGATGGATTGGAGTTAAAGTTGAACTCAGTGATCCAAATCGGCTTGCCGTAATGACTCTGAAGCAATGCGATTTTATTAAGAGGACCAGCCGTACAAAACCCGACCATATCCGTTATATTGCCAGCGAGGCTGTACCAATGCTCGCCAGTGATATCCCATCGAACGCCATCAGCCCACAGGCCATCAGTGAAACCGTAGTGGCACACTCCCTCCGTGTCTACGATTCCTTTGGAATTTGGATTTCCAGCGTGAATACCGTCCAGCAACCCATGAATGGTTCCGAGAACCAGAGCAAATTGTGCTTGGTTATATTGCGAGATGTTAGAACCGTCGCCGGATATAGTAATAAGACCATCATATTCGTTGCCCAATTCCCATACCTGTACACTGGTCGCGAATTGCGCCGCGTAAGTTTGCGCCATCGTATAACTGGCGGCATAGGCGGCCGCTTCGCTTGAATAACTCAGCGGAGATGGTATGAGGATTGGCAGCACTTGGATACCCGCCGCGCTGGCCGCAGTAATGACCTTTGAAAGCGTACTCGCTTGACTTGTGTTGTAGAGATCCATGCGATAATTTTTGAGGCCGGCGCTTGCCAGATCGCTCATCTGCTTTGCGTATGAGATGGAGGTGTACGGACCGCCCTGCACTGGGTGACCGTTTACACCCCACATGATCCCTTCATTCGAACCTATGCTGTACGTTTGCGCGCGAAGTGTACCAAGCGCAACGAACAAAACAAAAACAAAACACGCATACTTACCCATCACGTTCCCCTTAACAAATGGCTGCGACACGATGGCGCACACCTCTGCTTACGGCTCGAACTGCATCTCCTCGCAGCCGAACTCCCGAGCAACCCAACATCACTTTCAAGGTTTGCCCGGCCAGTCAAACACGCACCCACAGCGCCGCTCGCCTTGCTTTCTCTCTTCCTTCTCGCCTACGCACAACCGACGTTAAAAAAGAGCGAGTCCTCATACGCTCAAGCCTGTTACATATGCCTGTGAGCTGAGCTGTTATTTGTTTTTCTTGCCTGCGGGTATGCTGCAATTTCCTGGCCATCAGGTTTGGCCTTGGAATCATCGTCGAACCAAATCCGGGAGCAGTAAACAAGCAACAAAATAGGAATCGAAATACACCATCGTGATCTGTTTGCTGCAGGCTTTAGCCGCGCAAGGCCGTACCCATGGCGCTGGAACTGACCAACAAGCGCTACTGGGTCGACTAACTGGTACTTGGCGGGGCGCTGAAGTACGCAGGTCTATGCGGTCGCAAGCGGCTACTGCTTTGCTGCTGGCGGACAAGCTTGTGCTCTGGGGTTCCAGCCTGCTTTCAGCGGATCAGCGTGCATGTGATCTGCGGTTGGGAGCTGCGCGGAAAGGTGGTGAGATTGTCAACATGAACGGGGAATCACTGAGGGATGTTGAGGTGGAACTGCGGGTTCACCGCCGTGCAGCAACTGCCGTGCAGCACCGCCATGCACCCGCTACTCTTAAGGCTCGCCGAACGGAACGCCAACCAATCAGAGGACGGCTCGGGCTCGCACTAAGGACGGCTTGGACTCGCACTTGTGGCTCAGATAGTGCTCGGCATCGCGGCACAGCAATCGGCAGGTGTGGCACCGAATGGGGCCTTTTACTTTGGAGACAGCGTTGGTCTCTTTCCATTTGAGTAGAGCCATGATGAGATTCTCCTTCTGGAGCGCTTGTGGACCATTACGCACATTCGTTTCTGTCAGCCAAAGTTTCCACACAAGACGAGAAACTTATCCGGCCACTGAACTCTTCATCAGGAGGTTACGGATGTTTCTTAGACGCGCCTGTTAGGAAAAGGTTAGCGATTTCATGTCGTCATTGGTGGGTTCATACAGCAATCTTTATATCGGCACCGGTTTCCACTTTGTATGGCAACTCTTCTACTCCGCTCGTGTTTATCTTGAATGTAAGACAGGAGAGATACAATTTATGAAACGTTTTATTACGATTGCTGCGATGCTGGCTTTTAGCACCGGAATGATGATGGCTCAGGACGGCGCAACGCTATTCAACAAGTGCGCGATGTGCCACGGTGCAACGGGCGAAGGCAAGATGGGGCCAGCCATTAAGGGTAAGGACGTGACCGATGTTCTGACCAACGGTGGGAAGAAAGCTCCCCACGCCGCAAGGTTTGCCGGGTACAGCGACGATCAGATCAAGGCAGTTGCAGATTACGTGAAGGGCCTGAAGTAGGTAGAGCTAGAATAACGTCGTGAAAAGCGCAGAGGCGTCCTAATATTTGGGACGCCTCTGCAGATTCCGCGATTCCACGAGTACTTCTATAGCATCGATTCAATCTCGAATCCCCACGCCTCAAGGAGCGGTTCGGGAATAAATTTCGAGTTCTTATTGCGGCGCGCCCACTCGCGAAGACGAGTTGAGGTGATGTACTGATCAGGTTGCAGCTTGAATTCGCGAGTGACCTGCTCGAATTCAGTGATAGTTGGAATCACCGGGCCATTTGGCTCCGGCTTGCCCCAATTGGGATTGCCACGTCTCTTTGCCATCTACTCAGTCCTTCCTTGCGACGAAATCGATTAAAATTCCACCCTCACCGTGCCACGCATGCTATGCGTCGACCAAGCGCAGAGGTGAAAGCCTGTCCCTTTGTGCTCACCTAGTAGAAAGCGTCGGGCACAATTGGACGGGCGACGGCAGCTGATGGGGGCAGGGCTAGCGAGATGCAGAGAACCCAGTCAGTTGGTTTCCTCGGGATGCTGGCGTATGACGTGGGCGCGAATCCCGCTATTGGAGACGCTGCGACTGCCGTCCAACGGCTAGAGGCGCGAAAATAGCTATCAGGAGCACGAACCCTATCAATCCCAGCATATTGGTTAGACGAGCCGCTTGCGAGTAGGTTAGCAGCTCACAAAATAAAGGTTTCGGGGGAGGCTCATTGCTTTGGATCGACTTGCCTGCCGCAGGCTAACGCCTGATTAGAGGCGTGAGAGGCGTGGCGTGGAGCAGCCAGGAGAGCGCGGCGAGGACGGAGGCGTAATACAACTGCACCGCAACCGAGCCGTCGGCGGGAATCGGCTTGCGGTAGAGCTGCCAGGCAAAGCCCGCCGCCAGCAGAAGCAGCGTCGCTTCCCCGCTCCACCAGAAGAGCAGAACGACTGAAGACGAGCAGACTGATGCGTCCCATTTTGTCGAGCGGCTGGACGGCTCCGGCGCCGTCCAGCATCCACACCGGAATGAGATTGAGCAGGTTGAGCCAGGCTCCGGTGTGGGCCAACGCAGCCCAGAGAGGATTTCCGGTGTGCCAGAAAAGCGCCGCGGCGACGAGTGCCGCCAGCAGCCCGGCGGCAGGTCCGGCCAGCGAGATCGAGGGCACGCACCTCGGTCGAGACTGCCCAGCGCCTGCCACTTGACGTAGGCTCCGAGGCCGGGAAGAAAGACCGGCATCTCGGCAGGGAGGCCGCGGCGCTTGACCTCGACGAAATGCCCCATCTCGTGCAGCAGGATCATGACCGCAAAGCCGATGCCGAACCAGGCGCCGTAAAGCGCCCAGTAAATTCCAAGAAACGCGGCAAAGCTGAAGAGAAACTTGAGCTTGAAGAGCGCCAACAGGAGCGTCTTGGCCTTGGCCAGCAGCAGCGCCAGGGGAGCCAGCGGGCCCAGGCGCTTGGCCCAGGGATGCGGAGGCTTGCTCGGGCGGAGGCGCGGGAGTCTGGCTCAGGCTGCGGCGCAGAATCCACGGGCTAATTCATTCCGCAGCCACCGCCGCCGCAGGAGCCAGCGGGCATGCCGCAGGGCAACTTGGGAGCGGAGCCGGAAGATTTATCCGTGCCATGCGCGGCAAAGGTGGAGAGCTGCTGCTCCAGCTCCGTGCTCTTGCAGGCAGGGCACTCAGACTGCTTGGAACCGTAGACGATGGCTTCAAACTTGTTGCCGCAACCCTTGCAGATGTATTCAAAAATCGGCATCACAACCTCCAGAGCAGCGCCGCGCGACAGCAGAGGCTACCCGCGACGGCGAAACTGATACATTCATTATACGGGTGCAACTGGCCCCCCAAGGCAATCATGTCCAGCACGGAAATCATCTCCCATTCCTTCGCAACCGCGCGCCAATGACTTTGTGCCGCGCCGCTTCCTGCGCGGCGGCAATGCACAGACGATTGCCGGAAACTTTCTGAAGCGCGCCAACGGCCTGCCGAAGCCGGAGGAGCGGCTCTTCCAGATTGAGCAGGAAGTGCGGATTCTGTGCCATTGCCACTGGCAAGCCGGAGCGGCAGAAGCGGCTGACGCTGATCATCGTGCACGGCCTGGAGGGTTCGAGCAACTCGCAATACGTGATTGGAACCGGCAGCCGTGCCTGGGCGCGCAGGCTGGAACGTGGTGCGGATGAACATCCGCGGCTGCGGCGGCACCGAGCATCTTTCCTCGACGCTCTATCACTCCGGTCTCTCGCAGGACGTGGAAAAGCTGGTGGCCGGAAATGATTGCGAGCGATGGATTGCAGCGCGTGGCGCTGGCGGGCTTTTCGATGGGCGGCAACCAGGTGCTGCGCGCGCGTGGGACGCTGGGGCACGCAACGCTCCGCCGGAGTTGATTGGCCGCCGCCGTGGTTTCGCCGGCCTGCGATCTGGCAATTTCAGCGGACCGGATTCACGAGGCGGCGAACATGCCATCTACGAGTGGTGGTTTCTCGCTCTCGCTGCGCAAGAGCTTTCGCCGCAAGTCCGAGCTTTGGCCGGGCCGATACGATCCGGCGCTGCTGAAGAACGTGCACTCGGTGCGCGATTTCGATGAGCACATCACGGCGCGCTACATGGGCTTTGCCGGCGCGGCGGATTACTACGACAAGGCCAGCTCGTCGCACGTGCTCGACCGCATTGCCGTTCCGACGCTGGTGATTCACTCCGACGACGATCCGTTCGTCGTGATGTCCGCGGAGAGCCAACGCAAGCTGATGGAAAATCCCAATGTGACGTTTCTCCATACCACGCACGGCGGACACTGCGCGTTCATCTGCCGAGCCGAGCGCGGATGGGCACGACGACGGACGCTGGGCCGAACGCAAGATGGTAGAATTTCTGGCGCAAGTGGAAGCCTCGAAGGATGGGTTGAGATGGATGCGGATTACAGCGTCGAGCTTGGCCCCGAAGCTCCCGCGCTGGAGATTCCTTGGCACGATCCAGAGGGGCGGCTGCATTACGTCGAACTGCGCAGCGATTCCGGCTCAATGGATCGCGACATCTTAAACGACCCGCGCTTAAACGATGTGCTCTTAAATGTGGCGCGCATCCCCGAGGCGCGCCAATTCCCTGCCCTCGGGCGCTTTCTCATTGCGGTGAATTCGCCGCGAGCGCCGTGGCAGACGGCAAAGTGCGACGTGTGGCCGGACGAAGCCGAGGCTGCGGAGAACCTCTACAACCGGAGTTTCGAGCAGAGCTGTTATGTGGACATCGTACTGGCCGAGCAGGCGGCAGCGTTGCGCTTCAGCCTGGAAGTTCACGAGCGGCTGGCGCGGGAGCTGGCGCAGTTGCTGGAAGCGAACGAGGCGCTGGAGGCGACGGCTGAGATCGTGGTGCGCCGCTGTTATTTCCACCGCCGACGGTGAAGCCGAGGAGTCCGATGCCGGATACTGCCTGACCCTCTTCCTGGCCGGCCTATGGGAGCTCTCCGGCTGAAGCCGCAGCATGCTGGGATCGCGCGATGGACTTTGCCGCCGGATGTGTACTGAAATTGCGGCCGCGCGAAGTCCGCGCCAAATCGCAAGAACTCAGCTAAAATGGATGCAGAGCGCCAGCTCAAACCCCGTGGGAGCGTAGCTCAGTTGGATAGAGCATCTGCCTTCTAAGCAGAGGGTCGCAGGTTCGAGTCCTGCCGCTCCTACCAGAAATTTCTTCCTGACAGATCCCAGTTTCACATCAGAGTACACTCGGCATTCGCACTCGCTTGGAGCATTGCGGGATCGGATACACTAGCCTGTTGAATTTTATGGCGCAAAAAGGGGGCTGGGATGGACGAGGTTTTGACGGCGAAGGTGATCGCCCAGATCGCCGCAGTCAAAAGGATTCCGGTCGAGAGCATCACGGTCGACAGCACGTTTAAAGAGCTCGCGATGGACAGCCTGGACGCGATGAACCTGCTGTTTGCTTTGGAAGAGCAGCTGGGGATTTCGATCCCCGATGAGGAGGCCCACTCGATTCAGGATGTGCGCGGTGCGGTTGCGGGAGTGAAACAGAGACTGGCGGAACAATCCAGGGCAGAGAGTTGAATGCGATGGCCAGCCAGCCTCCCCGGCGTGTTGTGGTCACGGGTGCGGGAATCATTTGTGCGCTGGGCGCGGACGCAGAGCAGTGCTGGAGCGCACTGCGCCAAGGGCATTCGGGAATTGCACCGATTCAATCCTTAGATGTGAGCGGGCTTCGTTTTCAGTATGGGGCGGAGGTTCGCGGATTCCGGGTGGAGGAGCATTTTGAGGCGGCGCGCTGCGATCTTTTGGATCGCTTTGCACAATTTGCGGTGGTGACGGCACGCCAGGCGGTGCGGGAAGCTGGCTTCGACTCCGGCGGTGAGCTTTTTGGCGACGGCCTGTCCGGGGAGCGGGTTGCGGTGGTTACCGGGACTTCGATGGGTGGGCAGACGAGCCTGGATCGCGGCTTCGCCGCGATTTATAAAGAGGGGCGTCCGCGGCCTCACCCGTTCACGATTCCGCTGACGATGTATAACGCAGGAGCGAGCCAGATCGCAATGGAGATGGGAATTACCGGACCCACGTTCACCATTGCCACGGCCTGCGCATCGGCCACCCACGCCATTGGACAGGCGTTCTGGATGGTGCGCTCAGGAGTGGTGGAGGCAGCGATCTGCGGTGGCAGCGAAGCGCCGTTCAGTCCCGGAATTCTGCGGGCCTGGGAGGCAATGCGGGTGGTAACGCCCGAGGTCTGCCGTCCGTTTTCGCGCGACCGCAAGGGGCTGACGCTGGGCGAGGGTGGGGCAATGCTGTTCCTGGAAGAGGCCGAGCGAGCCGTGGCTCGGGGCGCGAAGGTGCTGGGCGAGGTGGTTGGATTTGGCATGTCCGCCGATGCTGGACACCTCACCCAACCCTCGGTGCAAGGGCCGGCATTAGCGATGTCGGAGGCGCTCCGTGATGCGCGGATTGCTGCCGCCGAGGTGGACTACATCAACGCTCACGGCACAGGGACTGTGGCCAACGACGCGACCGAGACGCAGGCGATTCGGCAGTTGTTTGGCGCGCAAGCGGAGCGGCTGGCGATCAGCTCGACTAAATCCATGCACGGTCACGCGCTGGGCGCGGCCGGAGCCTTGGAAGCATTCGCAACCCTGATGGCGCTGCGCGAGGGAGTTCTGCCGCCGACCGCGAACTACACCGAAGCCGATCCAGAGTGCAACCTTGACGTAATTCCGAACCTCGCACGCCGGAAGCAGATTCAGTTCGCGCTCTCAAACTCATTCGCCTTCGGCGGATTGAACGCAGTGCTGGCGTTGCGGCGATGGGAGGGGATTTGAAGCGGATTCCGCAGCGTGAGGAGCTGGACGACGACACGCTGAGCCCGGAGGCAGCCGTGGAATCTCTGGGCGATCTGCGGCGGGTGAACCGATGGTTTGGCGGGGTGAGCACCACTGCGGATCTGCTACGGCGGGCGATGCGCGGCGCGGGGCTGCGTTCGGCTTCCGTGCTGGAGGTTGCGGCGGGCGATGGATACTCGATCACGCGGGCGGCCAAACGCCTGAAGCAAGAGCAGCTCGACGTAGAGCCACTCTGCCTGGACCGGCGCGGATTGCGCCGCGAAGCCTGCTGCTGCGAGCGCGCCGTCGTGGGAGATGCACTGGAGCTAGCCTTCCCTGCCGAGAGTTTTGATTTTGTGAGTTGCGGACTTTTTGTGCATCATCTTGCGCCGGAGCAGGTGATTGCATTTGTGAACGGCGCGCTGACCGTGGCGCGGCGCGCGGTACTGATCAACGATCTGCGGCGGAGTTGGCTGCACCTGGCGCTGGTGTACGCGGGGGCGCCTATCTTCCGTAGCCCTATCTCGCGCAGGGATGGGCTGGCCTCGGTGCGGCAGGCCTACACCCCGGAAGAGCTGCGCGAGTTGATGCGGCAGACCAAGACAGCGCGTTCCGAGTTGCGCATGCGTTACTTATTTCGCATGGGCGCGATTGCCTGGAAGTGAGCGCGCGAGGCCCCACGAGGTGGCTGCGGATTTTCCGTGGTCTGCGGCAGTCGTTCGCTTCTTTGTCTGCGGCGCATCACTGCGCTGGCGGCAATTCTCCGGCACGGTTGCGCGCCTGTTCGGCTTCAGCCGAGCGCCCCTGCGCGGCGTAACAGTCGGCCAGAAGACTCCAGCGCCGCGGCTCCGGTGCCAGGCGCGTAGACTCCTCGGCAAACGCAGTCGCTTGGTTGAGATCGCGCAGTGCAAACCAGGCACGGCCACGGCCCTCGGCAAGCTGAGCACGGAACTCACGCGCCTCAGGACTTGGATCGTCCAGCCGCGCTCCGGCGTGCTCAGCCTTGAGCAGGCTGGCGAGAGCGTGTTCGGGATTCAGGTGGAGTTGCACTTGTCCAAGAGCCTTGTACTGGTTGGCCGGCGTTGGCGTCATCATGGCCGCGGTCGCGATTGCCGGCTCGGCTTCGGCGTAGCGATGCTC
The DNA here is from genome assembly GCA_963737175.1 of uncultured Acidobacteriota bacterium. Classification (GTDB taxonomy): domain Bacteria; phylum Acidobacteriota; class Terriglobia; order Terriglobales; family Acidobacteriaceae; genus TOLSYN. Next base: position 104,801 of record CAVTRQ010000017.1, on the reverse strand, counting down.
GATGGCGAGCAAACGTCCCAGCGCATACCATGCGGCGGCGCTTTCGCGGCGAGAGAGTGCGGCGCGATATTCACGCTCCGCATCCCCAGGCCGCTGCTGTTGCTGATAGAGCTGCGCGAGAAAGAGATGAATATTCGGATCTTCGGCTTCCAGCTCGAGAGCGCGCTTCCAGGCGGCCTCCGCTTCAGAATCGCGTGCCAGCGCGTAGAGCACCGCACCGGAGTTGGCGTAAAAGTTGTAGAGTTCGGCGCGCGATTCGTTCGGCGGCGGCGTGAACCGCGTATTTTGACAGTTCAGTTCAAGCCGATCGAGCCACGGCTTGGTCTGCCCGGTGCGGCGGATGAGCACGAGAGAAACTTCGTCGATGTAGATGGGGCGCCATTCGGCGGCATTGCAGAAGGCGTTCAGGTCGAAGCCTCCGAGCGCGCCGTAGCGCGCCAGCGAGAGCAGAATGACATTGATGTCGCGGCGCTGGGCGACCTGTTGCCATAGCTCCGAGTCGGGCGATTGCGACAACAGGGACTGCTCCTCGGCGGAAACCGCACCGCTGACGCCGCGCCCGTCGATGTAGTCGAGGTAGCCGGGGCCGAGTCGAAGCGCGGTGAATCCGCCGAGGTTGTAAGGCTGGAAGATGTTGCCGGGCAGCTTTTCGCGCTCGATGAACTCCGCGGCGCGCTCGGGGAACCACCAGGACTCACCGGGGCCAAAGCTGGAGGTCGAGGCAGAGACAACATAATGGCGGTTGGAGATGAGATCGGCGAGACGCAGCGTTGTAACGGCGCAGAGGATCGCAATCAGTACGGCACCGGCCCAGGGCGCGGCGGCAGAGATGCGCGGCTTACGCGAGGCGAGTTCGGCAAGGGCTTCGGCGAGCAATGTACCGCCAATCACGATGACTACCACGGAAAAGAGTCCCTGAAAGCGTAGCTTCTGCAGCGCTGCAGCCATGGCAACGCCAAGAACCAGAGCCGCGCCAAGTTCGCGTCGACGAAGCGCCAGCAGCAAAGCCACAGCGGCGGCGGCCAGAAGCCACCACAAAGCGCTGTCTGGATCGCGCAGGTTGAACGCCTGCGGAATGACGTGCCAGGAGATCGGCATGTGCGAGAGCTCTCCCACAAAGCGCGCAGCTTCCTGCGGATTGCTGCCTGCCGCAGGATGACCGGCTACTCCGGCCAATCGAAGCGCCTGCCGCAGGATCGCCAATCCCCAGGGATTTACCAGCACTGCGGCCGCGCTTGCAGCCAGCCACGGCCAGGACTTCGCAAGACGCTGGCGGGCACCGGCGCGCAGGTCGCGGAAGGGCAGAAGCAGAATTTCGATCAGGATGTAGGCCGCCAGCAGGCCGAGCCCAGCGATGAATCCGGGATGAAGGTTCACCCAGAGCAACATGACCGGCGGCAGCAGCCAGAGTCGCGCCGGCTCTGCGCGATGGAAGCGCCACAGTTCGACGAGGAAGATAGCGAAAAACAGCGTGGTGAAAAGATCGGCGCGCGGGGTGAGGCGATAGGCCAGCGACGGCACGGCCAGCACCAGCAACACGGCGGCGGCGAGATTCGCCTTCGGCAGCGCGCGCCAAAGAAGATAGGCGGCGAGCAGAGCGGCGGCCAGAACACTGCACCAACTGAGTCCGGCGTAGCCAAAGGCGCGGAATACGCCGTAGAGCAACGCTCCGGCAAATGGCGGATAGAGCCATGGCGCATCCGGCGAGGTGTAGGAGAGGACGTCGGTGCTGGGAATTGTCCGATGCTGCAGCAGGTAGCGTCCGGTGGCGAGATGCCATCCGGTGTCGAAGTCGCCGACCGTGTGCAGGCAAGCCAGCAGGGCATAGACCACGGCGAAGATCGTCAGGACAAGCCGCAAGCGGTGACGCAGGGTTGGGTTCATGAGAAAGTTCAGGATACCAGCGAGGATGAATCCGTGAACAGACAGAATCCACCGCGCGGGCGACCTCGGCGATGGCGACGGGTACGGACCGACAGATGGCCCTCCGTCGCTGACGCCGGGTCAGGCTTCTTTACCCTTCCAGATTCCTCCGGCAATGGCAACGGTCACCAGTTGCACGAAAACGACCAGAGCTACACATGCCTTCCACTGACCGTAACGCCACAACAATCCCGGCAGGACTCCGGCCACGCTGCCACCGCCATAATAAAACATGACGTAGAGTCCGGCGGCGGAAGCGCGGCCACCGGACTGCGCGTCGCGTTGGATGTACGTGGTGGACGCAGACTGGCAGACGAAGACTGCGGAGGAGCACATCACCAGGCCAAGCAGGATCACCAGCAGATTCGGGATCAGAGTCAGCAGAACTCCCACGATGCCAGCCAGAACGGAGGCGATGAGAGCGGCTTGCGAACCTACCCGGGAGATCCAGACGCCACCCAAGGGGGTGATCACAAGGCCCACCAGGTAGACCATGAACAGCGCGCTTAACTGGGCGGGCGAGAGTCCGAAGGGCGGAGCCGCTAGATAAAAGGTGACATAGGTGAAGGTCGCCACCAGGGTAAAGAGCACATTGAATCCGACGGCAAAGGTTGCCAGAAGCTGCGGATTGCGCAGGTGACGGGTGATATTGGTTTCCTGATGGGCTCCCTCGGGCAAGCGGCGAGTCATGCGGCAGCCAGCGCCAGAGGAGAAGCCCGAAGACGATGTCGAAGGCTCCAATGGCGACAAATCCATTGCGCCAACTGGGTGCGACGAGGGGAATCAGATGGTAGGTCGCCGCGACCCCGGTGATGATGCGTCCCAGAAATCCGCCGAGCACCGTGCCGCTGACGTAGATTGACATCACCTGCGGCACGCGGTGGCGCGGCCACTCCTCGGCAATGTAGGCAATGGTGACGCCGAAGATTCCCGGCATCACGAGTCCCTGGAGAAAACGCCAGAAGACAAGCTGCGCAAGCCCGTTCGACGTCGCCGCCATGATGGTGGGCAGCGCGAGCAGGAAGATCGAGAGCACGATGACCTTGCGGCGGCCGACGCGCTCGGCCAGGGCTCCGCAAAAGGGAGCACTGAGCGCGACGCCGAGAGTTGCAGCACTGACGGTGCGCCCGACCTCGGCCTTGGAGGCATGGAAGAGCTGCTCGAAGAGCGGCAGTAAAGGCTGGGTTGCGTACAGATTGAGAAACACGCCAATCCCGGCGAGGGTTACCGCGATGACGGCTCGGGTGCCAGCTTCATCGTGCGAAGCGGCGGTTGAGATTTGCTCACCTGTGGCAGATTGACCGGCGGCCAGCACCGCATCGGCGGTTTCATCCATGGAAAACTGATCTGGTTCGTCCAAACCTTGCATGACACCTCAATTTTAAAGGTACCACCGCAGGGAAAGTTCGCAGGCTAAAAGAGAAGAGATGGGATAGAGCAGCAGGCAGGGGATGGAGCAGTGGGGGTTACAGGAAGCGCAGTCCGATGCAATTCGAGCGGATGTAGCGTACCTCCACGGCCACGTCAGTCTGGTTGCCGGTCGTAGGTTCAACGATGGTGATGACGAGTTGCTGGCCTTTGGTCAGGTAAACCCGCGCCCACGGCGCCGCCGGATTCAATTGCAATCCACCTCCACTGATATCCACCACGCGGCCCAGCTCTTGGCCCACCATGTTGCGCGCAAAGGCGGTCGCGGGAAGGTCAATGCGCTCGAACTCGCGGCGATCCATCCGCTGCGTCTCCTCCGTCACTGGCTTTTGCGGAACAATCGCTTTCTTTCGCAGCATGGTTCTACTTTCCCCCAAGGCAGAGTTTTGCGATGGTCATTAACTGCATGTTCGAAGTTCCTTCGTAAATGCTGCCGATCTTGGAATCACGGAAGAACTTCTCCACCGGGTAATCCTTGGTGAAGCCGTAGCCGCCGTAGATTTCGACCGCCTGCGAAGCGACGCGTTCGGCCACCTGGGAGGCAGTAGAGCTTCGTCATGGCCGCTTCCTTCAAGAAAGGTACCCCGGCAACCTTCATCCGCGCAACGTTGTAAACCATCAGGCGAAGAGCAGTAATCTCGGTGGCCATCTGAGCAAGCTGAAAGGAGATCGCCTGGAAATTCGCGATCGGCTGGCCGAACTGCTTGCGCTCCTGGGCATAGTTCGCGGCGGCTTCCCAAGCGCCCTGGGCGAGCCCGAGCATCTGCGCGCCAATTCCGATGCGGCCCTCGTTGAGCGTTTCGATGGCGACTTTGTAGCCTTTGCCGACCTCGCCCAGCAGGTTTTCCTTGGGCACCTTGCAGTCGTCGAGAATCAGCTCGGTTGTGCTGGAGGCACGGATGCCGAGCTTGTCCTCCTTTTTGCCGACGCTGAAGCCGGGAAAGTCCTTCTCGACGATGAAGGCGGTGATTCCCTTGTAACCGGCTGCGGGGTCCACCGTGGCGATGATGAGGAAGAGGTTGGATTCCTTGCCGTTGGTGATCCACAGCTTCTGTCCGTTGAAGCAGCCAGTGATCGCCCTTGTCCTCGGCGCGAGTCTGCAGGGCGAAGGCATCCGAGCCGCTGCCCGCCTCGCTGAGGGCATAGGAGCCGACCCACTCGCCTGCCATCTTGGGCAGATACTTCTGCTTCTGCGCCTCGCTGCCCCAACGGATCAGCGCATTGTTGACCAGGGTGTTCTGCACATCGACCAGGACTCCGGCCGAGGGATCGACGCGGGAGAGCTCTTCGACGGCGAGAATGGTCTCGAAGAAGGTGCAGCCGCCACCACCGTACTGCTCCGGAATCTCAATACCCATGAGCCCGAGCTGGTGAAACTGCTCGATCAGCGAGTGATCCATCGCGCCGCGCTCATCCATCTCCCGGACAAGGGGACGGATTGACTCTTCGGCGAACTTGCGAATGTTGTCGCGAAAGAGTTGCTCGTCTTCAGTCAAGATGAGCAATGGGAGCGGCGGCGATTCACGGCCATGACTGGTTGACATAGGAAATCCCCAGACTCGCTAGCAAAAGATGACTGAGCGGCGATTGTATCAGTTTCAGAGACCCACGCAAGGGAAAGGAACAAGCACGGCGGCGTGAACTATCGGCGGTAAACCAGTTTGAGCTTTTCCGCTTCCAGCAGCTTTTTGTACTGTGCGCGGGCATGCACGGCCCAGGGGCCCTGCGCATCCAGCTTGAGATAGGTGCGCCAGTGCTTGAGCGCCAAGCCGGGGCTGCCGGGAGCGCTCATAGGCGAGCGCCAGATTGTAATGGGCGTCCGCGTAGGTGGGAGCAAGCTGCAGGGCGGCCTTGTAGGCGGCGATTGCCTCCTCCAGGCGCTGCGTCTCATCCAGCACATTTCCCAGATCAAAATAGGCCAGCGCGTAACGCGGATCGCATTCGATGGCCTTGCGATAGTGCTCTTCTGCCAGCTCGTAATCAGATCTGGTTGTAATAGAGCGTGCCGAGATTGATGTGGGCGGGAGCGTAATCGGGGTCGAGCTGCAAAACCTTGCTGTAACTGGAAATCGCCTCATCCGCCGTGGCCGGGTCCTCTTCCAGCGCAACGCCGCGGGCAAAAAGATCCATGGCGGATTCGCCGGCCGGGGCCGGATGGAAGCGGGCGGTGGTCTCCAGCACCTGGCCCGAATTGCTGAAGTCCATGATGAACTGCCCGTCGATGGGATCAAGCGCCTTGCCACCGGTGCGAAAGGCGACGCGGGAGCCGATTGAGAATGAACCGGCTTCAAGAAACGGGTTCTCCATCCCCGCAACTCGCGCCTGCATTGCCTGGAGCGAGGCGAGAATGGTGGCGCTCTTGACCCGCTTGGCACGCAGGTCGCGAACTTTCTTTACTTGAAGGAGGTCGAAAAAGGAAAAGGTATCGTTAGCAGCGACCAAGCCGGCTCGTTGCCATCCGCTGAGTTGCCGCGCGGTGATTCGAAGAATCCTGAGTAAGTCCGAACGTTCGAAGTAGTTCACAGTGATTTGTTTCGCCGTTCGCATCAATTATCGCTAGCCCCATCACTCAATTGCAAGGGGAATATCAAAACTCACTTGACAAAAGGCGCGAGTTAGCAAGGTATGCACAAAGGCAGGGGCAACTTCGGGCATGCGCGGCTTCGCAGGGGCAACAAAGAGGGTGGACCGATGATGGCTGCGGCTCTTTACGAACATGCGAGGCTCCCTTTACTATAGAAGAGGCCTCGCCGACGTAGCTCAGCTGGTAGAGCAGTCGATTCGTAATCGACAGGTCACCGGTTCAATTCCGGTCGTCGGCTCCACTAAATCTCGCGCAATGAGCAAGATGCCCACCGGCCCCGGTGGGCATCTTGTTTTGGACTGTGGGGGATTTTGTGGGGACTTTCACATAATCCTCCGGTTGTGCGCCGGTCGATGGCATCGCAAATCGAGTCCATTTCGGGGTGTTGGATAGATGCGAGTGGTCTTCACGTCCTCATGCCCCATCCGGACGAAAAGCGGAAAAGGCAAGGGCTTCCCTGGATCGGCTGCGCGCTGCGCTTTTACAAAACAAATAAAAGTATTCGCTATTTAAGGTCGAGGCCGACAGGCGGATCAAGAAACACTCTTGACCTAATTCTGTGTAATCGCAGTTCCGCGGCTATGGACGGGTATACTTCATCCGCCAGTCGCTGGATGCAACAAATGGCGTATTGTCGCTGCTAGCGTCGCGGCAGTCTCTTAAGCGGTTCCGAACCCCTCGCGTCGGATAACTCATTTCATAGTTGGCCTGCAACCGTGCTGGCGCCCGCAGCCTCGCCACTTGCTTCCAATCCGCATTGCCATCACAAGCTCAATTACTTCTGCCCTTTTTCACATACCACACCGCCACAACGATGGTTGCTGCCGACCCACGATTTTCCAATCGCGCAGCCAGGGGGTAGCCGGCAGTATCGGCCGTGGCTGGATGGGGTGGGCGAGCATGATAGAAGTGATGGCGGGGTGCGGCGATCAGGGGATTGGGGCTCCAACTGGCGCCGGCGGAATGTACAGAACAATCATGGACATCTGCTTAGAGGCAGGGTCATGAGGCCGGCGGTCACAAGCCGCCGGAACACGATATGTTTAGAAGATGGAGAAGGTAGTAGGAATCGACTTCGGCACAACCAACAGCGCTGTGGCAGTCGCGGACCAGTTCGGTTACGTGACTACGGGCCGCTTTCATTATGATGAAATTGATGCCGAGACATTCCGCTCAATTTTGTTCTTCGTCCCTCCAAGTAAGAGTCCACGAAAGCCGATGTCTTCCTATGCCGGGCCAGAAGCCATCCATCACTACTTGCACAGTGAGAGCGGCGGCAGGCTGATTCAATCCATCAAATCCTATCTCTCCGATTCGACGCTGCATTCGACAAATCTGTTCGGACGGAGCTATCGCTTCGAGGAACTGTTAGCTTTTCTGCTGCGTTCGCTTAAATCAGCTGCCGTGAGCTCCGGACTTCCATTTGGAACCAGAGCGGTGGTCGGGCGCCCAGTGCGCTTCGTGGGATCGAAGAGCGCGGAGGACGATTTGTACGCGATTTCGCGATTAAGAGAGGCTCTCACCCTGGCAGGCGTCAGCGAAGTGCAATTCGAGTTGGAACCCGTTGCGGCGGCGTATTCGTATGAGGCGCTCCTGAACCACGAGGAACTTCTGTTAGTCGCAGACTTTGGGGGTGGCACAACGGACTTCAGCTTGATTCGTGTTGGACCCGAGGCACGAGAGATGAAGCGTGCGGAGCAGCGGATCCTGGCCAATGCCGGACTTGGCATCGCGGGGGATGATTTCGACGCGAAGCTGGTCCGGCATCTGGTCGCGCCACTGCTGGGGCGAGGCTCGATGTGCCGCTTGGTGGGAAAGACCGCGCCTATGCCGAACTGGCCCTATGCCAAGCTCGAACACTGGCACCAGCTTTCATTCCTAAAATCCAAGGAGAACATGGAAGACCTGCGTTGCTTGCGCGCACAGGCAATCGAGCCAGAGAAGATTAACAATCTGATGCTCTTAATCAACGAAGACCTTGGCTTCAGGCTGCATAGCGCAGTACAGCGTACAAAATACGAGCTGTCGAGCAAAACGAATTCGCTGTTTTGCTTCCGCATTCCTGGCTTCGAGATTTCGGCGACAGTGACACGCCAACAGTTTGAAGGCTGGATCTCCGAGGAACTCCAATCCATCGCCAACTGCGTGGATGAGCTTTTGACGCAGGCGGGAATCCATACTTCCCGGATCGATCGAGTGTTTCTGACCGGCGGTAGTTCCTTCGTTCCGGCAGTACGCGCTCTGTTTGAGCAGAGATTTGGAGCGAGTCGATTAGCAAGTGGCTCAGAGTTCACCTCGGTTGCGAAGGGACTCGCATTGCGGGCTCTCGAGGTGCGATGGTAGGACACCTCCATGTGACCTGCTGAGTCTTCAGCAACCCGACCGGCGCCGGTGTCAAGCTTCACCAATCTCAATTGGAACCGGGACTTCTACGCAATTTGCCAGCACCCCACGCTTGGCTTGAGTTCAATGTGGACAGTGTCGAAACAGCCACTGCTGAACTGGGATCGATGGGATATCGAATGCTTATCAAGAACAAGAAGGAGCCATGGGGGCAGACGGTAAGCCGGTTCCTCGATACAGAGGGGATACTGGTCGGGCTTACCTTCACTCCGTGGATGCGAGACAATGAATAATGAAGATAACAGCACAAAAGCAGTGGCTTTGAGGGGATGGGTGGCCACTCGAATAGTATTCCCGTCACTCCACTGTCGGTGCTTCGTCGCGATGGACAGCCACGGCCCTGACGCCTCAGAGGCGATGCTTGCCGCCTCCGTGACCGCCGGAGTGACCTCCTCCGCCGTGCGAGTGCCCCCCGCCGAAATGCTTCCCTCCGCCGTAAGAACTCTTCGGCGCATGCCCGCCCCAGCCGCCTGAGCTTCGGCTGCTAACGTTCTTGGGCGCGTGCCTGCTGCCAAACAGATGGAAGCCACCGGAGTGAGGTGGTTTTTCGGCGGAGCGCGCAAAGTCCCTGCTCGCGAAAGCTCCGGAAGATCGCCCCTCGAATTCGCCACGCTGAAAACCTGAGCTCGGCGCACGATAGGCAGGCATCGAACGGCTGTAGGCTGCGCCCGCCCGGTCGCGGTAGCCCTCTCCGGTTCCCCGGCTCAAGCCGGATCCGTAACCGCGGTGGTCGAACTGCTGCCTGCTTTCTCGTGCTTGCAGATAGTTGTAGGCCTGTTGGGCCGTCCGGTAGTTGCCGCCTCTAGATGCCTGGAGGACGCGGTTGGAATTTCCTTGCCAGCTCCCGGCATAACTGTCCGGCGGGCGGCCGAATCCCTGTCCGCGGTTCCCGTTGTATCCGCCGCCGAAGCGGCCGTAACCGCCCTGCGTGCCCTCGTAGCTGCGCCTCGCAAACATTTCCCGTGCCGAGTAGGCATGCAGCCCTTGCCGGAATCCCCAATCAGCTACAGTGGTGCTCTGTGAGTAGTAGTCCGACTGGTGAAAGAGTACCGACTGGGCTAACCAATTCAAACCCCACGCCAGCCAGCCCCAGGGCGTGCCGCTGAAGGCTCTCATCGCAATCCCGAGCCCATAGTTTATCGGCGACGAGCCGAGAAATGATCCCAGCGCGCCAAGCAGCGAAAAACCGGGATAGGGCGAAACCTGCTCTCCGTAGACCGTCCACGGGTTATACGTCGGCACATACACAACTTGAGGATTCACCGGCATCAACTGGATATAGCCCTGGTCGTAACGCACCGCTTCCTGCGGCGTGCTCTGCAGGGTTCCGGCTGCCTGAGCGCGCCGGCGCATTACCTGGACTGCCTCAAGTACGTCTTGCGGCTGGTTGTAGTAGGCATTGCCCAGATCGTTGGTCCATTGCAGATTGCGGTCCATCTGCGCCAACACCTGGGGAAATGCCGTCAAAGCTTTTACGCTCGGGTCCCAGTTCTGCACGTTGGCGCCGGCCGCAACCTGATCAGGGGAGGCGTAGCCCTGCGTCTGCCGCCAGTGGTCGGCATTCGCAACCTGGCCGGGGTAGGTCGACGCGGCCAAGACTTGCGCCACCAGCGCGTCTGGATAAAGCGCGATCGGGGCCACGAGTTGTTCCAGCCGTACCGCATTGAGCGGCTGAGCCTGAACTGGCGCCTGACCATAGCCCTGCTGTGGGTACCCCTGACCAGAATTCGGATAAGACTGTTGCGTGTTAGGCTGCTGCCCATAGTCCGATGGCTGCTCTGATTGCTGATTTGGCGCGTATTGTCCGTTGTATCGATCGTTCTGCGGCCATCCCTGATCACCGGACGACATTTGCTGCGCCAAAACTTTTCCTGGCTCCAGCACAAGGAGGAGAACGACTAGAGCCAGCGCAAGCAAACCTCTGGGCTTCCGCTCAGCGTTTTTCGCGGTGCTCGTGGCGGCCGCCGCACAGCGAGATGAATTAAGCCGCAGACGAGAAAACCTGGCAGCGTGCCGTGCATACCCGCACATTTGGCGTTTCATATTCCTTTCAGTGTCGGACATAAAAACGCTCCCCTCAGGAGAACCCGATATTACAAACCACCCCGGCGGCCGGTTCTTTTGCGCGAGGGCAATACTCTCGAAGGACGGCTCCTATCGACCTGAACCCGGACTTCCGCCAGTTGTTGCGGAGGAATTGAACTCGCTGCTTTGCAACTAGGTCCGGTGAATCGATTCGGAAGGGCAAGAACGGCGACGGAGCGCTCTTCACCCGTAAGTACGCGGCTGCCTGGACGGTGGTCGATCTGGTGCTTAAGGCCCACCACTGGGCTCTTCCCTACAAGCGTGGTAGTTGGGGGTCGAAAGAGGCTGGCGAGATCATTGCTTCAGCCGCCGGTTGGTACAACCCCAGCCCCAAGGAGACATCCAGATGACTTACAGGGACAAGCGTTCCGCGAACCATCAGTGAAAAACGCTCAGCGCACTCTTACCGTAATTATTTTTCTTTTGGCGGTGCTACTGGCGGGAATTTCCTATCTCGTGAAGGTGTACGGCATCGCTGCAACCGATCCAGGCCAACCCGGCTACCAGAGCCTTCTCTCCATGCTCATCGCCGCTGTCTTCGGCAAAGGCGTTTTCTACTACCTGACCATCGCCTCGATTCTTTTAGTTCTCTCGCTCTCCGCCAACACCTCTTCTATGTCGGCCCCGCTTTTGCCAAGCCGCAATGCGATGCTGTGCGCCGACCGGTAGTTCTCCACCACTCGGGGATGGTCGACGGAGATATCCGCAGCGCGCTGGTCAAAGTCCGCAACCGGATAGCCGCGGTGAAGGGATAGTACGTGTTGAAAAGCGCAAACTTCTCCCGTAGACAAGCATCGGCTTCCGTGCCTGGACGGATACAAGTGTGCGATAGACAAGGTTAGACGCGGCTAAATGATCCCAGATCGCTCAGGACCACTCTGAATGCATCGCCCCACACGTTTCGCGCAGTGAACCCTGGGTAGAATGAAAGCTCTCTCAATTTGCTTACTAGGCGCCCCCGTGCCGTAAGTATTTAGAAGTCCCCGGTTGGAAGGACTTCTTCAATCACCGACCAAGGCCCACCTTGAACCACGAGATACTTCAGGTAAAGTTCGGCTGCTGGGCGATCTGTGGATGCGAGGAGGGTTCGAGCAGCATCCTGGACGCGCTCTTTCGGCAGGGAGGCGAGGTCAAAGCCATCCTCGATCATTCCATCGGAATGCGGAATCCCCAGCAAATCAAGATAGCTCGCAATCGTTGCACGGTGATCGTGGAGCAGATAGTCCTGCAGCAGATTATTCACTATCGGTTCAGGAAGAGACAGAGTTGCTGCAGTCCAGTTGACCAGGCGATCAAGCGGGGCTCGGCGGACACTAATCTCACGAACGTTAATTGCTTTTGCGAGGGCGGCAACCAGGAGCTGCTTCTGTTCTTTGGTTGGCTCCGTCCAGAACAATTTGCTGGCGGAGACTCTAATCTCATCTGGCAATTGTCGCCAAATACGGTTTGCAGAGAGTGGCATGAGCGGGCCTCACTTACAGTTAATCTCAAGTTCCACCTACGATCATAACGGCTACCAGAAAACAATGTCTTTGCTGGTCGAGGATTTCGTTCTCCACTGAGGCCCATGAATTGTGCCGCAGTTCCTGCCAGTGGCAGCTTGTACTTGAGCTCGATCAGCACTTCACCAGATTCCCCGGCGCCTGACCTCATACCGGCAACTGCTCGGGCCTGAACGTGGACAAGTTTCAGCAATTCGGCCTGACGCCAGAACCAGCGGAGCGAGTCGCGCCTCCTATCGTGTCCGAGTGTTTCGCCAATCTTGAATGCAAGGTGGCCGATGCGGCTCTCGTCAACAAGTACAATCTCTTCGTTCTTGAAGTGCTCAAGGCATGGATCGATCCTGCGCAAAAGAATCCGAAAACCATTCATCATCACGGATATGGCACATTCGCTGTGGATGGCGAGATGATCAAGCTCAAGTCGAGAATGCGATAATCGGCGCAACTGTTGGCGGAACTGCTCGACCTCGTTACATCTTTCGAAGCGCTATCCATCTCGGCAAACACTTGAACACTATGACAAGGGCCATCTCGCGATGGCCCTTGTACCGTGGCTGGCTTTTTGAATCAGTGGCTGTCTTCTTCCAGCAGCACTGGCATGTAACGCACGCCGAGGCCAAACAGGAAGATGGTGGCGGCGATGAGGCCGACGGAAATTCCCCACTCGAAGAGGCTAGGGAAATAGTGAACCGGCGCGGTCTGCGGCATGGCACCGCGAAGATTCATCGCGAAGGCGACGACGTTGATTCGATTGAAGACGACGCCCGCGAACGCCAGCGAGGCTCCAGTGGCGAGCACCGCCGGGTGGTTGCGCAGTTTGCTGGTGGAGAGCAGAAGCAGCGGCAGCAATCCTCCGAACAGGACTTCAATCAGGAATAGATCTGTGCTCATACTGCCGGCTTTGAGGTTGAGCTGTCCGCGGAGGACAAGGTCGCCGAGGCGGAACACTTGGTAGACGAGCATGGACCAGAAGACGATCTGGCCCATGGCAGCCACCTGGGCGATGCGCAACTGACGACTCCAGGCTTTGGCGATCCACATCTCGATCAGCACAATCAGCGCGGTTCCGGCAGCGACCGAAGAGAGGAGGAAGGAGACCGGCATCATGGGTGACCACCAGAGATGGTTGAGCTTCTCCGGCATGAGCAAGAAGAGCGAACCCAGCGAGCTCTGGTGCATGGTGGAGAAGGTAACGGCCGCAATTGCCAGCATGATCGGAACCGGCTTTTGGCAGCCCTCCTTGGGGCGGAAGACGTAGGCGAGAGCTCCGAAAACCACGGCAGTCACAGCGGTCCAGATCAGGTTGCGCGATAGCAAATAGACGAAGAGAGGCATGGCCACTACGACATAAATGGGAGAGTACTTCTTCCACATCTCCGAGTAGCTTTGCAGGCCCCAGCGCTCGAAGGGAAGCGGCAGGAACTCCAATAAGAGAATCGTCAGGTAGAGAGCGACGCACCAGGCGACTTCAAACATGGCTGAATGCTTTGGCGCATACATGGCGAGCGTATAGAAGTGCCATGGCAAGCCGAGGTCGGCTAATAGCGTGATCAAGACAAAGGTGTAGCTGAGCAGCCCCATGAGCACGGCAGAGCGACCCATGCTGTAGAGATCCTTGCGTTGGAAGACGTAGATGAGCCCGGCCGTGGCAAAGGCTCCGGCGGCAACGGCAATCCAGATGACATCGAGGATGATCCACAGGCCCCATGCCCAGGTGTCAGAGAGATTGGTGCTGCCGCCGAGGCCGAGGGCAAAGCGCAGGACGAAGGAGATCGCGCCGAGGGTCATAAGCCCGGTAAGCAACTTGTTGACCGGAGTCCAGAGCGGCTGTGGAACGGGAGCGAAATGCGGATGAATCTTCTGGTACGGCGGAAGTTCGGCCTGCGTGCCGACCTCGGCAACCGGAGGCACGGCCGGCTTGACCTTGGGAGCGGCAACCGCGGTCGGTTCGAGTGTACATTTCGGCCCGGGACAGTCCCAGCAGTTCCGGTTGGCTCCGCCGGATTCGGCGGCGGCAACTGCGGCCCTCCGCTGTGAGATCACGTAGGCTCCGCCGAGCAATACCCCTACGCCGACCACTGCGGGAGGCACGGCACCCAATGCGATCTCGCTGTAATGCGGGAAGGGCTGAGTTTGTACGGTTGGAAAACCGAGGGTCTCAAAGGGAACGGCCGAGAGATAGAGCGTGTTGGTTCCACCCGCCTCGCGTTCGCCATAGATGTGCTCCACGTACTTACCGGGATTCTCCCGAATCCGGCGCTTGGCTTCGAGCAAGAGATCCTCACGGCGGCCGTGTTTAAGCGCACCGGAAGGACACTGCTTGACGCAAGCGGGCTCCGCCATTTGCAGGGCGTAGGACTGGTGCTGTGCGGCGACCAGGCGCTCCCCGTTACGCTCCGCCGGAATCTGCTCCGTGCTGCGGCTGTAACACATGTCGCACTTGCTAATCTTGGGCGCCAGCGAATCCCACTGAGCCGTGGGCACACCCCAAGGGCAAGCCCACATGCAATACCGGCAACCGATGCACCGGGACGCGTCATAGACAACCGGACCCTCTTTCGTCTTGTGCATGGCCGTGACCGGGCAGGCGGCAACGCAGGATGGATCCTCGCAGTGCATGCACTGGCGCTTGACGAAGACGCTGCGAAATCCGCCCGGAGCGGTGGCGTCGTCGATCTCGTTCTGCTGAATGAGAACGTAGGTCTTGGCCGAGAGCAGCTTCGGATTTTGGAGCGCAAGGTTGGCGGCTGGAAGGGTAGTGTGCTCCGCCGGCAGGCTGTTCCACTGCTTGCAGGTAACCTGGCACCCACGACAGCCGATACATACGGTGGTATCGATCAGAGTCGCGCTGGACGTCGCGCTAGACATGGGAACCTCCTTTTCCTCCCGCGGCAGGCACAATGTTGACGAGGCAAGCTTTGGTTTCCTGAGTTCCGGCCCCTGGGTCCACCGCATCAATGGTCAGGACATTCGCGCTCGGGCCCGTGCTGAGTCCTTTGAATCCCCAGTTATAGGGCATCCACACCGAAACCACTTCCTCGCCGTTGATGTTGAGGCTCTGCATGCGCTTGGTCACCACTACTTTCACAATGACCTCGCCGCGCGCAGAGGAGACCCGAGCCTGTTCGCCGTGCTTCAATCCGATCTTCGTCGCCAGGCTCTCGGGAATCTCGACCGTAGGCTCGGGTACGAGTTCGTTGAGCCAGGGTGAGTTGCGCGTTACCGAGCCGCAACACCAGTGCTCGGCCATGCTGGAGGTCGTGAGCACGTAAGGGAACTTTCTCGCGGCTTCCGATGGGATGGCGTCCGTCCTTGAGGCGTGGATACTTCACGCATGGATTGGTCGCCACGGCCGGATGCATTGCATTCGCGGTCGGGCTCTCGATGGGTTCGTAGAACTCCGGCAGCGGGCCGTCTTTTGGAGTGTAGGAGACATCGCGGGGAAGTTCCTTGTCCTTGGGATCGGGATCCGTGTAGGAGGCCGCGAGCAGGCGCGCAACGCCTTCGCCATTCATGCGGAAGGGAAGCTGCCCGTTCGGAGTGTCAGGGCCATCGGTCGGGACGGGCACGTCGGGAGTGTCCCAACCAGCCCACTTTTTCTGCGCATCGTCCCACCAGACAATGGCGCGATCCTTGTTGAAGGGCTGTCCCTTGGCGTCGCAGGAGGCACGGTTGTAGAGAACGTGCATATTGCCGGGCCACGTCCAGGCAAAGCCAGGATAGATGCCAAGTCCGCTGGGATCGGTTTTGTTGTCGCGGCGCTTGGTAAGGTTCTTGCCGCCTTTGAAAAGTCCGGCATAGATCCAGGAACCGCAGGCAGTGCTACCGTCGGGCTGGAGGTCGGCGATCCCGTTCACCGGTTGGCCGCTCTTGAGATCGACTCCACCGATCTCGCGCAGCACTGCCTCTGAGCGTGCGTTGGCCGGATAACGTCCACGTGGCTTTCAGGATCGGCTGATCCTTCGGGTCGGTGGAATCCTTGTAGAGAGCGCGCAACCTTCGGTGAAGAGCAGATCGAGGATCTCGATGTCGGTCTTGGCTTCACCCGGAGGATTCACGGCAGCGTAGCGCCACTGCACCAGGCGTCCGGCGCCGGTAATGGTCCCCTCTTTCTCCATGAAGTAGGCGGCTGGAAGCAGGAAAACTTCGGTCTGAATCGAAGTGGGGTCCACGCCGGGACGGCGCCAGAAGTCGGCGGTCTCGGTCTCCCAAAGATCCTGCACCACCAGCGTCTCCAGCGACGCAAAGCCGGCGAAGGTCACGTTGAGATTGGCGTTGGTGACAATCGGGTTCTGACCGATGACGTAGAGCATCTTCATCTGGCCATGGAGAGCGGACTCCATCATGCCGAAGACAGTGTAGTCCTTGCCGGGATTGCGCCTGGGCAAGCATTCCGTAGCCGAAATCGTTGTCGGCCGTGGCGTTGTCCCCGAACCATGATTTCATGGTGTTGACGAAGAACTTTTCGCGGAAGGTGCCGTTGCTCTTGGTCCACTCCTTCAAGGTGGGTTGATCGGCATTGGGATAGTTGAGGTATCCGGGCAGGTAGGAATTCGAGCACCGCCATGTCGCAGGCGCCTTGCACGTTGGGCTCGCCGCGAAGCGCATTGACGCCGCCACCCGGTACGCCGATATTGCCGAGCAGCAACTGGAGAATGCCGTAACAGCGAATCTGCTGCACGCCATAGGTATGCTGGGTAGCGCCGAGCGCGTACAGGATGCGTGCCGGGCTTATGCTTCGCCATGGTCTCGGCGATCAATTTGATCTGCTCGACCGGGATACCCGAGATCTGCGAACCGAGTTCGAGAGTGTAGCGACTGTAGAACTTCTTGAGGGTTGCAAAGACGCAGTCGGGGTCGTCCAGCGACTTTGCTTTTGAGGGCTTCCTGGTGGCGTCGATTTGGTATTCCCAGGACGCGAGTTTCGTAGTGATGCGTCGCTTCGTCGAAGCCCGAGAAGATTCCGTCATTGAAGTCGAAATCCGCTTTGGTGCGCATCAAGGCATTGGTGTTGAGCTTGACGTACTCCTCATCATAAAGCTTGTGCTCAAGGATGTAGTTGGTCATCGCGTTGAGGAAAGCGATGTCGGCGCCGGCTCGAATGCGGGCGTAGATATTGGCCCCGGCAGAGGTCCGGGTGTAGCGGGGATCGACGTGGATGACGATGGCGCCTTTTTCCTGCGCCTTCTTGATCCACTTCATCCCCATGATGTGGTTTTCGGCGACGTTGCTGCCCTCGATAAGGAAGACCTTGGAGTGCTGCATGTCAAGCCAGTGATTGGTCATGGCTCCGCGTCCGAAGGCAGCGGCCAGAGCGGGAACGCTGGGCCCGTGGCAGAGGCGCGCCTGGTGTTCCACGCTCACCGTGCCAAGCAGGCGGGAGGCCTTGGTGATCAGGTAGCATTCTTCGTTCGTATTCTGCGCACCGCCCAGAAATCCGACGGCATCGTTGCGGTTGACCTGATAGTCGACGCCCTTGATGTTTTCGGTTGCGGTCCAGTTTGCATCGCGCGTGGCCTTAATCTTGCGCGCGATCTTTTCGAGTGCCTCATCCCAGCTGATATCCGTCCACTCCGTGGCGCCCGGTGCGCGATAGCGGGGCCTCTTGAGGCGCAGCTCCGAGGTGTGCGTGGCAGACATGGCCGCACCCTTGGCGCACAGCGCGCCCTCGTTGATGACGTGGTCGGGATCGCCCTCAAGGTTTACCAGCTTGCCGTCTTTTACGTGGCAGATCATGCCGCAGCCGCAGGCACAGAAGTTGCAGGCGGAGGTAAACTCCTCGACACCCTCCAACTTCTCCTTTGTAGTGGCGGCGGCGTGCAGTTCGAGAGCTTCCACGCCAAGACCACCAGCAGCAAGCCTACACCCGCTCCGGTGGCCCGCTTCAACCACTCCCGTCGATTCATGCGCATAAGCCAGTTCCTCCCCGTCACCCCGGGCGGAACTGGAGCCGCTCCTCGTGCGGCCTGACGGCCTCGTATGTTCGCAAAGTGTCAACCGTTGCGCTGTGTTCGCAATCACAGGCTTGGGTGATGCGCGGGCCGGCTCCAGAGCTGCCGGTGGGCGCTTTCGTGCTGGAATTGAACGCCTGGGTTATACTGCAAGGCGTTTCGCTCATGGTGAGGGCTTATGGCACAACCGTCGGATCACAACGAGAATTTCCGCCAGCAATATCCGGATGTATGGAAGGCATTCGCCAAGCTGGCGGACGAATGTCACGACGCCGGACCACTGGATGACAAGAGCCGCAAGCTGATCAAGGTGGCCTTGGCAATCGGGGCAGGTCTGGAGGGAGCAACGCACTCGGCAGTGCGGCACGCAATGGATCAGGGTGTGACGCCGGAAGAGTTAGACCATGTGGCAGTACTGGCAATCACAACCCTGGGCTTTCCCTCGGCGATGCGGGCACTCTCGTGGCTGCGCGACCTGCCAGCGGTGGGCAGCGGGGCGGAGCCTGACAGCGGTCGCTAGACCGGAGACCGCGATGGAACCATTCCGCTTTCATCTCTTCGTCTGCACCCAGCCAAAGCCAGAAGGCATTCCCTCCTGTGCGGCTAACGGGGCGTCGGCGCTGTTTGACGCGCTGGAGCTCGAGATACAGACGCGTGGACTAGACAACGATGTGCAGATGACTACCTGCGGCTGCATGGGACTGTGTGATGAAGGTCCGGTGCTTGTCGTGTATCCGGCAGGGGTGTGGTACCGGCGCGTGCAACCGTCGGATGCATCCGAGATCGTCGCGGCGCATTTGCGCGACGGTAAGCCCATCGACCGCCTTATATGGAACGACGCCGCTGCTATGAAGGCGATGTCGGTCGAGCATCGGGAAGAGTTTCGCAACGCGATATCTGTCGGCGAGAAAGCGGGGACGCTGCCCGATCACCTCGACCAGATGATCCGTGGCTATATGCCGAGCCGTTGCATCCTGACTGCACTTGAACTCGACATCTTTACCGCCGTTGGAGACGGAGCCACTGCCGGGCAGGTCGGGGCGAGAGTCGGCGCAAATGCCCGCGCTGTAGGCATGCTGCTGAATGCACTTGTCGCTCTCGGGCTGTTCTCTAAGGGCGGTGACAGTTACAAGAACACGCCCGAGTCATCGCGCTACTTCGTTCAGGGCTCTAAAGACAACCAGCGCAACGGCCTGCTGCACATGGCCGACATTTGGCACACTTGGAGCACGATGACCGACGCTGTGCGCAATGGCACCCGCGTTCCGATCGATCGCGACCATGCCCCAGGATGGACGCGCAACTTCATCGTGGGCATGCAACGCAACGCCAAAGATCGTGCCCTTCTTTTGGTGAAGGCTCTTGGCACCTCCGGTATCCGCCGTATTCTCGATCTCGGCGGCGGCTCCGGCGCATACTCCATCACCTTCGCCAAGACCTCACCCGATATCCGATGCGAGATCTTGGACGTCCCGGAGGTTGTGCCGCTCACCGCCGAGTATGTCAGCCAGGCTGGGGTCTCGGCACAAGTCAGCATCCGCCCCGGAGACATGCTCCAGGACGACTTTGGCTCCGGCTATGACATCATTATGCTGAACGCGATCTGCCACATGTTTTCCGAAGAACAAAACAGGAACATCTTCTGCCGCGCGCGCCAAGCCCTCGCACCGAACGGCCGCCTCGTCGTGCAAGAGTTCATCCTCAACCCCGAAAAAACCGGGCCGCTACACGCTGCATTGTTCTCACTGAACATGCTCGTCGGCACCGACGCCGGTGCCAGTTACAGTGAAGTCGAATACACACAGTGGATGAAGGCCACGGGTTTCACCGGCGTATCCCGGATTCACCTACTCGGGCCTAGCGACCTGATTGTGGGAGAGAAATAGTCGCGTCTCTCTATTCTTTCCTGCTGCTCTGCTTGGATCACCTCCATGTATGGATGGGAAAGCTGCAGGAATAATCTCCTGCAGTGGTCCCAGTTCTTTCAGCTTGAGGACGAAGTCCGTGACGACCTGTACGAACTTTTCGCCTTCCCCGGCCGATACGTAGTCGAAACGGCAACGCTGCTCGTCCACTCCGAATTGACGGAGCAAAGGTAGCAGCAGGCGATGCCGCTGCGTCGCGCGATAGTTCCCTTCCTTGTAGTGACAATCGCCAGGATGGCAGGCGAGCACAAGAACGCCATCTGCGCCTTTGTGAAATGCTTGAAGGATGAATTCTGGATCGACCCGGCCGCTGCACATGACCCGAATGATATTCACGTTGGGCGGATAGGGAGTTTGTGCCGCTCCCGCCTTGTCGGCGCCCGCGTAGGAGCACCAATTGCAAAGGAAACCGATGATTCTGGGCTCAAACGATGTCATGGAAGATGTCATTGAAGAAACGCCTCCAGTTCGGCAAGGATTTGTTCGTTGGTGAAGTGATTGCCGGTAATCACACCAGCAGGACAGGCCGCCACGCAGGTGCCGCAGCCATGGCACAGCAGCGCGTTGATCTCCGCCGTTCCCGTCTCTGGCAGGTGACTGATGGCCTTGTATGGGCACACTGCGCCACAGACCTTGCAACCGGAGCAGCGCGTCTCATCGACCGCGGCGGTGATCGGTTCGATCCGCAGTTTTCGGCCTTGCGGCAGTTCCGAGAGGACGTATCCCGCGGCAGCCGTACCCTGGCTGATAGCCTTCTGAACGTCCATGGGAGCCTGGCAGGAGCCAGCCAGATAGATCCCTTTGATCTTGCTTTGCGTCGAGTGCAGCCTACCGTGCATCTCCTCCATGAAACCGAAGCGATCACGGGTGACTTCCAGCAACTCGCCCACTCCGTTCGCATCGGCCGCCGGCACCACGGCGGGACAGAGAACAACCATGTCGGCGGTAACCGACCCCGTTTTGCCCGAAACATCGGTGTAGTCCAGCGTGCTCTTTCCGTTGCCCCCGCCCACTTGGATGTCGTCGATCTGGGTGTAGCGGGTGAAGGTCGCATGGGGATTGGCTACCGCGTGCTGGTAGAGCACAAATTCTTCCTTGCCCGGCATCACAAGTTCTTTATAGAAATGATGAACCGTCGCGCCTGGCACCTTGCTTTCCAGCAGATGATTGAACTTGAAGGCGTACTCGCAACAGATGCCGGAGCAGTAGGGCTTGTGCTGGTTGTCGAGACTACCCACGCAGTGGACGATGACGACAGTCTCCGGAGCGGCGCCGCCGCGAGTGACAATCGCTCCTCCAGTGGGTCCATTGGAAGCCGTCAGGCGTTCGAACTCAAGGCTGGTGTAGACATTCTGGGATTTGCCGTAGCCTAGTCCGGGGAGGTTCTTGCAGTCATACAAGGCGGCGCCGATGGCGACAATGATCGCACCCACGCTGCGCTCCAGGATTCTCTCGCTTTGGTCGAAGCAGATCGCCCCTTCGACCGGGCACTCATCGCGGCAGAGATGACAATCCTCTCCCCGGAAACGCACGCAGGCGGAATCATCCAAGAACGGAACATTGGGCATGGCTCCGGCGAAGGGGAGAGCGATGGCGTTGCGGCGGTCGAGCCCATAGTTGAATTCATTCCCGGTGGTAACGGGACAGGGCGGCACGCACAAGCCACAACCTATGCAGGTGGCCGCGTCCACATAGCGGGGACTTTGTCTTACCTTGACATTGAAGTTCCCCATAAAGCCGCTTACATCGGCAACCTCGGCAAGGGTAAGAACTTCAATGTTTTCCGCGTGACGGCTAAACATCACGTCCGCCATCACAGGTTCCAGCACGCAGGGAGCGCACTCCATGTTGGGGAACAATTCTTCGTACCTCACGGGAAGGCCGCCCAGCACGGGAGCTTTCTCCACCAGCACGACCTTGCGTCCAGCCTCGGCCAGTGTCAATGCGGCTTTGAGACCGGCGGGGCCTCCGCCGATGACCAGCACGTTCGGGCTGGCGTCGATCTCGCGCACTTCCAGCGGGTGATGCAGCCTGACGCGTGCGATGGCGGCACGGATCATAAGCGCGGATTTTTCCAGCGCCTGCTGCGGCTCCGGCGTCACCCATGCCAGTTGCTCGCGGATATTTACCATCTGCAGAAAGTAAGGGTTTAAGCCGGCCTTGGCAAGCACCTGGCGGAAAGCCTCTTCGTATTCACGCGGTGAGCAGGCCGCGACCACGACCCGGTCCGGCTGCTTTTCCATCAGGTCACGCTCGAAAAACTGCTTTCCGTCCTCCGAGCAAAGGAAGTCCACCGGCTGAATGTATGCAAGATCCGGCGTGCCGGACAGTTTTTGCGTGAGCTTTTCCAGGTCGATGCGCTCGGCAATGTTGGTTCCGCACTGACAGAAGTAGACTGCGGTCTTCATGCGTATTCTCCGGATCGAAGGCTGCGCTGTAATTCGCACATTACCTGCTCTACCACCCTAGGCACTGCCGCTTCGACGTCGCGGGTGAGTTGTTCGCCAAAAGAGGTCACATCGGCGGCTTCAACGCCCCAGATGCGAATCTCCACGGGCAGACGCAGGCCAGCAAGCTTGCCTAGTTCCAACGCCACCCCGAGATTGCCGTCATGGGTGGAACAGGTGTTGCGCGTGTGGAAGAGCTCATTGACAGTTGGCGAGCAAATCGTGCCCGGCTCAGCTCCGGGCGTACACATAGCATCTACAATCAGAGCGCGGTCATAGCCGGCCAGAGCCTCCATCAGGTTGATTCCACCCGAATAAAGCTCTCGCACAGCAACGCCATCTGAGCTGGCCAACAGGCTTACGACACACTGGGCAATCTTCAGTCCGACACTATCGTCGGTCAAAACGGGATTGCCCATGCCGATGAGGATGGTTGCCATGACTTTACCTATCCGTCGCGCCGCACGCTTCGCATCAACTCACCCTGGCCGTTGCGAATGTTGACAATGAGCGGCATGGTACCCGGCAGCGAGTGAGTGGCGCAGGACATGCACGGATCGTAAAGACGAAACGCCATTTCGATTCGATTCAGCAAACCCTCATGGACGGAACCGCCATGGATGAGTTGCTCCGCGGCTTTGCGGACGGACATAGCCATGGCCGCGTGATTGTTAGTTGTGCCTACAATGAGGTTTACCTTTTGCAGTATCCCGTTGGCATCGGTGCAGTAGTGATGAGTCAGCGTGCCGCGCGGCGCCTCCACCGACCCAATGCCGAGGCCCGTGATGCCTTGCGGAATGGAGCGCACCTCTGGAGAGGTAATCTCAGGGTCGGTGGCTAGTTCCAGCATGCGTTCCGCCGCATACAGCAACTCGATCAGGCGTGCCCAGTGGGTTGCCATGCGATGGTGCACGGGTTCGTAATGGTCATCCATCCGCTTGCTGCCGAAGGTTGAGAAGAACCTCTCGAACTCCTCCTGGGCACGCGGGGTAGCCATGCCATCCGCAACGTTGAGCCGGGAGAGCGGCGTGGCGCAGTAGACACCACTGTCCATGCCGTCGACAAAGCCCTTCCAGCCTTTCTGCTTCAGGTAAGGGAACTTCAAATAGGTCCAGGGCTCCACGCGTTCCACGATGTGGCTGGCATAGTCGGAGGCGTCGTACTTCAGGAACTCCCGCCCGGACGGATCCACCACGCGTATTTGCCCGTCATAGAAGTTCGGGCGGTTCGCGCCATCGACCGTTCCCATGTAATACGTGCGGTGTACATAGGTGTCGCCTTCGATCATGGTGCGGTAAGCGGGGTTCCCCAGCACGATCTGGTCGAAGATTTTCAGAGTGAAATGTGCAAACTCGATGTTCTTCCGCGCGGTTACTTCGATCTCTTGTCGCTCTGACTCGGAGAGTGACTTACTCCAGCCGCCAGGCTGCGCGGCCACCGGGTGGATCTGCCTGCCACCAAGAGCCTTGATGACCTGGTGATTTCTGGCACGGCACTCGATCACCTGCTTAGCGATGTCCAGGCCCACTTTGCGAATGACTCCCAGGATGTTTCGCTCTGCAGGAGGGGCATCGGGCCCGACAATGAAGTCCGGACCACCCAAGGCATAAAAGTGGGTGGTATGGTCGGTGACGAAGAACGCCATATAGAAAAGCTCTCGCAACTTTTTGGCGGCAGAAGGCGGGATAACCCCGAATAGCTGATCCAGGGCTTTGGCCGATGCCATATGATGCGCCTCCGGGCAGACGCCGCAAATGCGGTTGGTGATGATGGGCATCTCTTCGGCAGGACGGCCGAGACAAAACTGCTCGAAGCCCCGCAACTCAGGAACCTGCAGGTAGGCATTGGCTACCTCGCCTTGATCGTCGAGAAAGATCTCGATGCGGCCATGGCCTTCGAGGCGCGTGATAGGGTCGATGCTGATCTGCCGGCTCATTGGAACCTCCGCTGGAGCGAACCACCCAAGCTGTAGCGGTAAAAGGTACCGGCCTCGTCGGGCACCGCTTCGGCAATGGCGTCGGTTTTCGCTGCTAACTCCGCTTCCGAGAGGCCGCTGCAGCCACCGAGGTCAAGGATAGAGCCCAGGGCAGAAATCATTTTGGCGCCCTGGTCCGGTACTCCTTCCGGTGGACCATAACAGCCTGAACATGGCATGTTCACGGCCGGGCACAGGCCGCCGCAGCCGTCCCGTGTTGCCACTCCCATGCAGACGATGCCTTGCTCCAACAGGCAGGTATCGCGGTCGGGGATGATCTCGTACGTCCGGTGGAATTGCTTTACCGACTTGTCTTGTTTCTTCCGTGAGCACTCATGGCACACGCTGGACTGCCCCGCGCCGATGACGCTGGGTTGCGACGGCAGAGGACGGCCATCGATGAGGCTCTCGACTACATTCCAGATCTGATGAGATTCCGGCGGGCAGCCAGGCAGGAAGTAGTCAACGTCCACCACCTCGGAAAGCGTCTTGACGGTCGGGTAAAACGCCGGCAACTCGAGCGTCCCTTCGGGAACTGCCGTCCGGGTTTGCGGGAGGATGCCGGCTGCATTGTCCAGTGACGCTCCGTCCAGGTAGTTTGTGCGCAGGTGTGCATCGCGAGTGTGCAGATTGCTCAGCGCCGGTATGGAGCCATGTGCGGAGCAGGAGCCGTATGCCACCAGCAGTTGCGATTTTTTGCGCAGCAGCTTTGCCATCTTCTCGTTTTCTGCTGTCCGGATCGCCCCATTAAACAAAGTCAGGGCCAGCGCCCGGTCGGGCAGAGCCTTGATGTCATTCGTTTTCGTATCGAGGAGGCAGGGGCAGAACACGAACTCGAAGTGGGCATCCACTTCCAGCAATTTCTCGTGGAGATTTACGGTTGCGATCTCGCATCCCCCGCAGGAGGATGCCCAGTAAATAGCTAACTTTGGTTTAACGGGCATGAGAACCGGCGCCTTTGTCCGCGCGAGCCACTGATTGCGCAGTCAATTTGTCTATCGGACAAAAGGAAAAAAGGATTAGCGCACTGATGCCCAATCCCAGAATTGCCGATACCCAATTTGCAGGGGAAATGCGCCGACAGTCCTAAGTACGTGATCTAGGCCGCTACCTGCGCTGGACACCCATCTCGGCAGATCAACAAGAGGAGGATCTTATGATCATGATTATTGATGCACGAGGGCTCAAGTGCCCACAACCTACATTGCGAATGGTGACTGAATCCGCGAAGGTGAAGAAAGGTGACGTCATTGAAGTGGTGGCAGACTGCGCCACGTTTGAACACGATGTCAGGGAATTCTGTCAGCGCACCAAGAAGGCGCTGCTCTGGATGAAGGTGGAAGGCACCGCCAAGCGTTGCCAAGTACAGTTCTGATCGTACCCAAAAATTGTCGATGTGCTTGAGATCTGCTTTTTTGCGCGCACGACAGGGCACACAGAATCCGCTGTCGCGGAGGAGATAGGTGCATGCGCGCTGAAGATCGGCAGTCGAGGAATAGAGCGCTGAAGCCGAATCCCCGCCGATCTCTGCTGAGCTTTCGTGGCACCGTTGCCTCCCGGTTGACGGAAGCCGACGGGCTGTGCCGGAGCCTCCGCGACTGGCTTGGCGAGGTGGGTTTGCCCGCCAGGAGTTTTGCGGTGGAGTTGCTGGCGCGGGAGAGTCTGAACAACGCCGTGACTCATGTGAATCGGAGTGATGTCGATAAGAAGATCAGGTTGGAACTGCGCGTGGGCCGGAAGTGGATGCGCTTACAGGTGGCCGACGAAGGACCGGGATTCGACTGGCGTAAGGCGCGCCGAAGACACCACGACTTGGACTCCGAGTCCGGTCGCGGTCTGGCGCTCTTTTCCCTTTATGCCGAGCAGGTCAGGTTCAACCATCGTGGGAACCAGATCACGCTCTGGCTCAGGAGAGACAGGAAATGAATGAGGAACTTGGTGTGCCTCCTTATGTGATTGCGGTGCAGGATCGCCAATGTCAGGTTACCCTCACAGGCGACCTGACGGCGGCGACGATTCCCGATCTGCGGCCTGCGCTGCGAAGCGTACTGGATCAGGGTGCATCCGAACTGGTCTTCGATCTGCCCCACGCGGTCATGCTGGATTCCAGCGGGATCGGGCTTCTGATCGCGGCTGCCAACACAACCGCCCGCCGCGGTGGCAAGATTCGTGTCACCAACCTATCCGACGACATTCTTCGGCTGCTCCAAATGATGCGACTCGTTGACCGCCTGAACGCGACCGGCCGCCCGGAACAGGAGAGCCTCCGTGGATGACGAGCTGCTTGGCGTCTTTGTCAGCGAGGCCCGCGAGCATCTGGCCACCATTGAAGCCGACCTTCTGACAATCGAGGAGAGCGGAGCCAACGTCGACAAGGAACTGGTCAACAAGGTGTTTCGCGCCGCTCACTCCATCAAGGGTGCAAGCAGCTTTTTCGGGCTGCACAAGGTCAAGGAACTGGCGCACAAACTGGAGACCGTCCTCGATATGCTCCGATCGGGGAAGATGATTCCTGACGCCGAGATCACGAACGTACTGTTGGCGGCCTTTGATCAACTGCGGGAAATGATCAACCACTACGCCGAGAGTGAGAATGCAGACATTACCGAAATGACGGTGAATTTGAACGGCTTGGCCTCGTCCTATCTGCCGCCGGAGGACAAAGCGTCGCTGCATCAAACCGTCTCCCTCCAGCCGGACGGTGGCCTTCCCCGCGTCACCGTGCCGGAGAGCGACCTGGTACGGGCAAAGAGCGCAGGCCAGTTCCTATACAGCGCTGAGTATGATCTGATTTGCGATATCGAGCGTCGCGGGCAGAACGTGCTGGAGGTCTTCCGGCAACTCTGGCAACAGGGTGAAATTCTGGATTGCACGCTGGACTTTGGCGCCGCCGATACACTCGACGATCCTATCGGGACACGGCTGCCGCTGCGGCTGATCTTTGCCACGACTATTCCGCCGGACGGCATTGGCTTCCTCTTTCCCTTTAATCGAGAGAAGGTGAGCCCTATCTCGAATCCGCTTGTCGATGTGGCAGCGGGCGTCACTCCGCAACCGGGCAAGCCGGAAGCGATCCATACAGAGCCGCCTGTTATCAGTCTCCCGAAAGAGCCGGTCGAAACGCCAACTGTTTCCTCTGCCGGCAAGACGGTTGCATCCCCGGCACCGGTTGTAGTGGAAGAGACGATTCGGGTCAATGTGGGCGTCCTCGAACAGCTCATGAATCTAGCCGGAGAACTGGTGCTGGGCCGCAACCAGTTGCGCGCCTCCATCGCTCAGAAGAACTCGCGCGCCTTAGCCGCCGCCGACCAGCGCATCAACCAGATCACGTCCGAGTTACAGGACGTAATCATGCAGACCCGTCTTCAACCCATAGGAAATGTATTTAGCAAGTTCCCGCGAGTAGTGCGGGATCTCTCCGCCGCGCTGAAGAAGGAGATCCAGCTCGATATCAAAGGCAAGGACGTGGCGTTAGACAAGAGTCTGATCGAAGCTTTGTCAGACCCTTTGACCCATATGGTCCGCAACGCGGTGGATCACGGCGTGGAAATGCCGGAAGTACGCATGCTCGCGGGCAAGAAGGCTCAGGGCAGCGTCAGCATCGACGCTCGTCACGAAGCCGGCCAGGTTGTAGTGGAGATCGCCGATGACGGCCAGGGCATTGATCCGGAGCGCATCGCCCAGGCGGCGCTGGCCAAAGGGTTGATCACGAGCGAAAAGCTCCAGGCCATGTCGGCACAGGAAAAGACGGCTCTCATTTTTCTCCCGGGTCTGTCCACGGCAAAGAAGGTGAGCGACATATCCGGTCGTGGCGTGGGCATGGATGTGGTCAAGACGAATCTCGACCGCCTCGGCGGCAAGGTTGAGATTGCTTCTGTAATCGGCCGCGGCACAACGTTCCTCATCAAGCTGCCGCTCACCCTCGCGATCATCCCCGCGCTTATTTTTTCCGTCGAAGGCGAATGTTTCGCAATTCCGCAGATCAACGTGGAAGAGCTGCTACGGGTCCAGGCCGACGGCCCCAAAACCCGCATCGAGGTGGTGGGTGACACGGAAGTATTGTTACTGCGCGACCGGCTCATCCCCCTGGTCCGCTTCGCCGATCTGCTGGGCGTGCTGCCGACCTATGCGGATCGGAATACCAGCCAGCGCGAAGTGGATCGCCGCGTTCAATTGGCCGATCGCCGCTCACTCCGCCACGGCGCTTCGGAGCTGGAATCGAGCGCACCGCAATCCACTTCTCCCGCGGAACTACCTTCCCCACGCAACCCATCGGATCGACGCCAGAATGCAGCCGGCGCGATGGAGATTGCCGTGGTCACCACCGGAACCCAGACTTACGCACTGGTTGTGGGAGCCTTCCACGATACCGAGGAAATCGTGGTCAAGCCTCTAGGCTGCCACCTGAAAAGACTGGTGGAATATGCCGGAGCAACGATCCTGGGAGACGGCACCGTTGCCTTGATCCTGGATATCGGCGGCTTGGCGGCGAAGGCCAATCTCGGGATGGTCTCCGGCACCGCCCGCGCTCGTGAATTGTCCGAGGCGGCGCGACAAGAGAAGCTTATCGATACTCATGCGCTGCTCCTGTTCCATAACGCCCCGGAGGAGTTGTGCGCAGTCCCCCTTGAGACGGTACTGCGCATCGAACACATCCGCCCCGAACAGGTAGAGACCAGGGGCGGACGCCGCACGATGCAGTACTGCGGTGGTTTCCTGCCGCTCGTCACCCTGTCGGACAGCGCCCAGGTCAAACCGATTGACGATACGCAGAACCTCGCCGTGATGATTTGCAGAATGCGCGGTCGAGAGGTCGGTCTGCTGGGCACCATGCCGGTGGATGTGATCGAGACCTGCGCCAAAATCGACCAGAAATCGCATCGGCAACCCGGCGTTGTGGGTTCGGCCATCATTCGCGATAAGACCGTCCTGATTGTGGACCTTTTCGAATTGGTGGACATGGTTTTGCCGGAATGGGCAGTTGAACAGGCCGCGGAATCGCCACGCTCGTCGACCGCCCGGAGTTCCACCGTGCTCTTGGCGGAAGACTCCGATTTCTTCCGCACCCAGGTAGTCCGTTTTCTCGAGGAAGACGGTCATACCGTGCTCGCCGCTCCCGATGGGGAGGCGGCATGGGAGACGCTTCTTGGAAACCTCGAAAAGGTGCGCTTGGTTGTCACCGACATCGAAATGCCGCGGATGAACGGAATGGATCTCGCGCGCCGAATCCGGGCGGATGAACGCACTGCCCGGCTACCGGTCATTGCACTGAGTTCCCTGGCAGGGGATGAGGATATTGCCCGGGGCAAGGCCGCCGGGATCGATGACTATCTGGTCAAACTCGACCGGGACAGCCTGCTCGAACGGGTCAGAGAAGTCTGTACATAAGTGAAGCGTGGCGCAGTTCGGGTTTGAGGAAACGGCGGAGGCAAATCCGCCGACATTTTGGATATCAATAAGGCGATTTCGCCGGAAGAGTTGACTTATGAAAATGTCATTAGGACGGAAGCTCGGACTTGGATTTGGAGTGGTTCTGGCACTTATGGTGTGCAGTGCCGGGTTGACCTACTGGAAGATCTCGGACATGCGCAATCGGCAAGAGGCGATGGTCAACGTTAGGATACCAAGCTTGATCTACTCTCAGGATCTGACTGGTCAAATTAGTAACTCGGCGAGCAGGACCCGTGAATACATTCTGATGGCCGACGACGCTGAGGTGTCCGCTAGTTCCAGAGATGCAGTCGAGGCGGCGGGAAAGAAGATCAGTCTTGATATTCAGAAGCTCCAGGAGATAAGTCAGCGCTTCGTTCTTCAAGCCAACCGGGATCGCGTCAAGGCACTTGCCGAGCGCGAGGAGGAGTCCGATAAGCTCGAGCGTGAAATCTTACGCATTCGAAAACCGAATGATCCTGCCAGCGAAGCCGCGGCCGCAAAGTACATGTCCAAAACCTTCACGCCTTACGCTCTGCAAACTAAGTTGATTGCCCAGGATTTGGTTGACTCATTGCAGCAATTGAGTGAATCGGAATCCGTGAAGATGGAAGCTGCGGCGTCTTCCGCAATACTTATGCTGTCTTTAACCACGTTGCTAGCCATCGTAGTTGGCGGCTTCGCTGCCTTCTACATCAGCCGCCGCATTTCCATCGACGTGAACACGATCCTACAGCGGGCAAAGGCGATTGCTGGCGGCAATCTTAGCGGGGCACCACTGGAACCCACAACCCAGGATGAGGTTGCCGACCTTGCGTTGGCTATGAATGAGATGACCGGCAGTCTTCGGGTTCTTGTGGGAGACATCTCCGGCGGCGTCCATACCCTGGCCGTGTCGGCGACAGAGCTATCGGCCGTATCGAAACAGACCGCCTCCGGTGTCGCGGATATGTCGGAGAAAGCCAACACCGTGGCGGCAGCGGCCGAAGAGGCCAGCGCCAACACCACAAGCGTGGCCGCGGGCATGGAGCAGTCCTCGGTGAATATCTCCTCGGTGGCCAGCGCTACCGAAGAGATGAGCGCAACCGTGGGCGACATTGCGGCAAACACCGCCCGGGCACGAGTGATCACCGAGCAGGCAACCACCCAGGCGCAAACCGTAACGGCGCAAATGCACAAACTGGGACAGGCCGCCCAAGAGATCGGACATGTAACCGAGACCATCACCAATATCTCGGCGCAAACCAATCTGCTGGCGCTGAATGCCACCATCGAGGCGGCGCGGGCGGGATCGGCAGGCAAGGGTTTTGCGGTGGTGGCCAATGAGATCAAGGAACTGGCGCGGCAGACGGCGGAGGCCACCGAAGACATCAAGCTTCGCATCGCCGGTGTCCAAGGCTCCTCCGGAACCGCCATTGCCGATATCGACCAGATCACCGAGGTGATCAAGGAGGTGGGAGGCATCGTCTCCGGCATTGCGGCTGCCATCGAGGAACAAGCGACCGTGACGAAAGATGTTGCCGGCAACATCGCCCAGGCTTCGATGGGAGTAAGAGACGCCAATGAAAACATCGCACAGACGGCGGAGGTCTCCAAGACGATCGCCCGCGACATCGCCGGGATCAACGGCGCAGTCAGCGACCTGCGGCACGGCGGCGAACAGGTACAGGTCAGCGCGGCTGAACTCTCCAAATTGGCAGAGCAGCTCAAGGTTTGTGTGAACCAATTCAGGATGTGAGGGGAAAGCCACACATGGCGACTGACGTGTCTGCAATGAAGGCCGAAGAGGAGCTGCTTGTAGCCACTTTTCAACTGGGCGGCGGAACCTTTGGGATCGACACCGCACTCATCCAGGAGGTGGTCATGGTGGGCGAGCTCACCCCCGTGCGTCATGCTCCAACCTATGTAGCCGGCATTCGCAATCTACGCGGCCGAATCATAACCGTCATCGATCTGCGGGTGCGCCTGGAGCTGGGATGTGTCGCATCCGATCCGGGAAACCGCATTCTTATTGTCGATTGGAAAGGCGAGCAGGTAGGCGTACTGGTGGACCGGGTGGCCGATACTACCCCCGTGGGCACGGACGCGCTACAAGCCACGCCGCCCAATCTGCACGGTGTGCAAATGCAGAATTTGCTTGGGGTCTTTCGCAGCGGCGAACGCCTGATCGCATTACTCGATCCAGTTCCCGTGCTCGACCCCGATGACCGTACTGGACCACCGTTACAGCAGGAAGGGATGCCGGATGAGCTTAAGGGTTCTGGTAGCCGATGACGCAATTTTCTTCCGGCGCGTGCTGGTCGAGGTGTTGGCCTCGCTTCCGGGGGTGAAAGTGGTGGGCACGGCAGCCAATGGCCGGCTGGCCGTGCGAAAAGTGCGCGATTTGCACCCCGACGTTCTCACCCTGGATATCGAAATGCCGGAGATGGACGGCCTGGCGGTTCTGGATGAACTCCGCCGTGGTGGTGACCAGGTAGAAACAATTGTGGTTAGCGCGCTCTCCCGCACCGGAGGCGACCTGACAGTCCGAGCCCTGGAAAAGGGTGCCTTCGATTTCATCACGAAGTCCGATGCCTCCGACCCTCAACAAGGCCGTGAGACGCTGGCCCGGGAACTGTCGTTGCGCTTACGCGCGATTGCCCATCGCTTGGAAGTGCGCAGCATTATTCGCGGCGCGGGCTCAGCTATCCGATCCGTTGCGACAGCTAACGTTGTGCCAAGAGTTGCGTCTACGGCTGGCTTGGACGGAGTTGCCGAACGCATGCAGCGCTTGCACCCGCCGGCCAGCCCTGCAATGGTTCTGGTGGGCGTGTCGACCGGAGGCCCGGCCGCACTGGCCCGCATTCTGCCGGGCATACCAGGGGACATTGGTGTGCCCGTGTTCATCGTTCAGCATATGCCGCCGGTATTCACCCAGTCTCTGGCGGAAAACCTAGCTCCCAAATGCGCTCTGCGGGTACGGGAAGCAGCCCACGGAGAATTGGCGGAGCCGAACACGGCGTATATCGCTCCGGGTGGGAGACACATGCGTTTGGGATCAGCCACAGGCGACCGAGTCTCGATTCAGATCACCGATGACCCGCCCGAGAATAACTGTCGGCCGGCGGTGGACTACCTGTTTCGCTCGGCGGCGAATCATTTTCCAGGACGAGCCATGGCCGTCATTCTCACCGGCATGGGCAGCGATGGGACCGTCGGCTTGCGGCTCCTGAAGCGCCGCGGCTGCTTCGTCATCGCTCAGGACGAGGCGAGTTGCGTCGTCTACGGCATGCCGAAAGCAGCCATTGAAGCGGGGGTTACAGATATCGTTCTGCCGCTGGATGCAATCGCCCTCCGAATTGCTTCCGTGGTGAGGGGCGGTCTCGCTTGACTTCCGCGGCCATCACTCGGGACGAACTCGCGGTCTGGTCTCGCTACATCCACGAGATCAGCGGGATCTACCTGGATGAGTCCAAGGGCTATCTGCTGGAGACACGCCTCTCCGGCCTGCTTCGGGAATCGGGTACTGGAAATCTATCTGAGTTCTTCTACAAGACCCGGAGCGACCAGACCCATACCCTTCGCCGCAAGGTGGTCGAGGCGATCACCACGAACGAGACCTCTTTTTTCCGGGATACGGCGCCGTTTGATTTGCTCCGTCACAAGTTAATCCCCGAACTCATCGACCGGCGCACCCTGAGCGGTATAAAACCAATTCCCATTCGCATCTGGAGCGCCGCTTGTTCAACGGGCCAGGAAGCATACAGCACCGCGATGCTCCTCAAAGAACTGCTTGGTGATCTCACTAAATTCGACATTCGCATTCTGGGCACCGATATCTCCAACAAAGCGGTCGCCCAAGCCAGCTATGGAGAGTACACCCGGCTGGAGCTGGAGCGCGGGCTGCCACAGGAGATGCTGGTTCGGCACTTCACCGCTTCCGGAGAAAAGCGAAAGGTGCGGGACGAGATCCGCGCCTTAGCCACATTCCGGACGATGAACCTGCTGGAAGCGTTCACTTTCCCCTCGCCCTTCGACATCGTATTCTGCCGCAACGTGGCGATCTACTTCACAGAGACAGACAAGGTCCGCATGTTTCAGAACATCGGCAAATGCTTAGCAAAGGATGGCTGCTTGATTATCGGTGCCACCGAGTCGATCTCCGGACTGTGCCCGCAATTTGAGCCGAAGCGACATATGCGGACGGTGTTCTACCAAGTGCGGCAACCCTCGTGAACAAGGAAGAAGACTGTTGCGATGCGGTTCGGTAAGTACGGGCGCGGCACAGAGTTAATCTCTAGCTTTTCCTGAGGATGGCCGTGGGTTGAATCAGGTCACTGCTTCTCGAACTGAAAAGTGCAGGGACGACCCTCGATGCGGGTGCCCGTTCCGGTCAATCTCTCGAACTTTGCATCGATGTTGTAGCCGTACTCGGTTCCTCTCGGAGTGTCGCGTCCCGGCACGTATTCCTTTGAACCAGTGCGGCCATTCGCGTAAAGCTTGCCAACCCCGTCAGCCCCGATCTTGCCATCGATTTGCAGGGAACCCGGTTCGCCCGCAGTGCCGTGCAGACCGTGAAAGACGCCATCTTTCACCGTGCTGACGAAGCGAAAGGAATAGCCCAGCGCGTCCCTGGCCGCCGCGCACGAGACCGTCGTCTGCCACATACCGTCGAAGCGCTGTGTATCCGCCGCTAAGGCTACACTCGGTAAGAGCATCAGGCCCAAAGCTATCAGAAGTCCCTTCACGTTTAACATTGTATCCCCACATTCGCGAACCACGCATATAGCGTGCGCCAGCCCAGCCGCGGCGTTCAGCAAAGATTGGAATGCGGTCAGCGTAATCGGAGGCTCTCCATCACGTCACCAGTCGATCGACGCCGTCGTTGTCCCTGCTATTTGATTTCTGAATTGCAGCAGATTCGTCACCCGCGGCTGTGTCACAAGGCGCGGAGTGCTGGTTGCATGGCAGTGTGAGGGCGTGGAGTTATCACGTCAAATAGTGATGACGGTACTTGTCGCGCACCATGCAAACGCGCAAAGTTCCGACGCGCCTGTTTCGGAAACCTGACAGGCGGGAATCAAGCTTCTACGGCAGGAGCGCTCAGTCATGGCGCAAAGAGATAGCGTGCTGGCTCGGGGGATTCATGCCTTCACCATACGGTGTAAACGTCATTGAGAGTTGCCTAAGCTGCAAGATGCGGGCGGAGCACAACTTTTGTGATCTGCCGGTGCCCGCACTCCAAGCGTTTGAATCTATCAGGTCCGTCCAATCGTATCCAACCGGCGCGGTGCTGTTTTCAGAAGGCCAAGCGCCAGGCGGAATTTACGTTCTCTGCAGAGGGCGCGTGAAGCTGTCGATTCGCGCTACGGACGGCAAAACGCTGATCCTGAAAATTGCCGAAGCCGGGGAGGTGCTGGGGTTAAGTACCTCGATTATCGGCGAGCCTTATGAACTAACGGCAGAAACGGTAGCTCCCTGCCAGATCTCCTGCGTAAAGCGCGCGAACTTTCTACGCTTTCTGAAGGAGAACGACGAGGCGTGCTTGCGCGTGGTCGAGCAGATGGGCGAGAAATACTACGCCGTATGCCGCAACATTCGCTCGCTCATGTTGTCACACTCAGCGGCGGAAAGGCTTGCGAGGCTGCTACTGGGATGGTTGGCGAAAGACGGTGCGAGGGCAAGAACGGGAACACGCATCAAGCTGCTTCTGACCCAAGAGGAAATTGCCCAGATGATTGGCGCCTCGCGCGAGACAGTGACGCGATTATTTAACGAGATGAAACTCCAGCATATCGCGCAACTCGAAGGCTCGACCCTGGTGATTCGTAACAAGGCCGCACTCAAGACGTTCACCATCGCCTGATCGCCGAGCTTACCGACTGCCTACTCTGATGCTGACAGCGCACCAGAGTGCGGGATGGACGAGAAGACCCTTGCCCACTGGGTCCACAATCGGCTGCCATAAAGCAGCGCGCTTGACTGCACCGCAAGCCAGTCGGTTGGGAAAAGCGGCGAACCAAACGTTGCCCAATTCTCCGTCCAGCGCTGCATAACATAGCGCACCAGGGTGAACTCGATGGATCTGCGTGGCCCCGCGATCTCCTGGACAATGCCATCCAGGGTGAACAGCACCTTACGAAACATAAGAAGCGGCGCTGGGAAAATAACTCCTTCAAGCGCAATGCGGTCCACCAGACGGATGGCATCGCTTGCCTCCGGCAGGCGAGTGAACGGTAGTTGGTCAATAAACTTAATTACACAGTCGCGGACAGTCCGCTCCCGTCGATCATCGCTTTCAAACCCGACCTCAGACAAAGCCTGGATCGCGTTGCAAACACCCATCGCGTCTCGTAGCGCAATCATGATGAACAGAAGAACGAGATGCCTTCGTTGGTTGTAGGTCAACTGTTCTGTCAGCGCCCAGTCGAGAATGACTACTTCTCCCTTGCGTTCGTCATAGAGCAGATTGCCGGCATGGGGGTCGGCATGGAACATGGCATTGTCGTTTGACGCAAACAAGGGAACGGCAATTAACGTCTCAATCAACTGATCGGCGATGATCTCCCTGCGCCAGGCGGGCATGTGCGCGACCGCATCGGTAACTTTCACCCCAGGCTCCTCCGTCATCGCGGTAATTTGCGACCCACACAGCGGCGCAATCAGTTGCGGTATGCGAGCGCCGGCAACCAATCGGTAGAGATCGAAGGCTCGCAGCAAGGTGGCCTGTTCACGCGAAAACTCCACCTCATGCTGAAGGAGTCGCTGCACTTCGCTGAAAGTATCGGAGAGGACGTGAGCGGCGATCCCATACTCGCGGTGCTTGGATTCCAGGTGTACACCGAGTTGCTGCAGCAGTTGCAGGTCTTCCGCAAAGTATGCCGCCACATGGGGCTTTAATACTTTGAATACGCCCCGTTCACGTTCGCGACTCTCGGGATTCCACCATGTGAATCGCATCACCGCGCTGACACTGGCTTCCGATGCAATGTCTGGCTCGATCTCAACCGCGCAGCTTTGAAGCCGGCCACCTAATTGCTCCACAATGATTGCGCGAATATCCGTTGCGTTTACATCGGAGATGCTGTTTTCCAGCTCGCTGAGCGCTCTTCGCAAGGAGGGTTGCAGGTGCCGGTTTCTGGCTAACACCTGCCCCAGTTTCTGGAGACCGGGCGTCTTCGCGATGAATCGCAGCAAACGGACATCAGTTGAAGTGCTCGATGGAAGATCCATTTGCTCGATGAGTTTGGGAGCGAGGCGGGCTTCTGATAGTTGCAGCAGAATAAAAATCAGTGCCTCCTGAACCAGCGGGCGCCACTGCGCGTATGCGTCCGGAACCAAGGTTTCCACTGGCATGATCCGGAGGGCCCACTGCCCGATTAGCTCGCGGAGCGGCGGACCCACGGGGCTCTGCAGTGCCGCGGTGACGGCACCGATCCGTTCCGTGACGGTTGCACCGCTGCCCAGGAAAGGAGACAGGACTTGTTCGAAGTCTTCGAATACGAGCGGGCGAAGGGGTGTTCCCATAAATGGCTGTCCAAGGCTAAATGCTGCCGTTGTTATTGTGCGCCAGAAATGGGAACTACATGTGAGTTGGGTGGCGACGAAAGTTGAGATGGTGCCCGCAAAAAACCGTGCATCATGTACTGATGCCCATCTCGATCGCAATCTCTTTCTGCGCACTTTGTAGGTTCTCTATCGCCGTTTCAACTTTTGCTAATTTTTCCGAATGCTCCGCGCCGCGGTTGGTTGGCCCAAGCTCGCGAATCGCGACCGCTGCGGCTTTGGCCAACTCGTCGTTGGTTTTTTGAGCTTTTGAATCTGCTTTTTCAGTCCTGCACGCTGTGCTTCGCTGAGGCTGCCGACAAAGTCGTGGTAGCCATGATTACTCTTCTCGATGACTGCATTCAGTGCGTTTAGTTGGCTGGAGAAATCGTTGGCCGCAATGGCGGGGCGAAGCTCCTGAAGCCGAAGTTTCACTGCTTCGGTGTTTCGACTCCAGGAGAGAAACTGGGATCTCTGTTCTTCAGTTGCTTGGACGGCAACCGCGTTCTGTATGTCTTTCAGGTCACTGTCGGTTTCATGGGGATAACTTGCACCGCTCACGCCACCCGGGTTGCGCCCGCCGCGCTGCGCTATGGCAGGTTGAGAAGTCGCTAGCAATAGAAGTGCAGCCATCCAGGTCGCGAGTCTGCGCATGATCTGACCTCAACTGTGACTAGTGTAGTCCGTCACGCACAAGAGAGGGGCGCAGCCGCGCCACGGAATTCTTTACGCCCGGCAATTCCCCACTACTTATCCTGTCTGGCTCATGTCGCTCGACGTGCCCCCGGCCGCGGGGATATAGCATTTCAACGTATAGTCCATCACCATGCGATTCGCATTGAAGCGCCAGCCAAGGGTGCGGATGGTTCGCTTCATGCGCTTGATCCAGCCGCGTGGCAGTCCGTCGCGATCCCGCTGATAGTAGAGTGGGATCACCTCGTCGTGCAGCACGCGGTGCAAGTCTTCCGCATCGCGGTTATCGTGCACATCCATGTTGGAATGAGTTCTGCCGGTCCCGATCGCGAATCCGTTCAGACCGTCGTAGGCCTCCGCCCACCAACCGTCCAATACTGAAAGATTGAGTCCGCCGTTCAGCACCACCTTTTGTCCGCTGGTGCCGGAGGCTTCCAGCGGTCGCCGCGGATTGTTCAACCAGACATCCACGCCTTGCACCAGGTAGCGGCCAACATTGATGTCATAGTCCTCCACGAAGACAAACTTGTCGCCGAATTGGGAGTCGCGCATGAGCTGCGCAATCTGCTGCAACACGCGCTTTCCCGGCTCGTCGTGCGGATGCGCCTTTCCAGCAAAGACGAATTGCACCGGGCGCTTCGGATCGTTCACCATGCCGGCAAGCCGTTCGATGTCCGCCAGAATCAGGTTGGCCCGCTTGTATGTGGCGAAGCGGCGCGCGAATCCGATGGTAAGGGCGTCCGGACTGAGCACTCGCGCGAGCCGCTGCAGCACGGCAGAAGATTCGCCGCGATGTTCGGCCTGCTCCATGGCGCGGCTGCGCACGAATTCCAAGAGCCGCGATTTCAGGTTGAGATGCGTCTCCCACAGTTCACCATCATTGACGTTCTCAATTCCTTCCCAGATGCGCGCCTCGCCGCTGTGCTCATGCCAACCTGGTCCCAGATGGCGATCGTAGAGACGAAACATCTGCGGCGCCAGCCAGGTGAGGACATGCACGCCATTCGTAATATGGCCGATCGGAACGGCGTCTTCCGTCTTGTCCGGATAGAGCACATTCCACATGCTCCGCGAGACCTCGCCGTGCAGGGCGGAGACCGCGTTGGCACGGCGCGAAAGCTTCAGGGCCAACACAGTCATGCAGAACGGCTCGTTCGAATCTTCCGGATGTTCGCGCCCCAGCGCCATCAGCGCTTCGTGAGAGAGACCAAGTTGCTCGCGGATCACGCCCGAGATGTTCCTCGATCAGCTGAGCATGGAAACGATCATGGCCGGCCGGAACGGGAGTGTGGGTGGTGAAGACGAATTCCCTCGCAACGCGTGGAGCAGCCCCTTCGAAGCCGACACCCTCCTCTTCCATGCGGCAGCGAATCGCTTCCAGCACGGCGAACGCGCTGTGGCCCTCATTCAGATGAAGGACTCCGGCGCGTAATACCCATTGCCTTCAGAGCACGGAATCCACCTACGCCGAGCAACAGTTCCTGGCGGATGCGCTCGCGCTCGTCGCCGCCGTAAAGGCGAGACGTCAGATCACGATCTTCGGGAGCATTTCCTGAGACATCCGAATCGAGCAAGAAGAGATCGCAACGTCCCACTTTGACTCGCCAGACCTTCGCGCGAATGGCCGTGCCGCGAGTCTGCAATCTCAATGGTCACCGGTTCGCCGTTCGCTCCAATCGCCGGCTCCATCGGTAATTGATTGATGTCGGTCTTCAGATAGTCTTCGTGCTGCCAGCCGCTGCGATCCAGACGCTGCCGGAAGTATCCCTGACCGATAAAACAGCCCCACCCCGATCAGCGGAATGTCGAGATCGGAGGCGCTCTTAATATGATCGCCGGCGAGAATGCCCAATCCTCCGGAGTAGACCGGGAACGACTCGTGCAAGCCGAACTCCGCTGAGAAATACGCCACCGGCCGCGGCCTTAAGACGCCGGCATGCGTCGCACCCCAGGTGCGGTCCGCCGCAAGATATTCCTGCTGACGACGATAGGCGTAATGGATACGGCTGTGCAGCACCAGCTCTTCGGCGCGACGCTCCAGTTTGGCGAGGGACATCTCTCCCAGCAATGCGACGGGATTCTGATTGAGCTGTCGCCAGCGCGCGGGATCAAGATCGAGGAACAAATTGGTGGAATCCGGATCCCAGCTCCACCACAGGTTGCGGGCGAGCGCCCACAACCGCTCCTGCACCGGCGCGATGAAGCGGGCCAGCGTGCGTGCCTCGCTGACCACCGGCGCCACCTGCGCTGCCGCCGACACCAGCATGTGGATTTCTTCGTCGCTGAAGATGCGGGCTTCGACCGTTTGTACCACCAGCACACCCTGCAGCACTCCACGATCGATTAACGGAACCCCGAGAAAGGACTCGTAGATCTCCTCCCCGGCTTCCATAAAGTACTTGAAGCGAGGATGGTTCCTCGCCCTGCTTACAGAGACCGCACGCACCTCCTCGGCAACCAGCCCGGCGAGACCTTCATGCAGGGTCATTCGCAGCGTGCCGATGCATTGCGGACGAAGGCCCACGGTTGCCGCCAGCACCAAATTAGCCCGATCCGGTTCCAGAAGATATGCCGAGCAGACATCGGCGCCAAAGCGCCTGGCGATCAGGGCGACCACGTTCATGAGGGTCTCGGCCGGGTTCCCGCCCTCTGCCGCCAAGGTGCTGATCTCCTGCAGCGTAAGGACATCGCTGTCGGCGCGGGAATCAGCGATTGCGTTTAGCTCCTGAATTGAATCGTTGCCGCTGTCCGGCAGATCCTGAGCCGCCATGCCTTTTTGCTCCTTGTATTCGGAACGAGTGCGACGGCCCGGTTACACACTGATGCTGGCGCGGCACCCTCGTCCCGCGATACGTAACGTGACAAAGACTCTAAGAGCGACGCGGGCGCGCGTCTAATCAATAATCTTTATGAACGTGATCACCGTCATGAATGTTTGTATTCCCGTTGTCTGCGTGCGGTTCCGGGTGGGTGTTGTGGACAGGCAACGAAGCTTTCCGCAGCTCGGAACGGCCCCATTTCCCGACGGCGAAGTTCTCTACGTCCAGCGAAAGAATCGCACCGCGAAGAAGAACGAGATCGCGCCCCAAAGGCAAATCACCGCAAGCGGCGCGGCCTGTGACGAGAGCGAACTACCCTCCAGGATGATGGCCCGCAGCATGTCATTGAGCGCGGTGAGCGGCAGTAGCTTGATGAACGGAACTACGACGGCAGGAAAGCGCTCATAGGAAAAGAAGATGCCGGAAAAAATCCACATTGGCATCATCACCACGTTCATGATGCCGCTCGCAGTTTCGATCTTCTGCGCGCGGCTGGCGGTGAGCAGGCCAAGCGCGGCGAAGCTGAGCGCGCCTAGACAGCTCACCAGCAGTATGGCGGCCCACGATCCCACGACCCGCATGTGGAATGCGACTACGCCAAAGCCGAGCACGAGAGCCATCTCGGTAATCATGAGGATGAGGCGGCTGGACGCGAGAGCGAGCAGAAAATCGCCACGCCGCATGGGCGTGGCGATGTAACGCTTGAGCAGTTTACGCTGGCGCATCTCCACCAACGCAAATCCGATCCCCCACATTCCGGAGCTCATGAGGTTCATGCCGAGCAGACCGGGAATCAGGAAATCTATATATCGGCCGCCGGGTTCGCTGTTGGTGCGCGAGACGGTGGGAATGGCTGGCTTGCTTCCCGCCGCCGCCTGCAGCGCATTGTCGGCCACACTGCGCGCCAATACGCTCTCCGGACGTGCCGGATCATAGACATACTCGACTGCGCCATTATGAGGAATCAGCTCTACGTCAAACTTGCCCAAACGGAAGTTGAGGGCAGCCTGTGCGGATGGCTGTACTTCCACCTTCAGCACATCTGTCTTACGTTGCAGCAGTCCGGCAATGCGCTCCGAGCCGGGCTGCTGGGCAATGACAACGCGGGCGGCAGCCGGCGGCCTATTGCGAAATGCGATCCCCAACCCCAACGCGAGCAGGATCGGAAACATGAAAATCCAGAAGATAACCTCCGGCTCGCGGGACAACTCCTTCAACCTCGCTTTGAGCAGCATGCGGTAGCCAGTCCAGCGCCCGTGAACGATGGCAGCCCGCACGCGCCGTTCTCCTTTGATCTCGCTGGGTTGCTCGATCATGCTAGTCCTCTCGCAAGTGTCGTCCGGTCAGGTTGACGAAGACGTCTTCCAGACTCGACTGCCGCGTCGTTAGTTGGCTCAACTGCCAGCCCCGCTGCTCTATCAGGGCGAGCAACGCGGGGATGGTGCGATGCGGCTCCTCGACCGTGAGCGCGGTCACGCCATCGTCGCTCTGCACCCCGCCAACCCCTGGGAGGGTTCGCCAAAGTTCGGCGGAGACCGGAAGTTCGCGGGTCAACGCGAATTCCACACGGTGCTGTCCACCGACTCCGGAAATCAGTTCCGAGGGCGTTCCGGCGGCAATCACCTTGCCGTGATCGATGATGGAGATGTAATCGCAGAGACGCTCAGCCTCGTCCATGTAGTGGGTGGTCAGCAGCACCGTGCCCCCTTCTGCCTGGAAGCGGCGCACGATGTCCCAGACCTGCCTGCGACTTTGCGGATCGAGCCCCGTGGTGGGTTCATCAAGAAACAATAGCTGTGGATTGCCGACCAGCGCGGTGGCGAGAGCGAGGCGCTGCTTCTGTCCGCCGGAGAGCTTGCCCACCCAGGCATCGGCCTTCTCCGTGAGCGCCAGTTCGTTGAGCACATCGTCCACTGGGCGGGCACTGCGATAAAAGCCGCCGAACAGTTCAAGTGTCTCCCGTACGGAGAGCTTTTCGGCCAGTCGCGTCTCCTGCAACGAGACACCGATCGATTCGCGCAATTCCGCCGCGTGCTCGCGCCAGGTACGGCCGAGAATCTCAACCGCGCCCGAGGTCGCGTCGAGCAAGCCCTCGAGGATTTCGATGGTTGTCGTCTTGCCTGCACCGTTGGGGCCCAGTAGGCCATAGCATTGTCCGGCGTAAATGGTCAGGTCGAGCCCACGAACCGCCTCCACCTTGCCTTCATACGTCTTGCGCAGATCCTTGCACCGTAGCACGACCTGGTTGCGCATGGTGAGTTGCCGTCCTCATGAGTTCGGTAGCCGCCACTCGGCGAATCCGTTTCGCTTCAGAGAATGCTACACGAAACTTCTTCCCGGCAATAAAGGAGGGACCGGCTGCCCCAGATGATCACGCACCTCGTCGAGGTCATGAGTGCTGCGCTCGCTTTGTTTCGTGCAGGGTAGAGGAGCCGGCAGTTAATCCGGCAGGGGTTTGCCGCGAGTTTCCAGACCGAATGGAATCAAGAGCAGTCCGATTCCAAATGCAATGGCGGTGAGAGCGACCGGCTTGCCCAGTGTTCCCATGTTGTGCACCAGTGCGCCCAGCAGCGAAATTCACTCCGGCACCGATGAAGCGGCCGAACGAAGTCGC
This sequence comes from uncultured Acidobacteriota bacterium, assembly GCA_963737175.1. GTDB lineage: Bacteria > Acidobacteriota > Terriglobia > Terriglobales > Acidobacteriaceae > TOLSYN. The sequence goes on along the minus strand of CAVTRQ010000017.1, from coordinate 61,498 downwards.
GAATGCAAAGGCAGTCGCACGAACCGAAGTGGCGTACTGCTCGGGCAGCCACAAGCTGAACATGGTGAAATTACCGCCGAAGAACCCGAGAACAAACAGCAGGGCGATAAACGGATGGAGTCCGTGCGGCAGATAGAAGGCCCAACCAAAGGTGAGAGAATTGTGCTTCCCATGCCCGCGAAGTAGAACGCCAGGGTGCGCTTTCGTCCAAAGCGCTCGGCGAGCGGCGGCAAGTGCCAGACAGCCGAGGATGGTGCCGATCGACAAAAGGCCGGTGCCGAAGGAGGCGAGTCGTACCGCGGCGGGAAGCGACGCGCCGGCCTTTCGCGCCAGAGTGATAATCGCCGTCGGTTCATAGACGGCGGCAGCCCACAGCCCGATGATGGCTACGGTCAGCAATCCCGTGTTCACCAGGGTGCGGCGCCGGTACTGGCTCGCGAAAGATCTCGCTCAACGGAGAGCGGCGACGAATCGGCGCAACTTGTGCAGAGCGCTTCCAGCGTTCCGGTTCCTTGACTCGCAGGATGATCAGGAGCGAGACGATGACCGGAGCCAGGCCGCACAGGAACATGGCCCGCCAGCCGAAATGCGCGCCCACGGTGAAATTGAGCGTGGCCGCGAGAAAGAATCCAGCGTAGTAGCCGGTTTGCAGATAACCGGCTCCCATCTTGCGCCGGTCCTCGGGCCAAGCCTCGGCAACGTAGGTTCCCGCAAGCGCCCATTCGCCGCCGATTCCCATGCCGGCCAGAAGGCGAAAGACTGCAAGCTGCCAGACATTCTGCGAGAACGCGGCCGCCCCGGTGAATACGGCAAAGACCAGGATGGTGGCGGCAAGTACCCGCGTCCGCCCAAACCGGTCCGCGATCGGTCCCCAGATGAATGCCAGTCCCCATCCGATCAGGAACAGCGCGAAGAGAATGGAACCCGCAAAGGCGACGTTGGGCGGAGCATTGGACATTCCCGACCTTCGGCAGAAGCTCGGTGAGAGCCGGGCTGAGCACGAGAGCGTAGATGACCGAATCCATGCCGTCCAGGGTCCAACCTGTCCAGGCTGCCCAGAATCCGGTGATTTGATCGCGCGTGAGTTTGGTGGGAAGCTGTACTGGTAGGGGAAACGGGATCGCTCGCTCTGCCACAATGACTCCTCTGGAGTGACGCTGGACGTGGTTGAGACTGCACAGAGATGCGAGAGGGCTGGGTGGAGTTGCTCGAGTCCGATGCGGCTGACGCAAAGCTTGGTCACGGATCGAATCGCACCGGAAGTGCGGAGGAAGATGAAAGATTCAACGGCTCATCTGCCGCTCATTGCGCGGGCCAAACTTCATGCTGAGCGTACCGCTATCCTCGATGCCGAGGGAAGCTTCAGCTACGAGCGTCTGCTCGATGCGTTCCGCCCAGCGTCGCATCGGCGTTGCTGGACGGGCTTGACGATCTCAACGAGCAACGTGTTCTCTTTCCTGGTTACACCGGGATTTTCGTGGGTGGCCGTGCAGTGGGGTATCTGGCGAGCGGGCGGCATAGCCGTTCCGCTTCCGCTGGGATCTCCCACGGCGGAGCTCGAATACTTTATCGACGATACGCAGGCCGCGGCGCTGGTGACCGATGCTGCAGGAGAAGAAGTGCTGGCGCCGATTGCGGCGGCACGCGGCCTTCGCCTGCTGCGCTGTGACGAAGCTCCCGGCCTGCAAGGCGGAGCCGATGCCCGAGGTCGATCGCGCAGCGGCGCGCCATGATCCTCTACACCAGCGGCACCACCAGCCGTCCGAAGGGCGTGGTGAGCAACCCACGAAAACATCTTGGCCCAGGTTACAACCCTGGTCGATGCCTGGCGGTGGTCGCGTCCGATGACCGAATCCTGCTCTGCCTGCCGCTGCACCATGTTCACGGAATCGTGAATGTGCTTTCATGTGCGCTGTGGTCGGGCGCGATCTGCGAGATGCTGCCCCGCTTCGACGCTGATACCGTCTGGGAGCGTATCGCCAGTGGCAGCCTGACCCTGTTCATGGCGGTTCCCACCATCTACATAAAACTCATCTCGGCCTGGGAAGCGGCCTCACCGCAGCGCAGGGCTGTTCTCAGCCAAGCTTGCGCCCGGTTGCGCTTGATGGTGTCAGGCTCGGCGGCGCTGCCCGTCTCAACTTTGAACCGTTGGAAAGAGATCAGCGGTCATACCTTGCTCGAGCGCTACGGCATGACGGAGATCGGCATGGCGTTGTCGAACCCTCTGGAAGGCGAGCGAGTGCCCGGCAGCGTCGGCACTCCGCTGCCCGGAGTCGATGTGCAACTGGTAGACGAGCACGGTGAGGCGGTTGCATCGGATGCCCCGGGAGAAATAGAAGTTCGCGGCCCGAGCGTTTTCAAGGAATACTGGGGCAAACCGGAAGCGACACAGCAGAGTTTTCGCAATGGGTGGTTTCGAACCGGCGACGTTGCGGTGCTTGAGAATGGCCGCTATCGCATTCTAGGGCGCATGAACATTGACATTCTCAAGACGGGCGGCCACAAGGTGTCGGCGCTGGAGGTTGAAGAGCAACTTCGCGAGCACCCGGCGGTGGCGGAATGTGCGGTCGTCGGTGTCCCGGACTCCGAGTGGGGTGAACGCGTAGCTGCCGCTGTGGTGCTGCGCGAGGGCGAGGCGCTTGACTTGGAGTGCCTTCGCAGTTGGGCGAAGGAGCGTCTCGCGTCCCATAAGATCCCGTCGCGGCTCCTGATCGTCGACGCGCTTCCTCGAAATGCGATGGGCAAGGTTACAAAACCCGCAATCGTAGAGCTCTTCAAGACGCCCACGAAATGAGCAAACCAGCAGCGGAGCTGCTCCGACTGGGAAGTTCCCGAAACCGACGATGTGAGCAATATCGAACAGAATCCCATCCCAGCAGTTGGTAGGATTTGAAGATGCTTGGCACCGTCAGTGTGGAATACACGCGGATTGACAGGCCAGCTTCACTTGTAATCGTTCTTGTCGCAGGGGGAGGACTGAGTAGATGGCGAAGAGACGAGGCAATCCGAATTGGGGAAAGCCGCTGATGGTTGGCCCGCCACCCGTCATTGAATTCGAGCGGGTCGTTCGCGAATTCAAACTGCGGCCTGAGCAGTACATCCGCTCCACTCGTCTTCGTGAGTGGGCGAGACACAACAAGAACTCCAAATACATTCCCGAACCTCTTCTTGAGGCGTGGGGTTTCGAGATTGAATCAGCGTTGTAGCGGTACCCGCATCCGAGAAGCCGCTACGCTGCACACCAGTCTTCCACATACGGATGCGATGCATCGTCGTGCGCCACGTGTACCCTGATGGCCTTCCCGCCTGAGTAGATCATCCAAGTGTGTGGGTAGTGCTCATCACGTCTTGGCGCCGCATTCCTCGCAAAAATCGTCAGATTCGCGTAATTGTCGCTCATAAATACTTCTCACTTCTTCCGGATCTTCCATACATATACCAACTTCGAAGGTTTTCTGGCTGAGCAATATTGACCTTAATCGAAAAGTAAACCGCACTGGGGATCAGCCCTGTGAAAATCCACTGAAGTGAGCATTATGGAGCAGCCGCCGACAGGAGTCATGGGTACTATTCGTGGTGAGGTGCGTTATGTGGCAGAGAACTTGTCCCGTATGCAAGGGCTTTTTGACGAAGTGTTCCATAGCTGAAACGCTTCGCTGCTGGTGTGGTTGGCTCTGGAGATAGCCGCGGCTCGATCCGAAACATGCCGGGCCGTCCGGCTTCATCGCTCCATCGCCAAGCGTGGGGACGATGAAATTCCTGAGCTTCGGCCAGAAGGGCGCCAGGATACTCTGACAGAGGGCTAGGCGGCGCTGGTCGCAGCGTTTGCACTCCGTCCTGTTGCTGGAGTCACGTACTGCCGAGTTTTTGCTTTTTGGGGCGGCTTCTGTCGCCCATCTTCAGGGCGAGCCATGCTTAGCACATCACGTAGTTTTATACGCGCCTTGTGAAGCTGCGACTTGCTATTGCCAACTGAGCATCCCAGCATCTCGGCAATCTCGTTGTGCTCATAACCCTCGACGTCATGCAGTACGAAGATGATGCGATAGCCCGGAGGAAGGCTTTCGATGGCGCGTTCCAGGACTACACGTTCAATTGAGCCCGCAAGAATGTGGTCTTTGCCGCCGAAGTCCCTCTGGGGACCACCTTCTTCGAGCGGCTCCAGAGCCTCTTCGAGCGAAACCACTGGAAGTCCCTTCTTGCGCAGTTGCATGAGGACAACGTTTACCGTAAGGCGATGCAGCCAGGTCGAAAACGCCGACTCTCCGCGAAAGCCCGCGACCTTGCGATGGAGCTGCAGAAAAGCTTCCTGTGTAAGATCCTCAGCCGCCTCAATACTGCCAGTCATACGGAGACAGAGAGAATAAACCCGCCTTTTGTGAAGTTTGTAGAGGGATTCGAAGCACTCGCCGTCACCTTGCTTGGCACCTTCGATGGCCTGGGCTTCGGACATTGCCGATACCAGCATTTTCGTTGGGGTGGTCATAGTGCCTCCTCAGAATCGTCAGCAGAAAATCGCACAGCTCTGGCACCGTGAATCGAGCAACTTGAATCTTCGTCAAGCTCCGATTGCGGCATCGGCGAGCTCACCCTTTATAAAAGTTTCAGCTTTCCCGAATCTGAGCAATATTGACCACTCCGGAAATTATTTTTGACTACACTTCGGGCTGGGAAGTTGTGGTGGGAAAAGAAAAATGGGATGCTACAGAGTTTGGAAGATCTCAACAAATCTTGAAGAGCAGCCCAACAAAAAGACTGCAGAGTATACGGAAAAAAACCGGTGCTTCCGCTGTAGTCCGAGTAGGTGCTCGGCAACTCTGAAAAGTTTCCCACCGAACAATTAAAATATTGCGCCCAGAATAGAGCGCAATAATAAGTTGGCTTTTCATCTCAGGCAGGTATCTTTAGTCTTTCCTGACAATCCTCAAGCCCCATCGGCTGACGGAGTGAGTAAGGGGTTTAATTGACCGTAGGAATCAGGAGTCAGCAGAAAATCCGCGTCACACTGAGTAAAATCAGGAAGTCGCTGGGGAAGTGTAAGTGATTGAAAGGAAAGCTGGTAGCGCTACCGGGAATCGAACCCGGGTTTTAAGATTGAGAATCTCACGTCCTAACCCCTAGACGATAGCGCCACGAGAACCAGCTTCAATATAACAAAACCAGCGGTCAACGCCAAGCTAAGCAGAGCTTCATCCGCCATGGCGTGCTGCAGATCCCTGCCATCCTACTCGGCTTCGTCCGGATGCAGTCCGATGTTGGTTTCTCCGGCGGCTTTCTTTTCCTGGTATTTCTTCACCCAGGCTTCCCAGCTCTTGCCGGCGGCGGTGTCGCGTCCGGTAAAGGCCAGCGCGGCGATCTCCGCGTAGGCGATGTCGCGTCTCTGCGGAGCTCTCCTGCGGCAGCACGCGCACGTAGGAATCGGCCAGCGACTTGCCGGCTCGGCGGTCGAAGACGTAGCCGACGACGTCCTCGCCGCTCTTCAGCGTGATCGTCACGTCGCCGCGGTAGTCGAATGCCTGTTCCAGTGCCGCGCGCAGCTCGCTGCTCGTCGGCCAGCGCCGGAACCCATCCCTGCAATGTCTCGCGCGTCACTGTCTCCATCTCCGTGTGCTCATCGGCTCGCCTGCGGTGTGGCTTCGGATTCAACGCGGGACTTCAACCTGGATCGATCTGCGACTCAATCTGCACCAGCGGCTCCGGCTGTTGCGCGGCCTGCGGAGCCTGCACGGCCGGCCAGCGCTTCCGCATCCTCATAGCTGGAGAGCATGCCCTTGACCGTGGCCAACATTCCGTCCAGCGAGCCAAATGTGTGATTCACCGCCGAAGGTTCAAAGCCGCAGTGCACCATGCAGTTGGCGCAGCGCGGATTGCCGCTCTTTTCGCCGTATCCGTCCCAGTTGGTCTCTTCGATCAGTTCCTTGAATGTATCCGCGTAGCCGTCCTGCAGCAGGTAGCAGGGCTTCTGCCAGCCGAACATGGTGTAGGTCGGAATGCCCCACGGGGTGCATTCGTAGTCGCGCCGGCCCATCAGGTATTCGAAAAACAGCGGGGTGGCGTTGAATCTCCAGCTGCGCTTGCGATTGCTCAAGATCTGCCGGAACAGCTCGCGGGTGCGCTGCTTGCCCAGAAAGTGCGACTGGTCGGGAGCCTTGTCGTAGCTGTAGCCGGGCGAGAGCATCATGCCCTCCACGCCCAACTCCATCATGTCGTCGAAGAAGCGGCGCACGCTGGCCGGATCCGCTCCATCGAACAACGTCGAGTTCGTCGTCACCCGGAAACCTTTGGCAATGGCTTCCCGCATCGCCGTCCACGGCAATGTCGTAGGTGCCCTCGCGGCAGACGGCAAAATCATGGTGCTCGCGCTCGCCATCCAGGTGCACCGTGAACGTGAAGTACTTGCTCGGCTTGAACAGGTGCATCTTCTCTTTCAGCAGCAGCGCGTTGGTGCACAGGTACACATACTTGCCGCGCGCGATCAGCCCCGCGACGATTTCGCCAATCTGGGGATGCAGCAGCGGTTCGCCGCCGGGAATGTTCACGATCGGAGCGCCCGCCTCTTCCACCGCGCGGAAGCACTCTTCCGGCGTCATCTGGCGCTTCAGCACATGCGCCGGATACTGCACCTTGCCGCAACCGGCACAGGCCAGATTGCAGCGGAACAGCACCTCCAGCATCACCACCAGCGGGTAGTGCTTGCGCCCCTGGAGCCGGTTCTTGAGCACATAACTGCTCACCGCCCACATTTGAGAGACCGGAACTGCCATTGAGAACACATCCTCCGTACTCATATATCGTACCCGATTCGCAACCCTGCCGGAACGGATGCGTCGTCCGGCTGGCGAATCCGGGATTAAATGCCCGCAATATCAGCCTGAATGGGCAAACAGCGCCTGCATATTGTGCCGCAGCATGTTTTCCACAATCCGTGCTCTCTTCTTCGCCAAACGACTTCCATCCCATGGTGCGCAGCACCGAGGCGCGATCCACCCGGGTGAACTTGATCATGGAAAGGATTGCCATGAATTGGATGCGGGTCTCCGGCGCCTCCGCTGGCCGCTTTGTCAGCCGCGAGACATATTCGAAGCCCAGCTCCAGCATCGGGGCGAAACTTCGCATGAAGAATTTCAAACGCCTCGGTCGGATCAAACTGCTCACGGTAGATGAACTGTCCCCACGAGCGCGGCGTATCCGCGCCCAGCATGATGTGCGGCGAATTCCACGATGAACTCGGTAAACTCGCGCAGCGTCTCATCGTGGGTCAGTCCGGATTCGCAGCAGTCCTTGCCGGGCGCGCTCGCATGCCGGACGGAAGCGCTCCGCAATGTTCGAACCAATGTACTCGGCCGCCGCATGATAAAGTCCCAGCTTGCTGCCAAAATAGTAGGGAATCGAAACCAGGTTGGCCTGCGCCCGCTCCACAATCGTTCGCGTGCTCGCGCCTTCAAAGCCGAGTTCGGAAAAAACCTCCACCGCTACTTCGATCAGCCGCTGGCGGGTTCGTTCGCTCCGGTCCTGGCAGGCAGAGCGTCCAATGGCGCATTTGATTTTTGCTGGGCTCAGTCATTTTTTTCGCTTTTCACCAAGCTATGGATTGACAAATAAATCAAACGTATGATTTCTTAGTTATAGTAACTCGAAGTCGGGTGGAGATTCAATCATGCAGGTTAGACAAATTTACCGCTGGCTGCTGTTCTCGCTTTTGGCGATTCCCGCCGCCGCCCAGCAACTGAGCGGCGGCCCATCTCCGCTCGATGTTCCCCAGTCGCTCGACCAACTGCTCGCCGCGGGAACTCAGAGTCCATTCTCCGGCAGCGTTCCCTCCGCCAAGCTGACGCCCGGCGTTCTCGATCTCAGCATCGAGGACGCGATCGACCGCGGTCTCAAGTACAACCTCGGGATCGTCCTCAGCGGTCAGGCTACGGCCCAGGCCAAGGCTGCGCGCCTCAAGGAGTTGAGCAACATCCTGCCGCAGATCAACGGCAGCCTTGCGCGAGAGCGCACTCAAAGTCAACCTCCCGGCGGAGGGCTTCAGCTTCAACATCCCCGGCTTGAATATCGCCCATGCCGTGCACTTCAGCAACTCCGACGCGCGCGTCTCCATGACCGAGAACCTGCGTCGATTTGCATGACATCGAGAACACCCGCGCCGCCACGGCCAATGTGCGTGCCGCCGGATTCACCTTCAACTCCGCCAAGGAGACCGTGACCCTGGCGGTTGCCGCCAGTTATCTGCTGGTGATCGCCGCCGAAAGTCAGGTCGAGGCCGCCACCGCCGAGTTGAAGACCGCCGAGCTGCCTTGCAGCAGCTCGCCCAGGATCGTGAAGCCGCCGGACTCAACCCCGAACATCGATACCCTCCGTGCTCGCGTCGAATTGCAGGTCCGCCGCCAGAATCTCATCGAGGCCAACAACAACCTGGCCAAGCAGCGCATCACTCTGCTGCGCGTCCTCGGACTCCCCGTGCATCAGCAGTTCAGCCTGGTCAGCCGCGTCCCCTACAAGCCCCTGCCGAATGTCTCCGAAGAGGAGGCGTTGCAGCGTGCGCTGGCCGACGCGTCCCGACTACCTGGCAGCCGACCAGCAGGTCAAGGCCGCCGAGTTGCGCAAGAAGGCCGCAGAAGCCGAGCGCCTGCCCAGCGTCGGAGTCAGTGGCGACTACGGCGTGCTCGGAACCCGTCCCGACAACGCGTTTCCTACTTGGACCGTCAATGCCGGGATTGAGAATCCCCATCTTCCAGGGCGGCAAGATCGAGGCTGACATCCGCCAGGCCGACGCGGTCCTGCAGCAGCGCAAGGCGCAGCGCGATGACCTCAAGGGCCGCATCGAGCAGGATGTCGCCGACGCCATCCTCGACGTAACCGCCGCCGCCGAACAGGTCGAGGTGGCCAAGGCCACCCTCGACTATGCCCAGCAGACCCTGACCCAATCCCAGGATCGTTTCTCCGCCGGCGTCACCAACAACATTGAAGTCATCCAGGCGCAGGAAGCTTTGGCCACGGCGAATCAGCAATACATCGGCAGTCTTTACTCCCACAACATCGCCAAGGTTCTGCTGGCGCGCGCCGTCGGCGCCGCCGAGCAGACGCTGCGCCAGGTTCTCGGCGACAGCCCGCGCCGCCCCGCAGGCAGAATCCTGCACCGGCGCAAATAGAAATCGAATTGCGGCTGCCCACGGCAGCCGTCTGAGAACCTTTGGAGAACTGGAATGGTGAACGAAGAAGCAGAAGACACCGGCCGCGGTCGAGCCCAAAGCGGGATTATTTGAGCGCAAGCCATGGCTTTCCACCTTGCTGCGCGTGCTGGTGGTGCTCGCCGTGATCGGAGCCGCGCTTTTCTGGTGGCAGAGCCGCAAGTTTGAGGATACCGACGATGCCGAAGTCGATGGCTACATCTATCCCATCAGCGCCCGCGTCAGCGGACACGTGATCAAGGTCAACGTCGAGGAAGGCCAGTTCGTCAAGGCCGGCAGCCGTGCTGGTAGAGATCGACGACCGCGATTACCAGGTTGCCGTCGAGCGCGCCAAAGCCGATTACATGGATGCGCGTCGCCTCCTCCGAGGCGGCGCAGTTCAATGTGCCGATCTCGCAGGTGGGCTCCAGCAGCCAGATTCATTCCGCCCAAGCCGACGTGCTCAATGCCGAAGCCGGCATCTCCGGCGGCCACCAAGCAGGTCGAGGAAGCCGAGGCGCGACTGATCCAGGCCCAGGCCAACGCCCAGACGGCCAACGCCGATCTGGCGCGCTACGCAACCCTGGTCGGAAAGAAAGAAATCTCGCAGCAACAGTATGACCAGGCGGTTGCCGCCGCCACCTCCGCCAATGCCACCGTCACCGCCGCTCGAGGCCAGCGTCCGCTCCGCGCAGGAAGTCGTGAAGCAGACCAAAGCGCGTCTCGGTCAGGCGCAGGCCGCGCTCGCCAACGCCCAGATCACTCCCAAGCAGATCTCCGTCACCCAGGCTCGTGCCCGCGCCGGTGAGGCGCAGGCCGCCAAGTCCAAGGCCTCGCTCGATCAGGCGGAGCTGAATCTCAGCTACACCAAGATCATCGCGCCCGTCGATGGCGTGGTTGGCAACCGCAACGCCGAGGTCGGCCAAAACGTCCAGGTCGGGCCAGGAACTGCTCTCCATCGTACCCCTCAAGGACGTCTGGGTGACCGCCAATTTCAAGGAGACCCAGCTGGAGCATATGCGCCCCGGCCAGTCCGTCGAAATCAGGGTAGACGCGCTCGGCGGACAAAAGTTCCAGGGCAAGGTCACCAACATTGGCGGGGCCACCGGGGCCAAGTTCAGCCTCCTGCCTCCCGAGAACGCCACCGGCAACTACGTCAAGGTGGTGCAGCGCGTTCCGGTTCGCATCGACTTCGATGGCCGAGACAAGAGGCGACTTCAATCAGGACGGCAGATTGCGTCCTGGTCTTTCCGTGGTTCCGGACGTGAGGGTTCGATGAGCGCAACCGCAAGTCCGGCGTCAGCCCACCGTGGCGCCCGAGCCACAATCCGTGGGCCGTGGCCATGACCGTAACTCTGGCCACCTTCATGGAGGTGCTCGACACCTCGATTGCCAACGTCGCGCTGCCCCACATCGCCGGATCGCTTTCCGCCGGGCAGGATGAATCCACCTGGGTCTTGACCAGCTACCTGGTCTCCAATGCCATCGTGCTGCCCATCTCAGCCTGGGCGAGTGATCGCTTTGGCCGCAAGCGCTTCTACATGACCTGCGTCTTGCTGTTCACGCTCAGTTCCCTGCTCTGCGGACTCTCCACCACTCTGCCCATGCTGATCTTTTTCCGCGTCCTGCAAGGCGCCGGCGGCGGCGGACTGGGGCCGAGCGAGCAGGCAATTCTGGCCGATACGTTTCTCCCCGAAGCAGCGCGGTATGGGCTTTGCCATGTACGGCATGGCCGTCGTCCTGGCGCCCGCCATCGGCCCCACCCTCGGCGGCTATCATCACCGACAACTATTCCTGGCATTGGATCTTCTTCATCAACGTGCCCGTCGGTATCCTCTCGCTGCTATCTCACCTCGCGCATGGTCGAGGACCCGCCCTGGATTGACGATGCCCGCGAGCGAGCCAAACACTCGCCGGTCGACTATATGGGCCTGAGCCTGATCGCCGTCGGTCTCGGAGCCTTGCAGGTCGTGCTCGACAAAGGCCAGCGCGAGGACTGGTTCTCCTCGCACTTCATCCAGATTTTTTCCGTCGTCGCCGTTGCCGGACTGCTCGGCTTCGTTCGTCTGGGAGTGGCGTGAGCAGCATCCGATTCTGAACCTGCGTTTGCTCAAGAACCGCAACTTCGCCGTCAGCAACGTCCTCATGTTCACCCTCGGCTTCGTGCTCTACGGAACCACCGTGCTGATTCCGCAGTTTCTGCAAACCGTGATGGGATACACCGCGCAACTTGCCGGCATGGCGCTCTCTCCCGGAGGCCTGGTCGTCATGGCCATGATGCCCATCGTGGGCATCCTGGTCTCCCGCGTCGATCCGCGAAAACTGATCACCTTCGGCTTCATCGCCCTGGCTGCTTCCATGTTCCACATGACCTCGCTCTACCTCGGCATCGACTTCCAGACCGCCATGATGTATCGCGTCTTCCAGTCGATCGGACTGGCTTTCCTCTTCGTGCCCATCAACACGCTCTGCTACGTCGGCGTGCCCCAGGAGCAGAACAACCAGATCTCGTCCATGATCAACCTGATGCGCAATCTTGGCGGCAGCTTTGGAATTTCCTTTGTCACCACCATGCTGTGCCCGGCGCACCCAGGTGCATCAGTCCAATCTCGCCGCCCACACCGCCAACTCCAATCAGATGCAGAGCATGCTGCACAGGCATGAGCTCCGATCTATGCGACGCGTCTGGGCTCCGGCCCGCGAGCCCTGCAACAGGCCTACGGCAGCATCTACGGAATGATGCAGCAACAAGCCGCCGTGCTCAGCTACAAAGACACCATCGTGGTCATGGCGATCCTGACCGTAGCTGTCATGCCCTTGGTCTTGCTCGCCCGCAAGCCCAAGCCTGGAGAGATACACCTGGGCCACTAAGTACCTCCGGAGTTGAGGGATTCCGAGTGATTCTTCCTGTTGCCGTTCCATTCTGGCCTGTGATGTTTTCTCCTCCGTTGGATTGCCTGCGCACCCTGTAAACCGCCTCCGTATTCTTTTCCGGCTCTTTCAGTAGCCCGGAGCGGTCCGATTTGTAAAGCTTTGTAAAGAAGCCCATTTGTTCGGTTCTTCCGGGAACTTTGACGACTCCTGGTGGCAATCCAAGGGTAGAGAAAAATGATCAAGAAGCCTGGGAGTTGCGGAATGCTAAACGGACTTGAGATCGAAGCGTCGCAGATGAACGATCTGAGCATGGTGTGTGTCGATGAACACGCGGCGCCCAAGAAGGTCACCGACCAGACCCTGGTGGGCAAGAATCTTTTTGCCAGCGGGCTTCTTCGTCCGGGAACGCAGTCGTTTGTCAGCCCTCTGTCGCTGCGCTATTCGCTGCAGGATCAGTACACGGTCCGCACCGAGCGCGGCCATTACACCGTCTCTCCCACCACCTTCGTCGTGCTCAATGAAGGTCAGCGTGGCGACATCACCGTCGAAGCCAATGCCACCCCGCGCGCCGTCACGCTCGTCTTCGAGCAGAAGTACATGTCGGATGTCGCGCGCAGCTTCAGCGCTCCTCTGATTTCATCGCTCGATATGGATAGCGATGGCATCGTCGTGCGTTTCCCCGAGTGCATTCAGCACGACACGGCCTTTGAAATCGGTCCCAAACTGCGCTCGCTCAGCGCTGCCTGCCTGCGCGGCGACAGCATCGAGAGCATCGCCGACAAGTTCCGCGCCGTCACCGAATGCGTCGTGCTGGTCTACAGTGCCGCCAGCCGCCAGATCGAATCCATTGACAGCGTTCGTCCCGGAACCCGCGCCGAACTCTATCGCCGCATCCAGCGCGCCTACGTCTGCATTCAGGACGCCTACAACGAAGAGCTCTGCCTGGAAAAGATTGCTCGCGTCGCCTGCATGTCGCCGCATCATTTCCATCGCGTCTTCAGCCAGGTCTATGGAATTACGCCGCTGCGCGCTCTGGCCGACCGCCGCATGCAGATGGCGCACAAGCTTCTGGAGACCACCGACACGCCGGTCTCGGCAATCTGCCGCGCCGTCGGATATCACAGTGCTCCCACCTTCTCGAATCTGTTTCGCGCCAAGTTTGGAATGCCGCCATCGCTGTTGCAGCAGCGCAGTCGCAGAGTACGCATGCAGTAAGCCTCCTGAACAGCGACGCTGGCCGGCAGAAATGCCGGCCTTTTTTCGTTCCTCGCTTTCGCACGCTGAAAGCTTTGCAAGCCCTTGAGATTTTCCCCCAATCTGCCGATAACTCAGGCGAAGGCCATCCGCCACACATGTCAGGTTCTTCCTTCTGGAAGAACCGTCGGCGGGCCTTGGATGGGATCTGCGATGAACCAACCTTCTCCGAAGCCGACGCAACGTTCAACGGAAACGATTCCGATCGAAGACATTACGCTCGACTGCGATCTCATCCTGACCCACGCCGGAGGCGATCCAGAGCTGTTGATGCAGCTCTGTGACAACTTTCTGCATGAACTCCCCATGCACTTGGATTCCCTGCGCAATGCGATCAAACAACGCAATCACTTCGCCGCCGGAAGCGCCCTGCAGCACTTACGTAACTGCCTCATCGTTTTTGGCTCCGGCCACATTTCCCACACGGCGGAAGCGTTGGAAGCCGCCGTTCGCGCCAGACGCACCCGCCAGGCGCAGCGCGAATGGAAGCACCTCGAACAACAGCTTCAGCTTCTTATCCCCCAGGTGCAACGTCTGATGCTGGAAATGTCCACGCCCAGAACGCCGTTGCAGTAGCTCTCGCACTCGCCCGGCGCTCAATCGTTGGCGAATCGCTTCGGGAGAAATTCTTCGTCCGCCATCGCCGAATTTAAAGATGAACATGCGCAAGATTGCAAGCTGTGTTACAACTAACTGCCTGAGTGCCTGGGCCGGAGCGCGTCGTATGCCGCGCACCCGTCTTGGTCTCACGCGTCTATCCTATGTACTATCTGCTCAAGACCGAACCCGCCGTCTATTCCTTCCAGCAACTCCAGCAGGAGCGGGAGACCGTCTGGGATGGAGTCACCAATCCTCAGGCCATCAAGCACTTGCGCGAAATGCCCAAGGGGGCCAAACTCGTCATCTATCACACCGGCGAGGAGCGCCGTGCCGTCGGAACCGCCCACGTGCTCTCGGTCGACGCCTCCGACCCTAAGGTTCCCCTCGTCACCATCGCCGTGGGCAAGGCCCTTGCCCACCCCATTACCTTGGCTGACATCAAACAGAGTGCATTGTTTTCCGATTCGCCACTGCTGCGCCAGGGACGCCTTTCGGTCGTGCCCCTGACCGACGTGCAATACCGGGCGCTACTCTCCGGTGAACTGTGAAGGAAAAGAAAGGATCGCCCATGTTCAAACGCATTTGGATGTATCTTTCCCTGGCGGCTATGTTGCTGAGCGCAGCAGCCGCTATCAGTCAGAATCCGCCTTCTAAGAGTGTTGTCCTCAAAGATGCCAAGGGCTCCGTCGTCGGGACCGCAACCATCGAGCAAAAAGATCAAGGGGTCGAGATTCATCTCGCCCTCAAGAATCTCACGCCCGGAGAGCACGCCATCCACTTTCATTCGGTCGCCAAGTGCGATGGGCCTGACTTCAAATCCGCTGGCGGACACTTCAACCCCACCGGTGCCCACCATGGTCTGCAGAATCCCGCCGGTCCTCACGCCGGAGACATGGAAAACATCACCGTCGCCGCCGATGGCACCACCAACCAGACGGTCGAGAATGTGCGCGTGACTCTTGAGCCCGGCAAGCCCAACTCACTGTTCGCCAACGGTGGCACCGCCCTCGTAATCCATGCCCAAGCCGACGACATGATGAGTGATCCGGCGGGCAATGCTGGCGCGCGTATCGCCTGCGGCGTCATCACCCAATAATCGCGCCCGAAGAGTCCAACGATTGGGCGGCGATCCTTCTGCATGTTGGCACGAGTAGCCAACTCGCACGCGCGGCGGCGGACGGAAGCTTTGGAGCGGTCTGGGTCGCAATCCGGATCGCTTTTGGCTTTATAAGTCATTTCTTAAGTGAAGATGGTGCCAGCAATAACTTGGCCGCAAGGGTATGAACAGGTTCGGGCTGTCTACGGCCTTGCCGTAATCTGTCTACTCAGCCCGAAGCGTCCCGTACACACCAAACAACGCGGTATGTCCTTTGGTCCTACTTGTCCGCTAGCGGAATTCAAGAGTTGTGTTTCTTGCACGACGATATTTCGGACCATCTCCGCCATGAGATTCATTCGGCGATGGCGAAAGAGATCCATGCGGGGGTGCAACCTTTATCCCGGAGTGAATGGAGTAATTTGTTCGAAAGAAATGGGATGAAAGTGACTTGGTGCGGTGAAGGGCAGATGTATTTGCTGGAGCCGGGACGTGTACTGCGTGACGAAGGGTTTCGGGGCGCATTGCGAATTGCGTTCAACATGGCTAGCAACCCCGAACTACGCAGGCGGATTCTTGGTATGCGGCGGCTCTTCTGCGAGTATGGGGAACATCTCGGCGCCATCTCGCTGGTTGGACGGCGAGAGCCGTAACCAAGAAGCTAGACTGCCCGGCGATCGAGGATGCACCGCTGCGAGAAATCTAACTGATGTCGAGGAGAAAGTTATGGCTGCTAACGAAATTCCGATAGCCCCTTACACATCCAAGTTATTGAGCCGGGTTGAAGTTGCGGAAGGTACAATGGCCCTCTACTTCGAGAAACCATCGCTATTCGAGTTCAAGCCTGGACAGGCCTCGGACGTGACGCTGACCGACCCTCCGGAGACTGACGCTGAGGGGAACACACGTACTTTTTCGATCGCTAGTTCTCCCTTTGAAAACCAGTTGATGTTCACCACCCGCATGCGTGACACGGCATTTAAGCGTTCGCTAAAGAATATGCCACTGGGTACAGAGGTGAAGATTGGCCCGGCGATGGGCTCCTTCACGCTACATAAGAATCCAGCCAAGGCGGCTGTGTTCCTGGCCGGTGGAATTGGGATCACACCGTTTCTCAGCATCGTGCGACAAGCCGATTACGACCAACTTCCGCACAAGTTGCATCTCTTCTATTCCAACCGACGGCCCGAGGACACAGCTTTTCTCGAAACTCTCCGGATGCTGGAAAAGAGCAACTCAAATTTTCGGTTGATTTGCACCATGACTCAAATGCAGAAATCCAGACGCGACTGGCTAGGGGAAAGAGGATGGATCGACAAAGCGATTCTGTCGAGACATCTTACCAATCTACAGGGTGCTATCTACTACATCGCTGGGCCTCCCGCCATGGTTGCCGGAATGACTGAGATACTTGTGGGTACCGGTGTTGATGAGGACGACATCCGAACCGAGGACTTCTTCGGATACTGAAGAGTGTCGCTGGACCAAACAGCATTCGCCGCAAGGCCGAGATGATGGAGAGCAATGTCGCTATTTGGGCAGAGGCGGCGACAACCCTCTCCAGTATTTGCTGGTGAAGCGGCAGGATCTTCGGGGCGTCAGGCTGGTTACGAGCTAATTTGTCCAGCTGATTAATTTCAGGCAACACGTTGATCATGCGGGGCGTATCACAGCCGACGCGAGTTAGCTTCCGGTAGGCGGACAGTTTCAAGTGCCGTGTCCTGGCCCGCCATATCGCTGGAGTGCGTGGTTACTGGGCGCTTTGGCCGCTCGTCGACGTGCAGTTGGAAAATGTCCGGCCGCGCATAATGGCCTACCACATCGAGGTCATACTTGCCGCGGATGATCTGTCCGCGATCGATCTCAGCGACCAGAATCGCTTCGTCTTCCATGTTGGGCCCGGCGAGAAACTTGCCGAACGGATCGACGATACAACTGCCACCGCGCGTGACGACCGCTTCAGGATCCGTGCCGTAAACTGAATCGTAATCACTCGGGAAATCACGCCGCCGGTTGAATTGGTTGCAGGAGAGTACGAAGCAGCGTCCCTCAACGGCGATATGCTGTACGGAAGCAATCCAGGAGTCCCGGCTGTCTGCGGTGGGGGCGCAATAAATCTCGATGCCCTTCGCATACATCGCCGCTCTCATCAACGGCAAGTAGTTCTCCCAGCAGATCACCGCGCCTAACTTCCCCAATGGAGTGTCAAACACCGGCAGCGTGGAACCATCGCCGAAACCCCACACCAAGCGCTCAGATCCGGTCGGCATGATCTTGCGGTGCTTGCCAAGAAAACTGCCATCCGGGGCAAAGAACAACACGGAGCAGTAGAGAGTGCCACCGTCCCGCTCGACGACGCCGATGACAAGGTAGATGCTGTTGTTGCGTGCCGTCCGGCCAAGCTCTTCGACTGCTGGACCGGGCACCTCCACGCTACTCTCCCAATATCTGCGGAATTCTTCCCGACCTTTCTCTGAGCGCGCACCCACCACTGCTCCGAAGTCGAGCCCACGGGGGTAGGCAGAGACAAACGCCTCGGGGAAGAGCACCAACTGCGCATCCTGAGCGGCTGCCTCACGCGCAAGCGCGTAAACTTTCTCCAGGGTGTGCTCGCGATTGAAGGCAACGGGGGCTGCTTGGACCACAGCCACTTTGACGAAATCTGACTCCCGCTCTGCCACAGTTTGCCCCTGCTCTCATTTCGATCACCACGCGACTGTACTTGCCATTTTCTTCCTTTGCCAATCCACTGCTCCCCAACTGACGCACTACATCCGCGAAGAACTTGGGAGCTGTGGCCAAATAATAGAATCGGTTGCCCAGGGTGCCATGGTCTTTTTCGACCTCAGCTAGCTTCGTGGCCAGTCGCTGGTACCCCGCAGGATCCTGGAAGTCCCCCTGCACGTAGTGAATGCGTTCGAGGAGCCAGTCCCAGACGTGCGGATCAGCAGTGTTGGTCGCAAGGTTTTTCATGTCCTGCGTTAGTTGCTCGCGGAAGCTTTCGTTGGTGCCGTTCTGATAGGCGTAACCGATGATCGCGAACTGGCGTGGCAGCAGATTGGCTGCGGCCAAGTTATAGAGCGACGGCAACAGCTTGCGCTTAGTGAGATCCCCACTGGCGCCAAAGATCACCATCGCACAGGGATCGGCACCTCGCCCGTTTTACGAAACACTCTGGTCCATGTTTTTGGTCCCTTTCAAACTTTACCGCTGGCTCCGGGTTAGCATGTTCGCGCGCTGCAATACAGATAAGGCCTTTTGAGTCTCCCCAGGGACGAAACATAGCAAAGGATGGCAGTGCAGATTTCCTCGACCCGAACTGTAAAGCCCCACCTAAGCGGAAAGCTTAAGTGGGGCACCCTCGGATTTTTCACCGCGGAAAATCTTGGATGGGGCCACCCGCAAAAACAAAGCCCCTACTTCGCTGCATGTGTCTTCACGTGCTCTTTGGCTGCGTGCTCGGCATGCTCGGAGGCATGAATATGGTGGCCATGCGCGAGATGCGCATGGTGAGCGGCTGTTTCGTGATCGCCCACCTCGAGATGCTTGGCAGCTTCGAGATGGTGTTGAGCAGCTTGCTCATGATGTTCAGCTGCCTGCTTGTGATGACCGATAGCTTCCTTCGACATGGTTCGGATCCTTTCGCACAGAGGCTCCTTCAGAACATCCCCGAGGCCCCAGAGATTATGGGGGGACGCGCGGGATGCCATGTTAAGAAAGAGTAAATTTAGAATGAATATTGTTTGTACAACAGTAACTCTGCTGTAGTTAGTGAGTTATCGGCTGCGATGAGCGCCTAGAAGTCGACAAGGCGCTGGGTTCCTCGAGGAAGAAGCGAGACAAAAGGCAAAGGCCGCGAAACAGGCCTATGAATCTGCGCTGCGACAGGAGTTCTTTGACTTCTGAAAATCAGAATTCGTCTTCGGTTCCAGCGGATGTTGCCCGCCTCTGATCTGCGCCTCCTGGTCATGCCTGCAGATACCATGGCACATTGATGATGTTGATGCGTCGCTCCCCTCCCAGGAGCAGCATTGCGGTCAGCACCTCGCTTCGCTGGTTATGCAGGAAATAGTGGTACCAATGGCGCTCGACCATGGTTGAGATCGCCACGGCGATGGTGCGATGGCGATTCTCTTTTTCGACCTGTAAGACATAGTCCACGACAGGCTGCAGCACCAGACGATACGGTGAGCACAAGGTGATCAGACGCGGAACAGGAGCTCCCGCTTCGCGCGCCGGTTGCTCGATCGTACTCTGCCATTCTTCGGTAATGCTATCGTCTTCACCGCAGGATACATGCACAGCAAGCACATCCGGAGAAAGCGTCATCGCGAAGCGCAGAGTCTTCTGGGTCGCCGAGTTCCATCGCTCAATGGGCACAATCACGATCGGCGGGTGGTGGCTATCGTTTCGAAGCAGGATTCCTCTGCATTCGGTCTCACGTGCGACCAGCTGATAGTGACGCTGCACCCGCACCATCAGCAGGATCGCCGCCGGCAGCAACAAAACCACGATCCATGCGCCCTGCATAAATTTGGCGGCAACCACAACGACCACGGTCACTCCGGTTGCTGCCGCTCCCAGTCCGTTGACCAGCAGCAGATGCAACGATCCGTTGTTCTTTCGCCAGTGCGCCACCATCCCCGCCTGCGAGAGAGTGAAAGCCAGAAAGGCTCCCACCGCGAAGAGTGGAATCAAACGGTCAGTCACACCTCCGAAGATGATGAGCAATACAGCCGCAAACACCGACAGCACCCAAATGCCTTGTGAGTACACCAGCCGGCGGCCTCTCGCCGTCAGCGAGTGCGGCAGGTAATCGTCCATCGCCACTGCGCGGCACAAGCGCGGAAAGTCCGCAAACGAGGTGTTTGCGGAGAGGCAAAGCACCAACAGAACAGAGAACATCGTCAGTCCGTACAGTATGCCCCTGCCGACCACCGCCGCGGTCACCAGCGACAACACGCTCTGGTAGCCCGGCTGGCCTGGGTCTGTCGCCGCGATGCCGTAGTAGTACACCAGGGTTGCGATTCCTCCCAGCAGGCCAACCAAGGTCAGCACGATGATGGTCAAAGTCTTTCGCGCTGCTGGCACTACGGGCTCACGGAACGCCTGCACACCATTGCTAACGGCCTCCACACCGGTCAGTGCGGTGCAGCCGCTCGCAAATGCCCTCAGCAGTAACCAGGCACCCACGGTTCCCGCGATCGCCGGCGTATGTGGGGGTGGCACCAGGGCATGGGGATGTCCGCCCGTCATGATCACCTGGAAGAGACCGATCGCGATCACCACTCCCAGCGTGCCGACAAAAAGGTAGGTGGGAGCGATGAAGGCGGAGCCGGCTTCGCGAACCCCGCGCAGGTTCACAATGGTCAGGATCGCCAACACGACCAGACACATAAGCAGGGTGTATCTCTGCAATGAGGGTACCGCTGAAACCAAAGACCCGATTCCGGCTGAGATTCCCACGGCTACGTTCAGCAGATAATCGATCATCAGCGCCGCTGCCGCCAGTAGACCGGCGCCAGCACCCAGATTCTCTTTCGCCACCGTGTAGGAGCCCCCACCGCCGGGATACGCCGCAATCGTCTGCCGATAGCTGAAGTAGACGATCATGAGGAGAGCGATGATGGCTGCAGTCAAGGGAGCAATGTAACGTGTGCCAGCGAGGCCGAGGGGCAACAGGATCGTCAGTGCCGCCTCCGGGCCGTAAGCGGCCGAGCTTAATGCGTCCAGGCCAAAGGTCGGGACGCCTTGTGACGGCGTGATCCTCTCCCCCTGGTCCTCACTGGACGCCAGCGGCCTTCCAAACAGAAGATTCACGACTCCCATAAAGTCCTCACAGCAAAACGCCTGAAACAGGCACAGAAGTAACGTCACAGCCTACCACGGCCGAATACGAGGAGTGCCGCCGCTTCGGCCTTATCGAAACGCATTCATAGGACACTGTCATCTGGATTGAATCACCTGGAAGCGGACAGAATAGCCAAAGCCTATCGAGTGATACGGCGTTGCGGCCGGAAGAGCGAAGATGCAATGAAAGTCGAGTTGCTGATGCGGCGAAGGCTTGTATGCCGTGCCGAAATCGATCGCGTGCTGTGGACCGCCGCGTTGGGGAAAAGCGCCGGAATACTCGACGTAGGCGTCCCATGGCTGTCGAAGCTGACGGTCGAAATACAAACTGGACTGGCCCGTCAAATTTCGCTGCCCTGCCTCGGTTGGCCACCTAAGAGAGAACATGCCGGCAGCCGTCCAGTTCTTTGTGAGCGAACGCGACCAGGGAAGTTGGACGGTAGGATCATAGCCCTGACTTGATATCCGATTCGCTCCCGTGGGAAGGCTCACGGACGGTATCAGCGAAACGTCAAATCCGCCACGTGTTGGCCCAAGCTGTTGTTTAAAGCCCAAACTCCATTCCTCCACGGCTGCTTTGTACCCGCGCTGCATTTGGTCAAGTTCTGAGATATCAAGGGATATAGTGCCCTCTCTTAAGCGCAAATTAATGACGCCGTTCACAACGGTCTCGGAACCACAACTGCCTGCCCCACCTCACCTCATACAACTCTGGTCTCGATGGAACCGCCCGGAGCAGACGGAGCTCGTTGTTGCAGAACGCTCTGGATCTGGTCTTTCATGGCATCCGTGGTAAAGGGCTTCTGTATGAAAATCGTCTTTCCGCTCCGCAGCTCCTCGCGAGAAGGAGTCACATCCGCATAGCCAGACATCAGGATCACCGGCAGATTGCTCCGCATGGAGCGCAGCTCGCGTGCAAGGTCAACTCCACCGAGACGCGGCATCACGATGTCGCTGATCACGACGTCGATCAGGAGGAGCTGCTTTCTCGCCAGTTCCAGTGCCCGCTGGCCGTCCTCGGCCTCGAGCACGTAACAGCCCATTGCGCGCAGTGCGTTCGTCAGGCAGCGACGTAGCGGTTCTTCGTCCTCCACCAACAGGACAGTCGCGCGCAGCTTTCGAACTTCGGAGGGCTTCTCACGAGCCAGATCCAACTCGCGACATCGGGCTTCCTGCACGACTGGCAAGAAAATGCGAAAGGTGGTGCCTTTGTCCAAGGTGCTCTCCACCGTGATGTGTCCGCCACTCTGATCGACGATGCCATAAACCGTGGAAAGCCCCAGCCCCGTGCCTCCAGTCTTCTTGGAAGTAAAGAACGGTTCGAAGATTCTCTCCGCAGCCGCGGCATCCATGCCCTCGCCGGTGTCGGCAACAGAGAGCACCACGCAGGGCCCATTCGATGCGTTGGAGGATTTCACCAACTTCCATGAGGCTGTCTCCGTGGCGAAGGTGAGGGTCCCGCCCCTCGGCATCGCTTCGCTGGCGTTGACGGCCAGGTTTGCTTCAATACATCATTCGGCGAAACTTCCGATCCGTCGGTTTTGAGGGTGGCACTTCTACCAGACGAAAGTGCCTCTACCGTAATCAAGAACAACCAAGGCCTGAAGCAGTACCTCGAATCCCGCCTTGGCAAGCAAGTTGAACTTGTAGTGACGACTGACTATTCCTCGATGATCGAGGCGATGCGCCACGGGCGACTGGAGATGGCCTACTTTGGGCCGCTCTCCTATGTGTTGGCGCGGTCGAAGAGCAACATCGAAGCCTTTGCGGCACTCAAGAAGAACGGAGTCACAACGTACCAGGCTGTGATCCTAGCCAATACCGGAGCTGGAATCAGTTCCCTCGCCGACATCGCTGGCAAGGACATGGCCTTTGGCGACCCAGCTTCGACCTCGAGCCATCTCATCCCGAAATCGATGCTGTTGGAAAAAGGACTTCAGGCCAAGAAGAACTACCAGGAGCACTTTCTAGGCTCTCACGACGCAGTTGCCATCTCTGTACAAAATGGCAGGGCACAGGCGGGTGGCCTGAGCAAGCCCATATTTGAATCTCTCGTTGAACGCAAAATCATCGACCCCACCAAGGTAAAGGTCATCGCCGAGTCAAAGCCATATCCGGAATACCCCTGGAGCATGCGTTCGGATCTGTCTCCCGCGCTGAAGGATAAGATACGCAGAGCATTCCTCGACCTGAACGACAAAGCCGTACTCGCGGCATTCAAGGCTGACGGCTTCGGCCCAGTTACAGACAAAGACTATGATCCAATCCGTGACCTTGCCCGCATTCTTAACCTGGATCTCTCGAAGATCTAGTTAAGCAGGAAACCTCGTCGATGAACGCCTCGTATGATTCCGTGTTCCAGCAACAGCGACGGATATGGGTTAGCTCCTGTTGGCGCATGTTAGTTATTGTTGCTTTAATTGCCCTCAGCTCTTGGTACACCGGACTGCTGGACTCTAAGAGAGTTATCGAGGGTATACCGAGTATTGCAGGACTTATCAAGGATAGCCTACCGCCGGACTTCAGAGGCGCCCGCGACTGGATCAAGCCTCTGCGTGACACCATGGCCATGAGCGTGGCTGGGACGGCGCTGGCGATCGTAATCTCACTACCTCTGTCTCTCCTCGGGGCGCGCAATACCTCACCCCACCCATTCGTTTACGCAATGGCGCGAGGAGTGTTGAACGGCTTGCGGTCAGTGCCGGAACTGATCATGGGTATTCTGTTCGTAGCCGCGGTAGGCTTTGGCGCACTGCCTGGGGTGTTGGCTCTCGGCCTTCACTCCGTCGGCATGATAGGTAAGTTTTTTGCTGATACCATCGAACACGCGGACGCTCGGCCGATAGAGGCGGTCAAGTCCTCTGGGGCGAGTCCGCTTCAAGTTATCCTTCACGGTATTCTGCCACAGGTACTTCCGCAGATGGCAGACGTCACGCTCTATCGCTGGGAATACAACTTTAGGGCGTCCACCGTTATGGGTATGGTTGGTGCGGGTGGGATCGGCTTTGAACTCATGAGTTCCCTGCGTTTAATGCAATACCAAGAGGTTTCGGCAATTCTGATTGTAATTCTCGTGATGGTAACTGCCGTGGATGAGGTCGGCTCGATCCTTCGCAGGCGATTCAAATAGAACCTACAAGGCCCGACGAATCGATTCGCATTATTTCAAAAGGTGCACTTATCGTCGCTATTGGATGCGGTTGAGCAGAGAGAAGTTCTGCGCGGCGTGGTCGGCGCGTTTGCGGCTGAGGTCTTCGCCGAAGCCCACGTCGAGCACCAAGTGCAGTTTATTCTCGATGTCCCAGTGTTGGCGGACCACGCTGTTCAACCCGCGCCGCATCGGGCTTGAGTCTTGTGATGCGGTTAATGACCGCCGATCACCCCGCCCATTATCACGCTGGGGCGCTGCCACGAGATTTCAGTTGCGATGCCGACTTTCGCCGGACACAGGATTTCTTTTCTCCGCAGGAGAACGATAGAATCTGTGAAGAGCAAGGCCATGTTGTTATGTGTCTTTGCCGCAAGCCTAGGGGCGAACCATAATGAGCAAAGGGCCAAAGAAACAGAAGGCCGGTGGCGAAGTACTGCGCAACGCCAAAGAGATGGCGAAGATCGAGGAGTATTGGCACCTGCTGGGTCTAGCAAAACTACGCAAACCCCCAAAGAAATACGATTATGTGGAAGAGTTGGCCTACCTTCAGCAGGAGCTAATCAAGCTTCAGGAGTGGGTGCGCATGAAGGGGCTGCGCGTTTGCGTGCTGTTCGAGGGCCGCGACGCAGCAGGCAAGGGCGGAGTGATCAAGCGCATTACCCAGAGCCTGAACCCGCGCGTGTGCCGCATCGTGGCTCTGGGCACGCCTACCGAAAAAGAACGCGGCCAGTGGTACTTCCAGCGTTACGTAGCTGAATTACCGGCACGGGGTGAGGTGGTGCTTTTCGACCGCAGTTGGTATAACCGCGCCGGGGTCGAGCACGTCATGGGCTTCTGCACCGAGGAAGAATATCGCGACTTCCTGATTGCTTGCCCCCAGTTCGAAGATATGCTCATCCGTTCCGGTATGATTCTGATCAAATACTGGTTTTCCGTAAACGATGAGGAGCAGGAAAAGCGCTTCCAGGAGCGCATGACGAATCCTATCAAGCGTTGGAAACTCAGCCCTATGGATCTGCAATCGCGGAAGCACTGGGTGGATTACTCGCGCGCCAAAGATGAAATGTTTGCCCACACCGACACCAAGAAGAGCCCGTGGTTTGTGGTGAATGCCGATGACAAGAAGCGCGCTCGGTTGAACTGCATTGCGCACCTGCTGCGACAGGTTCCCTACCACGACATGAACCCTGTGGAAGTCGACCTGCCGCTGCGCCAGGCGTCGGATTATAAGCGGCCAAAGATGTCGAGTCAGCGCTTCGTACCCGAGATCTACTAGAACCGCTCCCTCCAGTTCTCGAAATGCCACCGGATGGAAGAAACCGTAGGCGAGCAGAAGTTTGCGACCGGCACCTGGGGAGGACTCCGGTCAGAACGAAACCCACTCCGTCCAGCCCATCATCCGCCCGAAACCGGCGGTGACTGCTCGGGTCGGCGATTACATCGTGAGGACGGTGCGGAACCGTGTCTTTCCCTCATTTCAACCCAAGCAGTCGCAACGCAGCCTTGGACAACCATCCCCGGTTGCGGTTGGTCACAAAGAGCCAGGTAAGAATGCGCACGGGAGCTGGAATCTGAGCTGGATCTATTGATTGAGAAGGAGCAAGCAACTGAACAATCGTCTCGCGCGGCTTTTTACGTAGATCGTCCAGGATCGCTGTTTGATGAACGCAATTGATGGTGCAAAATGGGGCACAGCTCTTCACCGTACTGTACTCGCGATTTATGTCCGCGAGCGAATATTGAGCCAACGGGATTCCAGGGTAGCCGCGCTGTTGCGAGCACCAGTGAACCAGGCCATCCTCGCAGATATACAGATATCGGCTTCCAGCATGGCAGTGCCATTCGTTCGGAATCCCGCGCGCCAGGTTTTCCTGGAACCGGTTGTATCTGAAAAAAGAGAACAACGGCTTGCGCAACTGGCTGATCTCATCGAGAACCCGTCTTTCGCGTACGCTCAGTGGCCGCAGCTGCCCGGAACCGTCGTGAACGACGCCCGTTGTTATGCCGAATCCCAAGGAAATGGCACGACGCGCGACGACTAAAGCATCTTCGGACTGTTGAATCCCCGACCCAACGACGGTGTTGATGTTGACGTCGAATTCCGCGTGCTCAGCGAGCCAGCGCAGCCTCTGATCGAGCACCTTGAGGCTCTTCTTCGAGATCTCGTCGGGCACGACATTGTCGATGCTGATCTGAAGCTGGTGCAGCCCCGCTCGGTTCAATTGCTGGATTCGTTTCGGATTCAGCAGATAGCCGTTGGTAATAATGGTTGCAATGATCCCGTGCCGGTGGATGCTGGAAATAATGAGATCCAGTTGAGGATGAAGAAGCGGTTCTCCTCCACTGATGGTGATGATGGTGGTGCCGAGTGCAGCTAACTGATCTACACGTCGGAACATTTCACCGATCGCAACGGGCTGGGAGACGTGGTCGTATTCGTTACAGTAGGCGCAAGCCAAGTTGCATCGCCGGGTTGGGATAATGTGCGCGAGAATTGGGTGCCTGGCTGAGCGCATGGCCTTTGCAAACATTCGAGCCTCGCGGAAACGGCGTGGCATCGCCCAAAGCTTCCGTTTCACGCGCGCTAGGTTCATGCACTCTCTCCTTTAGCCCGAAACACCCAGTATGCGATGAAGAATTTCCGTAGCTGCTCATCGCCGGCCAGAAGTATCAGCGGCCCATACTTCAGAATCAATCCGTATCACGGGAGTTTGATCTGTCGTTCACATTTAACGTTTCTGGTGCATACACTGCCCGTTCAGATTTAATGTGAGTTGCAGAGCATCAGCCCACCCAGCTTCCAGAGTCGCTGTTAATTAACAACTCTTTCACAGAATGCACATACAATAGCCACTCTGAGCCCCGAACTACCTCTCTCAGAGAGGGTGATTATGACCGCGCCTGATTGGGCATCGATTGGCGACCACGGAGTTCTGAATACCAAGTTGCCCCAGACGCTATCTGACGTCTGGATCGACCGCGATCTTAGTTGGCTGGACTTCAACCAGCGGGTGCTGGCTGAAGCTCTGGACGAGCGCACGCCCCTGCTCGAACGAGCGAAGTTTCTCGCGATCTTCACCTCGAATCTTGACGAGTTTTTTATGAAACGCGTGTCGGTGCTCCGGCAGGGAGACACCGACGTACAGTGCGCTTTGTTGCAAAGGCTACGCGAGAAACTGGTCGTGCAACTTCATCGGCAGGCGGAGTGCTACCGGCATAAGATTATTCCTGGTTTGGCTAGGCACGGCATCAATCTGCGCAAATAAAGGTGTGGGATGGTGGCCAGGGAGGGAGTTGAACCCCCGACACGCGGATTTTCAGTCCGCTGCTCTACCAACTGAGCTACCTGGCCATCCTGAATGCACCGGAGAAAGTGCTTACGGAAGGGGCTCCAGAAGCGCAAATCACCTGCTGGAACGTCTTTGATTATAGCAGCACGCTAACCGTTCGCAAACCTCAACTGTGGATAAACCGGCGCGCTGTCCGCGGCTCAGAACAGATCCGCGAAACGTCCCGCCATCATCACCGCCGCGCAGTGATTTCCGCCGAACCAGTACGCCAGTTCGCGATAGTCGTCCAGTTCAAAGAATGCGAGATCGGCGTCCTTGCCCGCCTCCACGCTTCCCTTCCGCTCGCCCAACTCCAGCGCGTGGGCGCCGTTGATGGTTGCCGCCGTCAGCGACTCCTCCACGCTCATCCGCATCTGCGTGCACGCCAGCGACAGCACCATCGGCATGCTGATCGTCGGCGACGTTCCCGGATTGTAGTCCGTTGCCAGCGCCACCGGCGCGCCGGCGTCAATCAGTTTGCGCGCCGGCGGATACTTCTTCGTCGCCAGAAAGTAATTGGCTCCGGGAAGCAGTGTCGCCATGGTTTCGCCCGCCGCCAGCGCCGCCACGTCAGCCTTCTCCAGGCAATCCAGATGATCGGCCGAGACCGGATTATGCGCGAGAATCGTCGCCAGCGGAGTGTTCGTCAACTGTCCCACGTGTACCCGCGAGCGCAGTCCATAGCGCTGCGGCCTCGCGCAGAATCCGCTCCGTCTGCGCCAGCGTAAACGCCCCGCGCTCGCAGAAAACATCCACATACTGCGCCAGCTTCTGGCGTGCAACCTTGGGCAGAATTTCCGCGCACAACAGCTCCACGTACTTTTCCGGACTTTGCTCGAACTCCGGCGGCGGCACGTGCGCTCCCAGAAAAGTTGCCACCACCGTTCCCTGCCACTGCCGGGCCGCGCGCCGGATCGCCTTCAGGCTCTTGATCTCCGACGCGGCGTCCAGCCCATAGCCGGACTTCGCCTCCACCGTGGTCGTTCCCTGCGACTGCGCCTGCCGCAGCGCCGAGAACACGTGATCGGCCAGCTTCGCTTCGCTGGCCGCGCGCACGCCCTCGATGCTGGCGCGAATTCCGCCGCCCGCCGCCGCGATCTCCTCATAGCTCGCGCCGGCCACGCGCTTTTCAAAATCAATCAGCCGCGGCGCCACAAACACCGGATGGGTGTGCGAATCCACAAAGCCCGGCAGCACCACCTTGCCGCGGCAATCCAGCTCGATCACCTCGGCGCGATGCTCTTCAGCCACGGGTTGCGCAGCACCTCGCGGCTCTTGCCCACGGCAACAATCCGTCCTCCGGAGATCAGCACCGCCGCATCCTTCGATCACGCCGATCTCGCGCATCTGCCGCCCGCGCCGCGGCTCCCGGCTCGCCCGCTCATCGTCACCAGTTGCGAGATGCGATGCAGCAGCACCGCCGGTTCCTGCGCGCGCTGCTTCTGCGCTCTTCGTCCTTGCCATGGCTTGCCTCGTACTCTTACTTTTCTTCCATCGGAATCTTCACGCCGGCCTTGTCGGCAAAGCTGCTTCGCCTCGTCGTAGCCCGCGTCCACGTGCCGCATCACGCCCATTCCCGGATCGTTGGTCAGCACGCGCTCGATGCGCCGCGCCATCTCGTCCGTGCCGTCGGCCACCGTCACCTGCCCGGCGTGTTGCGAGTATCCAATGCCCACGCCGCCGCCGTTGTGGATGGAAACCCAGGACGCGCCCGAGGCCGTATTCAGCAGCGCGTTCAGCAGCGGCCAGTCGGCCACCGCGTCGCTGCCGTCCTTCATCGCTCGGTCTCGCGAAAGGGCGAAGCCACCGAGCCGCAGTCCAGATGATCGCGCCCGATCACAATCGGTGCCTTGATCTTTCCCTGCTTCACCAGCCTGTTGATCGCCAGCCCGAACTCCGCCCGCTCGCCATAGCCCAGCCAGCAGATGCGCGCCGGCAATCCCTGGAAGCGAATCCGCTTGCGCGCCAGCTCGATCCAGCGCGCCAGCTTGCGATTCTCCGGAAACAGCTCCAGCACCAGATCGTCGGTCACGGCAATGTCGCTGCGCGTCGCCCGAGAGCGCAACCCAGCGGAACGGCCCTTTGCCCTCGCAGAACAGCGGCCGGATGTACTCCGGCACAAAGCCCGGAAAATCGTAGGCGTTCTTCACTCCCTGCTGGAAGGCAAAGGTGCGAATGTTGTTGCCGTAGTCGAAGGTCACCGCGCCCATCTTCTGCAGCCGCAGCATGCCTTCCACGTGCCGCGCCATCGCCTCCAGCGAGCGCTGCTCATAGCGTCTTCGGATCGCGCGCGCGCAGCTCCAGCGCCGCCTCCAAGCGTCATCCCGTTCGGCACGTATCCGTTCAGCGGATCGTGCGCCGAGGTCTGATCGGTCAGAATATCGGGCACCACGCCGCGCTCGGCCAGCTCCGGAATCACATCCGCGCAGTTGCCCACCAGCCCGACCGAGATGTTCTCCTTCTTGCGCAGCGCGTTCTTCAGAATCCGCAGCGCCTCGTCCAGCGAGTTCACCATGAAGTCGCAGTAGCCGCTCTTCAGCCGCTTCTTGATGCGCTCCGGATCGACCTCGATGCCGAGGAACGCCGCGCCGGTCATCGTCGCCGCCAAAGGCTGCGCTCCGCCCATGCCGCCCATGCCGCCGGAGACGATCAGCTTGCCGCTCAGGTCGCCGCCCAAAATGCCGCTCGCCCGCCGCCGCAAACGTCTCATACGTCCCCTGGATAATTCCCTGCGAGCCGATATAAATCCACGAGCCGGCGGTCATCTGCCCGTAGGCCATCAGCCCGGCGCGCTCCAGTTCGTTGAACTTTTCCCAGTTCGACCAGTGCCCCACCAGATTGGAGTTGCACAGCAGCACGCGCGGCGCATAGTCATGCGTGCGGAAGATTCCCACCGGCTTGCCGCGACTGCACCAGCAGCGTCTCGTCGTTCTCCAGCGCCGCGCAGCGAGCGCACAATGGCGTCGAAGCACTCCCAGTTGCGCGCCGCCCGCCCGTGCCGCCATACACCACCAGATCGCGCGGACGCTCGGCCACCTCTTCGTCGAGGTTGTTCATCAGCATGCGCAGCGCCGCCTCCTGCGCCCACCCCTTGCAGGAGAGCTCCATCCCGCGCGCCGCTTTTATGCGGAGTGTAGCTGCGCACCGCTTGTTCCACTTCGAGTGACATACAGTGCCTCACGCGCTTCCGCACCCGAAAGCGTGACGAAAATCGTAGTTCGTCGGGAGGGTGCTTGGCAAACGGAAAGGCATTGGCACTGAAACATTTGCTGCTAGACTAGCCTGGTGCTCCATTTGCGTTTGATTTTAGGGTGCTCATACCTGGGCGCAGCGCCAGCAGGCCTCAGGGCTGCTCTCAGCACGGCTCCGAGAGGCGTCTCTGGCAACTAAGGACCCTGCCCCGCGTTGTGTTCTGAGGCTGGATCTAGAAGGCTGTCCGGCCCTGCCGCCGCTACACGCTAGCGCTCACTCGATCCACCCGCCGCCCACCACCTCATCCCCGCTGTACATCACCACCGCCTGCCCCGGAGTCACCGACCGCTGCGCCTCATCGAAGGTGACCAGCACTTCGTCCTCGCCCACCGGCTTCCACGGTCGCCGCCGCCGCCGGATGGCGATGGCGAATCTTCGCCTCCACCCGCATCGGCCCGTCGAGCCGCGCGATGGAAATCCAGTTCATCCCTTCGCGCCCGCAGAGTCTTTGACAGCAGCGCCTCCGCGCCGCCCACCACCACTTCCCTGCGGTCGCCGCGAATCTCCACCACGTAGAGCGGCGAGCCGGTGGCCACGCCCAGTCCCTTGCGCTGCCCGATCGTGAAGTTGTGAATCCCCTCGTGCCGCCCAAGCACCTCGCCGTCCACGGTCACCAGTTCGCCGGAGAGATCGGGCAGCCGCTCGCCCTGCTCCTCCATGTAGGCGTCGAGAAACGCCTTGTAATCGCCGCCCGGCACAAAGCAGATCTCCTGCGAGTCGGGCTTATCGGCCAGCACCGTCAGCCCCTGCTGCCGCGCCTCTTCGCGCACCGCGGGCTTGCACATCTCGCCCAGCGGAAACAGCGTCCGGCTCAACTGCTCCTGCGTCAGCCCAAACAAGAAGTACGTCTGGTCCTTGGCCCGGTCCGCCGGACGCTTCAGGATCCAGCGCCCGCGCGCCGCGTCCCACTCATTGCGCGCATAGTGCCCGGTGGCGATCACGTCCGCGCCCACCGAGCGCGCCGTCCGCAGCAGTTGATCGAACTTCAAGATGGTTGTTGCACAGCGAGCACGGAATCGGCGTGCGTCCCGAAAGGTAGTCGTCCACAAACGGACGCACCACGTCGCGCTCGAAGCGCTCCTCCTGGTTCACCACGTAATACGGAATCCCCAGCCGCGCGGCCACCGCGCGCGCATCGTACACATCGTCGAGCGAGCAGCATCGTCCCGCCTGCGGCTCGCCGGCGGGATTCGCCTGCGGCAGCCGCCGCTGGTTCCACAACTGCAGCGTCAGTCCGATCACGTTGTAGCCCGCGCGCACCATCAGCGCCGCCACGGTCGAGGAGTCCACCCCGCCGCTCATCGCCACCGCAACGGTCTTCCGCTCTTTCAACTCCTGCTCTTCCAAACCATGCCCTTCCAGCTTCTGTCCCATCCAGTCCTACGGCCTGTTACGTCCGCCCACACCGGGCTCAGCTCCCGCAGCTTTTCCACCACCTCCGGGAACCTGCGCCAGCACGTACTCCACTTCCTCTTCGGTATTCTGCTTTCCCAGGCTGAAGCGAATCGACCCGCGCGCCTCGTCCGGAGCTCAGCCCCATCGCGGTCAGCACGTGCGAAGGCTCGATCGCCCCCGAAGAGCAAGCCGCGCCGGTGGAAACCGAGATTCCCTTCAGGTCCATCGCAATCACAAATCCTTCGCCCTCAATGCCCTCGAACACCATGTTGGATGTGTTCGGAACCCGCTCGGCTGCGGCAGCATTCACCCGCGTGCCCGCCACCGCGCCGCAGATTCCCTGCTCCAGCCGGTCGCGCAGCGCTCAGCCGTCGAGCACCGCTCGCCGCCCCGCCGGTGGCCAGCCACTCCACGGCCAGCTCGGCGGCCTTGCCCATGCCCACAATGCCCGCCAGGTTTTCCGTCCCGGCGCGCCGTCCGCGCTCATGCCGTCCGCCCACCAGCAGCGGACGCAGCAGCGTCGCCCGCCGCACAAACAGCGCTCCCACTCCCTGCGGCCCGTGCATCTTGTGCGCCGCAATGGTCAGCAGGTCGCAGCCAATCCGCTCCACGTCGATCGGAACCTTGCCCGCCGCCTGCACCGCGTCGGTGTGGAAGTACACGTCCGCCTCGCGCGCAATCGCGCCAATCTCCTCCACCGGCTGCAGCGCGCCGGTCTCGTTGTTGGCCATCATCACCGAAATCAGCCTCGTCTCCGGCCGCAGCGCCGCGCGCACATCCTCGGGACGCACCACCCCATCCGCGCCGCAGGCACGTAGCTCACGGCCACGCCCATCTCCTCCAGCCGCTTGCAGGAGTTCAGCACCGCGTGGTGCTCGATGGTCGAGCTGATCACATGATCGCCCGCCGCCACCAGTCCGAACAGCGCCAGGTTATCGCCCTCCGTACCGCCGCTGGTAAACACAATCTCGCTGGCACGCGCCCCCAGCAGTCCGGCCACCTGCTCGCGCGCGCGCTTCCACGGCCGCCCGCGCCTGCTGGCCCTGCTGGTGGATCGAGCTGGCATTGCCAAAGCTCTCCAGCAGATAGGGCCGCATCGCCTCGAAGACCTCCGGCAGCAGAGGCGTTGTCGCGTTGTTGTCAAAATAAATTCGCCGCATCACTACTTCTTATTCTATCTCCGCTTCTCCGAGATCATCTTTCCCGCAGGCGCGCATCCAAATGGGTGTGATGCCGGCTCAGTCGCCACTGCCGTCGCAGCTCCTCCCGCCGCGTCCGCAGCGCTGCCGCCCTGCTCCGTCGCGTGCCGCCACTCTCTGCTTCTGGCTTGTGCTGCTGCTCTTGATTGCCGCGCTCGTCTTTCGTCGGGCTGCTCGCCTTTTCCGCAACAGCAGGTCAGTGGCAGCCGCAAGTCTGGCACCCAAGGCGACATCGCTCTCCGGACGTATTCTCGTCTGCACCAGCCGCGCTGAATCATCCCCACTGATCGCCGGCATCAGCGCTGCCACCGACAGCTCACCCTGGCCTCCTGCCTCAAGGCAAAAGGCCCGCTCGCACCTCTCTGCATTGCAGAGCAGCACGCCCGGGCTTCTCAATCTCTGGCTCTTGCGAACCCTATTTATTTAACGCTCTTTACTTAACCGCGCTGCGTCAATCGGAATCCACTTCGCCGGATAGGCCGGTCCCTGTACTCCGCCCGCGGACGGATCAGCCGGTTATCGCGCAAACTGCTCCATCACGTGTGCCGTCCAGCCCGCAATGCGCGACACGGCAAAGATCGGCGTGAACAGATCCACGTCGATGCCCAGCGTGTGATAGGCCGAAGCCGAATAGAAGTCCACGTTGGCGTTCAGCTTCTTCTCCGTGTTGATGAACTCCTCGATCGCCTTCGAATAGTCGAACCACTTCGTCTGCCCGCTCGAGTAGCCCAGGTCACGCGACATCTGGCGCAGGTGCGTCGCACGCGGATCTTCCGTGGTGTACACGCGATGTCCGAAGCCCGGAATCTTTATCTTCTGCGCCAGCATTCCCTTGACGTATCTCCACCGGGTCTGCGCCGTTGCTCGTCGATCTCCGTCAGCAGCTTGAACACCGCTTCGTTGGCGCCGCCGTGCAGCGGTCCCTTCAGGGCTCCAATGCCGAGGTCACCGCCGAATGCATGTCGCTCAGCGTGGCCGCCGTTACGCGCGCCGCAAAGGTCGAGGCGTTCCATTCGTGGTCGGCGCGTCAGGATCAGCGAAATATCCAGAGCGCGGATCGCGGTTTCGCTGGGCCGCTCGCCGTTCAACATCAGCAGGAAGTTGCCCGCATGCGAGAGCGAGCGGTCCGGTTCGATCAGCGGCAGCCCCTTGCGAATCCGGTCGTAGGCCGCCACGATCATCGCAATCTGCGAAAACAGCCGCTGCGCCTTGTGGTAGTTCGCCTCCTTGGTATTCACCTTCTCTTCCGGATCGAAGAAGGAGAGCGAGCTCACGATCGTGCGCAGCACATCCATCGGCAGCGCGTGCCTCGGAACCTGCCGCAGGAAGCTGATGATCTGCGCGTCCAGTTTGCGCTCCCGCGCCAGTTGGAGCGCTGAACTCCGCCAGCTCTGCTCGCGTCGGCAGCTTGCCGTGCCACAACAGATAGGTGACTTCCTCAAACGTCGCGTTATCCGCGAGTTCATGAATATCGATCCCGCGGTAGGCCAGAATTCCATTCTCGCCGTCGATGTAACAAATCGACGACGTGCCGGCAATCACATCCTTCAAGCCAATATTTTCCGTATTAGTAGAGATAGTCAAAGGAGTTCCGATGATCTGCCATCTACCTTTTCCCCATGCCACTGGTGATCGCAGCGCACCTTTTATATCACAAGCTTCCTGCAATCAATAACCCCTGCTTTGCAGTCTCGCTGAGTATTTTCCTAGGCGTGCTCGGGTGGGTCTGGACGCAGCACGAAAAAATGGCGGGTTGCAGCGCAACCCGCCATCGGTAAATCCTGACCGGGTGCCGGAGGGCAGCTCAAGCCGCCTTGTTATCCCCGCCAGACCTCGCTATGCGCGGGGTTGGGTGGACTTGCCGGAAATGAGGGCAGGTGGCGAGTACGCTCCGGCCCCGGTGGACGTCCGGCTGCATAATACTCCCAAACGCACCTGTGTCTACGAAAAACTTCGCGATTTTTTGCCCCTCCCGCACCCGCTCCCAATCCTGCTATTTCACCGGCTGGCATCGCTCCGTTACAATGCCCCAAACTCGCTGGAGGTTTTCGTGCGCAAACTGCTCTCCGCCGCTCTGCTCCTGGCTTCGATGCTCCTGCTCTCCGCCGCTGGCTTGGCGCAGGCTCCGCCCGCCCCCGATCCCGAGAAGCCCTATGTGATGGAGTACTACTACAAGACACACTGGGGTCATCAGGAGGAATTCCTCGAACTCTTCAAGAAGAATCACTTCCCCCTGCTGCAGAGCGAGATCGCGCAGGGCCGCATCTTGTCCGTGCGTCTGGACACTCCTGCCTTTCACATGCCCGAGCAGGAGCGATGGGATTACCGCGTCACCATCGTCTTCAAGAACGCGCAAGCCGCCTACACCCCGGTCGATGAGCACGCGATTCAGCTTCAGCTCTTCCCCGACCAGGCGGCCTTCAAACGGGAAGAGCAGCGCCGCTTTGAGATCCTGGAAGCCCACTGGGATCTTGCCATCTCGCAGATTGCGCTCGACCGGAAGTAACCCGGCCGCAACCGAAGCGCTTCCGCCCAAATCAAACGCCCCTCGATGCGAGGGGCGTGGTGACTTCCGGCAACTTTGCCGATGCAGCTATGCCGCAGCCTTGGCGGCTTTGGCGCTCACCAGCTCGCGAATGCGCAGCCGCGCCTGGTGCAGTCCCTGGCGCGAATCGTTCTCGCTGATGCCGAGGGTGCGCGCGATGCGGGCGTGATCGTAGGCGTCTCCGTCATGCATGCAGAAGATCAGGCGCTCGGTGTGCGGCAGTTGAATGATTGCGCGCTCCAACTCCACACGCTTGGTGTTACGTCGGACCCCGCTCGTTTCATGCACCGTTGCGCACTGCAACGCCAGCGGCCCCATCGTCACCGACGCTTCGTTCTGCAACTCACGCAGCAGCGCCCGGTCGATCAACTCCTCGCCAGGGCGTTCGCTCAACGAGAATGCCCGCAAAAATGTCCGTTCGGAGACATGCTCCGCCATCGGCTCGTTGTCCGTCATCCAGAATGCAAACGAGTAGACGCGATGCCGGTTCGCTTCGTAGATCGCCCGCTGAGCTTTGATGCGCTTGCTCTTCGCGCTAGGAACAAATTGCACGATCGCGGTTGGCAGTATATCCCCAAAAGAGTTTGCCACCTGGAGCCCCCTTAAACTACCAAGTTCCCATTTAATCAGGCTAGATTGCCTTCGAAAGTTAGCATTGCCTCATGCCGCTTACTATAACCTTAGTCTGGAATCCAGCATAATAAAAGTCTAGCGTCTGCTATCCATGCAATCGCCCTGCCCAAGTTTTCATCCAGCAGCCTCTCTGGCGGTGGAAAATCTTACAACCCATACTTAATCAATCACTTTACGGGTGTAAGATATTTTCCGGTCGAAGTAGTTTATTCACCTTACGCAGTACTATACAGGATACTAGTGTGGCACTCACGGTCTAGATAGTGGAATATTTATGCTCACATTGAGCGGCTTTGTGGAGGAATTACGCGAATCAGGAACATCGCCGAGGCGCCGTCAGCTCTGGAGTAAAAACGTGGAACTACGGAGATTGGCGGCCCATGGCGGCCCCGCTCACAACCCTCGATCGCTCCGGGCAGCATCGCCCTCGCTCTCGGCTTCGCTGGAGGATGCCTGAGCGCCGGCAATCGGGAGCTTGATCTGGAAGACCGCTCCCCCCTGTTCGTGATTGAAGGCGATGATGTCTCCGCCGTGCTCCTTCACGATGCCGTAGCAAATCGACAAGCCCGAGGCCGCTGCCCTTGCCGATTTTCTTGGTGGTATAGAACGGATCGAAGATCTTGCTCGGATCCTTGAGCCCCGGACCGGAGTCGCGGAATTCGATGCAGGCCCGGCTCTCCTCCGAATAGTTCGGACTCTTCAGGCTGCCGCTCTGCGCGCAATCCATAATCGCATCCACGGCGTTGTTGATGATGTTGAGAAAAACCTGCTCCAGTTGATGCGCATCGCCGGTGATGAATGGAACGGTCAGGATCGTAGTTCCGTTCTACCGTATGTTGTTCAGCTTCAGATCGAATTCCCGCAGCGCCAGCGTGTCCTCCAGCACCCGCCGCAGATCCACCTGCGACTGAATCGGCTTACGCTGGCGCGAGAACGAGAGCAGGTTCTGCACCACGCGATGGGTGCGTTGCGTCTGCTGGTAGAGTTTGCGCACATAGTCCTGCGCGCGCTCCCCGATCGGTTCTGTTTCCAGCAACTGCGCGTAGCCGAGGATCGCCGTCAGCGGATTGTTCAACTCGTGCGCCACCCCGGAGATAAGCTGGCCGACGGCGGACATTTTCTCGCTCTGCAGCAGTTGCTCCTGGGTGTTGCGCAGGTTGTCATAGGCGCGCGCCGTCTCCTCGTAGAGCAGAACCTTCTCCACCGAATTTCCGAGCTGGCGTGCGATGGCGATGGCGAGGTTGTGGTCGGTTCCCGGTAAACTGATTCTTGTTTTGGCTGCTGAGAAGCAGAACTCCCAGCGGTCTTGCGCTGCGAGTACATCACGACGGCGGCAAAGGACTCGTATCCGCGCTTCGCGATCCAGGACTGCGCGGGCTCGGCAGCCGCTGCAAATCCTGCTCGGTAACGATTTCACTGCGCGCCTGGGCAAAATTCGCCATCAGTTCTTCTTCCACCAGGGTTCGCAACTCCGCGCACTCCTCCTCCCGGTTCTGGCGACTGGATTCCGCTGTGCGTCACGCGCCCGGATTCGGCGTCGAAGAGCAGGATGTCGCACTGCTGGGCAAACAACTCGGTAGTCCAATGCAGCGTGTTCTGCAGAATCTCGTCGAGGTCGAACGTCCGGGCGGCAATCGTCGCCATGGCATTGAGCGCCGCCAGCTCCCGGTTGCGCCGCCGCATCTCCTGCTCCACCATCTTCTTCTCGGTGATGTCCACCAGGAAGCCCTGATAGCACTCGATCTTTCCCTGCGCATTCCGCGTCGCAAAGCTATTCTCCATCAGGGTAACAATCCGCCCATCCTTGCGGCGAGCGCGACCTCGTAGTTGCGCAGAAAATCATGCCGCGCCATTTCCTCCGAATAGGTCGCACGCTGTTCGGGGCTCAGGAAGAGTTCCCTGCCTATGTCGAGATCGAGCATTTCCTCGCGCCCTTCATAGCCGAGCATGGATGCGAAGGCGCGGATTACAGTCAATCAGCCGCCCCTCGGGGGTGGACACGAACACGCCCTCCTGCACCGACTCGAACAAGCAGGCGATAGCGCTCTTCCCCGAGGCGCCGCTCGGTTCTGTCGCAGATCACGTGAACCGTGCCGACCCTGTCATTCTCCACGTAGTAAGAGGAGGTGGAGATCAGCGCGTATCCTCCAAAGCACGGATCGGCGACCTCGCCGCTGCGCTGCTTTGCCAACTCGCAATAGGGACAGCCAAGCTGCGCGTTGGGCAGAACCGAGGCCAGTGGCTGGCCCGTCAATTCCGGCAGCGGGCGCCCCAGCCGTCGCGCCAGCGTGCGATTCATTCGCAACACGCGAGATTCGGCGTCATGCACCAGAATCGAGTCACAAATGGAGTCGATGGTGGCAAGCCACTGCCGCTTCGCCTGCAGAACTTGCTCAAACAAGCGCAGGTTTTCTGCCGCCACGCCCAATTGGTTCCCCGTGGTCGTTAGAAACCGGAGCTGCTCCGCGGTACACGAGCGCCGTCCAGTCAAACCGAAGACGAGAATCCCCACCAAACCCCTCTCCCCCGCAACCGGAACCACAAGCAGGGATCGCATCCCAGCCCGTTCCAGCTCGTCGCGTAATTCCGGGGCCAAGCTTCGGACGCCGACCTTTCGGGCTTGGCGTCCATCCAGCAGCGGCATGATGGCGCTGCTGCGAACCGGCACTCTGCGGCGAGACTCGGCGAGCCATTCTGGCAGCCCCACCTGTTGCGTGAGAACCAGCTCTTCTCCTTCCACCGTTTGGAACCAGGCAAACTTGGCGCGGTAGAGGTGGCATAGTTCATTCATAGCCGTCAGCATCACGCGGCTTTGGTCGCCAGCTCCCACGGCGATGCTTGCAATCGCATTCATCACCTCCAACCGCCGGCCTCGCACCCGCTCGCGAAGGTAGAGATAGACCAGCAGTCCGGCAAACAGAAGGCCAAGCACGCTCACCCCGACGGCGGTCACCCATTGCCCAAGGGGCAACAGGGCTGCCGTCGCAGGAATGCCGAGCCCGCTGAGGTAAGCAACGTCAAACATCTTTATCTCTAGCTTTGCTGTATACCACATCGACCTACGCTGCCCCTCAGGTTTTCTGCGGATGTGAGCTGAAAAGTTTCAGAGTACAATTGCTCCAGCCCAACCACCATAAGGCTCTGCTGCATACTCCACGAGGCGAACAACCAATGTCGGTTGAACGAATTCTTGTTGTTGATGACGAAGAACCGATCCGGGAAGTCGTCTGCACCATGCTGCAAAACGCTTCTTTCCGCTGCGAGCAGGCCTGCTCCGGAGTAGAGGCGCTGCGAATCCTTCAGAATGACAATGATTTCCAACTCGTGCTCACCGATCTGATGATGCCGGAGATGGACGGCGTGGGGCTGCTGGAAAGAGTCAAGCAGCAGTATAAGGATCTGCCCGTCGTGATGGTCACCGCCGTACACGATATCTCCGTGGCGCTTGCGGCGATCCGCAACGGAGCCTACGACTACCTGCTGAAACCATTCGAGCGCGAGCAATTGCTCGCCGTGGTGCGGCGCGCCCTGGAGGCCAACCGCCTGCGGGTGGAGAATCGCATCTATCAGTCCAGTCTGGAAACGCTGGTGGACCAGCGCACCACGGAGCTGCGCGAGACCATTGCCGAACTGGAACGCTCCTACGACGTGACCCTGGAAGCACTGGGCGATGCGCTCGATCTGAAGGATGCCGAAACCGAGGGCCACTCCAAGCGCGTCACCGCCTACACCATCCAGATCGCACGCGCCATGGGGCTCGATCCACAAGCCATCCACATCCTGGCCCGCGGCGCCTTCCTGCATGACATCGGAAAGATGGCGATCCCCGACGCCATCCTGCGCAAGCCGAATAAGCTGAACGAAGAAGAAAAAGCCATCATGAAGGAGCACAGCTACCTCGGCTATCGAATGCTGAAGAAGAATTCCATTTCTCTCCGAAGCGGCCGAGATCGTCTATGCCCACCAGGAACACTGGGATGGAAGCGGATATCCGCGTGGACTGAAGGGCGAGGAGATTCCACTGGGAGCGCGAATCTTCGCCGTTGCCGATACCCTGGACGCCATTACCTCGGACCGCCCATACCGCGCCGCGCGCAGCGTGGAAGCCGCTGTCAACGAGATTGCCGCCTGGTCGGGCCGGCAGTTCGATCCCTGTGTGGTCGCCGTTTTCCGCTCGATTCCCATCGCCACATGGGAGAGTCTGCACCAGGAAATCAACTCTGAAAATAATCGCTTCTGCTATAGTGAGCATCGTTCCAAGCAGCTTGGGCCGAAGGAGTTTGCAGATGGCGGTGAAATTGGAAAGACAACAGGTGGCCGAGTGGCTGCAGAAGCTCACTCTCTGGACTCTGCAGGGCGATCAGATTGAGCGCCTCCTGACATTTGAAAATTTCGTCGATGCCATGATCTTCGTGAACAAAGTTGCCGAAATCGCCGAAGAGGAAGGGCATCACCCGGAGATCCGGATCGTATACAACCGCGTCACCCTTGCGCTCACCACCCACGACGCCGGCGGACTGACTCAGAAGGATTTCCAGATGGCGCGCCGGATCGACTCGCTGGTCGAATCGAAGGCGCAAAGATGAAGAGCCGGCGCACGCGGCCCTGCTCCTTCATTTCGACGTAACGCAAGCGAGTACCCGCCAAGCCGTCCACCGTGCTGGCATTGCGCCAGAGGGCCCTGGATCGGATCAGCTTCCGCAATTTAGTCCGGGCAGCCACACCAAGCCGCAACAAACATATTACAATCGCCTTCCAACCTTTGCGGCTTGGCCCGTGGCCGCGTCGGTGAAGGAGAACGATGACTCGCCTAAAAATCGCCTGGATTGCAGCGCTGCTGCTCCTCTCCGCCGCCGTGCTGGCACAGCAAACTCCTGTCACTGCCAACACCCTCTGGGCGGGCGGGAATGGAAAAT
The DNA here is from genome assembly GCA_963737175.1 of uncultured Acidobacteriota bacterium. Taxonomy (GTDB): domain Bacteria; phylum Acidobacteriota; class Terriglobia; order Terriglobales; family Acidobacteriaceae; genus TOLSYN. Next base: position 20,234 of record CAVTRQ010000017.1, on the reverse strand, counting down.
TCGAGAGTGCGCCAGACACCGCTCTCGTGCAGTTCTCTGTCTCCGTACAGCAGCCGGAGTTGAAAGCCGCCTACGCCCAAGCGCAGGACTCCGCCGAGCACATTCGCCGGACTCTGCGCGACAACGGACTTGATCCCAAGGACGCCGAAATCGGCTCCTTCTCCATGACTCCAGCCTATGTCTGGAATCCCAAGCGCAAACTGGTGGGCTTCCAGGTCAACAGCCACGTCACCATCAAGGTTCACGATTTCAGCAAGCTTGGCCCGATCATCGACAGCTTCTCCCAGCTAGACACCACGGACAGCCTCAGCATCAGCTACACCCTCGAACACATGGAGGCGGCAAAGGCCAAAGCGGTCGAAGACGCCTACCGCGCCGCGCATAGCAATGCAGAAGCCCTCGCCCGCGCCGGTGGCCGGACGCTGGGCGCAATCAGCTATGCCTCGGTGGATGCCAGCGAGTTCATTCCGCAGCCGCGCCCCATGATGATGAAGGCGCACGCCGCCGGCGAGATGGCAGCCTCTCCGGTACAGGACTTCGCTCCGGCAAAGATCAGCGCGACCGCGCATGTGAACGTGCTCTTTGAGTTGAAGTAGGTTTGCCGGTTGAACGCGACCGGCGGGGATTCCGCGCGGATCGCGCGCTAGTTTCTGGCCGCGCGCTCATCTTCCACGATGATCGGGCTCGCCAGCACCATTTCCACCAGCGTGCCACTCTCAATGCGCGCGTCCGGCCCGCGAGTCAGCAGAAGCGACACCACACCAACTCCTGCGCCCAGCAATCCGCCCAAGTCGGCTCCTCCCGCACTGCGGGCGGCTAATCCGCCCAGGGCCGCTCCAATGCCCGCGCCACTTGCGACGATTCCAGCGTCCTTTATCTCCGTCCTCTCCGCGCCTGGCACACGATCAATCGCGCCGGGAATCGGCAAGGTGTAGCCGGAGAGAAAGATCAGGGAATTGAAACGAATCACCAACTCCGCGCGTCGCTTGATCCGGCCCGCGCGCTGCGAGCGCTGGATCACTCCCTGCACATAAGTTCCGGCTGGAATCACGATGCGGCCCTCGGCGACGACCGGAAACGAGGTTTCGGCATACACCGGATCGTTCTCCCGCGCGTTCCGGGTGGTGATCGCGTGTTTGAGAGTGACCGGGATTCGCGTCCCTGCCGCCAGTGTGTAGGCTTTGAGGTCGGGCGAAGGAGCCTGCTGAGCTGCGACGAAAATCGAAAGCAACAGGAGCGCCAGCAACGCGCGCATCGTGATCACCTCCAGAACTAAGCCTATTGGATGCCAACAACGGAATGCGTTCGAACTGGGCAATCCGCCAGCCCGGAGTCGCTCGTTTTCTTCTCAGGGAAGGCGGCGCTGTGGCACTATCGAAGGCTGCACGCGAGGAGAGCCATGTCCCAAATCATCATCGAAGTCAGCGGCGGAATCGGAACCATTATGCTGAACCGCCCCAAGGTCAACGCGCTGAGTGAATCGCTGATCGAGCAGTTCACCTCGTCACTGAATTCCATGAAGGCAGAGAACCTGCGCGTGGTCATTCTCCGCGCCCAACGCGGCGCCAAGGTCTTTTCCGCCGGTCACGAGATCAGCGAACTGCCGACCAATGGCCGCGACCCGCTCACCTACAACGATCCGCTGCGCCACATGGTGCGCGCCATCCAGACGCATCCCTGCCCGATCATCGCCATGGTCGAAGGCTCGGTCTGGGGCGGTGCCTGCGAGATGGTGATGAGTTGCGACCTGATCGTGGCCGGCGAGGACACCACCCTGGCAATTACTCCGGCCAAACTTGGCGTCCCTTACAACCTGTCCGGCATCCTGAACTTCATGAAAGTTTCCGACATCCACTTCATCAAGGAGATGATGTTTACCGCGCAGCCCATCGTGGCCCAGCGCCTGATGGAGTGCGGAGTCATCAATCACGTGGTTCCCCGTGAAGAGTTGGAGAGCTTCACCCGCAAATTGGCAACGCCCATAGTGGAAACCTCGCCGCTTGTGCATCGCATCCTAAAGGAACAGTTGCGCGTACTGGCCGCGGCACACTCGATCACACCGGAGGCCTACGAGCGCATTCAATCTCTGCGTCGCGAGGTGTATGACAGCGAAGATTATCAAGAGGGAATCCGGGCGTTTCTAGAGAAGCGTAAACCGGATTTTCAAGGCAAGTAGCAGGGCCAACCGGTCAAGCGTCGGCTGCGATGGCGGGGACGCGCCTTGTGTGCGCGCCTGGAGAACAACCCCGTGCAACGTTTCAGCATCTGAGACACTAGACCCAAAATAACTGGAGGCTTTTCGATTCGATGGCTAAGTCGGATGCCGGGAACCAATTGCCAGAGCCGGAGGGAACCACGGACAGCAGGGCAAAGCAACAATCAGCTCTCGCGGAATTGAGTCAGCTCGCGCTGCAAAGCAATGAGCTGGCCGGTTTGCTCGAGGATTCCATGGCTCTTATCGCAGAGATCCTGCAGCTTCGTTTTTGCGAGGTGTTGGAGTTCCAGGCTTCGGATAACCAATTTCTCCTCTCTGCCGGGCTCGGCTGGAAGAGCGGGAACGTCGGTGTGACCACCATTCCAGTGAGTCGCGAATTCCAGGCGGGATATACCTTCCTGACCCAGCGCCGGGTCGTGATCGAAGACTATTCCTCGGACACACCTTTCCTTCCCTCGCCTCTGTTGGAGAAACACAAGATTCGCAGCGGCGTCACCGTTCATATCCCGGGACACGCAGGCCCCTATGGAGTGCTGGGCGCCTACAGTTCAAGTGTGCGTGGCTTCAGCCCGGATGACGTCAGCTTCATGCGATCCGTCGCTACCATCATCGCCACGGCCATGCAGCGCAGGCGGGACGAGGACGCCGTACGACGCAGCGAGGCCTATTTTCGCGGTCTGTTGGAGTCCGCGCCCGACGGCATGGCCATCATTGACAGCCGCGGCGTCATCCTTCTCGTGAACAAGGAGAGCGAGCGGCTCTTTGGCTATGAGCGCTCCGAACTGATCGGCAAGAGAATTGAAACCCTCGTCCCCGAACGCTATCGCCAATATCACGGCGGCCACCGGGATGATTTCTTTGCCGCTCCGCGCCCCCGTCCGATGGGAGTGGGGTTGGAGTTGTTCGGCCTCCGCAAGGATGGCTCGGAGTTCCCGGTGGAGATCAGTCTGAGCCCGATGAAGACGCCGGACGGCACCGTCGTCACCGCCGCCGTCCGCGACGTCTCCGAGCGCAAGAAAGCCGAGGCGCAAATCAAGAAGTTGAACGCGCAATTGGAGGAAGCTCTGCGCCGCTCCGAACGGCTCGCCGCAACCGGACGCCTCTCCGCCAGCTTGGCGCACGAGATTAACAATCCATTGTCGTCGCTGACCGACATCCTCTACGTGCTCAGTGCGCAGAAGAGACTCGGCGATGACTCAAAAGCCCTGCTCCAGTCGGCGAAGAAGGAAGTGGAACGGCTTGCCACGATTGCCAAGGAAACCTTGGCGCCGCATCGCAGCTCCGGAGCACGGGTCAAGATCAAGGCCACCGAATTGGTCGATGCGTCGCTGGAATCTTTCCATCGCCAACTGGAGGAGGCAGGCGTTCATATTGAGCGCCACTACGAAACCGAAGCGATGATCGACGTGACCCCCGGGGAGCTGCGCCAGGTCTTCACCAACCTGATCTCAAACGCAATCGACGCCATGCCACAAGGCGGCGCGCTGGATCTGGAGGTTATTTCGGATGGCCAGGATGTGAAATTGATTTTTTCTGACACCGGCACCGGCATTGCGCCGGAAAAGCTGGATGAGATCTTCGAGCCCTTCGTCTCCACCAAGGGCGAAAAGGGACTGGGCATCGGCCTCTGGATCTCGCGCAACATCGTGGAAAAACTTGGCGGCACGATTCAGGTAAGCAGCACCGTCTCGGAGAGCGGCCATGGCACCCACTTCACCATTTGTCTTCCGGCAGTCGCGCCGGCGCGAAGCGCCAACATGCGCCTGGTTTCCTAAGGACGAGACCGGAACCATAAAAAAGAGCGCGAGCATACCGCCCGCGCTCTCTTTGTATCTTCACGGTTTCCGTCCCTACTTTTCGCCGCCCTCTTCTTCTACAGAATTGGAAACAGAATCGGGTACCGAATCAGAAACAGAGTCGGGCGCTTCCGCCGCGGCTTCGGAATCTTTTTTGCTCTTCAGGCGAACCACGATCACCTTGGCAAAGCCCTCGTCGAACTTCGGCGGCCGCAGCTTCTGCGCCATGCGCAGCATCACTTCGTCGGGCACGTTGCGCAGACGCTTGCGGTTGCGCTCCATGCAGACCTCGGTGGGCACGTCGAAGAACACCGCATGAGCCTCATAGCCGAAGTCGTGCGCCATCTTGATCCAGCTATGGCGCTCCTTGGGCGACAGGTTGGTGGCGTCGATGAAGTTCATCGGGCGGCCCGCGATCAGACGCGCGCGCAGCAGCGAGCGCAGCGACGAGAACACCAGGTCCTGGAAGCGCTGCTCGGTGGCGTCATCGAACAGCAATCCGCGCACCAGATCGCTGGAGAGAGGAATGATGTTGTGACGCTTGAACCATGAGCTCTTGCCGGAGCCGGGCAGTCCGATCGCCAGAACCACCGCGCCCTTCTTGCCCTTGGGCGAGAGCGGCTTTGCGCGGCTCGGCGTCGGCGGCATCCAGCTCCGGAGCCTCGGCATGCCTCCGGCTCGTCGATTTCGGCAGCTTCTCCCGGTGGCCTGGCCGGGAGCGATCGGCAGCCCTGGAACGCTGGCCGCGGACTGTGCGGCCTTCTGCTGCTGGTCGGTGCGATTGCGTCCGCGTCCGCCGCGGCCTCGGCGGCGCGAGCGATCGCGGCGGCCCGCCGACACGGTTGCCGGCGGCGCTCTCCGCGTCGCCATCAAACGGATCTTTTTCGGGCTGGGCCTCGTACACCGGCTGCGGGCGCACCTCTGCGGGAGCATCGGCGCGACCCTCCCCGGGCTCTGCCCAGGAGCTGTCCCGGTCAAGAAATGTCGGCTGCAGAGGCGCTGGCCCCTGCTGTGCTTCTCTCGGACTGCTGCGGATTCTTGTTCTTCTGATTGCGACGCTTCACGCGATCGCGCATCCATCTGCGCATAAGGGACTTATACCACGTCCGCGCGAATTCGGGCGAGTCCCGCTTCGTAAATTTCAAGATGGCTTCCGTTACTGGTCATGATTCCCTCCCATGGCTTGGCTCACCCGGCTCGCAATCCGCGCGCAAAGTTCCCCGCAACCGTGCCCCGCAACCCCGCGTCCCTGCACGCGGAAGCACCGCGTCCCAAGCGCGGAAACGCCGTACGCTTGTGGGAAGTACGCTTCATGTCCGCTTACCGTTTGCTCCGCGAAGAAGGCGGTGCTAGCATTTCCTTCGGCTGCAAAGAGCGCGGGCGGAACTGCGCCATCGATCCGCGCCTCTGCGTCTGCTAATGCCTGGAGGCAAGAATGGCGATTAAAGTTGGTATCAATGGCTTTGGCCGTATTGGCCGCAATGTTTTCCGCGCATCTCTTAACGATTCGAACATCGATATCGTCGCCGTAAACGATCTCACCAGCCCGAAGACTCTGGCCCACCTTCTCAAGTACGACTCGATCCTCGGCAATCTTAAATCCGACATTCAGGCCGAAGGCGACTCCATTGTCGTCGACGGCAAGAAGGTAAAGGTCTTCGCGCAGAAGGACCCGGCGCTGTTGGACTGGGAGTCGCTGGGCGTTCAGGTTGTGGTGGAATCGACCGGCCGTTTCACCAACGCGGACGATGCCAAAAAGCATCTGCGCGGCACCGTCAAGAAGGTCATCATCTCGGCTCCGGCGAAGAATGAAGACATCACCATCGTGCTCGGCGTCAACCAGGACAAGTACGATCCGGCCAAACACCACATCATCTCCAACGCCATCCTGCACCACCAACTGCCTGGCTCCCGTGGCCAAGGTTCTGCAGGACAGCTTTGGCATCGTCAGCGGCTCCATGACCACCATTCACAGCTACACCAACGATCAGGTGATCCTGGACTTCCCGCACTCCGATCTGCGCCGCGCCCGCGCCGCCGCCCTGTCGATGATTCCGACCTCGACCGGCGCCGCCAAGGCCATTTACCTGGCGATCCCCGAGCTGAAGGGCAAGCTGGACGGCTTCGCCGTGCGCGTCCCGACCCCCAACGTCTCGGCCGTGGACCTGGTCACCGTGGTGGGCCGCAACGTAACCGTGGAAGAGGTCAACGCCGCCATGAAGAAGGCCAGCGAGACCGCGCCGCTGAAGGGCTACTTCAACTACACCGAAGAAGAGCTTGTCTCCTCCGACTTCAAGGGCGATCCGGCTTCTTCGACTCTGGACGCCAAGCTGACCCGCGTCATCGGCGGCAACCTGGTGAAGACCTTCGCCTGGTATGACAACGAATGGGGCTACAGCAACCGCGTCAAGGACCTGATCACTTTCTTCGGCGAAAAGGGACTGTAGAAAACCGCAGACGGGTTGGAGGCAATGGCCTGCAACCCGTTTGTCAATCGTTGCACGATCTGCAGCACGCACGGCGCAAACTCAGCAGTAACGAATCACTCAGGTAAGCACGCCATGGCCAAGCTTTCGATCCGCGACCTGCAACTGAACAATCACAGAGTCTTGATGCGAGTGGACTTCAACGTTCCGCTCGATAACGGCCGCGTCACGGATGACACGCGCATCCGCGAGACGCTGCCCACCATTGAGTACGCGCTGCGCCACGGCGCCAAGCTGATTCTCGTTTCGCACCTTGGCCGCCCCAAGGGCAAGCCCGATCCCGCCTACAGTCTGAAGCCGGTGGCCGAGCGCCTGCGCATCCTGCTGGATGAGCGCATGGGCCGCGGCCAGAACGTCGGCTTCTCGCCCGACTGCGTCGGCCTGCAGGCCTGCGAGATGGCCAGCCAGTTGGAGCGCGGACAGACCCTGCTGCTGGAAAACGTCCGCTACCACGCCGAAGAAGAGAAGAACGATCCGGCCTTTGCCAAGCAACTGGCGAGCCTCGCCGAGATCTACGTCAATGACGCCTTCGGCTCGGCGCACCGCGCCCACGCCAGCACCGAGGGCGTGACCCACTTCATCGCCAAGAACGCCGCCGGCCTGCTGATGGAGCGCGAGCTGGAATATCTGAGCAAGGCCACCGAGAATCCGGCCAAGCCGTTCCTGGCGATTCTGGGCGGCGCCAAGGTCAGCGACAAGATCGGCGTCATTCGCAATCTGCTGCCCAAGGTGGACGCACTCATCATCGGCGGCGGCATGGCCTATACCTTCCTGAAGGCCCAAGGCCAGGAGATCGGCAAATCCCTGCTGGAAGCCGACAAGGTTGAGCTGGCAGCCGAGCTGCTCGCCGAAGCCAAAGCCAAACACGTCCGCCTGCTGCTTCCGGTCGATCACGTGGTGGCCGACAAGTTTGACGCTGCCGCCGCGGCCACCATCATTCCCGAAGGCCAGCCGATTCCCGCCGATAAGATGGCGCTCGACATCGGTCCGGCCACCATCGAACTCTTCTCCGAGGAGATCGCCGGCGCGCGCACCATCGTCTGGAACGGCCCCATGGGAGTCTTTGAGTTCGACCAGTTCAGCAAGGGCACCACGAAGATTGCCGAAGCCGTGGCCGACAATCCGGGAGCGACCTCGATTGTGGGCGGCGGCGACAGCGTGGCGGCGGTGCACAAGGCCGGCGTGGCCGATAAGATCACCCACATCTCCACCGGCGGCGGCGCCTCGCTGGAATTTCTGGAAGGCAAGAAGCTGCCCGGCGTGGAAGCGCTGACCAACAAATAGACCGTGAATAACTATCGTCCGGCTGGACCTCGGAGAAGGCGCGCAGGTCTTCTTCGAGGCCGGCGACATCACGGAGCAGGCCACCGACGCCATCGTCAACGCGGCCAATTCCAGCCTGATGGGCGGAGGCGGAGTCGATGGAGCGATCCATCGCGCCGGTGGTCCGGCCATCCTCGAAGAGTGCCGCAAGATCGTCGCCCGCGACGGACACCTGCCTCCCGGCGAAGCGGTGCAGACCACCGGCGGAAGATTGCCCGCGGCCTTCGTGATTCACACCGTCGGCCCCATCTGGCGCGACGGGATGCAGGGCGAGAGCGGCATCCTGGCCAACGCCTACCGCAACTCGCATGCGCCTGGCCGACCGCCTGGGCCTGCACTCGGTGGCCTTTCCGGCAATCTCCACCGGAGTGTACGGATACCCGGCCGAGGCTGCCGCAGCCGTAGCGGTTTCGACCGTCATCGACGAGTTGGGCAACGCGCGCAGCGTTCACCAGGCGCGCTTCGTGTTGTACAGTCCTGAGATGTTGTCCGTTTTCATCCAGGCTGCGAAAGACGAACAGCGGCGGCGCAATGCCACCGGCTGGAGCTTCGCAACCATGCCAATCCATGGAATCAGTCCATCCACCAACACATGAGGCAACTATGAGCCGCCAGAAGATCATTGCAGCCAATTGGAAGATGTACAAAACCCCGGAGCAGTCGCGTCAGTTCATGGAAGAGTTCGTGCCCCTGGTGGCCGGACACAGCCGCGACGAGATCGTAATCTGTCCGCCCTTTGTGGACATTGCCGCGGTGGTCGAAAATGCCGATGGCACCAACATCGAAGTGGGCGCACAGAATATGTACTGGGAAAAAGAAGGCGCATTCACCGCCGAGATCAGCGGCGAAATGCTGGTGGGAGCCCGCTGCAAGTGGGTCATCGTCGGCCACTCCGAGCGCCGCCAGTACTTTGGCGAAACCGATGACACGGTGAACCGCCGCCTGAAGGTCGCGCTCGAAGCCGGTCTCGCCCCCATCGTCTGCATCGGCGAAGTCAAGGAAGAGCGCGAAGCCGGAATCACCGAAGACGTGCTGCGCCGCCAGTGCTCGCGCGCCTTCAGCGGCATCTCCGCCCGCAAGGCCGCCAAGATGGCCATCGCCTACGAACCGGTCTGGGCCATCGGCACCGGACTGACGGCAACGCCTGAGATGGCCAATGAAGCGCACCAACTCATCCGCCAGGAAGCCACCAACGTCTTCGGCGACGAATTTGCACGCCAGCTTCGCATCCTCTACGGCGGCAGCGTCAAGCCGGAAAACGCCCACTCAGCTGCTCTCGCAGGAGGAAATTGACGGCGCGCTGGTGGGCGGCGCTAGCCTCCAGGCGGAGTCGTTCGCCAAGATCGTGAAGTGGTAGGCGTGAGGTTTGGAATTCCGTCAGCGCCGGCGCGGGCAGCGCGGAATTCCAACAGTATGTGCCATCCCCAGCGCACGGAGGCTTCCCAACCGCGCCGAGTTTGTTATACTCAATTTGCCTCTGTATACGTTCTTTGGAAGCTGATAAGTCGTCGTGCGAGCGCCAAGTCCGGCGTACGCCGCGATGCCAGTGCGGAAGTGGTGGAATTGGCAGACACACCATCTTGAGGGGGTGGCGCCGAGAGGCATGCGGGTTCAAGTCCCGCCTTCCGCACCATACGTCCTCCTCCGGCTATCAGGCCGGAGTTGTACGTTCCAAACCGTTTCAGGCAGGTAAAAGTTTAGCAAACGTCCGGCGTGTGTAGCCGCCGGGAAGGATAAGCATGATTGTCGTTCTGGTCACCATCGTTCACGTTATTGTGTGCCTCTTCCTGATCGCGGTCGTTCTGCTGCAGAGCGGCGCCAGCGCCGACCTCGCAGGTGCCTTCGGCGGAGGACTGGGCAGCCAGACGGCCTTCGGACCGCGCGCGGGAGCCAACCTCCTCACCAAGCTCACCACTTGGTGCGCAATCATCTTCATGCTCACCTCGTTCACCTTGGCCATCATCTCCACCCGCCACGGCGGCGGCAGCGGCTCCGTGCTTGACAACAGCAAGTCCGCTCCGGTGAAGACCGCCCCGGCAAAGTAATTTTCACGCCTAGCAAAATCCCCGCCACGCGGCGGGGATTTTTGTTTGCCCAGTCCTCAACTTCTGCAGGTATCTTTAGGAAAAACGTCAGGGTGGTCCAAAAACTTCAGGGTGCCCCATGTTAGCCTTCCTTTGGCTAACATGGGGTAGTTGACTCTGCTCGTGCTCCTACTCGGCTCCAGCTCGTGAATTTGCTCCTGCGCACCCTCCCCTACTTCTGCAGGAACGGATTCTCGTCGCGCTCCTCGCCAATCGTAGTCAGCGGCCCATGCCCCGGAACCACCATCACCTCGTCGGGCAGCGTCCAGCACCGTGGTGTGCAGCGAGCGCAGAATCTTCTCATAACTCCCGCCCGGCAGATCGGTGCGCCCAATCGATCCGGCAAACAGCGTGTCGCCCGCGATCAGCTGTCTTCTCCGGCGCAAAGTACAGGCACAGCGAGCCCTCGGTGTGCCCCGGCGTCAGCAGAATCTCCCCGCTCAGCGCGCCCGGCCGCGACCTTGTCGCCGCTCTTCGGACTGCCGTCGATCTCGACCTTGCCGGGATCGCGCATCCCCAGCCATTGCGCCTGCACCGGCAGCATGGCTACCAGCGCCGCGTCGTTTTCATTCAGCAGAATAGGCGCGCCGGTCGCCTTCTTCAGCTCCATCGCCCCGCCGATGTGGTCCAGGTGCGCATGAGTCACCACGATCTGCTTCACCTGCAACCCATGCCGCGCCACAATGGCCAGAATCTCGGAAACATCCGCCCCAGGATCGATCACCATCGCCTCATGCGACACCTCGTCGCCAACGATGGAGCAATTGCACTGCAGTGGCCCAACCGCAAGAATCTCGTGAATCATACGGTGATGATAGACGCTGGAGGAAAAGGTTTCAAAGTTTCGCGAATTTCAGTCGTGGGTCAGCTTCAGGATTGCCGAAAATTCGCCGGGAGCCAATCCCGTAGCTTCCCGGAACGCAGCCTGTGGCCTAGTTATCCGTTGGCCGCATTCAGCGTCGTACGTCAAACCACTCCGGGCAGAGCCTCGAGCTCTCTGCAAAGTTGATCGATAGTTCTCGTGGAGAAAAGCTTGGTGCCCCATTTTGCACCGATGCCCAGCCGTTCGCATCTGTCAACCATGGCTTTGTCGGCGACTACAAAGTGAGCGACGGGAATCGCTGTCGCGAGGTGTTGGACGTCGTGATGATCGCCGCTCTTCACCCTGAAATGTTTGATCATCAAGTCCGTCCCCAGGCGGCAGGCAACGTCCACGATTGGCAGCTCCCAGTAGTAGGGCGACCGCATAAAGGAATAGAGCGCAGGGATTCCCGGGCCGGTCCCGCCCATCTGACGCCACAATGCTTCGCGCTGATAGAACCCAAGGACTCCCATGTAGCCCCAAAAATCCACCTTTCCTGCCGCGGTGTTCTTCTCGAAGTCGCCTATCATCGCAATCATTGTGTCCGATTCCCCGACACGCTCCAAGGCAAGTTGCCGGTCAAACGTCTGTTTCTTGTTCACGTACGTCTGTCTCAACCCTTCCCATGCGCCCTCCGTGGCCTGTTTGTCATTCTTGGCCTTTGCGAGCCATTCAGCAGGCTTCGGCATATCCACCTCGACTATGTAGTGGCGCTGCTTCGCTTCGCGGACGGATTGAACGGGATCACCATAAAAATGAATATCGGCAGGGACGTGTATTGTCTCGGCTAGGTCAAGATAGGCCCTCAGCCCTCGATTAATTTGTTGATCCTTTATGCCGGCATAAGGCACGCAGCGAGCGCCGCACGACAGGTCCGAGACTACCTCACGAATCTGGCTCTCGAGTCGTTTCCCTTCAAATTCCAACGACTGATCCCACTCGGGGCAGATCAACCTCTCCGCTCGCACAGCTCTCCGCACAGTCTCCCTAAGCATCGAGAGTCTAGCGGCCCTGGTTTTCTCGACGCTCTCCTTGTTCTGAATTTTGGCGAGGTCGATCACCACCGAGGTATCAAGCCACAGCATAGGAATATGGCTCTTCTCGAGGGTAACGGTCACATTCCGATCACGGCGCTCGGTGTGGAACTTTCTGAGGTTCTCAATGGCTAGCGGGTTACAGTCAATCCGGAAGCTGCCATCCATAACTTCACCCCTCCCCATCCAGCGCCCTAACCACCCGCCCAATCCCCTCGCGAAAATCCTCCTCCGGCGCGATCAGGCTGGCGACCAGATACCCTGCGCCGGGAAAGTCGAAGAAGTGTCCGGGATGGATGAGCACGCACTCCTGCTCCAGCAGCGCGATGGCCGTGTCCTCGTCCGAGCGCGTCGCCGGAGTGCGCAGCACGACGTACCATCCGGCGTCGAGCGCCAGCCGCGTGGTCATCTTCGCCTTTGCCAGCTGCGTGTCGAGTTCGCGCAGATTGCGCTGGGTGCGCTCGCGCAACTGCCGCTGAATCCCCTCGCGCGTGGCCGAGCAGTTCGGCAACCGCCCACTGCACCGGAGCGTTCGGCGAAAGATACGTATCGGCGATCACGTCGAGGCGGTCGAGCGCCGTGCGCACCAGCTCCGGCGGGCCGCTGGCGGCAATCCACGCCACCTTGATCTGCGGCAGCGCGCAGATTTTCGACAGCCCGCTCAGGGTAAACGTCAGCGCGCCATCGTTGGCGGCAAAGCTCAGCGGCTCAGAGCTCGAGCTCCCCGCTGCTCAGTCCATAGTCGAGAAAGACCTCGTCGGCCACCAGCGCCAGCTCATGCTCGCGGCACAGCGTGTTCAGCCGCTCCAACTCCCAGTGCCGCGTAAAGTGCCCGGTGGGATTGTTGGGATGCACCACCATGATCGCCCGCGAGCGCGGCGTGATCGCCCGGCGCAGCGACTCGAACTCGATCTGCCAGCCGTGGTCGTACACCAGTTCGTACGGCACCAGCTTCACATCCTGAATGTCGGCCAGAAACTCGAAGAGCGGATAGCTGGGCGACGGCACCAGCACCTCGTCTCCCGGATCGCACAGCAGCCGGAAGCAGTACGAGTACGCCTCGCTGGTGCTGACGGTGAGGATGATCCGCTCCGGCGAAAGCGCGATGTCCACGCGCCGCGTAGTAGCCCGCCACGGCCTCGCGCGCCGCCAGAATTCCCTTGCAGGCGGGCTCGTATTCCAGCGCCCGCGGATGCTGCAGCGCGTGCAGAATGCGCTCGCGCTCAAAGTGCAGGCCCACGGTGGTTGGGTTCGAAGCCGTCAGGTCCAGCAGCGGCGCGCCCGCTGCGCCGCGCCTTGCCTCCACGGCGAGCGAGTAACGGTTGGCGGAAAGATTCCACTCTGTTCTGCGGGCAAACATGCTCTCTCACGTTATCGCGCAACCTGGCAGCGCGCAAGCAGCGGCACCGTATCCCTGCCGGACTCTACCATTGCAGATTGACCGCACCGGGCGGGAAAGGTAGGCTGGGCGTGAACTCTGCTTTCAGCAAGCGCAGGAGATGCAGGAACCTCGACCATTGAACGCTCTTCGCCAGTTCTTCCAGATCGAGGCGCGCGGCACCAGCTTCCGCCGCGAGATTCTCGCCGGCATCACGACCTTCACCACCATGTCCTACATCATCGTGGTCAATCCGGCGATCCTGAAGACGGCGGGCATTCCCGCCGGCCCCTCGATGACGGCGACGATTCTGGCGGCGGTTTGCGGCTGCCTGCTGATGGGCCTCTACGCCAACCGGCCCTTCGCCATCGCGCCCTACATGGGCGAAAACGCATTCATCGCCTTCACCGTCTGCCTTGGCCTGGGCATTCGCTGGCAGACCGCGCTGGGCGCGATCTTTCTCGCCGGACTCGCCTTCATTCTGCTCACCGTGCTGCGCCTGCGCCAGTGGCTGGTGGAATCCATCCCCACCTCGCTGCGCTACAGCTTCGCCGTCGGCATCGGACTGTTTCTCACCTTCATCGGACTGAACCAGACCGGCATCGTCGAGCTTGGCGTTGCGGGCGCGCCGGTCAAGGCGGGCGCGCTCACCTCGGCTCCGGTGCTGGTGGCCATCTTCGGATTCCTGCTGATGTGCGCGCTGGTGATCCGCAAGGTTCCCGGCGCAATTCTGATCGGCATCGTCATCACCGCGCTTGCGGCCTTTGCCACGCGCGTTGCGCCCTGGCCCTCGGCGCTCTTCGGAACTCCCGCCAGCATCGCGCCCATCTTTGCGCAGCTCGACGTGCGCGGCGCGCTCTCGCCCAAGGCGCTGCCCGTCGCGCTCACCATCTTCATCATGGCCTTTGTGGACACCATGGGCACGCTGATCGGACTCTCGTGCCCGCGCCGGCTTTCTCGACGAGCACGGCAACCTGCCGCAGATCGAGCGTCCCATGATGGCCGACGCGCTGGCCACCGCGCTCTCGCCGCTGTTCGGCACCACCACCTCGGGCGCCTTCGTCGAATCCGCCACCGGCATCGAAGCCGGCGGACGCACCGGGCTGACCGCCGTGGTGGTGGCCGTTCTGTTTGCGCGTCTCGGCCTTTGCCGCGCCGTTCGTGGCGGCCATTCCGGCGCAGGCCTACGGCCCCGCGCTCATCATCGTCGGACTCTTCATGCTCGCGCCCATCGCCCGCATCGACTTCACCGACTACACCGAATCGATCCCCGCCTTCGCCGTCGTCTCGCTGATGTGCTTCACCTACAACATCGCCGTCGGCATCACCGCGGGATTCCTGCTCTATCCGTTCTGCAAGCTGGTGCAAGGCAAAGCCCGCGAGATTCGCGCGGGCCTGTGGGTGCTGGCGGGACTGTCGCTGCTGTTCTTCGTCTTCTATCCGTACAAGTAGAGATCGAGGAGCCGCACGCATTGAGGAGAGCATTCCCGGCATGCCGATCGCAAATTAGGGAACCAGAGATGCTGCCAGACGCATCTGAGTCTGATTGCAAGAGGAAAGGTCGTGACAACATGCGTGGATTTATTCTCGGCGTGTTCCTGACCATTTTTATGATTCTCGCCGGCGGCTTCCTGTTCGTGCGCAGCGGAAAATTTTCCATGGCAACGAATGCGCCGCCTCTTCCCATGGAAGAAACCGTTGCCCAAATGGCGATCCATGCGAGCATCGGGAAACGCCAAGGACCAGAAGGATCCGCTCCCGCTCGACGATGCCAATCTGGCTGGCCGGTGCGAATGTGTACAAGAGACCACTGCGCGGGCTGCCACGGACTTCGCGCAGTCGCACCCGACGATCGCCAAAGCGATGTTTCCCGCCGCCGCCGCAGCTCTTGCGAGGGCGACGACATGGTGACCGACGATCCGGAGGGCGAGACCTATCTGGAAGGTGACACACGGCATCCGGCTGAGCGGCATGCCCGGCTTTGCAGACATCTTGTCGGATACCGAACGCTGGCAGGTGACCATGATGCTGGCGCACGCCGATAAACTCCCCCTTCGGTGCAGGCGGAGTTCGCACATTAGAGCGGGAGACCCGGAGAACGAGGCTACTCCGTCTCTTCCAGCGCCTCGCTCAGTTCGGCCCACTCGCTCTCCAGAGCCTCCAGGCGTGCGCCGCTTCTCTTCCAGCAGCGAGGAGACCCGCTGCGTCTCCTCGGCGCTGACGTAGCGGCTCAGCGACTCCTCGGATTCGGCGATGATGGCCTCGGTGCGGCTCACCTCGGCCTCCACTTTCGCCAGCCGCTCGGTCATCTGCTTGCGCTTCATCGGATTCACGCGCCGCTTTGGTTCGGAAACCGTCTCGGCACACCGGCTCGGCGCCGCTTCGGCCACGGCGGCTGCGCGGCAGCCGACGGCGCTGCGCTCAACCGAGGCGCGCAGCGAATCCTCCAACGCCTGTGCGCCATTCTGCTTGCGCCACAGGTAGTCCTCGTAATTTCCCGGGATAGATGTTCACCGCGCCGTCGGCCACCTCGAAGACGCGCGTCGCCAGCCGGTCGATGAAATAGCGGTCGTGCGAGACGAAGACGCAGGTGCCGGTGAACTTCTGCAGCGACTCCAGCAGCACGTCCTTGGCCCGCAGGTCGAGGTGGTTCGTCGGCTCGTCCAGCAGCAGAAAGTTCGAAGGGTGCAGCAGCATCCGCGCCAGCGCGTAGCGATTGCGCTCGCCGCCGCTGAGCACGCCGATCTTCTTGAAGACATCGTCCTCGCTGAACAGGAAGCTGCCGAGCAGGCTGCGCAGCTCGGTCTGCGAGCGCGGCGCAACCATGTTCAGGTCGTCCAGCATGCGCGCCTCGGTGTCCAGTTCCTTGTACTGATCCTGCGCAAAGTAATCGACCTCGACGTTGTGGCCCAGCGCGTACTCGCCGCCGGTCGCGGGCTCGGTCTGCGCCAGCAGCTTGATCATGGTGGATTTTCCCGCGCCGTTCACGCCCACCAGCGCGATGCGCTCGCCGCGCTCGATGGTGAAACTCACATTGCGCAGCACATGCTTTTCGCCATAGCTCTTGCTGACGTTCTTGAACTCCGCCACGATGCGGCCGCTGGGCTTGGGCTGCGGGAAGGTGAAGTGAATCGTCTTCTCGTCCTCGGGCACTTCGATGCGCTCGATCTTCTCCAGTTCCTTGATGCGGCTCTGCACCTGCTTGGCCTTGGTCGCCTGGTAGCGGAAGCGGCTGATGAATGCCTCCAACTGCTCGATGCGCTCGCGCTGATTGCGGTAGGCGGCGGCCAGCGAGTCGCGCCGCTGCTGCTTGTCGCGCAGATACTTGTCGTAGTTTCCGCTGTAGAAGTGAACGCCCTTGTTCCATATCTCCACGATCTTTTTCACCGTCACGTCGAGGAAGTAACGGTCGTGCGAGATCAGAACGTAGGCATACGGATAGTTGCTCAGATAATCTTCCAGCCAGTTGCGCGTCTCCAGATCGAGGTGGTTGGTGGGCTCGTCGAGCAGCAGCATGTTCGGTTTTTCCAGCAGCAGCTTGGCCAGCGAGATGCGCATCTGCCAGCCGCCGCTGAACTCCTCGGTCTGCCGCAGCCAGTCTTCTTTGCCAAATCCCAGGCCGGTCAGCACCGTGCCCACCTGCGACTCCAGGCGTGTAGCCGTCGCGGTGCAGAAACTCGCTCTGCACGCGGTGGAAGCGGTCGCTCACCTGTTCGTACTCGGCGCCGGCCGGATCGATCTCGCTCATGCGCCGGGTCAGCGCTTCCAGTTCGCGCTCCATGGCGTGCACGTCGTCAAAGACCGAGAGACATTCGGCGAAGACCGAGCGTCCGCTCAGGTTCAGTCCGTCCTGCGGCAGGTAGCCGGCGCTGACGCCCTTGCCGCGCGTGATGTTGCCGTAATCGAGCGACTCGATCTCGGCCAGCACCTTGAGCAGGGTGGATTTCCCCGTGCCGTTGGCGCCCACCAGTCCGACCCGGTCCTGCGGGGTGATCAACCAGTTCAGGTTTTCGAAAAGTAATTTGTGGCCGAAGCGTTTACCGGCGTCCGTAAGCTGAATCATTCAGAAGTGAACCGCACCGTGAGTTGTCTTCTCATTCTCTCACGGATGGGCGTCCCGTCCGTTGGCGCGCTGCTGCGCCAGCCGCAGGCGCAGTTCGAGCGCGTTCTCGGCCTTGGCTTCGTCGATCCGGCCCTCGCCGCGCAGGCTCTCCGAAGCGCCTCATGATATCCAACGCCGTCGGGGCGCAAGCTGAGCGCGGTGCGCGCGTAGTGCTCGGCCTCCGGTGAAATTCTTCGCGGCGATATCCATCAAGGCCAGCTGATAGGCGGCAGCGGCCCGCAGCCTGCGTGGGCGGCCCGGCCTGCACCGCCTGCCCCGGCGCCGGTTCGGTCAGCTGCATCACCTTGAGATACGCCGCCCGCGCCTGCGTCCCGTTGTTGGTCGCCGTGAGAGAATGCTGGCGCGCGCCAGCCAGAGATTCGGAGAATTCGGACGGTAGCGCAAGCCGTCGTTCAGCATGCCGAGAGCCTTGGGAGTATCTCCGGCTTCGCGTGTAGAGGAAGGCCAGCTGCACCTGCGCCTTGAGATTCGAAGGAGAAATCTGCAGCACGCGGCTCCACAGCGTCGCGTCGCAATCCCAGTAGCCCATCTCATGCCAGGTCAGCCCAGACCAGAGAGCCACCACGCACAGCGCCGCCACCAGCCGCGCCTTCGCCGGCAAGCTTTCCCAGGCTGCAAAATCGCCCACGCCACCAGCGCGCAGAACGCATACGCGGGAATGTAGAGATAACGGTCGTGCTGCAGCACCATGGGAGCCACAATCACCGGCGGCGCCAGCGTGACCACAAACCAGAAGATCAGAAAGGCGGCCACCGTCGAGCGCTGCCGCCGCCACAGCCACCAGGCCGCCGCCAGCAACCCGAGCAAGCCCGGCCGCGGGAAGAACAAATCCCGCAGCGTGGGACGATCCAGAGTCGTCGCCGTGTACTCCACGCTCAATCCCCAGGGCAGCGCCAGGTGCCGGAGTACCACCAGATCGCATAAGGCGCCGTCCACAGATTGCTGAGTGTGAAAGTTGGATGAATATATTCGGCGCTCGCGCTGGCCGGTTTGATGACCTGATGCCGGATCGCCATGTAGACGATCCACACCACCCCGTAGGGCAGCAAGGTTCGCAGCGATCCGCGACATGCGGCCCGCAGCGCGGCGTCGTCAGCCAGAGATAAGCGGCGATCAGGATGGGGATGAACACCATCGTCTCTTTGGTGAACATCGCGCCCGCAAACAGCGCCACCGAGGCCGCCAGCCAGCGCCGGCGCGACTGCCGACTCTCCCGCCACTTCAAAAACGCGATCAGCGAGGCGAAGAAAAACACCGCCGCCCAGTCCATCCACGCTGCTGCTGCCGATCCACGCAACGCTCTCCACCTTGGAGGGATGCAGCCCGAACAGCACCGCCGTCAGCAGCGCCAGCCGCTCAGTCGCCGAACAAGCGGCGTCCGAAGACGTAGGCCAGCACCACCACCGCCAGGTGCAGCAAAATCGCCGCCAGGTGCAGCCATCCGGGCGCGCCCCCGGTGCAGTGCGTCAGCAGCAATCCCCAGGTCATCGCCAGCGGACGGTAGTAGACCGAGTGCGCGCTTGCCGTCGATAGCCGAAGATGTCGTGGGTGAAAAACTTCGGCACATCGCGCCAGCGAATTCCACGGAGTGATCACGTTGTCGTCATAGACCGGGGCGAATCCGATCGGCGCGCACGTAGAGTGCAAAGATCAGGAGCAGCGCCATCCGCGATCAACCAGCGCTCGCTGAGCAGCGCGGCGGCAATCCGCGAGCATGCGCGAAGCCGTTGCCGCGAAAGCCCGGCGCCCGCTCCGCCGCCACGCCGGGCGCTGGCGCTGGCTTCTGCCGGATCCTTCGGAAGGATTTTCGATCGACATGATTTCTGCTGAAGTGTAGCGCAGGCCGCGCCAATTTCCGAAGCAGATTCGCCGCCGGCGCGCCATCGCTGGGTTACCGAAGCCTGCGGAAAATGGCGCTTCGGGATATAATCAATACAGTATTCCTGAGTTTTCGTTCCCTCGCTTCCTAACCGAATCGTGCAACGGACTCGCGGCAGAGTTCCTCTGCCTCACATCGCGCGCCGCCAGCGCAGCGCCCCCACGCAACCAGTTCGCCAATTGAAGGATGAAACAGTTTGACCACGCAGATTCGCAACATCGCCATCATCGCCCACGTCGATCACGGAAAGACCACGCTCGTTGACTCCATGCTGCGCCAGAGCGGCGTATTTCGCGCCAACCAGGAGCTGGTGGACCGCGTCATGGATTCCAACGATCTCGAACGCGAGCGCGGCATCACCATTCTCGCCAAGAACACCGCCGTGTTTTACCACGACCTCAAGATCAACATCGTGGACACGCCCGGCCACAGCGATTTTGGCGGAGAGGTCGAGCGCGCGCTGAAGATGGTCGATGGCGTCATGCTGCTGGTGGATGCCAGCGAAGGCCCGCTGCCCCAGACGCGCTACGTGCTCGCCAAGGCCCTGGAAGCCCACCTGCAGCCCATCGTCGTCATCAACAAGATCGACCGTCCCGATGCGCGCTCCCAGGAAGTGCTCAACGAGGTCTATGACCTGTTCATCGATCTCGATGCCGAAGAGTCGCAGCTTGAGTTTCCCGGTGCTCTACACCAACGGCAAACTGGGCACCGCAACCACCGACCTCGCCGTCCCCGGCACCAATCTTCAGCCGCTGTTTGAAGCCATCGTCAAGACCATTCCCGAGCCCGCCGGAGACCCCGCCGCGCCGCTGCAGATCCTGGTCGCCAATCTCGACTACAGCGACTACCTCGGCCGCCTGGCCATTGCGCGCGTCTTCAACGGCACCCTGCGCACCGGCGAAGAAGTCGGCATCGCCAAGCTCAACGGCGAAATCGAAAAGGTCAAGATCACCAAGCTTTTCAGCTTCAACGGGCTCAAGCGCACCGACATCACCGAAACCGAACTGGGCGATATCGTCGCCGTCGCCGGCGTCATGCCCAGGGCCCACGACAG
>CAVTRQ010000016.1:0-210287 GCA_963737175.1 uncultured Acidobacteriota bacterium | reverse complement strand
AGCGCAAACGATTACCTTCCCGACTCCAGGCACGGTCACTTATGGCGTAGGTTCGATTCCTCTGACTGCAACCGCGACCTCCGGGCTTACGGTCACCTACACAGTGACTTCTGGATCTGCGACGGTGAGCGGCAGCACGCTTACCATCACCGGCGCTGGAGCGGTAACGGTTCAGGCCACACAGGCCGGCGACGGAGTCAACTACGCCGCGGCCAGTCCGGTCAGCGTGACTATCACGGTGAACCCGGCTGCGCTGACCGTGATCGCCAACAGCACGTCGGTGCCTTACGGATCGCCAATTCCAGCGCTGACCGGCACGCTCACGGGCGTAATTGGCAGCGATGGAATCACCGCTGGCTACACGACTACCGCGGTACAAGGCTCGCCTGCCGGAGCCTATCCCATCAGCGCTGCGCTGAACGATCCAAACAGCAGGCTCTCCAACTACAGCGTGACGAACACACCTGCAACGTTGACGATTACGGCCCCGCCAGTGGTGAGCACGACCCAGTCCTCTGTGAGCTTCGGTTCGGTTGCAGTGGGAGCCTCAGCCGGCAGCACGCAGGGCTTGTCATTCACAATTCCCTCGGGCATCACGCTGGGAAGCATTTCAGCGGTGACTCAGGGTGCGGCGAATCTTGACTTCACAATCGTTGGGGGCGGCAGTTGCGCAAGCGGAATTACAAACGCGACCTGCACGGTTCAGGTTCAATTCTTCCCGACAGCCGTTGGCTCGCGAGTGGGCGCGGCGGTGCTCACCGACCAGAGCGGCAACACGATGATCACGGTTCCGCTGTCTGGCATAGGAACCGGGTCGCTAGTGGCTTTTGGGCCGGGAACGATCACGACGGTTGCAGGCAACGGGACACAGGGTTACAGCGGCGACAACGGCCCGGCAACCAGTGCGGAACTTCAGGCGCCCTGGGGGGTAGCATTCGATGGAGCTGGCAATTTATACATCGCCGATGATTTGAATGCAGTAATCCGTAAAGTCACACCAAGCGGGACGATCACGACGGTTGCAGGCAACGGAACACATGGTTACAGCGGCGACGGCGGCCCCGCCACCAGCGCGCAACTTGGCAGACCCATCTTCGTTGTGGTCGATGGAGCCGGGAATCTTTATATCTCGGACCTCGCCGACGTGATTCGCAAAGTTACTCCTGGCGGAACGATCACGACGTTTGCGGGAAACTACGGCGCAGGAGCTGGTTACAGCGGCGATGGCGGCCCGGCCAGTTCTGCTCAACTGAGCCTCCCCGCGGGGCTCGCGCTTGACGTCTCGGGCAATCTCTACATCTCCGACCAAAACAATGAAGTGGTTCGCAAGGTTTCGCCCGACGGAATAATCTCAACGTTTGCGGGAAACTACATCGCAGGGGCTGGCTACAGCGGCGACGGCGGCTCCGCCACCAGCGCGCAGCTTAACCATCCCGCGGGTCTTGCGCTTGATGTCTCCGGTAATCTCTACATCTCCGACGAACTCAATGAAGTAGTTCGCAAGGTTACGCCCGGTGGGACAATCTCAACGGTCGCGGGTAACTACAACGCGGGGGCTGGCTATAGCGGCGACGGCGGTCCCGCCACCAGTGCGCGACTTAACTGGCCCCGTGGCATCGCAGTGGATACGGCTGGCAATCTCTACATTTCGGACGAGCTGAACAAGGTTGTTCGCGAAGTGACATCAGCCGGAAACATCTCGACCTTTGCCGGCAACGGAACGGCTGGTTATAGCGGCGACGGTGGGTGGGCCACCAACGCCGGAATTAACGACCCTTCCGACGTTGCAGTGGACGGTGCCGGCAACGTTTACATCTCGGATGCCAGCGACGCGGTAATTCGCAAGGTCGATGTCTCTGACCCGCCCTCGTTTACCTTTGCCAGCACAAACGTGGGCGCAACCAGCGCAGCACAGGATATGACCGTGCTGAACCTGGGCAACGCTCCGTTGACGATCGGACAGATCATAACTCCGGCGAATTTCTCGCTCGGCGGCTCTGATACGACTTGCAGTTCGAGCAGTCAGGCGCTAGCTCCGGCAGCAAGCTGTGTGCTTGGCATTGAGTTCAACCCAACGATAGGTGGCATCCTAAGCGGCGCGCTGACAATTTCCACCAATGCGGCAAACCTCAGTGGAGCGACGCAGCAGGTGCAGTTGTCGGGCATTGGTTATGCACCA
The DNA here is from genome assembly GCA_963737175.1 of uncultured Acidobacteriota bacterium. Taxonomy (GTDB): domain Bacteria; phylum Acidobacteriota; class Terriglobia; order Terriglobales; family Acidobacteriaceae; genus TOLSYN. The sequence continues at coordinate 208,108 of CAVTRQ010000016.1, read as the reverse complement.
GTCACACTGACGTCCATCAGCCTAACCCCGACGAATGTATCGATCCTTGTTGGCGGGACGCAGCAGTTCACTGCAACTGGACAATATAGCGACGGCAGCACGCAGGACCTATCCAGTACCGCCAATTGGACCTCTGCCAATGCGGCCATAGCCACGGTCAGTTCGTCCGGATCTGCATCGGGCATAGCGGTGGGCAGTACGACGATCAGCGCCAGCCTCGGTACCGTGATCGCCAGCACCAACCTGACGGTAAACAACACGCCCACCGGCGGCAACGTGGCCGTCGCGCCGGTGGATCATACAACTGGGGCTGTCGTTACAAGTTTCACGTTTACGAACATAAGCAAGTCTGGTACTACTTCGGTGGTAACAAGCAGTACCGCTCCGCCTACGCCAGCCGGCTTCAGCGTGGGGAATTCCACTACTCCAACGTTTTACAATCTGTCCACAACGGCAGTGTTCTCAGGCCCAATTCAGATTTGCATCAACTACAGCGCAACAAGCTACAGTAATTTGTCACAGCTACACTTATTCCACTTTTCGAATGGCATTTGGAACGACGTCACTACCTCTCTCAATACTGCTACCAGCACAGTCTGTGGCAGCGTGACTTCACTGTCCCCATTTGCTGTCTTACAGGCGTTGTCTGCGGATCTGGTTGAAAGCAGCGTCAGCGTGCTGACCACGGCACCGGTTTCCGGTGGCACTCTGTCGGTCAGCGATACCACCACCAACTCGGGTCAAGGAGTGGCGGCGAACTCGACGACGGGCTTCTATTGGTCCACCGATGGCAAGACTCTTGGCACGTTGTTAGCAACTCGGTTGGTGAGCACGCTGGCTGGCGGGGCAAGCAACGGACCGGTAACTACAACCCTCACCTTGCCGGCGAATCTCAATGGAACCTACTACATGATTGCCTGCACTGACTATAACGATTCTGTGGTGGAGACAAATTACGCCAACAACTGCACGGCATCGGCGCCCATGCAAGTGGCTGGGGCGGATCTGATCGAAAGCAGCGTCAGTGTCGCGACGACTACAGCACCGGTCTCCGGAGGCAGTCTGTCGGTCAGCGATACGGCCACCAACCAGGGGCTTGGGATTGCGGCTACTTCGCAGACCGGCTTCTATCTGTCCACCGATGGTAAGACGCTCGGAACTTTGTTAGCTACCCGCATCGTGGGCACGCTGGCTGCCGCGGCAAGCAACGGACCGGTAACCACAACCATCACCTTGCCAAGGAGTATCGGCGGAACCTACTACATGATCGCCTGCGCCAACTACAGCGATTCCATGATGGAGACGAATTACACCAACAACTGCAAGGCATCGGCCGCCTTCCAGGTGATCGGGACGGACCTGATCGAAAGCAGCTTCAGCGTGCTGACCACGGCACCGGGCTCCGGTGGCAAGCTGTCCGTCAGCGATACGGTGACCAACCAGGGCTCTGGAACTGCGAGTACTTCGACGACCGGCTTCTATTGGTCCACCGATGGTAAGACGCTCGGAACCTTCCTGGCCACTCGCGTCGTGGGCTCCCTGGCCGCCGGGGCAAGCAACGGACCGGTGACGACATCCATCACCTTGCCGACGAATCTCAACGGAACCTACTACATGATCGCCTGCGCCAACTACAACGATTCCTTGTTGGAGACGAATTACGCCAACAACTGCACGGCATCGGCGCCCATACAAGTCGCTGGGGCGGATCTGATCGAAAGCAGCTTCAGCGTCACGACCACGGCACCGGTCTCCGGAGGCAAGATTTCGGTGAGCGATACGGCTGCCAACCAGGGTCTTGGGATTGCGGGTACTTCGACGACGGGCTTCTATTTCTCCACCGATGGTAAGACGCTCGGAACGTTCTTAGCCACTCGCGTCGCAAGCACTCTGGCCGCCGGGGCAAACTCCGGGCCGGTAACCACAACCATCACCTTGCCGACGAATCTCAACGGAACCTACTACATCATCGCCTGCGCCGACTATAACGATTCGGTGGTGGAGACAAGTTACGCCAACAACTGCACCGCATCGGCGCCCATGCAAGTGGCTGGGGCGGACCTGACCGAAAGCACCGTCAGCGTGCTGACCACGGCACCGGTCTCCGGTGGCAGCATTTCGGTCAGCGATACGGCTACCAACCAGGGGCCTGGGATTGCGGGCAGTTCGACGACGGGCTTCTATTTCTCCACCAACGGCACCACTCTCGGTACTTTGCTAAAGACTCGGGCGATCGGCACTCTGGCCGCCGGAGCAAGCAACGGACCGGTAACCACAACCATGACCTTGCCGACGAATCTCAATGGAACCTACTACATCATCGCCTGCGCGAACTATAACAATGGCGTAGTGGAGGCCGCTACTAACACCAACAACTGCACCGCATCGGCGCCCATGCTGGTGCCATGAGAATGGGAAGTCGCAACAGTTTCTAGCTGCGGGTCTTCGTCAATTAGGCTCGCTGACCGCCGGGGAGCGTCCTGCGAGTTTTCCAGATGTCGGGACGCAGTGAAGACCTTGACTTGTGCCAGTTCCTCTATGCTCATCGACGTTAGGTCTTGCTCGGAGGGATACTGCTGGGCGGACAGCGCGCCGCAGGTTCAAAGAGAAACCAGACGAGAGCCGCGCCCTTGATCAACCGCTTGTACTTGCTTTGGAAAGGGCCGTTCATGCTTGCTTATCGGCGCGGCATGACAAATCTTTAACATTCAGCGGAACAGAAACTCCTCTTGCTTTCAAGTAAAGGCGCAGCCACGCCGCTGGGTAACCATTCCTCCGACAAACCATTAGGGGCCGATAGACAAATTTTATATTGCCCATAAAAGCTTTCTATGCCACATTGGTACCCTGAAAACCAGACGCGTACCCCACGAACTGCGAAGCCGAGAGGCCACGACGCCCTCGTCACCTTTGGCAGAACGGGTTAGGTCGAGGCATGAAAAGAATTCTTGCAGGCTTTCTGATCGCCCTGTTTGCGATCGTAATCACCCCGGCCTGTTGGGCGAAGAACACCCCTTTATCTGACGGGACACTCCATACCGTCACCCCTAGCGATATGGCTCGGTTGGAAGCCAAGATTGCTGACGCCAAAACCTCCGCCGACAAAGCAAAGAGCTCCGCCGACAACGCCTGGGTGCTGACCAGCGCGGCTCTGGTTTTGATGATGACCGGGCCCGGGCTGGCTCTCTTCTACGGTGGTATGGTCCGCAGGAAGAACGTGGTTTCAGTGCTGATGCAGAGCTTTGCTCTGATGGCTGTGGTCTCGATCCTGTGGGCCATCTTCGGCTATTCGCTGGCCTTTGCTCATGGCAACTCCTTTATCGGCGGCTTTGACTATCTCTTCCTCCACGGAGTGGGTTCGGCGCCGGACACGGATTATTCGGCAACGATTCCGGCAGCGACCTTCATGATCTTTCAGATGATGTTTGCCGTTATCACCCCGGCGCTGATCACCGGCGCCTTCGCCGAGCGCATGAAGTTCAGCTCGATGCTGGTCTTCATGGCGCTGTGGCTGATTATTGTCTACTGTCCGATGACACACATGATCTGGGGTAAAGGAGGACTGCTGAACTTCGCGCAGGGCGGCGCGATCCCTACGCTGGACTTTGCCGGCGGCACGGTGGTGGAGATCCTTTCGGGAGTGTCCTCGCTGGTGGCGGCTCTCTATCTGGGCAAAAGACTCGGCTACCCGAAGGAAGCTTTTGTTCCGCACAGCCTGGTGATCAGCTTCACCGGCGCCTGCCTGCTGTGGGTGGGCTGGTTCGGCTTCAACGCCGGCAGCGCACTGGGTGCGGGAAGCCTGGCAACCAGCGCCTTTATGGCTACGCACTTCGCATCGGCGGCGGCCGTGATTGGCTGGTGCTTTTGCGAGTGGATCATTAGCGGCAAGCCTACTCTGTTGGGAGCAATTTCAGGCGCTGTGGCCGGCATGGTGGCGATCACTCCGGCCTCGGGCTTTGTTGGCCCCATGCCAGCGATGGCGATCGGCTTTCTGGCTGGCATTCTCTGCTACTTCATGGTGACGAAGGTGAAGGCGATCTTCGGCTATGATGATTCGCTTGACGTCTTTGGCGTGCATGGCATGGGCGGCACGCTGGGCATGGTACTCACGGGCGTCTTCGCCAGTAAGGTAGTAAATCCTGCGGGCTTGCCCGGGCTGATCCAGGGCGAGTGGAAGCAGGTTCTCCGTCAGTTGGAGAGCGTGGGAATTTCCTGGGTGCTGGCAATCGCCGGCACATTCTTGGCATTGTTCGTGGTCGACAAGGTGATGGGCCTGCGTGTCAGTGAGCAGGATGAAATCGATGGCCTCGATCTGACGTTGCATGACGAAGAAGCCTATGCCTACGAAACTCAAGCACAGTAGTATCTTTCGCCTCTGCGTTTTTCTTATGGATGGGATAAAAAGCGATGACAAAGATTGAAGCGGTCATACAACCTGGCAAACTCGATGCAGTCAAGGCTGCGCTGCAAGCAGTTGGCATCAGCGGCATGATGGTTCACGACATCCGTGGCCACGGGCGTCAACTGGGTCACACAGAGATTTACCGTGGACGCGAGTACAACGTCGATCTGTTACCCAAGATCAAGCTCGAACTGGTGGTGAATGACGAGCAGGTCGAGATGGTTGAACAGGCCATCACGCAGGCGGCGCGCACCGGGAAGATCGGCGACGGCAAGATCTTTCGCAGCCATATCGATGAGGTCATCCGCATCCGCAACGACGATCGCGGAGCGGACGCTATTTGATTGCGACTGAACCGGCCCCGCTTACCCATTCGCCCGGCTTGGTCGACGTGGGGAGGCGGCGGCCCTCAGCAATCTTCACTCTTCAGACCACTCTTCAGGTGGTCCCTGCTGCCACCCAACCGGGATTCACTCAAGCCCCTGCTCCTTGGCTATGTGCTTTTGCTGCAATCCCTACGGGCAGAACAATCGAGAACGACGTTCCTCTACGTGGACCGTCCGTGCAAGACCGCAGTCGGATGGTGCCGCCATGTTTGCCGACGAGCTGCTTGCTTACCCAGAGGCCAAGCCCGGTTCCGACAATGCCTTTGGTGGTAAAGAACGGCTCGAAGATTTGATGCCGAGAATCGGCATCGATTCCTTTACCGCTATCAGCTATCGTGATGCGGACGTGGCGATCGCCGTTTCTCAGACCCGATCCGGTCGAAATACGCAACTTGATCGTGCCCTCGTGATCGATTGCGTCCAGGCTATTGGCCAGCAGATTGGCAAAGACCTGCCGCAGTTCTCCGGCAACCGCGGTGATTTGCTGCTCGCCATCCCACTGTTTTTCGATCGTTGCGCGCTTTGATTTGATCTTGCTCTTCATCAGGTCTACGGCGGAATCCAGCATGGCGTTGACTGAAGTGAGAGCCGGTGCATTCGATTCGCGATAGAACCCTAGCGATTGTCGCGTGATGTGTGCGACTCGCTTCAACTCCGCATCGGCCATTTCCAGATATTGGCGCGTCGCTTCAACTGGTGAAGATCGGCACATCTGGAAAGCGCAAACCTGTCACCGGCGAAAGGTCTCACTTGGAAGCAGGTTTAGTTCGTACTCGTGGCCGATCACGCCGCGTTCCTGACTATGCCGACACGAACCTAACGCCGCATTAAATTAAACGGAAGTCGGTCATCTACTTCGGCGCTTTCTGGGCAGTGCTCGGATGCGCGACGACCGGATTGACACTGACTCCCGGTTCGGCATGGCCGGTGCGGCGGACGGCCCAACTTCAGCCACCAAGGAGCACAGCAGCCTAGACCGCGGTCCAACCGCCGTCGACCACAATGCTTTGCCCCGTGACGTAAGACGACGCATCCGAGGCGAGGAAGAGGAGAGCACCGGCAAGCTCCCCAGCCCGGCCGATTCGTCCAAGGCAAGTGTTTGCCTTCAGCTTTTCGATAAACGGATCGCCAGCCTGAACCGAATTCGGACCTGCGTCCTCTGTGTTTGAGAATGGTCCCGGGAGAATCGCGTTGGCGCGTATCCCGTACTGTCCCCAGAACGAAGCAACATAGCGAGTGAAGGCCATCATCGCGGCCTTTGAGGCAGAATAGGCGGGTGGATTGAGGAACGTAGTTCCTTCGTACAACGTAGGACGAGGAGCCACCAAAGCATACATCGTGGATATGTTAATGATACTTCCGCCAGCCCGCTCCTTCATGCCCGCGCCAATTTTCTGTACGGTTAGAGCCGGCCAGCATACACCGGCGGTGAGGTTTCTCATCCAAACGTCCATGGTTCCCTGTTCCAGCGAACCCGCGGGCGTGTTGAATCCGCAAGATGGCGCTAGTTCATGGGCGTTGTTGATGAGCACATCGATGGCATGACGCGTTGCAATTTCATCCAGCGTCTTCGCCAGTGCTTCCAGATCGAACATATCCACAAAATAGCAATGTACGCGGTCAGGTCCGTACTTCTCATTCCACAGTTGCTGCTGCTTGGCGAGCTTCGCCGGGCGGCCGATTGCGACCAGATTCGCCCCATTGACGAGCAGGGTTTCGGCAAAGGTTCGCCCGAGAAATCCCGAAGCGCCGGTCAATAATGCAACCTTGCCCTGAAGTGAAAACAGCGACGATCGATCCAAGCCTACCAACACGTCCTTCCTCCATCCACAATGAGATTGGCTCCGGTCATGTAGGATGACGCGTCGGAACAGAGAAACAGGATCGCGCCCTGGTATTCATCGGCATGGGCCATGCGCGCCAGTGGAATGCGTTGATGGAGTTCTGCGAGGAACGCTTCGGGCTGCTGATTAAAGACGCCGCCCGGCGAGATTGCATTCACGCGCACGCCCGAGGTAGCCCAGTAGGTTGCCAGATAGCGGGTGAGGCCGATCAATCCGGTTTTTACCACCGAATACGTCACCGGTTTGACCGGTTGCTGCTCCTCGGGAACTCCCTCTTGACGGTACAGCCGCTGATCGGGGGCAATCACCGCGAGGTCGGAAGCGATGTTGAGAATGACCCCTTTGCCTCGCTTTGCCATCTCGGAGCCAAATACGCGGCTGCACAAGAAAGCTCCGGTGAGCCCGACTCGCAAGTCATCATTCCAGACTTCAAGTGGAAAGTTCTCCAGACGCGACCAGACCTTGGAGCCGCCGGCTTCAACTTTAGGATTGTTGGCGGCGTTGTTAATCAGGATGTCCACGCGTCCAAAGCGCGCCAGCAGTTCATCTCGAACCGCTTCGACCGTGGCCAGTTGGGTAATATCGGTGGCATACCCGGCGGCCTCTACGCCGTATTGCTTTGCGATCGAGGCTGCGGCCGCCTCCGGATTTGCCTGGGGCAGGTCGAGAAGCACGGGGAATCCTCCTGCCTCCGCGACAATCTCGGCATGCTTGACGCCCAGCAGTCCCGCGCCTCCGGTAATGACGGCTACACGTCCAGTGAGGTCAAACAGCGCCTTCACCCGGTTGGTCTCTTCATACACTTCTAGTTTGTCCGCCATCGGCCTTAATACACTCTCCCGTCACAAAGGTGGCCGCATCCGAGCAAAGGAACACGGCGAGTTCCGCGATTTCTTCCGGCGTGCCGAAGCGAGCCAGTGGCACGCTGGAGTCAATCATCTGCATGACCTTGTCCTTGTTGCTTTCAAGGTGACGCTCCCAACTTCCACCGGGAAACAAGATATTGCCCGGTGCAATGCAGTTCACCCGAACCCCCAGCTTTGCAACTTGGCCCGCAAGATTCTTTGAATAATTGATGAGCGCCGCTTTCGCCGCACTGTAGGGAAGAGGCGCCGGAGTCGCTTCCACGCCGGTAATGGATGCGATGAACAACAGAGACCCATGCTGGTTCTCTGCGAGCAAGGGGATTGCCGCCTGAGCCAGCTTCACGCTGCCCCAAAAATTCAACTGGAAGAGACGCTCCCACTCCGCGCTCTCCAATTGCCAGCCAGGTTTACCCCTTCCAGAGCCCAGATTCGCGACCACGACGTCGAGCCGATTCCAGCGCTCGTGGGTTGTGCGCAGAGCCTGCTCAACCGTAGCCGAGAGTGTGAGATCGCCGCAGTAGGAGATGATGCATTGATCGCCGAACTCGGATTGGAGTTCTCTAAGAGCGGAGGATAATGGCGCTTCGCTGCGACCGCTGATACAGACGCGGCAGCCCTCGCGCAGAAAGGCTGCGGCAATAGATTTGCCGATGCCTCGCGAAGAGCCGGCAACCAATGCAACGCGATTCTGCAGGGATAGGTTCACAGGTTTACTTGGGCCAATGGGCGCGGACCCACGCTACATTCTGTTTTGCCCAGGCAACTTCATCGCCGGGAATGCCGCGTGCGACCTGCAGGGTGAAGTCTCCCGTGTACGAGATTTTTTCAAGGGCAGAGAACAGTGCCGGGAAGTCTGTATTGCCGCTCCCGAGAGGCACGGTTCCGCCGTTCAGCACACGGTCTTTTATGTGAACGCTTCCAATCCGCTCCCCGTAGGCGGCGAACTCATCAGCTGGAGCATACCCCAGCGAAGCGCTGTTGCCGGAATCGTAGTTCACTTTCAATTTTGGATTGGGTATGCCATCCAGCAGCTTGGCGAACTCAGCCGCTCCCAGAGAAGTTTCGAGATGAAGTTCGACTCCGGTCGCATCGGCAAATGTCATGGCAGAGTTGAGCGCGTCCTGCGCCGCCACAAAATCCTCAGTCGAACGAATGGCGGAGGCGTCCACAAAAGGAATCACGACACGGTTTACGCCAACCTCACGACCGTTGCACAGGATGCGTGCCAATTCTTGCAGGCGTTCGTCGAGTTCGTGTTTATCGCAGCGGACAAGAGGTTTGTCCATGAAATAGTCGGCGCACACGGAACGAATGCAGACCCCGGTTGAGGCGGTGAGTTTTTTCAATCTCTCCACCCCCGCAGGGCTGCTCAGCGGATTCACATCGTGGCCATAAAGATCGTAAACCCACTCGATGTAGTCGAAAGGAACCGCCGCTGCATGCGTAAACTCGCTCTCCCATTGTCCACGGGGGAAGCATTGAAACCGGCCATCTTCGGGTGGCACGAGTCTGCCTTCCATGATCCCTAACTTGGTCACGAAGCATCTCTCCTGTAGCGCAATAAGCAAGCATAGTGGCAAGCCATGCACCAAGCAAGGCGATCAAGCAGAAAATCTGCTTCCGCACGGTCTGCGCCCAGTTCCTCCCTGAACTTCCGCGGAGTTAGCTCTTTGCGCGCACCGTAATGCGCAGCAGTTCACTCCGTTTGAAGAGGCGCATGCGCGGTCCCCAGGTTCCGGTGCCCCGGCAGACGATGGCGGTCATATCCTGCACACGATAACGCCCCGACAAGATCGGGAAGGCGAGCTTCACGAGATATGTGAAGGGCCAGATCTGCCCCTCGTGGGTGTGGCCGGAGAGCATGAGGCCGACGCCGGCGCTGGCTGCTCGCTGCGTTTCCAGCGGCGTGTGTGAGAGCAGGACGCTGGCGCCCTCGGGACGCTGACGCAGCACCTTCTCCATGATCGCCGCATGCGCCGCGCGTCCCCGGAAGGCTACATCATCGACTCCGGTCAGGACCAACCCAGGGATTGGTTCGATACTTTCATCGCGCAGCACGTGGAAGCCCGCGCGGCGAAAGAGATCGATGATCTTCGTGCCTCCGGCGTAGAACTCGTGATTTCCCGTCACAACGTACACGCCGTGCGTAGCGCGGAACTGCTGCAGCACAGGCAGCCAGTCGGGATAGGTCGTTTCATCGCCTTCGAAGATGTCGCCCACCAGCAGCAGGAGGTCGGGACGGAGCGACTCAAACTGAGCCGCACGTTCACTCGCCCAGCCATGGCCGAGCAGGGCTCCCAGATGCATGTCGCTGGCCACCACGAGCACCGTTCCATCGGCCTCGCGGGGCAGTCCATCGAGGACGACCTCATACTCCGTCACCACCGGGGAACGCCGCGCTTGGACCAGCGCTACGATTGTCATTAGCAGCGCGAGGATAAACGCGACCGTGCGCAGCGCAGGCAACTGCGGACGCAGCCACAGGCCAAAACCTGTGCAGAGATCGAAGACGAGGAAGGTCGAAAAGAGCAGGAAGAATGCGCCCACCCAGTAGGCACCGACGATCTCAAGCACGTGCGAGAGCCCGTCAATTCCGTAGTGCTCCAGCACCCGCGAGACGATGTAACTTGCCCCAAGCAGGATCACCGCCGGAATCAACAGCCGTGCCGGAACGTGGTGTGCGATGAATGGGATCGAGAGCAGCCGCGAGACAACGTAAAAGTGCAGGCCAGCCCAGAGAAGGCAGATCAGAATCAGGGAACGGAACACGTGCGGGGATCTCCCGCTTTGAGTGTATCGAAGAAGCGGAGCCCATAGCACTGTCGTTCATGAGCGACGCTGCAATCCATAGGTTGTCACGCATTCTGGCGTATTCTGCATACACAATGGCGTGTTTTGCATATCGGAGCACGCGGGCGCGCATCTAAACTAAATACATGTTCAACGCAAAAGCCTACTCCGCTGCCAGTGCGACATCGCCGCTTGCTTCCACCACGATCGCGCGGCGCGATCCAACCGAACACGACGTACAGATCGAAATTCTCTTCTGCGGCATCTGTCACTCCGATCTCCACCAGGTCCGCAACGAGTGGAGCGGCGTGATGCCCACCGTCTACCCCTGCGTCCCCGGCCACGAAATCGTCGGCCGCGTCACCAAGGTCGGCTCCGCGGTCTCCAAGTTCAAGCCCGGCGACCTCGCCGCGGTCGGCTGCATGGTGGACTCGGACGGCACCTGTCCCGAGTGCAAGGCGGGCCTCGAGCAGTTCTGCCCGAATGTCGACCTTCACCTACAACTTCCCCGACAAGCATCTGGGAGGCGTCACCTACGGCGGCTACTCCGACAGCATCGTCGTCGACCAGAGATTCGTCCTGCGCGTTCCCGTCGAACCTCAATCTCGCCGGAGCCGCTCCTTTGCTTTGCGCCGGAATCACAACGTACTCGCCCATGCGCCACTGGGGCGTCACCAAGGGCAAGAAAGTCGGCGTGGTCGGTCTCGGCGGACTGGGCCACATGGGCGTGAAGTTTGCTCATGCGCTCGGAGCCCACGTTGTTGTCTTCACCACTTCACCGGGCAAGAAGGAAGACGCACTTCGCCTCGGAGCCGACGAGGTCGTCATCTCGAAGAATGCGGACGAGATGCAAAAGCACGCTGGCAGCTTCGACTTCATTCTCGACGCTGTCTCCGCCGATCACGACATCAGCGCGTACATCAATCTGCTGCGCCGCGATGGCAACATCACCCTCGTCGGCGCGCCGGAGAAGCCTCTCGCCGTTTCGGCATTCGGCCTGATCATGGGCCGCCGCAGTCTCTCCGGTTCGCCCATCGGCGGCATCGCCGAAACCCAGGAGATGCTCGACTTCTGCGGCGCAGCACAACATCACCGCCGATGTCGAAGTCATCCCGATCCAGAAGGTCAACGAAGCTTACGAGAGACTGCTCAAGTCGGATGTGAAGTACCGCTTCTCCATCGACATGGCTTCTCTCAAGTCTGAGTAATCCGATGAATAAGCACTTTCGCGTTTCCGGCAGCATCTTTCAGAAGTTGGAAGAACTGGGAGTCCGCGTCTCTGCGGTCCTGCGCAGGGCCGGGCTCCCCCAGGGACTCTTCGAGCAACCGCGCGTGCTCCTCACCACCGAGGAACTGTTTGCCCTTTGGCGTGCCGTCGGCGAAGTCAGCACCAATCCCGCGATCGGTCTCTCGATCGGCACGGAAACAAAGATCGAACACTTCAGCCCCAGTGCTCTCGCCGCTCTCTCAACGGAGAACCTTCGGCGCAGCCATGCACCAAATGGCTCGCTACAAGCAGCTCACCTGTCCGGAAGAAATCCTGCAGGAGATGGACGACGAAGAGTGGAGCATCCAGTTCCGCTGGCTGTCTGGCCGACGAAGGTCGAGCCTCCGGTGCTGATCGAATGCTGCTTTGCCTGGGTGCTCTCGATCGCTCGCCACGGCACCGGCACGCGCCTCTCGCCGCTGCGCGTGGAGTTCGTGCAGCCTCGCTCGCATTTGAAGACCATTGAGCGTCACTTTGGCTGTCCCGTGTCTGTGCGGAGCCCCACGCAACGCCATCGTGTTTCGCGCCGCCGACGCTCAGCGCCCGTTCGTTACCCGCAATGCCGAGCTTCTGGCCATGCTTGCGCCGCAGTTCGACGAAGAGCTGAAGCAGCAGACACGGCGACGAAGACTTCGCCGAGCGCGTCCGCAGAGCAGATACAGCAAAAACTCACCGGCCGGCGTCCCACCATCGAGGACATCGCCGACGCGCTCCACATCAGCTCCCGTACTCTCCAGCGGCGCTTGCAAGACGAAGGATCCAGCTTCCAGCGCGTTCTCGAAGAAGCTCGTCACCAGCTTGCTCGCCACTATCTCAACAACTCCGTCCTCGAGCTGAATGAAGCTGCCTACCTTCTCGGATACGAGGACGCAAATTCATTCGTTCGCGCTTTTCGCACCTGGGAAGGAATTCCACCCGCTCGCTGGCGCGAACAGCAGCGTGCACAGGCAGCATCTTAACTAGCTTGCCATTTTAGAAGGAGAAATAATGCAAAAACGCAAACTTGGAAAAAGCAATCTGGAAGTGTCCGCCATCGGACTCGGCTGCATGGGAATGAGCTTTTCCTACGGCCCGCCCAAAGACAAGCAGGAGATGACCTCTCTTCTCCGTGCCGCCGTGGAACGCGGCATCACGTTCTTTGACACCGCCGAAGTCTACGGCCCGTTCACGAACGAAGAGCTTGTGGGCGAAGCCCTCGCTCCGTTCCGCGGGCAAGTGGTGATCGCCACCAAGTTTGGGTTCGATCTCAGTCCTGACTTCGACCCGCGCGGAATGAAAGGAGCGCCGGGCCTGAATAGCCGGCCGGAGCACATCAAGCAGGCCGTCGAAGGCTCGCTCAAGCGGCTCAAGGTCGAGACAATCGACCTGCTCTATCAGCACCGGGTTGACCCGAACGTGCCGATCGAAGACGTCGCCGGCGCGGTGAAGGAACTGATTCAAGCAGGCAAGGTCAAGCACTTCGGACTTTCCGAGGCAGGCGCAAAGACGATTCGTCGCGCACACGCAGTCCAGCCGGTCACTGCTCTCCAGAGCGAATACTCGCTGTGGACAAGAACCCCCGAGAAGGAAGTGATACCGACACTCGAGGAACTCGGGATTGGTTTCGTGCCGTATAGCCCTCTCGGCAAGGGCTTCCTGACGGGAAAGATGAACGAAAACACGACGTTCGACAGCTCCGACTTCCGCAGCACTCTCCCTCGCTTCACGCCGGAGGCTCTCAAGGCGAATCAGGCCCTGATTGAACTGCTCGGCAGCATCGCGGAGCGGAAGAAAGCGACTCCTGCTCAGATCGCACTCGCTTGGCTGCTCGCTCAAAAGCCGTGGATCGTTCCGATCCCAGGCACGACGAAGCTAAACCGCCTCGAAGAGAACATCGGAGCAGCGGCAGTCGAACTGACGCCCGACGACCTCCGCGACATCGACAGCGCCGCCTCAAAGATCAAGGTAGAAGGGGCTCGGTACCCGGAACGCCTGGAGAAAATGACCGGTCTATAAGCAGAAGGATCCTGAATCCGCAGGCGACGTTTGTTCCGGGCAAGCCACCAGAGTTGACCGAAGCGAGCGTCGCCGCGAAACTGGTCAACGGATAGCTGCCGCTGCGGGCGTTGCGCTCCGGAAATTCCAGTGCTGCTTCGATTGGAAGTTGCTCGCCCGCGGGCACGCGCCGTCGCAATTCATCGAAGAAAGTTGCTACGCTTTCTTTGCCATCTGCTCTTTCCATTCCAGGTGCGCTTTGCGCCTGCGATATCCCACCAGGTAGCGCGCGTCCTCTGCATAGGTCGTCGGAAACACCTGCGGCACCGGCAGCCGTTCCGTCTCCGCCCCACTGTGGACGAAGGTAAACGTGCAAACATTGCTCAACTCCGTCTCCTTGCGGTCGCGGCTGATTCGCGTAATCTCCGTCTCAACGCAAACCGAAGTGTTTCCCGTGTAGGTCAAGCGGCTTACAAAATGCAGCTTATCTCCCATCCGCACCGGATGATAGAAGTTGATGCGGTCCACCGACGCCAGCAACATGCGATGCGTTGCCAATCTCTCGGCGCAAATATGCGCATAGGTGTAGGCGCGATGCGCCACCCATCCGCCAAAGATTGTTTGCGGTACGTTCTCGTACTCAGGGTAGGTCCGCTCCCAGCCTTCAGTCACCTGCTTGCTCGCCAGCAAAATCTTGGTGCCAGCCTCCTCCTGTGCCTCATGCAGCCGCCGAAGCATCTCGTATTCCTCACGCGAGGGCGGCTCGGCCGCAAGGTTCACCGCGGACCGGTAGGCGTCCCGGCGCGCCAGTGCGCGATCCCTGCGCACCTCTTCCATCTTGCTCTTGTACTCCAGCGGTGGCAGCTGGACGCTTTTCTCCTCGCCGTCCTCGTTCAACCGCGCCACCATCGTGAAGTACGATGACCCGATGTGTAGCAGCGGCTCGCCCGGCTGTTCAATATGCACGCCCACTTCCATGGACGAGCGTCCAATCACGTTGATACGTGCGCGCAGGACCATGTCGCGGTGAATATCAGGCAAGCAGCGCACCAGCAGCGAATCCATCGCTGCCGTTACCACGCGCGCCGCCGGATAGTCGCGCCGCACGTAACGCAGCGCCGTCTCTTCCGCCAGCTTGTCCAGCCGTTCCAGCAGCAGCCCAAAGCGCACGTTTGAGGGCACATCCTCATCGGTCACCATGAATCGCCGTCGCAGGTTCGCATCCGAGCCAAAGCGCAATCGCACTACATAACTAGTTTCCGTGGGATGCATGGTTCAGTTCTCACCCCTTTGCCTTCCAGAGTAGCAGTCCACAATGCCTACGCCACCTTTCCATCCACCCTTGAAGCGAGTCACGCAAGAGTGTCTTTCGGTTGGCGTTTCAGGCGGATCGCACCACGAGAATTATCCTCTCTTTGAGCTTGAAAGTGCCGCGATAAGCCGTGAGCTTACAAATAAACGCATTCGCGATCGTGGGACACTCGGTGATGTCTCAGCCGCATCTAGCGAGTTACGGAGGGCGTGATGGGCAAAGGTCGACTGGAAGCGTTCAGTGATGGAGTGATCGCGATCATCATCACCATCATGGTGTTGGAAATGAAGGTGCCCCACGGCGAAAATCTGCAAGCATTGCGTCCACTGCTGGCGGTCTTTCTCAGTTATGTGCTGAGCTTCGTCTATGTCGGCATCTACTGGAATAACCACCACCACATGCTGCATGCCCTGAGTCGGGTTACTGGACCTATGCTCTGGGCCAATCTTCATCTCTTGTTCTGGTTATCGCTCTTTCCGTTTGCCACTGGGTGGATGGGAGAGAATCATTTCGCGCCCTTGCCCTCAGCTCTTTATGGCGTTGTCTTGCTTATGGCAGCCATTGCCTACTGGGTGCTGCAACAGCTCATCATCGCCTCAGAAGGTTCTGGCTCCGTGCTCAAGAAAGCGGTCGGCAACGATTGGAAGGGCAAGCTTTCTCCGGTGCTCTATGTCGTGGGCATCGCTACCAGTGTTTGGTCGTCCTGGATAGCCCAGGCAATCTATGTCTTCGTTGCGCTGCTGTGGTTGGTTCCCGATCGGCGCATCGAGCACGCGCTGCAAAACAACGAAACGTAGCCTGACGTACACCCTGGATTTGCAAACCCAGAAAAGCAAGCGGCTGTTTTTCAGCGACCTCGAATTGGATTGTACAATCTGAGGTAGACGGCGGTCAGTCACAGATTTTAGATTTGGTTGCGGAGTCCGGCCGAGCGCGCCGAGTACTGAATGAGATACGGGGTATGAGAATCGGTATTGACTTGGGCGGTACTAAGATTGAGGCGATCGCGCTTGCCGATACCGCTACTGGCACTGCCGTGACGCTCTCGCGGCATCGCGTCCCAACGCCCGTCGGAGATTACACCGGCATCTTGAACGCCGTTGCGGAACTGGTCGAGTTCACGGAAGCAGAGACCGGCCAGACCGGTACGGTGGGCATCGCTACCCCAGGGGCGATCTCGCCTTCCACCGGCCTCTTAAAGAACTCAAACAGCACCGTCCTGAACAGCATGCCCCTGGACCACGACCTTGAGCTCCGGTTGGGGCGGCCAATACGCATGGAAAATGACGCTAATTGCCTTGCCCTTTCGGAGGCCGTCGATGGCGCTGCCGCGAATGCCCGCGTCGTATTCGGCGTGATTCTCGGCACAGGCGTAGGCGGAGGCGTCGTCATAAATCGGCAGCTCCATGTGGGACGCAACAGGATCGCCGGCGAATGGGGTCATAATCCGCTTCCCTGGGCCCGTGCGGACGAGCTACCCGGCCCTGAGTTGTTATTGCGGGAAGCGAGGCTGCATCGAAACCTTTCTGTCAGGGGCCGGCCTCGCGCGCGACTACCGCGCACGCAGCGGCCAACAGAGAACCGCCATTGCGGTCGCCGAAGCCGCTGCGGCCGGCGATCCGCTGGCCATCGAGTGTCTCGACATCTATCAGGACCGGTTGGCGCGGAGTTTGGCTTCGATCATCAATGTGCTCGATCCTGACGCGATTGTGCTTGGGGGCGGACTCTCCAATTTGACGTGTCTCTACCCGGCGCTGCCCGCTCTTCTCAAGACCTATACTTTTTCCGCAGATGCGGGCACACCCATCGTGCGCGCCATGTACGGCGATTCCAGCGGTGTGCGCGGGGCAGCCTGGCTATGGCCGACCGGCGGGAGCTAGACGATCAACCTCTCGATCCGTGCCGAGCGCGTTTGTACCACGTATAGTTTCGTTTGCGGATTTATGCCGCTGGTCGCAGCACTCGTTCGGCAGCCCGGTCGAGCAATTCGCGAACCTCTCCGTCGCTTGTCTGGGAAAAATTCTGATACCACTGGCCAACGGAGTTAAACTTCAGCGGTGTGTACAGGCACACAACCCTGTCGGCTGTCTTCTCCATTTCCGCACAGGTGGAAGGCGGTGCAACCGGCACCGCAACAATAATTTGCTTCGGCTTCTCGTGCCGCAGTGCGGCGACAGCGGCGCGCATGGTTGAGCCGGTCGCCAGGCCATCATCGACGAGGATGATGGTGCGCCCATGCACATCGATTCGTGTCCGGTCACCGCGATACGCTTGTTCGCGGCGCCGCAGCTCTTGTGTTTCTTTCGCTGCGACGGCATCGATCTGCCGCGACGAGAGTGCACAGGCCCGGATGACTTCCCAGTTCAGAACGCGAACGCTGCCGGAGGCGACCGCGCCCATGGCCAACTCCTCCTGCCCTGGCACGCCGAGTTTACGAACCACTACCACGTCCAGTGGTGCATTCAGCAACCGGGCAACTTCGAAGCCTACCGGAACGCCACCTCGAGGCAATGCCAGAACCAATCCACCCTGGTTCGCAAACTCTGTGAGCTGTGCGCCCAGCCGCTGGCCCGCTTCGCTGCGATCCCGGAACAACATCTCGCCTCCTCTGATACGGCAAAATGTTGGATGCCTGTCAGCGCTTGCCGATTCGGTCTCCTTTGGCGACCCAATCGGCAAGCGGACGGCCAGACAAAGAGAGACGGCCCTTTACGCCGCCACCGTGCCTGCCGTGATGTGATGGAAGGTCGATGTGTCGACGCTGAAAAAGCGCACTTCGGCTTCGCCATTGATGTGCGCCTTCAACAGCCCGATCAATTGCGAGTACACATCGCGGTGATGGTTTTCAGCGTGGTCCCGGGTCTGCCAGAAGGTGACAACCTGGAACTGGCTTGGTTCGTCACTGGACTGCAGAATCATGAGATCGACCAAGCCCCGCTGTCGGCGCAGCACCGGAATGATTTCCTCATGGATGATCTCCCGGGTCAGTTCGCAGGTATCCGGGAGCACGGTAAACGATGCAATGCAGGTATACATGGAGCACCTCCAGGCGGATGAACTCCTAGCTCACACCAGAACTGATGGCCTGAGTTCTGGCTCCAACGGTTAACACCGGGCAATGTGCGTTGACGCTGATCGGGTATGTGTGTCCCTTCAGCGAATGAGAAAGGCCGGAACCCCCTTCCGGCGGCCGGATTCCTTTCACGATCAAGTCGGCTCCGCAGCCCACCGCAATCTTGATGATCTCCTCCGAGATATGCCCAGTCTCGACGATGATCTCTGGTTTGTGAGGAAGCGCGAGTTGATTTTCGCGGATCATTTTCAACATTTCTGCTCGCCGTTCCTCTTCCATTCTGTAGAGCTTTTCGCCGTGCGCGCCGTGCGATTCCGGCAAAATACTCGCCACAGTCAGATACGCATCGCACGCGCGCGTCAGTGCGATCGCGTAACGTAGTGCGTCCGCTGCCGCGGCCGATTCGGGATTCAGTGCAAGCACAATTGACTGGAAGCTTCCGCTGCACTTTGTAGCCGTAACATGCGGACCGACGGTTAATACCGGACAGATGGCGTTGCGGTAAATCTGCTCGGAGTAGTTTCCAAACAGAAGTTTTGCGGGCCCCTGCAATCCGTTTGTCCCCAGAACGATCAGATCAATGTTCTTCTCCTCGACGACCTTTGCTATGACGTCAAGAGGCGAACCGGACAAGACGACCATTTCATGTGGCAACACGTCGAGCTTGTGGTTCACGACGAACTGTTTGGTGAGTTTGCGGCCAAGATCCTCCCCTGGTTCGAGTTCGTATAGCTCGTCCCACTCGTAGTTCTTTTGCCAAACCGCGTGCACCATGAACAGCTTCGATCGGAAGTGACTGGCCAATCCCCGCGCAACATAAGCAGCGCGATCCGAAGAGTCGCTGAAGTCGGTTGGCAGCAGAATAGAGTTGAGATGGAATTCAGTAGTATTTTCGGTGTTTGAGGCGGGTAACGAGGTAGGCATCATACAACACCTCCCAAAACGAACCTCTTACTTCTGAACCAGCTGTATGATGTTCCGTTTTCCTGGAATCCGCTGTGACAAGCTACCCGTTTTAGTGTGATTCCCATCTTGAACCAGCTCAGGGATGGATGCTCGTCTGCGATGAGTTTGCCCGATTGTGCAGCAAAGGCGCTTGCCGCAGATGCTTCGCAGTTTCGATCGGTACGTTCTCAAGTGACCTGGGTCACTGCAACTTCTTCATGGTCGGTGTAGTACGTAGCTGTTAAAAGCTTCGTCCTACGAGCTTTTGACGGATGGGTTCGAATGCCCCTGGAGATCTGACACTTCCGGCAGCTCTCCAGCGCACTCAGTGACAACGCGCTGTCTGTGACGTTGTCCTGGGGGTGGATTGTCATGATGGAGTCGGCGCTCAATCAGGGAGTCGTCGCGGCGCTTCGGGGCAGTGTCGTCGACGCCCATTTCCCGGCTCACATCCCTCCCTTACCTGGCGTATTATCCGACACCATTCGCGGAACGTTTTCGCGGAACGTTTCGATCTCGCCACGTCCTTCGAAAGGAGGTATCCCATGTCAAGCTTCGCGCAAACGCTGCTTGTCCCAGCGTTGAAAAACATTCTCTTCGCCACCGACTTCTCGCCCTGCTCGCAGGCTGCTTTGCCTTATTTGTGGGCCATCGCCCAGCGTTACGGTTCCACCGTCCATGTCGTCCATGTTCTTGCTCCAGAACCACAGATCGGAGTTCCGTTGGACAGCTTTCCGGAGCTAGATGCAGACTTAAACTCTGCCCAATCTGCGATGAAAACTCTGCTGGCCAGCCGCCCCTTCGGGGATATCGCACATACGGCGATGATCGAACGGGGGCCGCTGTGGGAAGTTCTCGCACCACTCATTAAAGAGATGAGCATCGATCTGATCGTGTTAGGCACGCACGGTCGGCGTGGGCTGAGGAAACTGGTACTGGGCTCCGTAGCGGAACAGGTTTTCCGCCATGCTCCATGCCCGGTGCTCACCGTCGGCCCACAGGCAACCCACGAAGGAACGGCGGATGCGAGCTTTAAGACGATTCTCTTCGCGACTGATTTTTCCTCCGGATCTCAGCGCGCTTTGCCCTATGCGGTGTCGTTGGCGCGGGCTAACAACTCGCACCTCGTCCTGCTGCATGCCGTGCCGGCGAGCACGGAGATCATGCCAGGTAGTATGGATACGCTGGCTGCCCATTGGGAAGTTTCCGTAGAGCTGGTTGCCAATGCTCTTGGCTGTGCCCGGCGGCAAGTGGCAGAGCTGATTTCCGCCGAAACCATGCAGGAGTTGAACCCGGAGATTATTGTCGAATGTGAACCAGCGGCAGAGATGATCCTTGGCGTGGCAGAAAGCAAACACGCGGCTCTGATCGTGATGGGCGCGCACCGTGCGTCGGAGCATTCGGTTGCCGCACATTTGCCATGGGCGACCGCTTCCACGGTCGTGTGCCAGGCTCCTTGTCCGGTCTTGACGGTTCGGAGCTGAGCAGAGATGCCGATGGGTTGAGGCGCTGGGCGGGGTTGTAATGCCTCGAAACTTTGCCCTCACACGCTCAAGACCGGAATCGGCACCGCACAAATGATTGCGTAGCCATGGGTCCGCAGGTGACCGCCATACGGGTAGCACCCAGTGACCAGCAAGTCTGCATTCGTCTGCTTCGCAGCCTCGCTCAGCACCCTGGGCACGTCACCACTGCCTATAAATACGTCTGCCCTGATTCCCATCTCTTGCTGGAGCTCTGCGAGATACCGAGAAGCGCCCCCGACAAGTAGCTCTTTCCATTCCGGATCGACATAGTCGCCGCCAGGTCCCCAAAGCTCCACCGAGGCAGTGACGTGGACGAGCGTAAGGCGAGCTCCAAATTCGGCGGCCATCTGCGCGGCCCACGACACAGCTTTGTGACAACGGGGGCTGAAATCGACCGCGCACAAGACGTTGCGGATGGCAAACTCCTGCACCGGAGATTCTTCCACGTGGGCGTCGGTCCAAACCGGGCACGCAGTCCCGTGTAGTACTTTCGCCGTCACAGAGCCCAGTAGAAACTGGTTGAACGTGTAGCCATGGGAGGGCATCATGATCAGGTCGGCTTGTTCTGCGCCCGCCGTCTGCACAATTACTTTGGCCGGGTCGCCTTCGACCAACACGCGTTGGATCGCAAGGCCTTCAAGCTCGGCCCCGAGAGACTGGTCCAGCTTTTCCTGGCTCCATCCGACGGCGGCAGCGAGCACATTCACGACGTGCAGCATGACGATCTCGGAATGAAAATGGTGGGCCAGGGTAGCAGCCTGATGGACCACACTCAGCGAGGGGTCCGGGAAATCAACCGGCAGAAGAATCTTTCTAATATTCAGCATCGCGCACCAGCCGGAGAGTCAACCTGCGCTCTCACCCTCTCTCTTAGGATGTTCCCAGCTCAATTTGGGGTACATGCCCCAGAAGAATGCTCCTCGGTCAAAACTGGCAAGAGCTTGTGTTCTCGGATGCAGTGCAAAGTAGAATGAAGGCAATGAGCGCCTTTCAAAATCCCGCCAACGCCGAACCACCCAAGCACCGGAAGTTTCAGGAGCCGCCAGCCGCTACTTCGCTGCAAGGCTGGCGCTTTCATCATGTCGGAATCCCTACCGACGCCGTACACGTAGCGGAGCACTATCTTGCTGCCTTCAAGGTTTTCGCATCCGGCTTTGACACAAGTTCCTACGGGGTTGAATGGCTGCGCTTCGAATCCGATAGCCCCGTTCCAGAACTCGTCCGCTCCGTTCCCCATGTTGCTTTCGAAGTGGATAACCTTGAAGCGGCCATCGCAGGAAAAGAAATCATCTTTCCACCGTTCTCACCTTATTCCGGGGTTCGGGCGGCGATGATAGTTGAGAATGGCGCTCCCATTGAAGTGCTTGAGTTTTCCTGACTGTAGCCACCGGATGAAGCCTCGGCAGAGCCGGATATCCGCCGCGTTTCGCGCAGGACTGAACTTCGGGTCTACCTGCCCGCCTCCTGGCGGTCAACCAACTCAGCGAACCTTCGCAGTTGCTCAAAGTAACCTTCGCCTGCAACGAGCGCGAGGTCGTTGTGACCAGCTCGCTCCACCCAGTAGGAGTACTTCGGCTCGTTCGCGGCGGCAAAGAGAGTCGGGCCGTGATAGAAGCTGATGACGCCATCTCTCTTTCCGTGGATCACCAGCACAGGACAGCGGACGTTGCGAATTTTTGCAAGACTCACAAACTTGTCGAAAGGTATCAACGGAAATCTCGTCAGAACCCGAAATGCGCTGGTGAACGTGCTCTCCATGATCAATCCGGCAACTGGACGTCTTGCCGCAAGGTCGACGGCTGCCGCTCCTCCCAATGAGCGGCCCCACGCAATGATTCTGCCGGGAGGAACGTGCAGGTCGTTTATCAGATAGTGATAGGCCGCTTGGTTGTCTTCGTAGAGATGCTCCTCGGACGGTTTTCCTTCGCTGCTTCCATAGCCTTGGTAGTCATAGGCGAAGACTGCGAATCCAGCATTCCGAATCGCCTCGAAAAACGGCGTGTCGTAGCCAATGTCTTCGGCATTTCCGTGGCTAAACAGGAGCGTGAATGTTGCATTGCGGTTGGGGAAGTATTTGGCTGATATTCTTGCGCCGTCAGCACTGGTGAGCTTCAGGACAGACGCGTCATCTTGATAGCCCGGCGGAGGGGGTTGGAAGATGATGCGATTGGTAAAAAAAGCGCCAAGAATCGTCAACCCCAAGTAGGCTCCGGCCATTGCCGGGACGACTCCCCGAACCATTATCGCTGTCCAACCGCCGCCTGCCAGGACGTGCATAGTATCTGCGATTATTGCACGCAGGAAAAAATGATAATGCAACTATGTACCTCAAATGCGACGATCCCGTTGTCGGGACCAACGATCGGCTGGGCTCGCTTATACTCGTCGCCGAAGTATCAAAGCGCAGCCACCTGCCGTTGCCAGAGCAGAAAGTACAGGGCTACCAGAATCAGCAGCAATCCGTTCACTCCCAGCACCACTGGTGCCGTAAACACGGGAACCAGCCATCCCGACAACAGGTTTCCCATGGGCAAGCCACCACGGAACGCGCAGCTATATACGCTCATCACACGTCCGCGCATTTCGTTGGTCGTAATCAACTGCACTAGCGAGTTCACCGTGGCAAACACAGCCATCATGGAAGCCCCTACGAGCGCCAGCATGGCATAGCTAAGCGATAACGATCTTGAAAAGGAGAACCCTGCGATCCCAATCCCCAGGCAGATGAGCATGAAGAGTGCAACCCGCCCTTTGTTGTGGATGTTACCCTTACCCGCGACCATCAGTGAGCCGCAGATCGAACCGATTCCCATCAGTGAAAGCAGGTTGCCGTAAACTTCCGGACCGCGATGAAAGATGTCTTTAACGAACACCGGAAGATAGGTTCGCATCGGCATGCTAAAAGCGGTCATACAGAATGCCAAGACGATCAGCGCACTCATGGAGTTCTGCTTGCGAACAAACTTGATGCCCTGCGTCAGACTGCTGAAGATCGAATCGGTGGTGGCCTCCGGCAGGAATCGGGCCGAGATGATTGAGAGCGATATGACCGGCGCCAGGAACGAAAGCGCATTCAGGCCGAAGCACCACTTCTCCCCGAACTTTGCCAGCACCAGACCGGCGAGCGCGGGCCCAATGGTGACCGCCAAGTTGAACTGGATCGAATTCAGCGCAATGGCATTCGGCATGTCCTCCCGCTTGACCAGCGTGGGGATCAGCGCCTGGTACGCAGGCCCGCCAAAAGCCTGGGCCAAGCCGGAAACGCACGAGAGACAGAGGATCGGCCACACATGCACAAGTCCGGCCGACACCAGTACCGTGAGCAGCGTCGCGCTCGCCATCTGCATGTACTGGGAGACGAGGAGAATCTTCCGCCGCTCAATCCTGTCGGCAACCACTCCGCCAATCAGCGAGAACAGAAAGATGGGAATGCCGCCGAGAAATTGATCCAGCGCGAGTAAAAATGGGGAATGGCTCAGCCGATAGATCAGCCAGCCCTGCGCCACAATCTGCATCCAGGTACCAACACTGGACATACAGGCACCGAACCACATCAGCCGGAAATCTCGATACTGGAATGCTTTGAATACCCTGCGAAAGGTTGAGGTTTCCATGTGCTCCGCGGGTCACTTGCGTCCCAAATCTATCTTCGCACGAGCACCCATTCTGCATCGTGCGTTGCGGCCAAATGCCTTCGGCGTGACGGTAGGATGCACAGGATATGGCGCCGACGGATGGAGCGGTGCAGAGCCCAGAGTATGTCGCGCACGGGATGAATCCTGTTTTGATATAGAGAATAGGTGCGGGAAGAGTATGCTTGATTCAGAGTTCCTCTCCAACACGCATCTCCGGTGTGCACGGTATTCAGCACGCCGAATCTCGGTGTGATTTAAGGGAGCGGCTCTTCTAAAGACCATGCCGATTCGTTCTGTCTTGTTATTCTGCTGCTTCTTTCTCTGCTGCGTTCCGGTCTGCGAGGCTGGACAGTTCAAGGTTTCTTCCGGCGCTCTTGAGCGCACCTTGAAGGCGCGACTTTTCAACACTCCCGATCAACGCTTTTACCTGCGCGGAGACGCGCACTCGGCTTGCTCTCTTTATACCGAAGATCCGCATCTCTCCTTTTCGGGAGACCGCATCCTGGTGCGTGTGCACGCAGGCGGCAAGTATGGGAAGGAGATCGCCGGACGCTGCATCGGCTTTCCCGTATCGATGAACACCGTCATCTCGCTGGCTCCGAGTGCAGAGGGTGAGACGATCGGCGTGACCGACGCGCGACTGGATCGTCTCAGCGATTCGTCGGAATTAAACTTCGTCCTTTCGCCATTTCTCAGCCGCAAGTTACCCGCCAACGTCAAGATCAACGCGGCCACTGTTCTGCGCGACATGATGACGAAGTCCACCGAGACGAGCGGCTATCCCCTGACGCTCGAACGACTCGAAATCCGTCAGGTGCACGCGGCGGACAAGTTCCTGGTTGTTGATTACGACAGCGACATGCGAATCGAGTAGCAGTTGGGACTGCTTCACCTAAGTCGACTCGCCGCGTCTGCCGCGGGAACGAAGCCCTGAGCCCGCAGACGCCCCATTCAGTTCCGCTAAAGACGCTATGCCGCTGGATTGATCAGGTGTGTAAGATAGAAGATAGCGCCCGCGACGGCGGCTGAAGCGGGAATGGTCAACACCCAGGCCCAGACGATGCGGGTGGCCACGCCCCAGCGAACTGCGGATAGACGCTGCGTGGTACCGACCCCGATGATCGCTCCGGTGATCGTGTGCGTGGTCGAAACTGGAATGCCGGCGAGGGCGGTACCGAACAAAGTGATGGCTCCGGCAGTCTCGGCGCAGAAGCCGCCGACCGGTTTAAGCTTTGTGATCTTGCTGCCCATGGTATGAACAATCTTCCATCCGCCGAAGTAAGTTCCGGCGGCAATGGCAGCGTGAGCGCACAGAATGATCGGCCAGTGGTAGTGGCCCCAGTCATGTTTGAAGTCGTACTCGGAGATGATGTGGCCGGTGAAGAGTGCCCCGGCTACGATGCCCATGGTCTTTTGCGCGTCATTGCCCCCGTGACCGAGCGAATAGCCTGCGGCGGAGAGCAACTGAAGCTTACGGAACCAGGTATCGACTTGCCGAGGCGCTTTATTCTGAAAAATCCAAGAAGTTGCGACCATGAAAGTAAAGCCGAGCACGAAGCCCATCACGGGAGCGATGAAGATAAAGATGATGGTCTTGGTCCAACCTCCCGGGAATGATGACGCTGAGGCATGTGCGCCAGCCGTGCAGAATGCCAGCGCGAGCAATTCCAGCTCCCGCGTAGCCTCCAATGAGGGCGTGGGAAGAGGAGGTCGGCAGACCCAGCCACCAGGTCAGCAGATCCCAGCCGATGGCGCCCAGCAGTCCGGCCAGCACCACATACTGGGTGACGATGCTGAGATCGACCATCCCATTGCCGATGGTTTTTGCAACCGCGGTGCCGAGCAGAAAGGCGGCGGCGAAGTTAAAAAATGCCGCCCACACCACAGCCAGCTTGGGCGAGAGTACGCGGGTAGAAACTACGGTGGCGATGCTGTTTGCGGCATCGTGGAAGCCATTGATGAAGTCGAAGGCCAGAGCCACCACACAGGTGACGATCACTAAAATCAGTCCAGTGTTCAAGACGTACCTCTAGCAGAGACGCAGCGCGTTTCGCAATGTGGGCCGTTGCTCAGGCGCTCTTTAGTACCACGGTTTCCAGCACGTTGGCTACGTCCTCAGCCTTGTCGGTGGCCATTTCCAGGACTTCGAGCAGCTCCTTGTGCTTGATGAGCTGAATGGGATTCGGCTTCCGTTTCGAAGAGATGGCCAATGGCGGCGCGAGTGATGCCGTCGGCTTCATTCTCCAACCGGTTGACCTCGACACAATATTTGAGCAAGGCATCGCCTTTCTCAATGAGAGCGATCGCCTTCGCCAGCTCCTCAGCCTGGCGAAAAATGATGGTCGCCAGTTCGACGGCCTCGGCTGGAGGCTTCGTGATTTTGTAGGTAGTGAGGCGATCGGCCGCCGCATTGATGTAATCGAGTACGTCGTCCATCGAGCTCGCCAGAGTGTGTATGTCTTCGCGGTCGAAAGGGGTAATGAAAGACGAGTTTAACTTGACGAAAACGGCGTGGGCAATTTCGTCACCCTTGTGCTCGGTACCTTTGATCTTCTGGACTACGTTGGCGACGTCGGTATAATCCTGGAGCAGATCGCGCAGTTGCCGCGCTCCGATGGTAAGATTTTGCGCCATCTCTGCAAAGAGGTCGAAGAACTTGGTTTCGCGTGGGATAAAGCGGAGCATAACGGCGGCAGCTATCTCCTGAGGGGCTAGCAGGTCAACTGATACCCACCCTGATTTTGTGATCCTTTAATCGGACTGTAACAATTGAATATCGCATCTTGAGTCCAGCGCCGTCAATCGAGAGTAGGAGTGCCGAAAGCCCAAGGGATGGGGACAGTTGCACGCTTGCCGGGAATCAGCCTCACATTGTGCCTTGATCGCTCAGGCCCGCGCCGCTAAGATGAGCTGTGGAACAGGCCTCCATTCCGATTAAGAAGGCAGACGGCAGGTTGGCTTCCCACCTCAGGGCCGATCTAGACGACGGACTCTTGCTTGAGTTCGGGCAAGTCAAACAGGGATTCATTACTGAGATTACAGGAGGAATCGCGCCTTGATTCACACTCTAAAGCTGTTGGCGTGTGCACTGGTATTGTGCGTCAGCGCGTCCGCACAGTGGGTGAACGGCACCGGTGCTACCTTCCCAAATCCTATTTACCAGAAGTGGTTTACGGAGTACAGCTCGGCTCATCCCGGGATACAGATCAATTACCAGTCGCTGGGTTCCGGCGCGGGGATTCGGCAGGTCATCGCCGGTACCGTCGATTTTGGCGCATCCGATGATCCTATGACGGACGAGCAGTTGTCCGCGTGTCCGGTCAGGATTCTGCATATTCCCACAGTGCTCGGTGCCGTGGTCCCCTCCTATAATATTCGTGGCATAAAGCAGGTATTGAGGTTCACTCCCGAGCTTCTGGCCGCTATCTTTCTCGGCAAGATCGACAACTGGAGTGATCCGGCGATTGCCGAAGTCAATCCCGAGGTGAAGTTTCCCAACCTGCCCATTCTTGTGGTTCATCGCTCGGATGCCTCAGGCAGCACTTACATGTTTACCGATTACCTTTCCAAGGTGAGTCCTGAATGGAACTCCAAGGTGGGCAAGAACACCAGCGTGAGATGGCCGGTGGGTCCGGGCAGCAAGGGCAATGAAGGGGTGGCCGGTGAAATCCGACAAATGGATGGTTCCATCGGCTACATCGAACTGAGCTACGCGGTGCAGAACGATATCAGCTATGGCCTGGTGCGCAACAAGCGCGGGAACTTCGTGAAGGCATCGCTAGACTCGATCACCGCAGCCGCGGCTGTCGTGGCCGCCGACATGCCGGCCGACTATCGAGTCTCCATCACCGATCCGGAGGGCAAGGACGCATATCCGATTGCCAGCTTCACCTGGTTGCTAATTCCCCAGCAGTCCAGGGACGCCAGCAAAGGCAAGGTTCTGCATGACTTCCTGGTATGGATGCTTGGAGATGGCCAGCACGAGGCTGCCACGCTGGCCTATGTTCCGCTGTCGAAGGAAGTGATCAATAAGTTGAAAGTCACGATCAATACGATCCACTAAGCTGGTTTGGGCGGGCCGCGGGAGATCAAGGACAGCGTTTTGCGGAAGTCAGAAAAACGCAGCTTTTCTTACCGTCGCTCACCGCCTTAATTTTGGACAACCGTGCGTTTCGTCATACTATTGATTACAGAGATATGTGCAGACGCGCGTCGCACGGGCGACCGAAGCTGCACTCAGCCGCCGTTTCGCAGTGCAAGCCATACATCAGCAACGCGTATTTTTTATCTGAGGCAAAATTATCAATAACCAACTTCCATCTATCAAAGGCGCGATTACGAGCGGACGCGCGCTGGCAATTTTCATACCGGCGCTCGTACTGATCTCCTGTTTGATTGCCAACTACTGGACACGGGACTCGATGGCCGACCTCCACTTCGCGAGGCGAGGGGGTGCCCACGCCTCAGAGGAACTGGTAGATCAAGGTCCATGGAAGACTGCGTGGGCGTTGGCGCCCCTCGCGGTGTCCGCGGAAGAGCAGCGCTATGCCCGGGAAGCGCAGCGACTCGCGGATCATGAGGTGGATCAGGCCTTCGCCATGGCACTTCGCCAAGCCAGTCTTGAGACGCGCGTGCTGACCGGAGAGTCCCTGGCTCTTTCGCGCAAGATCGAGGATCTGCAGAAAACGGTCAAAGGTGACCAGGCTCTGGTGGATGGCTTGACCGAGCAGGCCAAGGGCCCCAACGCATCAACGGTAGCCGACGATCTGGAGGTCGCGAAGGCACAGCTTGCGCTGGACACGGATGCACTCAACGATGCGGTAGAGGGTCTGGCGCGTCAGATTGGTGACCAGCGCGGCACGATTCAGCAAGAACTGGCTGCACATGAAGCTGCAATGCGCTCGATTGATGAGCACGCGAACAGCGGCGGACCAACCGCGGTGCTCTCCGCGCGAGCCAAGGGAACCCTGTATCGGCGTCTCGCTGCCTGGTTCAGCCAGCGCAGCCGATACGCTTCGATCGTGCAGGCCAAGCAACAGGCGGACCAAGACGCCATTTCGCTGAAAGCTCAGTATGCACAATTACAAAGCGCGATGAATTCCGGTAGGGTCGGAATTCCCGACGCGGCGGCCCAGCCACCAGCCAGCGGGGTTGCAGCGTCAGCGACGCCTCTTGTCCTACCCAGTAAGGCTCTCAGGCTGGAGTTGCTCAAACGGTTGTCGGCGCAGAGCAACATTCGTAGTCTGATCGGCGACCGCCTGCAAACTCAGCAGCAACTCTCGGCGGTCTACAACAAGTGGGCTGCACAGGTATTGCTGCAGCACCGCATCGTCTGGCATTTGATGTTCGAGTCCTTCGCATGGATCGCATTCATCATTTTGTGTGCCGGATTGGTGGTTTCGCTAGTGGACGCCGTGCTGCAAACACCGGCGATTGATAATCGCCGCAAGCATACGCTGCATACGATCCTTCTGCTTGCGACGCAAGTTGTCGCGCTCCTGTGCATCCTTCTCGTGATCTTTGGGCCGCCCGACCAGGTACCCACAATTCTCGGTCTGGCTACGGCCGGATTGACAGTCGCATTTCAGGATTTCATCATTGCCTTTCTTGGCTGGTTCGTATTGATGGGCAAGAACGGAATACGGGTGGGCAACTGGGTTGAAATTAACGGCGTCGGGGGAGAGGTTGTTGAGATTGGCGTCTTTCGCACCGCGCTGCTGGAGACTGGTAACTGGACCGACCGAGGACATCCAACCGGCCGGCGGGTCACATTCCTCAACAAATTCGCCATCTCGGGCCAATACTTTAATTTCTCCACCGCCAGCCAATGGATGTGGGATGAGATCAAGGTCAACGTTCCATCTTCTGAAGACAGTCACCAGGTGATCGAGCTGATTCATAGTGCGGTGGTTAAGGAGACGGAGAAAGACGCCGACCTTGCCAAGGTGGAGTGGCAGCGCATCAGCAAACATAATGGGCTGGGCCACTTCAATGCCAGTCCCGCCGTGGATATGCGCCCTGCAGCTTCTGGGACGGACATCATCGTGCGTTATGTCACGCGGGCCAGCGATCGCTTTGAAATGCGCAACAGGCTTTATCAGACAGTGATCGGTCTGCTCCACCCTTCGCCATTGCAGGTAGGCGCTTCACCATCGGCGGAGTAAGTAGCGGCAATCGCATAAGTGCCTCGAGGCCAATGCCAGAGGTGCCGCCCGTAATGAGAGCACGCTTGCCTTTGCGCTGTTCACACTCTCTCCTCTCATTCGGGCGGCATCCTTTTCGATGAAGGTCTCCTACTTTCAACCGAGGCGCATTCCTCTCGCACGAAGGCGACGGCGCCTGAATACAGGAACCCAAATCAAGCGGCCTTTTTAGTCCGGCGCTCGTAGGAGACCGGGTAGGATTCCTCACGGGCCTTGATCATTGGATCCTGGGCCTCTATGCCGGAGGGTAGAGCTCCCGGCTGAAAGAACAGTTTACGTTCGGCGGCAACATTGTCGGCCACCACGTCGGAAATCTCAACGTCTCCCAGCTCAACCTTGGTGCGCGTTTGCGGCCATGCGATGGAGGGATTGTCGAGATCGTCTCCTTCCTCGGCTATCTCCAGAAGCAATTTGAACCTGACGGGTCCTCGAATTTCTACCCGTTCTCTGATCTCTTTCGACAGATAGTTTGGATCGGTCTTTGCATCTTCAGCCTTAAACAAAAACTGTTCGCCGTCCGCAGGGCGAATCTGGTAACGCCCAAACGTCACCTTCCCCTCCTCGTTCGTGAACTTAAACGTGTTCACGCCAAAGTACGCAACCGTGGCATAACTGACCGGAGGTGGAACCTGTGATTCCAGAAACGTTTTGGCCATCGGATGGGAGCCCAGGAAGCGGTCGAGCGGGGTTGGCTTCGCGGTGCCCGCTCCGCTGGAACTTAGCGCCATCACAAATTCCCTGAATTCGTCGGCGGTGGCGACCGGAAAGCCATTGTAGGAGTGGGCGACGATGTCGGTCTCGGAACCGTTCAGCAGGTGAAACTTGATCGACATGCCTCGCGGCGACGCGAATCCGTCGGTATCGGAGATTGTAGGGATGCCCGTAAAATCCGAAAATCGAACTGAGATCGGAGTGCTTCTGTTTTGCAGATGCGGGGCCTTACTCACGGATGAGGCATCATTGCTTGGCCGGAAATCTCCTTCGAGATCAACGCCTTTCGCGTAGACCGCGCGGACACCGGGTTGCTGCTTGCCGAATGCGCTATTCAGCGCGTCTACCAGTTGTTCCGGGCTGGAGTGCTGCTCCGAGTCTCCGGTCTGTCCAGTTTGTGGTGTTTTCATGGTACTACTCCTCCAGCAACTCTGAAGATGGTTGGGGAACGCCCGACTGCTAAGCACATTTGTTCGGGTTCGTGGGTTTAGGTGGTTGGCGGCTGCCCGGGGTTGTACGCCATCTACACCGAACTTGACTCTGCCGGCCGCAGTGGCCTTTGAATCGATCAAGCAGCTTACACACCGACTGCTTGCACTTGCGTTGCAAGGCTGGAGCAGGCAAAGATAAAGAGCTGCCTGTGGTATAGAAAGCTGAGGTTGAAACCATGAAGAGACTTCTGCTCGTTGTGATCTTCTTCTGTTGCTCCGCTTTGGTCAGCGCGCAGGAAATCGTTGTCGCTGCTGCCGCCGATCTATCCTCCGTCTTTCCCGAGGTCGCCGCCAGGTTCGAAAAGGAGACAGGCAAGAAGGTTAAGGTTAACTTTGGCTCCTCCGGCCAGTTCCTCTTGCAGATCGAAAACGGTGCGCCCTTCGATGTCTTTTTCTCAGCCGACATGCAATATCCGCAGCGTCTCGAAACCGAAGGTCTCACGCAGCCTGGCACTCTCTACAAGTACGCCATTGGCAAACTCGTCCTCTATGTACCCAACAACTCGACACTGGATCTCTCGAAGGGCTTGCGTGCGCTGCTATCGCCGGAGGCAAAGCGGATCGCAATTGCCAATCCTCAGCACGCTCCCTATGGCCGCGCGGCGGTTGAGTCTCTGAAGAAAGAGGGGCTTTACGATTCGCTGCAGAGCAAGTTTGTGATGGGAGAAAACATCTCGCAGACTGCGCAGTTCGTGCAGTCCGGCGCCGCCGATGCAGGCATTCTTGCGCACTCGCTGGTGCTTAGCCCGCAGATGAAAAATGCGGGGCACTTCGTCGAAATCCCGGATTCCGACCACGCGCCCATCGAACAGGCCGCAGTCATTTTGAAGAGTTCCAAGGACAAGGCGACTGCCGCTCTCTTCCTCGACTTCGTCCGCAAGCCGGAGATCGTCAGCCTGATGTCGCAGTACGGATTCACCCTGCCGGGTGGCAAGTCAAAGCAGTAGTTTGGGTGTTTCCGCGGTAGGGGGGCGATAAAGCGGCTGGTCAGGTGAAGCGAGGTCTCAATCTAGGAGTGTCAGCCGAAATGCCGTGCTCGGCATTTCGGCTGCATGTGCCTATTACACCTTTACACCCTTGCCAGGTATCTCGCGCCCAGAGCTGACACCATGGACCCGCCAAGCAACGCGGGAGACTTGACGATTTGCACGCCAGCGGCCTTCAGCGCGTTGAACTTTTCTCTTGCCGTTCCATGTCCACCACTGATGATCGCCCCGGCGTGACCCATGCGGCGTCCGGGAGGCGCGGTCTGCCCGGCGATAAAGCTCACCACCGGTTTTTGGACGTGGTCATGGATGTACTCTGCCGCTGTCTCCTCGGCATTGCCGCCGATCTCGCCGATCATGATAATCGCATCGGTTTTCGGATCGTCATTGAACAACTTCAGCGCGTCGACGTAGCTGGTGCCGACAATGGGATCGCCGCCGATTCCGATTGCGGTGGACTGTCCCAGGCCAAGTTGCGAGAGCTGGTGGACCGCTTCGTAGGTCAGCGTGCCCGAGCGCGAGATGATTCCGATGTGGCCCGGGCGGTGAATGTTCGCCGGCATAATGCCGACCTTGCATTTGCCCGGCGAGATAATGCCAGGGCAGTTAGGCCCAATCAGCCGTGACTTGCTGCCCTGCATGTAGCGCAACACGCCCACCATGTCGCGGGCCGGAATGCCTTCCGTGATGCAGATAATCAGCGGCACTTCGGCCTCGACCGCTTCCAGGATGGCGTCGGCGGCAAAGGGTGGAGGAACGAAGATGACGCTGACGTTGGCTCCAGCCTCGATCACCGCGTCTTGCACGGTATCGAAAACCGGAAAGCCCTCGTGGGTGATTCCACCTTTGCCGGGCGTTACTCCGCCCACGACCTTGGTGCCATAGGCGGCGCAAGCCTTGGCGTGAAAGGTTCCTTCACGACCGGTGAGTCCCTGCACGATCAATCGAGTGTTTTCATCAACCAGAATGCTCATCGCTTAATTCCCCGCCGCTGCGGTAAAGCCGTTCCCGGCCGCGGGTCTCGCTGCAAAAACTACATTCGCTGCCGCGGCTTCCGCTACGCAATCATCATTCTCCGCCGCGCCTTTCGCTGCTGCGACGACCTTCTCTGCCGCGTCTTTCATGGTTTGCGCCACAATAAAGTTCAAGCCGCTGGCGCGCAGAATCTCGCGTCCCTCTTCCACGTTGGTGCCTTCCAGTCGCAGCACGATCGGCAGTTGGATGTTGGTCTTGCGCGCCGCCTCCACTACGCCTTTGGCCAGCGTGTCCACTCGCAGAATTCCGCCGAAGATGTTGATGAGTACTGCTTTCACGCTGGTATCGGCCAGCAGAATTTCAAATGCGTGCGTGATCTGATCGGCGTTGGCTCCGCCGCCTACATCCAGGAAATTTGCTGGTTCGCCGCCAGCAAACTTAATGATGTCCATGGTCGCCATGGCCAGCCCCGCGCCGTTCACCATGCAGCCCACGGTGCCGTTCAGCTTGATGTAGTTCAGGTTGTACTTGCTGGCTTCCACCTCGAGGGGGTCCTCCTCGGTGATGTCGCGCAATTCCTTCACGTCCGCGTGGCGGTACAGGGCGTTGTCGTCAATGTTCACCTTGGCGTCCAGCGCAACAACGCGGCCATCCGTGGTGGTGATGAAAGGATTGATCTCAAACAGCGAGGCGTCGGTCTCCTCGTAGGCCTTGTAGAGCGCCAGCATGAACTTCACCGCCGGTCCGATCAGCTCCGGCGTCAGACCGAGCCCAACGGCGATCTTGCGCGCCTGAAAGGGCTGGAAGCCAATCGCGGGATCGATGTACTCCTTGATGATCGCGTCCGGTGCCTTGGCCGCAACCTCCTCGATCTCCATCCCACCTGCCTGGGAGGCCATGAATACCGGACGCGAGACCTCGCGATCCAGCAGGATTCCTAAATACAGCTCCCGGGCAATCGGCAGCATCTCTTCAACCAGCAACCGCCGCACATGTTTGCCTTCAGGACCGGTCTGGTGCGTCACCAACTGCATCCCAAGAATCTTCTCCGCCAGTTCGCCGGCCTGCGTGTAGCTCTTGGCCAGCTTCACGCCGCCGCCCATGCCGCGGCCTCCAGCATGAATCTGCGCCTTTACTACCACCCCGGGGGCTCCTGCGCTCATGAGGTCCTTAGCGGCACGCTCTGCTTCTTCGCGCGACTCCACCATCGTTCCGCGCGGCACTGCCACTCCGTACCTCGAGAGAATGGCTTTGGCCTGATACTCGTGAATGTTCACTGTCTACTTACTCCTGTTTTTTTGTGATAAGACCTTGTAGCCAGTGGCAGGGTTCCACGGCCTCCCAGGCATTGGAACCTGCCACCTGCCACTACCATGAAACCCTTTTAGTTGGCCGCTGGATTCCTGCGCGCCAACCGCTTGATGTTGAGCAGATTCTTGTAACCTACGTTCTCGCTTGTGATGTTGCCGCCCATTGCGCCGCAGCCCAAAGTAAGCGACGGTACCAGCGAGTTGTACAGGGCGCCGATGGTGCCGTGTACCGAGGGCTGGTTCCAGACCACGCGGTTGGCGTGAACTCGCAGCGCGAATTCACAAGCCACAGCTTCGCTCTCGGTAAAGACCACGGCCGAGTGGCCGGCGCCGCCGAATTCAAGCTGACTCGCTGCTGCGGCGATTGCCTCCTCCTTGGAGTCGGCGACGTACCAGCCTAGGATCGGCGAGAGCTTCTCGCGGCTCATCCAGTCTGTCCCGCAGGTTGTGGTCAGCGGCACCATCAGCAACTTCCTGTCATCCGGAATGGTGAAGCCGGCAAGCTTGGCGATGATCTGCGGGCTCTTGCCGACGATTGCCATTGCGGGAACACCGCGCTCCTTGTCAAATACGACGGCTTCCAGCTTGGCTTTTTCCTTTACCGTACACAGGTAGGCGCCGTTTTGTTCAAATAGCATCAGCGCCTTTTCGGCGGTCGCAAGATCGTCAAAGATAACCGACTGGTCGGAAGAGCAGATGGTACCGTTATCGAAGGTCTTGGAGGCGATGATGTCTGCAATCGCCATGTCCAGCTTGGCGGTCTTTTCAATATAGACAGGTACGCCGCCCGGTCCCACACCCAGGGCGGGGTGGCCGGAGCTGTAAGCAGCCTTCACCATGGCGCCGCCGCCGGTGGCGACGACAATGGCGACATCCGGGTGCTTCATCAGCGCGTCGGTCGCCTCGATCGAGGGCTGGCTGACCCACTGGATGCAGTTTTCCGGAGCGCCGGCTTCCACGGCGGCATCATGCATGAGCTTGGCGGCTGCCGCACTGCACTTCTGCGCCCGGGGGTGGAAGGCGAAGATAATGACGTTCCGCCCTTTCAGCGAGATCAGCGCCTTGAACATCGTGGTCGAGGTCGGGTTGGTGGTTGGCGTGACCGCTGCCACGATTCCGAACGGCTCGGCGATGGAGATGATGCCGTTTTCTTCATGGATGACGCCGACGGACTTTCTGTCCTTCATGTAGTCATAGACCACCTGGGTTCCGAAGTGATTCTTGATGACTTTGTCTTCCACATTGCCGATGCCCGTCTCTTCGACGGCAAACTCAGCCAGATAACGTTCGTTGGCCACGCCGGCCGCTGTCATGGCCTCGACGATCCTGTCAACCTGCACCTGGGAGAAGCCCTTGAACTGCCCCAGTGCCGTGAGTGCCTTTGCTGCCAATACGTCGATTTCATGTGCTCCGGTTACAACCGTTGCTGGTACCGCTGTTGGTGGAACCAATGTGGTAATCGTTGCTGGTGTCGGTGTCGTCGCCGCTGTGGTCACGTCGTTACTCCTCGATTTGAATGGGGTCAATGCCCTGCTGTAAACAGTTGAAGCACGCCTGATACCATTGCAAACGCGGACCCCACCAGACGCTTCCCATCACGGGAAACTGGTGATAATACGCTAATTACGAGGGAAGGACGTGAAGTCATGGCATAGGCTGGCTCCAAAGTGTTTCGGAATTGAACAGAAGCAGAGCCATTCTGGGGCATTGTGTATGTTTCTGGCATCAAGATGTAGCGTACGATCACTTTTGCGCGAAGGTCGCGGATCACTCAGTGTGATCCGGCGCTCTTTCTTGGCCATGGGTGACAGATGCTTCGCGGAACGCAGGAGAACAAGTGCAGCAAATCATGAAGTGCTTGGTAATCACGGCGGTCATGCTGTCGAGCGTTGCGATGATGGCGCAGCTTGCGTTGGAAGTTGAGGGCGGCGCGCAGAAGTCGATCTCACAGTCCGAGTTTCAAAAGATGCCGCATCAGACGTTGACTGTGACCAATCCTCATACGCAGAAGCAAGAGAAGTATGAAGGCGTGCCGTTACGTGCACTGCTGGTCCAGGTTGGAGCTCCTGCCGGTGAGAAGCTGCGCGGCTCGGAGATGCGCGACTACCTCATCATCAGCGCAAAGGACGGATACGAAGTCGTGCTGGCGCTCGCAGAGATCGACCCAACGATCCAGCAGAACCAGGTTCTGGTAGCTGACACGCTGGACGGCAAGCCGCTCGACGATAAACACGGTCCACTGCAACTGGTCGTACCAGAGGATCAGCGACCGGCGCGATGGGTGCGGATGATCAGCAAAATCAGCCTGCAGCGGGCACACTGACAGAGCGCGTGTTGTTTTGCCCGCGAGGCCGGTTGCGCAGTTCGGCCATCATCGTTGAAACAAGCCGCCAGGGGCTTCACTCCCGAGTTTCGGCGCCATTCAGTCCTCTCCTATGGCTCGGACTCCTTGGCAGCACCGATCGCGCACGGAGGCTCGTAAAAGAACCGCCCCGGTGAAGGAAAACTAGGGCTTCATCTGCGTTCTGATCACCCGGTGATCACCCAAAAGGCCAAAAACAACAAATCGGCAGGTCGGCTGCCGATCATGTAGTTCATCTCAAGTTGTTTGTGTTTGATTGCTTAGAAGCTAGTGGCGGAGAGAGGGGGATTCGAACCCCCGGTACAGCTTTTGACCGTACAACGGTTTAGCAAACCGCCGCCTTCAGCCACTCGGCCATCTCTCCGCAATACTGGCTAGAGCGATTATAGCGGAAGCATTTCTGTTTCGTAGATCTACCTGCGAATTCTTCATTTTTCTTTTCTTCGTATTTTCTTCGGCAGGGCCGTAGAGCCTAAGTAGAGCCTAATGAGCGGGACCATGCTTTTTCGCATCGGCTGCGGCGCCTCCTCGTGGCACTTGCAACTCGTGGGATTCTTGCAGGCGCTTGGAACTTGGCCCCCGGCTAACTTTGATACCGACGGGGAACACGTACAGTGACAGATCCGCAACGCGGAGCATTACGGGGTAGAACGTATTAGGAGAAGAGGCCACGTCTTCGGACGTGGCCTCTTCTCCGGAGCGTCTCGGGAAGGCACCGCTCGTGACTTCAACGAAATCGCTGGAGTGCGGTGCGCGGCGTGTCGCCAACCACAGAATTGTTGCGTCGGTTATGCCGCCCGGATGCCGCTCTCGCCTGCGATCTGAGCTGGAGGCTCTTTCAGAATCGGTGCTCCCAGCGGGATCACGGTGCGGCCAAACGCGCCGTTGGTCACCTCAGCAAACGATACGTAGAGTGCCGCAACTGCCGGTCAGAATGCCGACGATATCCTCCGAGGGTTTTCGCACTCGCCACGCCGAAATCGCCAGCAGAGAGCAGGAAGAAGGTGATCCACAAGAGAAGGAACACCGTCCAGACACCCTTATTCGCGCGGAAGGTGGAAACCCACATGTACAGCGTGAAAATGCCCCAGAGCCCCAGCGCCACCGCGACCGCGACCGGTGCCGGCGCCTTGATCCAACCTGCGCCGACCGTCCAAACCATAAACGCGTACCACCACCAGAAGGTTCCGTAGGAGGTGAACGCAACCAGTCCGAAGGTGTTGCCGTTCGCGTACTCAAGAACTCCAGCAATGATCTGTGCCAAGCCACCGAAGGCGAATGCCATCGGTACCACCGCATTGGCCCCCGCCGCCGGGATGATGCCGGCATTGACGCAGCTCAGCAATACGGTCGTCAAACCAAATCCCGCCAGACCCAGTGGTGCGGGATTTGCGATCTTGGGAAGCTGCTGCGGAGCGATAGTTAACTCGGGCTTAATATCCAACGTAGACATGTTCGATACTCCTTTGTTGAGCCAATCCCATCGCCTACAACTTGCACGCTCAATCTGCACGGAGCGCGATGGAGGCAGCCATTCCAACTCCTCCGCACAACTCAACGATGCACGGAGGAGTCCGTTGCGAGAGACTACGCCGCCTTTTTGCCGTGGACCTGTTCCCGAATCAATGTCACGACACCGGGATTGGCCAAGGTGCTGATATCACCGGTGTCCCGCTGGTTCGAGATTGAGGCCAGCACACGGCGCATCAGTTTGCCCGAGCGAGTCTTCGGCATGTCCGGCACGATATACACATTCTTCGGCCGCGCGATCTTACCGATCTGAGTTTCAATTGCGGCAACGACCTTGGCCTCGATCTCCTTGCTGGGCTCGAAGCCCGGTTTCAAGGCGACGTAGATCTCCGGCATACGCCCCTTGACCTCGTCCATCACGGGCACCACCGCCGCTTCGGCCACCTCCGGAACCGTGAGACAGGCTGACTCGAGTTCCTTGGTTCCAAGCCGGTGGCCAGCGACATTGATCACGTCGTCCACCCGGCCCAGAATGCGGAAATATCCATCGGCAGCCAGCACCGCGCCATCGTTTGCGAAGTACGGCCAGTCATGCCAATCCTTGCTCGCGCGGATTCTTGCAATACTTCGCGTAGTACTGCTGTACAAAACGGTCGGGATCTCCCCAGACGGTCTGCATGATCCCGGGCCAGGGATTCTTGATACAGATGTTTCCTGCCACTCCGGAACCGGCTGGAACCTCGTTGCCATCCTCGTCGAAGATGACAGGATAGATTCCTGGAACACCCGGCCCAGCGCTTCCGGGCTTCATGGCATCCAGTGCAGGCTTGGTGCTGCAGAGGAAACCACCATTTTCGGTCTGCCACCAGGTGTCGACAATGACGGCCTCGCCCTTGCCGACGACATCGTGATACCAGTGCCACACCTGCGGTTCGATCGGCTCGCCCACCGTGGTCATGTGCTTGAAGTGGTAGTTGTATTTTGTCGGTTCCTTCTGCGCCCATCTTCCGTAGCATTCGGATCGCGGTCGGCGAGGTGTGAAAGATGTTGACCCCGAGCCGCTCCGCGATTCGCCACGGCCGCCCTGCGTCAGGATAGGTCGGAACGCCTTCGTACATCACGCTCGTTGCAGCCAAGGCAAGCGGTCCATAGACGATGTAGGAGTGGCCCGTAATCCAGCCGATGTCCGCCATGCACCAGTACACATCCTCGGGATGGATATCCTGAATGTACTTGGAGGTGCCGGTCACGTAGGCCAGGTAGCCGCCCGTTCTGTGCTGGCATCCTTTCGGTTTTCCCGTGGTGCCGCTGGTGTACATGAGAAAGAGCGGCGCCTCCGCATCCATGGACACGGGATCGACTCTCCTGCCCTTCGAAGTCCTTCAGAACCTCGTCCACAAAGTAGTCGCGCCCCTTGCACCATCGCCGATTTGGAAGCGTACTTCCCCAGCTCCCGCCGCCAGACGAGAACCTTATCGACCTGTCTGGCCATCACTCTTGGCAATTTCGACGGCGGTCTCCACCGTGGCGGACTTATGATCCACCAGTTCTCCGTTGCGATAGTAGCCGTCGGCGGTGATGAGCACCCGGCTGCCGGAATCGGCAATTCGTCTCCCGCATGCCTCGCCGCTGAATCCACCGAACACCACCGAGTGAATCACGCCCAGGCGTGCGCAAGCCAACATGGTGATCGGCAATTCCGGAATCATGGGCATGTGCAGCGTGACGCGGTCGCCGGTCTTCAGTCCAGCGAAGTCGCGGAGCAGCGCAGCCATTTCATTGACTCGGACGTAGAGCTCCTGGTAGGTGATCACCGCCGGAGCCTGTGACTCCGGTTCCGGCACACAAATCAGCGCAGCCTTGTTCCTGTACTTCTCCAGATGGCGGTCCACGCAGTTGTAACAGGCATTGAGTTTTCCGCCGACGAACCACTTCCAGAACGGCGGATTACTGGTATCCAGTGTGGTGTCCCAGTACTTGTCCCAAGTCAGCATGTCGGCATATTCCCGGAAGCATTCTGGGAAGTTCTTTTCGCTGAACCTGTCCATAACCGCCGGGTCCGTGAGATTGGCTTGACCAATGAATTTGGGCGAGGGATAGAGGTAGCTCTTCCTCTTTCCAGTGGACCGCAATCTGGGCCTCGCTCGCAGCAACTGCATTCTCGCTAGATTGGAGATCAGCCACGGCAGCACTCCTTTTGAGGGTCACCCTGTCCGGAAGGTCGGGGCGCTAACAGCTCGGCTGGGAGTCATGAGAGTTGTGCGACCGCCTGACGGGAGATCGATCCCCAACATAGAAACGAACTCACGGGAATTGGTTGCATAAAGAGTTGTATTTTGGTTATTAGCACAAGAGCCAATCTTGGCAATGAGGTTGATATCGACGGTGCCTCGGATCGGTGCCGCGGCTGCCTCCATGCCCAGTATCTAGGATGGTTCGTCATCGCGCATCCGGCACGCTCCTACGGATTGATGCAGCGGAAAAAACGAGATGCCGCCCATCGAACTTGGGCTGAGAGCACGCCGACAACGGCTCTGGAGTCCGCACACAGCGCCGACTCCAGGGACTGTTCAGCTCCATGCGGGTTGAGCAAAGGATTAAGAATCAGTGAGATGGATGATCACCTAAGCGTGTGGGGGAGCAGTTCACGCATCCGGGGGCAGGATGAAGGCGTCTCCGATGGCTTCATCCTGCCAGCGCCGGAGTGGGTTCCTCTTCGTGCAATGCTGCTTGACATAAGGCTGCTTTTAGACCAATGTATTCAGCGTGATCGGGGCAGATGCAATGACCCTAAGGACCATTCAAGAGTCTGTCTTCCCACGAAGGTTGGGATACGCCATGAGTTTGATCACTGAATTGATCACTGCATATTGACACGCATTTGGTCGCAGGCTAATTCGCGAAACAGTACAGCATATGTGTTTAGGAGGAAGAAATGCATAGACCTAGACGGTGCAGAACTTTCGCAGTAGTCCTTATTTTCGCGTTGCTTGGTTCCTGTTTTCTTATGGGGTCCGAGAACGAGTCGGCGAAAAAACGGAAGAAAGTGCATGAGTCCACGAACGCAACACAGGAACAGCTCAAGCAACTCCAAGACCAACTGAATCAGCAGCAAGCACAACTCAAAGACCAGCAGGATAAGATTCAAAACCTTCAGCAGCAACTGCAACAGAGCAATTCGCAGTTGCAACAGCAGTCGGGCCAGACCCAACAGTTGCAGGACTCGATCCGGCAAGCCGACCAGAAAGCTGCTGCGGCTCAGGATGCGGCAGCAGCTGCGAACGCAAATGCAACGGAGGCGAAGAGCGAGACGGCAACGGTATCCAAGAGCCTCCAGGAGAGCCAGAAGGCTCTGGATAGGCTGCTGAATCCCGAGAAGTACCTGCCTGTGCCCACCGTGGTTCAGGCGGCTGCCCCAGTCCGTGTGCTTCCCGTCAATCCTCCCACGAGGGACGGACTGCAGCCGGCCTTCAGGATCGGAGCAATCCGGGTCACGCCCTATGGCTTCATCAAAGCTACGGTCATCAACGACACGAGCTCGCCCAATGGCGACGACTTCCCGTTCCCCGGTATATTCCTGACCTCAACCCAAGCCTTCAACGCCGGCCCGAACAACAGCCCCGAATTCCACGTCAAGGCACGTTCGACCCGCTTCGGGTCCAACTTTGAATGGCCGGACATGTCGAGGAGCTTGATCCTGACAGGTCGCATTGAAGCGGACTTCGAAGGCAACTTCAGCGAAACCGATAACCGCGACGTTTCCTCGATTCGCAGCAACATGCCGTCACTGCGTCTGGCTTGGGCGCGTATGGACTATCGCGCCAGCGACAAGACAGACATTTTCCTCAAAGCTGGACAGGACTGGACGCTGTTCGGCTCGAGCGCCCTTCCGAACATGCTGGAAACCACCGGCCTTGGCTTCTTTGCTGGCAGCATCTACACCCGCTCTCCCCAGTTGACCGTCGGCGCTGTCGAGGATTTTGGAGGCTCCCGCCATTTCAAGTTCTTGCCTGAAATCGGCGTCATGATGCCCAGTTCAGGCCAGATTTTGAAACTTGGCACCCTTGGCTTGGCTGGCCAACTTGGAGAAGGCGAGCGCGAAGGCGCCGACTCGGATCGTCCCGAGTTCGAAGCCAGAGCTGTCGTACAGTTCCAACTCGACAAAGCCCCCGGCGTTGCTCCGGCACAACTCATCGTGAGCGGATTTGAAGCCAAGCGCACATCGATTGTTACCAATGACAGCACGTTCACCGGTACGCCAAACGCTGCCGAGACTGCCTACATACTCACCCACTCCAACGCAAATGGCTTTGCCGGCTTTACCTCTTCCAGCCAGATGTATGGCGGCCAGGTCGCCGTGCAACTGCCCACCCGTTGGTTTACCCTAGTTGCCAGCGCCTATCGCGGTGGTGACCTGCGCTTCTACTTCGGTGGTCAAATCAACTCGTACATCACCGACTTTACCGGACTGACCAATCCGCTGGTCTTTACCACCACCGATGGCGGTCCTCTTGCCGCTGCCGGCGAGGCCGCGCTTGCATACAATCCCGTGACTGGAGCAGTTGGCATCGCTCCGGAGAAGCCGATCCGTTCCTTTGGCGGATTTGCCGAAGTGGGCTTCCCGCTCTCCCGCTGGTTCCACGCCAACCCTGCCGGTCATAATGCTGGCTGGCAGCTCTTCGTGCGCGCCGGTAAGGACCAGGTAGTGGCCCGTGATCTGGATAATAAGAACTTCGTCGGTGCCTTGCCGATGGCGATGGGCAAGGAGGGTTCGGCAACCCTCTATTACAAATTCAACCAGTGGTGCCAGTTCGCCTTCGAGCAGTCGATCTATGCGACCCGTCTGGGGCAAAGGACCGGCGTGCCCGATTACACGATCGACAACAAACTCTCCAACGAATGGCAAGATCATCGTTCGGAGTTTGGGCCAATCTTTACCTTCTAACCAAAACCTCTGGACTGGAATGGACGGAAGCAGTTGCCGTCCAT
Organism: uncultured Acidobacteriota bacterium; assembly: GCA_963737175.1. GTDB lineage: Bacteria > Acidobacteriota > Terriglobia > Terriglobales > Acidobacteriaceae > TOLSYN. The sequence goes on along the minus strand of CAVTRQ010000016.1, from coordinate 164,591 downwards.
TCCAGGTGTTTGGTATCTTTATCGCCACGCGAAACTCGATCGACTTGCATCGAGGCAGCTAGTCTGCGCGAAACCGAAGGATGGGTGTGACTGTGAAGCGAATCGCTGTTGGCTTAATCTTTTTCCTTTCCCTTCTGCTGCCTGCCGCTTTACTTGCGAACTCCCAATCCTCCGATGACGTTTCACTTCTAGTCACGGTACTTCGATCTGAAACTGTGCCCTTGCGACCTGGCTCCGCAATGGTTGAGGAAGGCTGTAACGGAGCTGATTATTCCGCCAGTTGCAGGCATGCGAGCGATCAGTATGTGCAGAACATGATGGTGGTACAAAGCGAGGATGGAAAGAAGTTCACCATCGCGTGCACGATTGAGAGCAAATGGTCGAACTGCATTCCGCTGCCAGTAGGGGAATCCTTCCGCGCACGAATCGAGAAGGACGACCTATCTGTCGCTTATATGGGCCCCAATGGCCGGCCACGCAAGCAGAAGTACAGGGTGCTCCCAGAGGGCTCGTTCGATGCGCCCGACGCAGCCACCAAGTGAGCGCGGTTTCGTACAGCGGATCGCGCGCCTGGTACGCCCTTGCGACTGCCGCGGGAGTTGCGGCTGCGTGGCACTGCGCCGCGGAGGACGCGAAGCCGCGCTGCTCCTGAGCCGCCAGTACGACTGCGATTCTGATTCCGTCCTGCTTTAAAGGTGAATCCACCCCAGGCGAATCGACGCAAGCGAGCCGAGCCCGACAATCGCCCACAATAAAATTCCTTCCAGGAGCGGTTTAATCCCGACCTGACGTAGGGTGGCTTTTGAGAGTCCCGTTCCAATCAGAAAGAGTGTGACTGTGAGGCCGGTTACTCCCAGGTGTGCCAGCCCTGGGTAAATTGGCTGCAGCGCGTGGACGTAGGTGTTAGCAACCGCAGCGAGACAAAAGAACAAAATGAACCACGGCCAATGAATGCGCTCCTTGCTCTTGGTCACGACCGCAGTTAGGAACGACACCGGAACAATCCACAATGCCCGTGCGAGCTTTACCGTGGTTCCCACCGCGAGAGCAACAGCTCCGAACTTCGCAGTCGCCCCGACGACCGAACTGGTGTCATGAATGGCCAGGGCAGACCAGAGGCCGAACTGCGTTTGTGTGAGATGAAGCGCCGAGCCGATTGCCGGAAACGTCAGCAGCGCGATGGAGTTGAGCACAAATATCGTGCCCAGCGAGACCGCCATTTCTTCGTCGGTCGCATTCGAGATAGGCCCGACGGCAGAGATCGCGCTTCCACCACAGATTGCCGTGCCCGTCGAAATCAAGAACGAAGCGACCCGGCCAACGCCGATCACTCTCCCAAGCCCGAATCCAATCAGCATCGCGGCCGAGATACTTACGGCGGTATACAGGAACCCGGAGCGTCCCACTCGCAGCACCTGACTCAGGTTCATTCCGAAGCCCAAGCCCACAACCGAGATCTGCAGCAAGAACTTCGATAGCTTTCTCGAATCGAGTGGATAGGGGTGCAAGAAAGTGAAGCCGTAGACGAGCCCGCATGCAAGTGCGACGGGAGGAGAGATGAGACCGCTGGCGGCAGCAATGAAACCAAGGAAGAAGACGTTCTTTGCCATGGAGCAAGTGTGAACCCTGCGGCGCACCCGTATCCAATCACAAATGCTAATGACGAATTAGAACATTCAGTCTGCAAACCTCCTGGGCTCCGCGCGAGAATCATGTTCGTGCATGGTCTGTCCTCCGCATCTTGGCCGACTGAACCCGAAAGCCAATTGCTGTTACTCCTTCACCTGTGATGCCGGTCACGCTGCCCGCAGGGCGCAGATGCGTAGGATGGCTCTGTGAGGTCGAAGCTCTGAAATGGAAAACTTTCGGTTGCATGTGTTTCGCTCGGTTTGCGATCATCTGAGCTTTCGGCGCGCGGCAGAAGAGCTGCACCTGACGCAGCCTGCCGTAACCCAGCAAATCAAGGCTCTCGAAGACGAACTCAGCATCCGCCTGCTTGACCGCACGGGGGGCCGCGTGGTGCTGACTCCCGCTGGGCTGATCCTCAAGAAGAGAGCGATGGAGGTCGCGGAACTGATCGCTCGTACGCAGGAGGAACTGGCGTCGCTGAGCGGCGAGCACTCCGGGCTTTTGCGCGCGGGTGCCTCCACCAGCATCGCCCAATATGTGCTGCCGAGAATGCTCGGATGCTTCAGGCGTGAGCACCCTCGCGTGAAGTTGCAGATTCGCAGCGGAAACACCGAAGAGGTAGTTCAGTGGCTGATCGAGGGCAGAATCGCCATCGGCCTCATCGAGGGGCCGGCGCTACGCAAGGATGTGCGGGTCGAGCCATTTATGGAAGACGAACTGGTGCTGCTCTATCCGGGGAATCATCCATGGAAGAATCGGAAGTCACTGACTGTTCAGGATCTCAAGGACGCTCCGTTCCTGCTGCGCGAGCAAGGCTCGGGGAGTCGGAGGGTTCTGGAGACGGCGCTGGAAAAGGCCGGCCTCAAGACGAAGTTGCTGGAAGTGGTCATGGAGTTGGATTCGAGCGAGGCCATCATCTCCAGTGTTGAGTCCGGACTAGGAATCGGATTTGTGACGCGTGCGGCGATCCTGCCAAGGTTGCCGTTGGGGAAGATCGCAACGTCGAAAGTTGAGGGATTGCGAATTTCGCGCAGCCTTTGCCTGGTGTATCCGGTAGGGCCCAAGCCGGATGGGCTCGCAGGAGCCTTCCGGCAGTTCACCCTGGACCATGCAAAATCGTAGAAAACAACCGGTTGACCATTGCGTGTGCGGACTGTAGGATTTCGTCCCAATGCCGAGCAACCAAAAATCCGCTTCCAAGGCCGACGAGTTGCTGCATCTCCCCGACGCAGCGGCCCAGCTGGGGATCAGCGTCCCTACGATCAAGCAGTGGATTTATAAGGAGAAGATTCGCAGTATCAAAACCACCGGTGGACACCATCGCATTCCGCAGAGCGAGCTGGACCGGCTGCTGTTCAAGAGTCGAGGTAAAACCGAGAAGGAACGCAGCCAGCAAATGCAACGCGTCAGCGGACGCAATCAGCTCGTAGGGAGGATCGATTCCCTGCGCATTAGCGGATTGATGGCGGAGGTCGTGATCTCGGTAGGTGGCCAGCAAATTACATCCATCATCACCGCACGTTCCGCACGTGAGATGCAGCTCAAGCCAGGGCAGACCGCTGCCGCCCTCATCAAATCCACCGAAGTCATGATTCTGCGTCTTTGAAAACGGAGCCTCGCCTCCCACGTTACTCGGATCGCGTGAGTGGCTGAAGAGGGAATTCCCGCTGTTGAGAAGCCTTATTCCGAAAGTTTTTTCTCTCATCCCAGCGCCAAGCCAGGAAGGTATTGGCTGCAGTTCTGCCTGAAGCAACCTGTGGCGGAGAGCGCATCTCTAACCCTACCCACCAAGCGTCGGAAATAATCGAGGGAGGGTCAGCATGAAGAAGTTTGTCTATGTGGCTTCCATCGCGCTGCTGTCGTGCGGCTTCGCGATGGCCCAATCAACGTCACAGAACCCGCAAGGCACAAGTCCCACCCCTCCGGGAGACACTAGGGATCAGTACGGCGACACGGTGGCTCCGGATGGCAGCACCACGCCCAGGGGCGCGAATACGCCGGGTTCAAACCCAAGCGCGTCGCAGCCGTCCAGCATGGGTGCAAGCACCTCGCAGGGCACACAAGGCACACGTCCCACGCCTCCGGGAGACACCAGGGATCAGTACGGCGACACGGTAGCTCCGGATGGTAGCGTCACGCCGAGGGGCGCAAATACACCGGGGTCAAACCCAGGTAACTCGCAACCGGGCGCGACGTTACCCGAGACGACGGCGCCGGATGCGAAGTAGATCGATTCCGCTACATCGTCCATGGGCGCAAAAGGCCCTCGCTTACCGGCGATGGCCTTTTGTCACGTGAGCCCAAAGCAGTGAAGCTTGATTCCAACTTCTGGGTTGACCTGTTAGAATCATAGAAAGAAGTGTGCGATAGAGCCTCAGACTGGCACACTTGCGTTGTTGGCGATTTTGCCGCGTTCGCGCCACTTTGCTCGAGACGTTTGTTGAGCGGTGCTCTCCACCCGTAATCCATGAAGCTAGCAACGATCTTGCGCTGTTAGCCGTGTTGTACGAATTGGCTTTTTGATTATTGCGATGAACTCTAGGACCGCAGCTCGCCGCGTCTCACACGCAACTTTGATTCCGTTGTTTCTGGTCGTCCTCGGGATCTTTGTTTGGGGTGTGCAGTATAAGCTCTCGCTTTACGATCCCCCTGGTAGTCCGTCTCGAACCATCGCACAAGCAAAGCTGCTATCGCCCAATGAGCGTCCTGAAACGCTTCGAGCTAGTGCGCAGCTTCGTCCACAAACGCCTCCGTTGCTGCCGCGGCTCTTTCTGAATGTTCTGATCGCTGCTGTTTCCCTGGGCATCCTGCCGAAGTTGGTTCGCGCTAAGGCGTCGGCTTCTCAGGACGTGCGACATACGTGCGACTCCATTTCCAGCTTCTTTTTCTTTCGTCCCCCTCCAGCGTTAGCCCTCGCTCAGTAAGCTCTTTTCCTATCGTCCAGCGCTTTTGCTTTGCCGTCCGTGCTGGTTCGTGGGAGCCGCCCTCGGCCCTTACCTGATTGATATTTCAGAGGTGACTGCAAGATGTTTAAGCGATCTCTAGTGATCGTTCTCGGAGCGGCGACCTTGCTCGTGCTCTCGGTTTTGGCCTTCGCCTTCGTTCGCAGCAAAGGAAAACAGCCTTCTTCCACGCCGATCCCAACTGCGTTAGTTGCGCCTGCCGCTCGCGGCGATCTGGCGAGGACGCTCACCGTGGCAGGTCAGTTCCAGCCTTATCAAGAGGTTGAGCTGCACGCGAAAGTCTCCGGCTACATTCGCCGCATTAATGTGGATATCGGCGACCGCGTCCATACCGGAGAGGTCATTGCAACGCTGGAAGTCCCGGAGCTGAACGCGCAAGTTGCGGGATCGCAGGCGGCGATTCGGCACAGCCAAGCTGAAATCGAGAGAGCCCAGAACCAAGTTGCGCTTGCAGAGGCAAACTATGTTGCCATCCACATCGGTAAGACCCGTCTTGCGGAAGTGGCGAAACAGCGCCCAGGCCTGATCGCCGAGCAGGAGTTGGATGATTCTCTTGCCAAGGATTTGGATGCGCAGGCCAAGATCAACGTCGCCAAGTCCGTATTGAACGCCGCCAAAGAGCAACTTGACGTCTCCCGCGCGGACAGCCAGCGCGTGACCGCGATGCAGGGTTACTCGGTCGTGACCGCTCCCTTTAATGGCGTGGTCACAATGCGTTATGCAGACGTGGGTTCGCTGATTCAGGCAGGTACCACGTCGAACACGCAATCGATGCCGGTGGTAAAGGTTGCGCAAAGTGATCTGCTGCGTTTGCGCATGCCAGTCCCGGAGAAGGACGTTCCTTACATTCAAGTGGGCGGCACGGTTCAAGTCAAAGTTCAGGCCACAGGAAAAACTTTCACTGGAAACATTGTGCGATTTACCCGTGAGTTAGATGTCTCGACGCGGACCATGCTGGTTGAGGTCGATGTCCCGAATACAGATCAGACTCTAAGCACAGGGATGTTCGCAGAAGCCTCGATTGTTCTCCAACAACAAAACAATGTGCTCACGGTGCCGGAATCCGCGGTCATGAAAAATGAAGCGCAACCCTATGTTCTGTTCGTGGACGCAAACCACCACGTCGGAAAAATACCTGTCACGCTTGGCATTCAAAGCGCCGATCGCATCGCGATTCTCAGTGGGTTAACTGAAAAACAATCGGTCATCGTGTCAGGACAAGAGAACTACCAGATAGGGCAACAGGTTCTCCCCAAGCAGATGACGGTTGCGATGCTCGCACCGGAGGATAACCAATAATGTCCTCGTTTGCGATCAAGTATCCGTTTTTTGTCCTCATGATGTGTTTGGCCATCATCGTGGTGGGCATCACGACCATTGCGCGCATGCCGGTCGATCTGTTCCCTGAGGTCAACATGCCTGTAGTCGTCGTGGCCACGTTTTATGCAGGCATGCCGCCACAGCAGATTGAATCGGATATAACAAACAGCTATGAACGCTTCTTTACGTTAGGCAGTGGAATCGATCATATTGAGTCGCGTTCTCTGCCTGGCGTCAGCCTGATCAAAATCTTCTTCCAGCCAGGCATGGATGGCAACGCCGCCGTCAGCAGCATTGCCAATCTCGCCATGGCAAATTTACGGCGCCTGCCACCAGGAACCCTGCCTCCCGTTGTCTTGAAGTTCGACGCTGCCAACCTTCCTGTTTGTCTGATCACGCTCAAGGGTCAGGGACTGAATGAGACGCAGTTAAAGGATCTTGCTCAGTTCACGGTTCGCAATCAAGTAGCAAATGTTCCCGGCGCGTCTGTGCCGCAACCCTACGGCGGACGCTATCGCCAGATCATGGTGTACGTCGATCCGCTCAAACTCGAAGCTCACCAGATGAGCGTGATGGATGTGGTGGATTCGCTCAATCAATCCAACTTGATTCTTCCGGCAGGCGATGTGCGCATTGGCAACAAGGATTACAACATCTATGCCAACAGCCAGGTTCCGGTTGTGGATGAGATCAATGACCTGCCGTTAAAGACCGTAGGGAAGTCTTCGGTCATGGTCGCCGATATCGGCCAGGCGAAAGATGCCGGACAACTGCAAACCAACATCGTCCGCGTGGATGGCCAGCACTCCGTTTATATCCCTGTCTTAAAACAAGGCGGCAACTCGAACACCATCACCATCGTAAATGGAGTGAAGAAGGCGGTCGCCAATCTGCTGGATATTCCAAAGGTCTTAAAGACAGACGTTGTCTTCGACCAATCCAGCTTTGTCAAACTTGCGGTCAAAAATGTCATCAACGAGGGAACCATCGGCCTCTGCCTGACGGCGCTGATGATTCTGCTATTTCTGGGCAATGTGCGGGCAACGATTGCGGTTCTTCTGTCGATCCCCATCTCATGTCTGGCAACATTTTTAGGGTTGAATCTTGGTGGCAGTTCGATCAATACCATGGTGCTGGGTGGTCTTGCGCTGGCGCTATCCAGGCTGATCGATAACTCCGTTGTCGTGCTCGAAAATATTTTTCGTCACATGGAAATGGGAGAGCCGCCTGCCATTGCCGCAGAACGCGGTGGCAAAGAGGTGCAGTTGGCCGTGCTGGCTGCGACCATCAGCACCAGCATCGTTTTCTTCCCCGTCGTCTTGCTTTTCGGCGTGAGCAAATACCTGTTCACCTCATTGGCGCTTGCGGTTGTGCTCGCGCTATGTGCCTCCTACCTGGTCGCTATGACCGTAGTGCCGTTGTTTTGCGCAAAGTTCATCACGCTGGCTCCTGAGCATCAACATCAAGTGCCTCCCGAGGGTCCGGTTGAGATCGAGGAGGATTTGGAGTCTGGCGAGATCAAGCCAAGCAGAGTTCAGGTTTTCCGAAAGCTCATTGAGCGATTCAACGCAGGCTTCCGTGTTCTGCAAGACAAGTACGATCAGGCCATCGCAAAGTGCCTGGCGCGCCCGGTGCCTGTGGTAGTGGTTTTCAGTTTGTTCGTAGTCTGCAGCTTTGCGCTGTATCCATTGCTCGGCAAATCTTTCTTTCCGCGTACCGACCCCGGCCAATTCGTCGTCAACGTCAAGGTGCCGGCCGGAACGCGGATCGAGGTCACCGACGATTACATCGCCAAAATGGAGCAGGATATTCGCAGCGTTGTTACTCCGGAAGATATGAACATGATCGTCTCAAACATCGGCATTACTCCGGATCTTTCTGCCATCTATACGTCGAACTCTGGTATGCATACCGCGTTCATCCAGGTGAGCCTGAAGGAAGAACACAAGACGGGAAGCTATGCCTACATGCAAAAGGTTCGCGAGAAGCTAGCTGCGGACTTTCCGGATGTCTCGACGTACCTTCAGGCTGGAGGCTTGGTTGACTCCGTCGTCAATCAAGGCAAGCCTGCTCCGATTGACATTCAAATTGGCGGGAACGACCTTCAGCAGGCGTATGCAATCGCCCAGGCAACCGCCGCCAAAGTGAAACAGCTCGACTCCGTGAATGACGTGCTGATTCCTCAGGATTTGAACTACCCCGGACTTGAACTGAACATCAATCGCGAACGCGCCGGCCTGCTTGGTATCTCACCCAAGAATGTGGTGGATAACGTCATCACCGCACTGACCTCGGATGGTATGATCTCGCCCAGCTTTTGGGTTGATCCGAAGAGCGGCAACAGTTACATGTTGACCGTGCAATATCCGGAATCACAAATTCAGACGCTGACCGACTTCAAGCAGATCCCGTTGCGTTCCGCAAACAATACCAACACAACTCCGCTGGAGTCGGTCGCCGACATCAAGCAAATCAATACTCCGACGGAAGTGGATCACTACCAACTGCGTCGCGAGTTCGACATCTATGTTATGCCGAAGAAAGAAGACTTGAGTCGTGTTGCTCACCAGGTCGACTCGATCGTTGGGCAAATCCAAAAACCAGACGGAGTTACGGTGAACGTTCGCGGAGCGGTCCAAGACATGAATCAGTCTTTTTCCAGCTTCGGCATTGGACTGATCCTTGCAGTGGTTCTCGTTTACTTGATTCTAATGGCGCAGTTTGCATCTTTTTCCGATCCTTTTGTTATCCTGCTGGCGGTTCCACCAGGACTGTCAGGCGTACTGATATTCCTGTTACTGACCGGCACGACACTGAATGTAATGTCGTTGATGGGTGTTGTCATGATGACTGGAATCGCCGTATCGGACAGCATCTTGATCGTGGAATTTGTCGGCACACTCCGAAAGAATGGCACGGAGCTAAAACTTGCCTTAGCCGAAGCCTGTAGAGTGCGTCTGCGGCCAATTCTGATGACCACCCTGGCCACCATCCTGGGACTGATTCCGATGGCGCTGGCTCTTGAGCCCGGAAGCGAGCAGTACGCGCCGCTGGCCCGGGCCATTCTGGGCGGACTTACCGTCTCAGGGTTGGTCACCGTCTTTCTGGTGCCGACGGCGTATCTGCTGATCCATCGCAAGGAAGAACACAGCCAAGGAAAATACTACACAGAAGAACTTTCGCCAGCCGTGCAGGAGGAATCACGATGAGATCAAGACAAACCCTCAACCTTTCTCTGCTCACGCTGGCTTTGTTCTGCTCCGGATTACAAGCGCAAGGCAAGCCGCCGGCCTTACCCGATGCGCCCGCAGCAAAGAATCCTCTAGCGGGCGCACAGGCGGGGAAGGGAACGGGGAAGGATGCGCCAACACCGGCTCCTTCTGCTACCGGGAACCCGCACCTGCTGACGCGTCAGGAGGCCGAGCGAATTGCTCTAGCCAACAACCCCGCCATCCATATCAGTCAGTTGCTGGCCAAAGTCCAGCATCAGGTTGTGCGTGAGAGACGTGCCGATGCGCTGCCGGACTTGACTGGCAATCTGACTGTAGTGGGTGCCAAAGAGGACAGCAGATTTTCCAGCGGCTCCCTGACATCATCCGCGCTATTCAACCACGCCGGCGAAGGAGTGGAACTGCGCCAGTTGATTACCGACTTCGGGCGCACTTCCAATCTCATCGCCTCGGCCAAACTTCAGGAAAAATCTCGCGTGGCGAATGCCGTAGCCAGCCGCGATGATATCGTGCTGGCGACCGATCAGGTGTTTTACCAGACTATTGAAGCGCAGGCAACTCTCAAGGTTGCGATACAAACAGTGGAAGCAAGACAAACATTGACCGATCAGGTCAGCGCGCTGGCTGCCTCGAAGCTACGCTCTACTCTGGATCTCAGTTTTGCGCAGGTCAATCTATCGCAGGCACAACTGCTCCAGTTGGATGCGCAAGATAACTTAGGCTCCGCGAAGGCGGCTTTGAGCGACGTTCTGGGCTTTGACACGCCGATGGACTATGAACTCGTCGACGACTCTGACAACCTGCCGCCGTTGTCCCCTGACTCAGACGGACTGATCGTGCAGGCGATTGCGAATCGGCCTGATTTGCAATCGTTGATTTATAGTGAGCAGGCTGCGCAAAAGTTCAGCAAGGCTCAGCACCGGCAGTTGTTTCCTACGCTCAGCGCACTTGGAGTAGTGGGCCAAACGCCCATCGGCTCTCCGCAATACTTTACAACCGACTGGTATGGCGCGGTTGGAGCCAATCTCAGCATCCCGATTTTCAACGGCTTCCGTTTCACTGCGCAGGCATCGGAGGCAGCGCTAGAGGCACGAGAGGCTTCAGAGCAGACGCGCGCACTGCGTGATCAGGTCGTTCGTGATGTCCGTATCGCGTGGCTCAATGCGAATACTGCTCTGCAACGCGTTACCGTCACCGCACAACTGCTGACCGAGTCCAGTACCGCACTCGATCTTGCCAGCACGCGCTACAAGTTTGGACTCAGCTCAATCGTCGAATTAAGCCAGGCCCAACTTCAGGAGACCGAAGCCGCAATCAGCAATGCCCGCGCGCGAGCACAATATAATATGACGATTGCCGCATTGAACTTTCAGATTGGAGTTCAACCCTGATCGAGAACGGTGTGTCTCCTGTCGCCCACCCTCCGATTCCAAGCGTCTGGGTCGTTACCGTCCGGCGCGGGCGGTAGTCCCAGCCGGCATCGGAGCGCCCCTTCGGCCGGTTGCAATCGGAGCGGCGCAACTGCCGGTTTTCACATTCCTTCGGCTTGGTGGACGCTCACTTCGCACCATAATCGCCTTCCCCGTTCCGCATCCGTGGCTGCTCAATTACAATCACTGTGCCAACCTTGGCTGGGAAAACCGGGGACTGCAACCCTTATGCTGCGATTCCTGAAGCAGGTACAGATCGCCTTTCTGCGGACACTGGAGCATGACCAGTTTGCCGTGGCCAAGGCTGCCGCGTACTCCGCCATTTTCACCCTGTTTCCTGCCGTGCTTCTCATCGCATCCATTCTCACCGCCTCGCACAGCACGCTTGGTTTCATCAGCGAAATCTCTTACTCCATCGGCAGAATCATGCCCTCGGGAACCCGCTCTTCGGTGCTCACTTTTTTTGAAGGGCGCAAGCCTGCACCGATGCGCATGATCGTCACCACCTCGGTGCTTACGCTGTGGACCGGTTCCGGCGTCATGATCTCCTGGATGGACGGCTTCCGCAGGGCCTATGAGATGCCGAAGACCTGGAATCTCACCTGGGAGCGGCTGGTCTCGTTCCTGCTGGTGTTCATGGCCGGACTTCCCATGACCTTTGCCAGCTTTTTGCTGGCCTTCGGCTCTCAGATCGAGCACTGGCTGGCGTTCCATTCCAATCGCGAGCTTGACCTCTACATCCTTGCCACGGGGATGCTGCTGCGCTGGCTGATCGCGCTGCTGACCACGATTGCCGTGATCGCCCTGATCTACCATCACGGGCTGCCGCGCACCCAGCCTTGGCACCGGGTGGTGCCCGGCTCGGTGCTGGCCACCGGCCTGTGGTTTGCCTCCACCACGATCTTTGGCTGGTATCTACGCCACTATGCGGACTACAGTGTTATCTACGGCTCGGTTGGCACTGCCATCGCCGTGCTCATCTGGCTCTACATCGTCTCCCTGGTGATCCTGTTCGGGGCGGAGTTTAACGCGATACGCTATCCACGCTATCTGTTTGGCGCCTTCTCCAAGTTCGAGCCCGAGGCAACCGGCGAACAGGAGTCAGAATGATCGGAATCTGGAAGACATTGCTCGCCGAAGCGAGTTACCTGGAGCCAACGGCGCGCCGGTGCGCCTCGCAAGCTCCGCCAACTCGATCCGCCTCCATTCGAATCTGCCCGCTGGACCCGGCAAGCGGCAAGCCTCCAAGAGCGAAGAAATCCAAGACGAAGGGCTCCGAGTTATGAGAGATTCAATCCGTTCCATGGCGATCCTGAAACCGCACCCCGGCCAAGAGCTGGAACTCATCGAGTTTCTGCGCGAGTTTTACGGGATGATGTATACCAAGCAGTACTCGCGCGACATGCTCTTTCGTGACCAGAAGAAGCCGGACATCTTCGTCCACGTTCGCATCTGGCTTTCCAACGAAGCCCGCGACTCCGCGATGCACGATCCAGACGTCCATCGCTATTGGAAGCGGTTGCCCGAACTGGGGGCCATCACCACCACCTACGAAGAACTTGAGCCGATCTTCTCCACGCAGGATGGCCTCGGCGAGGACGTGCTCGAGACCGGAGTCTAGCGCGGGCGCACCAGGGGGCAGGTCGAGCACCGTCTGGAGTTGCCCATGGGTGCGTCATCCGGATGCGGATCACGCAGCGTGCCTGGCCCGCGCTCCAGCCGCGCGGCGGCCATAACAGAAAAGCACCGGAGCTCTCCGATGCTTTGTGCCTCTGCGCAGACCGATCCCGCCTCAGTTGATCCAGCCCGAGTCGTCGTCCTTTTTGTCCATCGAGGGGCCGTGATAATTTCCGTGCTCGTCGAAGTACTCTTTGTGATTGCTCTTGCGCATGTAAACCTCGAATTTCTTTGCCGCCTGCCGCCTCTTCCACTTGTAATAACGGTTGCGAATTCCGAACACACCCTCGGAGGCCACGACCTGCAGCCCGTAGCGCGGAACGAAGCGCAGATAGAGCCAGCCAAACAGCGCCCCGCCCAGATGGGCGAATTCGGCCACGCCATTGGCCCCGCTGAAGGCGCTCACAAAGGCGATAAAGATCCAGATCACCACAATGTAGCGGGCCTTGATCGCGATCGGAAACGGGAAGATATAGACCTGCCGGTCACCATTCAAAATTCCGAAGGCGACCAGCAGTCCGAAGACTCCGCCCGAAGCACCGATGGTGGCCGTCTGCCAGATGTTGCCCATGATGGCAAACAGTGGGATCGGAGCATAGTGGTAGGCCAGAAGGCCCAGCGAGCCCACTCCCAGCGTGGTCAGCGAGGCGCCCAGCACGCACCAGAAGTAGAACTCGTAGAAGCGCCGGCTGCCGAAGTCCATCTCGAACTGCGCCCCGAACATCCACAGTCCGAGCATGTTGAACAGCAGGTGCATCACCGAGTGCGGATCGTGGAAAAATGCGTAGGTGACGAGCTGCCAGAGCTGCCCATGCAGCACCGCGGCCGGGCGCAGATAGAAGTAGTGCTCCGCCAAGAATTCCAGCCCCGGTACCGTCAGCCTTGAGAGCATCATTACCAGGTACACCGCCACGTTGGCGATGATCAGGGTCTTCACCGCGCGCGTGAACGGCGGAAATCCAAGCGTCGATACGGGTCCACCGCGTGCCATAGTTCTCCTCTGCGTCACCGCTCCGGCGTGGGATCCACCGGCAACCTGGGGTGTCCGTCCGCGTTGTAGGCGCGGAGCGCAGACACAATATCATTATCCTTCGAATAGGGTACCGTGATCTGGAATTACGCGTTCGCCGGAGCCAACTGTTTCCGGCCCGCCCTGCCGCCGCATTCGGCCGCGTTCCCGGGCCAAGCCGTCAATATCCACAAACTTCAACAGATCACCACTATTCGATGCCGTCCGGCGCGCAAGGAAGCGGATGCTGGAGTGCGAATTTCTCCTTAAGCCCGCGAATCAGGAGAGCCGCAGGCCGACGAGGCGCTCCTCGCCTCCCGGAGGCCTTGCCCTCAAGCGGTTGCAGCTCCTGTGCCCGCCAGACGACGACCGAAAAAATGTTCCCTATCCTCATCTTGGGCATCCAATCCTGCCACGCGCATAGTTCTGTGAAGAACAGTACTTGACGATGCGCGAAAGAGAATCTAAATATTAAATGCGCGGGGCAGCGTGCGCTTGCGAGCATCTCCGGTCCAAGACACAAAGTGGAGGAAGTTATGGTTCTGTGCCCAGAGTGCGAGAGCGATCTGGATGTTGAAGAAGAAGAACTCGATGAAGGCGAAATCCTGTCGTGCACCGAGTGCGGCAATGATTTTGAGGTGGTCGGCCTCGAGCCTCTGGAGCTGACGAAGGTCAGCGACGAGATGATCGACGACGAAGATGAGGACGCCAAGGAACTCGACGAGGAAGCCGATTCCTAAGGCGGCATGCTCAGCCTCGTGCCGCTCCAGCCGGTGCGATTTGGGGCTGTCAGCCCCGGTCGCGCCCGCCGGCGTCCCTCACGGGGCTACGTCCTGCGTTGCGTCCATCTGCGGAGCCGTCTCAGGGGGCCGAGCGAGCATCGGCCTCGAACGGTTCCGTACCGGCCATCCGGGACGAGTCCGTTCTCGCCTCTGATCGGAAGCGCGCAGGAGAAAGTCTCTACTGGAGACTCCTCCTCAGGTGGAACTCAACGAGTAAAGATTCGCTTCCTGAGCAAACAGAAAAGCCGCCCGCGGGCGGCTTTTCCTTCCATACCGAATCGCTTACTCGTTCGAACCGCGCTTCCAGTCCAGCAGTTCGCCGATCGTCGAGGTGCCCGGCGAAGATTGCGGGTGCTTGTAGGCTTCCACGTCGGCGCGAGTGGCTTCCTCGCCCACGGCGCGAATGCTCAATCCCACCTTCTTCTCCTCCGCGTTCATCTTGATGATCTTGAACTCGAACTCCTGGCCCGGTTCCATCATGATCTGCTGGCTGTTGGCGTCCAGGGCCTCCGAGTTGTGGCAAAGACCTTCCACTCCGTCGGCAAGCTCGACGAAGGCGCCGAAGCTGGCCAGGCGCAGGATCTTGCCCTTGAGCACATCGCCCACGCGATGCTGTTCGAAGAAGCTCTCCCAGACGTCGGGCTGCAGCTGCTTCACGCCCAGCGACAGGCGGCGATTGTCCGGCTCAATGGCCAGAACAATGGCCTTGACCTTGTCGCCCTTCTTCAGAACCTCGGAAGGATGCTTGACGCGCTTGGTCCAGCTCAGGTTGCTGACGTGCACCAGGCCGTCGATGCCGTCTTCGATCTCGATGAAGGCGCCGAAGTCGGTCAGGTTGCGAACCTTGCCTTCCACGGTCGAGCCGACCGGGAACTTCTCGTGCAGGCTCTCCCACGGATTCAGCTCAAGCTGCTTCAGGCCCAGCGAAATGCGGCGCTCCTGCGGGTTCACGTTGAGCACCACGGCTTCCACCTGGTCGCCCACGTTCACCAGC
The DNA here is from genome assembly GCA_963737175.1 of uncultured Acidobacteriota bacterium. Taxonomy (GTDB): domain Bacteria; phylum Acidobacteriota; class Terriglobia; order Terriglobales; family Acidobacteriaceae; genus TOLSYN. The sequence continues at coordinate 149,557 of CAVTRQ010000016.1, read as the reverse complement.
TTCGAGGGATGCTTCATGCGCTTCGACCAGGTCATCTCGCTGACGTGGACCAGGCCTTCGATGCCCTGCTCCAGTTCCACGAACGCGCCGTAGTCGGTCACGCTGATCACGCGGCCATGCACCCGCGCGCCGATCGGGTAGCGCTCGCTGGCGTCCAGCCACGGGTCGGGCGTCAACTGCTTGAAGCCCAGCGAAACCCGCTGCTTGTCGCGATCGAACTTCAAAACCTTTACCTGGATCTGGTCGCCGACGTTGACCAGGTCGCGCGGATGCGTCAGCCGGCCCCAGCTCATATCGGTGATATGCAGCAGGCCGTCGATGCCGCCCAGGTCCACGAACGCGCCGTAATCGGTCAGGTTCTTCACCGTGCCGGTCAGCACCGCGTTCTCTTCCAGATGGGCCATCGTGACGTCGCGCTTGGCGGTCACCTCTTCATCGAGGATCTGCTTGCGGCTGACCACGATGTTGCCGCGCTTCTTGTTCACCTTGATGACGCGGACTTCCAGATCCTGGCCCTTCAGGGCGTCCAGGTTGCGCACCGGGCGAACGTCCACCTGGGAGCCGGGCAGAAACGCGCGCGCGCCGAGAATGTCCACCGTCAGACCGCCCTTGATGCGGTCGATGACCCGAGCTTTAACGGAAGCTTTGTCGTTGTGAGCTTTTTCGATCTCGTCCCAGGCGTGCAGACGCTGGGCCTTCTGGTAGGAGAGATTTACGTAACCCTCTTCCGTGTGGCCCTTTTCGACCATCACGTCGATGGCGTCGCCCGGTTGGAACTTGACGTTCCCGTCGTGGTCCTTGGCTTCTTCCAGGGGCACAACGCCCTCGGACTTCAGGCCAATGTCCACCACCAGGTAGTTGCTGTTGATGCTAACCACCGTGCCCTTGAGGACGCGGTCTTCGTTAGCGGCGAGTTCGGCTTGCTCTTGCTCGAACGACTCGAGTGCTGTTGCGAAATCTTCCGTCATGTTTTCGTTTTGTGGGTTGCGGGAGACGCCCTCGGCAGGCTTCTCCAGCAAAGTTTTTGAGATTGGGCTGTGCTGCTCGGCTGGCTGGTTGTCCGTTGGCAAACCGGTGTCCTGAGGCTGCTCGATAAGCTGAAGAGTCGTCGCGGATATCGTCAAATGCCATTGAATTTACGTTTGCCCCGGCGTGGGTGAGCACGGCCGGGGCTTCTGAAAATAATACGGACTGCTGGCATTCTTAATTGGATATGGAACCTGCTTGCACAGGCTTAAACAACCAGCGGCCGGACCTCCCTGCGAATAATGCCCGGACAGGGAGACTGTTCTGACTATAGCAACGGCCAAGAATGGAGTCAAACCCGCCAGCCGCTCGGAATTGTGAAGAATTGACCAAGATTTACCGTGCTGCGAATTCTTTCGCCCTGCCCCGCTCACCCGCGCTCACCTCTCCACCGCCAATTTTGGCTCGGCAGCCCAGCGATGTCGCCTCTCGACTTCGCGCCGGCTTGCTTCAGCGGCAGCCATCCTTGCCCGTCGAAAATTTGCCGCTGCTTTGATCCGCCAGTTTGTTACTCTCCCCTATATGGATCACATCTTCACTCCCTGGCGGTACGCCTACGTCACCACGGCGGACCACGCTCCGTCCTGCATCTTCTGCGACCGTGCGCCCCGCGCGACGCCAATCTCGAGGACGATGAGAGCAATCTCGTCCTCTACCGCGGCCGCCACTGCTTCATCATTGTCAACACCTTTCCCTACACCTCCGGCCACGTCATGGTCGTCCCCTACCAGCACGTCGACCGCCTCGATCTGCTGCCCGCCGAGGCCGCCACCGAGATGATGGCGCTCGCCCAGCGCACTGGAAACCGTTCTCCGCGAGCTCTATCGCCCTGACGGCATCAATCTGGGAATGAACATCGGCAAGGCCGCCGGCGCCGGCGTCGCCGGACACATCCACATGCACGTGCTGCCGCGCTGGGTGGCCGATGCCAATTTCATGAGCGTCATCGGCGAAACCCGCGTCCTGCCCGAGAGCATCGAAGAAACCGCGCGCCGCATCCGGAGGCGCTGGCAAAATAAATGCTTCTCCGCGCCAACCTGGGCGCCGAGGGCTTGCTCCTAGGCGATCCAGCGGCCAGCATCGCCAGATTCAACTCGCGCCTCGCTGATCACCTTCACTCCGAGCGAGCGAGCCTTGTCGAGCTTCGATCCCGCGTCTTCGCCCGCGACCACGTAGCTGGTCTTCTTGCTCACCGAGCCGCTCACCTTTCCGCCCGCGTCTTCAATCATCTTCTTCGCATCGTCGCGCGAGTACGTCGGCAGCGCTTCCGGTCAGCACAAAGGTCATGCCGGCTAACGCTCGTGCCGCGCACTTTTCGCTCGCCGGTAAAGGTCAGCCCCGCCTCGCGCAGCCGCTCAATCAGCTTTACGTTTTTCTCCTCGGCAAAGAACTCGCGAATGCTCGCCGCGATGCGCGGCCCAACCTCATTCACTTCCTCCAGCTCTTCCTCGCTCGCCTCGATCAGCGCGTCCATCGAGCCGAAGTGCTCCGCCAGAAACTCCGCCGTGCGCTCGCCCACCATGCGGATTCCCAGTCCGAAGATCACCCGCTCCAGCCCCAGCTTCTTCGAGGCCTCGATCTCGCCCAGCACATTCTCCGCGCTCTTCTTGCCCATGCGCTCCAGTTGCAGCAGCTCGTCCTCCTTCAGCGAGTACAAATCCGCGATGTTGTGTACCAGGCCCTTGCGCCAGCAGTTGATCCACCAGCGCCTCGCCCATGCCTTCAATGTTCATCACCTTGCGCGAGGCGAAGTGCAGCAGCGATTCGCGCAGCTTCGCCGGGCAGTTCACGTTGACGCAGAAGTGGTTCACCTCGCCCTCGGCGCGCACCACGTGGCCGCCGCACTCCGGACAGAGCGCAGGCATGTGGAACTCGCGCGCATCGTGCGGACGCCTGTGCTCGGCGTCGTTCACCACCCGCGTCACCTTGGGAATCACGTCGCCGCCGCGCTCCACCATCACCCAGTCGCCGATGCGCACGCCCGAGCCGCTCCACTTCGTCCTGGTTGTGCAGGGTCGCGCGTGAAACCGTGGTGCCGCCGATGAACACCGGCTTCAGCATCGCCACCGGCGTCAGCTTCCCGGTGCGCCCCACGTTCACCAGAATGTCTTCGATCTGCGTGACCGCCGCGCGCGCCGCGAATTTGTAGGCGATGGCCCAGCGCGGAGCCTTGCCGGTAAATCCCAGCCTCGGCCACAGCGCGGTGGAGTTCACCTTCACCACCACCCCGTCGATCTCATAGGGCAGAGTGTCGCGCGCCGCCTCGGTCGCGCTCACGAACTGCCATATCTCATCAAAGGTGCGCGCCACCCGGCGATTCGGATTCACCTTGAAGCCCGCCGCGCTCAACGCGTCCGAGCGCCTCCCACTGCGTCGCCCGCGCAATGCGTCCCTCGCGCAGCAGAAAGTAGGGGTAGAAATCGAGCTTGCGTTGCGCCGTGATGTTCGGCTCCAGCACCCGCACCGCGCCGGCAGCGGCGTTACGAGGGTTGGCGAATGGCGCCAGTCCCTGCTCCTCGCGCTGCTCGTTCATTGCCACAAAGGACTTCGTCGGCATCAAGACTTCGCCTCGCACTTCAAACGGAGGCATCGAGGCCGGCCTTGGCCAACCGCTCGCGCCCCACCGTCAGCGGAATCGAATGGATGGTGCGCAGGTTGGCCGTCACGTCCTCGCCGACGGCTCCATCGCCACGGGTGATTCCGCGCACAAAACGTGCGCCAGTGCCCGTGATCGGGTGCCCCATGTTCGCATTCTTTGGGTTAACGTGGGGTAGTTGACTTGGATTTTGACTTTGATCCGCCCAATCATCCGCAGCCTCATAATGCAAGGCCATCGAGAGCCCGTCTAGCTTGTACTCGCACTCGTACTCCACCTCGATGTTGCCCGCCAGTTCGCTCACGCGCCGCGTCCAGTCGCGCAACTCTTCTTCGCTGTAGGCGTTGTCCAGCGAGAGCATCTGCGCCGAGTGCGCCACCTTCACAAAGCCCTCGCGCGCCTTGCCGCCCACCCGCTGGGTCGGCGAATCCGGCGTCACCAGCTCGGGATGCTTGTGCTCGAGCGCCTTCAGTTCATTCATCTTGGCGTCGAACTCGGCGTCGCTGATCTCGGGCGCATCCAGCACGAAGTAGCAGTGCTCGTGATGGCGAATCTCTTCGCGTAAGGTTTCGGCTTGCTGGGCAGGCGAGTCGTGCGTAGTCATACAGCCGAGATTATAGGGCCTAGCGCCCGCGATCGGCAGCGCAGCGTTCTCCGCCGCAGGTGTCTAGCGGCATGGGACGTCTTGATTCGGCGGCCTCGTCTGCCAGCCTTGTCTGCCAGCCTTGATACAATCGAAAGATACTTCCTAGCGCGGCTTTGGCAGCGGTTCCCGGGTAGCTCGTCTATCCTCGTCCGCCGGAGGCAAGCGCAGACAGCAGATCTGGTGAAGGCTCTCAAACATTTTTTGGCGCACTACAAAGCGTGGATCATGGCCGTGCTCGCGCCCCTGGGCGGCATCAGGGCCGTCCTTCTCGTCGCGCTTCTCGACAGCTCGATCCTCGGCATTCCGGTCGATCCAGTCTTCGTCTATTACGTCGCGCACGATCCCCGGCGCATCATCGTCTACGCGCTGATGGCTTCGCTCGGCTCGGCGCTCGGCAGCACGCTCCCCTATCTGATCGGCTACAAGGGCGGCGAAGCGCTGGTTGCAAAAAAGCTGGGACAGCAACGCTTTGCCCGCATGCACGCGCTCTCGGAAAAATATGGCGACCTGGCGCTCATCATCCCCGCGCTCATGCCGATTGGCTTTCCCTTCAAGCCTTTTGTTTTCATGGCCGGCGTCACCGAGATGAGCTACCCGCACTTCCTGCTCTCGATCTTTGTTGGGCGGCTGCTGCGCTTCATCATCCTGGGCGGGCTGGTCCTCGCCTACGGCCCGCAGATTCTCACCTTCCTGCTCGCGGCCTTCCAGCATCATCGCGGCCTGACCTTCGCGGTGATCGCCGCCATCGTGGCCGTCATTGCGCTCATCGTGCGCCTCGGCAACTCGCGCCATGACGCAGAGACGGAAACCAGCCTTGCATAACTCGCCGCCCAACTCGCAGCAGCGCATGCCCATTCGCATCGTCGGCGCGGGCCTTGCTGGTCCAGAGGCGGCATGGCAGTGTGCCCGCCGCGGCCTCGCCGTCTCGCTCCACGAGATGCGCCCGCTGCGCAACACCGCCGCGCATGAGACGGATCTCTTCGCCGAACTCGTCTGCTCCAACTCGCTCAAAAGCGATAGTGAAAACTCCGCCCCCTGGCTGCTCAAGCAGGAGATGCGCCACGCCGGATCGCTGCTGATGGAAGTGGCGCGCCGCTCTAGCGTTCCCGCCGGACACGCCCTGGCCGTCGACCGCCTGGAGTTCAGCCGCCTGGTCACCGAGGCCATCGCCGCCGAGCCCTTGATTCGCGTCGTGCGCGAGGAAGTCACCTCGCTGGGCTTGGATCGCGCCGGCCTCGATGGTGCGGGCTTCGATGGCGTCACCATCATAGCCACCGGCCCGCTCACCTCAGAGGCGCTCGCCGCCGAAATCCAGCGCCTCAGCGGCACCGATCGCCTCTTCTTTTTCGACTCCATCTCGCCCATCGTCGAAGCCGATTCCATCGACCACTCCAAGGTCTACATGGCCGCGCGCTACGATAAAGGCACCGCCGACTACATCAACTGTCCCATGATGCGCGAGGAGTACGAGGCATTCATCGCCGCCCTCGCCGAAGCGCAGCGCGTCGACGGTCACGATTGGGACAACGCGCAGTACTTCGAGGGCTGTCTGCCCATCGAAGAAATTGCCCGCCGCGGCCCGGATACCCTGCGCTTCGGCCCCATGAAACCTGTCGGCCTGCGCAATCCCCACACCGGAAACATTCCCTACGCCGTGGTTCAGCTTCGCCAGGAAAACCTGCGCGCCGACTCCTACAACCTGGTCGGTTTCCAGAACCATCTCAAGTTTGGCGAGCAGGCCCGCATTCTGCGTATGATCCCCGGTCTTGAGAACGCCCGGTTTCTGCGCTACGGCCAGATTCATCGCAACACCTACATCAACGCGCCCGCCCTGCTCACCCCCACCCTGCAGATGAAGCAGCAGCCGCGCCTCCTCTTCGCCGGGCAGATCTCCGGCGTCGAAGGCTACGTCGAATCCATCGCCACCGGCCTGCTCGCCGGACTCACCGCCGCCGCCCTCGCCACCGGAGTTGCACCGGAAGCCGCGGGTGGCCCACATTCGCCCACTGTTGGCGAATGTGGGGAACAGAACGCAGGCGGCACATTCAAGCCTGGATTTGGATTGTGTGGGGCGGTTGACCTTTCCGCGCCCCGCGCCAGCGCCCACGGTTCGCTCATCCACTACATCTGCAACGCCGACCCCGCGCATTTCCAGCCCGCCAACATCACCTTCGATCTGCTGGAGCAACTCGACGAAGCCACCAAGCGCAAAGTGCGCGACAAAAAACTCCGTCACCAGATGGTCTGCGAGCGCGCTCTCGCCGCCTTCGACGCCTGGTTCCAGCAACTCGCAGAAGTGCTCCCCACGCGCTGAACGTTTGTAGCCTGATTCCCGAATCTACGCTGGCGGCGGAGTTCCGTCCGCGTGGCGTATCGACCCGCTCAAGTTTCTAACTCCGCCCGCCGTAGAACTGGGGTGGAGTTTTGATCATGATAGATATTCTAGTCGTCGACGATTCGTTATTTTCGAGGTCCAGCGTATCGCACTCGCTCTCCGGGCACGGATATCGGCCGATTCTCTGTGCCAATGCGGAAGAGGCTCTGGAGAAATTGAAGGGACTCGATTCTCCACGTCTTGTGATCTGCGACTGGGTGATGGAAAAACTCAGCGGCCTCGACCTCTGCCGCGCGGTACGCTCCGCGCTCGCCTTTCCCTATGTCTATTTCATCCTGCTCACCGCGAGAACCTGCAAAGTGGACATTGCCGCAGCCGTGAATGCTGGCGTCGATGACTGCCTTACGAAACCCTGTGGCGAGGTTGACCTAGTCGCCCGTGTCAACGTGGGCCGCCGCCTGCTTGAGCAGCTGGAGGAGATCGGCCGCCAACATCACCATAGCCAAATGTTGCTCGCAGGCGCCCTTCGGCGTCGCCTGCATCGACGAGCATGGCAAGGTAGTGGGCGCCAATCCCGCCTTTTCCGAGATGTTGGGATTTTCCTCCCCTGCCGACATCGAGGGCCACAGCCTCGCTTCCAACCTCGGTTCCCGGGTAGACTTCAACGCCCTGCTCTCTGAGCTTGCATTGTCAGAAGGCTTTGACGCGGTTCCAGTCGTTCTCCAAACCCGTGACGGCCTGACCATCACGGCTCGCCTCTGGGGACGCCCGGTCACCATCGATGGCCGCCACCTCTACCACATCTCCACCGACTTCTCCTTGCCGCAGTAGCCACAAAGAAAAGCACGGGCTTCATTGCCCGCGCTTGTTCGCACTCTCACCCCAACCGCTATTTCTCTTTTTTCACGCTCGGCACAAACTCCCGGCGCTTCCTCGGATGATTCTTGATCCAGATCGGCGTGCCCTCGAACTCGAACGCCTCGCGAATCTGGTTCTCCAGAAACCGCTGGTAGGAGAAGTGCAGCTTCACATCCTTGTCCGTAAACAGAATGAACGTCGGCGGCGCCACCGCGGCCTGCGTCATGTAGTAAATCTTGATCTTGTTGCGCGCCGGAACCGAGGCCCGCTCAAAGTCCACCGTCTTCAGGAAGCGGTTCATCTCGCCGGTCGTGATGCGCCGCCAGCGCTCGCGCGCCACCCGCTCCACGGTCTCAAAGACGCGCTTCACGTTCTTGCCGTTCATCGCGCTGACAAAGATCACCGGCGCATAGTCCAGGAACTTCAGCACCCGCCGCACTTGCTCCTCATACACCCGGCTGTCGGCCGCCGGCTTGCTCTCATCGCCCCGCGCCGTGGTCACCGCATCCCACTTGTTCACCACGATCACCACCGAGCGCCCGGACTCATGCGCGTAGCCGGCAATGTTTGCGTCCAGCGCGCGAGACGCCTTCCACCGCGTCGATCACCATCAGCGCCACGTCGGCCTCTTCCAGATGCTTGCGCGCCATCACCACGCTCATCTTTTCGGCCATCAGGTGCGTCTTGCCCTTGCGCCGGATGCCCGCCGTATCGATGAACCGGTAGCGCTTCCCGCCGTGCTCCACCACCTCGTCGATGGCGTCGCGCGTGGTGCCCGCAATCGAGCTGACGATGGCGCGGTCGCTCTCGGTCAACTGGTTCAGCAGCGTGCTCTTGCCCACGTTCGGACGCCCGATGATGGCGATCTTGATCTCGTTGCGGCATGCTCTCCAGCAGCCGGTCTTCCAGCGCGTCCTCGTCGGCCGGCTTGCAGCTCCTCCGCCTCGTCGTCGGCCTCGTCCCTGCAGACTCGCCGAACTCCGTTTCCACATCCTCATCGCGGGGCAGCATGCGGCGGGCAAAGTTGTTCAGCCGCTTCTCGTCGTCCACCTCGGCAATCGTCGGAATCACCGTCATCAGCTCTTCGATCAGCTCGGCCACGCCGGTCGAGTGCTCCGCCGAGATCGGCCACAAATTCTTGATCCCCAGCCGCCGGAAGTTCTCCGCCTCGGCCTCCAGCTTCGGATCGTCCACCTTGTTCACCGCCAGGTAGAGTGGCTTGCCCAGCTTCTGCAGCAGCCGTGCCAGCTCCATGTCCGGCCCGGTCAACTCGGTGCGCACGTCGGTCACCATCACAACCGCCGCCGCCTCATCCAGCGCCACCCGCGCCTGCCGGAAGATCTCGGAGGGAATCAGTTCCTTGTCCTCGGGCACAATTCCGCCCGTATCCACCACCCGGAACTGCCGTCCGTTCCAGCGCACCGTGCCGTAGAGCCGGTCGCGCGTGATGCCCGGCTCGTCGCCCACAATGGCGCGCCGCCGTCCCACCATCTTGTTGAACAGAGTTGATTTGCCCACGTTGGGCCGTCCCACGATGGCCAGCAAACCCTCGTGCTCGTCCTGCAGAATCTTCGCCACGTTGATGTTGTTCCTGATCTTGCGCTTTCGCGCCAAAGTGTAGTGCGCTCTCGCGCCAAGAATCTCAATGCCGCCGCCAGGAGCATTCTCGTCCGTCCTGGCCTGCGCGGCTAGTGGACCGCAGCGCCCGCGGCTAGCAGCGCAGCGTTCCGCGCCTAACCCGGCGGCGCCCTGCACGGTTCTTCCCCGCCACATCTGCCGCAACGTCTATTATAGGGGTCAGTGCCTGAGCCCACCCAATCCGCAGCTCTTCCGCGTCTTCCCCGGCCAAGCCGGTCGAGCTCTCACGGCTCTCGCTCTACCAGTTTTTCGGCCCCGGAGGCGTGCTCTCGCAGCGCCATCCCGCCTACGAATTCCGCAAGGGACAGCTCGCCATGGCCAGCGCCGTCGAAGAGGCCATCGACGAAAAGCGCCACCTCATCGTCGAGGCCGGAACCGGCACCGGCAAAACCCTCGCCTACCTGCTGCCCATCATCAAGAGCGGCAAGCGCGTCATCGTCTCCACCGGCACCAAGAACCTGCAGGAGCAGCTCTTCTTCAAAGACGTGCCGTTCCTCGAGCACGCGCTCTTCGGCGACCGTGCGCCTGCGGGCCGAGCCCGCCTCAAGGTCTGCTACATGAAGGGCCGGCAGAATTATCTCTGCCGCAAAAAGCTCTACGATCTCACCGGCCAGCCCATCCTCAACGGCCTCGATGAGATCAACGAGTTCCGCACCCTGCTGGACTGGGACAAGGAGACCGGCACCGGCGACCGCGCCGAAGCTCACCACCCTGCCCGAGACCAGCCCGCTCTGGGGCAAGCTCAACGCCAGCGCCGAGCACTGCATCGGCAGCAAGTGCGCGGAGTTCGAGCGCTGCTTCATCACCACCATGCGCCGCACGGCCGCCGAGAGCGACATCATCATCGTCAACCACCATCTCTTCTTCGCCGACCTCTCGGTCAAACTCGCCGCCGAGAAAGCTCCCGACGCCGGAGTCCTGCCCTCGCGCCGCCTGCGTCATCTTCGACGAAGCTCACGAGCTCGAAGAGGTTGCCACCAGCTACTTCGGCATCAGTGTCTCCAACCTCAAGGTGGAAGATCTCCTGCGCGACCTGGAAATCACCATCCGCGAAAAAAAGGTCGTCTCCACCGATCTCATCCAGCTCTCCGGAAGGGTGCGCGAGCGCTCGCAGTTCTTCTTCTCCCTGCTTCCCGAGGGCGACGGCCGCTTCGCCTTCGACACTCGCGAGGAGTTTCTCGAAGAGTTCGGCGCCGAATTCACTCGGCCTCAAGAACACCATCCGCCAGCTTCACTCCGAACTCCAGGCCATTCCCAACAAGCCCGACGAGGTGCACAACCTCATCCGCCGCACCGACGAACTCCACGCCCAGCTCTCGTTCCTGATGGAGAGCCGCGAGAAGAACACTGTCTATTGGATCGAGCGCCGGGGCGCCAGCGGGCGGCAGCGCAGCGTTACCCATAGCGCCAGGGGTGAGCGCGGCCGAGAGAACGTCTTTCTCCAAGCCACGCCCATCGATGTCTCGGCCATCCTGCGCCAGTCGCTCTTTGACCGCTTTGACTCCATCGTGCTCACCTCCGCCACCCTCGCCGTAGCCAACGGCTTCGACTACATCAAGGCGCGCCTCGGCCTCGACGGCGCCCGCGAACTGATCGTCCCCTCGCACTTCGATTACGAGTCGCAGGCCCTCTTCTACGTCCCGCCTGACATGCCCGACCCGCGCGAGGCCTCATTTACGCAAGCAGGCCACCATGCGCATCCGCCAGCTCTTGGAGATCACCCGTGGCCGCGCCTTCTGCCTCTTCACCAGCCTCGCCCAGATGCAGCAGGTCCACGACGCGCTATCTCGGCCAGCTCGCCTACCCCATGCTGCTGCAGGGCTCCGCGCCCAAATCCGCGCTCATCGAGCAGTTCCGCTCCACTCCCAACGCGGTCCTTTTCGCCACCTCGTCGTTCTGGCAGGGAGTCGATGTCCAGGGCGAGCAGCTAAGTTGCGTCATCATCGACAAAATCCCCTTCGCCGTCCCCAGCGACCCCATCGTCCAAGCCCGTGGTCGCGCCATCGACGAAACTGGCGGCAACAGCTTCTTCGACTACTCCGTCCCCGCCGCCGTCATCACCCTCAAGCAAGGCTTCGGACGCCTCATCCGCTCCCTCAACGACCGCGGCCTGCTGGTGCTGCTCGACAACCGCATCCTAAAAAAACAATACGGCCGCGTCTTCGTCCAAAGTCTTCCCGCCTACGCGCGCACTACCGACCTGCGCAAGGTCGAAGAGTTCTTCGGCTGTGAATAGCCCCGCTGTGTCGGCTGTAGAAGCATCTGAATAATCACCTCTGTACGCGACCGGGGATGCCGTACTATCATCCAATCTTGCGAGGGATTTGCTATGTCTGAAGAAATCGAGAAGCTCTTGGCTGCCGCGAAGGGGCACCCACTTGGCGTAACAGAAAAGGAAGAGCAACGCCGAAGCTTCGCGTACGGTAATACCCGCATCGAAAACGACCTCATCACGCGCCAAATGGTCGATCAACAGGCAGAATTGTTGAAGAAAAATGCGTGACCCGGACGACCGTCACAGCCGCGCTCTTGACGCCGAGCTGATTACGGACGAAGTACTAAAAGCGAAACAGGAAGCCCGCAATGGCCTGAAGCAGTTCGACACCGTTATTGAAATGGTGGACTACTGGCTTCAGCCGGAGCGGGCTTTTCGCTTGCGACTCTCTGCCATTCTCACTCTGCACCGGGTCGCGCTAGACGGACTTAGTAGGTACGCCGGAAATTTTCGTCCATCGGCTGTTTCTATCCGCGGCAGTAAACACCAGCCCTGTGGCGCCCATCTGGTCGCCTCGGAAGTCGAAGCACTGTGCGACTACGTCAATGAGAATTGGCAGAAGCCGGCAATTCACCTGGCAGCGTTTGTTTTATGGAAGTTGAACTGGATCCATCCGTTCACGGATGGCAATGGTAGGACGTCGCGAGCGCTAAGCTATCTTGTGCTTTGTGTCCGATTGGGGGTTCACCTGCCAGGGACCAATGCCATTCCGGAACAAATTGCAACCAACAAGCGCCCCTACTATGAAGCCTTGGAGAAGGCGGATGTGGCTGAATCTGAGGGCCGTATCGATGTGACCGCGCTGGAAGAGTATCTTTCGTCCTTGCTCGCCAAACAGCTTCTTTCAGTTCTGGAGTCAGCTACGGGCAAGTCCACCGAATAGCGATTTCATAACGATTGATTGCGCGAACCTCGGTCCGCAGGCTGTTCTGCCCCTACAAATCGTCCGTCTCCTGCAGCTCCGAATGCATCCACTCCCAGTGCGCCAGCATCGCGCGTTCGTCCGCGTCCATCTCTTCGTGGAAGTGGTGCGAGTGCGGCACCGGCACGCGAATCATCGTCCACCTCGGCGAAGCCTTTCTCTTTCAGCCGCGCCACAATCTCCGCAATCGGCCCGTAGGCGTAGATCACCTCGTGGCGATCCAGCACCAGTTGTCCCGCCGGAGGCGCGGCCAGCCACAGATTATGCCGCCCATCGCTGGCGAAGTAATTCTCAAAGCGATCCAGCAGCGCCAGAACCTCTGCGCGCGGGTGCGGCTTGGCCGACTGATACCGTCCCGCCGCAGCCTCGCTGCGCGGCGTCACCAGCACGTAGAGCACCCACAGCGGCTCGGGCAGCAGCGGAAGCAGTTCGCGCAGCAGCCCGTAGCGGCGCGCTTCCCGGCGCAATCACCAGCCGTTCCACTCCGCCCACCACCTGGCGGGCATAGCTCGGCTCGTAGCTCCATGCCACGTCTTGCCCGGCGCGAACCGTGCCCAGCTTCCATTTTTGCGAAGTCATCGGAGTTATTCTAATTGCCGACCTCGTTGCAGAACACGCTTCGAACTTTCACCGCGTTCAAACTTCGCCGGCTTATGCCTATCGCGACCTCTCCGTCCAACGCGCCACCGCGCATCAGGCCGATGCCGCCTTTGCCCTCATCGAGGAATACTACGAAGCCGTCGGCGTCGTCGTGCGCGATGACCGCGCCGCCCTCGAGCACTACCTTTCCAGCCCCGATTCACCCATCTGGATCGCCTTCGTCGATTCCGCTCCCGCCGGATGCGTCATGCTCCGTCCCTTGCCGCAGATTCCTCACGCCGCCGAGGTCAAGCGCCTCTACGTCCGCCCCGCCTTCCGCGGTCTGCGCCTCGCCCACGCCCTCATGCAGGCCGTCGAGGAGCACGCCCGCGCGGCGGCATCCAGTGGCTCTACCTCGACACCAAGGACGACCTCCACGCCGCCATCCACTTCTACCTCGGCACCGGATACCAGCCCTGTCCCCGCTACAACGACAATCCCCAGGCCACCCTCTTTCTCCGCAAGCAGCTCGATCCAGCGCGTCCGTGCACGATCTTCCCACCATTTTCTAAACCCTGAAACTTTGAACCTGTCTCGGACCCTCGTATAATAAAAAAGCGCACTACCCCCTTGAGACCTGCGCTGTGTCCCTCTCGATTTCGCGAGGGCGCCCCGGCGCAACGTCAAGGGCAACGGATGCCCCGCATCCTGTTTGGAGATTCATGTTCGAAGTAACCGTGCAAGACACCTTTTCGTCCGGTCATTACCTGCGCAACTACAAAGGCAAGTGCGAGAATCCGCATGGCCACAACTATCGCGTCCGCGTCACCCTGCAGGGAGCCGAACTCGACCACGCCGGACTCCTGCTCGACTTCAAGGAATTGAAGCTGGTCATGAAGCCCGTCGTCGATTATCTCGATCACAAGATGATCAATGACATCGAGCCCTTCACCGTCCTCAATCCGACGGCGGAAAACCTCGCCAAGTATTTTTTCGACGAGTGCAACCAGGGTCTCAAGCAGACGACCGAGGGCCGGGTCAGCGTCAAGCAGGTCACCATCTGGGAGACCGACACCTCCATCGCAACCTACTACGAGTAGGCGCCAAAGGCTGGCGCCGGGAAATCTTGAAACCGGGAAACTTTGAAACCTGGCTCTGCCATGCACATCATCGAAATCTACAAATCGCTGCAAGGTGAAAGCTCTTTCGCCGGACTCCCCTGCGTCTTCGTGCGCCTGGCCGGATGCAATCTGCGCTGCGCCTGGTGCGACTCCGAGTACACCTTCAGCGGCGGCCACAAAATGTCTGACGCGGAAATCCTCGCCGAAGTGCAGCGCCTTTCGCCCTGCGGCGGCCTCGTCGAAATCACCGGCGGCGAGCCCATGCTGCAGGAGCGCGAACTCATCCCCTTCCTGCACCAGCTTCTCGCCCTGGGCTACCAGCTGCTGCTGGAAACCAGCGGCGAGCGTCCGCTCGAACTCGTCCCCCGCGAGGTCCACAAGATCGTCGACGTGAAATGTCCCGGCAGCGGCGAGCACCTGCGCTTCCGCCCGGAGAACCTCGCAACCCTCACCGCGCGCGACGAGCTGAAGTTCGTCCTCGCCTCGCGTGAGGACTACGAGTACGCCCGCGACTTCATTCGCCGCCACGGCTTGGAGTCCAACTCCGCCGGCCTCATCCTCTCGCCCGCCTTTCGCAAGGGAGCGACCGGCTCGCGCTCGCGCGGAAAACTGCCTGCTCGATCCGCGCGATCTCGCCGAGTGGATGCTGGCCGACAATCTCCAAGCCCGCCTCGGCCTCCAGATCCACAAGTTCATCTGGGAGCCGCAACTGAAAGGCGTATAAGCCCAGAGCGCCGCCGGGCCGGAGCGAGCGGCGTCAGTTGCCGCGTATCCGGCTGCGAAGCCCGGCGATTGGAAGCGATCACTTGAAGGAGAGCGCTATGTCCAACTCCATCCAATGCGTAGTCACTCTCTCCGGCGGCATGGACTCCACCGTCTGCGCCGCACTCGCGGTCCGCGAAAAAGGTGCAGCGCACGTTGCCGCCCTGCACGTCTCCTACGGCCAGCGCACCGAGGCCCGCGAGCAGCGCGCCTTCACCGAAATCTGCGACCGCCTCGGCATTGCTCGCCGCCTCATCGTCCGCAACCAGGCGCTCAGCCAGATCGGCGGCTCCGCCCTCACCGACGCGGCGCTCGCCGTGCCCACTGCCGGTCCGGAGATAGGCTCGCACGTGCCCATCACCTATGTTCCATTCCGCAACGCCCATTTCCTCTCCGTCGCCGTCAGTTGGGCGGAGGTTCTCGGCGCTGACGAGATTTCGATCGGAGCCGTCGCCCAGGACAGCTCCGGCTATCCCGACTGTCGTCCCGAATACTACGAGGCCTTCAATCGCCTCATCCAGGCCGGTACCAAAGAGGGCAACATCCGTATCCGGACTCCGCTCATTGCGCTGACCAAGCTGGAGATCGTCAGACTGGGTATGGAACTGAACGCTCCCTTCGATTTAACATGGTCCTGCTACAGCCGGGAAGATCGTGCCTGCGGAAGTCTGTGAGAGCTGCGCCTTGCGTCTGCGCGCCTTTGCCGCCGCCGGCACCTCCGATCCCATCCCTTATCTGGCGTCGCCTGCCCTTTGACCGGCACGCCGCTGAGGCGCGCGTGGCAATTCCACGATGTTCTCCGCTGGAGGCGGCAAATGATAAAGCGCATCGCACTCTTTCTACTCGTGGCTTTGACGCTGGTTCTCACCGTCAGCGCCGTCGCGCAAGACACCACCACAATCAAGGGCGTCTGCAAGGACGATGACTGGCAAAGCCATTACTGGCGCCACCGTAGAACTCAACAACCTCGACAATGGCCGCAAAATCGCCACTAAAACCGATAGCCACGGCCAGTATTCCGCCTTGGCCGCAGGCAGCGGAAACTACAAAATCAGCCTCCTCGGCGCCGACGGAAAGCCGCTCTTCTTCCTCAACAATGTGCCGGTCCAGCCCGGCGTTGAAAACGTCTACGACTTCGATCTCGCCAAGCTGAGAGCCGAAGCCGCCAAGCAATCCGGCACCAGCGAGGCGCAGCGCAAGGAAATTGAAAAACTGACCAAGGAAAACGAGAAGATCAAGAGTCTCAACGCCCTGCTCAGCCTAGGCCGTCCAGCAGAAGAAAGAGAACGACTACGACGAGGCGGTCGCCACCATGGAGCAGGCCGTCGCCCAGGATCAGACCCACGATGTCATCTACGCCTCGCTGGCCGACGCCTACCTGGGAGCCAAGAAGTTCCCCGAAGCCGAAAGCGCCTACAACAAAGCCATCGCCCTCGCCCCGCCTACCTCGAAATCACTCGGCAGCTATCACAGCGGTCTCGCCCTGGCTATTGATCCGGGAAGGCCAACTCGAGCCCAGCATGGCCGAGTGCGACAAGGCAGCCCAACTCGATCCTGGGCAAGCCGGCCAGTGCTACTTCAACGAGGGTGCGATCCTCACCAACCAGGGAAAGGTGGACGAGGCGAACCTTGCCTTCGACAAAGCCATCGCCGCCGATCCCACCCGCGCCGAAGCTTACTACCAGAAGGGCATCAACCTCCTCGGCAAGGCCACCCTCGGCAAGGATGGCAAGATGATCCCTGTGCCCGGTACGGCTGAGGCCCTCAACAAGTACCTCGAACTTGCGCCGGACGGAAAGAACGCACCAGGCCGCCAAAGATCTGCTCGCCTCCATCGGAGCCCCTGTCCAGACCACCTACGGCGCCCCAAAAAGCAAGAAGTAGTCTGCCCCAATGCTTTGCGAAAGACCTGCTGCAACAGACGCATGGCATAGGCACAGTGCTCGGCTGCAACGCAAAAAGGGACGGCTCCCCCGAGCCGTCCCTTTCGCACCTGAATCGTAAGCCCTGCTGCATCCCGCTCTACCGCCCCATCCTCTACTGCTACTGCACCATGGCGATCCGGTTCAACTCCCGCTGCATGACCTCCAGCGAGCAACCGGAGCCTTCCACGGTAAACGCCGCCGCTCGCGCCGCCTCCAGAGAGACCCCGTAGCCCCGCCCTGCCAGGAAGCCTTGCATCAACTCCGCCGCGTCGCGAGCATCCAATCCGCTCTGGATCAGCTCGCTGCGTAATTCCGCGACCTCCAAGACCGAGAACTTTTCGCTGTGCATCGGGCTCCCTCCGTATCTGTATTAACCCCTCAGACTCTGGAAGGTCGCGCTTTGTTGCAGACATTCCCTGCCACCGCCCGCTTGGCTCGGTATTCCAATGCCAAAAATTTGAATCCGGGCAGGGACTTCGATCTTCGTTCCTGGTGCCCACGTCGCCATTTTGCCCAGGTATTCCGGCGCATACCTTCTTCATCGGACGAAGCTCTCAAAAGTTGAGAGCCTCCCGGATAAATCTTCCTATTCCGCCTCCTGTGCCAGCAGCACTGGGATGCCGTCCTCCACTCGAAAGCGCTTGCCGCACTCCGTGCAACGCAGTTTCGTGAAATCTGCGATTGAATCGAAATCCGCCATGGCAGATTGGGCAAACGACGATCTTCACCAACTTTGCGGGAATCATGACTGCCATTCTAACCTTCCCACTCGCATCCCCACGCCAATCCCGGTACACTATATTCTCTACTTCTTTCCCGGGGGATTTCTATGCCAGCAATCGTGCTCGACGGTGGCCTGTTCGCTTCCCAAATCAAGGCCGAGATCGCCGAAGAGGTACGCCAACTGGCTGCCGCTGGTCTTCGTCCCGGTCTGGCGGCAATTCTGGTCGGCAGCAATCCCGCCTCCCAGACCTATGTTCGCAGCAAGGTTCGCACCTGCGAGCAGTTGGGCATCTTCAGTGAAATGATCACCCCGCCGGAGACTTCCACCACCGAGGAACTGGTCGCCCTGGTCGAGCAGCTCAACGCCCGCGATGAGATCGATGGCATTCTCGTCCAGCTTCCCCTGCCTGCCCACGTCGACTCCAAGCGCGTCCTGCTTGCCGTCTCTCCGGAGAAGGATGTCGATGGCTTTCATCCCGTCAACGTCGGCAATCTCAGCACCCAGCGTCCCAGCCTCGTTCCCTGCACCCCCGCCGGATGCATGGAGATCCTCCGCCGCGCCAACATTCCCATCGAGGGCCAGGAGGCGGTGATCGTCGGCCGCAGCGATATCGTCGGCAAGCCGCTGGCGATGCTGCTCATCAATGCCAGCGCCACCGTCACCATCTGCCACTCGCGCACCAAGGATCTGCCTGCGGTCTGCCGCCGCGGAGACATCCTGGTTGCGGCCATCGGACGTCCCGGCTTCATCACCACCGAGTTCGTCAAGCCCGGCGCTACCATTCTCGACGTCGGCATCAATCACATCACCGATCCGGTCCTCTTCGAGCGTTTCTTCAAGGGCGACGAGAAGCGCGAGAAGCAGTTTGCCGAAAAGGGAAGCACCATCATCGGCGATTGCGATCCTCGGGTCACTCGCATGGCCGGAGCCTGCACCCCCGTCCCCGGCGGCGTCGGCAAACTGACCATCGCCATGCTCATGAGCAACACCGTGAAGGCCGCCAAACTCCGCCGCGCCGCCAAGGAACCGGAAGCCGCCGTTCAAGGCTGAGCCTGCCCCGTTTTCGGGCCTGCCCGCACCGTTTTCTTCGCCGGTGCGGCAGTGCTCTAAATTTCTTCTTCCTGTAACCCCCCGTTTTCATTCATACCGTAACCTTCACTTAGAAACTTTTTTCATCGCTTGATTCATCGCAGAGCCCCGGGCCGCCTGCTGGAATCCCGCTTCGGGATTCCAGGCGCGCTTCGCTGTGCCCTCACAATCCGTATTCAGCCGTTTACCACATTCTTCAGGGGGTCGTCGTGAGCATGACAATTGCCGGAAAGCTCTCTACTGGATTCAAATTCATCATCGGTCTTCTGGCGGTCGGCTCCTGCTTCACCTTCTGGCAGATGGCGCAGATTATTCACACCCAAAAGGTCACCGAGTGCCGCACCCAGGAGATGAAGGCTTCCTACGAAATCCTCGCCGCCATCAGCCAGATCAATGGCGCGCTGCGGGGATATATCATCGCCCGTCTCAACAACGATCCCGACGAAACCACCCGTCTGCACACCATGATCGACCATCTCTGGACCGACATTGACACTGCGACCGGAACCCTCCAGGGTCTCGATCCCAGCCTTCGTTCCGCCGAGGAGCAGAGCCGCTTCCCGCAACTTCTCAGCGATCTTCAGGAGACCCGCCGCGAGCAGTACCACTATCTCAGTCTCGAGGAGGGCGGCGACGAAGGCGCTCATCAGGCCTCGCTCTCGATTAATCTCAACTCCGCGCTCTGGTCGGAAAAAGTCCGCGCCGGCGCTCGCTCGCTGGTCGACGTTGTCACTGAAGCCTCCAATCGCGAGCGCCGCAATGCCGCCAAGTTTGCCACCTTCGCCCTGATCACCGCCATCGGCATCGCCGTTCTTATCGCCGGAACCGCTACGGCTGCCGCCGTTCTCGTCAGACGCCGCCTGGCCACTGCCGTTCCCGTCCTGATCTCTCACGCCCGCCAAATTTCATCCGGCGAGCTTGCCATCGGCGATCGTGCCGCCGATTCCGACGATGAGATCGGCGAACTCGACCGCAGCTTCGCCGAAATGGTCGCCTATCTGCGAGAGATGGCCGCCCACTCTGAGGCCATCGCCTCCGGCGACCTCGCCATTGAGATTCATCCCCGCTCCGGCCAGGACACGCTCGGCCACGCCTTCGTGCGGATGAGAAACGGCCTCGAAACCCTGGTCCGCGAAAGCCGCGAGCGCGCCGTCGAAGTCGCCTCGTCTTCCGGCCAACTCGCCGAGGCCTCCGAGCGCCTCGCCAAAGTCGGCGAAAGCGCCGCCGATCGCGTCAATCAGGTCACCAGCACCATGCACGAGATGAGCGTCAACCTCCACAGCATGGTGGAGAGCTCCCGCATCCAGTCGCAAAGGGTCGCCGAAAGCACAAACTCCGTCGATGAGATGGCCGCCTCCGTCGACCGTATCGCCGAAAGCGCCAGCCTCCTGCTGCAGCTCTGTGACCGCTCTCGCCACGAGACCGCCAACGGCATGGACGCCATGCAGCGTACCGAGAGCGGCCTCCATCGCATCGAGTCCGTCAACCAGGTCACCATGGAAAACAGCAAGCTCCTCGAACAGAAGAGCGCAACCATCAGCCGCATCTCCTCGTTCATCGAGGAACTGGCCGAGCAGACCAACCTGCTCGCTCTCAACGCCGCCATTGAAGCCGCCCGCGCCGGAGAACATGGCGCCGGCTTTGCCGTCCTCGCCGACGAACTCACCAAGCTGGCCACCCGCTCGGCCGAGTCCGCCCACGAAATCGCCGACATCGTCGTCAGTGTCCAGAAGGAGGTCGCCAAATCCGACGGGCAAATCCTGGAATCCACCCGCGCCGTCAGCGAAGGTCTCCAGCTCGCCACCGAACTCCGCCAGTCCTTCGCCAATATCTCCGCCGCCGTCGCCGACGTCTATCAGCACGCCCGCGAGATCGGCGACGCCACCCAACAGCAGGCTTCCGGCTCCAGCCTGATCGCCCGGGCCACCAGCCATCTCAACCAGCTCACCCAGGAGATGGCCTCCTCCATCGAGCAGCAAGCGGTCGCCACCAAGCAAGTCGTCGGCACGATGGACAGTCTGTTAGGGGGCAGTCGCGAGATCAGCTCCAACTCCGCTCAACTCGCCGTCTCCGCCGACCAAATGTCCGGGATGTCGCAGCATCTGCTGCAGCTCATGGAGCGCTTCCACATCCCTGGGTCAATTCAGGAGTCTCGTGCGAAGTCCCATGAAAAGCTCCGCGAGATCTCCGAGCCGCGCGAGCGCACGCTGACCTCCGGCCTTCGCCGCTCCCGGCGCGCACTCGCTCCCCAGTAGCAGCCGGGAGCAAGGATCTGCCGTCTTGCGCGCGCCGCGCACGCAACTTTCCGGCGACTCGCGCGTCTATAATTGTTAGTGCTACAGAACAGGCATCCTTATGAAAGCTCTACGACCGTTTGTCCTTGGAGTGCTGCTCGCCGCAGCGTTCTTCTTCTATACCAGCCACCGTTTTGGCCCTGCCGCCTCGTGGATCACCCGCGATCCGGTTCAAATCACCGAGGCCCAGGCTGCGCCTCCGCTCGACGGCGAGGAGCAGAACAACGTGGACGTCTACAAGCGCGTCGTTCCCTCGGTGGTCAATATCACCTCCACCTCGTCTCCTATGACTTCTTCTTCGGCGCGCAGGCTCAGCAGGGCGCCGGCTCCGGCTTCATCATCGACAAGGAAGGCCACATCCTCACCAACTACCACGTCATCGACGGCGCGCGGAAGCTGGAAGTCATCCTCGAAAACAAGAAGCACTATCCGGCCACCGTCATCGGAGCCGACAAGTCGCACGACCTAGCCGTCATTCAGATCAAGGCGCCCAACCTGCAGCCCGTAACCCTGGGCAGCAGCTCCGGCCTCCAGGTCGGCCAGAAGGTGCTGGCCATCGGCAATCCCTTCGGCATCTTCAACGGAACCATGACGCGCGGCATCGTCAGCTCCATCCGCCAGGTGCAGGAGCCGGACGGAACCTACATCGACGAGGCCATCCAGACCGACGCCGCCATCAATCCCGGCAACTCCGGCGGCCCGCTGCTCAACTCCCATGGCGAGGTCATCGGCATCAACACCATGATCGCCTCGGCCAGCGGCGGCAACTCCGGCGTCGGCTTCGCCATTCCCATCAACTCCGCCAAGGCCGTGCTCAACGACCTGGTGCAGTTCGGCCGCGTCCGCCGTCCCACCCTCGGCATCCGTCCCTTGCCCGTGCCCATGAACCGCGAACTGGCCGAGCAACTCGACCTGCCCACCGACACCGGTGTGCTGGTCATGCAGGTCGTTCCCGGCTCGGCCGCCGCCCGCGCCGGAATCCAGGGCGGCAATCAGCGCGTCTACTACGGCAACTACGAGATCCTCATCGGCGGCGACCTCATCGTCGAAATCGATGGCCAGGAGGTCAAGGATGCGCAGGACCTCGCCCACCTGATGAACAACCATCGCTCCGGCGACTCTGTCACCATCGTCTTCTACCACGGCAAAAAGCGGCAGACCGCCCGGGTGCAACTCGACGAAGCCAAGAATGGCGCACAAACCTAGCGCCCGGAGCTTCTTCCGTATCCGTGCCAAGCATTATCGTTCTGGATAATGCTTTGGAAGCGCCGGGTATCCACTTTGGCAATGGTTGCGGCGATTCGGAGCGATGGGCGAGAAGCGGCTTACGTCTCCAGCAATTTCCAGGCCGCGAGCATCTTTCCGGGAACGGTCTTTCCGTAGCTCGGGATTGCCTTCGCGGATCGCCTTCGATCTCCAATACCAACGCCGGCACCTGCGGAGCCGTCCGCAGCAATTCCATGGTGCGCGGGAAATCGATGGTTCCTTCGCCCGGCCAGAGGTGTTCGTCTTTCATGCCGTGATTGTCATGCACGTGGACCGAACGGATCAGCGGCTTCAGGGTTTCGAATGGCCGCTTCCACTCCCGGCTCCAGGTGGGCGTGTCCGAGATCGAGGCAGACACCGATGTCGTCGTAGTGCAAGGTGTGGATCAACTCCACCAGCTTTTCCGGCGCGGTGAGTTCGTTGGGAATGTTTTCCAGCAGCAGGCGCACGCCGAGCGGCTTGGCAAAGGCCCGCAGATGCTCGATGGAGGTCAGCGCGCCTTCGAACTTGTGCTCATCGAAGCGCTTCGCCCACGACTCCGACATGCAGCACCAGGAAGCGGAAGGGAATCACTTCGGCGACGGCAATGGCGCGCTTGATCTCGTCCATGGCTTCGATTCGCTCTTTGCGCTCCCGCCCGGCAATGTTGAGCGGAGGAGTATCCGAACGGCCCCACTCGCCGGAGGCGAACAAGCGGCGCATGCATCGACTGGAACGCCACTCCCTCGCGCGAGGCGAACCAGGAGGCGATCTCGCGAACCTGGTGCGGGTTGCCGTAATCGAAATGGCCGCGCATGGCAAAGATTTCGATTCCCGCGACTCCGCCGCTGGCCATTCTCTCCAGAATTCCCGGGATGAAGCCGTTCTCTTACATGGATGTGTGTCGAGATCGCCTTTAACATTGGTTTGCTCCGCTTTCTTCTACCAGCCTACCGCGTTGCCGCCGTTGCGTGCGTCGCTTGCCCCGAGGCGCTCGCCGGTCTTCCAGTCGATCGCCACGCACTCGGCATCGCCCCAGGAGCCGGTGCGCTTGATCTTGTGTCCCATCTTCTCCAGCAGTTCGAGGGTGTCCGGCGAGAGCTGCCATGCCTCAACCCGCAACTCGTCGGGCATCCACTGATGATGGAAGCGCGGAGCGTTCACCGCGCGCTGGATGTCTTCGCCGAAATCCACCGCGTTGATCAGCACGTTGGCGACGGTGGTGATGATCGTGGGACCGCCGGGCGAGCCCAGTACCAGCAGCAACCGCCCATCCTTTACCACCATGGTCGGAGTCATGGCGCTCAGCGGACGCTTGCCGGGTGCAATCGCATTGGCTTCACCGGGAATCAGCCCGTAGGCATTCGGCACGCCGTCATTCGGCACACCAAGGTTGGATGCGAAGTCGTCCATCTCGTCGTTGAGCAGGAAGCCGAGACCGGGCAGGGTTGCGTGCGAGCCAAACGAGTCGTTGAGCGTGGTGGTGACCGCAACCGCATCGCCTGCCTCGTCCACAATCGAGTAGTGCGTGGTGTTCTGCTTCTCCGGGCCGATGTAGGGGGCGTGCAACGCCGCCGATTGATCCAGTTGCGCCATGCTCGGCCGCTGCAACTCGGCGCTCACCGAGGCCTTGTTGGGGTCAATCGAGGCAGCGCCATTCCGCCGCGTACTTTTTGTCGATCAGCTGCGCGACGGGAATCTCCGCAAAGTCCGGATCACCCAGAAAAACCGAGCGGTCGAAGAACGCGCGGCGATACGCCTCGGCGACCAGGTGCAGATGCAGGGCAGAGTTGCGTTGGGCCGCATGCAGGTCGAAGCCTTCCAGAATGTTGAGCGTCTCAATCAGCGCAATGCCCCCTGAGGAGGGTGGCGGCGCGCTGTAAATGTCATATCCGCGATAGGTTCCATGCACCGGCACGCGCTCGACGACCTTGTAACCGGCAAGATCGGAGGCGGTAATCAGGCCTCCGCCCTGGGAGATAGCGCTGGCGATCTGGTGGGCGAGCGGGCCGCGATAAAACTCGTCCGGATTGCGCGCGATGCGCTCCAGGGTGCGTGCCAGCTCCGGCTGCTTCAGGATTTCGCCCTGCTCGTAGAACTGGCCGTTGCGCTGGAAGATCCGCCTGGACTCGGGATCGCGCGCCAGCCCGGCATCGTGCAGCAGGCGCGGCCTCATTCTGCGTCAGCGTGACGCCCTCGCGCGCCAGGCGAATCGCCGGCTCCATCACCTTGGCCAGTCCCAGCTTGCCCCAGCGGCGCTCGGCCTCGACCAGCCCGGCCACGGTGCCGGGCACGGCGGCCGAGCGATAGCCGAAACGGCTCTCGCCGGTCGCCTTTCCCTGCTTGTCCAGATACATGTTGCGCGAAGCTGCGGCGGGAGCGTTTTCGCGAAAGTCGAGAAAGTGCATCTCGCCTTTTGCAGTGCGGTAGAGCATGAATCCGCCGCCGCCGAGATTGCCTCGCCGAGGGATGCACCACGGCCAGCGCAAAGCCGGTAGCGACCGCGGCATCGACTGCGTTGCCCCCGTCGCGCATGATCGCCGGCGCCGACGCTGGATGCCTGCGGATGGACACTGGCCACCATGGCGTGGCGCGCCCGAACCGGCTGAAATCCGTCGGCCCAAAGCGGCTGCAGGGAGAGCGTCAGGCTGACGAAAACCAGGAGCGGGGCGCGGCGGAGATTGGCGAGCATGTGCCTCCTGAGGTTTTCCAACGCTATCCCATGCGGCGTAACTGGTCAACGCGCGCAGGTGCCAGTGACCCACTACCCGGTGCCAGGGTCGCCTGCGAGGAGGGGCGTTGGGGGCAGCACCCTCGTGCAGCGTCCTGCGCTCCAGGAGTGGAAACAAGCTTGCAGCACTGTAAGGCATCGGGGTACCCTAGTGCAGTTGCCCGCCATGGACAAGGGCAGGATCGATTGCGGAAGGGTCTTACCAAAGTTGTAGGACGGAGAGAGCGGATTATGCCGGAGACAGTGCAGGGGAAAGCGCAGCAAGTACAGATAGGGGCGAAGACGGTAGGAGCCGGCCACCCCTGTTATGTGATCGCCGAGATTGGAATCAATCATAACGGCGACGTCGATCTGGCGAAGCGTTTGATCAGTATTGCCGTGGCCGCCGGCTGCGACGCGGTGAAGTTTCAAAAGCGCACCATGGAGATCGTGTACTCGGCCGAAGAGCTGGCCAAACCGCGCGAAAATCCCTTCGGCACCACCAATGGCGACCTGAAGCGCGCGCTCGAATTTGACTACGAGGATTTTGTCGAAATCGATCAGTACTGCCGCGCCGTCAAGATTCCCTGGTTTGCCTCCTGCTGGGATGAGCCTTCGGTCGATTTCATCAACCGTTTCGATGTGCCATGCTTCAAGATCGCCTCGGCTTCGCTGACCGACGACAACCTGCTTCGCCACACCCGTGCAACCGGCAAGCCGATCCTGCTCTCCACCGGCATGAGCACGGTGGAGGAGATCGACCACGCGGTGGAAGTGCTCGGCAAGGACAACCTGGTCCTGCTGCACGCCTGCAGCACCTATCCTGCCTATTACGAAGAGCTGAACCTGCAGGCGATCCGCACCCTGGAAGAGCGCTACGGCGTTCCGGTGGGCTACTCGGGCCATGAGTCCGGCCTTCCCTCCTCGGTTGCGGCCGTTGCGCTGGGAGCTTGCATCGTCGAGCGCCACATCACAACCGATCGCGCCATGTGGGGATCGGATCAGGCGGCCTCGCTGGAGCCAAATGGAATTACCAAGCTGGTGAGCTACATCCGGGTGGTCGAGCGTTCGATGGGAGACGGCGTCAAGCGCGTGCTGGAGCGCGAACAGCCGATCCTGAAGAAACTGCGCCGCGTCGGAGCCGGCAGTGGGCATTAAGCTGATCGCGATGGATGTGGATGGCGTACTCACCGACGGTTCCTTCTGGTGGGGGCCGAACGGGGAAGAGTGGAAGCGCTTCCACTTCGCCGACATCATGGGGCTGTCGCGGGCGCGCAGAGCGGGGCTGAAGCTGGCGCTGATCTCCGGCGAGGACAGCCCGTTGATCGACCGCCTGGCGGCGAAGATGCAAATCAGCGATGTTGAAAAATCCTGCAAGGATAAAGCCCGGGCCTTGCGGAATCTGGCCGCGCTTCACAATCTTGCGCTTGAGGAAATCTGCTTCATGGGCGACGACGTGAACGATCTGCCCGCGCTTGCGATTGCAGGCCTACCTGCCGCACCGGCCGATGCGCAGCCGGCGATTCGCGAGAAATGCCGCTTCGTCTCCGCTGCCAAGGGAGGAAACGGCGCGGTGCGCGAACTGATCGAAATGATTCTCGCCCAAGCTGACTCCTCGGTGATTGCGAACAAAGGATAACCTCCGGATGAAACTGTTGGCCGTTGCCCGGCCACCCATGGCTCGCCATCGCGGCGATAACTTCGATAAGGTGTTTGCGTGAAGATACTGCTCACCGGCGGTTCGGGATTCATTGGACGGAACCTGGCGGAATACCCTGGGCGGACGTTACTCCATCGCCGCGCCCTCTTCCGCCGAGTTGAACCTGCTCGACGAGCACTGCGTGGGAGAGTATCTGCGCGCCGGACACTTTGACGTTGTCGTACACACGGCAACCACACGCTCCAACCGCCGCATGGGCGCCGCGGCCGACCTGCTCGACCGCAACTGCCGGATGTTTTTCAACCTGGCGCACAACCGGTCTCTGTTTGGCAAGATGCTGCACTTCGGCTCCGGCGCGGAGTACAGCCGCACGGAGCTTCCGGCAAGGGTAAGTGAGAGTTACTTCGACACGCGTATACCCACCGACCCATATGGGTTCTCGAAGTACATCTGCACCAAGCACGCCGGGAGCGCGGATAACATTTTCGTACTGCGACTGTTCGGAGTCTTCGGCAAGTACGAGGCCTGGGATGTGCGCTTCATCTCCAATGCCTGCGCCCGCGTGGTAAAGGGACTGCCGATTGTGATCCGGCAGAATGTCAGGTTCGACTATCTTTATGTTTCCGAACTTGCCGGAGTTACTCGCATGGTTTCTGGAACACGAGCCGCGCCAGAAGGCTTATAACGTGTGCCGCGGCGAGGCTTACAGTTTGCTGGAACTGGCTGAAATGGTAGCCGCCGCATCGGGCTGCAATCCGGAGATCATCGTCCGCAATCCAGACGATGGCTCCAGAGTACAGCGCGGATAACACGCGCATGTTGGACGAGATTGGCGGCTTCCGCTTTCGCGAGATGAGTGATTGCATTCGGGAGCTTTACCAGTGGTACAAGGCACACGCGGATCAGTATCGGCGTGGACCAATTGACGTTTGATGACTCGGAGTGAACCAGTGAAGACCATCAGCATCATTACCCCTTGCTATAACGAAGAGTTAAACGTGCGCGAATTGTACGAACGCGTGCGCGCCGCCATGGCCTCGCTTGGTAACTACCGCTACGAGCACATCTTCATCGACAACGCCTCCACCGATAACACGTTGGGCGTGCTGAAGGCGATTGCCGCGATGGACAGGAACGTCAAGGTGATCCGCAACACGCGTAACTTCGGCCATATCCGGTCGCCCATGCACGCGTTCCATCAGACCACGGGAGACGTGGTCATCGGCATTGTCGCCGACCTGCAGGACCCGCCCGAGATGATCGTGGACATGGTGCGGCACTGGGAGGCAGGCACGCCGGTGGTGATCTGCGTCAAGGTTGCCAGCGACGAGAGCAGCCTGATGTTCTGGATTCGCAAGCGCTACTACCGGCTGGTGAACCGGCTCTCCGGGATCGAGACGTATGAGAACTTTACCGGCTTCGGTCTCTACGACCGCAAGGTGGTGGACATTATCAAGTCGCTCGACGACCCATACCCTTACTTCCGCGGCATCATCGCCGAGCTTGGTTTTCCGCGGGTGGAGTTACCCTATCACCAGCCGGCGCGCAAGCGCGGAATTACCGCTAACAACTTCTACACGCTTGTACGATATGGCGATGCTGGGGATTACGAATCTTTCCAAGGTGCCGCTGCGCCTGGCGGTCTTTGCCGGATTCGGCGGCGCGATTCTTTCGGTACTTACTTCGTTGGCCTACCTTGTTTATAAGCTGCTCTACTGGAGAAGCTTCTCGCTGGGTGTTGCGCCGATTCTGATTGGATTTTTCTTCCTGGCATCCATTCATCTGCTGTTCCTTGGAATGATCGGCGAGTACATCGGCGCGATTCATACCATGGTGCAGAAGCGGCCATTCGCGATTGAGCAGGAGCGGATCAACTTTGAATTCGGCCCCGGCGAGCCGCTTAAGCCAACGAAGAGAAGAACGCTGGAAGAGCCTGATCGTGAACACGCCTGCGCAATCCCGGCTCGAAGCTCCTGACCAAGCATGTGCCGCCCGGCCAGCTCGGGCGCTATCTGCTGACAGGGGCGTGGAACACTCTGTTCGGCTATGGAACGTTTGCACTGTTCACCGCGCTGCTTGCGCCGCTGGGACGGCAGAGTTACATTCTTGCGGTGATTCCGTCAACGATTATTAACATCACGGTTGCTTTTCTGGGCTACAAATGGTTTGTCTTCAAGACCAAGGGTAACTACTTGCGCGAGTGGTGCAGGTGCGTCGCCGTCTATAGCAGCAGCATGGCGTTGAGCATGGCGTTGTTACCGATCTTCGTGTTCGTCATCCGCCACCGCTTCGGCTATGAGAGCCAAGCACCCTATATTGCCGGCGCCGTGCTGGGAGTTATCACCGTGTTACTCAGCTTCTTCGGCCATAAACACATTTCCTTCCGCCAGTCATAACCCTCCGCAGCGCCGGTAACATACTTCTTTATCGGCGGGTAACTGCGTGCAGAAAGCCGGTAAGAGAATGGCTAACCTGCGGAGTTATCGAATAACTCGCCCTCGATAATTTCGCAGAGAATGTGGCCGGTAAGGATGTGAGCTTCCTGAATGCGCGGAGTGCAGTCGGAGGGAATGCAGATGGCATGCTGCGCCAAGGCTGCCAGTTTTCCCGCACGTCCGCTGAGTCCGATTGTAACCATCTGCTTGGTATGCGCAACTTCGATGGCGCGCAGCACGTTGGGCGAGTTGCCGCTGGTGCTGAGAGCCGAATGCAATGTCTCCGGCGGCGCCGAGGCCGGAGAGCGGGCGGGCAAAGACTTCATCGTACCCATAGTCGTTGCCGATGGCGGTGACCGCGGAACTATTGGTGCTGAGCGCGAGGCCGGGCAGGCTGCGGCGTTCGAGAAGAAAGCGTCCGGTAAGTTCGGCGGCAAGATGCTGTGCGTCGGCGGCGCTGCCGCCATTGCCAAAGAACAAGACTTTGTGGCCGGCGCGCAAGGCGTGAGCCATGGCCTCGGCCGCGCCGGATACGGCCGCGAGGTAGGTGTCGTCTTCCAGCAGCGAGGCCGCCAGGTTCATGTGATCGGTGATGCGGGCGGTGATAAGGGAACGATGCGAGGACGACATGAAAGCTCCAGAAGAAGCTAAGAATCAAGTCTAACTCACGTGCCTTTCGCGAGTGAAGTGCCGCGCGGGTGTTCAGGGGGCCATAATCATTTTCGGGGCGATGGTTTGAGAGCACCACCGTGATCGGAGCGGCACTGGTTTAGGCAGCGAGCCCTTGAGGCTGCTACATTGGTTTAAAGCATCAAAGCGTTAGTGAGCCCAGGACCCCACATCATGAGTACTTTCCGCATTGGCTATGAATTGGTCTATGAGTGTCCGCAACCGACACCGATGATTTTTATGTTGAACGTCCATGGTAGCCGCGCAGCCGACCTCATCGTGCCGGATCGGTTGACGACCACTCCCTCGACGCCGATTGCAATTTACGATGATGCCTTCGGCAACCGGTGCAGCCGAATCGTCGCGCCGATGGGCGAGATTCGTATTTCGGCGGATGGCGTCGTAAAGGATTCGGGTATTCCGGACATGGTTGCCGACTGGGCACCGCAGCTGCCGGTGCAGGATTTGCCGCAAGAGGTTCTGGTATTTATCCTGGGCAGCCGGTATTGCGAAACGGATCGGCTGTCTCAAATGGCCTGGAATCTCTTCGGTCAATCCCCGACCGGGTGGGGCCGGGTTCAGGCGATCTGCGATTTTGTCCATCGCCATATTGCCTTTGGCTATGAGTACGCCAACCCTACGAAATCCGCGTGGGAGGCGTTCAACCAAGGCCAGGGCGTTTGCCGCGACTATGCCCATCTTGCGATCACCTTCTGCCGGTGCATGAACATCCCGGCGCGCTATTGCACCGGTTACCTGAGCGACGCGGGAACGCAGCCTCCCTGGGGGTAGGGGATTTTGCCGGCTGGTTCGAGGCGTACCTCGGCGACCGATGGTACACGTTCGACCCGCGGAACAATGTGCCGCGCGTAGGCCGGGTGTTGATGGCGCGAGGCCGCGATGCCGCCGACGTTCCGATCAGCAACACGTTCGGCGTGAACACGCTGAAGAGCTTCAAGGTCTGGACGGACGAAGTGATAGAAGCTGCTCTGTAGACAGCGCTCTGGACCAGAATGCGGCTTGCGGCGTTCGCCGACCGCCGCATGGTCCAATGACCGAGCGAAGCGCGCAATAAGACTCGAGACTCAGAACGACTCTTTCGTTTATGGAAGCTATAAGTTCTTTGAATAAGGGCGCGCCGGAGATTGTGAGAGCATGAAGTAGGTGAGCTATAGGTGCGTAGTGCTATGGGTGAGTAGTGCGATTCGACTCCTATCAAGTTGAGGGATTTCACGACGAGATGTTCGCCGCTGATGGCACAGCGCGCGCGGAAGCCAGCGTGCTGCTTGACACCATCGAATCGCTCGACGAAGGTCAACTGCTGCGCTGCCAAAGTGCTGCGGAGCGGCTGCTGTTGCACCTGGGCATCACCTTCAACGTCTACGGTCAATCGGCCGGAACCGAACGGATTTTCCCCTTCGACCTGATCCCGCGCATCGTTTGCGCGCAGGAGTGGGAGTGGATCGAGCGCGGGCTCAAGCAGCGTATTCACGCGCTCAACGAATTCATCGACGACATCTATCACGAGCAGAAGATTCTGAAGGATCGAATCATTCCTGAAGAAGTCATCCGCACGGCTGCCTTCTACCGTCCCAAGTGTCACGGAATCAATCCTCCACAGCGAGTCTGGTGTCACATCACCGGCTCGGATTTAGTGCGCCATAGCGACGGCCAGATCTATGTGCTTGAGGATAACCTGCGCGTGCCTTCCGGGGTGTCTTACGTGCTGGAAAACCGGGCGATCATGAAGCGCACCTTTCCGCGTGTCTTCGAGGGGCTGCGGGTGCGCCCGGTGGATGATTATCCCAGCAAGCTGCTGGAGACCTTGCAGGCGATTGCGCCGCCTGGCGCCTCGGATCCGCCGACCGTGGTACTGCTGACCCCAGGGATGTACAACTCCGCTTACTTCGAGCACAGCTTTCTGGCGCGGCAGATGGGGATTCAACTGGTGGAAGGAAGTGACCTGGTGGTGCAAGAGGGCGCGGTGTGGATGCGCACTACCAGGGGCTTGCGCAAGGTGGACGTAATCTATCGCCGGCTCGACGATGACTTCCTGGACCCAAAGGCGTTCCGCAAGGATTCACTGCTGGGCGTGCCTGGGCTGATGGAGACGTACCGGGCTGGCCGGGTGGCGCTGGCGAATGCGCCGGGCAACGGGGTTGCCGACGACAAGGTGGTGTACTCGTACGTGCCCGAGATCATCCGGTACTACGAAGGCGAAGATGCGATTCTGCCGAATGTGCCCACCTTCCAGTGCTGGAGGAAACAAGACCTGGACCACGTGCTGCAGAATCTTGGAGACGCTGGTGGTGAAGGCTGCCAACGAATCGGGCGGATATGGGATGCTGGTCGGGCCTCACTCGACCCAGAAGGAGCGCGAGGAATTCGCGGCCAAGATCGCGGCGAATCCACGGAATTATATCGCCCAGCCCACGCTTTCGCTGTCCAGGATTCCGACCCTGGTGGACGATCACTTCGAGGGCCGCCATGTCGATCTGCGGCCTTACGTTCTGTACGGCAAGGAGATCAATGTGATGCCGGGAGGGTTGACCCGGGTGGCGTTGCGCAAGGGCTCGCTGGTGGTGAATTCATCGCAGGGCGGAGGCAGCAAAGACACCTGGGTTCTGGCGCGCTCGCCGCAGGAGGGCCCGGCATGATCGTCGAACCGCAGCCGTTGCTGAGCCGCGTGGCAAATTCTGTGTACTGGATGGCGCGCTACATGGAGCGCGCGGAGAATGTCGCCCGCTTTATCGGAGTCAACCTTCATCTGCAACTGGACCTTCCGCTGGAGCCGGAGCACCAGTGGCAGCCCTTGATTGACACCAGCGGAGATGCGGCGGATTTCCTGAAGAGTTACGGCGAGGCGAGCCAGGACAACGTCATCCGGTTTTTGACCGTAGACGCAGCCAATCCCAATTCGATTTGCTCTTGTTTGCGGGCGGCGCGGGAAAATGCCCGTTCGGTTCGGGAGACAATTTCGTCGGAGATGTGGGAGCAGATCAACCGTACCTACCTTCAGTTTCAGCCCTACCCGCAGTTGTGGGAGTCGGAGAGATTGTCGGAGCGGATGCGCCACCTTCAATTCAGCTGCCACTTATTCCATGGCATTACCGACATGACGATGAGCCACAATGAGGCGTGGCATTTCATGCGTCTCGGCAGCAGTATCGAGCGCGCCGAAAAGATCTCGCGCATTCTGGATGTGAAGTACTTCATTCTGCTGCCATCGGCCACGTTCGTGGGAACCCCGTATGACGACCTGCATTGGTCGGCGGTACTCAAGTCCGTCAGTGGCCTTGAAATGTACCGCAAGCGGCACGGGCGGATCGCTCCCCGCGAGATCGTCGATTTCCTAGTGTTGGACCGCAACTTTCCGCGTGCGATCCATCACTGTATCCACAGCGCGGACGAATGCCTCCATGCCATTACCGGCACTTCCATGGGATATTTCCGGATTCGTTCCGAGCAACTGATGGGCTCGCTGCGGGCCGAGTTGGACTTTACCTCGGTGGAGAGCATCCTCAACAGCGGCCTGCACGAGTATCTCGACGATTTACAGGTGAAAATGAACGCAATCGGCGACAGCCTTCTGCTTGACTTTTTTGCGTCGCCTGAGCCGAGCCAGGACGCTTCGGCCTTAGGGGATGGTTGATGGGGATTCGGGTCGCGCTGCATCACAAGACGATCTACGAATACGACCGGATGGTCGCGCTCGGGCCGCAGATCGTGCGCCTTCGCCCGGCGCCGCACAGCCGAACCGCGGTCCTGAGTTACTCGTTGCGGGTGGGGCCGGAAGAGCATTTCATCAACTGGCAGCAGGATCCGCACGGCAACTTTCTGGCCCGCCTGGTCTTTCCCGAGCCGACCCGCTACTTCTCGTTGGAAGTGGACCTGGTGGCGGAGATGGCGGTCATCAACCCCTTCGATTTTTTCCTCGAGCCTTACGCCGAAAAGTACCCGTTCCGCTATGAAGCCTTGGAGCAACGCGAGCTGGGTTCGTACCTGGATGCGCTGCCCGCTGGACCACACCTGAAGGACTTTCTGGCTTCGATTGACGATCACGAGATTGCGATCATCGACTTTCTGGTCAATCTCAATCAACGCCTGCAACACGAAATCCGATACGTGATCCGGATGGAGCCCGGAGTACAGAGCGCGGAAGAAACCCTGGAGCTGGCAAGCGGTTCCTGCCGTGATTCGGCTTGGCTGTTAGTACAGATTCTGCGCCACCTGGGGCTGGCGGCGCGGTTTGTCTCCGGATATTTGATCCAGCTCAAACCGGACGTGAAACCGCTTGGAAGGCCCAGAGGGTCCGGCGGAGGACTTTTGCGACCTGCACGCCTGGGCCGAGGTTTACCTGCCCGGGGCCGGTTGGATCGGTCTGGACCCCACATCGGGGCTGCTGGCGGGCGAAGGACATATTCCGCTGGCGGGAACTCCGGAACCTGCATCGGCGTCGCCGGTCTCCGGCTTGGTGGGTCCGTCCGAGGTGGAGTTTCACCACGAGATGCGGGTGACCCGCATTCATGAGGATTCGCGCGTCACCAAGCCTTACAGCGAAGCGCAGTGGGCCAACATTTACGAACTCGGCGAACAGATCGACGGAGACCTTAGCCGTGGGGATGTCCGGCTTACGATGGGCGGTGAGCCTACCTTTGTCTCCGTCGATGACATGGACGGCGAGGAGTGGAACACGGCCGCTCTCGGCCCTGACAAGCGCCGCATTGGCGGTGAACTGTTGTGCCGCTTGCGCGAGCAGTTTGCTCCGGGCGGCTTACTTCACTTCGGACAAGGCAAATGGTATCCCGGCGAATCCCTACCCCGCTGGGCCTTTAGCTGCTACTGGCGTGCCGATGGGCTGCCGCTCTGGCGCGATCCGCAGTGGGTGGCAGATCCTGCTCGCAACTATGCTTTTGGAACGGCTGAGGCGCAGGAGTTCGTGGAGGCATTGACCCGCCGGCTCGCGCTGGGGGCTGAATTCGTGATTGCGGCCTATGAGGACCCGCTCACCTACTGTCACGAGGAGCTTCAGCTCCCGTTGAACGTGACCCCGGAGGACAACAAACTGGACGACCCGGAAGAACGGCAGCGGCTCAGCCGGATCTTTGAGCAGGGTCTCGGCAGCCCCTCCGGTTTTGTGTTGCCGCTGAAGCGCGGTAGCGGCAAGAGCGGCCCAGAGTGGCAGACGGCTTTGTGGATGCTCCGCGCACAGCATCTTTTCCTGATACCGGGCGATTCGCCGGTGGGGTTGCGTCTGCCCTTGAAGTCGCTTCCCTGGGAGGCTCTGGAGGAGAGGCAACAGGTCTGGGCCGTCGATCCCATGGCGCCACCCCCTACGCCTCTGCCGGTGCCGCACCGTCTATTTCACGAAGGGGCACGGCGAAACCCAATTCAGCGGCCGCAACGCAGTCTGGAGCTGACCCCATCGACGCAGACGACGCCGCCAGGAGCGGTGGTACGTAGCGCGCTGGCCGTCGAGGCGCGGCAGGGGCGTCTGTGCGTGTTTCTGCCTCCGGTGAGCTGCGCAGAGGACTATGTGGAACTGGTCAGCGCCGTCGAGGACACGGCGGCCAAGCTCGGGATGCCGGTGGCGGTGGAAGGCTACCCGCCTCCACACGACGCCCGGTTGCGGCAATTCAAGGTGACCCCGGACCCTGGAGTCATCGAGGTCAACGTCCATCCTGTCTCCAGTTGGCGTGAGCTGGTTGAGGAGACGGTGACGCTTTACGACGAGGCGCGGCTGAGCCGCCTGGGTACGGAGAAGTTCATGCTGGATGGCCGCCATACGGGGACCGGCGGCGGGAACCATGTGGTGCTGGGCGCGGCGACCCCCGTCGATAGTCCTTTTCTGCGCCGTCCCGATCTGTTGAAGAGCCTGGTTGGGTATTGGCTGAATCATCCTTCGCTCTCCTATCTGTTCTCGGGAGTTTTCATTGGTCCGACGAGCCAGGCGCCGCGCGTGGATGAGACCCGCGCCGATGCCGTGTACGAGTTGGAGATCGCGTTCAACCAGCTCAGCCATGCCAAGCCGGGTGGACTGCCTTTGTGGCAGGTGGACCGCATCTTCCGTAATCTTCTGGTGGATGTCACGGGCAATACGCATCGGGCGGAGTTCTGCATCGATAAACTCTACTCGCCGGACAGCGCGACGGGGCGATTGGGGCTGCTCGAGCTGCGAGCCTTTGAGATGCCGCCCCATGCCCGCATGAGTCTTACGCAGCAACTGCTGGTGCGTGCGCTGGTGGCCCGCTTCTGGCGAAGGCCGTACGAGGAAGCGCCGATTCGCTGGGGGACCCGCCTGCATGATGTTTTCATGCTGCCGTACTTTGTCGAGCAGGATTTTCTGCGGGTGATTGCCGAGTTGCGGGAGTCGGGCTATGGCTTCGAGGCCGATTGGTTTGCGCCTCATCTGGAATTCCGATTCCCGCGCTTCGGAAAGGTGTGCTACGAAGGCATCGAACTGGAAGTGCGGCAGGCCATCGAACCTTGGTACGTGTTGGGCGAGGAGCCTGGCGCGGTGGGGACGACTCGTTACGTGGATTCCTCCCTGGAGCGGGTGCAGGTGCATCTGCGGGGGCTGATCGGCGAGCGCTTTACCGTCGCTTGCAACGGGCAGCGGCTGCCGCTCCATCCAACCGGTACGCATGGGGAATTCGTATGTGGCGTGCGCTACCGCGCGTGGCAGCCGCCGCGCTGCCTGCATCCCACGATTCCGGTTCATGCGCCGCTGGTGTTTGACGTGATCGACCTTGCGGCGGGACGCTCCATCGGGGGATGCACGTACCATGTGGCGCACCCCGGAGGGCGAAGCTATGATCGGGTTCCGGTCAATTCGAACGAGGCCGAAGCGCGGCGGATGGCTCGTTTCTTCGCCTTCGGGCATACGCCGGGTCCGATGGTGGTGCCGCCGCTGGATCAGAATGCCGAGTTTCCCGTGACGCTGGATCTGCGGCGCGCATCCATGTTGGGGCAATAGGGAGTACACTGCCGAACAAGCGTGCGGAGGAAACTTCTTGAAATCTGCCGAGAGCCAGCGGAATGAGTGGCACTATGCCTGCGTCGAGGGACA
This sequence comes from uncultured Acidobacteriota bacterium, assembly GCA_963737175.1. GTDB lineage: Bacteria > Acidobacteriota > Terriglobia > Terriglobales > Acidobacteriaceae > TOLSYN. Next base: position 112,979 of record CAVTRQ010000016.1, on the reverse strand, counting down.
TTGGGACGAGGCGTTGCGGCCATCCGGCTTTCCGCGCCGCCAGTGGAGAGAGCTCGAGGTGGCGATCGGGCGCATGGGGCCGGCCGCACTGGGCCGCGCCTGGCAGAACGGGCAGCAACTGATCCAAGCCAACGGTACCTCCTACAACGTAGGCAACGATCTGCAGGGGAGCGAACGGCGTTGGCCGCTGGACCCGATTCCGCTGGTGATCGCGGAAAGCGAATGGAATCAAATTGAACGGGCGGTGATTCAGCGCGCTAGCTTGCTGAATGCCGTGCTGGCCGACGTTTATGGGCCGCAACAACTGCTTCATGAACGGCGGATTCCTCCGGCGCTGGTCTTTGCGAATCCGCATTTCCTGCGGCCCTGCCATGGCATTCAGCCCTGCGGCGGGGTACACCTGCACTCGTACGCGGCGGATCTGGCGCGCTCTCCCGATGGACGCTGGTGGGTGACATCGGATCGAACGCAAGCTCCCTCGGGGCTTGGCTACTCGCTGGAAAATCGGCTGGTGAGCGCCCGAACTTTGTGCAACGTATTCAGCGCGTGCCGGGTCCGGCAACTGGCTAGCTTCTTCGACCTGAGAAGGGACGCGCTGCTCCGCCTGGCAGCGACCCTGCAGCCAGAGCCGCGCATCGTGATGCTGACCTCGGGGCCGCATAGCGAGACCTATTTCGAGCATTCGTTTCTGGCAGGCCATTGGGGCTTTCCCTTGGTGGAAGGCGCCGATCTGGCGGTGCGCGACAACCGCGTCTATCTGAAAACGCTGACCGGGTTGGAGCGCGTGGACTTGATTGTGCGCCGTCTGGACGACGGCTACTGCGATCCGCTGGAATTGCGCAGCGATTCTGCGCTGGGCGTGCCAGGGCTGGTGCAGGCGGTGCGAAGCGGCAACGTGGCCATCGACAACGCGCTGGGCAGCGGGTTGCTGGAGACCCCCGCCCTGATGGGATTCCTCCAGGGACTCTGCCGCCATCTGCTGGGCGAGGAGCTGCGGATGCCCTCGTTGGCGACCTGGTGGTGCGGGGAGGAGGAGTCGAGGCGCTACGTGCTGGAACACCTCAGCGAGTTGGCGATCATGCCTACCTTCCCCGGCTTCGGCTGGCATCCTGAGTTTCCCGCGTCGATGAGTGGCGTGGCTCGCGAAAGACTGCGGGGGAGAATCGAAGCGCATCCGGAGCAGTTTTCGGCGCAGGAGCAGTTTGCGATTTCCACGGCACCGGTTTACACCGACACCGGACTTGCTCCCGGCCACGTTTTGCTCCGGGTGTTTGCCGCATGGGATGGACAGTCCTACGCGGTGCTGCCCGGAGGACTGACCCGGGTCTCGACGAAAGGAACACCCCAGGCCGTCTCCATCCATCGCGGAGCCGGAAGCAAGGACACCTGGGTGCCCGGCGGCTGGGGAGAGCCAGGCGTTGTCTCGCGCCCGGCATTCGGGACGGTCGCCGCCCATCCGAGCTGGGCGAATCTGCCCAGCAGGGTTGCGGACAACCTCTTCTGGCTAGGCCGCTATGCGGAACGCCTGGAGGATCGGGTACGCCTTCTGCGAGCCCTGCTACCGGCGCTCTCGGGTGAAGAGGATTTTGGCCGCGCGGCTTCGGTTGAGACCGTGGTGCGCCTGCTGACCGGACTGGGGTATCTGCCGCCGGAGGTCTCTGGCGCCGCGCTTGGGGAGCAACTGTGGCGAGTGCAGCACTTGTTGGCCGAGATGATTCGGGATGAGAGCCAGTCGGCTGGCCTGGGATGGAATCTGAAGCAGATGCGCCGGGTAGCCCTGCAGTTGAAAGAGCGTCTTTCCTCCGATACATGGCGAGTGCTGCAGCAGATTGAGGGAGATTTTTCGAAGACTATCCCCACCGATCCCTACCAGCATTATCTTTCCGAGATGAACCTGCTCGACGGCGCCATTGTGACCCTTTCTGCGTTTGTCGGCCTGGTGATGGAGAGCACGACGCGGGGTTATGGATGGCATTTTCTGCAAATCGGGCGACGGCTGGAGCGCGCCCGGCATATGGCGGAGCTGCTGCAAGCCGGAGTGGCGGAAGCTCCGGAGGAGATCGAACCCTACCTTCAGATCTTGCTTCACATTGCGGATAGCTCGATTACCTACCGCACGCGCTATCTGACGGCTCTGCGCACCGATCTGGTGCTGGACCTGCTGCTGGTCGACGAGTCCAATCCCCGCTCCATCGGTTTTCAGTTCTCGGCTCTTCTCCACCACTTGGAGAAATTGCCGGAGCACGACCACACCGTCTGCCGGCTCGAGCAGGAATTGGTATCCAAGGCCCTGGGTGCGGTACGCGCCACACGAATGGCGGATCTGTCGCAGAGGGACGACGAGGGTCATCTGGTGGCATTGGTTGAATTACTCGAACAATTGAAGGGGAGTATGTATGATCTCTCCGACGCACTGGGCGCGCACTATTTGAGCCCTGTGGTCTCCTCGCGCATCGTGCTGTCCCAGTGAGAACCTTATGCTGTACTCCGTTACCCACATCACCCGCCACAGTTATCAATCGCCGGTCTCGCAGTCTCTCAACGAACTGCGCCTCACTCCGCGAGTGCTCCCAGGGCAACAAGTCCGCGAGACGGATCTCTGCATCCAACCTGAGCCGGAGACTTTGCAGCGCAGGAAAGATTATTTTGGCAACGACGTTACGACGGTCGCAATCTTTGAACCCCATGATCGTTTTGTGATCGAAGCCAGAAGTATTGTGGAAGTGCAAGCGCCGTCCTTGGAAGCGGGTTCCGGCGTCAGTTGGGAGGAGGCTCGCGATCGGATTGCCGCGCATCGCGATGAGGAATGTCTTGCGGCGCTCGAGTTCGTCTTCGATTCTCCGTTGGTTCCGAGCGATGCCAAGCTGGCGGAGTTTGCGCGGCCTACCTTTCCTCCGCGGCGCCCGTTGGCCGAGGCTCTGCAAGAGCTCTCTCACCGAATCCATCAGGAATTCCGCTATCAACCCGAGTCGACTTCCATCAAGATGCCTCTGCTGGAAGTGCTGCGCAACCGGCGGGGCGTGTGTCAGGATTTCGCGCATGTGATGATCGGCGCGCTGCGGTCGTTGCGATTGGCGGCTCGATACACCAGCGGCTATCTACGCAGCAGCCCCGGAAGCGTGGGCGCCGAAGCCTCCCACGCCTGGGTATCGGCTTTCGTTCCAGGGAGCGGCTGGCTGAGTTTCGATCCCACCAACGACGTGATGCCGACCGATGGCCACGTGACCCTGGCTTGGGGCCGGGACTACGCCGACGTGACGCCGGTGTGTGGAGTCGCGGTCGGAGGCGGCTCGCACAGCGTAGAAGTTGAGGTCTCGGTACTGCCGATTGGGAGCAGTTGAGCGAGTGGCGGAGGCCGATCGCTGCCGCCGCCCCAGCGCTACTCTACCGCGTTGACGGGGTCGGGGACTGGGACGGCGGCGGGTTGCGTCACCGTGTGGCTCTCAATCTGACGGTACCGTCAAATCCAGACTTACACCGCGGGTGGTTCAGCGTTGCGGGGCTCTCAAAATCGACGACTGCTCCTGCCCATGCTCTGATGGGCTACGATTTTGCCGCTCTCGACTCGAGGATTTTGCGGCAGAACTGACGTCAAGTTGGCACGCACCCAGGCCACCGCCATTTGATTGCCCTCGATGGCATTCGGAAGGTTATCGAAGACGCTGACGGACATCATCACACCCTGCCCAAGGTCCACCCAATAGTACTCGACGAATCCGGGCAGTCCTGAGATGAAAGGCACGAAGCCCTCCTGGACTTGCTTGGCCGCTTCTTGCGGGTTAGACACGCCTTCATATCGTCGCACCGTTGTGTACATCCCATTCTCCCTTTGGAGCATTCACGAATCGCTGCCATCGGCGGGGCCGATGGCAACTCCATGGTGCTTGATGATTTCTGTTGGACGATTCTGCAATGCTGGATGGGTACAATGCAATCCCTATTTCGCCTCAGATTCGATGACTAAAGTTTGGCCTTCGATGACGAAAAAAAATGGCGGGCGCGGGAGGCGCTGCTTGGCGTTTTTTCTTGGTCCGGCGGTTGCGCGCTCTGGAAATCGGCGTATGATTGTTGCTCTTGTAGTGACCGTTGCGGTTGAGGTGACGCTTCATGCAGCTTACCGAGTCGATTCGTTCCATCCTCAAGCAGAAGGGTGGAGTCGTCTATTCCGTCGCTCCCGCCGACTCTGTTTACCTGGCCATCGCCATGATGGCTGAAAAAAAGGTTGGCGCGCTGTTGGTGATCCTCGAAGGCAAGGTCGTGGGCATCGTCTCCGAGCGTGACTATGCGCGCAAGGTGATCCTGAAGGGACGCGCTTCCAAGGAAACCAGGGTGTCGGAGATCATGAGCTCTCCGGTGACCTCGGTCTCGCCCGATCACACCGTCGGCGAATGCATGAAGATCATGACGGATCGTCGCATTCGCCACCTTCCGGTGATGGATGGGGAGCGGCTCGCCGCCATGATTTCCATTGGCGATCTGGTGAACTGGATCATCTCCGAGCAAAAAGAGACCATCCGCCACCTGGAGGCCTACATCACCGGGACTCCAACCTAGTCCGGGTTCGGCCTGGGCTCGGCGACTGAGGTCGAGGCGATTGAACTCGAAGAAAGCGTTGCCCGCTTAGGAGAGCAGGTCGAGAACCTCAGAGAGCTGCTGCCGGAGCTGGCGTAATGCTTCTTTGCCGTGGAGGCCGCTGGCAGGCGCAAGAAAGGGCCGGGCGGCTTTGGGCTCAGGGAGTGGCTCCTGCGGGGCTGGATCCGGCGAACGGTTCGAGCGCAGCTCGGCACGCAGCTTGTCACGGGCTCCGGCGATCGTGAATCCGTCCTCGTAGAGCAGCTTGCGAATCTGCATCACGTACTCTACGTCCTTGCGGCGATACATGCGCTGGCCCGTGCTGCTTTTGGTGGGCTTCAGTTGCGAAAACTCCGTCTCCCAGAAGCGCAGAACATACGTCGGCAGCTTCGCCAACTCGCTGACCTCGCCGATCCGGAAATAAATCTTCTCCGGTATGACGACTTCGGTTTGCGCCTTGGGGTGTTTGCGTTTAGCTGTTGGCATCGGGAATTTCCACTATCTGTTCTTGTAACACGTGCGCCGAACGGCTTCAAACGCGGCGCATCGGTGCAGATGAAAAAGTCTCCGCGAACTGCGCGGAGACCGGGACAAGAATCGAGGTCTAGCCCCTCGATGGGAACTGCTACTGAGCCCCGCAGCGCTTGATTGGAACCTTCTCCCTTGAAGGCATTGCACATCTCTGTAAACATGCATCTGTAAACCATGCCTACATCTTGGATGCAATCAAGTACTAGTCCAAGATTTTGTGGCGAGTTGCTCGAATTGTCAATAACTATTCGTCTTTTTTGCTTGACGAATGTTCTGGGGTGGGACCGGCACTCGCGCGGAATTATTCCTTGGCCAGCTCTGCCAGCAACTCTTTGCCGAATTTCTCGGCGCGCTTCGGACCCATGCCCTTGATCTCCAGCAAGTTCGCGCATGGTGCGTGGCTGCGAGCGCGCAATCTCCAGTAGCGTCGCGTCCTGCAGCACACAATATGCCGGCCAATTGATTCTTGCGCGCCAGCTCAAGCCGCAGGGTGCGTAGCCGTTCAAATCGCGCTTCCACCGCGCGGCCATGCAGAACTCCCACCTTGCCGCCCGCAACCTCCTTGGCTGCCGCAACCTTCGCTCGCGAGGTGCGCTCGCTCCTGCGGGTGCTTCGCGCGAAGTCGTCCTGACCGGCGCGACCGGTGCCGGCTGACGGCTCGGACACGCTTTGCGTCCGGAGGCGGCGGCGCGCTATTGGTCTGCGCTCACCACCTGCAGAATCCGCTGGTCCGAAGTTCTCGATGATTTTGTTGTGCACCTCAAAATCGTCGCGCAACTGCTCCAACGATTTCGGCGGACTGTGCGATCAATCTCCGCAGCAACTCGTCCGGCAGATGCTGGAAGAACATGGTTCCCAGCGAGCGCACCACGTCGCGGCGCAACTCCTTCAACCGCGCCAGCCGCGCGTCTTCGGAGGCGCAGCGCCACCGGGCCCATGGCGCGCTCCACGGTCGCGGCGCGCGGAGCCGCCGCGGCCGGATGCGCGATGCGGGCTCGCGCTCTGCGCCAAGGCCGCCGCCCGTCCCGTCAGCTTCAGGGTTGGCTTGCGGGCGCGGCACACGTCGCAATCGCAGTTCTCCGGAATCTTCGTCTTCGCCAAAATACTCCAGAATCTGGCGCCGCCGGCAGCGCTCCCATCGCGCATAGTTCTGCATGGCGTTCAGTTGCTTGTTGGCGCGCTTCTGCAAGATCGCAATTTCTTTGTCGGTGATCTGACCGTTGGTTTCGCCGATCTTGTCGATGAAGAACTTCTGCATCATCACGTCGGCCGGAGCAAAGTACAGAATGCACTCGGCGGGCAGGCCATCGCGCCCGGCGCGTCCCGCCTCCTGGTAATAGGCTTCCAGGCTCCCCGGCAGGTTGTAGTGAATCACGTAGCGCAGGTTGGGCTTGTTGATGCCCATGCCGAAGGCGTTGGTCGCCACCACGATGGCGTCTTCGCGATCGATGAAGCGCTGCTGATTGCTGCCGCGCGCCTCCTGCTCCATCCCCGCGTGATAGGCCACCACGGTGCGCCCGCGCAGCTTGCTCCTCCAGCAGTGACGAGACCTGCGTCCACCTGTTTGCGCGTCGAGCAGTACACAATGCCGCCCGACTTGCGGCGCAAAAGATAATCGATCAGCTCTGCTCCTTGTTCTTCGCCTTGGCAAAGACAATCGACTGGTAGCTGAGGTTGGGGCGGTCGAAGCCGGTGACGTGGATCGCAGGATTTTTCAGTTCCAGGTTGCGCACGATGTCGGCGCGCACCTCCGGGCGTTGCCGTCGCCGTCAGCGCAATGGTCAGCGGCTCGCCCAGTTGCTTGCGCACCTCGCCAAGGCGCAGATACTCGGGGCGGAAATCGTGTCCCCACTGGCTGATGCAGTGCGCCTCGTCGATGGCCAGCAGCGACAACTTGCGCTCGGTGATGATCGAGAGAAATCCCGGCGCGCTGAACCTCTCCGGCGCCACGTAGAGCAGTCCGCGGAATCCGTCGCGCAACCTCGCCATCGCCTCGCGCTGCTCATCCCAGCTCTGCCCGCTGCACAGCATCATCGCCGGAATGCGCAGCGTGCGCAGTTGCCGCACCTGGTCGGTCATCAGCGAAATCAGCGGAGAGACGATCAGCGTGAGTCCGCGCAGCGAGACGGCCGGCAACTGATAGCAGAGGCTCTTGCCCGCGCCGGTCGGCATCACCACCAGCGCGTCGCGGCCGGCCAGCACGTCGTTCACAATTTCGCGCTGCTGCAGACGGAACTGTTCGAGTCCGAAGATCGAGGTCAGGATGGAATCAACATCGCGCATGGCTGGAAGTTCCACTCTAACAGCAAAAGGCCCGCTTGCTCAGCGGGCCTTGCGTGAACTCCTTGCAGCCCGCTCCGAGCGCGGCAGCGATGTCTACAATTCGCTGAAGACAACCTTGCCGGCCACAATCGTCGCCCGCACCTTGCCGTAGAACTGCATTCCGTCGTACGGGACAGTTGCGCGAGCGCGAGCGCGTCTTCTGCACGTCGTAGGTCCAGCGTTTTTTCGGATCGAAGATGGTAACGTCGGCCACCGAGCCTTCGGCCAGCGTGCCTCGGCCGTTCAGCCCCACGATCTTCGCCGGATTGGTCGAGAGCAACTCCACCACGCGCGCTCAATGAAATCTTGCCGGTGTGCTGCAACTCCGTAATCGTCGCCGCCAGCGCGATCTCCAGCCCGGTGATGCCGAAGGCCGCCTTGTCGAACTCCACTTCCTTTTCAAACAGCGCGTGCGGCGCGTGGTCGGTGGCGATGGCGTCGATGGTTCCATCGATCAGCGCGGCCAGCATGGCTTCGCGGTCCGCCGCCGAGCGCAGCGGCGGATTCATCTTGTAGCGCGTGTCATAGGTCGAGCAGTTTTCTTCGGTGAACAGGAAGTGATGCGGCGTGACCTCGGCCGTCACCTTCACCTGCGAGGCGCGTCCCAGCCGCACCATGTCCAGCGACTTGGCGGTGGAGACGTGGGCCACGTGCAGGCGTCCGCCCTCCTGGCTCGCCAGCCGGATGTCGCGCTCCACCATCTGCCACTCCGAGGCCGCGGGCTGCCCGCGCAGTCCCAGCTTGAACGACGTGACTCCCTCGTTCATCGGATTGCCGTGCGAGATCTTGGTGTCTTCGGCGTGCTGAATCACCGGAAGCCCGACCTTGGCGGCCAGCGCCAGCGCCTCGCGCATGATGTGGTCGTCCAGAATCGGCTTGCCGTCATCGCTCAAGGCCACCGCGCCGGCTTCTTTCAGCCCGCGGTAATCGCTGAGCTTTTCGCCCAGGCTGCCCAGGGTCGCCGCGCGCGATGGGAAAGACGTTGACCACCGCGCCGCGCTCCTCATCCTGCATCCATCGCGTCACGGCCGGCGAGTCGTTGATGGGGCGCGTATTCGGCATCGCGCAAACCGAGGTGAATCCGCCCGGCCGCGGCCGCCGCGGTTCCGCTGGCAATGTTTTCCTTGTGCGTCTGTCCCGGCTCGCGCAGGTGTACGTGAAGATCGATGAAGCCGGGAGCGACGATCAGCCCTTTTACGTTCAGCGTCTCATCGGCCGGGCTCTTGGCCTTGCCCGGCTCGGCAATCTCCTGCACGCGGCCATCGCGGAGCACCACGTCGGCCGGCGCATCGAAGCCTCTGGCGGGGTCGATCAGATGCCCGCCCTTCAGCAGCATCGTGCTCATCGCTTTCCTCCCAACAGCGTTGCCAGGATTGCCATGCGCACCTTTACGCCGTTCAGTACCTGCTCCAGCACCACCGACTGCTCGCAATCGGCAACCTCGTCGGTCATCTCCATGCCCCGGATCATCGGCCCGGGATGCATCACCATGGCGTCCTTCTTCGCCAGCTTCAGCCGGGCCGGGGTCAGTTGATAGCGGCGGACATATTCATCCACGTTGATCTGCATTCCCGAAAGCCGCTCCTGCTGCACGCGCAGCATCATCACCACGTCGGCGCCGCGGATCGCCTCTTCCATGTCGCGCACGATCTCCACCCCCGGCGCCAGTTCGCGCGCCGTCTCGGGCAGCAGCACGTCCGGCCCGCAGAAGCACCACGCGCGCGCCCAGTTTGCTGAAGAGATGCGCGTCGCTGCGCGCCACGCGGCTGTGGAAGATGTCGCCGATGGTGACGATCTTCAGCCCCTTCAGGCTCTTCTTGTGGTTCAGGATGGTGAATGCGTCCAGCAGCGCCTGCGAGGGATGCGCGTGCATTCCGTCCCCGGCGTTGATGATCGGAATATCGATCAGCCGCGACAGCAACACCGGAGCGCCCGAGCTGGGATGCCGCATCACGATCGCGTCCACGATCGACTGCAGCGTCCGTCCCGTGTCCTTCAGCGACTCGCCTTTTTCAATGCTGGCGGTGGTGGCATGGATGACCACGGTGGATGCGCCCAGCGACTTGGCCGCAATCTCAAAGCTGGTGCGGGTGCGGGTTGAGTTTTCGTAAAAAAGAAGGGCGATGCGACGGCCGCGAAGAGTGAGGCGGGGCCGTGCTCGGATTCATACGCTTCGCCAGAGTGAGAATTTCCAGGATCTGCCGCGAATCCAGCGGCTCGATCCCGAGCAGCGACCGGGGCTTGGCTTTCATGTTGTCCTTCGCTTAGCTTTCGGATTCCGGCACGCGCTCAACCAGCAGAACCTTTTCCATCTGGTCGGTCTCGGTGAGTTTGACCTCGATGATTTCCAGATCCGTGGTCTGCACCCGGCGTCCCACAAAGCTTGCCTCGATCGGCAGCTCGCGATGTCCGCGGTCGATCAGGGTCAGCAGCTTCACGCTGCGCGGACGGCCCTGGTCAAACAGCGCATCCAGCGCGGCGCGCACCGTGCGCCCGGTGTAGAGCACGTCGTCGCAGAGCACAACGTCTTTGCCGGTGATGTTGAAGCCGATCGGGCGAGGTTCCACCACCGGCTTTGGGCCCACCGTGGAAAGATCGTCGCGATAGAGCGTGATGTCCAGCGTGCCCACCGGCACCGCAGTCTTTTCGATGCGCTCGATGTGCTTGGCCAGGCGCTCGGCAATCGGAATGCCCCGCCGGCGGATACCGATCAGGCCGAGGGTTCCGATTCCATTGTTTTTTTCCACGATTTCGTGCGCCAGGCGAACCAGTGTGCGCTCGATTTCGGAGGCAGACATGATCTGCCCTTTTTCACGAAGATGAGGAGGCCGTGAGATGACGTTCATAACTGCCCGATGATACGCGACCTTGCAAGCGCGCGGCAAGCGCTCGCTCGCGCCCTGCGGCTCAGCGACTTCTCTTGCGTCCGCTTCTCCCGCGTCCGAACAACGCCGCGCCCAACGCTCCGCCCAGGGCGCTGAAGATCAGGAAAAACACCGCCGCAATCGCCAGGAAGATCAGAACCACGAGAATCAGACCGTGGTCGGTGGCAATGTAGCCGCGAAACTGCTCCATCGCCTGGCGCACGTCGGGGTCGGCTGCGTTGGCCGTGGCCTCCTGCATCTTCTCGCGGAAGGCGGCGCGCAACTCGCGTGCGCTCGCTGGCGGCAAACAGCCGGAGCGCGCTCAGCAGCGCCAGCAGCCCAAATCCCAATCCTCCGGCCAGCAAGCCCAGCTTTGCGCCCATCCACGGCGTCACCGCTGCGATAGCCCTGCCCGGCGGCGGTACAGCGTGACCGCCAATCCGCCGGAGGCAAACATGCACAGCATGGCCAGCGGAATGATCGGAATCGAGGTGCCGACCGCGGCCAGCATGCCTGCCACCAGCGCCGAACCAAGCGCCGGGCGCCAGATCAGCTTGTCTTGCGGCAGCGGCTGCGAACGGGATGCTTCCGGCGTGAGCTCGCGAGCGCATTGCGCTCGCTTACCATCGGCTCTGCCGGAGGCTGCACGTCCTCCGGAGTTCCCGGCGGAAGAGGCTCGGTGACCGGCGCGGTCGGCGGGCGCACCGGAACCTTGATCTGCGGCGCGTGGCACTTCGGGCAGAAGGGCCGCCCGTCCTCCACCACCGCCCCGCATTGGCTGCAATCGTGCTCCACTGCAGAAAAGTTAACAGTCCGCTTGCCCGGACGCAAATGCGAGGCATCCTGCGCCTCTGCGGTCGGAGCTGCTTGGCAGATCACTCGTTCTTCCGGCGGATCGCAGCCCTGGCGGCTGCCGACGATAGCGCGAAGCTGTCGAACTGCCTTCTCAAATTGTTTGACTTAACCCGCCGCAACCTCATACCCTTTCTTCGTTGGAGATTCCATGAAGGTTCTTGTGCTGGGCGGCGGTGGCCGCGAACACGCGCTGGTTTGGAAGCTGAAGCAATCGCCCCGGGTGACCGAGATCTTCTGCGCTCCCGGCAACGCCGGCATTGCGCAGGAGGCAACCTGCGTGCCCTGCGATCTCAACCGGCTGGATTCGATCATCGAGGCGGCCGTCAAGGTCAGCCCGGACCTCGTCGTCGTCGGTCCCGAGGTTCCGCTCATGCTCGGCACCGTCGATGAGCTTCGCCGCCGCGGCATTCCGGTCTTTGGCCCCACCCAGGCCGCCGCGCAATTGGAGTCCAGCAAGAGCTTCTCCAAGGCCTTCATGACCCGCCATCGCATTCCCACGCCGCTCTATGTGCAGGTCCACGCGGTTTCCGAGATCAAGGATGCGCTGGCCAACTTCAGCGCCCCCATCGTGGTCAAAGCCGATGGTCTTGCCGCCGGCAAAGGCGTCATCATCGCCGCCAGCAAGGAAGAAGCCGCCCAGGCCGCGACCGCCATGCTGCAAGGCTCGCTCGGTGAGGCCGGACACCACGTTCTCTTCGAGGAGTTTCTGGAGGGCGAGGAGATCAGCTTTCTGGTCATCAGCGACGGCGAACGCGTCGCCCCGCTGGTTGCCGCGCAGGACCACAAGCGCATCGGCGATGGCGACACCGGCCCCAACACCGGAGGCATGGGCGCCTACTCCACCTCCGGCCTGATCGACGACAACATGCGCGATTGGCTGCTGCGCCACATCGCCCGGCCGGTCATCGACGGGCATGGCCGAAGAGGGCGCGCCCTACACCGGAATCCTTTACTGCGGCCTCATGATGACCGCCCGCGGACCCCAGGTGCTCGAGTTCAACTGCCGCTTCGGAGACCCGGAGACCCAGCCCATCCTGATGCGCCTGGACAGCGACCTGCTGGAGGCCTTCGAGGCCAGCATCGAGGGGCGCGTCAGCGACGGCATCTTCCGCTGGAGTCCCGATCCCGAGTGTCTGCGTCGTCATCGCCGCCGGCGGCTACCCCGGCCCTTCCGAATCCGGCAAGCCAATCTCCGGACTGGAGCGCGCCAACGCCCTCGATGGCGTCAAGGTCTTTCACGCCGGCACCAGCCTCAGCCGATGGCCAAATCGTCACCGCCGGCGGACGCGTGCTCGGCGTCACCGCGCGCGCCCAGTCCTTGGAGTCGGCCGTCGCCCGCGCCTACGAGGCCGTCCGACTGCATCAGCTTTGACGGGATGCAGTACCGCAGCGACATCGCGCATCGCCGGCTGAAACGCGTAAGGCGTAGCCAAATCGACCGGAATCAAGCCGACCGGAATCAAGATCCGGATGAGAGCAGAGGCATATGGACAGAAAGACAACAGTCACATCGCCTGCGGTCACAGAGCCGGTAGTCTCCATCCTCATGGGCAGTGACAGCGACCTCGAGATCATGAACGAGGCCGCCAAGGCGCTCGACCTCTTCGGCATTCCCTATGAGATCGACATCTGCTCCGCCCACCGCTCCCCGGCGCGCACCAGCGAATTCAGCCGCCAGGCCGCCGCGCGCGGCATCCGCGTCATCATCGCCGGAGCCGGTGGCGCCGCCCATCTGGCCGGAGTCATCGCCGCCGAAACCATCCTGCCCGTCATCGCCGTCCCCATCGCCGCCACCTCGCTGGGCGGCCTCGACGCCCTGCTCGCCATGGTGCAGATGCCCGCCGGAATTCCCGTCGCCACCGTCGCCATCGGCAAGGCCGGCGCCACCAACGCCGGAATCCTCGCGGCTCAGATCCTCGCCACCGGCGACCCTGAGCTGACGAAGAAGCTCTTCGCCTACAAAGAAAAACTCGCCCGCGGCGTGGAAGAAAAATCCCGCAAGCTGCAGGAGAGCCGCGTCAAGTAAGGCAGGAAAACGCTAGCGCGTGGCGCGTGCGCTTTAAGAGCAAATTCGTGAATGATGGACCCTGAGTGAAAAGCCAGAGCAATTGCAACTGCAAAAGCCAGCGCAACAGCACTGCGAAAGCCTATAACAGCACTGCGAAAGCCTACAGAAGTGGAGGCCGTTGCTTCCCAGGTTTGCGCCAAAGACGGGCGCAGACCTGGGCCACCCGTCATTGCGGCGCAGCGAAATTCATCGCGCGCATACGACCCGTTCCAATGCCATTGCAATTTAGCCAGCGACCGTCGCGGAGCTTTTGATTTCCAGTTCGATCTTCGGCGGATGGGTCAGCGTGTTGTGGATCAGGCAGCGATGCACCGCCTCTTCAACGCCCTTCACGTGCTCCTCGCTCAATCCCGCCGGCACCTCCACTTCGATCTTGAAGTGATCCAGCCGCGCCGGGTTCTTCGCCTTCTCGGCCGTCACCCGAACCTTCGTCCCCTCGGCGGCCAGCTTCTGCCGCTTCAGGTAGTCGACGGTATAAAATCCCGCGCATGAGCCCAGCGAGGCCAGCATCAGCTCCGGCGGCGTCATTCCCTCGTCGAAGCCGCCGTTCTCCGCCGGCTGATCGCACACGATCACGTGGCCGCGCGCCTTGATCTCAAACTGCACCGCTCCCAGATGCTCCACCGAAACTTCCAGCATGATTTTTCTCCTCGATTTTCTTTCTGGCTCGCTATCTCAATTCTTTTAGGGACGGTGTGCGCTCGCCGACAGAATCTGATCCAGCCGCTCTCGGACGGCCTGCCGCGCACGATGCAGCCGGCTCTTCATGGCCGGGACGGTAATACCCAGCTTTTTCGCCACTTCTTCTCCGCTCATCTCTTCCACGTCGCGTAACAGGTACATCTCGCGAGACTCCGTCGGCAATTCGTTGATGGCCTGCCATAGAAGGGCTTTCATCTCGCGCCGCGCCAGTTCCACATCCAGCGGCTCGCCCCGCGCGGCCAATTCCGTGCCTTCGTCTTCCATCACGGAAAGTTGCAGCAACGGCGCCAGAGCCTCGCGCTCGCGCAATTGCCAACAGAGCCGGCGTGCAATCTGCCCCAGCCACGCCTTAAAAGCCGCCGGCTCCCGCAACTGTGCCAGGCTGCGGTACGCCTTCAGGAGGGCTTCCATGAGCACGTCTTCGGCATCCGCATGATTGCCGCATACCCGCAGCATTTGCCGGTAGACCGCGTCTTTATGTTGGTTCGCCAGCTCTTCGAAATTCATCTCTGCGATTGTGGCGCAAAACTCTGCTTCGTGCGCTGCTATCGGCAGCACGGGTTTTGCGCGTTGACCGCCCGCGCCTGGTTCCATGGCATCCTGGCCAGCAGGTTTCCCATCATGCAGATGTCGGTGGCGCCCGCAAAGGTCAGCCCCGCGCCCACCACCAGGGCCAGCCAGATCGCGCCGTGAACTCCTGCAATCGCCAGTCCGGTTCCGCTCAACACCAGCACGCCCGCGACCAGCCTCACCTGACGTTCCAGCGACCATCGGGTCTTGGCCGAGGTCACCACCTCCAAGCCGTCGCAAATCCATGCGTCGGTCCCGCCCGCAAGCACTCGCACCGCGGCATGGGAGCCCAGCCAGCCCGCAACGATCTGCGCCCGGCTGCCTGCCTTGCACACCAGCACGACTCCATCCTCCAGCCGCAAGTCATTCCGGCGCGCTTCAAACTGATCCATGGGAATGTTGACCGCGCAGGGGATATGTCCGCCGGCATACTCGGAGGCCGTGCGCACGTCGATCATCTGCGGACGCTGCCCGTGGCTTATCTCGTCCTTTAGCGCCGCAACGGTTACCATCGTGCCCATTATTTTCTTCTCCATCTAGGAAGAGCTCGCGCCCAGTGAAAAGGATTCTGGCTCCGCCACAATTTTCCATGCAAAACGGCGGCCCGCAAGCCGCCGCGCCACTCCCGGTTGGTCTCCCGGCTGGTCTACCTTGCGG
This sequence comes from uncultured Acidobacteriota bacterium, assembly GCA_963737175.1. Taxonomy (GTDB): domain Bacteria; phylum Acidobacteriota; class Terriglobia; order Terriglobales; family Acidobacteriaceae; genus TOLSYN. Next base: position 97,838 of record CAVTRQ010000016.1, on the reverse strand, counting down.
CGCTTCCAAACGGCACCTGCACTCCCGGACGCATCTGCATCATCTCCGTCACGGTCGTAAACAGATATCCGCGGTCCTTGTACTCGCGAATCAACTCGTCGGTGGCCTTGCACGGTTCGGCTGCGATCTTCGCCCATCTGGAGGTGTCCGCCGTCGTGCAGCAGCACGACCTCTCCGCCCGCAATCTGCCGCCGCGCGTGCTTCAGATATTTCCTCGTGCGACTTCGCTGCCCAGTCAAAGCACGTCACCCGCCACATCACCGGAAACATCTTCAGCTCCTCCGCCACTTTGAACGTCCCCGGCCTGCGCCCGCCAAAGGGTGGACGAAACAGAAATGGACGCTCGCCCGTGGCTTCTTCAATGGCCTTCGAGGTTTCTTCCAGCTCCTGCCGCAGCTTGGCGTCGCTGGCAAAAATCAGATTCGGATGGGTGAAGCTGTGATTGCCGATGACGTGTCCTGCCGCGTACACCGCGCGCGCAATCTCCGGACGCTCCCGCACGTGCTCGCCCATCATGAAGAACGTGGCCGGCACCTGGTGCTGGTCGAGCACCTCCAGCAGCTTCATCGTCCAGGGATCGTTGGGCCCGTCGTCATAGGTCAGCGCCAGAACTTTCAAGCCTTCCTGAAGGCCGTTAAAGTTTTCGCCATAGAGCTGCGACCACGGAACCATGGTGTGCACTCCGGCGAAGGTAGCGGCGCCCGCCGCCAAAGCTCCCGCAACATAACCAATCATCGCAATAATTCTATCCTGTTCCGCTCCCCGCGGCGCGCATTCGGTCTTTCGCCCGGTCAATCCCATGAAGAGGGAGCGAAAGCTGTTGCCCGCCGCTCCTGCCCCGCGCTATGCTTCACGTGAGTCTCTGAATAGCGCACTGCCCGGTCACCTCTACCATGGCCAATTTCTTTGAACCATCCCGATACATCTCCGTAGAAGGTCCGATTCGCGTCGGCAAGAGCACTCTCTCCCGCTTTCTCGCCCAGCAACTCCACGGCCAACTGGTGCAGGAGCCCGAGGAAAATCCATTTCTCTCGGCCTTTTACGAGGGCGAGCCCGGCGCGGCGTTCCAGGCCCAGTTCGCCTTCCTCATCCGCCGCTTCGAGCAGCTCCGCCCACTGGCCGCCACGCGCAACGCGCAGAAGATCGTGGTCACCGACTACATCTTCGAGAAGGATAAGCTCTTCGCCAACCTCAACCTCAGCGACGACGAACTGGCCATCTACGACCGCTACTACAAGCTGCTCCGCGCCGAACTGCCCACCCCCGACCTGGTCATCTACCTCCAGGCTCCGGTCGATGTCCTGCGCAAGCGCCTGCGCCGCAAGAATGTCTCCAACGAACGCGCCATCAGCGACGAGTACATGGAAGAGGTCGTCAAGGCCTACGAACATTTCTTCTTCCACTACTCCGCCAGCGACCTGCTGGTGGTCAACACCGCCGAGATCGACTTTGTCGAGCACAGCGAAGACCTCCAACTCCTGCTGCGCCGCGTCAGCGAACCCATCAAGGGCACCCAGTACTTTCTCCCCCTGGGCCAGCAGGATGCCGACCGCGATTAGGACATCATTCACGGTTTTCCAATTTGGTGCTCGCGGTCCGTGCAATTAAGAACAAGCTTGCGGCAGGGGCAGAGCTGGAAGATGATGGATCATGGCACTCTTTGAATGGAAGAGCGAGTATTCCGTCTCCGTGAAGCGCTTTGACGGAGACCACAAGAAGCTGTTTTCCCTGTTGAACGAACTCAACGATGCCATGGCCCTGGGGCAGGGACGCTTCGTGATTCAAAGCGTGTTGCAGCAGTTGCTGGACTACACCCGGCAGCACTTTGCCGCCGAAGAAGCCGCGATGCGTACGGTTGCGTTTGAGGGCCTTTCGTCCCACATCGTCGAGCACCGCGAACTCACCGCCAAGGTAGAGGAGTTCGCAGCCGAGTACAAAAACGGCGGTAGCAGCGTCACCATTGAGGTCCTTTATTTCCTGCGCGACTGGCTGGATCATCACATCCTGTGCACCGATCACAAGTACAAGGAAGCCTTGAAGCAGTCCGGCCTCTACTAACCGGATTCTTTGCCGGAAGCCGGCAAGTGCGGCTCGATGCTGGGCTACGGAACGATCACCGCTGCTCCATCGACGGCATCGCTTTTGATCGCCGCCAGCGCCTCGTTTGCCTGGTCCAGCGAAAAGGTTGTGACCCTGGGGCGCAGGTGGATCTTCGCGGCCACGTCGAGGAACTCCCGGGCGTCGGCGCGAGTCATGTTGGCGACGCTGCGGATCTGCCGCTCGCCCCACAGCAGCCGGTCGTAATCGAACTCGGGAATGCGGTCGAGGTGGATGGCGTTGATCGCGACCACGCCGCCCTTTCGCAGGCTGGCAAGCGCGGCCACCACGACGTCGCCGCTCGGGGCAAAGGTCACTGCACGGTCCAACTCCACGGCGGGCCGCTCCACCTCCGAGCCAACCCATTTTGCTCCCAGCGACTCGGCCAGCTTGCGGTGCGAGGCGCCCCGCGTTGAGACATAAACCTCGCAGCCCCAGCTCCGCAGAACCTCGATGGCCAGATGCGCCGAAGCCCCAAAGCCGAAGAGTCCGACGCGCTCTCCCGGCTCCACTCCGGCTACCCGCAGGCTGCGGAAGCCGATAATTCCCGCGCACAGCAATGGCGCGGCGTGCAGCGCGTCCAACTCCGGCGGCAGAGGAAAGACAAAATCGGCGCGCGCCGCCGCAAATTCGGCATAGCCGCCGTTGACGCTGTAGCCGGTAAAAGTTGGCGCGTCGCAGAGGTTCTCAAAGTTGTGTTGGCAGTACCAGCACGAGCCGTCGGTTCCGCCAATCCAGGAGACTCCGACCCGCGTTCCCAGGGGCAACTCCTGGGTTGCGTCCTGTGCCGCGCCGCCCACAACCTCGCCGACAATCTGGTGCCCGGGGATCAGATTCTCCCGCTGCGGAGCCAGTTCGCCCTCCACGATGTGCAGGTCCGTCCGGCAAACCCCGCAGGCCAGGACCCGCAGCAGCACCTGTCCCGCTCGAGCCTCAGCCTTCGGCACTTCCGCAATGCGCAGAGGCCGATCCACAACCCTGCCCGGAGCTGCCAGCACGGCGGCTTTCATCGAATCCTCCTTGCCGCGAGCTCAGTTTCGCCTAATATGGCATCGCGGCTTGCCCGCATCTTACTCCCGTTTTGCCTCCCGTTTTGCAGGTCATTACCGGGCGCGACCCACCGCGCTGCACCTGCGTCTGGAGTCGCTGGGCTCTGTCACATTAGCGAGGCGCGAGATCTTCTCCCGGTTGCCTCTGTCTGGCGCAGCGTCTACAATCACCCCCGTACAATCACCCCGGTTCATACCGTCGGGAGCCTGTGCCTGGGATAACGGCGGGTAACGCTGCGCTGCCGGCCACGGGCGCCTGGGCTCAAGCAGTGGAGGAATCATGAGCATCACCACCGGCGAGTTTCCGCCAACGCGTTACCGTGCAAACCCTCGCGGAAAAGAAGCGCAAGCGCGAGCCCATCGTATCGCTGACCGCCTACGATTACGCCACCGCCCGCCTGGCCGATGAAGCCGGCGTGGACCTGATCCTCGTCGGCGACTCGCTGGCCCAGGTCGTGCTCGGCTATGACAGCACGCTGCCGGTCACCATGGAGGAGATGCTGCATCACACTCGCGCCGTGCGTCGGGCGGTGCGCCACGCGCTTCTGGTCGCCGACATGCCCTTCGGCTCCTATCACTCCGGCGCCCGCAAGGCGGTTGAGAACGCCGTGCGCTTCGTCAAGGAAGGCGGCGCCGAAGCGGTCAAAATCGAGGGCGGGACCTCGCGCGTTCCGCTCATCCGCCGCATCATCGACGCGGAGATTCCCGTCATCGGACACATCGGACTCACGCCGCAATCCGTGCACCGCATGGGCGGCTACAAGGTTCAGGGCAAGACCGCGCAGGCCATCGACGCGCTGCTCGCCGACGCTGTCGCACTCGACGCGCGCCGGCGTTGCCGCGATCGTCCTGGAAGGCATTCCGCGCGAAGTTGCCGCCCGCATCAGCCGCGAGGTTGCGACCCCCACCATCGGCATCGGCGCCGGCCCGGATTGCGACGGCCAGATCCTGGTCTTTCACGATCTCGCCGGACTCACCTTCACATCCACCGGCCAAGTTCGTGCGCCGCTATTGCAATGCGGGCGAACTGATCTCCGAAGCCATTCACTCCTACCGGGACGACGTTCGCAGCGCCGCTTTTCCTGCCGATGCCGAGTCCTACCATCTCCCGCGTGAGAGCCAGGGTCATCTGGGCCATGGTCATCTGGGCGACGAGGCGCTCGGCGCTGTCGAAGCCTCCCGGCGGCACGGCAAAAGCAAGCGAAATCATGAGGGCTGTGGCCACCACCGTTTTGCTCTGCGTCGGTCTCGGTACGGTGAGCCTTGGCCGGCGGCTCAGGCTACGCCTGGCGCGCCCCGGCCCCCGGCCCGGAAAGCCGCTTCGGCTGCGGGCGCAGCGAGTGTGTTCGCTCGCGTCGGACTCTGCGTCACGGTTCCCGCCTCCTGGCAGCGCCTGGGCGACGTCTTCGACGATCTCGGCTTTGTCGTCGCCGAGCCGCATCCCGGAAGCGATTCCGCAGCTTGGCCGCAACTCACCGTCGCCGCCATCGATGTGCCTCCGCAGAAGACAACGGCGACGCCGCCATCGCTCGATTCCCTGGTGGACATCGTGCTCACCCCCGACGGTTCCTTCACCTCGGCTGAGACCCTGCAGCGCACCCGTCTGCTGCTCAACGGCAGCCGACGCCGAGATCGTTCGCGTCCGCTTGCACGACGAAGCCACGGCCCGGAGCCATCGAGGCCGTCGCGCTGATCCAGGGCGATGACGGGCTCGTCTACTCCATCGCGCTGCGCTGTGCGCCGCAGGATTTCGCCCGCCTCGAACCGGTCTTCCAGAAGGTCGTCCACAGTTGGCGCGTGCAGCCATCCGCGCCGTCCGCGGCGCAATCGGCAACGCATTCCCAGCCCAACCCATCCCAGCCCAAACAGGATTCGGAAAGAAATGAGAATCATCCGCGACATTCGCGAAATGCAGGCCGCCAGCCGGGCCGCCAGAATGCAGGGCTCGACCATCGGCTTCGTACCCACCATGGGTGCATTGCATGAAGGCCATCTCTCGCTGGTGCGCCGTGCGCGCGCGCCGGCCAGCCTCGTCGTTGTATCGATATTTGTAAATCCATTGCAGTTCGGCCCCGCGCGAGGATTTCAGCCAATATCCCCGCACCCTTGAGGCCGACTGTGCCCGGCTCGAAGGCGAAGGCGTCGAGATCGTCTTCGCTCCCTCGGCCGAGCAGATGTATCCCGCCGGAGCCACCACCGTCGTGTATGTCGAAGGACTCAGCGAAAAGCTCGATGGCCGCTCGCGTCCCGGACACTTCCGCGGCGTCAGCACGGTGGTCGCCAAGCTCTTCCACATCGTGCAGCCGGACTTGCGCCGTCTTCGGCCAGAAGGACGCCGCGCAGGTGGCCGTGCTGCGCCGCATGGTGCGCGATCTCAACATGGATGTGGAGTTGATCGTTGCCCCCATCGTGCGCGAAGCCGATGGCCTCGCGCTCTCCTCGCGCAACGCCTATCTCACGGCAGAGCAGCGGCGGCAGGCGCTGGTGCTGCACCGCGCGCTGCTGCAGGTCGAAGCCTGCGCCAACCGCGGCGAGCGCAGCGCCGAGACACTGCGTTCCGCCGCGCTTGCCGTTCTGGCCTCCGAGCCCGCAGCCAAACTCGACTACTTCGAAATCGTCGATCCCGATACGCTCGACCCGGTCGGCGATCTCGCGCAGGGCGCACTGGCCGCCGTGGCCGCATCCTTCGGTTCGACCCGCCTCATCGACAATCTGCTGCTCCCGCCTCGCTGAGGCGTGGCAGTGGGGCAGTTTTCGGAGCCCGCGATACAGCAATCTGGTAATTGAGATTGCCATCGCCTGATTGTGCTCCACGAGCCGACTTCACATTGCTGATTCGCCTAGCAACCGACAAAGACCCCACTCAAGCCCAAACGACGGGCTTGAATGGGCCACCCGCCGAGATGACTTCCGGGAGCATTCCTGAGTTATCAACGAGAGCGCGGTGTGCAAGTTTGACCATACACGACCTTCCGCCTGCGCTAGAGTTTCCTATCCACCACGCCATTGCGCTAGCATCCTTTGCCGTCGCGGATGAGAGGCGAGCTCCTCCCGCAAAGGCGGCATTCGATGTTCAGCCAGTATCTCCGCAACGTACCAGCTTGCATTCTGCTCTCGACGTTGCTCACGCTTTGTGTTTCAGCCCAGGAGTTGAGTCCGGTTCCTGCCAGATTGGTCATTCCAGATGGAACCCCCATCCAGCTTCAACTCGCCGAAAGTGTCTCCTCTGCGCACGCGCACGTTGGAGACCTCCTGAATTTTGTTGTCGTGAAAGATGTGAGCGTTGAAGGCTTCACCGTGATTCCAGCCGGAAGCGTGGCCAGCGCTTCGGTCAGTGGAGTTAAGGGCAAGTGGTTTCTGGGAATCGGAGGCAACGTAGCCCTGAAGCTCAATTCGGTAGAGCTGGTCAACGGCGATCGGGTCAGGTTGCGCGCCCGCATGGACGTGAAAGCACGCTCCCGGACCAAGCTGATGGCGGCGGCGATGATCGCCACCGGATTGGTCTTTTTGCCTGCAGCGCCGGTTTTCCTACTCACCCGTGGCCACGACAGCACTGTGTTGAAGAGTACGGAAATCACGGCCCATATTGACGGAGTCACTTCGGTTCTATCTGCAGGGTTAAAACGCTCGATAGAAAGCTCTTCCAAACTGGACGGGATGATGGATTACTTGCCGTCGCGTGTGTTCAATGGTGAGGGACGCGAGGGCGACATGCTGAACGTGGTGTTTGTGGGTCAACAGGAAGACTTACAGAAGGCTTTTGAGCGCGCCGGTTGGGTCAAGACTGACAAAATCAGGCCGCTATCCGTCTGGCACCTGTTGTTGCACGGAACCAACTACGTGAGGCTACCGATGTCCAGGTTATATCTGTTCGGAAGAGTGCAGGACTACTCGTATGCCTTACCGGATCCGGCTGCGGCCGTCTCGCGGCGTCACCATATTCGAATCTGGAAAACCGATTACACGATTGATGGGACGCCCGTCTGGGCGGGTTCAGCCACCCACGACATTGCGCTTGAAATCGCGAAGCGAGGGCATCTGATCAACCACAGGATCGACCCTGCGGTCGATGCGGAACGTGATTTCGTAGGAGTCGACCTGACCAGTACATCGTCGGTCAGCCGGCAGGAGTATTTGCATTCTCCTGACCCTGTGTTTCAGGCGCAAACGGCCTCCGGCGAGACCTATCATTCCGACAGCAGAATCCTTCTGCTGGATCTGCATCCAGTCAATCCAGACAAGATCAATGTAGCCGGTCAGCCATCGGCCGTTGTTCGGGTAACGCTCCCGATCGCCGCTACGACGGAGTCTTTCCAGAGCAAGCTTACGTCGCCTTTTTAAACGCCTAGCGCTGGTAGCTGTGGCTCCTCGACGGATTAGTCTCGGGAAAACGCCGCAGTCTCGACAGAACAGGATTCATTCCGTGTGGTTGGCAATCGGAAGCTGACCCACCGCCCGGGTCGTCCGCGCAACGTTCAACGGGAACGGTGCTAGAATTCGCGTCGTATGCAGCAGGGTCAGGTGCAGCAGAGGCGAGTGCGGCAGATGCGGGTGGATCGCTCCTTGAAAACCGTTGCGTTGACCGGGCTGGCGCTGGGTGGGCTGGTGCTCTGGCTCTGCACTCTGGCTGTGGCTGCCCAGCACGCCCAGCCCAAGGGGGCTGACAAGGGGCTCGCCAAGCGGGTGGACGCCATCCTGTCGCGTCCGGATGTGGCGCGCGGCTTTTGGGGCGTGGAGATCGAGGAGCGGGACACCGGGCGCGTCGTTTACTCCCATGATGCCGACCGGCTCTTTACGCCCGCCTCCAACACCAAGTTGTTTACCACGGCGGCCGCGCTGGCGCTGATCGGCCCGGAGTACCGCTTTCGAACCACGGTCGAGTCTGCCACCGCGCCAGACAAGTATGGGCGGCTGAACGGGGATCTGGTGCTGGTGGGGCGCGGCGACCCCAACCTGAGCGGGCGCACCCTTCCGTATCTCGTAAAAACCGAGCGCCCGCTTTCTCCTACCCATGTGCTGGAGGAGATTGCCGATCAGGTGGTCGCGCACGGGGTGAAGGCGATCGACGGCGATGTGGTCGCCGACGACAGCTTCTTCGTCTATGAACGCTACGGCGAAGGATGGTCGCTGAGCGACCTGGTGTGGCAGTTTGGGGCTCCGGTTTCGGCCCTGGCGATCAATGACAACGTGGTGTACCTGAACATTCTTCCGGCAGAGCACGTTGGCGAGCGAGCCTTTGTCAGCGCCTCGCCGTTTTCCGAGTACTACCAGATCGAAAGCCGCGTGCTCACCTCGGCGGCGGGAAGTGGGCCGCGTAAGATCGGCATCCAGCGCCAGCCGGGCTCGAAGCGCGTTGAGGTGTGGGGCAACATCCCGCTGGATGACGCCGGTGTCGGGGAGGCGCTGGCGATCGAAGAGCCGGCCGAGTTCTGCGCGCAGCTGTTCTGGGAGTTGCTGGAGAAGCGCGGCGTCGTGATGTATGGCCGGACGCGGGCGCGCCACAGGGCATCCGCAGGCCTCGGCAGCAGTGGCGCCAACGCGCCGCTGGGTGGAGGCGCGGAAATTGCTGCGGTCTCCGAACCCCCGGTGGTGCTGGCGGAGCATCTTTCGCAGCCGCTTGGCCTGGACATACGGGTGATCAACAAGGTGAGCCAGAATCTCCATGCGGAGATGTTGCTGCGCCTGCTGGGGCGCGAGAAGGGCAGCAGCGCCTCAACGGCCGGCGGGCTGGAAGTCCTGCGCGGCTTTCTGACGCAGGCCGATCTCCGTCCCGAGGAGTATGCGTTTTATGACGGCTCCGGATTGTCGCGGCAGAATCTGGTTTCGCCGCGGGCGACGGTGAAGTTGTTGCGTTACGCGGCACAGCAGAGCTGGGGCGCGGAGTACATCGACAGCCTGCCCCGGGCCGGGGTGGATGGAACCTTGGCGGCGCGCTTCAAGGGCCTGCCTGCGGCGGCAATCCTGCAGGCCAAGACCGGCGCGCTCGATCATGTCAATGCGCTCTCCGGATATCTGACCACGGACGGCGGACGGCGCCTCGTCTTCTCAATCATCGGCAACAACAACAACCTCGTCGGCCAGAAGGCGAGCGAGGTGATCGACGAAATTGTGAGGGAGGCCGCGCAGCTCCAAAATTGATGCGCAACATTAATGCGCAACAACGGATGCGCAACCACGCCCCAGAGCGCGCAGGCGCAGGCTGGGAGACCGCCTTCTTATTGGGAATGAACGCTTTCGTGCGAATATTCAACGCGGGCGCGGCCGACCTGCATGATGATGCGCCGCGCACGCTCCAGTTCCTCGAACGTGCAGTGCGTGCAGAGGCATTTGTAGCGAAGCAGTTCGCCGCTGCGGCGCTCGCTGGTGACGGGAATCGCCAAACGCACCGGGACCTGGCAAAGCTCGCAGTTCATGGGGCCGTGAAGGGCATAGTGGAAGACTCCCCAGGCGCGCAACAGCTTCACGTCACGGCTTCGCGTGTCGGGAGAATGCGCCGCACCATGAAGCAAGATCCAGTACTCTTGCAGGATGCTTTTCGCCGATGATAGTTGAGCGTCTTCCATTTCAGCTACATTCCATCACGGCGGAGCGGTAACCACAAGAAGAACACCAAAGGAGGATGCACCGAGGTAACTCAATCAGGATCGGAAGTAATCGAATCCGAGCCGCTCATTCCATGGACGAAGGCGCTTTCCTTCTGCGCGAAGTCGGCCAGATAGGCGCGCAACTGCTCCCGCACACGCCGGAACAATGCCAGCCGTTCTTCTTCCGGGCCGGGGAGCGCCGCTGGGTCTTCAAAGCTGTGATGCAGCCGCTTTGCCGAGCCAAAGAACAGCGGGCAGGACTCGCGTGCGTGGTCGCAGACGGTGATGACGAAATCGAAGCTTTGCCCGGCGAATTCTTCGACGGACTTGGAGCGATGACCAGAAATATCAATTCCCAGCTCGCGCATGACGGCAATCGCCTCGGGACGCACGGAACTGGGCTTGGTGCCCGCGCTTTCCACTTCGAAACGCTCCCCGGCGTCGTGCCGTAGCAGCCCTTCCGCCATCTGACTGCGGGCGGAATTGCCCGTACAGAGAATCAGCACCCGCTTTTTATCGGCCATCTTATTGCCCATGGCGGTCCTCTGTTTCCGAAGGACGTAATACCACTACGGAAGCAGCCGTTTTGGGCAGGGAAGCCGCGGCCAGAGCATCCGCGGCTTCTCCTGGCAGTTCAAAATATCTGCGCTGAAAGTAGAACGCAACATTGACGAGAGCGATCATCACAGGCACTTCGACCAGAGGGCCGATGACAGCGGCGAAGGCGGCTCCGGAGTTGATGCCGAAGACCGAAACCGCAACTGCAATTGCCAGCTCGAAATTGTTTGAAGCCGCGGTAAACGCCAGCGTAGTGGTCTTGCTGTATCCGGCTCCGAGCTTCTTTCCCATAAAGAAGGAAACCAGGAACATGATTACGAAGTAGATCAGCAGTGGCACGGCGATTCGCACAACGTCCAGAGGCAGGCGGACAATGTACTCGCCCTTGAGGGAAAACATCACCACGATGGTGAACAGCAAGGCGATCAAGGTCAGCGGGCTGACTCTGGGCACGAAGTTGGTTTCATACCAGTCGCGGCTCTTGAGGCGAAGCAGCACGAAGCGCGTTGCAAGTCCCGCGAGGAACGGGATGCCGAGATAGATGAAAACACTTCGCGCAATTTCTGCAATGGAGACGTTTACGATGGTGCTGTGGAGCCCGAGTCTGGCAGGCAGGACGGTAATGAAGATCCAAGCGTAAAGCGAATAAAAGAAGACCTGGAAAAGTGAGTTGAAGGCTACCAGTCCGGCGGCATATTGGGTGTCACCCCTGGCCAGTTCGTTCCATACAATGACCATGGCAATGCAGCGGGCCAAGCCTATCAGGATCAGTCCTGCCATGTATTCCGGGTAGCCGCGCAGGAAGACGACTGCCAGGATGAACATAAGGATCGGCCCAATGATCCAGTTTTGTACGAGTGAAAGCAGCAGAATCGCCTTGTCGCGGAAGACCAGGTGCAATTCTTCGTATCGCACCTTGGTGAATGGCGGGTACATCATCACGATGAGCCCGATGGCGATTGGAATGGAAGTGGTGCCTACGCTGAGGCGGTTCAGGAACGGGACGATCCCGGGCACGAGCCATCCGGACACCACCCCAAGCACCATTGCGGCAAAAATCCAGGCCGTCAAATAACGATCGATGAATCCCAAACCACACGCCGCCGGTTTAGCCACTCTTACGGACTCCTTCTTCAGTTGGGAGCTTTCAACAGCACAGGCGCGCAATCGCCTGCGGCTTTACCGCCTTGTTGCGGGTGCAGCACTCGGCGTACAGGAATCCTAAAAGCTCCTGCAGCGCTTCCGCATTCGCCGAGTACCAGAGATAGGTGCCCTCACGTCTCACCTTCACCAGGCCCTCGTTCTTGAGCTTGTCCAGATGGTGCGAAAGAGTGGAGGCGGCGATGCCGAGATCATTGCCGATATCGCCCACCACCATGCCTTCTGGATGGGCCGAGAGCAGAAGCCGCATAATTCGCAGGCGCGGGCCGGTTCCCATTGCGGAGAACATATCCGCAAAGCGGATGACTTCTTCTTCTGTCGGTGTAGCGTTCATGGCAATGATTCTATACTTGTCGAACTATAGAAACAAGCCTGTGCCGACTTGAAAGCGCGGATAGGTTAGACTGCGGAAAACAGATCAAGTTCTGATGGGGAGGACAAGCATGCTGCTGATTCGCACGGCTCAGCCCGAAGACGTGGGGACGATGCTGAAACTGATTCGGGGGCTGGCCGAATATGAGCACGAGCCGCAGGCGGCCGAGGCCACCGAGGCGGATCTATTGCGCGATGGTTTCGGCCCCCATCCGAAGTTTCACTGTGTGATCGCCGACTGGGAAGGCACTCCGGCGGGCTTCGCTCTTTACTTTCACAACTACTCCACCTGGAAGGGCCGCTCCGGAATTTTCCTGGAAGACATCTTCGTGTGGCCCGAATATCGCGGCAAAGGCATTGGAAAGGCGCTGCTGCTGCACGTGGCGCGAATCGCCGTGGCCGAAAATTGCGGCCGCTATGAATGGCAGGTGCTGGATTGGAATACTCCGGCCATTGAATTTTACGAAGCTCTGGGCGCGAAGCGAATGAAACAGTGGCTGCCGATGCGGGTGGAGGGCAACGCGCTTTTGGAGCTGGCCCGGAAGAGCTGAGCGAATCCGCGGATGGTGCCCTTGCGTGGGAGGTAAGCGCAAGGGCAGAGTCTCACCCCATGTTGTGTGAGCTTCAGCGTCTCCCACATTCGCCAAAGGCGGGCGGATGTGGGCCACCTGCTAGCGCCAGCCTTTCGGCGATTCGAAACCTTCCGCTTCGACGTGATGGTTGGAGTCCAGCAGCACGTAAGCCTGCAGCGGGCGGCGGTCTCCGTCGGGATACATAAAACGCACGTCGTTGAAATGCACCAAGTCGGCGGCGGGTGGGCCCAGATGCTCGGGTTCGCACCAGCGGAAATCTTGCCCACTCCATGTAGGCGCGGCCCAGCGCGGTGTCGCGCGCCGCCGGCTGTCGACTGGCGTGGGCTCCGGTTTGTAGTAGCATCTGAGCACGGTTGCCGGGATCGACCTCTGGGGTCAGCGAATCGACGTGCATCGAGAGATAGGCCCGGGAGGTTTCGGCGACTCCGGCCCACTGGAATGGGTTCACCATGTAGGGAAAGGCGGCGACGTGGGTGGCGGGCTCGCCCCGATATTCGATGGCGTTGAGAGCGGCCAGCGCGCGCCGGTGCTCGAAGTCCCGCACTCCCCAGAGCGCCACAATAAAGAGCAGTGCCGCGATGGCCGCGCCGCGACCGCCGGGGCCGTGTTGACGTGCGCCGATCTCCTGCGCCACCATTCCAAAAAGCCACGGCAGCACCAGGGCCGCAATCAGCACCGCAAGTATCAGCGGCTCAATGATGAAGACGATGTCCCAGGCATACCACTGGCGCGAGAAGGGATAGAAAGGGCGGACGCCGTAGTTATTGGTGAAGTCCAGCAGAATGTGGGAGAGCCCGGCGATGCAGGCAAACAGATACAACCATCCCCAGCGGCGCGCGGGCGGCGGGGGCAATTTGTGAGCCCGGCGGCGGCGCTGCCAGAGGCGTCCACCAGCCAGACCGAGGCCAACCACCAGCCCGGCGATGACGGGGATTCCAAGAAACGTGTGGGTGATGCCGCGATGCTGATGAATCCGCAGGCTGAGCCTTTGACGTAGGCCAGAATGTCGAGGTCGGCGGCTTCGGCGGCCACGGTCATGGTCACCGTGGCCAGCGCCGTCTTGCGGTTGAACCCCGCGCGGGCGAGGGTGGCTCCGGTAAGGAAGTGAGTTACAGGCTCCATGACGTGCATTCACGTTGACAAGGATCGCCGCGAAAGTCAAAGAGGATCGGCGGAGTGCGCTGCTGCGGAAGCCTGCGGCTGGCCCGCATCGGGTGCAATCAGCAAGGTCAGGGCCTTGGGGACGATCGAGATTTCGGTGGGCGTCGGCCCCAGCAGTTCGCCGTCGGCCTGCACCCGGAGCTGCGGAGCACCCACACTCGGAGGCGTACAGGTGACGGCTCTGGCGGAGACAAATGAGAGGTCGGCGTCCGGATTGTCGAGTCCGTCATAGGGAGCGAGGCCGGTGAGCGCCTGCAGGGTATAGCGCAGCATGCTGTGCCCGGCTTGAATTGCGCAGCAGAACGAGGCGCAGGTCGGGCGAGAGCAGAGAGCTGCCGGGACGCCAATGGCGCAGCGGGCCTCCGAAGGAGCGCACCCGCATGGCGACCAACTCCAGCGCCGAGGTCTGGATGGTGGCGCCTTCGCTGGTGGTGATCTCCACTGGAAAGGGCACAAAGGCGTGGCGGAACAGGAGCCGGGCGCCGTGCGAGTAGTAGGCCAGATATCCGCCTCGCTGCTTGGCCCGGGCACTGGCGCGGTAGAGCAGCTCTGCGTGAACTCCGACCCCGGCCGCCACGGTGAAGAAGCGTGAACGCCCCGCAGTCTGGATGCGTCCCAGCGAAATCGTCTGCGGAGTGAAGCCGAGGATCTGCGCTGCCGCCCGCTCCGGGCGTGCCGCCAGTCCCAGATCGTGGGCCAGCACGTTGCCGGTGCCAAGCGGAATGACGCCCATGATGGCTGGAGTTTCGGCCACCCCTTGCAGAACGTCGAAGACCGTGCCATCGCCTCCGCAGGCGAAGACGGCGTCGCAGCCGGCGGCGATGGCGGCACGCGCCTGGCGTCCTGCGGAGTCCCTTGCCTGCGTGGCTTCCAGCACGACTTCCACCCCGGCGCGGCGGAAGATGTCAGCGATTCGGCGCATGGTGGCCGCGCGAGACTCAAGGTGCGCGCCGGAGACGGGATTGAACAGCAGCAAGGCTTTATGGAAGACGGGCATCGCGTGGGTCGGGTCGCCTCTCGAAAGTAGCCGGTCGAGAGTGAAGTATAGCGCAGCGCTTTGACGGCAGGGTTACAGCTCCGCCGTTGCCCCTGCGCGTCGCCCCTGCACCAGGGCGCGGGCAGGGTTGCTCAGAATCACACGGCAGGCGCCAGAACGGGCGCAAAGGCCGCTTCGCAGCCGGGCTTCGACAAGGTTTGCGTCTCGCACTCGCGCTGGGCCTCGTCGAAGCGCCGCAGTGCCTCCAGCAGCACCGACTGGGTGCTGTGGGTGATGGTGTGCGGACACTCGGCCCTCCGCTCAAAGTCGATCAAGAACATGCCTTCCGTCCATGCGACCACGGCGTAGACCGCAGCCTCTCCGGTGAGATTGCCCAGCGTGGCATGAACCAGTTGGCCATTGCGGAATTGCATTTCGCTCTGCTGGCCGGCGTGGTAGAGCTCGAGACGGCAGCTCTTTTGGCCGATGTCGAGAGTTTGCAGCAGGTCGACCACCGACATTTGGCCCAGGGTTCCCCGGACACTGGTGGAGTCGCTGCCCTCGCGCGCGGCCTTGCCAAGAGTAATCCGGTTGAGCACGCGCTGGATGCGGGTGAGTGCATCATCGAGAAAGAACGGCTTCTCGATGAACTCTTCCACCCAGACGCTGCAGCCAGCCAGGGGGCCAAGGATATCGGCGCGCGATGCCAGCATCAACACCGCGACGTGGGGAAAGAAGGTCCGCAGCTTGGCCAGCAGTTCCAGACCGCTCAAACCGGGCATGCGGTAATCGGAGATGATCAGGTCCGGCGTCTGGCTTTCGGTCCAGCGCAGCGCCTCGGCGGCGCTGCCACAGGCATGCACCGTGGCCAAGGGCGAGAGCGAGCGCAGCAGCAACTGGCGGATCGCCGGATTATCGTCTACAAGCAGAACATGTATACCCTGGCCCATGCCTTCAACTTCCATTCGTCAAGATCAGCGCTCCGGCTGGCGGGGTGGACGCAGGTACTGCCCACTCTTGCCGCCGCTCTTGCGCTCCAGTCGTATATAACGGATCTCGATGCCCTTATCTAAAGCCTTGCACATGTCATAAATCGTAAGAGCTGCCACCGAGACCGCCGTAAGCGCCTCCATCTCCACCCCTGTGCCAGCCGTAGTGGAGGCGCGGGAGAGTAGATCAACTCCATCCTTGCACAAGGAATACGAGATATCTACAAAGCTGAGGGCTACGGGGTGACACATAGGTATCAGCTCCGAAGTCCGTTTGGCCGCCTGGATACCGGCGATTCGGGCAACCTCGAATGGGTCGCCCTTGGGATTGCGGGGCAGGGCGGCGAGAACCTGCGCGCTCATGATCACTCGCGCGCTGGCCTCGGCGGTGCGGGCCGTGGGCGGTTTGGCGGAGACATCGACCATGGTGGCGTGTCCCGAGGCGTCGTAATGCGAGAGCTTGGGCGGCGACGGCGGAGTCTGGGAGGAAACAGTCTTGGCGGATTTGGACTTGGCGGCCATGCGAGATCGGCTCCTGAACTTCCGAAGGATGCATTCCTGAGAACGCGTTCCGAGGGATGCATTTGGGGGAATGCAAAGCACTGGCGGGAAGCAACTCTGCCCGGTTGCCTGCGCCAGGGCTTCCTGCGCCATGGGGGCCTCCGGACTTCCTGCACGGGGATTGTAAGGGATTTCCGCCGCCGCCGCGAGGCGCGAAGAGAGGCGTGAAGAGAAACCCAGAGATTGTTACCGCAGCCGGCATCTGCGAGAATCATAGTTGTGAACAACCAAAAGCTGCAGGTAGCAGTCGTGGGCGTGGGCTCGTTTGGCCGCAACCATGCCCGAGTCTATAAAGAACTCGCCGGCGAAGGCGTGGAACTGGCCGCCGTGGTGGACTCCGACCTGGCGCGCGCCCAGGCCGTTGCCGCGGAATTCGGCGGGCAGGCATTTGCCTCGGTCGGCGCGATGCTGACCGCGTTTCCGGCGGTCAAGGCGGTCAGCGTCGCGGTGCCAACCGTGGCTCATCTGCCGGCCGCGCGCGAGTTGATGGAGCGCGGCGTCGACGTGTTGATCGAGAAGCCGCTGGCCTTTTCGCTCGCCGAGGCCGATGCCCTCATCGGCTTGGCCAAACAGCATGGGCGGGTGGCGCAAGTCGGTCACCTGGAGCGCTTTAACCCGGCGGTGCGGGCGACCTGGGCGCTGCTCTCCCGGCCCATGTTCTTCGAGGTACACCGCCTCAGCGTGTTTACCCCGCGCTCGCTGGATGTGGACGTGGTGCTGGATCTGATGATCCACGACCTGGACATTGTGCTGAAGATGGCCAACTCTCCGGTGCGCGAATTGCGCGCCGTCGGACTGCCGGTGCTGACCGGCATGGTGGATATCGCCAGTGTCCGGATTGAGTTCGAGAGCGGCTGCGTTGCGAACTTTACCGCCAGCCGGATCAGCACCGAGCGGGTGCGCAAGTTGAGATTCTTCCAGCCCGCGCAGTATGTCTCGCTGGATTACTCGCGCCGCGATGTGTTTTCCCTCAGCGTGAAGCCCACGGCAAGCGGGGTGCCACAGATTGAGCCTTACAAACCGCAGGTGAGCTCCGAGGAGCCGTTGCGGGCCGAACTGAGCAGTTTTCTGCAAGCCGTGCGCGAGCGCGGAACTCCCGAGGTGACTCTGGAGGATGGACGCGCGGCCCTGGCATTGGCCATCGACATTCAGCAGCAAATGGCCGAGCACCATAAGCGCGCGCACCTGGACGAGGTGGCTGCGGCAATGCTCAGAGCCGCCGGTGGGGTCGCGGGCCCGGCAGGTGGCAGATAGCTTCGATTGGAGGCGTAAAACGCGTTCCGGATGGGGGTGCAGGTTGTATCGTAAGGGGCAAAGTCCGGTCGATTAGCCAGATCTGAATGCCCAGCCCGATGCGAAGATCCCTGGCTGGATGCGAAAATCAGGATTACGAATCATCCTGAGGAATCATAGCTGCGCGAATCTTTAAGCGGTGCGGGTCAGAACGGCGCTCGTCCGCCGGAAGCGGAAAGCCGGATGAGAGCTTGAGCCATGGGCAAAGCCGGGCGGGCAAGTCCGGTCTGCGGCGGCCCATCCTCTCATCCAAGTAGTTGAGGAGTACGAAGATCGAGTCCCAACAATCAAATAGCGCCTCCATCATCTGCCTACGCCACCGGAGCCCGAGCTTCCGGCGCGGGCTCCGGTGCGGGAAGCGGAGGATGATCACTCCGGACTTTGTGCCGCACATGCTGGCGCAACTCGAGGATGAGTTGGCGCGCTCGCGCAAGCGCGAAGCCTTCTGGATCTCGGTCATCGTCCACATCGTTTTAGTCCTGCTGGTGATCTACTCGCCGCAGTGGCTGCCCGACTGGGCGCAGCCACACCTGCTGCGCGCCGAGGATCTGGCGCGGAGCAAGGAACCGACCTATCTGGCGTTGCCGCAGGATATGCAGAAGCCTCCGCCGAAGGTTCATGCCGACAAGCTGAGCGATAAGAACCGCATCGCGCAGACCACGCATCCGCAGATCGACTCGAAGACGCTCGACGCCCTTCGCGAGGCGCGTGGCAACCAGAGGCCGCCGGAGCCGCAGGCAGCGGCGCCCATGCCGCAACAGGCCATGCCGCAGGCTGCGCCTCCCCAGCAACCGCCGTCTAATACGCAATCGGCGGCGAACAGCTTTCCAACCGCCAAGAGTGCAACCGCAGGAGCAGCCGAGGGAGAATCCCTTCCGGATGCCGAGTTCGGCCGGCGATGTGCATCGCACAGGCCGCCCGCAACGCGCGCATGGGCACCGGCGGAGGCGGCACGGCTACGGAACCGGGACCGGTGGACCGCAATGCCGCCATGGGTCCGTTTGATATCCTGAGCGATACCCAGGGCGTGGACTTTGGCCCCTACCTGTCGCGCGTCCTGCAATCGATCAAGAGCAACTGGTACACCCTGATTCCCGAGGAAGCGCGCGCCCCTCTGCTGAAGCACGGCAAAGTCGCAATCCGCTTCCTGATCACGCCCAACGGCAAGGTTGCCGGGATGTTCGTCGAAGCGCCGTCGGGAGACGTTCCTCTGGACCGCGCCGCCTATGGAGGCATTACCGCCTCGGACCCGTTCTCGCCCCTGCCGCATGAATTCCACGGCCCCTATCTGGCGCTGCGAATCACATTCTTCTACAACCCCAAGACCGGCGAAATGGAACAATATCAGTAGCTCTCGCCACGCCTGAGGCGAGAGCGGCTTCGCCTTCGCGTAAAATGGCGCGATGCCACTTCTCAATCGCCAGCCGGAAACGCCGCACACGCTCGGACTGCTGATGGTCCTGGGATTGGTCATGGTGATCGCGATGCTTCGCTTCTTTTCTTTTTTCCTGCATCAGGTCTTTGGGGTGCGATGAGCGGCCCGGTGAGCGCCCGATGAGCGACGCCTGCGCTCCGCTGGTCGTCATCGCCGGGCCCACTGGCAGCGGCAAGAGCTCGCTCGCCCTTGCCCTGGCGTTGCGTTTTGGCGGCGAGGTGATCAGTTGCGACTCCGTCGCCGTCTATCGCGAGTTTGAGATTGGTACGGCCAAGCCATCTCGCCAAGAGCGGGCTCGGTGCAGCATCACCTCATTGACGTGGTTGCCCCGGACGCCTACTTCACCGCCGGCCACTACGCGCGGCTGGCGCGCAGTGCGGCCGGTGAGATCACCGCTCGCGCACGCCTCCCAATTGTCTGCGGCGGTACCGGCCTCTACCTGCGTGCCATGCTCGACGGTCTGTTTGACGGACCGGAGCGCGACGAGCCACTGCGCGAGCGGTTGCGCCGCCGCCATCGCCCTGCTGCACTGTGGCGTCTGCTGCGCCGCCTTGACCCGCAGGCCGCCATCCGCATTCACCCCAATGACGAGCCCAAACTGATCCGCGCCATCGAGGTCTGCGCCGCTTCGGCGCGGCCCATGAGCGAGTTGTTGCGCGATGGCCGCGACCCCATTCAGGGCTACCGGGTGCTGCGGATCGGGCTCAGTCCGCAGCGCAGCGCGCTGTACGAGCGCATCAACCAGCGCTGCGCGGAGATGTTCGAGCAAGGATTGGTGGAGGAGACTCGCGTCCTGCTGGAGCGCTACGGCCCCGAGGTCTTCGCCATGCGCTCGCTGGGCTACCGGCAGGCAGCCGAGCACCTGCGCGGTGAGACGTCGCTCGCCGAAGCCGTGGCGCGCGCCCAGCAGGGCCATCGCAACTACGCCAAGCGCCAGTTGACCTGGTTTCGGCGGGATACGGAGATGCAATGGCTGGAAAACTTTGGCGCCGAGGCCGCGACCCAGGCCGGGGAAATGGTTCAAGAGTTCGTTGCTCCGCGGAATTCGGAGTTGCCGCCGCTGCGTTCTCACTGAGGGATTTCCGAGCGTGAGCCAAGTCCGCGGAATGCAATGGAGAAGCTGAGGGAGAGCGGGTTGCGACGTAGTGGCTCCCAGCCGTGTATCGTTCTTGGTACGCACTGTTGGCCGTAAGCCTTGGGATGGCACGTCAGGACGGCGGAACCAGGATGGCGGAAATGGTTGGGGAGGATGCATGCCGTACATTTACATTGACAAGGTTCTCAACGAATTGCGCAATGAGTTGTTGGCGGCCATGCACAACGCGGTGGAGCGGGAGCTGCGCAATGGCAAGGTGGACGTGAAAAGGCTGTATCGCGCCTTCAATCGGGCCGCCGCCGGACAGTGCTCGAACCCGGTGCATATCTCGGACAAATGCGTGGAGAACTTTGCTGGAAAACCAAAGAAGAAGCAGGTGGAAATCTCGGAGGCGTGAGGGTCACTCGGCCGCCACGCGGCTGCAAGGCTGGCGCCAAAGTTCGGTCGAATCTGTGCTCACAGAAGTCTGCCCCTCACGCAATTTGCAAGCGGCATGAGAGAATCTTGTCAAATGGCGCGCACACAAAACACGACGGCTAAGAAGCATGCCAACCATCCCGGCCAGACGGAGCAGCAAAAGCTGCGCCGCATTGTCGAATCCTTTTCCAAAGTAAGCGTGCTGGTGATGGCCGATCTGATCGCCGATGAATTCATCTCCGGCGAGATCGCCCGGGTCTCACGCGAGGCCCCGGTGCTGATTCTCAAGCATCGCGAGCGAAAGCTGATTCCAGGCGGCGGAGCCAATGCGGTGATGAATCTGGCCGCGCTGGGCGTTACCGCGCTGCCGGTGGGATTGGTCGGCGATGACGAAGCGGGCAAGGCGTTGCTGCAGATCTTCCGCAAGAACAAGATCTCGGTCAGTGGAATTTCCCGGCTCAAGGGTCACGTGACCACGACCAAGACGCGCATCCTGGCCTACTCCGCGCACTCATCGCGCCAGCAGGTGGTGCGCATCGACCGCGAATGCGAGATTCTGAAGGATACTCATCCCGCGCTGGTCGAGCTGGTGGCTTCGGCGCGCGAGTACGGCCCCGCCGCTGACGCTGTCCTGCTCAGCGATTACGGGTATGGCGCGGTCTCGCCCCGACTCTTCAATTTTGTCCGCGCCCGCGGCGCGCTCGGCGAAACTCCCAGTCGCTCTTGACAGCCGCTACCGCCTGTTGGACTACGAAGGCATCACCGCAGCCACTCCCAACGAAGGCGAAGTCGAAGAGGCGCTGCATACAAGATCGGCGACAACCGCGAAAAGCTCCTCGAAGCCGGTGCCGCGCTCATCCGTCAGATGAAGCTCGAGTCGCTGGTCATCACCCGCGGCGGCGATGGCATGGTGGCCTTTGAGAAAAGGAAAGCGCCGCTGGAGATTCCGATCTTCGGTTCCAACCAGGTGGTGGACGTGACCGGCGCCGGCGACACCGTGATCGCCACGTTCACGGCCGCCCTGGCTGCGGGTGCCGACACGGCCAGCGCGGCAAGGCTGGCCAATTACGCGGGCGGCATCGTCGTCATGAAGCGCGGTACCGCAACCGTGAGCCGCGCCGAACTGCTGGCGGCATCTGGAGCCATAGCGCGGGTGACGCGGGCAGGAGTGTTTCATGGGGACGAATCGTCGAGCGCGGAGAGTTGGCGGAGGTGGTCGCCGGTTGGCGGGCAGCGGGTGAGACCGTGATCCTCGCCAACGGCTGCTTCGATCTGCTGCACGTCGGCCATGTGCGCTACTTGCGCGGAGCCAAGGCGCTGGGTGGAAGGCTGGTCGTCGCCATCAACTCCGACCAGAGCGTGCGCCGCCTCAAAGGGCCCGGGCGTCCTGCCATGCCGGAGCTGGAGCGCGCTGAAATCATCTCCGCTCTCGAGTGCGTGGACGCGGTCGTGATTTTCGATGAGCCCGATGTGCGCGCCCTGATTCGCGAGATCAAGCCCGACATCCAGGTGAAGGGAACCGACTACACCCGCGAAAACGTGCCGGAGCGCGATGAGGTGGTGGCCTACGGCGGTCGCGTCGAGATTGTCGGCGACCCCAAGGATCACTCCACCACCGAGCTGTTGGGAAGAATAGGAAAATAACTTTCATGCGAGCGGAATTGCTAGATTTCAGCGCGCGGCAATGGAGTCGGAGTCCAGGCGGACTCGGTCTCCGGCGGGATCGATTTTGCGAATAAAGCCTACCGATTCAAAGCTCACGCCTAAGGCGCTGGTGGTGCGTCTGGGTGCGATGGGCGATGTGCTGCACGCTCTACCTGCCGTGGCCATGCTGCGCCGCGCCCTGCCCGAGGCGCGCATCGGCTGGGTCGTCGAACGGCGCTGGCGCGAGCTGTTGTGCGCCCCGGAGGTCGAACTGGCGGGCTCGCGCGGCGCCGGACGTCCGCTGGTGGACGAGGTGCATCTGGTTGACACCCGTGGCTGGCGCAAACGCCTCCTCGGCCCGGAGACCAGGCGCGAGTTTCAGGCAGCCATCCAAGGCATGCAGGCGCGGCAATATGACGCAGCGCTCGACCTGCAGGGAGCCATCAAGTCGGCGGTGATCGCAAAGCTTTCCGGAGCCCGGAGTACCCTCGGCTTCCGCAAGCCGCGCGAGCGCCTGGCGCGCTGGCTCTACGACTCCCAGGTCGATGGCCGTACCGCCCATGTGATTGAGCAGAACCTGGAGGTGGTGCAGAGCTGGCTGGAGGAGATCGGCCTTTCGCGGGCCACTGCGACGCTGCATCCGGGCACCGCTCTGCTGCCACGCGACAAAGCCAGTGAAGCCCGCCTGGATGCCACCCTGCAATCCAAGGGACTGCGCGGCGCCTATGGCGATCCTCAATCCGGGGGCGGGATGGGGTGCCAAGCAGTGGGCGCCGGCGCGCTACGGCGAACTGGCTACCCGGCTTGCCGCACGCGGTCTGCGCCCGGTCATCAACTACGGCCCCGGCGAGGAGAGCCTGGCGCATGAAGCCGTCGCTGCCAGCGGCGGGAGCGCGGTGGCGCTTTCCAGCTCTCTCAGCGAATTGATGGCGCTGGCTCGCCGCTCCCGTCTCTTCATCGGCGGAGACACCGGGCCGATGCACCTGGCAGCCCTGCTGGGCGTGAGAACCGTCGCCCTCTTCGGCCCCACCGATCCCGCCAGAAATGGTCCCTACTGGGAGGGCACCCGAGTCCTGCGCGATCCGGCAAGCGTGACCTGCTATAGCCACAAACGCGCCGAGGACGCCGGACTTGAGAAGATCACCGTCGCGCGCGTGATGGCCGAGGTGGATGCACTGCTGAACTGATTCCTGGTCTGCGAATAACGTCTCCGGGATATCGTCTTCGGATTGCGGCCTCCCCAATAACTCCCTCCTGCAGCCTTCGCTCCCACCGATGCCGTAGAATACAGAAGCAGTGCAAGGGCTCGTAAATATGGCTTGGGGACGTGTCGCCAAAAGAATTCGTGTGCCGCTGGGATTCCTGTTTGCGGCGTTTTTTCTATGGCGTGCGCGGCCCGAATGGTGGTCGCTTGCAATCGGCTCGGCTGTGGCTCTGGCCGGAGTCTGGATTCGGGCCATCTCCAGCGGCCATGTCAAGAAGAATGAGGAACTTGCAACCACCGGCCCTTACGCCTACACACGCAACCCTTTGTATTTTGGATCGATCGTCATTGCCTTGGGTTTTGCCCTGGCGGCGCTGCGCTGGGAGATTGCCCTGGCTCTGGTCATCCTGTTTGCGGCGATCTACATTCCGGTGATTCGTGACGAAGAGCGCTTCCTGAGCGCGCATTTCGCGAATTACGAGCAGTACCGGGCCCAAGTGCCCAGGCTGCTACCCAGGCTGCGCGCTGGCAACCAAGGACGCTCCTGCTTCTCTCGCGAGCTTTATTGGAAACATCGTGAATACAATGCCCTGCTCGGCACCCTGGCGGTGATTGCCGCCCTGATAGCCCTGAAAGCAACCCGGCCGATTTGGATGGCACGCTAAGTGCGAATGCAAACGCTCACGCGAATCCTGCTCTTGACCCTTGCCGCGGCGCTGGTCCCGGGCCTGACCGCGCAGCAGGCCTCGATCTCCGCCGAACCCAAGGCATCCATCCAGCCGGGCAGCGAGGCGTATCGCTTTCCCAATAACCAGACGCTGCACTATGAGGCCGAGTGGCGGCTCTGGAAGGCTGGCACAGGAACGCTCAAGATCGAGCAGAATGGCGACTTTGAGCACGTTACAGGAACCGCCGAAGCCTCCGGCGCGATTGCAGTCCTGTATCGCGTAGAGGACCGCCTGGAGTCCTACTTCGACCGCAAGACCCTTTGCTCGGAGCGGATTCTGAAGCACTCCGAGGAGGGATTGCACCAGCGCGACACCACGCTCCGCTTTGACGCCGCGCGCGGCAAAAGCGTGCTCGATGAGCGCAACCTCCGCAGCGGCGAAACCAAGCATCAGGAAACCGATTCGCCCGCCTGTGTCACCGACGTGCTTTCCGGGATCTACTACCTGGGCGCACAGCGGCTGGAACCGGGGGCTGCCCTACTTTTTCCCGTCAATGACGGCGGCAAAAGTTTCGATGTGACCGCCTTCGTCGAGGGGCGCGAGGATGTTAAAACCGACGCGGGAACCTTCCACACCGTGCGCGTGGCCGTCTACTCCGGCGCAGGAGCGCTGAAGGGGCGCGGAAAACTCTGGATCTGGTACACCGACGATGCCTCGCATCTCCCGGTGCAGATGCGCTCCCGCCTGTTTTGGGGAACCCTCACCCTGCGCCTGACCCGGGTGGAAACCACCCGCGCGGAGAAATAGCTCCGGCGGCCGGAGCACGCACGCCGTGGGAGCCGTTCTTATTGAAGCCGGAAGCGTTCGCGCATCAGGCGCTGGAAGCGCGGGCGGTAGAGCAGGTCGTAGGCCAGTTCCTTCCCCGGAAACATCGCCAGCGCCGCCGTGCGTGAGTCGGCGACCATCTGCGAGGCTTCCTCAACCGTCAGCTTGGGATCCTGTGCGATGACCTGCATCACCAGACTCATCATGAGTTGCAGGCGACGGATGCGGCGCACTTCGTCCAGTTGTTCGGCGGCTTCGGCGCTCTTGTGATCCATGCAATACCCTCCTCGCTCCGGCGTACAAGAGTGTTCGATGACGCCGCCGGCCTCGCGGTACCGGAAAAATCCATGGTCGCGCCCACTTCTCTGAAATTGACCTTGAGCCCAGCCGGTATTACGCTCATCAGTTTGCATCCAAGAGCAGAGGAGAGACTTATGCCTGAGCCGGAGACCGTGAGAGAAGAGCCGAACGAGGCGCTGGTCGAAGTATTTGCGAGCGAGCAGGAATCCGAGGCCATGGTCGTGCAGAGCCTCTTGGAGTCGGCGGGCATCGACGTCCTGATGACGAATTTTGACGCCCCACAGGACATTCTTCCCGGTGTCGGAGGCGTGAAGCTCCAGGTCCGCGAAGACCAAGCCGAAGAGGCCCGCGCAATTTTGGCCCAGTACCAGAACAAGGGCCTCACCGAAGCCGAGGCCGATGGATAATTTTCGCTTCCCGCGGATGAGCGTGGATAGGGCGACGTATGGCTAGGTGAGCCGCATTAGCGCGCCACGCTCGCGTGAACCCCCTCCGCGTCCATCAAGAACGTGACCGGCCCGAAGAGATCCGTCCGGTAGGTCTTGGCACGGTGCTCGGACAGCCGCTCGATCACCTCCGGGCGCGGATGGTGGAACGGGTTGCGGATTCCCGAGGAAATCACGGCATAGTTCGGCCGCACCGCATCCAGAAATTCCTCGCAGGACGAGGTGTTGGAGCCGTGGTGCGCCACCTTGAGCAGGTCGACGTGCAGCGAGTGATGATGCTCCTCGGCTGCTTCCACCAACATCTTCTCGATGCGCTTGTGAATGTCGCCCAGCAGCAGCGCCGTATGCCCCGCATAGGTCAGCCGCAGGACCATGGAGGCATCGTCTTGCCCGCGCGGCTTCAGCTCCCAGTCCGCCGGCGGTGAGAGCACCTCGAAATGGACTCCGTCGAAGTCGAACTCCTCTCCCTCGTGGCGCTCGATGCGGCGAATCTGCAATCCGTCGGCTGCCGCAAACAGCGCTTCCACCTCGTGCGAGGGGTAATTGGGCGCATACCAGAGTTCATCGGGATGGAAATTGCGCAGGATCGCCGCCATTCCGCCGATGTGGTCTGAGTGGCTGTGGGTGAACGCGGCGGCGTCCAGATGGCTCAGGCCGCGCTGCCACAGGTAAGGCGAAACCACATCCTCGCCAATATCCAGGTCGCTGTGGCTCATCCCCAGCAAGCCGCCGGAGTCGAGCAGCAGGGTGCGCCCGTTCGGCGTGACCACAAAGAACGAGTCGCCCTGTCCAATGTCAATGGCGGTGATTTCCAGCTCGTGCGCCGTGGTGCTGAAAGCGGCCGCGGCTGCGCAAACACAAACCACGCCGAGCCCGCCAGCAGTGCCAGCGAGGCCACCGCCAGCAGACGATGACGCCGCGCCAGCAGCAGCGCCAGCGCAAAGCAGACCACCACGGCCGCGATGGCCTCCAGCGTCGGCATTGCCACCCGCAGATCCCTGGCGCTGTGCTCCTCCCGACCAGTGAACCGCAAACAGAATTCCCTGCAGCGCCCAGCGCGCGGCCAGCGCGAACGGTGCCGCCATCCAGTGCGCGACGTAGGAGAATGCCACCGCCAGCATCGAGGCGGGCATCAGCAGGCCGGTCAGCGGAAGCACCGCCATGTTGGCCCATAGCGCGTGAGCGTTGACCCGGTGAAAGTACCAGATCGTCGGCAAGGTGATGGCGGCCTGCATCAGTGCGGAGAGCATGGCCAGCTCCGCAATCGCCAGCGCCACATAGATCAGCGCCGGAAGTCAGCCAGCGCGCCAGGCGCTCTCCGATGAGCTGCCCCAGGCTCGCCGAGATGGCGCGAACATCCAGCCGGAACTGCGCCTGCTTCGGCCTCAACGTCAGGTCGCGCCGTTTGTCGTCTAGGTCGTCGAGAGCTTCGCGCAATCGGGGTGGTCGTGCGCTGCAACAGCGGCACGGCGAGGCCGGCGATGGTGAGCACGGCAAGAAACGTAAGCTGAAAGCTGGGATCGAACAGCTCCTCCGGATTGCCATACCAGCAGCGCCAGAGCAGCCAGTGAAACCGTATTCAGTGGCGCGCGATCGCGATTGAGCAGCGCCGCAATCTGATAGGCAACGATCATCAGTACGGAGCGCAGAATGGGCGCGCCCAGATCGGTGAGCCAGGCGTAGCTGCAGGTCAGCACAATCGCCGACACAATCGCAACCTCCCTGGGGAGGCGCAGCCAGCGCATCAGCCACAGCAGAAACACCGCGAAGATCGCCACGTTCATTCCGCTGACAACCAGCAGGTGAAAGGTTCCGCTGCGTTGGAACTCCAGCCGCTGTTCGTGCCCCACCAGGCCGCGCTCTCCCAGCACCATCGCCTGGAACAGTCCGGCGTAGGGTGCAGGCCACAGCCGCTCCATGTGCTCCAGCACGCTGCGCCGGACGCGGCGACGAATGCGCTCCACGCGGCTGCCGCCCAAGCCGGGAAGAACATCGATACTGGTCGATTTAGCGGAGCCGAGCGCCGCCACGCCCTGCCCGCGCAGCCAGCTCACGTAATCCATGTTTCCCGGATTGCGGAAGTTCGACGGCGGGCGCAGCTTGGCGCGCAAGCCGCAGCCGTTGTCCGTAGTCGAAGACCGGCGGCGCCAGCGGCTTCTTCCGCGCTCTCGTCCTCGGCTTCCGGCGCAGACTCCCACGCGAAGTTGGCGCGCGAGCCCGGCACGTAGAGATTGAGGCGCACGCTGCCGGTCACCGCCTGCGGCACATCGCCATCGAACTGCGCTTCCTCAACCGCGAAGTCGAGCGACTCGTGAACGTCGCGCCCGGTACGCAGCGAACCGGCGCGCGCCACGTATCCGGTCAGCGCCACTTCCTCGCCGCCGGCATAGTTCAGCAGGGTTGGCAGCGGCGACGGGTTGCGACCTGGTGCGCGGCAGTGAACAGAGCTCCGGCCGGAAGAAACGCCAGCACTGCGCCGCTATAGGCGAGCAGAGCGCGTCGGCCGCCTTTGGCAAAGCGCAGCGCCAGCAGCGAGCTCAGCGCCAGAGCCAGCGTACAAAGAAAGTAAAGCGTGGCAGGTTTGTAGCAGTAGCTCTGGAGAAGAATGCCCCCGCAGAACGCAAGCGTGGCGGCAAACAGCGGAGCGGCCGGGGGACGGCGGGGAGTCTCCGGATTGGTGGGCGCGTCGGGCATAGGGATGCGTCGCCACAGCTTGCAGATCGGGCTCCTACCTCTCCGCCGCAGTGCCGCGGAAAGGCGGGAGCCCAAATTCACGTCTACCATGCTCTGCTTCGAGCGCTTTCATCCGGCGCTGTCAACTTCGGCTTATAGTTTGTCCAGATCTTCTTTCCCGATCACCGGGTTCCAGGGAATCAGTTCGTAGTTGGCGACATTCTTTTTGAAAAACGGATCTTCGTCGCGCACGTCGGTCAGGTTCTGCTGCACGTTGTCATCGGGAACCCGCACCAGAATCGCGCCTCCCGAGCGCGGGTCCATGGGGCCGGAAGCGATCAGCGTTCCGTCGGCCTTCAACTCGCGCAGATAAGCGCGGTGTTCCTCGGTGACCTTGGCGACTTCCTCCATGGGAAGCCGATAGCGAATCAGAATCAGTGCGTACATGTTTTCTTTTACTCCCTTTTTTTCTCCCACCGGCTCTCAGCGAGCCAGGTGGAGAATGGTTTCCATGTGATACGTTTGCGGAAACAAATCCACGAGATGGGCTTCTTCGACGCGATATCCCGCCGCCGAGCAGCGTCACCAGGTCGCGCGAAAGCGTGGCCGGATCGCAGGAAACGTAAGCAATGCGCGGAATTGAAAGCGCCGCCAGTGATTTTGCCACGCGCTCACCTAGTCCCGCTCGCGGAGGATCGGCAACCGCGAAATCCCAGCGTCCGCGGGCTGCGTTCAGGTAGTCCTCGGTGGTGCTGTGCACCGCCTGAATGTGCGGAACCGCGGCGTTGGCGGCCAGATCGTCATACGAGTTCTGCGCAATTTCGACCGAAGTAATGCGCTCGAAATGGCGCGACATGGGAAGGGTAAACAGTCCCACTCCGGCAAACAGGTCGAGCGCGGCGCGTCCGCTGCGATTGGCCGTCACCAGCTCAATCAGCTTCGAGGCCAGAAAGCGGTTGGTCTGGAAAAACGATCCTGCCGAGACCCGGTAGCTGTGGCTGCCCACGTTGTAGATCATGCTCGCCGAGCCCTCAATATAGGGGACTCCAGCCCGGCTCAGCCGGCGCGACTCTTCGATGTTGCCGTCTTCCAGATCGCCCTCGGTGGCTCCGCTGGCAAAGACCGCAACCCCGGCAATCTCCGGCATCCGCTCCCGCAAGAGCTTGGCAAAGTTCGCCAGCAACACCGGGGTGGTCGCGTGATGGATGAACAACTCCACCAGCAACTCGCTGTCATCGTGGTTGGCAAAGAACTGAACTTCGCGCAACGAGGGATAGCTCGCCGCCTCCGGCGCAAGCTCCCACAAGCGCGGCAATGGCGCGGTTGATCAGCGGCGAGCTGATCGCGCATTGGTGCACCGGCTCCAACTCGTGCGAGCCGTGACGGTAGTAGCCGAGGGCAAACTCCGGCTCCACCGCGATCTTCATCCGGGTGCGGTTGCGGAAGCCATAGGCCTCGCCGGAGTGGACTTCGATGTGCGGCAGCGCCAGCTTGGCGCCGCGCAGGATGGTCTCCTGCAGAATCTGCCGCTTGTCTTCCAGTTGCGCGGTGTAGTCGGAGTGCTGGTAGTGGCAGCCGCCGCAGACGCCAAAGTGCGGACAGGGTGGCACAACTCGCGCCGTCGAGGGCGTCAGCACTTCGACCAGCGAGGCGCGCATGTAGCCCTTGCGCTCTTCCACCACCGTGGCTTCCACCACTTCTCCGGGAAGGACATAGGGGACGAAGACGGTTTTGCCGCGCCGTTCGTCGCCGCTGGCGGGGATGCGGGCAAGGCCGTCTCCGCCGTAGATGAGTTTTTCTATAGTGAACTGCACTCTATGAGCATAACGGGTTGTGACCGCAGAGGAAAGCAATCATTCCGAATTCCAGCAAGCGCACGCTGCCGGAGCTGCATCCTTTGCCGCGTTCCGGCCGGGAAATGCGGTTGGCGAGCATCGGAGTCGGATCGCCTGAGCCGCACCCTCGCGCTACAGATAGAACAAACTCAGCCGCGGCAAATTGTGCCGCTCCAGCAGTTGCTTGTTGCCGTATTGCCGCAGCAACTGATCGATCTGCGCCGCGCTCATCTTTCCCCGATAAGGAGCCAGTTCGCGCTCCGCCTGCGCCCGCGCGTCGATCAGTTCCTCGTCGCTGGCATGGCTCCACAGGGCCGCAAACAGCTTCTCTTCCATCACCGTCATGCGCCGCTCCAACTCTTCCAGATCGCGGAATCTCGCCGGAGTCTCGCTCGTCCAGGTTCGCCCTCGCCCATTCGCCAATGCGGGCGATGTGGCCACCAGCTGCTCGGCCAATCCGCGCAAGGTCGCCGCCTGCTCCGCCGTCAGCGCCCGCACGGCCGCCGCGGGATGCTTGCACGCCGCCAGTTGCTGCGCATTGCGCTCAAAGTACCGCGCCACCTCGGCGTTCGGCAATGCTCGTCGCCCTCGGATCGCGCGTCGAGCCAAGCGCGGCTTCCTTCAGCTCTTCCACCGCCGAGAGCACCTCCTGCTGGCAATACGCCAGCGAGTTCACCTTGCGCGTCTTCTTCGCCCGCCGGTCGTATTTGTCGAATGCCGCGTCAATGCCCCGCAGCACCGCCTCCAGCGGAATCCCCGCCTCCTTCCATACCTCCATCAGCGCCCAGTCCAGCGGCGAGCAGATGAGAATGCTTCCGCGCCGCCGCTGGAAGTGCTCTTCAATCTCGGAAAAATAGGTGAAGTGTTCCACGGTGGATGTGAGGTGTCTTCTCAGCGCAGTCGCAGTCGTGCCGTATGCTTCTCGAGCGTCGGGCTACTTCAGTTCTATGCCCGGCCGCAGGCACTTGTCCAGCTCGCATGGTTGCCTCGACTCTACCGCGCTGTTCTACTTCCTGCGGCTGTGCAGATTGCGCTCCCAGATAATGCGCAGCCCGGTCAGCGTCAGCGCGTCGTCGATCTCGGAGAGGTAGCGCGAGCCGCTGGCGATGAACTGCGCCATGCCGCCGGTGGCAATCACCCGCGCCGGTCCCAGTTCGCCCAGCAGCCGCTCCAGAATTCCGTCCACCAATCCGACGTAGCCATAGAAGAGTCCCGATTGCAGCGAGTGTACGGTGTTGCTGCCAATCACGTGCGGCGGCCGCTTGATATCCACTCGCGGCAGCCGCGCCGTGCGCACAAACAGCGCCTCGGCCGAGATCCCGATCCCCGGAGCGATCACCCCGCCCAGGTATTCGCCCTTGCGCCGAAACCGCGTCGAAGGTGGTCGCCGTGCCAAAGTCCACCACCACGCAGCTCTGCTTGCACTTCTCATAGGCGGCGACGGCGTTCACAATGCGGTCGGCGCCGACCTCGGCGGGATTGTCGTAGTGCACCGGCATCCCCGTCTTGATGCCCGGCTCGATGAACAGCGCCTTGCACGCGGAAATAGCGCTCGCACATCTGCCGCAGCCAGCGACTCCAGCGGCGGCACCACCGAGGCCACGATGATCCCGTGAACCGCGTCCAGCTCCAGCCCCTGCATGGCAAACAACTGCCGGATCAGCACTCCGTATTCGTCGGCGGTCTGCTTCTGCAAGGTCGAGATGCGCCACTGCGCCGCCAGTTCAGGCGTGACCGTGCCGTCCTCCCGCAAGCGAA
This sequence comes from uncultured Acidobacteriota bacterium, assembly GCA_963737175.1. GTDB lineage: Bacteria > Acidobacteriota > Terriglobia > Terriglobales > Acidobacteriaceae > TOLSYN. The sequence goes on along the minus strand of CAVTRQ010000016.1, from coordinate 66,143 downwards.
AGAGTCCGACTTCGGTTTCCGTGTTGCCGATGTCAAGAACCAGCAGCATAACAACGAATTATTGCACATGGTCCACTAGGACACCGGATGAGGTGTCATATGATGCCTAAGCCGCTTTTTCTCGAATCTCTGCGGCTAAAAGCGAGGAAGGCAATGACGGTTTGCATAGCTGCGATTTGCTCGGACGGTGAGGACAATAACAAGGTGGTTCTGTGCCGAGACTGGCGTGGCGAAGTTCAAGGGGTAGGGAGTTTTGAAAATACAGAGAAATTTCGGTGGCTTGCAAAAGGGTGGGTTGCGCTGCTCGCAGGAAACATTTCCCGAGCGGAGGAAATGTGCCTTTTGTACGAGAGCCACTTGAAGAAGACCACGCTGACTGAGGAGAATATTCTTAGTGAGCTTCGACATGTTTTCCATGAATACAAGAAAACACTCATCGATAGCCACTTTCAGACCAAGTACGGGGTTCCCTATACCTTCGTAATTAATCAAGGAAAAGAAAAGTTTGGCGAAGAGTTTATCGAGAAATGTGTTGACGAAGCGTCCCGAATATACGTCGGTGCCGAGTTGATAATTGCCGGGTTTGTTGATGTATATGACTACCTCGAAGATAAGCCGTACCGTGCTCCGCTGCTTTGCACCATCAATGAGAACACAGATGGTGGAGACCCAGTATCTCTAGAAAGCGAGTTTTCGGCTATTGGTAGCGGATGCAACACGGCAAGAACGATGCTTTTTTACAGGAGCCAAGATTCGGAAGATCCTCTAATGGAGACGATTTACGCAGTGTTTGAGGCCAAATTGATCAGTGAAACAGTGCCGGGGATTGGGGAATCTTTTTCCATTGATGTTATCGACAAAGATGGCGGACTGATGCAGCTATCGGATGATGGAGCAAAAAGGTGTCGCGAATTGTTCTCTCGGTTTGGACCAAAGGATATAACCAAGAAAACTAGGCACTGGTTTGAAAAGAAAGACTCCTATTTGGAGCCCGCTTCAACGGCTGATTCAAACTGACCACTATCCGGCGAATAGCATCATCACTTTACTCCCGCGGCCTCCAGCATCGCAGTGAAGCGCGCATTGGCGTTCTCCACCTCGATGATGAGTGCCGGAGCGATGATCGGCGCCAGCTGCGAGGCGTCGAGTTTCACCAGATCTTTTTCCGTGGTCAAAAAGCCATTGGCTTCGTGCTGCCGCGCCAGCCGTTGCAGCAGCGCAATGTCCTTCGCGTTATAGCGGTGGTGGTCGCCGAAACGCATAGGTCCCGACCGGATAGATTCCAATATCGGCCAGCGACTGCCAGAACTGCCTTGGCTGAGCCAGTCCGCAGAAGGCCAGCGGACGCGTGGGAGCCGGCTGCGGGCAGCACCAGACGGCGCCGTATGTGCCAGATGTTCGGCTCCGCGAGCAGCGCGGCCAGCTCTTCCGGCGCGGCCACCGCATGGGCCCGTGCCAGCGACGAGAGCGGCTCCCGCAGGCGTCCAAACGGCAGCAGGCTGGCCGCGCAGATCGCGGTCCGCCAGCAGCACCAGGTCGAAATCGCGGTGCAGCCGCCGGTGCTGGAAGCCATCGTCCAGAATGTGCAGCCGCGCGGGGCTCGGCCGTGCGCGCGCCGAAGGCCTCTGCCGCCAGCCCGGCTTCGTAGCGGTCTTCCCCCACAAAAACGGGAACCTTCAGCGTCCGCGCCAGCAGCAGCGGCTCGTCGCCGTAGAGCGCCGCCGTGCCCGCCGCATCCACCTGCAGCACGCCGCGCGAGCTGCGCCCGTAGCCCCGCGAAAGAATGTCAAAGGCAATCCCTTGCTGGTTCAGCCAGTGCCCCAGCGTCTGCACAAACGGAGTCTTGCCGCTGCCGCCCACGCTGATGTTGCCGACACTGATCACCGGCAGGCGCAGCCGCTGAATCGGCGCTCGCCCCTTGTCATAGCGCGCATTGCGCACCCGCACCGCTTGTCCAAAGAGCCAGGTCAAGGGATCGGCGATCATGTGCGCCCTTTCTCCACCAGCTCACGCAGCCGCGCCACGCTGCGAGCCGTGGCTCCGCGCTGCTCCATCAGCACCTGGTGCGCCCGTTGTCCCAGCGCCTCGCGCTCCGCGCCTTCGCGCAGCAGCAGCAGAAACGTGATCCCAAGATTCTTTGTGGTGCAGCGCACCACCGCTCGCCGGCTCTCGAAGCAGGAGAGAATATCGCGGAAGTTCTCCGTGTACGGCCCGGTCAAGATGGCCCGGGCAAAAAACGCCGGTTCCAGAATATTGTGGCCGCCCCTCGGCACCAGCGAGCCGCCCACAAACGCAAGATTCGAGTAGCGATAGATGGCCGCCAACTCGCCCAGCGTATCCAGCAGCAGCACGGCGCCGCGAAGATCCTGCGCTGCCGCATCCGGCGCCGAGCGGCGCACAAAGCGGAAGCGGCGCTCGCCGAGCAGCCTGCGCCACGTCCTCAAAGCGCTCCCTGTGCCGCGGCGCCAGCACCAGCGAAGCCGCCGGATACTCCGCCAGAACCATCCGGAACGCCGCCAGCACGTACTCCTCTTCGTCCTCCACCGTGCTGCCCGCCACCAGAATCGGCGCGCCCGAGGCGCGCAACTGCTCGCCCAACTGCGTCACCGACTGCCGACTCCACCGGCGGCGCCGCGTCGAACTTCAGATTGCCGGAGACCTCGACCCGCTCGGCCGCCGCGCCCACCGCGCGCAGCCGCTCCGCGTCGCCTCGCTCTGCGCCAGAAAGAGCTCCACCGGCTCCAGCACCTTGCCGCAGCAGTCCGCGAAAGCGCAGATAGCGCGGAAACGAACGGTCGCTGATGCGCGCGTTCACCACCGCCAGCCGTGCTCCGCTCGCCCGCGCCAGCCGCAAAAAGTTCGGCCAGAACTCGGTCTCCGCCAGAATCACCAGCTCCGGCCGCAGCGCCCGCAAGTAAGGCCGGATGCACAGCCCGAGGTCGAGCGGAAAGTAGAAGACATTCGTCGCGCCAAACTTGTCGCGAGCCAGCCGCTGCCCGGTGTGCGTCGTGGTCGAGACCACGACGCGGTATCGCCTGCCCGCCAGAGCCTGCCTCTGAAGCAACGCCACCATCGGCGCAATCGCCAGCACCTCGCCCACGCTCACCGCGTGAATCCACGCTACCGGCCGCCGCGCTGCCGCATCCGCCGCGCTCAGCCGAATGCGCGCCGGAACCATGCCCAGCCGCTCGCCCAGCCCTGCCCGGTATTTGCCCAGCCGCAGCATCTGCACCAGCCACCAAGGCAGCGTCAGGGTCAGCAGCAGAGCCAGCGTCGCGCTGTAAAGAAAGTACACGCCAGCCATTGTAGATGAGCGAGGCGGACCGGAGCGCAGAGTTGCGCATTCGAGCGTCTTCCACGGTACGTTTTCACTCGCCATCCGTCTTCCGCAGCTTACTTCCGCAATCCAGCCGTTTTCCCGCCTATAATTCCCGCCATGAAGCGAATTGCGCTCACTCGCCGCCATTCTCGCCGCCCTCGTCCTCGCCGCCTTTGCCCGCGACTTCGTCATGCCCAAGCTCGTTCCGGCCACCACCATGGCCTGCCGCGATTCCCACCCGCAGGAGAAGCTCACCCTCGGTGCCGATCCCTATGACACGCCGGCGAAGGCCTCGCTCTTTCATCCCGCCATGCTCGCAGCACTCCGTCCTGCCCATCCTCGTCGTCTTCACCAACGACGGCGATCAGAGCCATCGTCCTCAGCCACGTCCCACTTCGAGCTGGTCACCCGCGACCGAGCCAAGGCCGAGCCCTACTCGCTCGACGATCTGCGCCGCGTCCTGACCGCCGTTCGCGCCCCCGGATCGCGTCGCCGAGGATCAGTTGCCGATTCCCCTGCCCGGAAAGAACAAAGCCCACGGCGGCCTCTCGCAGCAGGAGCGCGACGAGCTTGAACACGCCTCGTTTGCCGCCCGCGCCGTCGAGCCCCACAGCAGCGCAGCAGGGCTTTCTTTTCTTCGATGTCGGCGACCTGGAAAATCCCACCGAGGGCGCGCGCCTCTTCGTCACCGGAGTCAACGACGCCCACGGCCACGAGTTGATGTACTTTGAGGTGCCGCTGGGTCAGCCGGAAACGTCACAGCCCTAAACGTCGCAGCCGGAAACGTCGGAGCCCTAAACCTCGCGGCCGCAATCTGTGGCGGAGAAGTTTTCCGCGCCTCCTACCCGCCCCTGAGTACAATAGCTGTATCACTGAAAGTGCAGTCTGACTCGGGAGGCATCCGTGGTACGGAGATGGCAGGGGAGCGGCTGGTTTGCGATGGCGTTGCTGGCCGGTGTTCTAAGCTGGAGCGGCTGTGGCGTAAAGAGTACGCAGAGCACGTCTACGGTCGCGCCACCAGACCCTCCCGGCTCTACCACGGTCACTCCGATTCTGCTCACCCTCACCGATGACGCCAGCAGCAACGGCCTGGTCAGTTTCTATGCCAATATCGCGCAGGTGCAGATTACGCCGCGCCAGGGAAGCGCTTCCACCCTCTACACTTCGTCCTCCACCGTCGAAATAACTCACCTCGCCGGCAGCGCCAAATACCTCACCATGACCGGCATCGCGCCGAACTCCTACACCAAAATCAACGTCACCGTCACCGACCCTCTCATCACCTACATCGATGCACTGGGGTCACCCTCACCGAGGAGTTTCCCAGCTTCACCGGTACAGCGGAAATCGATTTCGCGGAATTGTTGAACGTCGATACCACGGCTCTGGAAATCACCCTCGACTTCAATCTCGAAAAGTCGGTTGTGCTCAATCCCGCCACCGGAGCCATGACGCTTACACCGGTCTTTACCGCCACCGCGCTCCCCATCGCCGCCAGCTCTCCTACCCTCGACACCGGCCTGCTGGAGAGCGTCCTGGGAAGCGTCAGCAAGGATGCCAATAGCGTTCTGACGCTCACGACTGATGTGGCGCAAAACTCGCTGAGCTGCAACCTCACCAGCTCCACGACGGCCGTCAATTTCACCGCGTTGTCCGCTTTGCCCGCCGGAACCCTGCTTCGTGTCGACATGGCCGCCCAGCCCGATTCCTCCATCGACTGCGTGCGCGTCGAAGAGGTCAACCCATCCAACGTTGCCTATGCCATGGCCGGCACTATAAATTCCTATCGCGGCGGCACCGTGCCCTACCAGTTGACCCTCGCCATGCAGGACGGCACCGGCGCCGGCGTCTCCCCTGAATTCATCGGCAGCGGCATCAACGTCAACTTCGATTCCCCTGCTGCCACCTTCGCCGTCGATTGGGATGGCATGGACCAGACCAACCTCGGCTTCACGCCGCTCTTCAGCGCTGCCACATTCTTCCCGGCGCAGTATGTCGAGGCCTCCTCCAGCTTTCCGCTGCTCACCAACGGAAACGATGTCGGCACCCTCCCTGGCAGCATGACCACCGTCGCCGCCATGAACGCCCAGCAGATCACCCTGCGCAAGCAAGCCGAAGAGGGCACTCCGAGCAATGTGACCACCGACAGCAACGGTGTCACCCGCTTCGTCCTCACCCTTGCCTCCAACAGCGTCTTTGCCCAGTACACCGCGTTGCCGGTCGAGCCCACCGGCTTCGTGCCCACCATCAACGTCGTCATCCCTGCCAGCGTCACCGTCGATGGCAGCCTGACCACGCCGCTGGCGGGCGCGCCCGCTGGCTCGTCCCCTTACGTCCAGGTGCGCGGCCTGCTCTTCCTCAACGGAGGCGCCTACACCTTGGTCGCCCAGCGCGTCACCGAAACCCTGCCGCCCTCATAGCCAAACCTCGTAGCCAAAGGATGTCCCAGGTGCCCCATCCGAGCTTTTTTGTGTGGGCGGAGTAGCTGCTCCTGCTCTTGCTCTGCCCCGAACCTTGAAACCTTGAAACCCTGAAACTTTGAAACCTGGAGCCGTTATAATCGGATTTCATATGGCGATCGCGGCGAAAAAAACGGTGGACATTCTCTCCAAGTACGAAACGGTGATCGGTCTCGAGGTGCATGTGCAGCTCCTGACCAAGACCAAGATCTTCTGCGCCTGCCCCAACATCTTCGGCTCGGAGCCCAACACCAACGTCTGCCCGGTCTGCCTCGGAATGCCCGGCGCGCTTCCGGTTCTCAACCAGCAGGCGGTCGAGTTCGCGGTCAAGGCCTCGCAGGCCCTCAACCTCCAGGTCAACGAGAGCTCCATCTTCGCCCGCAAAAACTACTTCTACCCCGATCTTCCCAAGGGCTATCAGATCAGCCAGTTCGATAAACCGCTCTCCGAGCACGGCTACATCGAGGTCACCACCGCCGCCGGAGCAAGCAAGCGAATCGGCATCACCCGCCTGCACCTGGAAGAGGATGCCGGCAAGTCCATGCACGAGGGCTTTGCCGACTCCGCCGCCAAGACTTACGTGGACCTGAATCGCACCGGCACGCCGCTCGCCGAGATCGTCTCCGAGCCCGAAATCAGCACTCCCGACGAGGCCTACGAGTACCTCACCCGCCTCAAGGAGATCATCCTCTACACCGGCGTCAGCGACTGCAACATGGAAGAGGGTTCGCTGCGCTGCGACGCCAACGTCTCCATTCGTCCGCGCGGCCAGCAGCAGCTCGGCACGAAGGTCGAGGTCAAGAACGTAAACTCCTTCCGCTTCGTCAAGCAGGCCCTCGAATACGAAATCGAGCGCCAGACCGAAGTCCTCGAAGAAGGCGGCACGATTCAGCAGGAGACGCGCCTCTACAACCCCGGCGAGGGCCGCACCTACACCATGCGCTCCAAGGAAAAGGCGCACGACTACCGCTACTTCCCCGAGCCCGACCTGCTCCCGCTCATCGTCGATCGGGCCCAGCAGGACGCCATCCGCGCCACCTTGCCGGAACTTCCCGAGGCCAAGCGCCAGCGCCTCATCGCCGAGTACGGACTCAGCGAAGGCGATGCCGCCACCCTCACCGCCACCCAGGCTCGCGCCGCTCTCTTTGAGACCGAAGCCAAGAAAGCCAAGTCCCCCAAGCGCCTCGCCAACCTCGTTATCAGCGAACTGCAGGGCCGCCTCAAGGCCGCCGGACTCGAACTCGAAGACTCTCCCATTACCATGGCGGGAGCGCGCCTCTCCGCCGACCTCCTCGAAGACGGCACCATCAGCTCCAAAATCCTCAAGGAGCTCTACGACCACGCCTTCGAGCAGAAGGTGGACTTCCCCGTCATCTACGAACGCGAAAAGCCGCAGCAGCTCACCGATACCGCCGAGATTGAAAAGATGATCGACGAAGTGATGGCCGCCAGCCCCAAACAGGTCGAGCAGTACCGCGCCGGCAAAACCACCATGATCGGCTTCTTCGTCGGCCAGGTCATGAAAGCCTCCAAAGGCAAGGCCAATCCCGCCGTGCTGAATGAATTGGTGGTGAAAAAGCTGGGCTAGATTGAATCGGGCGAATCGCCAATCCGCTTCTCCAGCAGACTGGGGTGCGGCTGATGATCCAAAATTGCGCGGGTGGCCCACATCCGCCGTCTATTGGCGAATGTGGGATTCGCCCGCGCTCATCGACAGCGCAAAAGCGGCTCATCTACACTAGCAACATATGTTCCGTTTCATCGCAATTCTTCTGCTGGCGGCCGTGCTGTGGCTTGCCTGGGCCGCTGGCGATTCCGCTTGCTCCCGCGGCGCCGCAGGTCTTGCTCTTCCCGCCGGGTTCGTCGTCCAAGTCCATCGCCGCCGAACTTCAGCGCGCGGGCGTGGTGCGCAGCCGGTTCGCCTTCGAACTGCTGCACTACGCCATGCCGAAGAAGAAGCTCAAGGCGGGCGAATATCGTTTCGACCGCGCTGCCAGCGGGCTTCGAGGTCTTCGAGCGCATCGCGCGCGGAGACGTGCTGGTACGCACCGTCGTGGTTCCGGAAGGCTACAACATGTTTGAGATCGCCGCCGCCATCGAGGGCGCGGGCCTCGGCAGCAGGAAGACTTCCTCGCCGTCGCCACCCACGACACCGCGCTGATCCGCGCCATCGATCCGCAGGCAAAGTCGCTCGAAGGATATCTGTTTCCCGACACCTACCTGTTCTCCCGCACCATGACCATGCGCGACATGGCCGCGGCCATGGTCCGGCGCTTCCAGAAAGAGGCGCAAACGCTTGGGCCTCGCCGGAGACACGCATCGCGTCGTCACCCTCGCCTCCATCGTCGAAAAGGAAACCGCCGCCCCCGACGAGCGCGCCGAGGTCGCCAGCGTCTACGCCAACCGCCTGGCGAAAAACATGGCCCTCGCCGCCGATCCCACCGTGGTCTATGCCGCCCTGCTCGCGGGCAACTATCGCGGCGCCATCTACCAGAGCGATCTGCAATCGGACTCGCCTTACAACACCTACAAATTTGCCGGACTGCCGCCGGGGCCGATTGCCAATCCCGGCGCGGCTTCGCTGAAGCGCCGCCATGCAGCCGGCGCAGACCGCGTACCTGTTCTTCGTCGCCGCCGGCGACGGCAGCGGACGCCACCACTTCTCCACCAACTTCGAGCAGCACGAGCGCAACGTCATCGCCTATCGCAAGGCCGCGAAGGCGCGCTGATGCAACTGCCTCCCGCGCTGCGCCGGGCCATCGAGCAGGAGTTGAGCGGCTGCGACGGGGCCAAGCTGCGAGCGGCGTCCGCGCGTCTCACCGAGTGCTATCGCCAAGGCGAGGCGTCTGGTGCACTGCCCGGCGCACTCCCGCGGCGAATCCGCCGCGCTTTTCAGCGCGAACAGCGCGCCGCCTACCTCGCCGTGCGCGTGCCCGCAACCTTTGCCGCCGCCGTCGCCGCGCTCACCTGGACGCGCGAGAGTTGTGACGCGGGAGAGTTGCAGTGCCGATTCGCACCGTGCTCGATCTCGGCAGCGGTCCCGGAACCGCGCTCTGGGCGGCCCTGCAGGTCTTTCCCACTCTCCTCGCCGCAACCGCCGTCGAGCGCGATCCCAGGCTGATCGAAATCGCCCGCCGCCTCAGCGCCTGCGCTCCGCACACTGCTCTGCGCGACGCCACTTGCTGCCAGGCCGACTCACCGCGACCTGCACGGCGACCTCCACTGCCAACGCCTCCATCCCGAACGGCGCATGGGATCTGGTCGTCTGCTCCTATGCGCTGAACGAACTGCGCGAGGCACAGCGCGCCGGGTTCATTCGCCAGGCCTGGGCGCGAACCGGCAAACTTCTCGTCGTGATTGAGCCGGGAACCAAGACCGGCTTCGCCAACATTCTCGCCGTGCGCACTCGACTGCTGGCCGAAGGCGCGACGCTGGCCGCACCCTGTCCGAACGCGCTCGCCTGTCCCATGGCTGGCGGCGACGACTGGTGCCACTTCGCCGCGCGCGTCGAGCGCACCGCCGAACATCGCCGCCTGAAGAATGCAACCCTCGGCCACGAAGACGAAAAGTTCTCGCTACGTTGCGTTTTCGCGGTCGCGCAGGCCCGACAGCGGCAGGCGAAGCACCGAGTCCGGGCGCGCGCATCGTGCGTCATCCCCGGATCTTCAGCGGCTACACGCAGCTCACGCTCTGCCGCGAAGGTGAGATCGCCGCACACCACCGTCACGCGCTCGAAGAAAGAAGATTGGCGCAGATTGAAGCGCCTGGGCTGGGGCGACCGCTGGTAGCGTTCTTGCTTGAGTCCCGCTTGTTTATTCCCGCTTCCCTCGCGCGACCGTGGCGCTTCAGCTCATCGCCTCAGGAAGAAAGCGGTATCCGATGCCGCGAACCGTGATCAGATATTTCGGGGTGCTGGGCGAGTCCTCGATATAGCGGCGCAGGCGCACGATGAAGTTGTCGATGGCGCGCGTGTCGGTGTCTTCGTGCAGTCCCCAGACCTCTTCGAGAATCTGCTTGCGGCTCACGTTCTGGTTGCGATGCGCGATGAAGTAGCGCAGCAGCGAGGCCTCCATCAGGGTGAGCTGAATCTTTCCCGCCGGAGCCGTCAGCTCCAGCGTACTGAAGTCGAGGGTGCGTCCGTCAAAGGTAAACACGTCGTGAGGCGCGGGAGCCGTGATGGCCGGCGGAGCAACAGATTCAGGGCTGCGCGCCTGCGTCGCATCGGCTTCGCCGCCGGGATCGGCCGCTGGGAGTGCGGCTGACTGACGCTCCTCGCGCCGCTTGTTCGCGCTGCCATTGCGTGCGCCGCAACAGTCCGTGAACGCGGGCGATCAGGATGCTGAGTTCGAAGGGCTTGGGCAGATAGTCGTCGGCGCCGGAGGCAAAGCCCTTGAGCACATCCTCGGGACGCGAGCGCGCGGTGAGCATGAGGATGGGAACGTAGTTGTGCGCCGCGCGCAGGCGGTCGGCGACCTCAAAGCCGTTGACGCCCGGCAGCATGATGTCGAGCACGACGGCGTCATAGACGTTCGTTGCGATCGAGCAGAATGTTCGAGGGCAGCCTCGCCGCTCTCCACCGCGGAGACCTCGTGGCCCTCGGCCTCAAGATTGAACAACAGACCCTGCGCCAGGTGCAGTTCATCTTCGACGATCAGAATTCGCGACATCGCCATTGATGGTAGCGCACGCGACGGGCACAAGGCGAGAGGGAAACGATTGCGACGGCAAAACGATAAGGCTGCAGCGGATGCAACGTCCGATGCTTTCGAGCGACGAAGAGCCGAGGACGAAGCAGCCAATGGAGACGCAGCCGGCAGGTCGTTTCAAGCCGGCGCAATTCGCGGATCAGGCTTTCACGGTCTGCCCTTTGCGCGCCAGGGCGGCCATGTGCTGCGCGGCTTCCTTGCCGGTGCGGACGCAATCCGGCACGCCGATGCCCTTGTAGAAGTTTCCCGCGATCGAGAGATTCTGCATCTGCTTGAGGGTTGCGCCGATGCGTTCGATGCGCTCCAGGTGTCCGGGCGTGTACTGCGCCATGGCGCGATCCCAGCGATAGACCTTCACAAACCACGGATCGGCCGTGAGCCCGGTAATCTGCTTGAGCTCCTTGCGCACCAGCGCCGTGATCTCCTCGTCGCTCAGTTTCAGCACGCCCTGGTCCTTGGAGCCGCCGAGGAAGCAGCGCACCAGCGCCTTGTTGTCCGGCGCGCGGAAGGGGAACTTGGTGTGCACGAACGTGGTGGCCAGCATGCGCGTGCCTTCGCTGCGCGGCACCAGAAAGCCGAATCCCGGAGGGCACGATCTTCAACTCGTCGCGCTGGTAGCCCAGGGTCACGGTGATCGAGGAGCTGTACTGCACCTTGCCCAGATCGTCGGAGAGCTGAGCGTCGACCGCGGCGAGCATGGTCGAGGCGATGCGCGCGGGCGTGGCGAAGATGACGGCGTCGAAGAGTTCGGGGCCGCGTGGCGTAATCAGCTCCCAGCCGCCGTCTTTCTGCGAGAGCTGGCTGACCGCGGTCCAGGTGCGCAGGCTCTGCGGATCGAGGCGGGCGACGATGGCATCGATCATCTGCTGCATGCCGCCCTTCAGCGAACTGAACAGCGGCTTGGGCGCGTAGCCTTTTGCCTTCTGCATGGCGGCCAGCTTCTTGCGCCCGGCCAGCATGGCGCGGCAGAGCGAGCCGTAGTTCTCTTCCATCTCGACGAACCTGGGCAGCACGGCGCGCACGCTGAGCGACGCGGCATCGCCGCCGTAGACGCCGGAGAGCAATGGGTCGGCGAGACGATCGACGACCTCGGCTGCCGAAGTGGCGCTCCACCATCTGGGCAACGGTCTCGTCCTTATGCACCGGACGCGGGCGGATGCAGCAGTTCGCCGAGCATTTTGAACTTGGTGCTCCAGGAGAACAGCGAAGTGAGCGCCGTCGGAATCAGCTTGGTGGGCACCATGAACATCAGGCCATCGGGCATGGGAATCAGACGTCCCTTGACCACGATGTAGGTGATGCGCTGCGAATCGTTGGAGCCGATCAGGTCGCCGGCGATGCCGAGTTCGGCGCAGAGCTGAGTGGCCCAGGGCTTTTCGGTGAGGAACGAGTCGGGACCGCCTTCGACCACGCAGTCGCCAATCTTGTCGCTGAACATGACGCCGCCGAGGCGGTCGCTGGATTCGAACAGAGAGTATTCGACGGGCGCGCCCGTGGCACGCTCCTGCTCCAGATAATAGGCGGCGCTGAGTCCGGAGATGCCGCCACCAATGATTGCGATACGCATAAACAAAACTCCTCGATCTACACTAGCGGGGTCGTGATGGCCGCAGCTCTACGCGCCTGGCTGAGCCGCCGCCGCAAGGCGGGTGCGCGCCAGTTGCGCGACGGCGCGGGCAAAGAGCACGGAGTCATTGAGCGACTCGGCCCGCGTCAGAGCGTGATGCCGCGCGCGGCGGCAAAATTCTTGAAGGCGATATCGATGTCGTAGAGCACTTCGACGTGATCGCAGACGAAGCCGATGGGCTGCACGAAAAGATGCTTGTGGCCGGCGGCGGCCAGCTCTTCGATCACGCTCTCGACCGTGGGACCGAGCCACTCGCCGCCGCTCATGCCCTGGCTCTGGAAGGCGAAGCGCCAATGTCCGGCGATCTCCGGAACGCTGGCGGCGACCAGTTCGGCGGTCTCGCGCGTCTGGCGCTCGTAGTCGTCGCCGGCTTCAATGGTTCGCAGCGGGAACGCTGTGCGCGGTGAAGAGCACCGGCACCGGAGCGTTGGCCTCCAGGCAGGCGCGCGACCAGCCGTCGCGCAGCTTCTCGGAAAAGGCGCGGATCAGCAGCGGCTCGGCGTGCCACTCGGAGACGAAGTCCACCGTGAACGGAGCCTTGCCGGTCTCGCCCAGCACCGCGCGGCGATAGAGGCCGACGCTGGTGCGCGAGTTGTGCGGCGCAAGGCAGATGGCAACCGCGTGGGTGACGCCGTCGGCGGTCATCTGCGCAACCGTGTCGCGGATGTACGGCTTCCAGTTGCGCATGCCGACGTAGGTGGGCAAGCCCAGCTCGCTGCGGAGATGCGCGCGGCCTGCTGCAGGGTGATCTCCGTGAGCGGCGAGCGGCCGATGAGCGAGTAGCGGTGCTGGATCTCCTGCGACCACGGCGGGCGGAAGCGGCCGTCCGCTGGTCACGTTGGCCAAGTAGGCCGGAATCTCCTCGACGCGATCCGGAGTTCCATGGGCAAGCAGCAGGACGGCGGGCTTCGGCATGGCTATCGGGTTCCGGCGGCGGCGCCGCGATGCTGCGCCGAATACTCCTGCACGAACTTGGCCAGGTTCTTCACGTTCTCCACCGGAGTCTGCGGCAGAATGCCGTGACCGAGGTTGAAGATGTGTCCGGGACGGCTGCCGCGCGAGATCCAGAATGGTTCTTGGCGCGCTGCTTCACTCAGCTCCCATTCGGCAAAGAGCAGGACCGGATCGAGATTGCCCTGCACGGCGGGACGGTGGTTCAGCAGCTTCCAGCCCTCGTCGAAGGGAACCCGCCAGTCCAGGCCGATGACATCGGCTTCGGTCTCATTCATCGAGGGCAGCAGCGTGGTGCTGTCGGTGCCGAAGTAGATGATCGGCACGCCGGTCTTCTTCAGCGGCGGAGATCAGCTCCTTGGTGCGCGGCAGAACGTACTTGCGGTAGTCCTCCACGCTCAGGCAGCCCACCCAGCTATCGAAGACCTGGATGACGTCGGCGCCGGCCTTGACCTGGTCGGCGATGTAGGCGGCGAGCACAACGTTGAGCTTGCGCAGCAACTCGTCCCACACCTGCGGGCTGGCGGTACATCAGCTTTTTGACTTCGACGTAGTTGCGCGAACCGCCGCCCTCGATCATGTAGCTGGCGAGAGTGAAGGGCGCGCCGCAGAAGCCGATCATCGGAAGCTTGTCTGCCCCAGTGCTTGACGCACGCGGCAATGGCCTCGGAGACATACCTCAGCTCCGGCGCGCCGTCGGTGGTGAGAACCTTGACATCGTCGGCGGTGCGGATGGGCTTCTCGATCACCGGGCCTTCGGTGGCCGAGAAGTGAAAGGGCAGGCCCATGACTTCCAGAGGAAGCAGCAGGTCGGCAAAGATGATGGCGGCGTCGACCCCCAGAGCCTCGGCGGCCGTGATGGTGACTTCGGCGGCGAGCGCGGGCTTCTTGCAGATTTCGACGAGGGAGTGGTGCTTGCGGACTTCGCGGTACTCGGACATGTAGCGGCCCGCCTGGCGCATAAACCAGACCGGTGTCGAGTCGGTGGGAAGACCTTTACAGGCACGGACGAAGATCGAATTGGGAGACGACATAGAAGGTCAAAGTTTATCAGAGCGGGAGAAATTGCGCTTGTGATGCGAGTCACGGACGGGACTCTGCCGTGGGCCGAATTCCACATTCGCCAACTGCGGCGGATGTGGGCCGCCTGCGCTTAGCTCGCCCATAGCCGCGAAGTTTTTTCTGCCGTGGTCGTCCGCCTTTCAATCCGTTGACACGGGAGGCCTGCTTCTTGCAACGCTTTTCGCCGAGCCTCCACTGCGTCCGATCTCTGCCATCCAGCTCTTTGTGCCATAGATGCCCCGAAGCAGGTTGGGCACGTAGTAGTCAACGTCGAGGGCCGGCCAGTGAAGGCCGGTTCCGTTGCCGAGAATCTCCACCTGTGCAATCTGCTCTTTGGTGGCCGATTGCAGACCTTGCAGGTCTTCGCGTGGAATCAGATGGCGGTGGCCATCGCTCAACTTAAGGATCAGCAGGTTCAGCCCTGATCCTGGCCGATACTCCACTTTGATCACACGCGGCTCGTTTCGCAGGCTCTGGGCACTGCTCGATGGCGCGATCGATCTCGGCGTCGGTAGTGATGACCTTATGCTTTGCCATGTACTTTCTCCCACAGCGCTACAAGCTCTTCAAAGTGCATAGCCGCCGCATTCAAAATCTTCTTCACGTCGGAGCGCTTGGCATTCGCCAGCCGAATGGAATCCTTGCGATCGCGCGAGTGCGACATTCCCGTCCAGGCGCAGATCGACAATCGCCTCTGTCTCGCCTGCGAAGCCGTGAACATGACGAGGCGGGTGATCGTTGGAGTAGACGAAAAACTGAACCCCGTCAAACGTGAGGGAGCTCACCCAGTGATAATAACCCAAGCGCGCTTAGGTTATTAGATTCTTTTTTGCTCTTCGGAGATGCTTTGGAGGGTTCTGCGGGGAGGGCAGCTCAGCGGCACGGCATCCTCGTGCGGACGCCGTGCCGCTAGCGGTTTAGTGGCGGAAGTGGCGTACGCCGGTGAAGACCATGGCGAGGTTCAGGCGGTCGGCGGTGTCGATGACCTCCTGGTCGCGCACCGAGCCGCCGGGCTGGATGATGGCGGTGGCTCCGGCCTTGGCGATGACCTCGACGCCGTCGGGGAAGGGGAAGAAGGCGTCGCTGGCGGCGACGGTTCCGGCCAGCGGCAGCACCGCCTTGTCGGCGCCGATGCGGGCCGAATCCACGCGGCTCATCTGGCCGGCGCCGACGCCGACGCTCTGGCCGTCGCGGGCGTAGAGAATCGCATTCGACTTGACGTGCTTGCAGACCTTCCAGGCGAAGAGCAGGGCGCGCATCTCCTCGGCGCGTGGGCGGACGCTTGCTGACCACCTTGAGGTCGGCTTCGGTGAGCGGACGCACGTCGTTGTCCTGCACCAGAACGCCGCCGGAGACATTCTTGAGCACCCATTTCTGCTTGAGATCGGCGATCTCGACCAGGCGCAGGTTCTTCTTCTTGGCGAAGGCTTCGCGGGCCTCCGGGGTGAAGCCGGGGGCGGCGATGGCCTCGACGAAGAGCTTGGCCATCTCGGCGGCGGCTTCGCCGTCGATGACGCCGTTGACGCCGATGACGCCGCCGAAGGCCGAGACCGGATCGCACTCCAGGGCGCGCAGGTAGGCCTGCTTCAGCGTGGCTCCGGTCGCGGTGCCGCAGGGGTTGGTGTGCTTGATGATGGCGCAGACCGGCTCGGTGAACTCCTGGGCCAAGATCCCATGCCGCCTGCAGATCGACGATGTTGTTGTAGCTGAGCTCCTTGCCCTGGAGTTGGCGGCCGTTGGCCACGCCCTTGCCGCTGCCGTCGGAGTAGAGCGCCGCCTTCTGGTGCGGGTTCTCGCCATAGCGGAGATCGAAGGCCTTGTGGAACTGGAGGCGCAGCGTCTCAGGAAAGCCGGCGCTGTTGCCGATCTGGCTGATGTCGAAGTGTGCGGCGTCGTCCACGGTGATCTCGGCGAGCGCGTTGGCGATGGCGGTGTCGTAGGCGGAGGTGGTGGCAAAGGCCTTCTGCGCCAGGCCCCACTTGGTCTTGAGCGAAAGCTCGCCGGCGTGCTGCTCCAGCTCCGCGGCGATGGCGTCGTAGTCGGCAGCCGAGGTTACGATGGCCACGTCCTGGAAGTTCTTGGCCGCCGAGCGCACCATCGAAGGTCCGCCGATGTCGATGTTTTCGATGATCTCCTCAAAGTGCACGCCGGGCTTGCCGGCCGTCTTTTCAAAGGCGTACAGATTCACCACCAGCATGTCGATCGGCTCGATGCCGTGCTCCTTGACGGCGGCGACGTGGGCCGGGTTGGAGCGCACGTGCAGGATGCCTCCGTGAACCTTGGGATGCAGGGTCTTGACCCGGCCATCGAGCATCTCCGGGAAGCCGGTCAGGTCGCTGATATCGCGCACGCTCAGGCCCGCGTCGCGCAGCACGCGGGCGGTACCGCCGGTGGAGATCAGTTCCACGCCCTGGGCGGCAAGCCGCCGGGCAAATTCGACCAGTCCTGTTTTGTCGGTGACGCTCAGGATGGCACGTTTGATCTTCGCCATGATTTCCTCGCTTACGATGAGCCTTGCCGGAAAGTCCGGGAGGGACGGCCGCACATGCGGATGCGCCTACGGTGCGGCGAGCTGAGGTACCAACGGATTGCCACTCCGGCTGCCGAGCGGGTTTCGGTGAGTCGCGCAATCCGATTCGGGCCGCGACGGCCCCGGGACGGCACCGGACTAGATGTCTTTGCGGGCGCGCGCCTTGAGCCGCACCTGCCCGCTCTTCACCATTACAGTGTACTCGACGGCTTGGCAGTGGAACTGGCTGCGAATCTGATTGGACTTGATTTGCACGAAGGAGGCGAAGGCGTCGAAGGCGCCGAGCGGCTGCCCGGCAGCCTCGCGGGCGCGCACCACGGCTTCATAGAGCGCCACCACCTCGATGACATCGTCGGTGAAGAGGAGAAAGCTCTCCGGCTCGCCATCGGCCTACGGCGGTGGAGAGACTTCGGCGCGTCGAGGTGACCGAAGCCGCCAACCCCGAGCAGTGTGTCCTCCGGACGGCGATAGCCCTCGTCCTTGATTCTGGCTTTGCGCCGCCAGAGATCGCTGAAAACCGCATAGCGCTGCGCCACGCGTGCTGAGCCGAAAACGCTGCGACGAAGGTGAGACGGGAATTCTCCAGATTTCGCCGGATCAGGCCCTGAACCCGCGACTCGGTGTCCACCGGGGGCCGCTTGGCGCCTCCGGCAAAGTAGATGTCGTATTCGATTTTCAGGCGGCGGAAAGAATCTTCCAGCAGCGCTAATTCCTCATCAACAGTCACAGGTGCACCGATAGCAGCTCATGGCATCAAGACTGACAGAAACGGGTGCTCATGTCTGGAAATATAGCATAAGCCGGGTACGAACTGCTCTCGAAGGACCAACCGGAGGCATGCCGGAGGCCATCCGTGAGGCCAGCGTCTCACTGAGTGAAATAATATTTGTTCTGCTCAAGGTACGCCGGATTGGGCCTTAACTCGCATCTAAGTTCCCATGTTTCGTGGCGAAAAGATCCGGATTGCCATCGCCGACGACCACGCTGTGTTGCGTGAGTCCCTCGGTGCGACTGCTGGCCTCGCACCGCGATTTTGAAGTGGTGGGCACGGCCAGCAATGGCGCAGAAGCCCTGGAACTGGTCGAAAAACAACATCCAGACGTGCTGGTGCTGGATCTGTTCATGCCCGGAACCGATGGCTTTGAGGTGCTGCGTCAGCTCGACCATGCCAGCGTACCAAGGTCGCCAGCGTGGTGCTGACCGGCTCGGAGAGCCAGCCTGACTATGTACAGGTGGTTCGCCTGGGCGCGCGCGGGCTGGTGCTGAAGGGCGACACGCCGGAGAAGCTGTTCACGGCCATCCGGACCGTGGCCGACGGCGAATTGGCCTTCAGCGACGACGTGGCCCAGGGAGTGCTGATGGCCATGTCGGTCGAGACTCAGCAGGAGCGGGCCGCCAACCTGCACCGGCTCAGCGAGCGCGAAAAACAGATTGCCGTACTGGTGGCCGGGGAATGAAAAACAAGGACATCGCGCAGCAGCTGACGATCAGCGAAAACACCGTCAAAGCGGCACCTGCAGAGCATCTTCAGCAAGACCGGCGCGCGCGACCGGCTCGAACTGGCCGTGATCGCCCTTACCGAAAGCCCACCGCAGCCTAACGCCTGCGGCAGGCAACCTGACAAGGGCGCACGCTGCGCCAGCGCCGCAACCGGAGCCGCTCTCCCCGAACTAGCGGCCCGTCGTGGAAGCCGCCATCTTTTTCACCATGGCCAGCACCAATTTGCGGTCGCTGTCATTCAGGCTGCCGGAGTAGCGCCGGATCTGCGACAGGAAACGCACCTCTTCTTCGCTGAGCTGCGGCAGATTCTTGCGCGCTGCCGCCGTCGTCGGGATTCTCCGCAAAGAACTGCCCGAGCGGAATCTCCAGCGAACTGGCGATCTTGGCCAGCGTGTCCAGCGAAGGAACGGTGTGTCCGTTCTCAACCCGTGAAAGGTAGCAACGCAGGAGCCCGGTGCGCTTCTCGATGTCACCCTGTGACATACCTTTTTGCAAACGAAAGTTACGGATGGTTTCGCCTATGTTCATTGTTCGCTATTTTCTGACGCGCGGACAGACGCGTAAACTGCCGTGGAGTTGGGGAAGCTAGATAGTAATTAGTGTGCAAACCTGAGTGCAAGTAAATTCTCACAAAGGTACTGGCGATCACATTACTGTGTGACGAGATACCTGATTCGCGGGCGGCCTCGAAACGAGGCGATAGCAGCGCAAATGTTGGCAGCGCAAATGCCGTCGGGCCGGAGTGCGCAATCGAGGAAAGCGAAAGCGCCGCAGAGCGGCATCCAACCGGAAATGCTTTTCCGCTGTCCTCACGCTCGCATGGGATTGGCTTTGTTTTTGGCCGGGGTATTCATCCTGCGACCCATCCCGGCCAGCGCTCAGGACGGTTCGTCTTCCGTACATGCCAGCCCGGTTGCGAGCGTGCCGGAATTGCCGGATGCACCGCAGTCGGCTCCGCCAGGGGAGCAGAGCTCGTCTGCCGCCGCGGCGCATTCTCCCCAGGTGCAGCCGGACGAGCGCAAGCAAACCAAGCGGATTCTTGGGATTCTGCCGAACTTTCGCTCGGTGAGCGCAAATACCCACCTGCCGGCTCAGACTCCAAAAGAGAAGTTTATCGACTTCGCTCAGGACAGCTTCGACTATTCGTCGTTCATCTTTGTCGGCCTGCTCTCGGTCACCACGCAGCTTCAGGGTTCCACCCCAGAGTTCCACTCCGGTGCTCCGGCGTTTGCCCGTTACTACTGGCATAACTTTGCAGATCAGACGGATGAAAACCTCTGGGTAGGCTTCCTGCTTCCGGCGGCGCTTCATCAAGATGCGCGCTACTACACCCTGGGAAGCTACACACCGGGAGGCGGAACCTTGAACCGGCATCACGGATTCGCGAAGCGGGCGGGATATGCCTTTACCCGTATCCTGGTCACCCGCACGGACTCGGGAGGAAGCAGCTTTAACTTCAGCGAAGTAGTTGGAGCTGGAGCCGCTGCGGGGATCTCCAACCTCTACTATCCGGACTCCGGTCGCGGCTGGACGAAGACCGGCCAGCGCTGGGCTCTGAATGTCAGCATTGACGGCGGAACGTTTATCTTTAAGGAGTTTTGGCCTGATCTGAACCACGCCATCTTTCACACCCGGTAACCACACCCGGTAAACCGGACACGGGAGCGTGGGGCGAAAGGGGGCGCGAACCGAATATCAGCCGGCGCGTTGGATTGCCGCGTAGAGTCTCTCGGCGACACCGATGATCGCCAGAGCCAGGAAGATGTGCACCACCTGGATCGCTCCCAGGGTGTGGAAGGTGAGTGGAAGCTGCATAAAACCAACCACCGGCAGCAGCACCGCGAAGACGACGCCGAGAATGCCCGGGAGCACGGCTTTTTTCATCAGCGCCATGACGGACAGTACGAATACCACCATCGCCACGATGAAGCCGAAGCCGATGTGCGGTGAAAGATACTGTTGGCGCACCAGCCCAGAGCAGTGCTCCGAGAACGATGGCTGCCAGACCGAGTACGCGTACCAGCATGATGAGAACTTTTGCCAAATCGATGCTCCTTGAAAGCGTGAATGTCAATCGTACTCTGTTTAGATTCAAGCCCGTGGAATTCGACTCGCCGGATCAAAGCCTTTTGGCCGTGAGTTGCCGGGAGCCTCTCGATTCACGATACACTCTGGCCATGCGCTTCCTGTGCCAGTCCGGATGCATTCGCTGCTGCGAGCAAAAGGGCTTTGTTTATGTGACCCGCGACGATATTGCGCGCCTCGCCGAGCACCTCGGGATCACCCGCGCGGAATTCAGGCGGCGTTATCTGTGCGGCACGCCCTCCGGCACTGCCGCTGCGCTTTCGTAAGCCGCGCCGGAAACAGTGTCCATTCCTGCTCGCCGACGGCTGCTCCGTCCATGCGGTCAAGCCGCTGCAATGCAGCTCCTTCCCCTACTGGCCGGAGCTGCTGGCCAACGCCGCCGAACGCCGCGAGGCCGCGCGATACTGTCCTGGAATGAATAAAGGCCCACTGGTAAATATCGAATCTGCCCGCGAGGTCGCCGCCCAGGTTCAGCGTGCGTTTCCGCAACTCTACGACGAGGAATAGAGTGAGATCGAAGATAGTGCGAGAAAAGCCGGGATGCGTTGTAGCATCTAATGTTCTGCATCTTTCCTACAGCTCTGATTTTTCGGAGGAGGAGCCGTGTGCTTGTCGCCATTCTGAAGGAAGCGCGGCAGGACGAAACCCGCGTGGCGCTGACGCCGGACGCGGTGAAGGCGCTGGCCGGAAAGGGCTTCAGCGTGGCCGTGGAAAGCGGCGCTGGACTGCAATCCGGCGCCAGCGACGCCGATTACCAGGCCGCCGGCGCCAGCATCTCCACCATCGCGCGGAACTTCTGGCCTCCGCCGATGTGGTTCCCGTGGTCAACGCGCTGCCCGCCGCGGACCAGGAGAAGCTGAAGAGCGGCAGCGTGATGATCGGCTTCCTGCGTCCGCTGGACGATCCGGCGGCGCTGGCGGTGGCCATCCAGCGCGGAGTCACGCTGTTCTCCATGGAACTGGTGCCGCGCATCACGCGCGCCCAGTCGCATGGACGCGCTCTCGTCGATGGCGACCGTCGCCGGATACAAGGCCGTCATCGTGGCCGCCGACCACCTGCCCAAACTCTTTCCCGCTGCTGATGACCGCGGCCGGAACCATTCCGCCGGCCAAGGTTCTGGTGCTGGGCGCGGGCGTCGCCGGATTGCAGGCCATTGCCACCGCGCGCCGCCTGGGCGCCGTGGTGGAAGCCTATGACGTGCGCGCCGCCGCCGGGGAGCAGGTCAAGTCGCTGGGCGCCAAGTTCATCGAGGTCGATCTGGGCGGCCTGCAGACCGAAGACAAGGGCGGCTATGCCAAGGAACTGAGTCCCGGAGGCGCTGGAGCTGGGACGTCAGGCCATCGCCAAGGCGGCCAAGATCTCCGACGTCGTCATCACCACCGCGCAGGTTCCCGGACGCCGCGCTCCGCTGATGATTCCCGCCGCGGCGGTCGAAGAGATGCGCCCCGGCTCGATCATCTTCGATCTGGCCGCGCCCGCCGGAGGAAACTGCGAACTCACCAAGCCGGGCGAGACCATCGTCTATCACGGCGTCACCATCTTCGGCCCGCTGCAACATCGTGGCCGAGATGCCGGTGCACGCCAGCATGCTGTACTCGCGCAACCTGAGCAACTTCCTGCAATCTGATTCTCAAGAACGGCGAGCTGAAGATCGACCGCGCCGACGAGATCATCGCCGGCTCCTGCGTCGCCTTCGGCGGCGAGATCGTCAACGAACGCGTCGCGGCGGCCTTGAAGGCCAGCGCTAGCCCGCCGCATCGGAGGAATTGTGAGTCCAATATTCTTGTTGCCACGCTAGTCAGCCAGCCATCGGCCTCGGAAGGCATGACCCGCGGTTCTGATCGCTTCGCTGTACGTCTTCGTGCTGGCCGCGTTTCTCGGCTACCAGGTGATCTCCCGGGTTCCGCCGCTGCTGCACACGCCGCTGATGTCGGCCACCAACGCCATCTCCGGCATCTCGCTGATCGGCTCGCTGGTCATCGCCGGCTGCACTAAGGTTCGACTTCACATGCCCTGGCCGGCGGCGGCGCGGCGGCCAAGCCGTCGATCGCGACGCTGCTGGGCTTCGTCGCCGTCATCACCGCCACCATCAACGTGGTCGGCGGCTTCGGAATCACCGACCGCATGTTGAAGATGTTCCAGCAAGCGACAAGGGCGAGAAGGAAGGAAGCAAGTAATGGAGCCAGGTGGGCGTCAATTACTTTCTTGAATTCACCTATCTGATCGCCTCCATCCTCTTCATCTTCGGCCTCAAGGGGCTGAGCCATCCGGAGACGGCGCGCCGCGGCATGTTCCTGGCCGAGGCCGGAATGCTCGCGGCCATCATCGGCACGCTCTTCCATCACGACATCATCACCTACGAATGGATCATCGCCGGCCTGATCATCGGCTCGCATCGTCGGCGCGCTGATGGCCATCTGGGTTCCGATGACGGCCATGCCGCAGCGAACCGCGCTCTCGCACGCCTTTGGCGCCTTTGCCGCCGCCCTGGTGGGCATCGCCGAGTTCACTCATGCACGGCGGCACGCATGTCGCTGTTCACCCGCGGCGCGCTCGGCTTGGAAGTCATGCTCGGCTCGCTGACCACCACCGGCTCGCTGATCGCCTGCGGCAAGCTGCAGGGCGTCATCCGCGGCACGCCGATTCAGTTCAAGGGCCAGCAGATCCTCAACCTGCTGATCTTTGTCGGCATGGTCGGGCTGCTTCGTCTACTCGCTCGTACAATCCCGCGCGCCACGCTATTCTTCTACGCGCATGGTCGGCCCTCGGATTCCTCTTCGGCGTCATGCTGGTCATCCCCATCGGCTCGGCGGACATGCCGGTGGTGATGTCGCTGTTGAACAGCTATGCCGGCCTGGCGTCGGCCGCCACCGGCTTTGTGCTCGGCAACAACGTGCTGATCATCGCCGGCACGCTGGATGGCTTCTCCGGCTTCATCCTGTCGATCCTGATGTGCAAGGCGATGAACCGCTCGATCACCAACGTTCTGTTCGGCGGCTTCGGCGCGGTGCACCATGCCGCGGGCGCGGGAGCCGCCGGCGAGATGCGCGAGATCTCGCTCGAAGACGCCGCGGTGCGGCTCGCCTACGCCAACAAGGTCGTCTTCGTTCCCGGCTACGGACTGGCCACCGCGCAGGCGCAGCACGCCGTGCGCGACCTGGCCAACGCCCTGGAAGAGCGCGGCGTCACCGTCAAGTACGGCATCCATCCCGTGGCCGGACGCATGCCCGGACACATGAACGTGCTGCTGGCCGAGGCCAACGTTCCCTACGGCGAGCTCTACGAGATGGAGCAGATCAACCCCGAATTCCCCTCCACCGATGTCGCCGTCGTCGTCGGCGCCAACGACGTGGTGAACCCGGACGCGCGCGACAATCCCAACAGCCCCATCGCCGGCATGCCGATCCTCGAAGTGGACAAGGCAAAGTCGGTGATCGTGCTCAAGCGCGGCCAGGGACGCGGCTTCTCCGGCCTGGAGAATCCGCTGTTCTTCAAACCCGTGACCAGCATGCTCTACGGAGACGCGAAAGCCTCGCTCAGCCAGCTTGCGCAGGAAGTAAGGAACGTCTGATCCCTGGCCGAAGATTTTCCATTGATTTGTGATACTTCTGGATAGCAGGGAATAGGAGGATGGCGATCATGATGGCCAGCGGATTCATGAACATCGGGAAGGCGGCGGTTGTTTTGCCGTGGGGTTGGAGAGGGTGAGCCACGCGGAGGAGGCTGTCCATGTCTGATCACCGTGCAAATATCCTGCTGGTCGATGACCACGCTCTGTTTCGCGATAGCGTGGCTCGCTTCCTCGACACCGACCCTGGATTCAAGGTTGTGGGAGGCTGCGCCACCATCGACGAGGCAAAGGAATTCCTGCTCGCCAACCCGATTGACCTCGTGCTCCTTGACTTCGATCTCGGCCAGCGTGACGGCATGGACTTCATGCGCGTGGCCGAGAGCATCGGCTATCGAGGAAAGGTCTTGCTGGTGACCGCCGGCGTGGCCGAGAGCAGTGCCGCGAATCTGGTGAAACACGGGATCGCCGGGGTCTTCCTCAAGCATGATCCTCCCGCCGTGCTGGTCGACGCGATTCGGCAAGTGCTATCGGGAAAAGTCTGGTTTGAGCAGGACTATCTGCAAAGGATCGCCGGCCGCGCAAGCGCGGAGGAGTTGCCGCGCACACGCAAACTTACGGAGCGCGAGCAGCAGGTGCTCGTCGGTGTCTTTGAGGGATTAGCCAACAAACAGATCGCCGACCATCTGCGGGTATCGGAGAGTTCGGTAAAAGCGACGCTGCAGCAGTTATTCCAGAAAACAGGGGTTCGCACCCGGAGCCAACTGGTCAGGATTGCGCTCGAACAATACCGGGATCTGATCTAAACCCGGTGATCTTGCATCCTATGCTGCGGGCTGGCCGTCCTTTTTTCCCTCAGCATCCTTTGCCACTACCACGCCGTCCTTGCCGGCATTGTCATTCACTGCGTCCTTGAAGTTCTTGATTCCCTGTCCCAGCCCTTTGCCAAGCTCTGACAATTTGCTCGGGCCAAACACGAGCAGGGCAATGAACAGAATCACGATCAAGTGCATCGGCTGCATCAGTCCTTCAAACATCACAATCCTCCAAAATAGCGGTACGTAGTAAACGTGGTAAACATGGCTGAGGTTAGCTCCTAGGATTGCTGGAAGCTGTGCGCTGCTTCACAATTGTAGCCTATCTTTCGATAGCTCAGCTTTCGGCGGATGAATTCGATCCTCTAAAAGCAAGGGCGCGAGCTCGCCGAATCGTTCCTCTTTCCCGGCAGCATCCTAACCTCCGCCGACCAGCGGGAAGAGCGAAAGGTTGGCTCCGTCCCGAAGCTGATCATTGGCCTCACCGTGTTTATTGTCCACCATGATGATGCCGATTTCCGACTCCGGGATTTGCAGCGAGCGGACGATATCGACGACCGTGGTGCCGGCCGGATACTCGCGCGTGGCGGCGCTAAAGCGGCCGGCGGAAGTTTGCGAAGAGCTTTACGTGAATCTGCATAAAATCTTGGACAATATTCTGGAACAATCCCAGCCAAGGGTGGTTGCGCCGGTCTCCAGACCGGCTGTCCTGACGGCGTCCACGCCGACAGTCAGCGTACCCGTGCGCGGGCCAGAGGCCCCCGCGACAGCCGGTCTGGAGACCGGCGCTACTGCCGCTTCTCTAGAAATTCCAGAACTCGTCAATCTCCTTGGCGCTGAAATCCCACGTCACCATGTGAGGCGTGAGCGGTTCGAGATGGAAGAACTCCGGCAGACGATCGTCGATTCTCGTTCATGCCGGCGGCGAGATTGAACTGGTGCTCGGTCTTCAGCGTCCGCTTGCCCAGCGCAACCACGTCGTCGCCGGTCAGGTGATTCCGTAACGCGCACCGATCATATCGATCAGCGCCTGGAGGCACTCCGGAATGTCCAGCGCCGGGAAGGCGATGAAGATACACATGCCGGTCGAATCGATGGCCGCGGTTGCGATCTGCAGGTTGCGCGACAACTCGACCTGGCCCATCCTTCTTCAGCGGATCGACATGTCCGCCAACGTTGAGAATGTTGGTGGCGATGGTGTAGCCGGCGGTGTGGTCGGCGCCCATGGTCGTGGTAGCGTAGGTGATGCCGATGCCCTTGACCGCACGCGGATCGTAGGCGGGGATGGCCTGATCCTTGACCACCGGCACACGAGGCATGCCGTAGGCTCTGCCCACCGCCGCCGTTCCGCCACCGAGGAGGCGGCCGAGAGGCGTACCCTCGCCAATCTCTTCCTTCAGGATGCGGAGAAGGCTTTTGCTGTCTCCAAAAGGCAGAATGCCTGCCTCCATGGCCACGGCAAACATCACGGCCGTTTCGATCGAGTCGACCCCTAGATCGTCCATCATGCGATCGGTTAAAGCGATGTCATCCAGATTTTCGATGCAGCAGTCCGCGCCTAGGCCCCAGATGGTCTCATACTCAAAGCCGGAGGTCACATAGTCGCCCTTTTCATCGTGGTACACCTGCGAGCACTGGATCACGCAACCGGCGGTGCAGCCATGCTTCGGCTTGCCGCCGCGGGCGATGATGGTGTCGCGCAGGGTCTCGCCGGAAATCTTGTCATGGTGTTCGTATTGTCCAGCGGTGAAGTTCCGGGTGGGCAGTCCGCCGCATTCATTCAGGATGTTGACCAGGATCGCGGTGCCATACGTCGGCAAGCCTTGTCCGCTGACCGGATGATCGAGCAGCGACTTGGCGAAGATCTTCGCCGCGGCCTTGAACTTCTCAGGCTCGGCAATCTCGACCCGGGAGCCACCCTCCTCGGAGACCGTGATGAACTTGATCTTCTTCGAACCCAGCACCGCGCCTAGACCACCACGGCCAAAACTGCGAATATGGCCATCCGAGTCCTTGACCGAGATGTTGGCGAGCGACATCTTCATTTCGCCCGCCGGGCCGCACATGATGAGGCCGGCCTTCTTGCCGACGCGAGCTTCAACCGCGGAGATTAGCGGGAAATTCCACAGCCCGACCAGCTCGGTCTCTTCCGCGATGGTCGCGCCTTCGTTGGTAATGTGAATGTTGTACCACTTGTCTTCTTTGGGCTGGCCCTCAACGATCACCGCGAAATAATTAAAGTTGGCGAGTAGCCGCCCGGCGGTGCCGCCGGCACTGCATTCCTTGATTCCGCCGGTCAGCGGACTCTTGGCGCCGCAAGAGAAGCGGCCCGAGTTCGCCGCCATCGTCCCGGTCAGCATACCAGGAGCAAACACCAGCTTGTTATTAGGACCCAAAGGGTGACAGGTGGGCGGCACCTCTGTGGCAACAACGACTGAGGTTAGCGCGCGACCGCCGAGCCCGGCATAAGCGGCCGGAACTTCCTCTATTTTCGTGCTGAGATCCGACATGTTGATACGAAGTATCTTACTCATCTCGCCCGCTTTCGCTCCCGCTCAGGTTAGGGTTCATTCGGAACATCTGTAAGCAAAGATTCGGGCAAGCCGTCCATCAAACCCCGTGGTTGAGACTCTGGAATTGCCTCTTTTTCGCTTTGCGCGACAGAGATCAAATTATATTCCAAAATGGGCCTGGAGCGCGAACCACAACCGTTCGACGCAGCCAGGTGCCACCGGAGCGGGGTGATTTATTTGGATGCGGAGTGCCTGAAAAAGGCTGGTTGCGAGAGGAGCGGCCAACCACCAGCCCTCTACAAAGTGCCGATAGCCTCGTCTTGCTGCCGAAGCGCTTGGAAGCACACCTCTTCGCTGCCTAGCGCTCCGAGGTTTTGACCAGCGGACGCAGGGATTCGGGAAGTTTGCGGAAATCCTCTGGACTCACCTGGGCCGGGACAAGGGGCGCAGGACCGTTGTCTTTCAGGATCGCGGTGCCCGCAGGACTGAGCAATAGCTGAAGGAACTTGACTGCGTTCTCCCGGTTCGGAGCATCCTTCAGCAAGGTAATTCCCCAGGCCACCCGGGTACCCGGAACCGCGATGGTTTGGGCGCTTTGTGGAGTTCCCAGTCCGGGCAAAACCACCACCGAATGGCCGTAATACGAGTTTTTGGCGGGATCGGAGAGATTGATCTCCTCGGGCAGGTTCACATAGCGAAAGTCCGGATTGGTGCTGGCCATGACCTGGGCGCTGTGTTCATAAATGAGCTGGAAATCAAATTGCTTGCCCAGTGCGGGGACCGGAGGAACAGAATGATCCGCGCCGGGAATCACGAGGTGCTCCATCAGATCGTTGTAAAGATTCGGGACCTTGTAATAGCCCTCCGCGAGCTGAAAAATCAGGTAAGCGCGATAGGCGCCGGGATCGAGAAAGGGATTGCCGCCGCCGATGGCGACCCCTGGCATAGTCAGGATCTCGTACCACTTTGCCGCCGCTTTGGGAATGGAGTTCGGGGGATTGAACGCGACGCTGTTGGCTTCGACGATTGGGGGCAGCTTCTTTTCGGCGACACTGCTCGCCGAATACGCCAGCACCATCTTGCCCTGAGCGAAGACGATATTGAAATCCGCATAGCCGGCGGGCTTCATGAACAGATCGATATCCGAATAGTCGGCGGGTGCGTAAAGGTCGCAGGCATGGCCGCCGGCGGTGATCTGGCGACCAGCATCCACGCTGCCCATGGCTGAGTCCTTCACCTGAATGCCGGTCTGGCAGGTGAAGGCTGCCTCCAGAGGTTTGAAGGCGCGGGTCAGGCTGCCGGCGCGATAGATGATGAGTTGCTGGCCGGAGGGCGGCACGCAATTCAGCGTCTGCCCCATGGCCGTCGACCTCAGCGAGAGCGTGAGCAGAAAGAATCCAACCACTCGGACGCAAGCTTGCAGCGTTTGACATATCGGCTCTTTCTGAATCCGGATTGCCGGGGCCAGCCCTCCGGATCGGATGAAAAGAAACGTCCAGACGCTTAGCCGTCCAACGATCAGCCTAGCGTCTGACGTCCTTTTGGACTCTAGAAGTCGTACCGCATGGAGGCCGTGATCAGGCGCGGCTCTCCCAAGGTGTGCCGAGGTAGCTGCCGGCGCTGGATCCAATGAGGCTGCCTGGGTTTATGGTCGACCAGTAATGCACATCGGAGACGTTGTTGGCCGTAGACGCGCCAGGTGGCCAGTTTCCCGAAGACCTTAGTGGTGTAGCGGACGCCGAGATCAAAGGTGTTGTACTGGGGCGTGTAGCTGCTGTTGATGTCGTCGATGGGGCGGCGTCCCACATGCTGCCAGTCAAAGTTGAAGAACGTGCCGATCAGCTCCGGTAATCGATACTCGGCAAGAATGTTGGACTTGTAATCGGGGATGCCGACAAAGGTCTTGTCGTCTGTGGCAGGAGAGGGCGTGCCCGTAAGCTTCGGGTTGAGCACGGTAATTCCGCCTGTAACCATCAGGCTTTCAATGATCCTTCCGGAGAGCATCGCTTCGGCACCGTAGTTGATCTGATCGCCGACGATCTCGTTGATCGTGCAAGTCTGCGTGGCTTTGCAGAGGACCGCAGGCTCCGGCGGGAGCGGGAGCAGTATTCGCGAAGGGGCGCTCGAGGCGGAACAGAGCGGTCGAGAAGTTGATCTTGCGCAACACGCAGCTTGTAGCCGAGCTCGCCTTCCGTGTCGCGATAAGGGGCGAGAGCCTTGGCGCTATTGACAACGCAATTTGCGCTTGTGCAGACGCCCTTGCATTGAATGTGCTTACCACGGGCGTGTCGGGGGCCTGAAGGCTGTCGGCAAAGGTCCCGTAGACGGTCATGTTTACGCGGGGCTTGAAGATGATGCTTCCGGTGGAGCTGACACCCTGGCTCGTGAAGTCCCCAGGGGCACCGACCGCCGGGGCCGAGTAAAAGTTCTCCCAAGTCCAATCCTGGCTGGCGCCCACTCTTAGGAGCCAACGCGGGGTAAGCGTGATGGTATCGCTTAGGTTGAATCCCTGCTGATGGATGATGCTGGCCACATAGATGCCATTGGATGCGCTGGTCTTGGTGAAGGAAGGAATGTCGCGGGCCGCACATCGATCAGCGGGTCCGAGATGCTGGATGCGCAAACAGTAATGCCTTTTACAACCGGAGCACCTGCTGGGCATAGGGGGACCAGCGCAAAAGGAGTGCCCGTCAGAGACGACGGAACGACGGGTTGACCAGGAGGCAAACCTGTAACCGGTGCTTCCGATCACGACCTCGTGGCCAGATCTTCCACGTCTTGAACGTGCCGGTCAGGTAGGCCAGGTCGCTCTTAACCTGGAAGCGCGGAGCATAGTGTAGGCTGGAACACATCCGCGAGGTAGCTCTGGTAGTCTCCCTTGTTGTCTGTGAGTTTGTTGACCGCCGTGTTGATATTGCGATCGGCGATCTGGTTCAACACTCCGGCCCAGAGGTGCCAGTTCCGGCTGAATTCGTGCTTCACCCGCACTTCGCCGATCTGGTTATTCATATCCACGCCCGAAAAGGACTGTCCGTAGCCCGCGACGGGTCGGATCGGGCGCATCGGCCGGCAGCAGAATACTCTTGGAGCCGGCTACGGACGGCGGAGTCGTGGTCGGCGCGTAAGTGAACCAGCCGGGGTATCCGTGCTGGAATAGATTCGTAGTAGCTGAAGTTGCCTTCGACGATCGTTTTGGGGGTAGGCGAACATCGAGCGCCACGGCGGCCAACTGGCGGCGCAGTTGGCTATCGGTGACGTAGCCGGTGCCATCGCCCAACACCAGATTGGTGCGATAGCCGAACATGTGGTTCGGACCCACGCGGCCGCCCAGGTCGGCGTGAACCGTGCCGACGCTGTCGCCTTCGTAGTCGAGCTCGACCTCGCGATACTGTTCGTCGGTGGGGCGCTTGGTGACGAAGTTGAACATGCCCGAGGGCTGGGTGGGGCCATACATCGGAGCCGCCGAGGCCGTTGACGACCTCGATCTGCTCGTACTCCTCCAGCGCGGAAGGCGTGGTGACCGCAAATCCCATTCCGTCCTTGCGGTCGTTCTGCATATTGGTTCCCTGCATGCCGCGGGTTTCGGGGCGCAGAATCTCCGGTCCCTGCATGCTCCTGGAACGAGACCAGGGGCAGGTACTTGGCGACTTCCTTGAAGTTTCTCGACTGGGTGTCGTCGATCAATTGGCGCGAAATCACGTTGACCGTGTAAGGAAGGTCCAGAATCGGCACCGTTCCGAAGCGGACCGCCCGGCTTCACGTTGTCCACGCGATAGGCGTTCTCGACCGAACCGGCCGAGACATTCACGGTCTCCGTGGCTCCGGCCAGCGCCAGAGCAAAGTCGGAGTTGACGGTCTGGCCCGCCGTGACGTTGAGTTCCGGGCTCACGCTCGGCTTAAAGCCTTTGGCATCGACCTCGACGACATAGGCGCCCGGCTGCAGAGCCGCAAACGCGTAAGCGCCCTGGTCATTGGTGACCGCCGTGATCTTAACCTTGGTCTGCGGATTGGTAAGGATCACCTGCGTACCGGCCACGACCGCCTGATTCGGATCCTTCACCACGCCGGTGATCTGACCCGTGCTTGCGCTCTGTGCAAAGCCGGTCAGCGAGGTGAATGTACATAGCAGAACGAAGAGCAGAAATTTCTTCATGGAAGTTCCCTTTTCTTGTCGTGTCTTTGTCTTCGTTTCGTTGAAGTCGATGGAGCGAATGCGGCAACAGCCGGAAAAGTCTGTCGCTTACAAATGATTCAGTCGCATATCAGCGACATATCATATCTTACTTTTCTGGCGGGACGGTACATAGGAGCGAATCGTTGTTGCGGGAAGAGAAGAGTCGGGGTGGTCGCGGAAGGGCCGCTCTATACGTTGCTCTACGCCGTGACATCTTCCAACTCGAAGCCGAGCTGGCAGAGGGCGGCGCGGAGCGAGGGATCGCGCAGCAGCGATAGGAAGCGCAGTACCGGAGGGCGCTGAGAGCGGTTCTTCGGGATTACGAAATCATAATGTTCCGCCTGCAGCGGGAGGAAGCCAAGTCCGTACTGCCCGGCCACGGTCCGGATCGCCACTCCCCAGTCGGCGCGGCCTTGTGCGACAGCGACGGCAACGGCGTTGTGCGTCTTTGCCTGGTTGGCGTATCCCGAGGGTTGGCTGCCTTTTAAGAGCTGGTCGATCAGGATCCGGGTGCCGCTTCCGGGATTGCGGTTGATGAACAGGCAGGAGGTGTCCACCGCGGCCGTGGCTGCGGCTTGCTCTGCCGGCCGGCCTTCGAAGCGCGGATCGCCGGCACGAAAGACAATCCCCTGGAGGCGCCGATACCCGGTCACGAGTTCCAAATCGTCAGTAAGGAAGGGACGATTGTATTCGCCTGTCGCTGGGTCCATCAGGTGGATGCCCGCGATATCGCACTCGCCGCGCTGGGCCGCGGTGAGCCCGCCGTTGCTGCCAACGTTGAGACTGCGGACCGAAAAGCCTTCGCCGATGACTCGTCCGATGAGCAGGTCGAGGCCTACGCAGTGGCTTCCTATGATGACGAGGTCCGCCAGTTTGTGATGCGCGCCGATCAACGTAACATCGACTTCCGTGCCCGCCGGAACGCTCTCGGACTGCGATCCGACGGCGAAAAAACCATCGGCCTGGCCGAAGGCGGTAACCGAACCTGATCCTTTGTTCGTCGGGTAGGCCACCAGATTTCCGTCCAGGTCGCGAACCAGAGAGACCATGACATATTCAGTACGCCCACGATCCGAGGTGACTCGGGCGGGCAATGACGCGCGCACGGTCTCGGGGCGCTCCGGCGGAAGTCCGGCAAAGGCTCGAATCACGGGCGCAACAAACTCGTGGAAGGTGAAGATGGCCGAAGTCGGAAAGCCGGGAAGGATGACGACTGGCTTGCCATCGGTCACGGCGAGGCACAGGGGCTTGCCGGGCTTGAGTGCCACTCCGTGAACTACGATGCCGGGATCCTTGAGTCTGCTGACCGCATGGTAGGCGAGATCGCCAGCGCCTTTGGAGGTCCCACCGGAGAGCAGCACGATGTCATATTGCAGCGCCCGTTGCAGCAGGGCGGAGATTTCGCTCTCGTTATCGCGGGCGATGCCCAGTGGTACCGGCTGGCCTCCGGCCTCTTCGACGGCCGCGGTAAAGATCGCGCTATTGGAGTCATAGACGCCGCCAAGACGACGTGCCTCTCCGGGGACGACCAGTTCGTCGCCGGTCGAAAAGATAGCTACGGTCGGTCTGCGCCAGAGATGCACCTCCGCGAGACCGATAGCGGCGAGGCAACCAATTTCGCGAGAAGTTACAATCTGTCCGGCGCGAAGGACGGTTTCTCCCTGCGCGATGTCGCCACCGGCGGCGGCGATAAATGCGCCGGAGGAGACGGATTTGTGGATGTCAACCACGACCTGGCCGAGTTGCTCACGCGCCTCCGTGTACTCGACCATGATGACGGCATCCGCGCCGCGCGGAATCATGCCGCCGGTGGCTACAACGGTTGCCGATCCTTCGGCGAGATCCGTCGTGGGCGTTACGCCTGGGGTAAGAATTTCAGCATTCAGTCTCAACGCGCGCGGCGCTTCATCGGATGCACCGGCGGTGTCAGCCGAGCGCACCGCAAAACCATCGACTCGCGATCGATCAAACCCCGGCACATCGACGTTGGAGATGATATCGCGCGATAAAACGCGACCCAGAGCCTCTGCCACAGGAACAACTTCTTCCCCCAAGGGTGACAGGTTGAGGTGTTGGCGGAAGCGCGCCTCGGCTTCGTCGCGATCGATGACTTCGAGAAACTGATGCTGTTGTGCGGCGCGAAGCAGAGCCGAGTTGGAATTCTGCGCGGTCATAATCCAGCACCTTCCACGGGATCCGCCCCGTCATACAAATAAACGGCGACGGAGGTTCCCGGCGCATATCCCTCAAGGGCGGCAGGAACCAGGACAAAGCCATCGGCGCGGGCGACGGAAGCAAGTCCGCCAGAATCCGCCGAGCTGAGGGGAATGGCTTCGTCTCCAACTAGCCGCACCCGGCAAAGCTCGACGTTGCCGATCGACGAAACAATCTTACGTCCGACCGTGGCATGGCGCACCCGATAGGGCAACTGTGAGCTGCGCCCGCCGAGCCTTCGGATCAAACGTCCAGCCAACAGATCGTAGGCGCAGAGACAAGCCAAGGGGCTGCCCGGCAACAGGATTACCGGGACCCCCGCGGCCGAACCCATGCCGGTTGAGTCTCCGGGACGCAAGGCGATGCCGTGAATCGAAAGAGTACCGGCGGCGCGAAGAGCCAGTGGTGCCTCGTCGTCAGCTCCCGTGCCGGTGCGTCCACAAACCAGGACCACATCCGCGCCCGGACGAGCGATCCACGCGGCAATGGCGGCGCGATCTGCGATTCCGTATTCAAAGAACTCGGTGACGCCACCGTCGCGAGTGAGTTGAGCGCGCAGCATTGGGCCATTTGCATCGGGGCCGTTGGCATCGGCGGGATGGCAGCTCTGGGATGGCTTGGATCCGGCAAGGATGATGCGCACCAGGGGACGCCGAACGACTCGCACCTGCTCGATGCCAAACGAAGCGATCAATCCGAGATCGGAGGGCCGCAGCGGCCGGGAGCTTTCGATCAGCGTGGTTGCTTGCCGTACCTCCTGTCCTTGAAGGCTTACGCCAGCGCCACGCGCCACGCTCCCAATCACCTCGGCGCTCCCGCTTCTGACACGCACCAGTTCGAAGGGAGCAACCGCATCCGCACCCGGCGGCAGCGCAGTACCGGAAGAGACGAGAGCAGTGGACAGCGGCCCCAGTGAATGATTGCCGGCCTGAATGCGAAAGAGAAGAGGATTGTAGTCGCCTGCACCCACCGTTTCAGCGGAACGCAAGGCATATCCATCTTCGACGGCTGTGTCCGCCGGAGGCTGATCCGCGGGAGAAATAAAAGGCTGGGTGAGAACTCGTCCGCCGGCGTCTTCGACGGAGATCTCTTCGGCATCGCCGAGGGTTAAGTGGCTATCGACCCATTGCAGCGCTCTCTCCAGCGGGACTCGATCGGCGAAGCCTTGCTGCCGGATATCGCGCCGCGCATCGCGCAACGCATCTTCCTGCGTGTCGCGCTGCCCACTCGATGACTGGCGCTCATCAGGCATCAAGGTGCATCCTGTCAGCAAAGTGGTTGCCCCTGTGCATGAGTTAGCCGCCGATTTCCGACATTGCAAAAGGGGTGATCAGCGGCTGACGGTCGAGCAGGTGATGCCGCTCCGGTTTGCTCTGCATCACCTGGGTCAGGACGGCCCGCAATTCGGCGTCACTGCGATCCAAATATGGCTTGAGATCAACGCCGCCATTCTCGAATAAACATCCTTTGATGGCTCCCGAGGCGGTGAGACGGATGCGATTGCAGCTTTCGCAGAAGTGATTGGAGACTGGAGCGATCACCCCGAGGGTTCCCACGGCTCCGGGAATTCGAAAGACCCTCGCGGGACCGGCGGATTCGGCAGAGGGCAAGGGCTGGAGCGGGTAGACCTTGCTGATGCGTTGGAGGATTTCATCGCCCGAGACAAATGCCGAGGACCAGTCGGGCGCAAGAGCCGTCGGCATGTACTCGATGAATCGGACCTGGTGAGGATTGCGAAGGGTGAGGGCGGCAAAGTTTAATACTTCATCGTCGTTGGTCCCGCGAATCACAACCGTGTTGATCTTCAAAGGTGGGAAGCCGGCCTGTTCCGCCGCTGCGATTCCGTCCAGGACCGCGCTGAGATCTCCGCCCCGGGTGATCATGGAGAACGTGCCGGGCTTGAGTGAATCAAGACTGACGTTGAGGCGGTGTACTCCGGCATTTCGGAGCTGCGGCGCAAGTTCGCGCAGAAGCAGGCCATTGGTAGTCAGCACCAATTCCTTCAGGTCCTCGATGGTAGCCAAATCCCGGAGAAAACTGACCAGGTTCTTGCGGATAAGCGGCTCACCCCCGGTAATTCTGATCTTCTCGATGCCGAGCGAGATCACCAGCCGCGCGATGCGGTGCATCTGCTCAAAGCGCAAGATATCGGAATGTTGAAGTTTGCGCACTCCTTCGGCGGGCATGCAGTAACGGCAGCGCAGATTGCACCGGTCGGTAACCGAGAGCCGGAGGTACTGGATGCGACGGTGGTGAAGATCCGTGGGGAACATAGGGCAAATCCTACAACGCCGAATTGTGTAATTAGAGTACCACCGCCCGCATTTTCATTGCGTGGCGGCGGTGACGCGGAGGCAGGAATCGAGGCGTCACGCGGGGAGTGTGAATCACTTCGAGCGTAGTGCGTACGCTGGGCTTTACGAATATACTGGCATTGGCCGCAAGGAGAATGGGTGCGATCCCGCCGATGTGCCCAATGAGGATAAGTGATGAATAAGGTGACAGCTCCATCAGACCGCGACCGCTACTCGCGTCAGATCCGTTTTGGCGAGATCGGCGAGGAGGGGCAGCGCCGGCTCTCGCAATCCCGGATTGCGATTGTGGGATGCGGTGCTCTGGGCAGCGCACAAGCGGAGTTGCTGGCAAGGGCGGGAGTGGGATTTATCCGCGTGATCGACCGCGACTACATCGAGTGGAGCAATTTGCAGCGCCAGATGTTATTCGACGAGAAGGATGCCGAAGAAGCCCGGCCCAAAGCCGAGGCGGCGGCAACTCGTCTGAGGGCAATCAATTCCTCGATCGTGATCGAACCGGCGGTCAGCGATCTGACTCCGGCGACCGCGGAGGATTTGCTGGGCGATGTTCAACTGGTGATGGACGGTACGGACAACTTTGAAACGCGGTACTTGATCAATGACTTCGCTCTCTGTCATGGGGTGCCCTGGATCTATGGCGGGGCAGTGGGCAGCTACGGGATGAAGATGGCGATTGTGCCGGGCGAGACGTGTTGCTTGCGATGCATGTTGCCGGAGCCGCCCAGCGGTGCGCAGGCAACCTGCGAAACGGCCGGGGTGCTGGGTCCGATTACGGCTACCATCGCGGCCCTTCAGGTGGCGGATGCGCTCATCATTCTGACCGGCCACCAGGACCAATTATCCGGGAAGATCACAATCGTTGACCTCTGGGCCGGCGAAATTCAGCAGGCATCCCAACCAAAAGCCAATCCCAACTGTCCGGCCTGTGGACGCCGGGAGTTCATCTACCTGACGGGCAAGCAACGTGCGCCGATCAGCTTGTGCGGGCGAAACGCGGTGCAGATCCACGACCGTGCGCGCCATCTGGACCTGAAGGAGTTGGCAACCCGTCTTGCATCGGTGGGTGCGGTGAGAGCCAACGAATTTGCCCTGAGAGCGCAGATCGAGAATTTTGATTTGACGGTATTTCCCGACGGGCGCGCGATCGTCAAGGGCACAACCGATGTCGGTGTCGCCCGGAGCCTGTATGCAAAGTACATTGGCAACTGAGAATTCGCGGTGAAGGCTGGTCCACTGGAGGCCTGGCGTGAAATACAGATTCGGCCTGGTTGCCCTTGTAGTGGCACTGGTATGTTCGGCTGCGCCAGCACAGGATCGTCTCAGGATGTCCACCACAACATCGACCGATAACTCAGGCTTGTTGAACGTCCTGCTGCCTCCCTTCGAAAAAGAATGCCATTGCAAGGTTGATGTGATCGCCGTGGGCACAGGGAAGGCGCTGAAGCTTGGCGAAATGGGAGACGTTGACGTCGTGCTGGTGCATGCGCGCGCGATGGAAGATAAATTTGTCGCCGAAGGCTTCGGGGTGAATCGCCGCGACGTGATGTATAACGACTTCGTCATCATCGGCCCGGCCGACGATCCTGCCGGGATTCAGCACGCGGAGACCGTGGCAGATGCGTTCACGCGAATCGCCACAACTCACTCCGTCTTTCTCTCGCGTGGAGACGAGTCAGGCACGCATCAGAAGGAAAAGGAAATCTGGGCGGCCACGGGAATCACGCCATCGGGGGAGTGGTACCGGTCGGCAGGTCAGGGCATGGGTGAAGTCATCAACATGGCGACCGAACTGCGCGGCTACACGCTGGCCGACCGCGGAACGTATAACGCTTTCCATCATGGCAAGACAGATCTGGTCATTCTTTTCGATGGCAACAAGGACTTTGTAAAAAAAGGCCAGCCTATGCCGCGGCTTACCGTCGAACAGGTTGCGGCACGGACCGGCGCCAAGGGACTCTTCAATCCCTACGGGGTGATTGCGGTGAACCCGAAGAAATTTCCGCACGCGAATTACGGCCTTGCGATGAAGTTTATTGAGTGGGTCACCGGAGCCGAGGGCCAGCGTGTCATCGCCAACTACCAAGTGCAGGGCGACCCGGTGTTTTTCACGTTTAAGGGGAAGTAGCAAGTGGGCTCGCTGGCGGAGTCGCTGCGAACCGCGATTGCCCTGATCCTCTCCGGAGACAGGGACGTAGTGTCGGCGGTTGCGACATCTCTGGGTGTGGCACTTTGGTCCGTGCTGTTTGCTTCCGCCATTGGCGTACCGATTGGGATTGCGGTTGCACTGGGAAAGTTTCCGCTGAAACGTACGGTGCAGGTTGTTCTGAATAGCCTGATGGCGATGCCTACCGTGGTGATTGGACTGTTGGCTTATGGCTTATTGAGCCGACAGGGGCCACTTGGGTTTCTGGGACTGCTATTTACGCCGAAAGCCATCATCATCGGCCAAGCGATTCTGGCTACCCCGATTGTCGCCAACTATACGGTGAGCGCAATGCAGGGCGCGGATAAGAGAATCCTG
This sequence comes from uncultured Acidobacteriota bacterium, assembly GCA_963737175.1. GTDB lineage: Bacteria > Acidobacteriota > Terriglobia > Terriglobales > Acidobacteriaceae > TOLSYN. Next base: position 27,784 of record CAVTRQ010000016.1, on the reverse strand, counting down.
CCTACGGCGCTCACGCTTGGGGCCAGCTCCCTGCAAAGCCTCTTCCAGTTGGCGCGTGAAGTCCGCTTCGGAATCATAGCCTCCGTGATTGCCGGCTTCGGGAGAGTGATCTCAGAGGTCGGGGTGGCGATGATGCTGGGGGGCAATATCCGCTTCTTTACACGCACGATGACCACTGCTATAGCCCTGGAGACGAGCAAGGGCGAATTTGCATTCGGCCTGGCACTTGGGGTTATCCTCATGGCGGTGTCGTTTGCGATCAATATTTTCCTGACCGTCGCGCAAGAAAGCCATCGGGCATGAGCAGCGTCAAATACCAACTCTCATCCATTCAGGTGCTTTATGACAATGAGCTCGGAGTGGCCGTGGACGGTCTCACGTTTGATGCTGGACGGCTGCATCTGCTGACGGGGCCGAACGGCTCCGGCAAAAGCACGCTGTTGAATGTCATGGCTTTCCTGACCCAGCCCGACCGCGGGCAGATTTTCTTCGATGGCATGGCCGTGAAATGGGAGGCGAAAGAGTGCGCTCTCTTGCGCCAACGTGTCACCCTGCTTCATCAGCATCCATATATCTTCGCGGGTACGGTGGCGGCGAATGTGGCATTCGGGCCGGCAGCACGAGGCTTCAGCAAGGATCGCGTGCAGAGCGTGGTGAAGGAATCGCTGCAGATGGTTGACCTGGAGGGATTCGAATCGCGGAACGCAAGGCAATTGTCGGGAGGCGAGAGCCGGAGAGTGGCACTGGCCCGAGCTCTGGCCTGCAAGTCCGAGGTCCTGCTTCTGGATGAACCGATTGCCCACGTTGATCGTGGCAGCGCCAAGATTCTGGAATCGCTGATCGCTTCGCTGGCGGCTCGGGGCATGACGATCGTGATGTCGAGCCACGACGAGCGAATCGGCGCGAGGCTGGGGGGAAGAGTGATTTACCTCGAAGATGGAAAGCTCGGCCGGAGTTCGGAACAACTTTCAGCCAGCGCTTCGCCGCGCCGGACAGGGGGAGACTGCGATGCCAACGCTTGAACAAGCACGGCGGTTGATTCTCGATCACAGCAGGACGCGTGGCACGGAAGCGGTGGAGTTGGTCGACTCGCTGGGGCTGGTGTCCGCGGAAGACATGGTCGCCCCGTTTGAGATGCCGCTGTGCGATAACTCGGCCATGGATGGATTTGCGGTCCGCGTGGCCGACTGCACGGGAGCGGCTCGATTGCGTGTCGTGGGATTCATGGCGGCTGGCGCCACGTCTGCCATCCCAGTGGAGCCCGGTTGCGCGGTCAGGATCATGACCGGCGCGCAGATTCCTCCGGGAGCGGATGCGGTTGTTCCTTTTGAGGAGGTAGAGGACCGCGAGGAGTACGTGACGATTCAAGCGCCGGTCCGGGCGCAGCAGAACATTCGCTTTGCGGGGAGCGATGTGCACCGGGATGAGGTCGTGGTTCCCGCCGGCACGGTGATTCGCGCGCCGGAGATCAACATGATGGCCTCATTTGGCAGGAGCCGGGTGACCGTGTTTCGCCGGCCGAGGGTCGCAATTCTCTCCACCGGCGATGAGTTGGTCGCGGCCGGAGAGCCGCTCGAAGCCGGCAAGGTTGTCGATAGCAACGGAGTGTCGCTGGCGGCTTCGGTAAAAAATTGTGGTGCCATCGTGGAACGGCTAGGCATTGCGCAGGATACTCGTGCCAGTCACGTTGCCAAAATGACGATCGGCCTTCAGGCGGATATCTTTATCACCTCCGCCGGAGTATCGGTCGGCGACCGCGATCTGGTGCGGGAGGTACTGGCCGAACTGGGTATGTCCCAGGTGTTCTATGGCGTTGATGTCAGACCGGGCGCCCCGACTACGTTCGGGCTGAAAGACGACCGGCTGGTCTTTTGCCTGCCTGGGAATCCCGTCGCATCCATGATTATTTTCGATGAGTTGGTAAGGCCGGCAATCTTGAAGACGATGGGATACCAGCGTATCTTGCGGCCCTGCGTGCGCGCCGTCCTGCAGGAAAGCGTATCCAAAAAGCCAGGTCTGGCAAAGCTTCTGCGAGTCCGGCTTGAGTCGCGCGACGGCACATTGCTGGCCTTCAGCGCGGGCGATCAGTCCAGTGGCATCATGAAGACGCTGATCCGAGCGGACGGGATCGCCTTGCTTGCGGCGGAGCGGACCTCGTTTTCCGCCGGGGATGAGGTGGATGTACGCGTGATCTCAAATAATGCCGTCATGCTTGCACCGTAGCCTGAATCCGAAGCGGCTCGATGTGCGGAGTTCAATTCAAGAGGAAATCCCGTACTCTTTCATCTTGCGGTAGAAGGTATTGCGGCCAATACCGAGTTTGGCGGAGGCCTGGCGGATGTTTCCTGCGTATGCGGCCAGGGCTTCGGAAATAAGGGTTTTCTCGACGTCGCGCAGGGACTTGATTTCGCCTGTGTCCCGCTTGCCGGTGCTGCCTGCTGCAGACGCCGCGCTGGGCGCTTCATTGCCGGGGAAATCCAGAACTTCCGCTTTTAAGAGCCCATCTTCGCCGACCCGCACGATCGCCCGTTCCAGCGTATTCTCAAGTTCCCGGACGTTGCCTGGCCAGCTGTGCGCCTGGAGTGTGTTCAGGAAGTCGGCATCGGTTCGAATTTCGGCGCGGTTTAACTTTGCGGCGATCTGCTGGGTCAAATGCGCGGTCAGCGCGGGGATGTCATCCAGTCTTTCGCGCAGCGCGGGAACCCGAACCTCCAGCACGTTGAGCCGGTAATACAAATCCTGCCGGAACGTACCGCGTTGTACTTCGGCGTACAAGTCCTTGTGGGTGGCGGCAATGATGCGGATGTCGACCGGCCGCTCCTGCGCCGAGCCAACCCGTACCACTTTCTTCTCCTGGATCACGCGCAGCAACTTCGCCTGGACGCCGAGAGGCATGTCGCCGATTTCGTCAAGGAACACCGTGCCGCCTTCGGCGATTTCAAACTTACCGGCCTGTCCACCTTTTCTGGAGCCGGTGAAAGCACCTTCGTCATGACCGAATAGTTCGCTCTCGACCAGTGCTTCGGGCAAGGCGGCGCTGTTGATTGCGACAAACGGGCGATCCCTCCTGGAGCTGGCATTGTGAATCGCCTGGGCGAAAAGTTCCTTGCCCGTGCCGCTTTCGCCTTTGATGAGCACGGTGGAAGGGCTGCCGGCTGCCAGTTGGGCCCACTTCTTCAGTTCCGTGATGGCAGAGCTTTGCCCGACGATGTCGTCAAAGGTGTAGCGCTGCGCCGGCAGGGTGGGGCGCCGCACCGGTTGCCAGAGGCGGCTGGTATGTTCCCGAAACACGGCCATCGCGCCGATGACCGCGCCACTATCGTCGCGGAGCAGCGAACCGGAGCTGTGGATCTTTCTCCCCGTGCGGTCGATCACCATTTCTTTGTTTTCGTATTCCATGCCATCGCCGAGCAGTTGCAGAACTGGCGGACGCCGGTAAACCTGGGCCACATGGCGTCCCTTCACCAAGGAAGGTTTCACGCCGAAAATCTCCCCGGCCTTGGCATTGATTTCCGTGATCAGGCCATTGTTGTCGATGGAGATAAGGCCGTCGGACATGCTTTCCAGCAGGGTGTTGGAATAGCGATAGGCCATATAAAGCTCGTGCGTGGCTCGTTGCAGACTAAGCTGGTTTTCAATGGCATTGACCCCCGCTACGACCATTCCGAGCGTGTGGGGGTTGGAAAGACGATAATCGCCGGTAATGTCCAGAACCCCGAGCATGGTGCCATCGGCGTCGAAGATGGGCGCGGCCGAGCAGGTGAGGACGTGATGCGGTTGGAAAAAATGCTCCCAGGCGTGGATCTGGACGGGTTTACGTTCGGCGATGGCGGTGCCGATGGCGTTGGTTCCCTTGTTGGCTTCGCTCCAATCGCCGCCAGGACAAAGATGCAACTGCTTGGCGTGTACGTCCGTATCGCCCAGCACGTCCAGCAAGAAGCCGAGCTCGTCCGTGAGGATTACGTGGAATCCCGAACCGCGGACAAAGTTGTAGAGATTCTCCATGAACGGACGCGCCGCCTTCACAAGGCGCTGCTTTGCGTAGAGGCGCTCCCGGAGCTCTGGTTGGCTGACAATGTCCTGCGCTTGGCGAAAGGGATCGACATTAAGGTTGCGGCATCGCTGCCACGAATTCGCCACTTCAGGCCGTAAGATCTTTACGTCGAGCTCGCCGTTTCCGACATATTGGCTCCACGCTTTTTCAACAAGGACGAGACTGCGCTGCGACATCCGCGGGGACTCCTGAAACCGCTTCGGAGTACCCAAAAGGCACTCTGGAGGACTGTATTTCATCGTCTTCGGTGGTTATTGTCAACAGGTTTTTAATCTCAGGACCTTAGGCGGGCCCGCCAACAAGCAGACCAGAGGGCAAGATTGCCCTGGCACCGGCCCCAAGCCAACCACAACCCAGGAACAGATTATGGCGCTTGGCTGCTTTGGCAACCGCAGTTTTCAGCCGGGGCAATGGCGTTCGCCCCGGCGTCAGACCACCAGGTCTGGGATCTCCATCTGCTGTTTGCGGAAGGCGCTCAGAAACGCTGCGACGACGTCGGGGTCAAACTCGTGGCCGGCACCGCGTTCCAGAATCTCACGGGCCTCGTACGTCGTACTTCCCTTGCGGTAGGGGCGATCGCTGGTGATGGCGTCGTAGGCGTCCGCCACCGAGAGAATGCGGGCTTCCAGGGGGATGTCATCTCCCGAGCGATCGCTGTAGCCGCTCCCATCGAAGCGGTCGTGGTGAGACAAGATGATGGGCAGTACCCGGCGCAATGATCCACCGACTGGCTCCAGCAGGTTCACTCCACGAGTCACGTGCTCGCGCATTTCATCATATTCAGTCGAGGTCAGCCGCGCGGCTTTGTAGAGGATCTCGCGGCTGATGTCCAGCTTGCCGATATCGTGCAGCAGGGCTGCGGCGCGCACGTCTTCCACGCGTTCGTCGTTGAATCCCATCTCCGCGGCGATGCGGGCAGCGTAAATCGAAACCCGGTAGGAGTGGTTCTGGGTATAGGTATCTTTGGAGATGAATTGCCGCAGAATCATCAGCACGCCGTGATAGGTTTCGCGTAACTCGCGCATTCGTGCAGCATTGCGGTCATACAGCGTGCCCATGGCGAATGCGGTAAGAATCAGCGACCCGCCCCATACCACGATGTCAAACCACTTTTGCGCCGTGATTGTCTCCGCGCTGTGTCCAAAGAAGTTTGGATTCAGAAACGTGACCAGAACGACGAGCAAGACGCTGGCCAAGGCCGTGAGAGTCGCGTGGCGTCGTCCGTAGCAGTAGGCGGAGAACAATGTGGGAAAGGTGTAAAAGCTGAGCAGCATGCCGTGGTTGGCGATCAGAAAATTACATAGCGCGGCAATGACAAACAAGGAAAGAACGAGCCAGAGCTCACGATTCACATCCGTAAATTGCTTCATCAAGCTCTTATTCAAGTTAATCTCCAACGCCGCCCGCGACGGGGATTGCAGCCCAGCATCCTCGTAGGGACATGCACCCATCGCAATCAGCGGATAGGAAAACCATGCTACGAAGATTCCGGACGTGGCGCAAGAGTACCAATGGATGGTCCAACAGTCCAAAGGATATGTACTGATGTTGCCAAGATATGTACTACTGATGCTGCCAAAAAAGAAATGGGCAGCCGGTTGGCCACCCATTCCACATGAACTTTTCGGACGCAAAACTAAACGGCCGTCACGTTCTCTGCCTGCCAGCCCTTGGGTCCTTTGACGACGTTGAACTGCACGGCTTGGCCCTCCTTGAGACTACGGAAGCCGTTCGTCTGAATAGCCGAGAAGTGAACGAAAACATCTTCGCCATTCTGGCGGCTGATGAAACCAAAGCCCTTCGCGTCATTGAACCACTTAACGATTCCTTGTTCCATGGTGTTACGTGTTCCTTTTTGATTGAAATCAGGCTGAGTGAATCGGAGGGATTTCGTCTGCAGATACGTGTTCCGGAGCAGCGCTTGTTTTGTCGCTCTCAGGGCGCCTCTACCGCTTGCGTCCTTCCAAATCATAAAGCGCGGACATTGTAGCACTCTGCATTTAGAATGTGCATCCAGAAAACCATGAAAGAAAGGTAAGTGACTGAATCGAAAAGAAAATTAATTTTGCGATACCCCATCCCGGGTAGCCCTCAGCGCCAGATTTCAGCGTGAACGCACGAAAGTCTCTCGGTTTTCGATCGCACACAGGATGCGTCGGCTCCCCGGCCCTTGAAATGTTACCCGCTTGATTCCATCGCTTTACTACCTGATCCTGCAAACCATCACGCCGCGGCTTCGATACGGACAATCGGAGACCGGGACCGCTTCCGATGGTTGCTCGATGGCGCTTGCGTGCTCTCCCGGCGATGCCGGCGGGATGGCATAGGAGAGCACCGTCCAGTCCACGCCGAAGCGCTCATGCAAGCGGTGGAAATCCGCTGCGGTAAAGCTCTTCCAGTTGTCCAGGGCATGAACCTCGTGCGACCAGCGCGCAGCCAGCTCTGGAAAGAGCATTGCCACGCCGGGATCTTTCTCCCAGTCGGCCATCTGTCCGCGCTCGGCCAGAGCCCGAAAGCCATGAAAATCCTCCCCGTCGGCGCTCATGTAGTGCGGATCCAGCACAAAATAAGCCTCCACCGGCGTATTTGCCTTCACCCAGTCGAAGGCCTCTACCCAGTCATTGCCTGTCGAGCGGCCCGGCCACTCGACATGACGTGTGGCTGGAAACGATTCGAACTGTGCAACGCTCATTGCCGCCGCAATCGGCAGCAGCAACAGAGCCCATCGCCAGAGTTTTTGCTTCAGCACCAGCTCTGCCAGCAGTCCTCCCGCCAGCAGCGTCATGACAATGTAGGTCAGGTGCAGGATGCGCAACGGCTGGTAGGGGGTAAGTCGCTCCAGTTGCGGCGGAATCGTAATCACGCATCCCGCCACGAATCCCACGGCCGCAAACAGCGCGGTCCGCCTCGCCACTGCCGCGGCGGCCGTCAGCCCGTGCCGCCTCGCCAGCCTCGCCATGCCCCACAATACGAAGATGGGCGCGACCGCACCGAGCCATTCGTACCACTCCCACTGCAGCAGATAGTGTTGGGTGCGGGTGCGTGAAGCCTCCTGCCACTCCGGCCCGGCTTTCTCGACCAGTCGCCCCAGGAACAGCGGTGCAAAACTCGCCAGCAGGCTCACTCTGCTCCTCGGCGCCCACGGCGGCAGTAGCAGCACTCCCAGGAACAGCAGCCCGTAAAACGCCATCTGAAGGTGGATCAGCGTTGCGCCGCTCATCCAGAGCGCGGCCAGGATATACTCCCGCGCTGCCACCGGCTCGCCCCATGCGCGCGGAGCCACCGAGGCGGCGGCAAACAGAATGAGAGCCGTCGCCAGAGTTCGCGGATGCAGATGCTGATCGACGATAAAGACACACGTCCCCGCCGCCGGCAGCGTCAGCAGCGCCGCCACCAGCAGCATTCCTCCCAGCCGTGCCCGAAGCCCGGGAAAGAGCCGTGCCGCCAGAGCCCACAGTCCGGCATAAAAGGCCAGCAGGGTTCCCAGGTAGTAAGCGAAAACCGTCCAGTCCACCGGTGCGTGGATCAGCCGCGCGCTGGCCGCCACCAACTCGTCAAACAGCGTTGCCTCGGTTTGGGGCCGGAAAAATATCGCGTCATGCGGATAGAGTGCGGGGTTCAGGTGGGCCTTGATCGCGGGCAAGTAGATCGCTTCGTCCTCAATCCCATAGTGATAGCCGTGGATGGCGACGCTGGCGGCGGTCAACACCATCAGCAATGCAACCAGTCGTATCCCTGAGATTGAGTTCGCAGCGGAAGGCGATTTCATGTCGGCAACGCCTAACCCTAACCACCCCATCTTTCGCTGTCAATTCTCGCCTGCCTGCACTTCGCCACTGGGACATGTCCCTAAACTGTTAATTCGGGGGCTACGGGATGCTTTCAGGCATTGCCAGAGCTGTGTTACCGTAAGCCAAATACAGTGGCGATCGTTGCGCGCGAAAATTGTGGGCCGCAGTCAGCCGCCGGATGTAGACGTATCGGAGCGCAATCATGTTCGGATTTGGTTTTAACAAAGATAAATCGCGTGCCAACGCTGAGCGCTATTTGCAGCAGAACAAGCTGCAGAACGCCGTCTCCGAATACGAAAAGATTCTGCAGGTCGAGCCCAACGATCTCGCCATCTTGAATACGGTTGGCGACATTTATGCCCGCCTCGGGACAGAACGAAAAGGCGATCGAGCGCTTCCGCATGATCGGCGAATCCTATGCCGCCGATGGCTTGCTTCCAAAGTCCATCGCGATGTACCGGAAGATCACCAAGCTCGACCCCAACGGTCTGCCGGCGATGGAAAAACTGGCCGAGCTTTACCGCAAGCAGGGCCTGGTCAGTGACGCGCGATCCATGCTGCTTCAGGCCGCCGAGGCCTACACCCGCAAGGGCCAGTCCAAGGAAACTCTGCGGCTGCTCAAGCAACTCGTCTTGTTCGATCCGGAAAACGTTCAGGTCATCACCCGCACCGCCGATCTGATGATCCAAGGCGGCCAGAAAAAAGAAGCCAAGGAGATGCTGTCCCAGTCTGCCTCCACGCTCATCGAGCGCCACGCGCTCGATCCCGCGCAAAAGATTCTGGAACGCCTCATCGCCCTGGACCGCGACAACCTTCACTCCCAGGAACTTCGCGCCCAGGTCACGCTGGAGTTGGGAGATACCGCACGGGCCGCCGAGCTCTATGAAGCAATCCCCGACCTGGACTCGCGCGCCGACGGACTCCGCAATCTCCTGACTGCCTATTTAAAGCTGGATCAGCTCGACAACGCCCTGCCCATCTGCCGCAAGCTGGTTTCGGTCCATCAGGATGCGGACGGCGTAGTGAAGGTCGCGGCCCGGCTTTACAAGGCGAACGAGACCCTTCAGGCGCTCGCCCTCTATGACGAATTTTCGGTCCAAGTCCTTGCTCATGACAAGGAAGATGTGATGGCTCATCTGCATGGAGCCGTCTCCAGGGTACGCAACAACCCGGAGGCTCTGCAGACCCTGTACAACCTCTTTCAGCGCGCCGGCGAAAGCTCCATGATCGCCGAGATCCTCGAGCTCCAGGCCCACGCCTGCGTGCAAAACAACCAGTTCGAGCGCGCACGCGACGCCTACAAGGAACTGATTGAGCTGGAACCGGAGAACGCCGCGCACATTCAGGGCTATCGCCAGGTCTGCTCTCGCCTCAGCCCGGCTGCCCCTACAGGCCCAGCCGGAATCAGGCCGGATGACGAGCCGCGCACCCTCGAAGAGTTCCTCACCGGCGACGAGCCCGAGCTGCCGCCGCAGAATTATCCGCCGGAAATAGAGGAACAGATTTCCTCCGCCCTCACCGAAGCCGAACTCTGCGAGTCGTTCTCCTCCAAGAAGCGCGGCATCGACGCCTTGGAGCTTGGCGTTGCTCAGTGCCCCCGAGGATCTGCGCCTGAATCGCACCCTTGGCCTGCTCTACCGGCAGGAAGGTGAACCTTCCAAGGCCGCCCGCTGCTACGGCACCATGCAACGCGTGCTGGAAAATCTGGGGGAGATCGAAGCCGCCGGTTATTATGCCAACCTCGCCGGCTGCGAGCAAGACCACGACCTGGGAGGCAAAAGACAGCGATTCGCCGCCGTGACTTCGACCTTTCGACGAATCCCGAGAACGCCGGCAGTGCCGAGGAGATCGATCTCTCCAGCGAGTGGGAGTCCGTCTGGCAGGATTCCCCCGCACCGCTGCCACCGTCTCCGGCGCCGGAGTCTGCTGTCACATCGTCGGCACTGGTATTGGAACTGCTCGAGGAGGTGCGTTTCTGCCTGGCACAGCAGATCTGGCCGGAGGCCGAGACCGCGATTTCGCGCCTCGCCGCAGCCTGCCCGGCGCACCCCGAGTTGCCCATCCTTCGCGGCCAGTTGCTGCAAGGCCGTCCCAGCCCTGCCGCGTCCCCCATGTCTCTGCCGCCACAGCCGCGCTATGCGCCGGTTGAGGTCATTGAGGTAGATGGCGATCTCTCATCCCTCCCACCTCCATCCAGGGCAGTCCCGCCGCCAATGCCTGCTGCGCCCACGGCTGCGCCCACCCTCAGCGGGCTGGCCGCCGAGCTCGATGCCGAGTTGGGAGACAGCTTTGCGCCCACGCCCCAGCCCCGGCGCGAAGCCCCGGCGCTGTCCGCGCGCTCGGCCCAGCCGGCTCCGCCTCCGATCGCCATCCCCACGCCGGTCGTGCCGGCCGCCGCGCCTCCGGCGTACGCCTTCGCGGACGACGATCCTTTCGGAATCCCTCCCGCTGGTGCGCAGGAAGCCCAGGAGTTGGTGCCCCACATGTTTGCCGCCGAGGAAGCCGTAACCGAGTCCGAGCCACTTCTCACTCCGAGCGTCTTTGGCGACCTGCTGCAGAGTTTCGAGCGGGAACTGGCGGCGCCGCAGCACGAGGAGAACGATCCGGAAACCCATTTCAACCTCGGAATTGCTTTCCGTGAGATGGGATTGTTGGATGAAGCCATTGGTGAGTTGCAGAAGGTTTGCAAGATGGCTGGCCGCGGATTGAGCAAGGCCCGCGACGCAGGAGGCCTATATCTGGCTCGCCACCTGTTTTGTCGAGAAGTCCGTGCCGGAGGCTTCGTTCAAATGGTTCCTCCGCGCCCTGGAGGCAGCGCCGGACGAAGAGTCGCGCATCGCCCTGAATTACGAACTTGCCAGCGCCTATGCGGCGGCTGGGCGCAAGCATGAGGCGCTCGACCACTTCATGGAGGTCTATGGCATCAACATTGACTATCGCGACGTTGCCTCCCGTATCCGCGAATTGCGCTCTGCGGGATGACTCCCGAGAATTGGATCGGCGGTGCGCTCTGGTCCCGGCTGCGGCGATCATGCTGCTTTTTTCTTCCCTGCGCCCGATTCGCCGATTCCGTCTTCTGCGCCCTTCAGCGTAGAATCAGGTTTGTGCTGAGGGAATCCCGGAGCGGGGCTCATCTCCCGGCTACCGTTATGCCCATCACAGGAAAATAGGGACGCATCGAATCGACGATGGAAGTAGGAGCACTGAAGCTGACCTCACAATCGCCAGCGCCGGAAGAGAAGCCCGGCCAACTCGTCCCACCCGACGCCCACCCCCCCGTATGGGCGCAGCGCGTGCTGCTCGTAGTTGAGGTCGTCATTGCCGTCTGGGTCGGTCTGTTGGTCATGGTGCTTCCCTGGACACGCCTATGGACCGAGAACTCGCTGCTGATCGGATGGCCCTCCCTCAAACTCATCCTCACTCAAAGTTTTGTCCGCGGAATGATCTCCGGGATCGGCGTTGCCGATGTGGGGATGGGAATCTGGGACGCCTTGCAGTATCGCGACATCCAATAGCGGGCTGGGACTGATATTTTTTATGGCTGATCCGACGAAATACATTTCGACGCGCTCGCGGCTGGCTTATGAAGACGACGCGTTCATCAAGGGGCCCGATGGCCGCCCCCTGCGCATCCTCGCCGAATACGCCGAGCCACTCGCCCGCTTCCGCCGCGAGAAGATCCAGGACACCGTAGTCTTTTTCGGTTCTGCCCGCTTCCACAGCCGCAGCCATGCCGAGGAAGCCGTTCAGTTGCTCGCCGTTCCCGGCTCCAAGCCGCCTGCGGCCGATCACGCGCAGGTCGCCCATCGCGCCCAGCGCGCCGTGGATATGGCGCATTACTACGAGGATGCTCGCCGTCTCGCGCACATGCTCACCGACTGGAGCCGTACCCTGCCCGGCAAGCGCCATCGTTTCGTCGTCACCACCGGCGGAGGTCCGGGAATCATGGAGGCCGCCAATCGCGGTGCCCGCGAGGCCGGAGGCAAGACCATCGGCCTCAATATCGCCCTGCCCTGTGAGCAGGAGCCCAATCCCTACATCACCCCGGAGCTGAACTTCGAGTTTCACTATTTCTTCATGCGCAAGCTCTGGTTCGCCTATCTGGCCAAAGCACTGGTGGTCTTTCCCGGAGGCTTCGGCACCCTCGACGAACTGTTCGAGATCCTGACCCTCGCCCAGACCGAAAAGCTCGCCAAGAAGATGACCGTGCTCGTCTATGGGGAGGAATACTGGCGGCGCGTGCTCAATCTGGAAGTGCTGGCCGAAGCCGGAACGATCTCCCCGGAAGACGTGAACCTCTTCCAGTTTGTGAATACTCCCGAGGCAGCCTTCGCCAGACTCAAAGAGAATCTCATCCGCGACCATCTCCAGTCGCCGCCGCAGGCCAAGCGCCACCAGCCGGAGATCGCTACCACCCGGCGGTAAGATATGAGTGACCTGATTGCGGTAACTTCGTCGTTATACGCTCGCCGGTGAGCTTCTCACTCTACCCAGCTACTCTTCACCGCCACCGCTCCCACGCACCAGAGCAGCGCGTCTTCCAGTTTGTCCCTCGTCAGTCCGCTCTCGGCAAGAAAGCTGGCAAACTCCTGGCTCTCGCCCAGCCGTTCGGCCATCGCGGCCAGCACCGCGATGTACTCGGTGGGAACGGTCAGCTTCACCGCTCGCAGCAGGTCGTCGAAGACCGCGATCAACTCGAAGAGCAATCCATCTCCGTCTTCATTTTCCTGGTTGGCAACATAGAGCGCCTCGCTGACGTCACATAGCAGTTCCAGCTCGGTTGGCACCGGACGCACATCGCCGAAGCCGTTGTCGCTCGCCGTCAAAGCCTTCAGCGCATCTGCCGGCCGGCGGAAGAAGAGAATCCGGTCGGCTTTGGTGATGGGGCGCTCGCTCTCGCCCTCCGACCCGATCAGGGTGTAGAACTGCGGACCCTCGGCTGCCGGGTCCATGCGGAAGCCGATCAGGTAGAGTTCTCGATTGAGAGACGTGGGCGGAAGTACAACCAACTGGCTGTGCATCGCTCTATTTTAATGCACAACTTTCTTCCAGCACTCGCGTTTAACTCTGTGCAGAGATTTCTCTGGAGGGGCGGGTAACTATGCGAAAAATTCTTCTCACACTGATCAGCTTCGTTGCTCTTTCAGCTCTCGTAGCTTGCGGCGGCGGGGGATCTTCCAACCATATCCTCATCCCCGCCGCTCCCTCTGGCGGAAATAACGCCGGCTTTTCCGATGCCAGCCTCAAGGGAAACTACGTCTTCGCCGTCAACGGCCTCACCCCAAGCAACAGCTTCGCCGTGGCCGGAGTCTTCACCGCCGATGGCAACGGCAACGTCACCTCAGGCGTTCGGGATACCGTCAACGACGCTGGCGGCCGAACCCTAAACGAATCCATCACCGGCACTTACAGTGTCAATCAGGACGGGCGTGGGCAGGTAGTTCTCAACGGTGGCTCCGGCCAGATCATCTATCGCTTTGTCCTGCAATCCGCCTCCTCGCTGCAGTTTCCTGTGATCGGCAAGCTCTTCCAGGACGGCACTACCTCCAACAACGTCCTCTTCGACGCCGTTGGCAGCCTTGAGGCGCAGGCCAGTGTGCCGGCCAATGCCCCCGGAGGAAGCGCGAACTACGTCGTCCGCCTCGATGGCGAGGACAGTAGCAGGAATACCTATGGAGCCGTCGGCGGAGTGAACTTGAGCGGGGGTAGCATCAGCGGCACCATCGACGAGAACGATGGCGGCACCTACAACCCGCAACTCGTCATCGCCTCCGGCGGTTACAGCCTCGCTGCGAATGGTCGCGGCACCCTGGCCTACGTGACTCCCAACTCGACTGCCGTCACCCCATCCAACCCTCCGGGAACCCATAACTTCATCGCTTATTTCGTCACGCCCAGCCATCTCGAACTGATCAGCACCGACCAGAGATTCTTTCTCCATGGCTATGCGGATCTGCAAACCTCCGTCAGTGTCAACACCGCAGCCTTCACCGGAGGCCAAGTCTTTTCCATCCTCGGCTATGACACCAACGGCCCCCGCGCGGAAACCGGACGGCTGACCCTGGACGGGGCCGGGAATCTGACCAGTGCCGTTGAGGACTACAACACCGTGGGCAATTTCTTCTCCGGTGTCAGCCTCACTGGAAGCAGCTACACCGTCGGCGCAAAAGGACGATGGACTGCCAATCTGGTCAACGCTTCTGCTGCTTCCACCACGGGGCTGGTGGGCTGGCAAGCTTCGCCTCAGCAGTCCGTTGTACTCACCACAAGTCCCAATGTTCTTGAAAGTGGCACCATGCGCGCCCAGACCCTCGGTCTGACCAATGCGAGTGTCGTCGGCAATTATGCCGAGGATTTCTTCGGCTTCAATTCCAGTGCCCAAAGCAATTCCGAACTCACCGGAAACCTCCTCGCCGACGGCGCCGGCAACCTGAGTGGCACCTACGATTCGCAAACCGACATCTCGGGTCTCAGCCTCGATACCGCGACGACCGGCAACTACACCATCGATCCCACCCTCGGGCGCAGCACCAACGGAAATATCAACGGCATCCCCGTGGTTGTTTATACCGTGGATGCCAACACCATCTACTTTATCTCCGCCCAGCAGTACGATATCTATCAGGGCATGCTGGTGAGCCAGCAGCCGTAGAGCGGATCTCCCCGGGTAAAATCCTGGCCTTGCATGGGCCGGGGTTTTACCCGATTTCCGTATACTTCCTCTTTTCTCTTTTCTCTTTCTAGCGTTTCCTCTTTCTCGCGACGTCGGGGTTCTCAAGCCTTCCGCAAAATCGGAAATTTTCTGCGTGGCTGTTTCTCTTTTGCGTGGTCAGAGTTACTCTAAGGATCAGTCGTACCTGTTTAGGCATCAAAGAGGATGATATGGCGGTGAAAATCGGTGATTGGCTGAAGTCGGAAGTGGACTATGGACGTAATCTTGCTGACTCCGGATGGCAGGGGGCGCGTAGCGCATACGGTTCCATGCTCCGCGGCGAACCGGTGGGCACGATTCTCTCTCGATCCGCCCGCGCCTCCTGGGCTCCGACCGTGATGGGCGCCGGGGTTGGCGCGCTCTGCGCTTTAGTGGCGCAGCGAAGCAAGCCGAACACCACCGCTGTCGTTGCCATGGGTGTCGTCGGTGGCTTCGTCGGCTTTACCGCTGGCGTCGCCTGGGAAACCCGCCAACTTTCCTCGGGAATCGCCCGCGGAGCGATGCGCAATATTGGCACCACGCGTGACTCGCATTGGCTCGGCAAGCACCCCATCAATTTCGGTTGATGCTAATTTTGGTTGCTACTTGAGGATGGTGTTCAGCCTCGAGCGCACCCCAGTAGCAACCGTTACTGACCTGACAAACTGAAAAAGAGAGCGGGAGCCGTGGCTCTCTGGGTTAAGTCACATCGTTAAGTCACATCATTAAATCACATCGACATCGCCCACCGTATTCCCAGGTTTCGCCTTTCTAGGGATGGCTGGCTTCGCCGGAGGCTCGGGGGCCGCTCGCGGTCCTGGCGGAGAGGCTGAAGCAGCGGCCTTGCTGATCTCGATATCTCCGTTGTCGGAGGTGATGTTGATCTTGATCCCGCCTCTGCCCACCGCTCCCGCAGCCCTGGCGGCGCCGGTGCGGCTCTCTGGCCGCACATTTTCGAAGTCGCTGGAAATATCCCCATGGCGGGTCACCACCTGGTACTGGAAATTCGCCTTCGGAGGCAGCCGCAGCTGCACGTTACCGTGGTGCGTGGTCAGATCCAGATTGCCCAGCGCCGCCGCCGAAGTGCTCTCCAGGTCGATGTCCCCGTGGTCGTCGCTGATCTGAACATCGCCGGTCAGATTCCGCAGCGTCACATCCTTGGCCTTGGTGGAGAGCGAGAGCGGACCGAGCAATCCATCGCCCTGCAGGTCGCCGGAATCCATCGTCAGATCGCCATCCAGTTTGGCAAACTGCAACTCCGTGCGCGAGGTTCGAATCGTCGCCCCTTTTTGCAGCTCTGACAGCTGGGTCTCGCCAAAAATTTCCGCAGTTACCAACACCGTACCCGAGATCGTGTCCAGGGCAAGGTCGTCCAGTCGTCCATCGGCCGCCACGTTCCCGGTCACCCTGCTGGCGTGCAGTGATCCCTGGCTGGCGGTGACGCTTACGTTCCCGGTCACCTGCTCCACGCTCACGTTCCCGCGCAGCGAAATCACCTTCACGTTGCCGGTGCGCTGGATCACGGCAACATCTCCGTGGCGGGCTGTCAGTTCGATGTCCGCCTTCAGTGGGAGATACACTTCAAGGTCGGACGCAACCCCTTTTGAGCCCGCGCCTTCCGTGTTTGCCTGCAGCTCAACCGTGGTGCCCTGTGCCAGCAGCTTCGGCATGGTCGACTGGTTGGTCGAATCCGCCTCGCGCTGGCTTCCGGCGAAAATCCGCTTGTGATAGACCACCTTCACCCGCGGCTGATCCCAGTGATTCACCGTGATATTGCCGCGGTCGCAACTCACGCGAACCACGCTCCCGGCAAGCACAGGAATCGGTTGCGATAACTCACCGTTATAGGTGTACTCGCTGCTGAACAGATGCATCAGGTTGTCGTCGACATCCCCGTTGTCCGGCACCGGGCTGAGATCATTGTGCCGGTGGTATACGGTGCTCACCCCAATTCCGGACGCAATCACGATTGCCAACAGAAACACTGTGGCCCCGCCCATGGCGGGCATCGGACCCTGGGCCTTGCGTGCCGCGAAGAACTCCGCCAGGCGCACCGCTCCAACCAGTACCAGAATCAGCGGCCAGAACTTCACAAAGTTATGGAAGAGGGGAATCGTGAGGCCAAAATTTCGCAGCAGAAAGAGCACGCCAATCGCAATCAGAATCAGCGGCCCCACCACCGAATGCCGGCGTGGAGGAGGTACATACATCGCAGGGCTACCCATGGTGCAACTCACTGTTCTCTCCCGCTCCATCGTTCGGAACTCCCGCCACCGGCGCGGGCGGAGGGTATTGCCCGACATAGGGACGGTGATCCGGGGGAGGCTGATATAGCCTCGGACTCCCCGGCCTTACGTACCGCACAACCTGGAGCGCTCCGATCACAATCAGCAGAATTGGCCAGGTACGCTGAAACGGAAAATTCGGCATCTTCGCCAGCAGGAAAAGCAGTCCCGCCGTAACCAGCACTGCCGGTCCCATCAGCCCGCGAGTGCCGCAACGCCCGCCGGGATTCGGTTGGAAATAGCTCATCGCAATCCTTCCTTATGACGCGTCGCGCATTAGCGTGCGCCGCGCTGGCGCCTGAGGAACAGCCACAAACCGGTGACGATCAAAATCACAGGCCAGTAATGTCTGATCCACAGAAAGCTGAACCAGCCCAGGTTGGAGAGCAGGAACAGAACTCCAAGCGCAATCAGCACCACGGCCCCGACCGGGCTGCGCTCGTACTCCTTCGGAGCTGCATCGCCATAGTTTCTCCCTGGATGCATTCGGGCCGCCAGGCAGGACTCGCAAAATATACTTCCCTGCACGTTGCGCTTGCAGATTTCGCAGAGCGGCAGGCCACAGCTGCGGCAGTAGGCAACCGCCGCCGTGCCGGTGTGTTGTGCGCAGTCCATCTCTCTCTCCTCTGCTTCGCAAGGTGCTAGGGTACATTGTAGCGATTGGAACTTTCCGATGCTCACTCCGGCAATCATCCTCGCGGCGATCTTCACCTTGCTACCGTTTCTCGCGGCGGCATTCTTTGCCAAAAGCCTGCCGGGCCTGACCGCAACCCTCCCGACGGCTCTTCGCCTCCTCGCTCCGGCTGTGTTGTGCGTGCCATATCTGCTGGTAGCGTGCTCCTCCGGAACCTTCCACTGGGGTTGGCTGGCATTGTATGCGCTGCTGCCGGTCGCGCTCGCCGCGCTGATGTGGCAGGCCAGCCGCGTCGATTGCGCGCAGCGCGGCAACTGGCGTGACTTTCTGGTTCTCGCCACCTTGGGGCTGGCGGTCGATCTTCGTTGGTTTGAGCACGCCTGGCCTTCGCACCTCTCTGTCTTTAACAAGATGCTGCTACTGGATGCGGGAATTTACGGCCTTCTCGTGCTGCGGCAACTCAATGGAGTTGGATTTGATCTGCGCCTGCGCCTGCGCGACCTCGGCATCGGATTGCGTGAGTGCGCTTTTTATGCGCCAATCGCGATCGCGCTGGGGTTGAATATCGGCTTTCTGCGTCTCCACCCACACTGGCCGCCGTTGCAGGAGCTGACCGGGGCATGGCTCTTCACCTTTTTCTTCATCGCCGTTCCAGAAGAGCTCTTCTTTCGCGGATGGATGCAGAACCTGCTGGAGCGGCGCATGGGAGTCCGTCCGGCGCTTCTGCTCACGTCCGTGCTATTCGGTCTGGCCCACTTCAATAAGCGTAGCATTCATTTCAACTGGCGCTATGTGTTGCTGGCGGCTGTGGCAGGCGTCTTCTATGGTCGGGCCTGGCGCCAGCAGCGCAGGGTTGCCGCGTCGGCGATCACGCATACCTGCGTGGATACGATATGGTCGATCTGGCTGCGCTGATGCTGGTTCGGAGGACGATAGTACAGATAGCCGAGCCCGACTCGCATGTTGTGGTCGACCGGACCAGGCACGGTGGTGACGATGCAGATGCCGCAGATCGCATGCACCAGCGCCAAGGAGTAGAGATTGCGATAGTGAAGGAAGAGCAGGCCGCTGGCGATACCCCAGAGCAGTGTCACCGGCGCCAGGATGGGATTCGGCAGGTGTGCCAGTGCGAATAGGCTCGCCGCCGCCATCACCGCCGTCCTCCGATTGGGAAGCAGCCGCAACAAGCGCAGCAGGAAGAAATTCAGCAGGAGAAACTCCTGCACCAAGGCCCAGATCGTGTAGGCACAGTAATGTTTGACGAACTCGACGGGGGAGTTCGGCAGGTGCAAGGTGTGCAGCCTGCCGGCTATACAACCCGCAATCGCCGCCACGATCAGCGCGATGCCGACCACCCAGAGCGAACGCAGGAAACCCGAGAAGCGCAGGCCCATCACGCTCAGGCCTTCGGAGTTAAATCCGGTAACCAGCATCACCCAGCCGAGCCCGCTCCAATAAAACACCCGTTGCCAGGGTTGGGGCGTCCAAACCGCAAGCAGAACCAGCCCATATCCGAGGGAGAGCTCCAGTAGATCGCGCTGCCTGCGTTCTGTGGCGACTTGGCCGGTTGCGCCGCCAGTCACCGATTTCTCTCCTGGAAACAAAAACATGCTCGCTCTTTCCTGCGAGCCCCTCGACCACCAACTCGTTGCCATTTGTCTCGACCAGTTTGTTCTGATGCAAGATTATTCTAACGTGACCACTCCTGTGCCCTTCAATCCCTTCCGCCAATTCGCCCCACCGAAGCGCCTCGTGTAGCAAAATAGATCCATGACCTCCGTACGAATGGACAAGTGGCTCTGGGCCGCCAGATTCTTCAAGACGCGCGCATTGGCAGCACGGGCCTGTGAACTTGGCAGGATTTACTTCAACGGCCATCCCGCCAAGGCCGCGCGCGAGCTCCGGATTGGCGATATGTTGCGGGTGACGAACGACGGTGGCGACTTTGAAATCGAGATCCTGCTGCTCAGCGAGGTGCGCGGTCCGGCCCCGGTTGCGCAGACGCTCTACCGCGAGACCGAGGCCAGCCGGGAGTTGCGCCAGAAGGCGGCAGAGGAGCGTAAAGCAAGGATGGACTTCGAAAGCTTGCCCGAGGGCCGTCCCTCGAAACGCGACCGCCGCGAGATCATCCGCTTCCGGGGTAGAGTCTGACGCAGAGCACGGCATGGAAATGTGCCGTGCCAATGCTGACGTGTGAACGTTGTCCTGTGGAAAACTTTTGTGAGGCGCTGCAAAGCACAACACTGTAACGAAATCCCCCTGCCTCCGCGATGCTCCTTCTAAGTTGTTGATTCCCAATGCTGATGTGAGCAGAGTACAAGCTGGATTGCGTCTTTCTGTGTTGTGATTCACAACAAGAAGGATGGTTGCGAATTTCTGCAATGAGTCGGGACGATTCAATAAGCTGTTTAGTTTCTGTGTGATAGATCCAATTCCGTGCAATGGCCAGCAGAGTGCTTTTAGAGAGTGCGTACGCGGCAAGCCAAGAAGAAAAGCTTCCGCCGCGCAAATTCAAACAGAGCCCCACGGGGCGGAGGATCTGACAATGACGGTTATCCTAGTTCTCGTACTCTTCGTAGGTTTCCTGGTTGTTGAGCGCATCACCGGCAAGAAAGCTCCCGAATACGTTCTGCAGACCGCGCCTCATGCCGCAGCCGGTGCGCGGAAGGCTCAGCCCATCGTGGCGGGCTATGAGATTCCCGAACACCTCCGCTTCCATCAGGGTCATGCCTGGGCGCTGGGCGAGAGCCCGAATCTGGTTCGCGCTGGCATCGACGACTTTGCCGCCAAGCTGATCGGCAAGGCCGAGGAAGTCAGCCTGCCGCAACGCGGCCAGTGGATTCGCCAGGGACAGAAGGTTTGGAGCTTCCGGGTCAACGGTGAGCTGGTGGAGATGGTCTCCCCGATCGAAGGCACGGTGAGCGATGTGAACGACGAAGTGGTTCGCCATCCCGAGAGCCTGACCGCCGATCCGTACGGCAACAGCTGGCTGATGACCGTGGAAGCCCCGGATATCAAGACCAACTTCCGCAACCTGCTCGGCGGCAACATGGCCCGCAACTTGGTGGCCGACAGCGCCAAGAAACTGGCCGCCTACGCGACGGAAGGAAACATGGCTCTGGCGCAGGACGGCGGCACGGCGCACGGCGAAATCGCCAAGCACCTTCCGGCCGGCAAGTTCGCCGAGATCACCAAAGAGTTCTTCCTGGCCTAAGCGGGACCCGACAGGACTCCTGGAGTCCTGAGCAACTCACCCGGGGGGACAGTCCCCCCGGGTTTTTTGGCTTCTGGCGAGTTGTGCGCCTCCTCTTTCTGTCTCTCCCACCTGAATTACACTGTTCTCCATGCGTCTAAGCCAGAACCGATTTCGCGAGCTGCTTCTGCTCACCGGGCTGTGCGGATTTTTCTTTTTCTTCCGTCTCTCCGGCTTCGGGTTGCTGGGCCCGGACGAGCCGCGCTATGCGGAGGTGGCACGCGAGATGCTCGCCCGCCATGACTGGGTGACTCCGATCCTCTACGGCCACACTTGGCTTGAGAAGCCAATCCTTCTCTATTGGGGCGAGATGCTCTCCTACTCCGTCTTTGGAATTCACGACTGGGCTGCACGCATTCCTTCCGCGGTTGCCGCAACTGGGCTGGTCTTCGGAACCTTTGTCATGGTGCGCCGCATTCGCTTTGCAGCACGGCTGGATGCAGCCCTGGTGGTCGCCTCCTCGGCCCTGGTGCTCGGCTTTGCCCGCGCCGCCGCCACGGATATGCTGCTGGCCGCGCCCTTTTGCCTCTCGCTGCTCGCCTGGTATTGCTGGTATCAGTCCTGCTGGGTTAGGAGCGATTTCGAGGCGTCTCGGGAACATCAGTGCGGTGAGGGGGCGGGCGATGAACCGCCGTGCTCGCGTCTCTGGCTGGTGCTCTTCTATGCTCTCAATGCGTTGGCCATGCTCGCCAAGGGGCCTGTTGCGCCTGCGCTGGCGGCCTTCGTGCTCATCGCTTTCTGTGCCACGCAGCGAAGCTTTCGCGCCCTGCTTCGCACCCTCGACCCCGTCGGACTTGGCATCTTCTTCGCCATTGCCGCGCCCTGGTATGTGCTGGTCCAGCTCCGCAACCCGGAGTTTTTCCGCGTCTTTTTCCTCGAACACAACCTTGCCCGCTTCGGCTCCAATCTCTATCGTCACAAGCAGCCTTTCTGGTATTACATGCCCGTGGCTTTAGTCGCTACTCTGCCGTGGACGGTCTGGGCGATTCATGGCCTTGCCGATGCGCTGCGAGGCTTGCGCTCGCAGCTCAATTCGTATCCCAGCGGGGCAGAGGCCGGAGCCTTAACCGACCCCACAAAAGATGCAGCCCAAGATGCAACCCACACTTCAGCGGTACCCGGCTACACCTTTGAAATTTTTCTCTCGCTCTGGGCGCTGATTCCGATTGCGTTCTTCTCTCTCTCGCATTCCAAGCTTCCCGGATACATTCTTCCCTCCATTCCGGCGCTGGTGATCCTGGCCGCCGTTGCGGTGCATCGCCGCGCTGCGCGCGGCGAGCGTCCACGCTGGCTTTCGATCGGCGCGCACGCGGTTCTGCTGGCCGCCCTGACCGCTGCTCTCTGCGTTGCTCCGCGCCTCGTCTTCAAGTTGCCGCTCTCGGCTGCCGAGCCTGATGATCGCCGCCTTTGCCGGAACTGCGTCCTTGCTGATCGTCGCCCTGCCGCTGCTCACCGCCGGATGGCCAAGCTGGCGCTTCGTCACCCTGCTGCCGCTCATCCTCGGCGGTCGGCTTCCTGCTGCGCGGTTTGGCCCCGGCTGCTGGATGCTACGCAGTCCTCGCGCCCGGTCGCCGAGCTGCTTGCAGCAGATTGGATCAGCCCGGCTCCTTGCCGCTGGCAACTTTCGCGCTCAACCGCAACACCGCCTTCGGACTCGCCTTCTATCTCGACCGCCGGGTCGCTCCCTATGAGGGGCTGGAAATCTCCCCGGCGGTCTATGAGCTTCCCGCCGCCATTCCTACCGCTGCCCACATCCTCGTCACCCGCGAGGGCTCGCTGCCCGGCGCTTCGCTCTGCTGCTCCCCGGACGCAGACTTCGCTTTCTCGGCTCCTACCGGCCGCAGCGCATCGAGATCTACGAGGTCTCGCCCGCGCCGTGAGCAGATGACGACTCGGGGAGCATTCCTCTGGTCACCCCGTTCGTAACCATCGCACGTCCCCGTTCGCGTTTCACATCCGTTACACTAGGCCGGGCGGTATTCCGCCCTGGGGCCTCATCCGTGGAGATTCTCGACCTTCGTCATTTCGCTTCGTCCGACCTTCGTCCGCTTGTGGAGGAGGAGGTCGCGGTGTGGCGAAAAACGCTGCACTGGGACTACCGCACCTCGGCGGACATGGTGCTTCGCTACGCGGACTCGCGCATCCTGCCAGGCTTTGCCGCCATCGAGCGCGGACGCGTCCACGGCTACTGCTTTTTCGTCTACGAGGGAACGAAGGGCGTCATCGGTGACCTGTATCGTGGAAGACTCCGAGTCCACTCATGAGCGCCGCCACGAGATCGAATCGAGTTGCTGCGCCACTCCATCAGCACGCTGCAACAGTCTCCGGGTGTCCATCGCGTCGAGGCACAACTCCTCATCCATCCGACCGGACATCTTGCCGCGCCCTTTCGTCGAAGAAGGCTTCCGCCGCTATCACCGTATCTTCCTGGCGATGCCGATCGAGCCGTCCTATTCCGGGGCTTGTTCTTCGAGGCCTTCGCGGCCGCTTCCGCCCGACATCGAGATTCATCGCTGGAGCGATGCCGATTACCAGCCTTCCGCCAACATCATCACCTCCGCCTATTCCGGCCATGTCGATAGCGATGTCAACGACCAGTACCGCACCATCGCCGGCTCTTTCCGCTTTCTCAACAACATCGTGCGCTTTCCCGGCTGCGGTGTCTTTGATCCCAGCTCGTCCTTCGTAGCCTTCCACCGCCCGACCCACACCCGCATCGGAATCCTGCTCTGCTCCCGCGTGCGCCACGACGTTGGCCACATTACGCAGGTCTGCACCCTGCCTGAATACCGCAGCTCGGGCATCGGCGAGCACCTGGTCAACTGCTGCTACGCCGACCTGGCGGCGCGGCGCTTCACCGAACTCTCGCTTACCGTGACCGAGGAGAACCAGCGCGCCTACGCTCTCTACCGCCGCCTCGGCTTCCGCCACGTCCACACCTTTGACGGCTTCGTCTGGGAGGTTTGACGGCCCACGCGCTCGATTCTGCTGGCTCGCGCCACGCTTTTCTGAATCTAATCCGTCATGTCCGTCCTGCTCTTCACCGCGCTGGTCGCACTCGGCTCTTTTGTCGCGGGATTTCTCGGCTCGCTCACCGGACTTGGCGGCGGCGTTGTCATCGTCCCTCTGCTCGCCCTGGTCTTTCACGTCGATATGCGGTATGCCATCGGAGCCTCGCTGGTCTCGGTGATCGCAACCTCGTCGGGCGCTGCCGCAGCCTACGTGCGCGAGGGCTTCAGCAACATGCGCATCGGAATGTTTCTGGAGATCGCAACCACCATCGGAGCCATCGCCGGAGCGTTTATCGCAACCCACGTCTCCACCTCGACCATCGCCATCGTCTTCGGCCTGGTGCCTTCTCTACTCCGCCTATCTCTCCATCCGCGCCCAACCGCCTCATCCGATCAATGAAAAGCAGGACCGGCTCGCCCGAATGCTGCGCCTGGATGGCTCCTATCCCACCGCGCGATGGTCAGCAGCACTACACCGTCCACCGCATCCCGCTCGGCTTCGGCCTCATGTTCGGCGCCGGGCACGCTCTCCGGGCTGCTGGGCATCGGCTCCGGCGCGGTCAAGGTGCTGGCCATGGACCAGGCCATGCGCATCCCCTTCAAGGTCTCTACCACCACCAGCAATTTCATGATCGGCGTCACCGCCGCCGCCAGCGCCGGAGTCTATCTGGCGCGCGGATACATCGATCCCGGCATCGCCATGCCGGTCGTGCTCGGCGCGCTCGCCGGCTCCATGCTTGGCGCCCGCGTCCTGGTCAACGCCCGCACGCAATCCCTGCGTCTCGTCTTCAGCGTCGTCATCGTCGCTCTGGGAATCGAGATGATCTTCAACGGCTTGACGGGGCGCTTATGAACTCTCCGGAGCAGAAGAACCCGCGCGGACTGGAACGACTCCAGCATCGAAATCATCATCGGCAAACTGCTCCGCGCTGGAGTGTCTGCTCTCGGCCAGCGTGGTCTCATTTGGGGGCATGATCTACCTCGCCCGGCATGGCCGCGCCATCGCCGACTATCGCATCTTCCATGGAGATCTCTCGTCGCTGCGCACCATCACCGGAATCGCTGCATGGCGTGCTGCAATTCAGCGGACGCGCCATCATCCAACTTGGCCTTCTATTGCTGATCGCCACTCCCGTCGCCCGGGTCATCTTCTCCGCCTTCGCCTTTGCCCGCGAACGCGACTACCTCTACGTCGCCTTCACCCTCACCGTCCTCGCAGTCCTCCTTTACAGCTTGTTTGGAACCTAGAGCATTCGGCTGCGGATGCGTCCTGAACCCTACTGCTCCGCCGCATCGTTGTAGCCCTGCCGCGAGCGGAACTGCAGCTTAGGGTTGCTAACGGGAAGAATGCGCACCGAATGTTGCCCGATGAACTGCTCAGGCAATTCATAAGTCAGCACATATCCGCTACGCAGATCCTCGAGTACCATGCGCAGAACTGCCGCGACGTTCTGTCCTGGCTCAAAGCTTAGCCCGCCGGTGCCGGCGGCAAGGCAGTTGAGTATCTCATCTCCCTTGCCGGGCCCGGCTTTCCCCGGGCGGGGGTCGAACGAATAGATCGGCGATTGCAGATTCTGGGCCGCCTCCAATACATCGGGAATGGAATGCATGCTGATCGTGTCCATGCCATCGGAGAACAGAATCATCGCCGGACGCGACTCGGGATCGCGAGTTTGCTTCAGCATCTCCGAGGCCTGGAAGAGCGCGTCGTAGAGCGGCGTCAGGCCATTGGCGCGCAGAGAGCTCAGCTTCACGCCTGCGGATTCTGCATTGCAGTTGAGGGCGCAGATCAGTTGCGGCCGCAGTCCGCCAAAGGACAGAATCGAGACCCTGTCCTGCTCTTTCCAGGTAGAGTGTCCGACAAAGTTCCTCACCGCTTCGATTTCTGCTGGTATCTCCGAGGCTACCGAATCGCTGGCATCGAGCAGGATCACGAGGTCCAGAGGACTCTCCGAGGCCGGACGGAAGCTGCGGAACTGGCGGATGATCGATCCGTTGTCGGCTACCGCAATGTCGGTCGAGCTCAGGGTCTTGACGACGTGACCCTGGCGGTCGGAGGCGGCGAAGGCGAGCCGCACTTCATTGGCACTGGCCCGAATCGTATATCCGGTCTGGTCGGCGGCGTAGAGCGGAGAGGAAGCCGGCGCGACGGCCATAAACAATGCGATCAGGAAGATTGCGATTCGGCTCTGCGCGGAAAGCTGCATTTGCGAACTCCTTCGTTCAATGCAGCGAACGGTTCTTCGGAGTCGCGCATACAGTCTTGCAGGTGGGTTCCGGAATGCTTTTTATGCCGGGAAAACGAGCCTCCATTTCTGGTTTTTGCGCCGCTGTTTTTTCGAGGCAAACGGCGAATCTGCTTCAGAGTTGCCACAGATCATCCGGCAACGGTGCGTGCAAAACGGTGCGTGCCAATGGACGGGGCCATCGGTCACGCAGCCAGGGTCAGGTGGTTGGTTCCGTCAGGGAGCTTTCGATCGGAGAGTGTTGGTATGGCGGCGAGGAACGGCGGGCAAGCGAGAACTCATCCTTAAGGAGTGCGATCCCGGAACACAAATCCGGAACGCGATACGCATGAAGTCAGGGAATTACTTTGATTTGGAGGAGGATGGAAGAAAAAAGCTGCCGGAAAGAAACGGGCCCCGGACGCCGTGGGGTGGCAATCCGGGGCACACGCGCTGTCAAGCAGCGATGCGCAGAGGGAAGAGGCTACGCGCGTCGCCGTCCCTTGCAGCGATCTCATCTTGCGCTGGTGGAGAGCACGGAAGCGCGAGGAGGATTGCGCACTTCGTAGTTCGCGCTACGTTCCATCATTCTCGCCTCAACCTCTTTTCGCGCCTGTTCGCGATCCCAGTCCGCCCGCAGGATCATCTGCTGAATCGCGAAGCGGGATTTGGTTTTCTCATCATCGGAAAAGATAACGATTTCGTTCTTGCGGATCAGGAACTGCCTGTCCTCCGCCAGGGGAATGAATGCTTCGCTGCGCCGCCCAATCACGACATAGACAACCTTGTCGCTCATCACCGTGTACTCAGGACAGGTGACCCCTGCTGGCGCCGAAACTCCGGACATGGCCGCCATGAAACTCCGCTGCAGGACGCAGTCGGTGCTTCGCATCTTGATCACGGTACCTTTGAAGGACCAGTTTGCTTGCGCCTGCAGCGCCGCCGCGGTACTGAATGCAAAGATGAACAGCAAGGCGATCCGTTTCATTCCACTCTCCTGAGGACACGAGCTGATCACGCTGCGGCGGGCTTGAGTGCACATTCTAGAACTGCCGGCGCGATCCATCTGATTTCTATAACGGCAGACGAGCGGCGATGCCCCATCGATCGAGCAGGCAAAGGCGCGCGCTGATTTCCCGGATCAGCACCACAGGATTGGTTTTCGATTTGGGATTGTGAGAGACGGATGGCGACGGAAATTGTGACGAGCGAAATTGTGAGGAGCGAAACAGTTATGAGCCAGGAGGCGTGCAAAGGGGAGTCAGCAGAGAGGTGGGCGCGATCCTGCGAGGCGGGCGGACTAGTCGCAGACTACGACGTCTGCTTTGGATTTTCGCACTTCTAATTGAAAGAGCTTTTGAATCGCACTGGTGAGTTCAGGGCTTCCCGGCATCTGCTTGAGCTGCCGTGCGAGGGTCGCTGAAATGCGCTGGGTGATGTGCGCGGAGAGGGCTTCCAGAGCGACTTCCTGATCTACGGTGAACGGCCCGAACTGATCCTTTAACTGATCCATTTCCTGACGGCAGATGAGCTCCAGCCGTTCGCGCATCGCTGAAATTGTGGGTAGGATCGACTCCGACAAGAGCTTGTTGCGGAAGCCCGCTGCCTCTTCGGCAACGATGCGCTCGGCCACCGGCAACATGAGGCGGCGTTGCTCCCGCTTGTCCATCGCGCAGCAGAGGTCGTCGAGGTCGTGGGCGGTAACGCCATCCAGAGTGCGAACATTCGAATGCACGGTGCGGGGCACGCCCAGATCCACAATGACGAGGTGGCTGCTGTTCTTGCGCTCGGGCAGCACGACTTCCAATCCCTCGCGCGTCAGGAACACCCGCTGCGCGGC
>CAVTRQ010000015.1:0-104119 GCA_963737175.1 uncultured Acidobacteriota bacterium | reverse complement strand
AATGAAGGCGATGCGAACTTTCTGGATTCCATGAGCGATTCGATCAACACTTCATCGAGCGCGACGAAGACGGATTTCAAGCGCCGGCCCCATCGGCGCCGGAGAAGTCCTGCCAGCTCTGCCTCCACTGCTTCCTCTGCCTGGAGCGCCAAATTCAGCGCCGGGCGTACACATCGTCCAGGTGGTCGAGATCCGTCGCCGCCCCTCAAGCGCTACGATCCGGGCCATCCCGACGCCGGACCGGACGGCTACGTGGCGTATCCCGACATTAATCCTCTTACAGAAATGGTGGACCTGATACGGGCGACGCGTGCATATGGCCTCAATGGCTCGGCTGTGCAGGCCGAAAAGGGCATGATCACGTCGGCACTGGAGATTGCGAAGAGCTAGGGAACACGGATTGGGGAACACGGATTGGGGAATAGGGAGCAGGGGATAGGGAATAGAGGAAAAGCAAGGACAAAAGCAAGACAGGAACAGAGGAACGATTCGAAATCCACGAATGGAGGTGCGGAAAATGTTGATTGCGACAAATGCCGTCGGTGCGATCGCAGGCGCGGCATTGACGGGCACCAGCACATCCAGCGTGCTCTCTGCGGCCGGACCGACAGGAGCCTCTGCGGCGCCGTTCTCTGACCTGATCACCGACGCGGTGGGCGACGTGAGCCGGCTCGAGAATGAGGCCAAGGCGGCTGTCCAGCCCGCGATGACAGGCTCCGGCGTCGATGTGCACCAGGCGATGATCGAGCAATACGTACTGGTCCAGGTATACGTGACAGAACAAAGCCTGCCGCAGCAGATCAAGGCCTTTGACAACCTGGTGGCCGAAGCCGGCGCGCTGTACGGCGCGCGGCACTATCGCGAGTATCACTTCCTGCTCACGCTCAGCGATCACGTTGCGCACTTCGGACTGGAGCATCACGAGTCCAATGACAGCCGCGTGGGCGAGGGCTACCTCACCGACCCGACACAGTGGACGCTGGGCGCATCGCTGCTGCCGCACGAATACACGCACTCCTGGAACGGCAAGTACCGCCGTCCGGCCGGACTGGCGACGCCCGAATACGAAGCGCCCATGGAAGGCAATCTGCTCTGGGTTTACGAGGGGCTGACCGAATACTTTGGCTACGTGCTGACCGGGCGCAGCGGACTGCAGACGCCGGAGCAGTGGCGCGAACAGTTCGCCCGGATCGCGATGACCTACTCGCACCGTCCCGGGCGCAAGTGGCGCTCGCTGGAAGACACGGCGACGGCGGCGCAGATTCTGTACGACGCTCCGGACGCGTTCAGCAACTATCGCCGCGGCGTGGACTACTACGACGAGGGCGCGCTGATCTGGCTGGAGGCCGACACCATCATTCGCCAGAAGAGCGGCGGCAAGAAATCGATGGACGACTTTGCCCATCTGTTCTACGGCGGCCACAACACGCCGCCGGAGGTGAAGACCTACACCTTCGACGATGTGGTGAACACGCTGAACCAGGTGCAGCCCTATGACTGGCGCGGCTTCCTCACCGACCGCGTGCTGAAGATCGCCGAACACGCCCCGCTGGGAGGCATTGCCAACGGCGGCTGGAAGCTGGTCTATAACGATCAGCCGAACGCGATCGCCAAGCTGCGCGAGCAGGAGGGGCGCGGCTTTGACGCGACCGCGTCGCTCGGACTGGTGCTCAGCAAGGATGGCGTGGTGGAGGACGCCATCGAGGACGGAATCGCGGCCAAGAATGGCATCGGGCCGGGGATGAAGATCATCGCCGTCAACGGACGGAAGTACACCCAGGAGTTTCTGGTGGCGGCGATGCGCGAGGCGCAGAGCTCGCACCAGCCGATTCAGTTGCTGGTGGAAAACACCGAGTACTTCCGCACCGTTTCGCTGGACTACTTCGACGGCCCGCGGCATCCGCACCTGGTGCGCGACAAGAGCAAGCCGGACCTGTTGAGCGACATCATCGCGCCCAAGGTGACGACGCTGCCGGCGCCGCTTCCAAGCGCGGAATAGGCGGCGGGTGAGGATTGGCCGTTCGCGCCGGGCCCGCCCGCCGCATCCTAGCTGCATCCTAAATTGATGGAAAACGGAGTAACTGCATCAGGAGGGCCTATGTTCAAGGGATTCCGGGAGTTCATCCTGCGGGGCAACGTCATTGATCTGGCCGTTGCCGTGGTCATTGGCGTTGCCTTCGGAGCCGTGATCACCGCGTTCGTCGCCAACATTCTGACGCCACTGATCGCCGCCATCGTCGGCAAGCCGGATTTCTCCGCATTTGCGGTCAACCTGAACGGCAGCGAGATCAAGTACGGACTGTTTCTGAACGCGCTGATCTCATTCCTGCTGATCGCCGGCGCGGTGTACTTCGCCATGGTGGCGCCGATGAATGCCTGGAAGGCGCGCCAGGCGCGCGGCCAGGCGCCGCCCGATCCCACCACCAAGACCTGCCCCGCCTGCCTGGAATCCATCGCCATCGGCGCGCGCAAGTGCAAGTGCTGCGGCGAGGCGCAGGCAACCGGTGGCGCTCGAGAGACCGGCGGCGTAGGCCGTTCGCTCCACGTGCGGCTTGCCAGTGAGGGCGAAGTTCCGCGATAATAAAAGTTGCTGCAAGTGTTTGCCGGGCGTGTGTCTGGCGATTCCTTTGTGGTAGAGCCCGTGGCGGATGTCGATCCGCCGATTGCGCCAAGGCGCGGCGGGCATCACGGCGTTCGAATCAGAGCTGCCTGGCCGGCGTAAGCCGGTGGCTGGCGCGATTTCCGGTCTCCGGGGGCAAAGCCTGCCGGGGATGTCGAGCGCTGGAGTGAAACGAAGAGAGGAAAAAAGCCTGTGTTAATGATTCGTCTTTCGCGCCGTGGTGCGCGTAAGCAGCCTGTGTATCGTATTGTTGTCATCGAAAAGGACCGCGCGCGCGACGGCCGTTCGATTGAAGTTGTCGGCCTCTACAATCCGCGCACCAACCCTGCCACGGTAGATTTGAAGAAGGACCGCATCGAGTACTGGCTCGGCAAGGGAGCGCAGTTCTCGCCGACGCTGGCGCGCCTTTACAAGAATGCTGCACGCTGCGCCTGCGGCTCGCCGGCTGCGGCTGAGCCGGTCGCGTAGGCAGGAGCAGACGCCGATGTGCTGCCAATCTGCCCGGACTGGCCAAAAGAGCTGGCCATGGCCCTCGTGGATTCTCCCGAGGAAGTTTTGGTTGTGGCCTCGGGTGACAGCGAGTACGTGAAGCTGGAACTGGAGGTTGCCGAAGACGACCTGGGCCGCGTGATTGGCCGCTCGGGACGCACCGCCCGGGCGCTGCGCACGATTCTTTCCGCCGCGGCGGAAAAGAACGGGCAGCGCTGCTCGCTCGACATTGTTGAGTAAGCAAGGTCGAGTAGCGGGATGGGAGAGGATCCGGCAACGCCGCGTTCATTACGATTGCGCGGGTGGTGAAGGTGCAAGGCCGCGTGGGAGAAGTCGCTGGCGGAGTTGCACACGGACTTTCCCGAGCGATTCGAGCAACGGCGCACGCTCTACGCGTGGCACGCCAGGCAGCGGTCGAGCGCCGCGAACTGCACCTGGAAGAGTACTGGCCTCACAAGGGCGGCATGGTGCTCAAGTTCGAGGGCGTGGATTCGATCGAAGAGGCGGAAACGCTGCTGCGGTCGGAGATTCAGATTCCCGCCGCAGAGCGTGCCGAGCTGGAAGCAGGGCGCGTTCTACGTGAGCGAGTTGCTGGGATGCCTGGTGGTGGAAGTCAGCCAGGCGGAGCGGGACGTGGCACAGCTGTGACGAAGCTTGGGCGGGAACGGCACCGTTGTGGATGTAGAATTTTGGGGCGGGAACGGCCCCGCTGCTGATCGTGAAGAGACGACGACGGCGGCAAAGAGTTCATGATTCCCTTCGTGGAGAGCTTTACAAAGAAGCTCGACTTGAAGGGAAAGCGGATCGAGATGCAACTGCCGGAAGGAATGCTGGAACTGGATGCTCCGCTCGAGCGCGGGGAAGAAGGACCGGCAGCGGACGGCGAAGCGATAGGCAGAGGCGCTGCGACAGAGGGCAGGAAGTGCGGTTCGAGATTGTCACCATCTTTCCGGACTTCTTCCGTGGTCCCCTGGATTACGGCATTGTGCGCAGGGCGCGCAACGCCGGGCTCATTGAAATCGGAATCCACGACCTGCGGGCGTTTACCGCAGGACCGGCACCGCACGGTGGACGATCGTCCATTTGGCGGCGGCGAGGGAATGCTGCTGAAACCCGATCCGCTGTTTGAGTGCGTCGAATCGCTGGGCGTTGCGGCCAAGAGCAGAGCGGGTGAGCGGCGACGGCCAGGGAATCGGTGGTGCATGCTGTCGGCGTCGGGAAAGATGTTTACCCAGGCGATGGCGCAGGAGCTGGCCGGACTGGAGCGCATCACGTTTCTGTGCGGGCGCTACGAGGGCGTGGATGAGCGTGTGACCGAATACCTGGCGGATCGCGAGGTATCGGTGGGCGACTTTGTGATGAGCGGCGGAGAGCTTGGGAGCCGCGCTCATCCTGGACTGCGTGACACGTCTGCTGCCCGGAGCACTGGGCAACGAGGCTTCGGCAAAAACCGAAAGCTTCAGCGGCGTGGAGGCAGAGGCAAGGTTCGACGAGCGCGGAAGGCTGGAGCCGGATTCGACGATTGCAACCGGCGGCCTGCTGGATTATCCGCACTACACGCGCCCCGCGGAATTTCGCGGGATGGCGGTTCCGGAAGTGCTGATGAATGGGAACCATGAAGAGATCCGGCGCTGGCGACGGCGCCGCGCACTGGAAAAAACGCTGAGAAACCGCCCCGACCTTCTGCAGAAGGTGGCGCTCAGCCCGGAAGACAAGGCACTGCTTCGCGAGTTAAAGCGCGGGGCCGAAGAAAATTTAGAAAGATTACGGGATCGCACCAGGGCTGCTTGCCCCGGCATCCGAGAAGAGAAGAGGAAATCGTCATGTCGTCATCTCCCATCATTACCCGGATGCTTGCGAAAGTGCAGCGCACCGACCTGCCCAGCTTCGCGGTGGGCGACACCCTGAAGGTTCACGTGAAGATCAAGGAAGGCGACAAAGAGCGCATCCAGATCTTTGAAGGCATCGTCATCAAGAAGGCCAACGGCCAGCAGCCGAGCTTCACGGTTCGCAAGATGAGCTTTGGCCAGGGCGTGGAGCGCATCTTCCCGCTGGGCAGCCGCATCATCGACAAGCTGGAAGTGGTTCGCTCGGCCAAGGTTCGCCGCGCCAAGCTGTACTACCTGCGCGCCCTGCGTGGCAAGGCCGCCCGCCTGAAGGAAGTGGATCGCGTAAAGTAGTTCGCCTGGGTTCCGGATTCGCCAACTGCGGCTTCGCCGCCGGGCAGCGGACAAGGGGCGAGGTGCATCCTCGTCCCTTGTCCGCGTTTGCCGCTTAGGCGACCTTCATGCACACGGACTTGGTTTCCGTGTAGGCATCGATGGCGTTGTGGCCCATCTCGCGACCCCAGCCGCTCTCCTTGTATCCGCCGAAGGGCAGCGCCGCGTCGAAGACGTTGTAGCAGTTCACCCAGACGGTGCCGGCACGCATGGCCGCAGCCAGCTGGTGCGCCTTGGAGAGATTGTTGGTCCAGATGCCGGCAGCCAGACCGTAGGTGGAATCGTTGGCCTGATCGACCAACTTCATCCATGCTGTCGTAGGGCATGGCGGCCACGACGGGGCCGAAGATCTCTTCGCGGACGACCTTCATATCCTTGTTGGTGTGGATCAGCACCGTGGGCTCGACAAAATAGCCCTTGTCGCCGATCTGGTGTCCCCCGGTCATGGCGCAGGCTCCTTCGACCAATCCAGCGTCGATGTAGCCTTTGACGCGGTGTAACTGCTCTTCGGAGACCAGCGGACCGAGTTGCGTACCTGGCTCCCAGCCGGGACCGACGCAGATCTTCTTCGCCATCATCCGAAATGCCCTCGACCACTTTGTCAAAGATTGACTTGTGTACGTACAGGCGCGAACCGGCGCAGCAGCACTGGCCCTGGTTGAAGAAGATCGCGCTGGCGGCGCCCGGAATGGCAACGTCGAGATCGGCGTCACTCATGATCACGTTGGGGGACTTGCCGCCCAGTTCAAGCGTCACCTTCTTCAGATTGCCGGTAGCCGCATGAACGATCAGCTTGCCGACCTCGGTGGAGCCGGTGAAAGCAATCTTGTCCACCTGGGGATGGGCTGCCAGTGCGGCGCCGGCGGTCTCGCCGAAGCCGGTCACGATATTGACCACGCCCTCCGGGAAGCCGGCTTCCTGGATCAGTTCGCCCAGGCGGATCGCGGTCAGAGGCGTTTGCTCGGCTGGCTTGAGAACGACGGTGCAGCCGGCCGCCAGCGCGGGGCCGATCTTCCAGGCGGCCATCAGCAGCGGGAAGTTCCAGGGAATCACCTGGGCGACGACGCCGACAGGCTCGCGCAAGGTGAAGGCGTGGTAGCGGGCGCCGGGCGTGTAGGGGACGGAGATCGGGATGGTATTGCCCTCGATCTTCGTCGTCCAGCCGGACATGTAGCGCAGCAGATCAACCGCCAGGGGGACATCGGCGACACGTGCGACGGCCAGCGGCTTTCCGTTATCGAGACTTTCAAGGGTTGCGAATTCTTCCGTGTGCTGTTCCAGCAGATCGGCCAGCTTCCAGATCATGCGTCCGCGTTCGGAGGCAGTGAGTCTGCGCCAGGGGCCGTGATCGAACGCTTCGCGGGCCGCCTTCACCGCGGCATCCACGTCCGCCTTATCGCCCTCGGCCACCTGCGAAAGCACCTGCCCGGTGGCAGGGTTATAAGTTGGGAAGATTTGGCCGGAGGCGGCTCGCGACCCATTTGCCGTTGATCAAAAGTTTATGCGTGCGATCGACGAACTTCAGTGCGGATTGGTCGAGATGCGATGCAGCGATTGTGGCCATACATACTCCTCGGTTGTTTCACTTCCTGTGCTGAAAGGGTTGCGGAGCTGCCAAACAGTTCGCGAACGGAGCAGCGTGAGTACACCGGCGTGTCCTCACCGGACCCCGTCCCGGAGTTGTAGATTCGTTCAGGAGTGAATTGGATGCAACGCATAAGGCGGAACTGGCTGGCCGCAATTTCAAGGCGCTTTTGCGGCGATTATGACGGCTTCTTGCTAAACTCCGGGCGAACCGGCTTGCCGCCCATTGAGGTGATAAAATCATCTGTCCTGCGGGCCGTTCGCGGGCCAATGTAGCAGCTTGGAATTTTCAGAAGTCTGGAGGACTTCCGAGAGGATGTCATGGCGACCCTACAAAATAATGTGGCAGCAACTACGGTGGAGAGTTCCGCTTTCACAGCCGTTCATGAATGAACCCTTTGTGGACTTCACGCGCGCGGAGAATGTGCGGGCGATGCGAGAAGCGCTGGACAAGGTGCGGCGGCAACTTGGCCGCGAGTATGACAACGTGATTGGCGGCCATCGGGTGACGGACGGAGGCGAAGCTGCGGTCGATCAATCCTTCGCACCCGGAGCAGGTGGTGGGCATCTTCCAGAAGGCGGGCGCCGAAGACGTTCCGGCGGCGGTGGATGCCGCGCTGAAGGCATTCGAGAGCTGGAGCCGCACGCCGGTGCACGGAGCGCGCGGAGTTGCTGTTCCGGGTGGCGCACACGCTTGCGCGAGCGCAAATTCGAGTGGGCGGCGTGGCTGGTGTTTGAGGTGGGCAAGAACTGGGCCGAGGCCGACGCCGACGTGGCCGAGACGATTGACTTCGCGGAGTTCTATGCGCGCGAGGCGCTGCGCCTGGACAAGGCCGAACCGCCGATTCAATTGCCGGGCGAGCGCGACGAACTGCGCTACATTCCGCTGGGCGTGGGGGCGGTGATTCCGCCGTGGAATTTTCCTTCGGCCATCATGGCGGGCATGACCATGGCGGCGATTGTGAGCGGCAACACGGTGGTGCTGAAGCCGAGCGGCGACGCGATGACGATTGCCGCCCAGTTCTTCCAGGTGCTGGAGGAGTGCGGGATTCCCGATGGCGTGGTGAACTTTGTCACCGGCAGCGGCGAGCAGTTTCGGCAACGAACTGGTGAAGCATCCCAAGACGCGCTTTATCGCGTTTACGGGGTCGAAGGAAGTGGGACTGCAGATTCACGAACTGGCGGCCAAGGCGCAGCCGGGGCAGATCTGGATCAAGCGCACGATTCTGGAGATGGGCGGCAAGGACGCGATTGTGGTGGATGCCGACTCGGATCTGGACGCGGCGGTGTCAGGCGTGATCGCCTCGGCCTTCGGCTTCAGCGGGCAGAAGTGTTCGGCCTGCTCGCGGGCGATCGTGGACGAGCGCGTGTATGACAAGTTTGTGGAACGGCTCAAGGAGCGGGCGGAGAAGCTGACGGTGGGTGCAGCGGAAGACGAATCCGAACCTGGGTCCGGTGATCAATGAGGCGGCCGAGAAAGTCGATCCTCGGCTACATCGAGCAGGCGATGCGAGGAAGGCGGGCGCGTTGATTACCGGCGGACACGCGGTGGAGGGTCAGGCAGGGCTACTTGATCGAGCCCACGATCATCTCCGAGGTGAAGCCGGGCGATACCCTGGAGCAGAAAGAGGTGTTCGGGCCGGTGCTGGCGGTGATTCGCTGCAAGGATTTCTACGAAGGACTGCGCATTGCCAACGATACCGAGTTTGGGCTGACCGGGGCGGTCTACACCTATTCGGAAGAGCGGATGGAGCTGGCGCGGCAGGAGTTCCACGTCGGCAATCTGTACATCAACCGCAAGTGCACGGGAGCCATGGTGGGCGCGCATCCGTTTGGCGGCTTCAACATGTCGGGCACGGATTCCAAGGCGGGCGGGCCGGACTACCTGCTGCTGTTTACGCAGGCGAAATCGATTGCGCGTAAGCTGTAAGACGAGCATCTGGCGAATGGCAGGTTTTCGAGGCAGGCTGCCATTGCCTCAGGCGGCATTGACAAGCAGACATTGGCTGCGGAGAATGGTGCAACGGAAGTGCGGGCAGATTCGTCGCGCTCACCGGTCAACCAGGGCAGTGATTGCAGGGACTTCATGGCGCGAATTCTATGCATCGACGATGAGCCGCACGTGGTCAAGCTGAAGTGCGCGATTCTGGAGCAGGCGGGGCACGAAGTGACGCCGGCGACCTCGGCGCACGAAGCGATTGAAATGATGAACGCCAACGAGTACGACGCGGTGGTGACGGACTGGCGGCTGGGAGATGGCAACGGACGCAGCGTGGTGCAAGCGGCCAAGACCCACTCGACGATGCCGGTCGTGGTGGTCTCCGGCTACGTCGCCGAGGCCTACCAATCGGCGGAGCCGCTGGCGGATCTCTACCTGGAGAAGCCGGTGAATCCGGAGGAACTGGTGACCATCGTCAATGAACTGCTGAAGGCGAGCGAGCGGGCCTCGCGGCACTGACTGAGAAGCGAGATTCTGAAGCACAAAAAAGCGCGGCTGATGGGCCGCGCTTTCTACGTGGTGCAGGCGTGCGGCTAAATGGCTGCCGCCGGGGTTGGAGCGTGGTCGTCCGCATGGTCGCCGCGCTGGCCGCGGCGGCTTCCGCCAGAATCCGGTGATGGATGGTGAAAAGCGCAAGCTCCAGGCGGTCGGAGACGCCGATCTTGTCATAGACATTGCGCAGATAATTCTTCACCACCTGCTCGGTGGTTCCGAGCAGATTGGCGATTTCCTTGTTCTTGAAGCCCTGCACGATGAGGGCGACGATCTTCAATTCCTTGGGCGTAAGGCGGTCGCGAACGCGGGCGCCGACGAAGTCGTCGGTGTCCGCGATTGCGCGCCGCGGTTCGCAGATCCTGCACGTAGACTCTCGCCGGCGCTGACCTTGCGCACGCAACGCAAGCAGTTCGGCGCTATCCACGGAGCGGAAGATCAAGCCGAGCACGCCGGCATTCAGGTAGCGTTCCGGCGGATCGTTATTTTCAGCAATGACGACGAGTTGAATTCCGGACTCGCGCGCCAGCGTCGTCAGCCGGAGCGGTGTCCGGAAGAAAGCTGGAGGCGTAGATCATGACGGAGCCGCGAAATTTTTCGATGGCGATCATGGCCTGCTCGACCGTCTGAGCCTGGGCAACGATGCGCACGTCGTCCTCGACGGCGAGAACCTTGGCAATGCCGGCGCGAAAGATGGCTTGATTGTCAGCGAGAATAATCTTCAGCATCTATTCGCCTCCTGCTTCGGCGGTGCGCAGGAATTCGTAGCCGTTCGATGACGCAGGCGACGCCGGTGTGTCCGGCTTCCGGGTTCGGGTCACAGCGCACCACCCGACCATGGCAGTGCAGGCGA
Source organism: uncultured Acidobacteriota bacterium (assembly GCA_963737175.1). Taxonomy (GTDB): domain Bacteria; phylum Acidobacteriota; class Terriglobia; order Terriglobales; family Acidobacteriaceae; genus TOLSYN. The sequence goes on along the minus strand of CAVTRQ010000015.1, from coordinate 93,863 downwards.
ACGTCATTGCCCGCAGCGATCGAATCGCGGGGAATCGTCACCTCAAATTCAATCGACGAGCCAACCTCGAGCCCGCCGTCGACCCAGAGATAGACTCCGGCCGCGCTGATATTTGCCGTGCTTCCCATCGATATGTTCTGGTCTCCCAAAACCTTGAGCGGCAAATGCACTGGAAATCGTCTACTCGTCCGAATATCGGTCACGTGAGCTCCCACAGAAGTCGTAAGACCTTAAGTAACCTCGAAACTTGGATTATGTCATGAAGTAGAGTGGTTGCGGAAGAGCGGATTTTTTCCCTAGAATCCGGCGAATCAATGATTTATCCACAATGATTTATCTGCCGGGTGAGCGGCGCGGCGGAAGTCGGCCCGGCGCAGGGTGGAATCAGTCGGTAAACGCGCCGGCGATGGCATAGCCGAGGGCAAGGGCCAAAAGGCCGGCCGCAGCCGAAGCCCGCCAGACATAATTCCGGGCGGTTTTCTGTACGTCCAAGTGCTCGCGCAGTTCGCTGACGGAGTCATGCAGGCGCTGCCGCTGGCTGGCGGCGCGCTGCTCCAAGGCATCGCTGGGGAGTGGATCGGTCATCGTTCGCTCCTCGTTTCATGCTGCAACCAGATCTGGTCTTGCTTCAAGATGCGCAGGGTACGCTCGGGCTTGAGCCCGCGCTCCTTCAGCAGCCTGATGCCGAAGGCAAGCGCCAAGCCGCCGCCCAGCACGAAGAAGACGCCAACGATAGCGAAGGCCTCAGCCCAGGCTCCCGCGCCTCCACCGAAACCCATGGCGATCAGGGCGACGAAGGCGACGGCCAGAAATAAGATGGCCAGCAGGGCGAAGATGCCTCCGGCGGCGATGGCCAGAAGAGCCGCGCCTGCGGTGGCAATTTTCTCGCGCATCTCGGCCCGCAGCATCGCGACGCGAGTTGCGGCAAACTCCTTCAACTCGTCCTTGAATTCAGAGAGCAACTGCGCCAACGGCTTTTCAGGTGGGTAGAAGTTCGAGCGGCTAGCCACGGTGAGACCTCCTGTTCAGTCGAAGCGCCATGCCGAAGGCAAACCCAACCCCGGCAATGGCGGCGATGGTCTGCAATGGATAGCGGCTGGCAAACTGCTGGGCGCCGGTGCGCAAGCGGGGGAGTGCGCTGCTGACCTCGCGGCGGAGCTGCTGGAAGCGTTCCTCGATCTCCTCGCTCCACTCATCCAACCGGCGAGCGGCCTCGTGGCGGATGTCGGCAACATCTTCGGCGAGCTCATGCAAGGTGCTGGCAGCGTGGTTCAGGATTTCATGTTCCACCTGACTGGCATGCGAGGCTCCAGAGGAGGGAAGGTTGCGCACCAGTTCAAGTCCCCGCCGCACCTGCCGCTGCGCGCTGCCAACGGCGCTGCCGATGAGCTCGGCGGTGCCAGCCATGCCGCTTCGGCCCGGCTCCAGGAAGAGTCCACGCGCGGCCTCGACCACATGGGGGTCGAGTGGCTCGCTTTGGGAGATGGGCTCGGCGGGCTCCCAGGCGGGGGCGATGCCTTGCACGCGAGGAGATACGGAGGGTCTCGCATCGGATTCAGGGGTTGGCAAGCCTTGGTCATGGCCGGGCAAAACTTCAGACATCGTTAACCTCGGGATTCGGAAGTTATGTTGGATGTAGGAAAGGGCTCCGGTGTTGGCAGGACGATACCAAAAGCAAAACGGGGACAAAAGAGCCCTGCGTTAGCCAGGGCAGGCCAGCGCAGAGTACCCATCAGCTTGCGTTTAGTAAGCAGGTTGCGGTAAGCCGGTCGCGATTAGAAAGCGTCGCCGCCGCCACCGCCGAATCCTCCACCGGAGAAGCCGCCTCCACCGCCGAGGCTGCCACCGCCTCCGAAGCCTGAGCCGCTGGAACTGGCTTGCGGCGCGGCGGCGAAGGACTGATAGGCCGAGTTGGAGAACGAACTCATGGAGTTGGTGAAGAGAAGCGGAGTCCACATCATGCCTGGAGTTCCGTAGCCGGAGCCAACGTACCAGGAGGGCGGTTCGGTGAGCAGTCCCTGGAACGCCTTGGCCCAGTGCTGCTCGACGCCGAAGGCCATGGCGTAGGGCAGGAAGCGCTCGAAGGTGTCCGGCGGCATACGCTTGATGCGGTCGCCATCGACGCGGGTCATGAACTCCTTGAAGCCGAGACACTGGACCCGGGTGCGCGCACCGCGCATGGTCTTGGCGCTGAGCTGGCGGCCGAAGAGGAAGACGATGAGGACGGAGAGCAGCACGCCGACGCCCAACACGGACGGAGAGTTGGTGAGTTGGATCGCCCCGGTCATCTGCAGCCAGACGAATGGAAGTGCGATCACCAGCACACCGACGAGCGCGAGTCCCTTGGCCGACTCGGGATCGGTGGAGTAAAGATCCTTGCCCTTGAGCGAGTCCATGATCTCCTGACGGATGGAGGGCAGCGCGATGTAGAAGCGGTTCTTCAAACTGGAGAGCGTGGTCTCCTCGGCGGTGACCTCGGGGAAGATGTTGTTGAGCACCTCGAGCTTCGTGAGCGCGCAAGATTCTGCCACTCGGAGCGCGGCTTCATCAGGCGGAGAGTGTAATCCTTGTGCGTGAGGAAGAGCACCTTGTCCTCGTGTCTCAATAATTTTGAGATAGCCCTTGACCGCAAGATCGATGAGTGTCGATGTAATGTCGCGGGCTTCGATGGCGTCGGCGAGCAGGGTGCCTGCCTCGGCGGGGGTGAGTCCCTTGGGCGGCTCGTACATGGGCGCGACGGACATGCCGGGATCGGGGTCGCGTCCCTTCCACCACCAGAGGCCGAACATGACGGCGAAGGCCCACACCGGCAGCAGCGCGCCGGGATTGCCGCCGATGAACCAGACGACATAGCGGGTGAACCAGGAGGGCTCCTTCAGAATGCCCTTGGGAATGTAGACGTCGATGGTGAGTCCGCTGCGGGCTGCGAGAGGGCTGGAGGTTGCGAAGGTAATGTTGCTGCCATCGATGCTGCTGGTGGCTTCCTGCTCGCGCGAGCCGTAGCCGCCGGTGAAGGCCTGCGCCTTGAGTTGATCCGGCGGCGGCGCTGGGCAGGGCGACGAAGGCCGAGGCCTCGTCGATGGGCACCTTCCAGTCATTGCCGGTCACGTTCCAGTAGAACTCGTCGTGGTCCTTGAAGAATCGCACCGCATTGGTGGCGCGGTAGGCGATGTGTACGGTGCGCTCGGTGTCGGTGCCTCCGGCGTAGATCTTGAGCACGAGAAACTGATGGTCGGCGCCGTTGCGGGTGCGCTCGGTGCGTGTGCTCTGCTCGAACTTGATCTTCTGGCCGACCTCACCGGTGACCGAGTCCACCTTGAGAAAGAGCTTGTAGTCCGTTCCGTCGGGGCCCGGATACTCGACCGGAATCTCGCGCAGAATGCCGTTGAATGTGCCTTCGAACGAGGGATGGATCTCCTCTTCGATCAGCACTGTCGCCGTCGTCGGCCACGGTGTAGCGGGCATCAAAGCGGGCGATCTTCCAGGAGCGGGCAAACGATGGAGCCGCCAGCAACAGCAGGACGGCAAGCAACAAACCCCAGCGGATACGGCTGGGGTTCGGCAATGTCGAACGTCGGGTCGGATTCATGTTGACGGTTAGAACTTCACGGTTGGAACGGCGCGCTCGGTGGGATCGGCGATCTCAAAGAACTGCCGCTGCTGGAAGTTGAACATTCCCGCAATGATGTTGGTCGGGAACGACTGAATCCTGGTGTTGAGGTCACGCACCACGGCGTTGTAGTAGCGGCGCGAATTCTGCAGCGCGTCTTCCAGCTCAGACAGCGATTGCTGCAGCGCCTGGAACTGAGTGTTGGCCTTCAACTCGGGATAGGCTTCGGCGACCGCAAGCAATCCGCGCAGGGCCTGGGTGAGCTGGCCTTCCGCCTGGGCGCGATCCTCGGTGGAGGTGGCGGCCATGGCGGCGGAACGGTAGCGGGCTACGTTCTCAAACGTGCCCTTTTCGTGCGCGGCATAGCCCTTTACGGTTTCCACCAGATTCGGAATCAGGTCATGACGCCGTTTCAGTTGAACATCGATGTCAGACCACGAGTTGTCTGCGCGAACCCTGAGTTGCACCAGCCCGTTGTACATTCCGGCCACGATCAGGCCGGCGACAACCAGAATGGCAACAAAGACGAGCAAGGGGATCATGCGTACCCTCCGGGATGCTTTCCCAAGCGAATCTTCATCATATCCCGCGCCGTGCGGAGAGGGAAGGCAACGGCGTTTGGGGAAGCCTACATCGGTGGCGATCCGGCGATTGTGGAGGCGGTGCATGGCCGTAACACTCGCCGCGACGAAAGCGGAGGCGGCTAGGGTTAGGAAAACTCAGCAAAGCGGTAAGAAGCCTGACCAACTCCGGCCAGTTTCCCGGTACACTGGATACAGGGACGCAGCTTTCGCGGGGGCGAATAGGCCTTGCCTGGGAAGCCGCGTCCCTGTGTTTTCCGGCGGACGCACCCCGCCCTGGAGAGAAGCGAGCAGATGTTCATACCGGCAGAGACAACGTTACTTGCCCGCCACGGCGTGCTGTGGATGTTCCTGGCAACCCTGGGCGAGCGGCTGGGAGTGCCGGTGTTTATATCTCCGCTGCTGTTTGCGGCGGGAGCCATGATGGCGGTGAATCATCTTCAGTTCTGGCCGGTGCTGCTGGCCACGGCGGTACCCTGCTTGCTGGGAGATGGCATGTGGTATGAGCTAGGACGCTGGCGGGGGCGCAAGGTGATTGCCGCGATGTGCCGCATCTCCTTTGTGCCGGATTCCCTGGAACAGAAGGCCTACCGTGGGCTGAAGCGCTTTAAGGGCTTCTCGCTGCTCTATGCCAAATGGATTCCGGGCGTGGCGCACCTGGCGCCTCCGGTGGCAGGTGCCGCGCGATTGTCGCGTCTGCGCTTTCATCTCTACAACGGCATTGGCTCGCTGGTGTGGATTCTCATCATGCTGCTGGCGGGCGTGCTCTCCATGCGCGCCTTTGACTGGGTGGAGATGTTCACGCGCTCGGCCAAGTGGTCGCTCGGCCTCTTCGCGCTCTGCTCCGTGCTGATGGGCGGATATAGCTGGTTGCGGCGCAGGCAGTCCAAGTCGCGTGGCGGCACGGCCGAGCAGCCGGACCCCAGCCTCGTATAGTCAGCCGCGCTGCCTCCCGGATTGGTGCTGGATACGTGCCTAATCATTCCGTGCCTTCATCCAGCGCAGCCACTTCTGCCAGCTTCTCTCGATGCACCCACCGCTCACATTTTTGGTCGGAAATACGCGGTCTTGTCCCATGCGATTCGGGCAAAGCAATCGCTCAAGCCGTAGGTGGTCTCGGCCGCTCCCAGCAGCAGGTAGCCATCCGGTTTCATGGTCGAGAAAAGGCGGGAAAACATCTCACGTTTCTTGTCGACTTCGAAATAGATCAGGACGTTGCGAAAAAAAACAGCGTCAAAGCGAGGCAGATTGCACCACGGAATGGCGAGGTTCAATTCGCGGAATTCCACCATGCGTCGGATGTTCGGAGAAACGATCCAGTCCGATCCGTCGCGGGTGAAATACTTGGCGAGATACTTCGCTGGAAGTCCCCGGTTGACTTCAAGCTGACTGTAGCGGCCCGAGCGCGCCCGCTCCAGGATCGCCGAAGATAGATCGGTTCCAAGGATTGAAATGCTCCAACCGGGCAGTCCTCCGAACTCTTCTTTGATCATCATTGCGATGCTGTAGGCTTCCTGGCCGCTGGAGGAAGCGGCGCTCCAGAAATTGAGCCGCCGGGTTGCGGCGCGATCCGCCATGAGTTCCGGAATGATGACCCGGCGCAGTGCTTCGAAGGGCAGATGATCGCGAAAGAACCAGGTCTCGTTGTTCATCATGGCATCGAGAACCTTGCGGTGAAGATCGTCAAACGATAGTCTGCCGAATATGCGCAAGCAGCTCCTGCACCGAATCCATGCCTTCCCGGTAAGCCAAGGGCGTGAGCCGCGATTCGGCAAGGTAACCCTTACCTTCATCCAGCATGACGGCGGAGTGATGCGCCAGAAATTGCCGCAAGTATTCGAATTCCTGTGATTCAAGCCCCACACTCACCGCCTTGCGCGCCATATTGCAGGGCGCGACTGCGACAGAGAGGTTTGCGACTGCCCGCGGCGCCCGCGCTGAACTCTGCGAACGATCTCATCCGCGATTTCCGTCACCGGCAGGATGCTGTCGGCGAGGCCAGCCTTGGCCACATATCCGGGCATTCCCCATACCACGGAGCTGGCTTCATCCTGAACGATGACCTGGCCGTGCGCTTCCTTGATGAGTTCACACCCGCGCAGCCCATCCTGCCCCATGCCGGTCATCACCACGGCCAGCACGTTCGGCCCGAATACCTCCGCCGCCGAGCGAAACAGGACATCGACGGAGGGACGGCAGGAGTTCTCCGGTTGCGCCTGAAATACGCCGAGGCGAACCGACGAATCCTCGCGGCGAAGATTCATGTGAAAGTCGCCGGGAGCGATCCAGGCGTGTCCTGGCTCAATCACCGTGCCCGATACTCCCTCCTTCACCAGGAGCGGAGAAGTTGCGCTGAGACGCTCGGCCAGAAAACGCGTGAACGTCGGCGGCATGTGCTGAACGATCACAACCGGAACCGGGAAGTTTGCCGGAAGGTGCGGGATCACTTCCGCAAGCGCGTTCGGCCCTCCGGTCGATGTCCCGATGGCGACCACGTCCACGCGCTGGTTTCTGACCGGAAGCAATTGTGCAAGGACCGCCGCTGCCGAGGTAGTCGGCGCAGTGGCAATCGAAGATCGGATGGTGCCGTCCGGCCCCATAGGAACATCCGGCGCGACACGAGATTGTGTTTTTTTCGACTTCCAGCAGAGCGCTTTGATCTTGGGAATGACTTCCAGACGAATTCGCAGCATGCTGTCCTGCACGCTGTCCACGTTGCCGGGTTTTGCGACGTAGTCGTCCGCGCCGGCGGCCAGGGCGTCCAGTGTGGCCAGTGCGCCTCGCTCGGTCAATGTGCTGAACATGATTACCGGGGTGCGGACGCCACGCGCGCGCAATTCGCGAAGAGTTTGCAACCCATCCATCTCCGGCATTTCGATGTCGAGCGTGATCGCGTCGAGCGTGTACTGCTCGACCATGGCGAGCGCAATCTTTCCGTTTGCCGCCACGCCAGCGACTTCGATCTCCGGATCGCTCTCCAGCGATTGCCTGACGATTCGCCGCATCACGATCGAGTCGTCCACGACGAGCACTCGATATTTCATTGGGCGAACCCAATGATCTGCAACTTGTTCAGGAATCGAATCCTTGGTGAAGGGCTTCATGATGTACTCATCTGCTCCCTCGCCGCAGTGCCCGTTCCACCTCCGCTTGTTCGCTCTCGGTGGTAACCATCATGATCTTCAGGTTGTCATAGCGGTGATCGGCCCTGACTTTTCCGAGCAATTCGATCCCGTTCATCTCGGGCATGTTCCAGTCGAAGAGCGCCAGATCGGCGCAGCTTTGCTGGAGACAGTCGAGTGCGTCCGCGCCGCACTTGGCCTCAACCACCTCGAAGCCCGCGCCGACCAGAATGGACTTGAGAACCTTCCTCATGGTGGATGAATCGTCAACAACTAAGGCCTGCATGATCGTCTCCTTTCGCGACGTCGAATCAGAAAAGCACAGCCGTGAGCAGATCAGCATCTCCCGCGGCTGTGCCCGGCCTACGCAGCTAGAAACGGAACTGCGAGACCAGGGTTTGCAGCTCGGCGGCCATCTTTTCCAGGGCATGCGCGGACTTCGATGTGTCCGTCGCACCCACGGTTGTGGCGCGTGCGGCTTCGGCCACTCCGCCAATGTTCTTGCTGATATCGGTGCTGCCCTTGGCCGCTTCGGCCAGGGTGCGTCCGATTTCATTGGTGGTTGCGCTCTGTTCTTCGATGGCGCTGGCAATCGTGGTCTGAATGTCGCTGATCTGGCCGATCACCTGGCTGATCTGGCCGATGGCCGAGACAGCTCCGTTCGTATCGCCCTGGATGGCTTCGATCTTTCGGCTGATGTCTTCGGTGGCCTTGGCGGTTTCCTTTGCCAGTTCTTTCACCTCGTTGGCGACCACGGCAAAGCCCTTTCCGGCTTCGCCTGCGCGCGCGGCCTCGATGGTGGCGTTGAGCGCAAGCAGATTGGTTTGTTGGGCAATGGAGGTGATCACCTTGATGACTTGGCCGATCTCGGCGCTGCTCTGTCCCAAGCTTCGAGATCGTCACGTTGGTGACCTCGGTGGTGTGAACGGCGGAGGCTGCAACGCGAGTCGCTTCGGCGGTGTTCTTGGCGATCTCCTTAATGCTGGCGCTCATCTCGTCCGCTCCGGTGGCAACGGTCTGAACGTTATTGCTGACCTGTTCGGCTGCCGCCGAAACCACACTTGCCTGGGTCGCCGTTTCATCGGCGTTGGAGCCCATGGACTGGCTGACCTTGATTCAGTTCTTCCGCCGAACTGGTCAACGATGTAACGTTGCGCGAGATCTGATCGAGAGCCGACCGCACGGACTTGGAAAGAGTGTTGACGGCCTCGGCCAGCAGCGTCGAAATCCCCTGCATACTTGCTGGTGACGAGGGCGGTAAAGTCTCCTCCGGCGAGTTTGGTGAGGATCGCGCTCACGTCCTGCATCGGTCCAACCACCGCGTCGAGCGTGGAGTTGACACCCTCCACGATCTTGCGGAAATCGCCGTGATGCTGGCTGGCATCCGCACGGGTGGAGAGCTTGCCCGCCAGAGCGGCCTTGGTCAGCCGGTTGGTATCTGACACCAAGTGCTGCAGCACCGAGGCCACGTTGTTGATGGCCTGCTTCATCTTCTCGTGGTCGCCCTTGTAGGTCTGCGCGATCAACTCGTCGATCTTGCCGTTGGAAATCTGCGCCAGGATGCGGTTGCCTTCGCCGATAGGCAGCAGGATGGCGTCGAGCATCTCGTTGACGCCTCCAACGATGTCGGCATAAGCACCCTTGAACTGCTCCGGCTTGCCGCGTTCGGAGAGCAGTCCCTCTCTCGATGCCTCGGTTAAGCGAGTCATTTCTTTGCTGCAGACCCTGCAGGACCGAGGCCACGTTGTTGACGGCCTGCTTCATCTTCTCGTGGTCGCCCTTGTAGGTTTGCGCGATCAACTCGTCGATCTTGCCGTTGGAAATCTGCGCCAGGATGCGGTTGCCTTCGCCGATGGGCAGCAGGATGGCGTCGAGCATCTGGTTGACGCCTCCAACGATGTCGGCATAAGCACCCTTGAACTGCTCCGGCTTGCCCCGTTCGGAGAGTTGTCCCTCTCTGGATGCGTCGGTTAAGCGAGGCCAATTCCTTCTGCAGACCCTGCAGGACCACGGCCACGTTGTTGACGGCCTGCTTCATCTTCTCGTGGTCGCCCTTGTAGGTCTGCGCGATCAACTCGTCGATCTTGCCGTCGGAAATCTGCGCCAGGATGCGGTTGCCTTCGCCGATGGGCAGCAAGATGGCGTCGAGCATGGCGTTGACGCCAGTCATGAGATCGCGATAGCGGTCCTGGAAGTCCTCGGGCTTGCCGCGCTGGCTCAGTTGTCCATCGAGCGAGGCTTGCACTAGCCTGGAAATCTCAGCCTCGAATCGCGCTTCCTCGGAGTTGTCCGCAAGGACCTGAACGAAGCCGATCACTTTGTTCTGGTCGTCATAGCGCGGCGAAGCATGGGCACGGACCGGGAGTTTCCGGCCTTTGACCATAAGTTCAGCACTGCCGGACAGGGTATGCCCTTCACGCATCGCACGGACACCAAGGCACGATCCATTGCGGCAGGCCTCATTGTCAAATACGTCCCACATCTTGAGCCCGATGCAGGCCTCCGGTGTGGTGCCGCCAAGCAGCGCCGCGGCGCGGTTGAGGTATTCGATATTGTGGTCACAATCTAAAACGAGGACCGGCACCGGAGTGTCGTCAACGTAGCTGGCTTTTTTCATGGAACGATCGAATTCGGAAGCAACGCCGTGAGACATTTCGACTGCCCGGCGCGTGTGAAGCTCCGTTCCCGTTCCCGTAGGTGCGGTCTACTCCGACTGCCAATCCTTTTCCTGCCATGTTCGCTTCCCCTTTTGTTTGTGGTTTCCTGTCAGTGAGCGCCCGGTCCGCCGCGCTTGCCGCATGCGCTGATGTTCACGGACCGTTGCGTGTCAAGGACCAGCAGCAGTTCGTTCTTGAGCTTGTAGACGCCCCGGATAAGTTCGCGGCTGGTGCTGACCAGCGTATTGGGCGCCTCTTCGAAATCCTTTTCCTGCACTTCCACCACATCCCCGATCTCATCCACCAGAAGGCTCACCGCTCCGTCGGCGGTGCGCACCACTACGTTCATCGGCAACCCATCATCGAGCCGGTCGCGCACCCCAAGCCGGCGGCGGAGATCGATCGCGGTGACGATCTGGCCACGCAAATTGATCAACCCGGCAACCACTTCCGGCGCCAGCGGAACCCCGGTCATCTCCTGATGCCGTATCACCTCCTGTACCGTCTCGACCTCGACGCCAAAGAGAAGACCTTGGATGTAAAAGGTGCAGAACTGCTGCTGAGTTGCGCTCATGCGATCCTCCCTTCGTCCGCGATGGACATCACCAGTTCCGGTACGTTGAGCAGATCGGTGACGTGCTGCTGGATGACCGCGGAACCAAGCAGGTGCGCGTTGCCGGACTTCCGGTTCACCGAGACGTGTTGATCGACGATGTCGAGGATCTCGTCCACCACCAGACCCACGCTGCGACCGCCCTCTGAATGCACAACCACCTGCATCGGGCCCTCGCGTGCTGTCTGGGCCGTCAGTTGCAGAGCATCGGCGACGCGCACCAGCGGCATGATTTCGCCGCGGTACTGAACCACCTGGCGATTGCCGGACGATCTCAATCGTCTCCGGATCGAACTCCTCCAGCCGCGACACCATTGAGAGTGGCACCGCGAGTTTTCCACGATCGCCGACCCGGAAGAGCAGCCACGACTCACGTTGTTCGGCGCTCTCGCCCGCTCCGCCCTTGGCGGCGACGGCCGCATGATCGCAGCGACTCTCCGGCCAGCGATGCCAGTTGCGCCAGACCGAGGATGTCCAGAATCAGAGCGACTTTGCCGTCGCCCATAATGGTGGCTCCGGCAAAACAGGAGATGCCCTTCAACTGCTTGCCCAGCGGCTTGACGACGATCTCTTCGGTGTCGTTGATTTCGTCCACCACCAGGCCGAACTGGCGGTCGTCCGCCTGCAGCACCACGATGTTGATGGCGTCAGCGCGCCTTGCCGCCTTCGCCGCTCAGCTTCAGTTCGCGGTTGAGATAGACGACCGGCAAGCAGGTTTCCGCGCAGACGATAGACGGAGGCTTCCTGAATCATCTCGATGCCCGTCTCCGCGGCTTTGCCTTCGAGCCGCACCAGTTCCACCAGGCTCACCTGCGGGATGGCGAAGCGTTCGCTCCGGTGGTGACGATCAGGGCGGGAATGATCGCCAGGGTGAGAGGAATCTTGATCTTCAGCGTGGTGCCGTGGCCGCGCACGCTGAAGTGACATCGACCGTGCCGCCGATCTTTTCGATGTTGGTCTTAACCACGTCCATGCCGACGCCGCGCCCGGAGATGTTGGTGACCTTTCGTGCCGTCGAGAATCCGGCCAGGAAGATCAGGTTCGCGATCTCGCGGTCTGACATTGCGGCGGCGTGCGGAGGGGTCACAATCCCGCGCTCGATGGCCTTGGCCTTGATCGCATCCAGATCCAGTCCGCGCACCGTCATCGGAGATCTCGATGTTGACCTGTCCGCCTTCATGAAAGGCGCGCAGGAAGAGCAATCCCTGCTGCGGCTTTCCTGCGGCTTCGCGCTCTGCGGGCGTCTCAATGCCGTGATCGAGCGAGTTGCGAACCACGTGGGTTAACGGGTCTTTGATCGCCTCGATGATCGTTTTGTCGAGTTCGGTCTGGCTGCCCTCCATCTCAAGCCGCACCAATTTGCCGGTCGAGGTCGAAAGGTCGCGTACGATTCGCGGAAACTTGTTCCAGATGTTTCCGATCGGCTGCATCCGCGTCTTCATCACACCTTCCTGCAATTCGGTGGTGATCAAGTTCAGCCGCTGCGCCGTGTTCAAGAACGCGGGATCTTTCTGGTTGGAGGTGAATTGCAGGATCTGATTCCGCGCCAGCACCAGTTCGCCGACCAGATTCATCACCTTGTCGAGCAGATTCACATCCACGCGAATGTTGCTGTTGACGGCATCTTCGCGCGACTCGCCCTGGGCCTGGAGCGCGTCCTGAACCGCTTTGTGCGGGACGGCCCCGCTCTGCACCAGGATTTCGCCGACGCGGCGTAGATCGCCGTTCTTCTGAACCTCAAGAGCGTTCACAACCGCAGCCGCATCGACGACGCCTTGTTCCACCAAGAGTTCGCCGAGCAGATCAGAAGCGCCCGCAACCGCGTCAGGCGGATTCGGCTCGGGCTCGTTTAACGTTTCCTCAGCCGTCGAATCCTGGGCCGTCAAAATCTCAGTGAGGGACTGGATTACGCCGCTGAAATCAAGGTCGCCTTCCTGCCCGGTGCTCTCCAGAGAGGCGAAGAGCTGGCGATCCGCATCGATCATGCGGAGCAGGGCGGAGGTAATTTCCTCATTCATGCTTAGCTTGCCGTCCCGCATGCGGGAGAGAATGCTTTCGCCAACGTGGTTGACCGCCTCGATCTTCTTCAGGCCGATGGCGCCACTGGTTCCCTTCAGTGTGTGAATGGCGCGAAAGATTCGCGCAACCAATTCTGTTGAGCTTGGGTTCTTTTCAAACTCGACAAAGTCACGGTCGAGCTGGTCAAGCAGCTCACTGCCTTCGATTAGAAATTCCGGGATAAACTCGTCCATTTGCGTTGGCTCCCAGTGACTGGCAAAACTGGCGTGTACACAATCGTCTTCAATGCCCCTATCGGAAAGGGTTGTGAGAACTTGAGGCAATCCGGCAAAGGTACGAAGAAGAAATTCCAATACGGGCGAGAGGCGGGAATGCACCAGTTCGGTACGAGGCGCTGGCAACGGGCATAGCTTGGAAAAAGAGACAAGAAAAAGCCCCAGGATGTTCCCTGGGGCTTAAAGTTTGCAGCGTGAAGCGATGTTCGCGGCGCTACTTCAAGATCGCGGCCAGATCCTGCTCTGGATTGGTGATCGCCATCAGGTTGTAATTCTTCTGCAGCAATCCGAGCACAGCAGGCGTGATGAAGGCGGGCAGCGTCGGTCCGATGCGGATGTTCTTGATGCCCAGATGCAGCAGGGTCAACAGAATCGCCACCGCCTTCTGCTCATACCAGGAGAGCACGAGCGAGAGTGGCAGGTCGTTGACGCCGCAATCGAAGGCTCCGGCGAGCGCGACGGCGATCTGAATGGCCGAATAGGCATCGTTGCACTGGCCGATATCGAGAAGGCGCGGAATGCCTCCGATGTCGCCGAACTGCAGCTTGTTGAAGCGATACTTGCCGCAAGCCAGGGTGAGAATCACACAGTCGTCAGGGATGGATTCGGCGAGCTCGGTGTAGTAGTCGCGACCGCTGCGCGCGCCGTCGCATCCGCCGACGAGGAAGAAGTGGCGGATCTTGCCGGCCTTCACAGCAGCCACCACTTGGTCCGCCACAGAGAGCACGGCATGGTGCCCAAAGCCGGTAAGGATGGTGTCGTCGGGCCCGGTTTCAGCAAATCCGGGCGCGGCAAGCGCCGCTTCGATGACCGGAGAAAAGTCCTTGCGGGAGACATGCAGGATGCCCGGCCAGGCCACAGCGCCTGCGGTAAAGATGCGATTGCCGTAGCTGTTCTTGGGCTGCTGAATGCAGTTGGAGGTCATCAGAATGGCGCCGGGGAAAGCGGCAAACTCCGTGGCTTGGTCCTGCCATGCGCCGCCGTAGTTGCCGGCCAGATGCGGGTAAGCTTTAAGCTTGGGATAGCCGTGACCGGGGAGCATTTCCCCGTGGGTGTAAATCTGGATGCCGGTGTCCTTGGTCTGTTCGAGCAGGGCGGCGAGGTCGGCAAGATCGTGTCCGCTGATCAGGATGGCCTTGCCTGCAACGGGGTGGAGGCGAACCGGGGTGGGGGTAGGATGGCCGAAGCTGTCGGTGTGGGACTTGTCCAGCAGTTCCATCACGCGCATGTTCAACTCGCCCACCTTCAGCGCATAGCCCAGCAGATCCTCGAGCGAGGGCGCGGGGTGGGTCAGGAAGTCCAGAACCTCGTGAATGGTGGCATGGATTCCGGCGTCTGTGCCGCCCACCTGGCGGGCGTGCTCGGCGTAGGCCGCAACTCCCTTGATGCCATAAAGGATTAACTCCTGCAGGTTGGCGACTTCGCTGCCGTTATTCTGGCTTGCGGCGGGAATGCTATAAAGCATTCCCTGCGAAATCAGGCCATCGACGCTTGCCGCAGGCTTGAATGCGCTGGCTCCGTTGAACGGCTCCGGCTTCAGCCCTTTGGCGGCGACAGCGCCCAGATACAGTTCACGAGCGCGGTCGCGAGTCTGGGCGGTCTGCTCGATGAGGGCAGCGACTCGAACGGGATCGAAGTTGACATTGGTAAGAGTGGCGAAGAGCGCCTCGACCACAAACTCGTCGATGGAGGCATCCCGAACGCCAAGCTGGGCTGCGCGGTGGGCAAACATGGAGACGCCCTTGAGGGCGTGCAGAAGAAGATCCTGCAGGGTCGCGGTATTATCATCCTTGCCGCAGACGCCAATTTGCGAGCATCCCTGGCCTTTGGCGGTTTGTTCACACTGGTAACAGAACATTAGAGCTCCCTTTTGTCGGACTACACTTGTAAAACTACCGGAGCTTCGGCCGGGCGGCAGCGACCAAAGTCACAGCCACCCGAAATTGCCATCCCCTAGGCGCTTGCGCCCTGTGCTCATTGCGATTTACGCTCATAGATCATGCGAATGAGGGTCCGGGCCGTGTGGCCGGAGGAAGGTGAGCATCGCGGCGTACGGGTTTTTCTCGCGGCGCGATGTGCGTATCGATAATCAGCCATGTTCTACGCAACCGATGATCTAAGAATTAAGTGGACGAAAGTGGTTCTGCCTCCGGTTTTTCTCGAGGAGGAACTGCCGATGACGGATACTGCCTCGGCAACCGTCTTCCAGACCCGCAATGCAGTCTGCAACGTGCTGGCCGGCCGCGACAAGCGCCTCATCGTAGTGGTAGGCCCCTGCTCGATTCATGACACCAAGGCGGCGCGCGAATACGGGGCGCGGCTCAAAGAAGTCAACGCCGAGGTCTCCAACGAATTGATTCTGGTGATGCGTGTCTATTTTGAAAAGCCGCGCACTACCATTGGCTGGAAGGGCCTGATCAACGATCCTTACCTTGATCAGTCCTTCAAAATCAACGATGGCCTGCGCCTGGCCCGCCGCCTTCTGCTGGACCTGGCCGAGATGGGTGTGCCCGCCGGGACCGAGTTTCTCGACATGATTTCGCCGCAGTACGTGGCTGCGCTGGTGAGTTGGGGAGCGATTGGCGCGCGTACCACGGAGAGCCAGATTCACCGCCAGTTGGTCTCCGGCCTCTCCTGTCCGGTTGGCTTCAAAAATGCCACGTCAGGCGATGTGCAGATTGCGATTGAGGCGATGCTCTCCGCCGCCCACCCGCATACGTTTCTGGGCGTTTCGAAATACGGGCAATCGGCAATCTTTGTGACCAATGGTAATCCCGATACCCACATCATTTTGCGCGGGGGCACCAACGTGGTGAATTACACCGCCGATGCCGTCGCGGAAGTCTCTGCCCGGCTGGAGAAGTATCGACTGAAGCCGCAGGTGATGATTGACTGCAGCCATGCCAACAGCCAGAAGGACCACACCCGGCAGGGTGTGGTGTGCCGCGATGTCGCCGCCCAGATCGCCAACGGCGAAAACCGCATCATCGGCCTGATGATTGAGAGCAGCCTGGTAGCGGGCTCGCAGCCGCTGATCGAAGGCAAGCCCCTGACTTATGGCCAGAGCATCACGGACCCCTGCATTGGATGGGATGAAACCCACGGCCTGTTGAAGGAGTTGTCGGTGGCGGTGAAGAAGGGGCGTTAACGTGGACTGCCCAGATACTCAGGATTAAGGAAACGTACTTAGTTTGTTTATAACTCGGACGGGGCCCTGCTGGCGCGGCGGTCCCACAAGAGTTACTCCGAGGGTAGCAAGAAGATAGAAATTCGGCGCATCCCAGCACGCTGAAAGTGCATCTCGGCACGAAAACAGTGTCAATACTTCTCTGCATTGCAATTAATTCACTTCCATCCCATCAATTCGAACAACCTCGGCCTACTCTGCTGCGTCCGAGCTATGTACATGCCTGACTTGTTGCGCTGCACGCTACCAGGCCAATGATCGTAAACGACAACAAAACGCGAGATTGCAACGAAGAGGCGAGAACCATACCTATGTCAGAACTCAGAGATATCGCAGGCCTCGAAGAAGATCGTGGCAGCACCGACTGCAGTATTGCGCGCTGGTATGTCGCATATACAAAGGCGCGCCACGAGAAAAAGGTTGCTGCTCATCTCGAGATGAAACAGGTGGAAGTTTTCCTTCCACTTTATAAGACCACCCATCTCTGGAATAAGAGACGGGCAGTGTTAAATCTTCCGCTGTTTCCCGGCTACGTCTTCGTTCGCACTTCGCTGCAGGACCGGCTTCGCGTGCTCGAAGCTCCCAGCCTGATTCAACTGGTCGGTTCGAGAGGAATGCCGATTGCTTTGCCAGACGCCGAAGTGGAGCAGCTACGCGCCTGTCTTTCTTTTGGGCTCACTGCAGAACCGGTACCTTACATACACTCTGGGGATGTGGTGCGGATTATTCACGGCCCACTCGAGGGCTGGAAGGGGAAGGTGATCCGCCGCGATGGAGAGACGCGATTCGTTCTCTCCGTTGATCTGATTATGCGCTCGGTAGCGGTCAGGGTCGAGGCTTCTTGGCTTGAACTCTGCGCGGCGAGTATTGCTGCAGCCTGAGACGCTTGGTCTCTGCTGCGTAAGGCTTCGGCTTTGAGTTACTCAATAAGTGGGATTGACTGGACGTTTCGGGTCGATTTGGGAGGCATATGCCAAGTGTCGCTTGTGGTGATACGCAGCACAACTCGACCTCTGCCGCGGAATTCTGGGCTTACCGTTATCAACGGAGATGTCTTAACCGTCCACCGAGCATGTGTTTGCGAGAATCTGATCACCACACAACGCGTGCAGTGTAGCCTGCATCAATTTTAACTGCAGCTACTCACCTTCGAGTTGTTGCAAGAGCCTTTAGCGGTTTGCAAGACAGCGTTACAGAAGTCTATTGGGAAGATGAAAAGGACATATTGTCGTTGAGAGGGCGAAGCTACGCATTCTAGCGGCGATCACGGACGCGTTGAATACGCGAAAAAAGACCGTTAATGGCGCGAGGAGCGCAATGCTATCCGCCAGGTCAGCTCGGAAAAAATTGTTCGGCGATGATGACGTGCCGGCGATAGCTCGACTGATTTCGATCCAGTGATTTGACAATCCCAAGATCATCTGTGGGCATTGGGGGTATTTCTCGCTACCCACGCTCGATCCTTCTTATCGACGTTGGACTCAAGGTACTTACTGGTCGGCGGCGCACGCTTTATGGTGCGCATGTACAACGAACGCTTGCGAGCGCCGGTGCGCGTCGCTGCGGAACGTCGTCATCGCCGAGCTCATTCAGAGCTGCACCCCATTGTCTCAACACCTCGGGATTTCGGAACGGGAGTACGTAAATGATGATGAAAGTTCGATTCACTCCTGAGACTATCATCAGGATGGCCGCTGATATTGCGATGTTGAACGCTGCGCTGTGTCTGGCACTGCTGCTGCGCTTCCTCATGGTCGATTTTCAGATGGACCATGCAGTAGAATACCGGGCGATATTCTGGCGCACCTCGTTGCTCTTAAGTGTGCCCGCCCTGATTATCTTCAGCCTGTTCGGCTTCTACTCGAGAGGCCGCGCCTACCGCAGTCGCTACAAGATGCTGGTCATCACAGAAGCGACTACGCTGCTATTTCTCATCGTCGGTTTCGGCAATTACGCTTACCCTCCCTACCGCAACCTGCCGCGGGGCGCGTTGGTTGGCGCCTGGGTACTGGTCACTACGGCGCTCGTCCTCTCACGAATTTGGTCAGGTTGGTGGACATCTGTCGTGCTTAAAAGCGCCACAACGAATGTGGTGACGGTGATGGACAAGCCTACTGTGCTGGTGATTGGCGGTGCCGGTTACATCGGCTCGGGCTTGCTGCCCAAGCTGTTGAATCATGGTTACAAAGTAAAGTTGTTCGACTGCTTTATGTATGGTGAGGAACCTATCGCGGCCTGCAGAGATCACCGTAACCTTGAGATCATCCGGGCTGACTTCAGGCGGGTTGACCAGGTTGTATGCGCCATGAAAGGGGTGAGTACCGTCGTTCACCTGGGCGCGATCGTCGGCGACCCGGCTTGTGCGATAGATGAGAGCCTCACGCTCGACATCAACCTAGTGGCGACCCGAATGATTGCCGAAGTCGCGAAAGGGCACGGGATCGAGAGATTTATCTTCGCAAGCACCTGTTCCGTATACGGTGCGAGTGATGAAATCTTGGACGAGCGCTCAGCTTTGAGCCCTGTGTCGCTGTATGCAAAAAGCAAGATCGCTTCCGAGCGTGTCCTGCTCGGAATGAAGGACGCGCGCTTTTCGCCCGTCATTCTTCGTTTCGGAACGATCTACGGCCTCTCCGGTCGCACGCGATTTGATCTTGTCGTCAATCTCCTTGCGGCTAAAGCCGTGATGGATGGTGAGATCACAGTTATGGGCAGCGACCAATGGCGTCCATTTATCCACGTAGATGATGCAGGCAGGGCTGTGCTTTCGGCGGTAGAGGCGAGGGCGGAAAAACTCCATCAGGTTGTTTTCAATGTCGGGTCAAATGAGCAGAACCTGACCCTGGGCGGATTGGGGGAACTCATCAATCGCATTGTGCCGAGTGCAGTAATTAAAGTGAGCGACACCAATGCTGATCGTCGCAACTATTGCGTAGACTTTCGGCGCATTCGTGAGACGCTCGGCTTTTCGCCATCGTGGTCTCTGGAATCAGGAATCCGCCAGGTGATCCGCGCCATTGATGAGGGCAAAGTCGTCGATTACCGCGATCCCAGGTATTACAACGTGCAGGTCATCAATGCCGAACGCGGCCGGCTCAACGCGCAAAAGGATTGGGCGGATCAACTCATCCAGACTTCCAGTCGCCCCTATACTCCGACTGTGCACGCATCCGCTGCGTGATGCTGAAGCGCTTTCGTTTCAGGGCAATGACGCACCCCGGGGTGAAGGTCGAAGCACCCCAGGGTGAATGTCGCAACCCGACGTCAGTTTGCGGTATAGGACGCTTCAGAGTTTGGTGCAACGGAGCGAACCGCGTAACCCTCGGCAGATTTGAACACCTCTCTCAAAGGATTGGGCACCAATATGAATGATCACGCCGATATACCTTTTCATCGTGCCTCGATTGGGCAGGAAGAATTTGAGGCGGTCCGCGCCGTCCTTGCCTCGGGGTGGCTGACCACGGGACGAGTCGCGGCCGACTTCGAGCGTCAGTTCGCCGAATATCTGGGTTGCAAATACGCGCTCGCTGTCAATTCGGCCACGGCGGCGCTGCAGTTGGCTCTTGATGCCATCGGAATTAAAGAGGGCGATGAAGTGTTGGTACCCTCCTACACGTTTACCGCGACTGCCGAGGTCGCTACGTACTTTGGTGCGCGACCCGTGTTATGCGATAGCTTGCCGGGCGCTTTCAACGTAGATCCTTGCGACGTTGAAAAGCGTATCACCGAAAGAACTCGCGCGATTATCCCCGTCCATATCGCGGGCGAGGCATGCGACCTGGACGCAATCCATAACATCGCAGCCCGTTATCACTTAAAGGTGATCGAGGACGCTGCCCACGCGCTGCCCGCAAGCTACCGGGGACGCCGTATCGGCACCATTTCTGAATTGACGGCATTCAGCTTCTACGCAACGAAAACCATCACCACCGGCGAAGGCGGGATGATCGTAACTGATCGCGAGGACTACGCCCGCCGTATCTCCACCATGCGACTGCACGGTATCAGCGGCGACGCCTGGAAAAGATACTCGAAAGAAGGCTCCTGGTATTACGAGGTTGAAGACGCCGGTTACAAGTTAAACCTATGCGATCTTCTTGCGTCGCTCGGCACGGCGCAACTGGCCAAGTGCGACAGTTTCGTCGAGCGACGGCGAGCGCTCGCGGCGCGTTACCGCGAGGCGTTCTCAGCCTTTGATGAACTGGAAAATCCGCCGCTCGGCGAGGATCCTGCTGGACACGCGTGGCACCTCTTTATCCTTCGCCTGCGCCCCGGTTTGCTTAATGTTAACCGCAACCAGTTCGTGGAGGAGTTGAAGAAGCGCGGCATTGGAACCAGCGTTCACTTCATTCCCTTGCACCTGCATCCGTTTTATCAGCGAGCCTACGGATATCGGCAGGGTCAGCTTCCCAATGCTGAAGCTGCTTATTCGAACTGTCTCTCGCTGCCGATCTTTCCAGGTATGACCGTCTCGGAACAGACGCGAGTCATTGAAGCGGTCGAAGGGATCGTGACTGAACATCGCAAACGAAAGTCGACCGCAGCATGAATCGAGTTCACACTACGTTCGAACTGGCGCAGCCTGTCTCCGAATCCGCCGGCAGAATTAGCAATTGGTGTGGCGCGCGGGGAAAACGTGCCTTTGATCTACTCTGCACGGTTCCCGCGCTGGTTGCTCTCGCTCCCGCGATGCTGGTGATCGGAGCTGCGGTCAAACTAACGTCTGGCAGTCCGGTTCTATTTCGGCAAAAGCGATTCGGCCGCAACGAACGCGAGTTCGAGTGTATTAAGTTCCGCACCATGCGGCCGAGCACCGGCGCCGGAGTTACCCAGGCCGGAGACACGCGCGTGACCCGCGTCGGCCGCATACTTAGAAAGTGGAAGCTTGATGAGTTACCGCAGCTCATCAATGTTGTACGCGGAGATATGAGCTTGGTCGGGCCCCGTCCCGACCTGCCCGTATTTATCGTTGAGCTGGATCCGTCGAGGCGCAAGGGCCTTGCGTTACTGACGCCTGGCATCACGGGTCGGGCCACCCTGAAGTTTCGACATGAGGAAGAGTTACTCGCAAATGTACCTCCACAGGAGCTACATTCATTTTATGTTCGCGAGGTGCTGCCGCGGAAGAGTGACCTCGATCTGGAATACGCTTCTCGCGCCTCTTTATGGGGCGACCTGATGATCTTGCTTCGCACGGTTGCCGCCATTTTCTGAACGAAACAAGTCATCTGCACAATAAAAAGCCGCCCGGTCGGGGCGGCTTTTTATTGTGTCGTGCCGAGGTGACGGTCTACAGCAACTCCAACTCACGCGGCACGCCCGCTCCTCGCAGCCCTACGAGAGAGTACTAGCACTAAGTTCGCTTTTCGGCGAATGCCCGCAAGCTTCCATAGAAATGGAACCGGACTTTCATCGACGTGTGTCGTGACCGATTCACAATGCCGACCGCACATTTGCAGAAGCTCTCGTTCGGTCAAATATGACACCACAGGAGCGCCGATGTTATTCCAGGTATCGAAAAAAGAAACTCGTCTATCGAATAGCTTTGAAACGTATTTCTTCAGATAGAAGAGTAGGTCCATCGCGAACGCGGGCGCGAACACTGGTTCGATGATGATCAGCGATCCGGTTGGCTTAAGTACGCTAAGTGCATTGGCGAGTGCTCGCTCTGCATTCCTCTTCGAGGTTGCCCGGTTGTCATCGACAAGGTGATGTAGCACGGCGCCGAGTATGGCGTAGTCGAAGCGCGGCAGTGTGGCTACAAACCGGTCGTCCAGCACAGATCCAACGTAAGCACTACAGCCTAATCTTTGCTTGGCGGAAGCAACATAATTCGGTGCGATATCCACCCCGCAAAGGTTGCGAATACCTGTGTTTTGGCGAACATAGTTCAGAATGTTGCCTGCGCCGCAACCGAAGTCCACAAGCGATGCATCCGATGTCTCTGTCGAACAGATAAACTCGATGGCTGCCTGGTAGCGCCCGAGCGAGTACTCTGGGGTATTTTTGTCGAAGTACGCGAGCGTTTTCTCATCAACTTCCATGTCACATTTCTCCGAATGGGTCGAGAATATCTACTCCCTAAGCACAAGGTAAGGAGCACGAGGGCAGGGGCAAGCGACAGCTCCCCCTATGCCGATATCAGCGGACAGTGGGCTATGTTTAAATCGGGTGATAGATTGCCATACCCGAAGCGGTGGCGAGAATCGTATCCAATCCCCTGCGGAATCCGGTCTTAGTTTTGCTGCTTGGAATGAAGAGAATATCTTCCGCTTCGAGAGACATGTCGGGATTTTTCGCAGAGTAGATCTTGTCCAATGCGATCGGAGTCTCCTGCTGTCCCGTTGAGGTCTTGCGAATGAGTTTTGTTTTGCCAAGCGACGCAGTTGGATTTGTACCTTGGGCAAGAGCAACAGCCTGCAGGACTGACATTTTTGCGTTCTCCATCACGAATCCACCGGGAAGCTTCACATCGCCGACGACGTAAACGATTCCAGCTTTTGTGACCATCACGGTGTCACCGGGTTTGACCTCGACGTTACTATGGCTCCAGTCATTCATTCCGATGGGCATTTCCACGACCTGAGCCTGGGTTTCACCGCGGCGCATGATCATGACTTTTTTGCCTGCCTTTGGGGTAACCCCGCCCGCGGCGGAGATGGCATCGAAGAGCGTGTGTGTCCCCAGAAGCGGGTAGATGCCGGGTTTGGTTACCTCCCCAAGCACGGAGACACCCTGCGTCGCGTATTCCTTGGCGAACACATTCACCTGGGGATCGCGAAAATATTTTCCAGCGCTCAGGCGCGAGGCGATCAGGTCCTGTGCCTCGCTTATCGAAAGTCCTCCGACAGTTACGGTTCCAATCATCGGCAGGGTAATGTGTCCCTCGCGACTTACCCGGACTTCCCGCATGTATTCCGGCGCGCCTTCCACACTAATCTGCAACAGATCTCCACTTCCGATCAGTAGTTCGGAAGGCACCTGAGTTTGCAGAACGACAGACGGGCCATGATCCACGGGAGTAGCCGGGGAGAGCGAGGCAGCATTCTGGCTCCACAGTGGAAGCGCAAAGGTCAGAGACAGAATGGCTAATACTTGTTTGCTGAATAGGAGCCGCATAACGAAAACCTCACCCTTTCTGGTTCAGGAGGTGGCCGCAAAAAGACCACCATAGCTTTCGTGCAATCAGTTTCGGCTGGAAGATCAGAATCCGCGCATCCGCAGCCTGGTAATGTTCTGAGTGGTTGAGAGTGTGGGTACCCTTACCGCCGGAAAGCCACTCCGGTCCCAGCGTTCTGATTGGAGTTTCCTCATACTCCTCCGGGGAGAGCACGTCTATGCGACTTAGTGTGATCGCGCCGCCATAACTTCGTGAACAATCTTGACCGGGGCGGATTAACAGACCTTCATGAGTAAAGACCTGCCCTGCGGGCCTAGCTCGGGATGCGTCCGCAACAACGGGATTGCCCGCATGAGGGAGCCACGGCCCGAGCGGAGAGTCAGAGTGATAGAGAAACAGCTCGCTGTTAATCTTTCCATTCTTTTTGACTCCTCCGGCAAACATCCAGAATCTTCCTTCATGTTCGAAGATTGTCGCATCCACGGCCCAAACATCTTCCAGTAGGCAGCCGGCGAACTCCCAGCGAAGAGGGAAGTCGACCGCCCGGAATAACTCGATGCGCCCGCTATCGTGGCTCTCCGGCAGCATGTACGTCTGCCCATCCCACTCGAACAGGAATGGGTAAGAGAGATGGTGTTCCGCTTCCAGTACCTTAGATGGCGCGCCGACAAATCCTTGCTCATTAAATTCGATGCAAGAAATCAGACCTTTCCGTTGTGAAAAGATAAGTTCTTCGAAAAACAAGTAACTTCGCCCGCCGCGCTCAGCCAAAAAAGGATCGGCATAAAAGCGGTCTCGCGGAGGTTTCAACAGGGAAAAGCCCTTCATATCGAGTGCTTCCTGTCCGGTCATCCTGCGGCGCACGGCGACCACCCATTGCTCATCGAAACAGAGGCGGCGGAACTTGAGGGCGAACTGGCGGCCGAGCGTGCGAAGTCGAGACACGGAGTCATAAGAGACGTGATCCGCAGGGAGCTTAACGTCTGAGTCGTGCGAAGCGATTAGACGAAGCGTAGACGAACTCTCGCTCGATGCTCGCGGGGCTAGCCGCATTGGGGAGGAGCTCTCAAGGTCCGATTGTGCGTGCGATAGCTGTTTCATAAAGTGGCCCGCGTTCGCGCTGGGAGCAAGCCAGCTTTGCTATGGTTGAATTGGTTGCCGAGGCGTGAATACACCTCGAGCGTTTGCTGCGAAATTGAATCCCACGACAAGGCTCCGCAGCTGAGGTCGGCGATTGCGGCTTGCATCGCTTTCTGACCGGCCACGTCGAGAAGGACGCTTTGCAGTGCGGCTGCCAGCGCCGGTATGTCGCCAGGTGCAGTAAGCCGTCCGTGAACTCCATCCGCAATTGTTTCTGCAAATCCACCGATCCAGCTGGCTACCACCGGTTTGCCGAAGGCCAGCGCGGTCATCAACACTCCGCTCTGGTCAATCTCGGTGTACGGCAGTGCGACCAATGTGGCCTCGTCAAATAGCCGCGGAATCTCTTCCTCTTCCAAATAGCGCAGCTCCCACCGGATACGCGGATCGACACCCAGCGCCTGCGCGCGTGCGCGAATGGGTGCCATATCGATGCCGGGTTTCCCGGCGACTAGCAGGCGCGTGCTTTGGCGGAGCTCCGTGGGAAGGAGGGCAAAGGCCTCGATTAATACGTCGAGTCCCTTATAGCGCTCAATCGAGCCGAAGAACAGAATCACCTGCTCCTCACTGGCAGGCGCTGCCGGGACTGGAGCGAACGAGCGGTAATAGCTCAGTACGCCATGGGGAATCAGGTGAAGCCGCTCCCCGGTAATCCAGCCTTGCTCAAGAATTCTCATTTGACTGAAGGCGGAGTGTACGATGACTGCGCTGAAATCCTCAAACGCGCTTCGCCGCCGCACCGTTTGCCATCGCGATGCAGTGCCATGAAATAAACTATTCGTGTTATGCATGGTCAGCACTAGCGGCGCGATTCGCGCAAGTCTCTTCAGAAAGAGCCCGTCCACCAGCGGCAGCGGGAGCCATTGGAAGTGGATGATGTCGGGCTTTTTGCACCGCATTTCCGCCACAAAGGATTCCATTCCGATGGCGTGCTCGATGCCCTTGGCATATTTCCATAGAGGGCTGCGGTGGTACTTACGAGCATACCCGTGGCAGAGCGGATAAAAGTGTTGCTTGTCCTCAAAGTTCCGCGTGGGCCAGCGCCACGAGGAGTGACGGAATTCGCTCCTTGCCAGAGTGACCTCTGCGCCCCGCCGTGCAAGCCCTTCGCACAAGGAGTAATCGTAGGGAAGGCTGAAGCACGAGGCGTCAACAATAACCACGCGGAGGTTATCTGCGGCCTCAGCGACCTCTTGACGAGAGTTTCGGATCAACGGGACTTCAGAGGGCATAAGCCGGCACTTATCGAGTGGAGACAATAGATTGATATAGGTGCATATAGTTCGCGGCATTCTTTGCGATTGAAAACGCGCGCACAGCTTTCATTCCGTTGCCGATCAGGCGGTCGCGCAGAGGCCCCGCGCTGAGCAGCGGCAGAGATGCGCTCGCAAGCGCCCCCGCATCGGCGGAGTTCACTAGCCGTCCGCTCACGTTATCGGAAATCGCTTCGCCAATTCCGCCAACGTTGCGAGCTACCACCGGAACTCCCAGCGCCAGCGCTTCCAGCAGCACTGTTGGCAGGCCCTCGTGATCTGAGGTTATGATCAGCAGGTCCATCGCGCGCAGGACATCATAGATATCATCGCGCTCGCCCAGAAAGAGCGTCCGGCTTTCCAAGTCACTGCCCCGCAAAGAATCCCGCAACGCCATCTCCTCTCGGCCCGTGCCCGCGATCACGAAGCGAGCCGAAGGCAATTTGCGCGAAAGGCGGTGCGCGACCTCGAGAAATAGATCCACCCGCTTGACCGCCTCAAGCCTGCCTGCAATCCCGACCACCGGGCACTCCGGGCTGATCTGCAGTCTCATCTTTGCCTCTGCGGCGGTGAAACTGGATTGCACTCTCGCCAGGTCGATTGAATTGCGGATCACACTAAGTCTTTCGCCGGAAACTTTGCTCGCCAGTCTTTGCTTCAGGTCGGCGCTTACGCAGATAACGCGACTGGCATAGCGGGCTGTCATGCTCTCCACGCGATAACCGGCGCGATCCTTCAGGGTCCGTGGCTCCGGCATTCCATGTTGCGTGCGCACCAGGAATCGAATCCCAAAGCGTCCGGCCAGAAGAAGCGCGAGTAGGTTCTCCTTGCTCTTGTGCGAGTGCAACACATCGATCTTTTTTCCCTGCAAAAATCGCGAAGCTCCACGGAACGAGGCCAGGGCCCTCCCACTGGCATGCGGTATCACTGCTGAAGCAATCCCGCAGTTCTTCAGTTCTTCGCCCAGTCGCCCCTCGCCCAGCACAATCGCACTCAAGGACAGGTCTGTGTCTGCTGCGAGCTGTCGAAGAAGCATCGCGATCTGCGCCTCGGCGCCCGCCCACTGTTCCGCTGAAACCAGGTGGCAGACAGCGATCCCGCTCCCAGGACGCAACTGGGTCGGAGCCCGCAATAATGGCTCGGCGCTTGGACTCGCAACTTGTCCTACTCTGGCGGCGTTCATAGGGGGCGTGCCCGGGGCAACTTCGTGCCCGGCATTACAGAGACTTACACCTAAGGTGCTGGACTAAAGTTCCAGAAAGACCTTAGTTGCAAATCATCATGAAAACAAAATGGTTATGTGAATATACCTAGGAGTCGTGCGATTAAATTATAGGGCGATGTTGGAGTATTAGCCGATGTAAGCGTCGGGGGCTGATCCGTATCGTTGGATACAGGAGAAACCATGAAGCGCCTTCTCGCACTCCCCATTTTGATCGCTGCACTGACGATCGTCAGCCTTGCCAGCGTTACCGTCACGACACCCACTAGCGGAGCCACTGTTCAGTCGCCCGTGACCTTCGCCGCCAGCGCTACCTCCGACCGGCGGATCACGGAAATGGCCATCTACGTCGATTCCAAAAATGTCTATTCAACCAAATCATCCAGCATTAATACCAGCATCCCCATGTCCAGCGGCTCGCACGCGATTGTCGTGAAAGCCTGGAGTTCCGAAGGAAGAACTTATACCGATAGCATGACCCTGCTCGTCGCCGCCGCGACAACCCCGACACCTGCACCGGCACCTACGCCTGTACCGGCTCCTGTATTAACTCTGCAAGTTGCCACCAGTTCGCTTGCGAGCGGCACGGTTGGCAGCAGCTACTCAGCAGCGCTGGCAGCTAGCGGCGGAACCTCGCCGTACACCTGGAGTTTGGCTTCCGGCTCCTTGCCCGCGGGATTGACCCTCTCCACCGGCGGCACCATCAGCGGCAAACCGACTGCCAGCGGAGCATCCTCCTTCAGCGTCTCCGTCAAGGATGCAGAGAGCGCGCCTCAGACCGCCACTTTGCCCCTTACCCTCACCGTCGCAGCTGCCGCGCCCACTGTGACGCCTCTGCAACTTACTACCACTTCTCTTGCGAGCGGCACGGTTGGCAGCGCCTACTCGGCGACTTTGACCGCAACCGGCGGAACCTCGCCGTACACCTGGAGCCTGGCATCCGGCACCTTGCCTGCGGGATTGACCTTCTCCACCAGCGGCGCCATCAGCGGCACACCGACTGCCAGCGGAGCTTCCTCCCTCAGCATCACGGTGAAGGATTCCGAGAGCACGCCTCAGGCAGCCACTTCCACTCTTGCCCTCACCATCGCTGCTGCCCCGTCTACTTCGTCCACTCCGCCGCCAACCACCACCGGCAGCGCAACGCTAGCGAGCGCTTATAGCGCCTTCATCGCGACGACGTACACGTCAAACGCAAGCTATACGGCAGCGAAGACTTACTACGTCAGCCCGAGCGGCAGTGACTCCAACGCCGGCACCTCGGCCTCGCCGTGGGCGACGATGGCTCATGCCGCCTCGACGGTTTCAGGCTGCGCCCTGGTGCTCTTCGAGCCCGGGACTTACACCGTATCCAGCGGTCGCACGGCGGAGATCACCAATAGCGGTACGAGCACCTGTCATACCGCCTACGTTGCGACGGCCTACGCCAGTTCGATTCTGGTCACGTCCAACGACAACGCCAATGATGCGGCAATCTGGATCAATGCCAGCTATGTGGATGTAGTCGGCTTCGACATCAACGACCCGATGGGCTGCATGGGCGTGTATACGGATGGAAGTTACATCAACATGACCTACAACCGCGTCCATGACATTGACAACAGCTCCGGTGCCTACTCTTGCGGCAACGGCGTGGGCGGTGGTGGCATCCTGGGAGCGATTGGAGCCAGTAACTATAACAACTGGTCGGATAACGTCGTCTGGAATGTGGGACCGAGTGGCGATCACTTTACTCATGGCCTCTACACCACTTCGTCGTACAACACGATCCAGAACAACATTGTGTACAACGCCTCGGGTGCTTGTATCCAGGCTTACCACGAGCCCAGTAACGACATCATCACCAACAACACCCTTGTCGGATGCGGCTATAACGGATTCTTGTTCGGAGCCGAATCCGGATACGCCTACAGCAACTCGGTGTTCAGCAACAATGCCATGTACGGTAACTCCGGCTCTGACATTAACGCTTGCGGCGCGAGCGGCTGCGGAGTCGCAATCGGTGCGGGCAACGTCTTCTCCAACAATGACACCGCAAGCAGCGGTGGCAACAACATCGGCGATCTCTCCAGCGTCGGTGAATCGTTGGTGAATAACATCACCGGTAATCCGGAGTTTCTCGATGTTGCCTCACCCGCATCGAGCGGAAACTTCGACTTTACCAACCCAGGCTCACCGTTACTCACCGCCGGAACTGCGACCGATGCGCCGAAGACCGACATCCTCGGAGCCACGCGTAACACCGCTGACCCCTCCATTGGGGCTTATGAAAACTAACTCATGACATAACCCGAGGTGCCGGTCCGTACAGATCTGCACCACTCGGCCAATGCCGTAAGTTTAATCTCGCCAGGTCTCAGGAACTGGCGAGATTTTTGTCCTCTTCTTACTATGGCTGTCCTGGACCGGCAATCCTCAAGGCGGCCTCATCCTTAACTCGACCTCCTCGGGAGCGAGGCTCCTCGCCGTTCTGAATCACGGTCAGCCAGCGCTTTACGATGCCTGACCAGGAGTACTCGCGTTCAACCAGAAGCCTGCCATTCCGTCCCATTTGCTGGCGCAGTGCGGGATCATCCGCCAGCTTCATCATCGCCTGGGCCAGCGCGGCGGAATCCTCTGGCGGTACGGCGATTCCGCACTCGTTGTGTTCGATCAGATCCGCTGCTTCGCCACATCCAGAGAAGATAACCGGCACGCCACAACTGAGGGCCGGGAACACCTTTGACGGGCGCATTGTGCTTGCCACAGCCACATTCCGGAACGTGGCGATCGCCGCGCTCGCGATGGAATAGAGCTGGGCGCCCTCTTCATACGGTATCCTGGGGAAAAGTACGTTGGTCAATCCCTTGCTCTTCACCAGCGCCTGGATGCGCTCGCGCTCCGGACCGCTGCCGACCATCAGGACCACATAGTCCGGATGCGCCGCAAGCCGCTCCGCCGCTTCGACGATGGTATCGAGGGCCTGGTAATAGGCCATCGTTCCGACGGAAACAATCACCTTCTTGCCATGGAGATGCAAGCGACTGAGCAACTCCTCCGACGCTGGTTGCGGCTTCAAGAGCGTCGTGTCAGCGCCGTTGGGCAAGAACGTAATGTTTTCAGCCGGAACTCCCCTCGACACAAAGTGCTTGATGAAAGCATGCGTAACGGTCGAAACTTTCCATGCGTTTTTCAGCAGCATATTCTCGAAGCCAAATGCCAGGTCGAGCACTGGCCCGCGCAGAAATCCGAGCTGTCGAGCCACATCCACCTGCAGGTCCGGGACGTTGTACACGTAAGGCACGCCGCGCAGCCACTTCATCAACAGCGCTACGATTCCAAGTGGAAGGGGCTGCGACTCCACGAACAGAACATCCGGACGTGGTCCGAACAGCATGCTTAACGCGCTCATGGCGAAGCTGCAGTAGTTAGTAATTCGCGAGGCTCCGGAACGAGCATTCGAAGCATAAACCCAAAGCCGTTTCACCGGAATGCCATCGATCTCCTCGCTCACCGACCAGCGGTGGTCGTATCCATCGAAGATTTTTCCCAATGGATAATTCGGCATCGCAGTAAGCACGGAGACATCAATGCCGAGTTTGCCCAGTTCGCGAGCAAAAGAACGCAACCGTATCTGTGGCGCGCCCATCTCCGGAGCGTAGTACTGGGTCAGGATCAACCAGCGTTGCGGAAACGTTTTCATCGCACCTTCCCCTAAGTCTTCCAATATTCAACAAATGCCATGAAAATCAAGCTGCCTGCGCATCCTGCAAGTGTGCGGTTCGGACATTCAGCGTCATTCGGTCAACGTTGACCAGATCGATCAGTACCTGCTCCGGGCGCAGTTTCGCCAACAGGGCTGGCCGGTCGATCGCTTTACTGCCGATGACGATGACCTCCTGCTCGGCAAGCACCTCGTCCATGTCTTCGGTGAGTAACCGGCCGATGTGCGGAATCGTCTGCTCGATAAAGCTGCGGTTCGATCCGATCAGCCGTCCAATCACAACATTCCTGTCCCAGATCTTCAGGCTGCATCCTTCGCCGATCAACGTCTTGGCGACCTGTACCATCGGACTTTCGCGCAGATCGTCGGTGCCCTCCTTGAAACTTAGTCCGAGCAGGCCGATCTTGCGCTTCCTGGTGTGCAGAATGGTCGCGACGGCGCGGCTCACGTGCTCGTTGTTGCTCGGCAGAATCGATTCCATCAGTGGCAGCTTCAAATCGAGCTCTCTTGCGCAATAGGTCAGTGCGCGCACATCCTTGGGAAGGCACGATCCGCCGAAGGCGAAGCCAGGAGTGAGGTACGCGGGAGAGATATTCAGGCGCGTATCGGCCTTGAATATCTCCGTCACCAACCCTGGGTCGATTTCCAACTCGCCGCACAATGAGCCGACCTCATTGGCAAAGCCCGCCTTGAGCGCATGGAAGGCATTGCAGACGTACTTAATCATCTCTGCGGTGGCCAGCGTGGTCTCAAACACTTTTCCCGGAACCCACGCATAGAGCTCGCGCAGTGCTACCAGAGAACGCGGATAGGCGGCGCCAAGCACGGTGAACGATGGCTCGAAGAAGTCATCCACCGCCGTGCCTTCGCGGAGAAACTCCGGGTTGTCGCAGACCGCGAAATCAACGCCCTCGCGCTTTCCACTGCAGCGCTCCAAGGTTGGAATCACCAGTCTTTCCGAGGTTCCCGGCAGTACCGTGCTCCGCACCACAACGGTATGAAAGTCGCTTTTGAGGGCAATCGCGCGCCCAATCTGGCGGCACACATGCTCCACTGCGCTCAGATCAAGCTTGCCATTCCGCTGGCTAGGGGTTCCCACGCTGATGAATGAGATTTCCGACTCGGCAACGGCTCGCACTCCGTCGGTAGTAGCGCGCAGATTGCCATTACGGTTGCAGCGCGCCACCATCTCGTCAAGGCGTGCCTCCACGATGGGGCTGCGTCCGGCGTTGAGCGCGTCGGCTTTTGCCGCCATCACATCGACGCCGGTCACCCGATGTCCTTTATGCGCAAGGCAGGCCGCGGTGACCGCCCCAACATATCCCAAACCAAAAATACTTACAGTCTTTCCCATATGCTTGCCTTCCGAGTGATTACAGCAAGTTGAGTTCAATGATGTGCTGTTATGCAGCACTTAAAAGCGGGCGTTACTGGCCATTTCATCGCGCCCGCGATAGTTGGCGCTGCAGAGACTTATTTTTTAAGTTCCAGTCCGCAGGACGATTGTCATAGACAATGTTATTTTCAAAGCGGTTGTGATAGCCCACCGAACCATACTCTTCGATTCCAAAGCCCTGTGCCCCTTCAAGCAGTCCATTGCGGTACACCTTGTTGTTGCTCACAATGCTGTTGTCGTCCGACCCGATGCGGCCAGGAAAGTCGGCAGCGTCGGCACCGACCACAATACCGCCGTAACTATTGTCGTAGACCTCGTTATCCACGATGGTTACGCCATTGGCTGCGTGCCAAAGATGGATTCCCCAGCCTTGGTTGTGATACACGACGTTTCCGGCTATCTTCCCGCGCAGGTTAGCGTGGTAGATGCCATGTACGCGCACGCACAGCGTGCGAGGGTCACCAATATCGTGCACCGTGTTGCCTATAATTTCGTCATCTGACGCAGCGTAGTTTCCATCATGGATGCCGGCGCCTCCATTGGAGGGACATCCTGGAGCGGGAATGTCATGCACGTGATTTCCGATGATCCGTGTGAAAGAGCCTGTGTTGTAAATTCCCAGCGCGCCGCTCCCGGAGATATCGAATCCCTCAATATCGACGTAGCTGCCCTGATTCCACCACACCGTCGAGTTTCCGGTTTTAGAGGAGCGCAGTTTGGCACCCCACTTCTCCTCTGAGACGTAGCGAATGCGATAGTCTGGGATGCCACTTGCCGTCGTCTTGAACTCACCTTCAGTACTGTAGATTCCGGGCATCACATGAACCGTGTTCCCAGGCAGCACTCGCTGGTTCGCACGTTCCAGGGTCTTCCATGGGTGCTTTTTCGAACCGTCGGCGCGATCGCTACCCGAGGGAGAGACGTAGTAGTCGGCATTCAGGCCGACGCCGCAGAGTCCGTTCAGGGGACAGAGAAACAGAGCGACGATTGTGCAGATCCAGCGCATCACGATAGGGAACTCACCAGTAACTCGCTGCTCTCTGGCGTGGCAAACACCTCAGGCACTTCAGGCGCTTCAGCGGCAGCAGCCGGCGCGCTCGGTAGCAGGTCGACTCGAGGTGCGCGGGAGCATACCGCTAGCAGCACCCACACACTCCAGAACGCCTTGGTCCAAAGCGTGCCGAGGAAAAACGACGCAACTAACATTCCGCAGGCGGCGGCCTCGCAGGCGATAAGGCGGAATCGATCGGCCCCTGTACTCAACGCGTCGCGCCGTGTCGCGCAGCGCGCGTGGGACAGGATGGGCCAGCCAAACAGGAACACTCCGATGATTCCGGATTCAACCGCAATCTGCAGAAATATGTTGTGCGGCGCACGATTCAGACCTGCGAAGTGAGCTGCGTGAGAGGCATAGTCGTTGTAAATGACCGGGAAGTTGTCCAGGCCCGCGCCCGCCAGAAAGTAATCCTTTAGCGCGGCCAATCCAGTCTGCCAGACGTAAACCCGGCCCGCTCCTCCCGTTGACTGCGACTCTTCGACGCGCTGGAGGAGGAACGCGGGGGCGAACATCAGGGCGCCTCCCAGCAGAGTCATCGGCGCGAGCACGCGCCAGTTGATGCCTAACTTGCGCAGATAGAAGACGAGTATGACCCCAATTGCCAGCAATGCGCCGCGCGATCCGGTGGAAAATATTCCCGAGACAATCAGAAGCGCGCAGAACGAAAGCAGAACTTTAGTATGGAGTTTCGCGGCTCCGAGAAACTCTCCTACCACCAGCGAGAGAGGGAGCAGTAAGCTTGCCGCGAGAATGTTGGGATCCGTCTGTCTGTCGCCAAAGACAAGCGAACCGCGCATGTTCAGGTTGTGATAAAAAATTCCGCTGCGGAATTCATAAAGTGTGATGGCCGCCGCCGCGCAGCCTCCGAAGATCGCGAATCGAGCGACCCGTGAAATCTCCTTTTCGGAAAACGGGCAGCACGTCATCACCAAGTAGAAGGCAAAGAGACTGATCATGGTAGGCAGACGCCTGATCCCTGCGTCTCTGTCAACGGACCATAAGATAGTGCAGGCTTCCCAGGCCAGAAAGGCAAACCAGGCGATGGCCGGACTCAAAGGAAGGCGGAGCCGGCGGAAGGCGAGAAAAGTTCCAACCGAAACGAATAAGGTTACCAGACCGATAAGAGAAGTCAGGGTCAACCCACTACCGCCCGACTGCAGTGCTAACACATCGTCAAATGGGACGAGGGATATGAAGACGCCCAGCCACATGTACGCGGGCCACAGCGCCAGCAGATACAGCCCCACAACTCCGCCGAGTGCCAGCCATGCTCC
Source organism: uncultured Acidobacteriota bacterium (assembly GCA_963737175.1). Classification (GTDB taxonomy): domain Bacteria; phylum Acidobacteriota; class Terriglobia; order Terriglobales; family Acidobacteriaceae; genus TOLSYN. The sequence goes on along the minus strand of CAVTRQ010000015.1, from coordinate 59,634 downwards.
CTTGGCCACCATCCATCCCGTCGCGATGGCGAGGAGCAGGAGTGCGAACCCGATAGTCAGCTTTCGAGACAACGATGTTTCGCTCATACGCATTGGGGAACCGGCGGTCGAACGATGTGATACAACTTGCGAACGCTTTGTGGATGCAACAGCAGCAGACTGCACCCATAGACACAGATCCCGATAACAATCTCGAGTATCATCCGGATAATCTCCGGCCATTCACCCGGCAGGAACTCTCGTGCAACGAACAAAGCCGAAGCCATCAGAAATCCGCAGCTGAAGGCGGGCCAGAGCGTGCGCAGGAACTCAACGCATGACAGTTCAATTTCGTGAAAGGTTCGGAGGAAGAGCGGGATGGCCAGCGCCGGAAATAGCAGCACCCATGTAGTAGCAATGCCGCTGGTCCCCCAGCGAGCACCAATCAAGAAGCCAATTGGGAATAAGATGGCAGCGGCAATGTTCATCCACATCGTGAAGTGGGTCTGTTTTTTGGCATTGAGCAAGGGGCCCAGAATGTTGGTCAGAGCGCGGATCACCGAGTAGGCAAGCAGAATGCGGAGCGGACCGACCGCAACTCCCCACTTAGCACCGAGTACGACATGAAGAAACTGGTCGGCGATGATCGCCATGCCTACGCTCATCGGCAGCACGGCGATAGAGACGACCTCGCTCAGTGTCAGCAGATAACTCCTCAGGGCTCCATTCTCTTTGTGCGCGGCGGCAAAGAACGTAGGCATTACGCGATTAAGAAGTCCTGTAGTCTTGTCCACCGGAGCACTAGCCATAGTCCACGCGAATGTGTAGGCGCCCAGCGCTGCCTGCCCGAGCATCCGGCCCGCCGCCATGAAATCCGAATTCGAATAGATGTACCAGGCCACGCTGCTTGTCAGCATGTGGGCGCCAAAGCGGAGCGGATAGCGCAGCCCATTGCCGGTGGGCCAGCAGAATCTGTGGCGCCGCACTCGCAACGTCAGCAATGCTGAAACCGCGGCGACGGAGACAAGCCCTGCCACCAGGCTCCAGTACCCTGCGCCCAACACTGCCAGTACCACCGTACAAATCGCATAAGCAAGGTAGGAGAGTGCTTCATTGGTCGCAAGCGTTTTGAAATCGCGATCCCGTTGCAACAGCGCTAATGGCACCGTCTTTACTGCGGTGAGCAAAAAAATAATACTCATCCAGAACAGGATCATTGGCATGCGCGGCATTCGGAAAAACACTCCGATCGCATGCGCAAAGATGCAAGTCAGCAAAAGTGCCGCCACTCCCAGCAGCGCAGCCGACCCGTTGAGTTGCCCGATCTGCTCCTCGCTGAGGTCATGGAGATTTACTACCGACCATCCGATCAGTGCGCCGTTGATCTCCACGATAATTCCAACACAGAGGTAAGCAACTGCCACAAGGCCGAAGTCAGCGGGGGTAAGCAACCGGGCCACGGTAAAGGTTGCTACCCAGGTAAATACCTGCGTGGACCACATCCCTCCACTGCTCCACGCGAAGGCTTTCGCCATGTTGTGGAGATTGGTCTGGTGATCGCTTGGAGTCGTCGGAGCTACTTCAATGGAGGGTGCAATCGGCGCTTCCAATTGAGGTTCACCTTTTCCTTGCCGTATGAGCATCTTCTAGAGAGTGGAATAAGCAAGGTGAATCGAGAGCAGCTTCATGCCGCCTGCGAGGAGCCCTTGGCGTAACCGTAATACGAATAATCTCCGCTATTGATCAGAGCGCCATTCATCACCACTTCAATCACGGGTGCGGCGTTTACCGTCTTCAAAACCGCTTCGCTCTGAGCCAGCGCGGCGCGGGTCGTTACTCCAGAGCGGCAGACCATAATGATTCCGTCCACCAGGGTGGAGAGCACCCGAGCCTCCGCGAATGGCAGCAGTGGCGGCGAATCGATGACGACAGAATCAAACTGCAGGCGCAGGCCTTCCAGGATCTGTCGCATCGCGTCTGAAGACAGCAAGTCGCTCGCACTGGAGGCGGCTGTGCCTGATGACCTGCCAGCGGTCAAAACCATCAAGTTTGGCAGCCCCGCTACGGGGTTTAAATGGATGGACTGCTGCCCCTCCAGCAACTCGGTCAATCCCGTGCTGGATGCGATGCCGAATGCCTTTGCCACTTTTGGTGCGCGAAGGTCGGCATCCACCAGACAGGTTTTGCCATGGCGTGAAAGCGCACTGGCGAAGTTTACCGCCAGCGTTGACTTACCTTCTCTGGGAAGCGACGAGGTGACCAAAATCACGCGTAGCGATTTCGAGGCCCGTGCCAGCATCAGGCATGAGCCAAGGCTGCGGAGTGCTTCCGATTCCGGCGAACGCGGCCGCTTCTGCAGATACATCTCCGGGGCGCCGGTCTCGGAGAGCTTTCGTATTCGCGCTCGTTCGCGAGAGGTCAGATCGCTTCCGAACTCCGGAATGAACGAGACAGAGGAGGCGATTGCCATGCCATGGAGGTCTTCCATGGCGTGAATCTTGGAATCGAAACTTTCGCGGGCGAAGCCGATCAGAACTCCACCAAGGATTCCTATCAACATTCCCGCCGCCAGATTCAACGCCCAGTTCGGGCGGGTTGGCCGGTCCAGCACGCGTGCCGGATCGACCACTGCCATATCCGTGGCGCGAGCTCCGGCGGCAATCCCCGCCTCTTTGATACGGCGGTAGAGGTCGTTCGCAAGGGTGGTATTTGTCTCAACGTCTTTCTTCAGTTCGTTGTACCGCGCAACTTTGCCGAGCTGTCCCGACGCGACCTTTACTTCGGCTGCGATGGCGTGCTGGCGCGATTGCGCCGCGGCGTAACTGGTTCTCAGTTGCCGCAGAATCAAGTCTGTGTGAACCTTCAACTGGTGTTGCAGCTCTGCCACTTGGTTTTGCAACTTGAGGACCGTGGGATGATTGTCGCCATAGGTCACCTGTTCTTTCTTCAGGTCCACCTCGGTCTCGGCCAGCTTCCTCGATAGGTCTTGAATTACCAAGTCCTTTTGTACATCGGCAACAGCATCCGGGTTAGTCACGGTGCTGAACAGCGACTCCAACTGAATACGCTCAGACTGGGCCAGTGTTTCCTGGTGGCCAAGCTCGGCCATCTGTTCGGAAACCGTGTTCTTCGTGCCGTCAACATCGGCGATTCCCGTCTCTTTCTGGAACGCGGCGAGGGCGCGCGTCGAGGCGTCGAGGTTACTCCGCACATCGTTCAGTTGCACTTCCAGCCAACTGGAGCGCTGCGCAATGTCGGCCTCGCGTTGCGCGTAGGTCATCTGGATAAAGGTGGAGAGCAGCGTGTTCGTAACATTGGCCGCCATCACAGGATCAGTGCTCGAGTAACTAACGTTGATGATCCGACTGGTCGGATCCCGCTGTACTTTCAATTCCTTGTGGAAGCGATCGAGGGCCAGGTTTTCCGGCCGCGTAAGCCGGACCGAGGTATCCGCATTTGCGGGGAGGGGCGCAGCGTCTGCGCCCGGAGCCGGGCGGGCCCGGTCTCTTACCAGTGCAATTACACGCTCCAGAGGTTTGGGCGGAGCGGTAAATTCCGGAGCCTGTTCCAGATGAAGTTTTCGAATCACCGTAATGGCTAGCTCGTCACTCTGCAATTTCCGGGTTGCGGTGCCCAGGTACTGGTCGCTGCCGCTCTCCGAGGTTCCGCTCGGGCTATTGAATAACTCCGTGCCTTGCGGATCGACTTCCAACTGCGCAACTGGTTCGTAGGATGGTTGCGTAGTGATCGTTATGGCCACCGCCGCCAGGAACACCGTGCCTGCGAACAGAGCAGAAAGCTTCCACTGTTTCCGCAGCTTCGACCACAGGCGCGAAGCATCGGACATCTCGGAATGGAATGCGCTCCCGGAAAACGTCCCGGGCTGCCTTGCGATCAACGCGGCGGGCGAGTCGATCTTGGCTTTAACTGGGTGCTGGTCGGCTGGTTCGAAAGAAAAACTCATTGCCTGTTTCTCCAACTGCGGCTGAGATAGCGAAGGTCTGAAGTTTCCGGAGTAATCAGGAGGTGGCTCAATGGCCCAAGGGTGAGCAGAGCTTCGCCCTCTGAACCGCATCCCTGTTCTTCCCAGGATGACGGTAAAAGCTATTACGACATTGTTTCTAAAACAGCTTGCCGAGGCGCGCTGTTCTCTGCTTCTCCGCATTCTGCACGCGTCAAAGCAGGATGCGGATTAAGATGAGCAAATCACGTTGAGCGATGCCAAGGGAGTGACAAACGTTTCTGGCTCACTCCGTGGCGGTTTCCAAACTCTCCTCGCGCTTTGGATGCTGCCCTTGCAAAGATCGTCGCAGGGTTTGCAGCATCTTCCATAACCAAACCGGAGCATGTGCCCGGAGCCAGCCTTTGCTGGTGTTCCAGGCCTGGCCGCTAGCCAGATAGAAAGCTCCGACACTGGCCGGCCGGGCAAAATGGAAATCGATGTAGTGGCCAACCTCTGCGCCCCAGCGTTGCTTGCTCTCCTGGTCGCCATAGAGAAAGTCGTAAAAGCAAACGCCCTTCTCTACGCACTCCTGCAGAATGTGGCTTCGTAATACATATCCCACGCTGTCGCTGGCATATGCCGGATCGAAGCCCTCCTGCAAAGCACAAAATCCGTTTCTATAATGCATGCCGATCTGCGTCGCCACCGGCACGTCGTCGATCTCTAACTGCCATAAGCCGAGCCAGCCACGGAAGAGTAACGCCCGCGTCATCTCTTCGTAGAGGTGTCGCCTCTCGGGTAGGCTGAAACTTCCCGGTTCGCCTCTGGCCGCCCACCGTTTTTGATGCAGCGCATACAGAGTCTCCAGAAACGCGGGTAGCTCATCGGGGCGCTCACAACGCCGGAAGCACAGCTTATGCCGTGATTCCAGACGCCGCCGCCGAATGCCAACCTTTTGCCGCTCCTTCGCGCTGAGTTGTTTCAGATACTGTGCCCAAGTGCCCGGAAGCGTAACCCTGGTGAAGGGGCGGTGGGAGGTTATCCGCTTCCAGCCCAACCGGCGTAGCTCATCCTGCAGCAGCAATGCCACTTCAGAGTTCGATGAAAGGAAGTCGAACTCGCACACATCCCATGATGATTGGCGCATCCAGTTCAGAACGGCCTTAGCGACCGAGGCCGCATAGCCTGGCTTAACAATGAAATCCAGATCGTCGGAGTCTCCCGAGCCATCTCCCATCAGGCGCAGTACCCGGACTTCGGCGAGGCCCAGGAATTTCCGGCGCTCCCGATACAGGGGGGCAATTCCCACGACTCCAGCCTGCGGATCAGTGAGAAGCAGCACGCACAATTCTTTATTTTTGCCGTAAGCGCGCCACCAGGAGAGCATCCATTCAGGGGTTACGAAGACACTTAGGCCTGAGGTTTCTGCGACTAGGTTGCTCCAGGAAGCTCGAATGCCTTCCACCTGCTCCCACTGGTGAAGCTCCGAGATGACCAGTGGATGCAGCTCCGAAGGCGAAATGCACGGTTGCGCGCTCATAAGATTTCCTGACGGCGAAGTGAAAGTCTATCAGTCACTCACAATTAGTTGGGATTTCGGGCCTTCGGGATGCCTGCAGCCCGCATCAGAATTGGAACTGCGTCATGGGGACGCCTGCAACCCGTATCAGAAATGAGAACTGCGTCTTGGGATGCCTGCAACCTGCATCAGAGTTGAAAATGCCTTGATACATCCAGAACGTGAATTGCTGCCTCTAAGTCTCTGGATGAGGTGAATCGGATGAGCGCAAGTCGAGCAACCTTTACTCCACAGTTTCCGCGGAGCGAATCGCTCGTTTCAGAGCACCACGGTACGCGCGCAGAGCGTGGAATCACCATCGAAGAGCTGCGCTCGGACTGGGAGGCGCTGCCCGTTACGACTCCCATGCAGAGCTACGCCTGGGCGCGGGCGTGCGCCGAGGCATTTCCAAATAATGGATTGAAGATTGTGACCGTCGGCGAGGTCAGCCCTCGTGCGATTGCAGCTTTCATCGCGATTCCCGATTCCCGCACTTTAATTCCGCTGGGAGACGAACTGTACGAGCCCACCGAATTTGCGTACGCCGATGCCAGCGCCGCCGAGGAACTCAGTGAGTCGATTGCGCGGCTGGAAACGCCGGTATTCATTCGGGACATATTGGCCGATTCCATCCTTGTCCAAAGTTTGCGGCGCACCTGTGGAGGGCGGCTCGTCACGCATCCATACACCGGTCACCCGTGGCTGGAGTTGGATGACACATGGCTCGAGCCTGAATCCCATCTGAACGCGGGGCGCCGTTCCGATCTGCGGCGTGCGCTGCGGAATGCCTCCAAGCAGGGTGAGGTGCAATGCGAGATCACGACTCCGACTCCGGAAACCCTCGCCCCGCTGTTGCTGGATGCATTTCGGGTGGAGTCGGCGGGTTGGAAGGGAAGTGAGGGCTCGGCGCTGGCGACCGATCCGCAGGTGGGAGCGTTCTACACGCACTTTGCGCAGGCGGCTTGCCAACTCGGTACGCTTCGCATTGGAATGTTGCGCATTGGCGGCCAGCCCGCTGCCATGCAGCTTGCCATCGAACAAGATGGCTGCTTCTGGCTTCTCAAAATGGGCTTCGACGAATCTTTCGCGCGCTTCTCTCCGGGCACCCTGCTGATGTTGGAGAGCCTGCGCAGCGCGCGTCAGCGCGGCTGCAATCGCTATGAACTGACAGGCAAGAGCGAAGCCTGGAACCAGATCTGGGCGCCGCAGTTGCACCAGGCTATCAGCTTGAACCTCTGTGCGCCTACGGTTCGAGGGTGGGTGAAGGTCATCACCGAACATGCGAAAGGTGCGATCAGAACGCAGTTGCGCAGCCGTATGGAGAATTCAAAGTGAACCATGCCTTACGCCATCGCGTCGCGCGCGTCCTGCTTCCGCTGATGCGCCGCGCCGCGCGCTCCTATATCGCGGGGCCTGAACTCAGCGACGCGCTGGCAATGGCCAAGGTACTGGGCGAGCAGCGCAGGGGCAGCACGATCGCATTCTGGGATGAAGACGGGGCCGCGCCCGGTGACGTGCTCAAGGCTTGCCTGGACTCGGCGGAGGCGCTCGGGAGCCAGACGCTGGACTGCTATCTCTCGGTGAAGGCACCGTCGGTGCAGTACTCCGCGGAAGCATTGCTGCGAGTGATCGCAAAATGTGAACGGAGCAAAACGCGGCTGCACTTCGATTCGCTTGGACTGGATTCGGCCGAGCCTACGCTCGCCCTGTTGGATGCTTTGCTGCCGCGCTATGCCAACATTTCCTTCACCCTGCCGGGGCGCTGGGCGCGCAGCCTGAAAGATGCGGAATGGGCCGTCAAACGCGGGGTTGCGGTGCGGGTGGTCAAAGGGCAATGGGAAGATCCGGCGATGCCGCAGCGCGATCCGCAGCAAGGATTTCTTGAGGTCGTCGAGCGGCTTGCCGGAGGCGCGCGCTCGGTGGCCGTTGCCACGCACAACCCCACGCTTGCCGCGCCGGCCTTGGAGCGGCTGATGAAGGCGGGTACGCCTTGCGAACTGGAGTTGCTCTTCGGATTGCCTTCCAAAGCGGTGTTGAGAATTGCCGCCGCGATGGGAGTTCACACCCGCGTTTATGTGCCGTATGGCTATGGATGGCTTCCTTACAGTTTGTCGCAGGCGCGCAAGAATCCGCGAATTCTCTGGTGGATGCTGAAGGATGCGATGCTCCGGAGGCCGGAAGCGGCAATCTGAGCAGGGAATGAAAAGCAGCCAACGATTGCGCGGAACGACAACCGCTTTCGGGCTCAAGTTGACTAAAGAGTCTATGGTTGCGAGGGATTGACCGAAAAGTAACTAAATGCGAGCTTGGGGTTGACTCCAAGGGGAACGGTGCGGGAAAAACGATTGCGAGCAAGGGCGGCCACCAGGGTCGCCCTTTTCATTTGAGTCGCGGTCGAGCGGAGTGGTGGGCGCGGGTTCCGGTTCGAGCGAATCCTGACCGGGCTGCGCGCACCCGAATTGGGACCAATTTCTCTTTTAGAAAAAAGAAAAGATAGCCTGCCGAAAGGCTGCGGAAGGAACGCACATGCGGGCGCTCCTTCCGAAACAATAGAAGCGTACGAGCGTGAGCGATCTTATTTTCGGAATAAGTGCGTTGCGAGGCACGCAGTAAGTGGATGAGGTACTAAGTAAGGTGCGCGATAACAAGAGTAAGTTGAGCGATACAACCGGGGGAAACATGCAACAAGCGATTTCGGCAAGGACGGGGTCTCTTATGATTTCGGAATTGGAAGGTGGCGGACGGGCGAAGCAGACGATTCTGCTGGTGGAAGACGAGGAGATGGTTCGAGGGTTGATGTGCGAGGTGCTGGAGCGGGAGGGATATAACGTTCTGCCGTGTTCCCATCCAACCGAAGGCATCGAGGCGAGTCAGCGGCATTGCGGACAGATCGACTTGCTGCTGACCGACGTGGTGATGCCGGGGATGAATGGGCGCGAGATGGCGAACCAGATCCTGGAGATTATTCCCGAGCTACGGGTGGTGTTCATGTCAGGCTACACGGAACACGCATTGACCCGCGATGGAGAGGTCGATCCGCACTTTGAATACTTGCAGAAGCCGTTTACGCTGCAGACCCTGACGCGAAAGCTGGCGCAGGTGCTGGGGTAGGAGCTCCGAATAAGCGGAAAGAATCGATTGCTGGTCGGGGGCTTGGAACGGCGCGAGTGATGTGAGCTGCGCCGGGGTCCTTCGCTTCGTTCAGGATGACACCCAAATCAAAGGCAGAAGCGGAACGGCCACAATCACCCTCAAACCAAAAGCACAGGATGACACTCAGACCAAGAGCGGAAGAAAAAACGGCATGAGTCGTGGATGCATCAACGCAGGAAATGCTATACATCAACTCGGGAAATGTTGTTAGCTGGGCTGATGTTCGGCTTGGCGACCGATTCGCTGCTCCGCCTCCAGATACGCCAGCAGGGTGTGCTCGAGCTGAGTGCTGAGGCTGGCATTGAGGCGTTTCAGGTCGGGCATGAAATAGCTAAGGTTGAGCGCGAGCAGGTTCTCGTGGATCACGTCGTAAATGGCCTGCTCCACAGCGCGAGTATGGGCTACCAATAAAGGGACGGTGTAGCGTTGCTGGTACCGCTTTAACCCTCGGATTTTGGCGCTGTGAATCGCTTCCTTCATCGCTTGCTCCGGCTCGGCTGATTCCAACATCGTTGCCAAGTCCTCAAGTTTGCGCGGTACGAACTCAATCCGCTGCTCATCGGTGATCGCAAGCGCTCTCAAGGCGGGGTCGGCCTTCATTGCAGTGAGGGCACGTTGCGTAATTTCAAACTTGTTCTCACGAAGAATTGCGGATACGAGCTTGGTGGCCGCAGTCGTACTGCGTGTGCCGTTCGCTAACTTTTGCTCGACCAAATTGATTAACGTCGGGATCGGGACGGGTTTGATCAGGTAATCATCCACCTGGCTCCGGATGGCCTCCAGCGCCGAGTCAAAGCCCGGATATCCGGTCAGGATCAGAGTGATGCACGCCGGGTGGGTTCGGCGCATGGCGCTGACGACGGTGAAGCCGTCGCCGGGATGGCCGATGTTCAGGTCTGAAATCAGAACGTCGAAGGGAGCGGCCGCGATGTGAGCCAAGGCTTCGCTCACCGTGGCCGCCGCAGTCACGTCAAATCCGTGCTGCTGGAGAATTGCGGGCATGGTGAGAACCAGGCTTGGCTCGTCATCAACAAACAATAAGCGCGTATTCTCCATGCATCCTTGGATGCCCCCCCCCCCCAGAGAAAGCAGCGCTGTTTCAAAAAAAATCGGAAGTTGGATTGCGAGCGTTCAAGGCTGGCGGGTTTGATGGGGGACGATGATGACGATATCGACGCGGCGATTGAGGCGGCGTCCGTCTTCCGTGGAGTTTTCGGCGATGGGGTGGTACTCGGCGTAACCGGCGGCGGAGAGGCGGTCTGGGTCAATGCCTTCGCGGGTTAGCAGGAGGCGGATGACCTCCGTGGCGCGGGCGGTGGAGAGCTCCCAGTTGGAGTGGAATTGAGGGGTGTGGATGGGGACGTTGTCGGTGTGGCCTTCGATGCGAAGATTGGCGGCGACGGAGGCGAGGACCGCGCCGATGCGGTCGAAGTCGTCCATGGAATTGGCGCGCAGGGTTGCCGAGCCGCTCTCGAAGAATCCGATCTCGCGCAGGCTGAGGACGATGCCCTCGCGGGTATCGCGCAGGGAGACGGTGTGGCGTTGGAGTTGGTCGGGAAGGCCGCTTTCAAGTTTGTGGCGAATGTCTTCGGCGCTCTCGCCGGGGATCAGGGGATGGACTCCGGTGGCGGGCATGGCGCTGGCGAGGACGGCGGCGCCGCCCGGAGTGGGAGCGACGCCGAGCTCCTGGAATCCGGCGGTGATGGCACTGGAGAGGCTTGCCATGCGGCTTTTGTCCACCTGGGCGGAGGAGTAGAGGACGACGAAGAAGGCGAAGAGCAGGGTCATGAAATCGGCGTAGGAGACCATCCATCGTTCCTGGTTGCCGTGTTGTTTCTGTGGTTTTTTCATTCGGTCCACGCGTGCTGCTTTTGGGATTTTGATTCGGCCTCGGGGCTGGAGTCGCGTTTTTCGGCTTGGTGGAGGAAGCCGTTGAGCTTGGTCTCCAACATGCGGGGGTTGATGCCTTCGAGGATGGAGATGACGCCTTCCAGAGTGAGTTCGCGGAGAATCTGGCGAAAGCGCAGGCGATGGCGCAGCTTGCCGGCGATGGGTAGGGCGACGAGGTTGGCGAAGCCGACGCCGTAGATGGTGGCGACGAAGGCGACGGCGATTCCGCGTCCTACTTCGTCGATCTTATCGAGGTGCTGCATGACCTGAATGAGGCCGAGGACGGCGCCGATGATTCCGATGGTGGGGGCAAATCCTCCGGCGGCTTCATAGACGCGGGGCAACTCTTCTTCGGCTTCGGCGCTGGCGTCGAGTTCGAGTTGCATGATGGCGCGCAACTCGCCGCTCTCGGTGCCATCGACGGCGAGGGTGAGGGCGCGGCGCAAGAATGGATTGTCGATGCGGGGGAGCTCGGCGTCGAGCGAGATGATGCCGTCGCGGCGCGCCTGCTGGGCGAGCTTGGTGAGGCGGCTGACTTCATCGCTGGCGCGGGAGCGGGGCTCGAAGAAAACGATGCGGAGATGGCGGGCCGCGGCGAAGAAGGTGCTGAGCGGAAACTGCAGCAGGACGGCGCCGACGGTTCCTCCGGCTACGATGAGCGCGGCGGTGGGCTGAAGAATCTGACTGATCTTTCCGCCCTCGAGCAGGAGACCGGCGGTGATGCCTCCGAAACTCACAGTGATTCCGGCAACGGTTGCCTTGTCCACGGCGTGCCTCTATTCCTGGGCTGGCGGTTCGGAATCAGGCTGCCCCGGATCGGGGCAGAGAATGGGGGCATCGCGATGAAGAAGATCGCGACGGTAGGCGAGGACGCGGTGCATCACCTCGGGCGCGGCTTCGCGCACGACCATCTTGTCTCCGGTGACGAGGGTGATGACGGTGTCAGGGTTCTGCTCGATGAATTTGATGAGTTCGGCATTGATGACGAGTGGGTGTCCGTTCAGCCGGGTGAGTTCGATCATCGCTTGTCTGCCTTCTGGGAAGGCTATCGGCGGGCGGCGGGGAAAGCTTCAGTCGGCGGCCGCTGGCCGCGGGCGGATGCGACGGGTACGGGCCAAACGATGGGCCTCCGCCCGCTGGCGCCGGTTGAAAGTTTTAAGTAAAGGTTATGGGAGATGGAGTCGATAGCACATTTGTAGAAAGCAACGGCCCCAGCGGAAAGAACGGCAATCTGGCCGGCACCGCGATGAGGCAAGAAGGAGACTCTCGATGGCACTCAGCATTCTGAACAATCTTTCCGCGATGACCGCGGAGAACAATTTGGATTTGACGCAGACGTCGCTGCAGAATACGTTGACCCAGCTTTCTTCGGGTTCAAGGATCAACTCCGGATCAGATGACCCCGCGGGCCTGTCGATCGCCAATGGATTGACGGCCAACATCGCGGCGCTGACCCAATCGGTGCAGAATGCCACCAACGGTACAGGGCTGTTGCAGACCGCCGATGGCGCTTTGTCGCAGGTGACCACGCTGCTGAACCAGGCGGTTACGCTGGCCACGGAGGCAAGCAACGGAGGCTTGTCGATACCCCAGGCACAGGCGATCCAAACCGAATATGCGACCATCCTGACCCAGATCGGTAACATCGGCTCTACGACCAATTTCAACGGGAATCCCGTATTTACAAGTAACGCAGTGAACTCCTCCACGTCGGTCCAGGCGGGATTGTCAGGCGCTACCACCATGACGGACAATTCCGTCACCACCATTCATGACTCGTCCACAGGCGGCACGTTTGTTTATACAGCCACGGGTGCCTCTACGCTGGCGACCCTGAAGACTGCCATTGACAACGCAGTCAGTGCCGGCACACTTTCTAGCGGTACCGATATATCGTATTCGGGCACCGGGCAAATGATCATTTCGGGGGCCGGAGTCGGCGTCAGCCAGCAGGTTTCGACGAACGACGCTAAGATTGGCAATATGAATCCCACGGTCGTCGCCAATAATTCCGCTACCGTCTACCTTGGTGATGGCACGACCGGGGGACACCAGATCGTCACGACCAGCATTAGCTCGCTCACCACCGGCAGTCCTGGCTTGGGCCTGGGTCTCACTGCTAACCCAATGGAGTCAACCACGAGCGCGGCGACCGAATTGTACGCAATTAATACCGCGATTGGGACGATTGCGGCAGACCGCGGCACGATTGGCGCCAACGTCAACGAGTTGACGGCGGCCACCAACGTCATGAACAACCAAGTGCAGAATCTGACCAGCGCCGAGAGCGGGGTCAGCGACGCAGACATCGGTAAGACGGTGGCCAACATGACCAAGTACACCACTCTGCAGCAGACCGGTATCGCCGCGCTGCAGCAGTCCAACCAGGCTTCGCAGACGATTCTGAAGCTTCTGCAATAAATGTTTACGGCGCTTGGCGGAAGGTAGGCGGCAAAAGATGCCGCTCCGGCCGCGGCGCTTGGCAATGGCGGGTATTTGCATCCCGCCATTGTGTCTTTTGTGATCCGGCTGGGAGAGGTGCGCGATGAGTTCGGTGGGTCTGTCTAGTTCCGATTTGGCTTCGTTGCTGGGGTCGACTTCGACGCCATCTTCTGCCGATGGAATCGATCTAAGTTCGCTGCTGGAAGCTGCGACCGGCGCCAGTTCGGAGGGCATCGATGTAACTGCGGCAGTGAATGCCGCGATTACCGCGGCCGAAGCTCCGGAGACGCAGTGGCAGACGCAGCAGACGACGATCAAGAGCCAGGAAAGCGACCTGACCAGCATCAGTAGCGCGACCACCACGGTGGAAGATGACTTAGCGGCGCTGAATAGTTCTGTGGGGGCACTGTCGTCCATCGATGTAAGTTCCTCAGACTCGAGCATTGCCACGGCGACTGCGACCGGTACGGCCGCACCCGGCACCATCACGGTAAACGTGAGTAACCTTGCCACCACGGCTTCGTGGGTTTCCGCAACCTCGGTGGCGAGCAGCAGCACCGGACTTGCGGCGGGAAGTTTTTCGCTGCAAGTGGGCAGCGGCACGGCGACTCCGATCACGGTCAACAGTGGCGAGACGCTCACTCAATTGGTCAACGCGATCACGGGTCAGGGCCTTGGGGTTACGGCCAGCGTTGTCACCGATGCGCGCGGCGCGCGGCTCTCGATTGTCAGCAATAGCTCGGGTAGCGCGAGCAATATCACGATCAGCAATACTTCGCCGCAGTTTACGCAGGCTTCCGATGCATCGGCGTGGAACTCCGCGTCGGTCGCCGACAGCACGGGAGTTTCGGTTGGCAGCTTCTCGATCCAAGTGGGAAGCGGCACGGCCACCTCGATTGCGACTACGGCGGGCGAAAGCCTGAGCACGCTGGCCGGTGCAATCAATGGGCAGAGTCTGGGAGTTACCGCCAATGTGGTGAGCGACGGCGATGGCTCCTCACACCTGGCGATTGTGAACAGCGCGACCGGTAACGCGAGCGGCATCACGATTGCGAACACCTCTCCGCAGTTTATCCAGGCGGCTACGGGAAGCAACGCGTCGCTGACGGTGAATGGGATTTCCATTAGCAGCGCGAGTAACTCGGTTACAGGTGCGGTAAGTGGGTTGACCATCAACCTAGTGGGAGTTAGTCCCAATAGCACTTCGGATGTGTCGCTTACAGCCACGCCGGATAGCTCGACCATTACTTCGGCGATCAATCAGTTTGTCAGCGATTACAACACGCTGATCGGCGATGTGAACAGCGAGTTCACATACAACTCCAGCAGTGCCAGCGCGCCGCCGCTGGAGGGAGACAGTACGGTGGAGATGCTGCAGAGCTTTCTGCTGGGAGCGGGCAGTTACTCCTCAAGTAGCGCTGGAAGTACTTCGACTCTGGGCTCGCTGGGGATCAGCATGAACAACGACGGAACCTTGACCGTGGATAGCACGACCCTGGACAGTGCGATCCAAAACAATTTTTCCGGGGTGCAGCAGTTCTTCGAAGGCACGACGCTGAATGGATTCGCCAGCTCGCTGAGTAATCAGTTGCAGGGCCTCACGGACACGTCCGATGGCGCATTCACGGTGGAACTCAGCAGTATGCAGAGCAACTATAACGATCTGCAGGATAACATCACCAACTTTCAAGATAACTACATTAACCCTCTGCAGACGAGCCTGACCGCAGAGTATGACTCCGCGGAAATTGCGCTGCAAGAGCTGAACACCAATACGCAACAAATCAACGCGGAGTTGGGTAACAACAATACATCATCGGGGAACTAGATCATGGGAAATCGGGAACTTACGGCCTATCGCGAGGCGGATGTGCAGAGCGCCTCGCCGGTGGAAGTGGTCATCATGCTTTACGACGTCCTGGTGAGGGACATGAGGCGGGTCATTGCCGCGATCGTGGCCGGGGACATCGAAGGCCGCGTCAATCAGTCGAACCATGCCTTTGGGGTGCTCCAACAATTGGAGTGCTTGCTGGATATGGAGAACGGCGGAAGTACGGCCAAGGATCTCTCGCGCTTTTATTCCCATCTCCGGGCGAAGGTATTGGAAGTGCAATGGAAGCTGCTGCCGTCGCTGCTGGAGCGGCAGATCGAGATGGTGCTGGAGCTGCGCGAAGGTTGGGTGCAGGCAATGGCAGTGCCTGAATTGAGTCCGACGGCGCGCGCTTCCGTGCCGGTGGAAGTCGCGGCCAATCCGTATGCCGGCGTTGAGGAAGGACAATGTTGCGGGTGGTCGGCCTGACGGTTGCACTCTCTCCGGATTCTGCGACGGCGTCTGAGTTCGACGCGTCGCTGCGTTAGAGCCGTGAACAAGCCCTCGCTTCCGCGAGGGCTTATTCGTCTATTCTGCGCCGGCATATTTGTTTGCTGGGAGAGTCTTTAGGGTCGACGAGTAGAACGTATAAATTAGGAAACTGAAGATGAGAGGCCTCTATGGCGGTTTTGCCTAAAGAGTTATGGCAACTGTTCGAAAAGTTGGCGTGGCTTAGGCCTGCTCGACAGTCCCACGTAAACCAACAGAGGGCTTAAATGGGCCACCCGCCAACTGCCCCACTCAAGCCGAAAGAAGGCTTGAATGGGTTACCCGCCCTGAAACAAGTCTGCACGAGGCTTTACGAATGTTGTCAATCTGCACCGACGCCACGGAAGCGCTCTATTGCTGAATGTAGTTGAGGAGGTTGGCCTGCTGGTCGATCTGGGCGGCGGCGGCGACGGTGGCGTTGAGAACGGTCTCGGCCTGGGTGACGTCGGTGGCGGCGGTTGCGGTGTCGGAGGCGACCAGAGTGTTCTGGTAGGTGGTGATGTTGAGTTTTTCCTGGGAGAGATAGGTCTCGTTGGTGGTGAGTTCGTCGACCGTGTTGCCGTAGAAGACCTGGGCGGTGTCGACCGCGTTGAGAGCAGTTGCTGACGCCGGTTTCGGCGGTGGCGATGTTGGAGGTGTCGCCGGACTGCAGGGCGGTGACCAGCGACTGCAGGGCGTCAAAGACATTGGCTCCGGACTGGGAAAAGATGCTGCTGCCGGGCAGGTTGGCGGCGACCGAGAGACCGGTTCCGATCTGCACCTGGTTCTGCTGCGCTGTTTCCGACGTAGTCGATTTGAGTGGGATTGGAGGCGTCGGCGACGTAGGGAGCGGTGCCGGTGGCGGTGCCGCCGAAGATGTACTGTCCGGCGTAGGAGGTATTGGCGAGGGAGAGGATCTGGCTCTGGATGCCGGAGACCTGCTCGGCGATGGAGTTGAGGTCGCTCTGGTTCATGGTGCCGTCGGCTCCCTCGACGCCGAGGCTGACTGGCTTGCTGGAGCAGGGTGACGACGGAGCTCAGGGTGCTGTCGGCGGTGTTGAGCACGTCGGTGAGCGAATCTGGAGTTGGCGGTGTACTGATCGACGGCGGCGGACTGGGAGTTTTCCTCGATCATGGCGGCTTCGGCGGCGGGATCGTCGGAGGGCAGGTTGACGCGGCGTCCGGTGCTGAGTTGCTCGGCGGCGTTGTCTTCGGCCTGCTGCGCCTGATCCATCAGGTTGACCATGTCGGAGGTGAAGTTGGGATTGACTCTCATGATTTAGTACCCCGGATCGGTGACGCCCATATCGAGCACGTTGCCCATCAGGGTATCGATGGTGGAGATGACCTTTGCGGCAGCCTGGTAGGAGCGCTCGTAGAGCAGGAGATTGGAGGACTCCTCGTCGATCGAGACGCCCTCGATGGAGCTCTGCTGGTTCTGCAACTGGGTGAGGATGTTGCCGGTTGCGGTGGAGTTGGAGTTGGCCTGCGAGATGGTGTTGCCGATGGAGAAGGTGAGATTGGAAAAGGCGTCGTCCGGCGTGTCGCCGTTGGTGATGGACTGATTCTGCAGGTCGATCATGTTGGTGAGATTGGAGTTGTCGCCGGAGGCTCCGCCGGCTGCGGCGGCGGCGATCTGCGAGCCGCTGGTGAGTGCGACGGTGATGGAGGAAGCCGCGCCGGTGGCGTTTCCGGTGGTGGTGTCGGGCGGATCGAACATGGCGACGCCGGGGTTTCCGTTGACATCGGAGCCGGCGGTCTGGACGTTGTTGACGGCCTGCGCGAACTGATAGGCGAACTGATCGAGCTGGGAGCGACATGGTGGCCAGGGTCTGGTCGCGGGATCTGAATATCGCCGCCGAGAGTTCCGCCCTGAGATGGTGCTGGTGATGTCGGTGCCTCCGGCATAGACGTCGTTGAAGCCGCTGGAATTCACGATGTTGGTGAGCGCATAGGCCTTGTTGCCGACGACCAGCGGGGTGCCGTCGGTGGTGGTGAGGGTGAGTCCGTCGGAGCTGTTGACGGTCTGGTAGTTCATGATGGCGGAGAGCTGCGAGAGCAGACTGGAGAGCTGGTCCTGATCGGTGTTGATGCTCTGGCCGAGCGCCTGGGCGGTGGAGATCTGGCCGTTGGTGGCGGCGATCTGCTGCAGCAGGGAGTTGGCGATGCTGGTGGACTGGACGACGGACTGGTCGGCCTGTTGCTGCGCCTGG
Source organism: uncultured Acidobacteriota bacterium (assembly GCA_963737175.1). Taxonomy (GTDB): domain Bacteria; phylum Acidobacteriota; class Terriglobia; order Terriglobales; family Acidobacteriaceae; genus TOLSYN. Next base: position 42,118 of record CAVTRQ010000015.1, on the reverse strand, counting down.
GTGATGACCGACGCGGTGCTCTGGAAGGAGGAGGCGACATTGTCGGCGGCGGTGAGCACGTCGGAGCGCAGCGAGCTGTCGGCCGGCGAGGTGGAGAGCTGCTGCAGAGAGCTGAAAAAGGAGTCGATCGTGGAGCCGACGGAGCCGGTGGCGGTATCGGAGAAGACGGTTTGCACGGGGCCGAGCGTGCTGGAGACGGTGTTGCTGAAATTCTGCTGCGCGGTGGCGGCGTTGATGCTGAGATCGAGCACGGTGTCGCGCGTGCTCTGGATGGCTGCGACATCGACTCCGGTGGTGCTGCCGTCGCCGCCGCTTGGTGCGGACTCCTCCAGACTCGACGGTCTGGCGGGCATAGCCGGGAGTGTTCTGGTTGGCGATGTTGGAGGTGGTCACATCCATGGACTCGGTGGCGGCGAGCAGGGATTGGACGGAGACGTTGAGGTCCGCGGTGAGTCCCATGATCAGCCTCGGAAATGAACCGAGGCGCGGCTGGGCGATGGATGGCCGCCGGCCTCGAGGATGGAGTGCATGGTGCGCGTCCACTGAATGGAGTGCTGCAGGAGACGATCGTAGACGCGGTTGAGCTCGCGCACCTTGCTTGCGGGCGGCGGACGGCGCGCGTCGGCGTGACGCGCGGTACGCCATTCGGCGTTGGCGGGCGAGGCTGGTCGCAGAGGGACGCGCTGGCGCTCGACGGCGGACTGAAAGGCCGGTGATATCCCAGGCCACCAGAGCTTCGATCGCGCTCCGAGATGGACGACGAGCAAGGCCTCGAGTTCGCCGGGCGCGGCAGGGACGCCTCGGAGACGTCTCGGCGACAGCCGGTGCGGCGCGGTTCATGCTCAGCTCCGGAAGAGGTTCTGGAACATGGCGGTGGCGACGGCGTGGGCGTTCACCGTGTAGGTGCCGGTTTCGATCTGGGCACGCAGGGCGTCGACGCGATCCTGACGGATGGGAAGATCGCCGGAGAGCTGGCTGGTGGCAGAGCTGATGGAGGCGGTGTCCTGGGCTGTCGTTGAGCGCACCGATGGAGGAATAGGTGGACGTGGCGGCGCTCTGCGCGCTGCCGGTCTTTGCGTTGCCGACAGCGTGGGAATTGGCCGACGAGTCGATTTCGGGCTGACCCGGGTTCTGAATACGAAGGCTCATAGTGCTCCTTTCATTGCTTCTGGAGTATTCATCGGCAGGACGGCGGATGACTTGAGCGGCATCTTTAGCGGAAGTAGACTTCATTTATTTTCCTTGGGTGGCTGCCGGGCGGAGTTCCCGCGTGGGAGAGGCCGGCTGCGGATTTAAGTCCGAGAGAGTGTTCGATCATGTCGGCGATTCCGAGGACGTGACGCTGCGCGAGAGCCTGGGAGACGGCGCGGACGCCGATGCGCTCCCCAGGTGTCATGTCCGGCATCGTTCGTTCTGCTCGTCCTCGATGGAGAGATTCTTCTCCATTTTTTCCAGCACGGAGCCGAACAGCGATGCCTCGAACTCCTCGGCTCCGCTGGCGGCGCGCTGGTGACTGGAGGTGCGCGGCGAGCTGCTTGGGATCGGTGATGAGTTCGGTGGAGAGCGGGTTGAGCGGCGTCGTGGTCGGGCGAACTCATAGTGACCTCCAGTTCGGCTTGCAGCGCATGCGGGTAACGCGTTGCTGCCGGCCGCGGGCGCTGGGGCTCATAGGACCTCCAGTTCGGCTTGCAGGGCGCCGGCGGCTTTGAGCGCCTGGAGGATGGAGACGACGTCGCGGGCGCTGGCTCCGATGGCTTGCAGTCCGTTGACCAACTGCTCGACGGTGGCTCCTTCGTTGAGTTCGATGCGCTTGGTTGGCGCCTCGCGGGTGTTCAGCGTGGTTTGCGGTACGACGGCTGTTTCGCCGGTTTTGCTGAGCGGATTGGGCTGGGAGACCTCGAAGGTGGTGGCGATTTCGATGGACAGCGAACCTTGCAGAATGGAGGCGGCGCTGAGGCGGGCATCGCGGCCCATGACGATGGTTCCGGTCTTTTCGTTGACGACGACGCGGGTGGGCGCGATGATCTCGACGGGCAGGGACTGGATGCGGGCGAGCATGGCGGGAACGTTCTGCCCGGCGCTGGCGATCTCGATGCGGCGGCTGTCGGTGACGGTGGCGATGGGGCGTCCGAACTCGGCGTTGATGCACTGGGCGACGCGCTGGGCGTTGCCGAAATCGGCTTCGCGCAGCAGCAGGGAGAGCGAGGCGAGATTGTGCAGGTCGGGGGCGACGTCGCGCTCGGCGACGGCGCCGTTGGCAATGCGTCCGACGGTGGGATGATTGAGCTGCTTGCTGACTCCGCCGCCTCCGGCGCTGTAGCCGCCGATGGCGAGCGGACCCTGCGCGGTGGCGTAGATCTGGCCGTCTTCGCCGCGCAGGGAGGTGAGCAGAAGGGTTCCGCCGTCGAGCGATTTGGCGTCGCCGATGGAGGAGACGACGACATCCATCTGGGTTCCGGCGCGGGTGAATGCGGGCAGGGAGGCGGTGACGAAGACGGCGGCGACGTTCTTGACCGTGATGGTGGCGGGGGCAACCTGCAGGCCCATGCGCAGCAGGACGTTGGCGAGCATCTGGGTGGTGAAGATGGTTTGCTGCTGATCTCCGGTGCCGCGCAGGCCGACGACCAGGCCGTAGCCCATGATGGAATTTTCACGCACGCCCTCGACGGTGGTGATCTCGCGGATGCGCACCTGGCGCGAGGACGGGCGGCGGGGCGTCGGCGGCGGCCATGCGGTGGCCGAGGCGGCGAGCAAGAAGAGCTGTGCAGAGTAACTTCATTGGTTCCAACCAATATTGGTTCTCATAGTCGCAGAGTAGCGTTCGCCATCGGCTTAAAAACCGATCATCTTCAACAGCGTGCGCATGACGATGTTGGGCTGGCGCACGGAGTCGCTGATGACACCCTTGCCCTTGACGTCGAGCTGGAGGTCGAAGAGCTGATAGGAGTAGACGGAGTTGTTGGAGGCGATGTCGGCGGGGCGCACCACGCCGCGCAAGACCACGTTTTCATGCTGCTGATTGGCCATCACCTGGCGGCGCGCCTCGACCACCAGCAAGCCGTTGGGCAAGACGGCGACGACCAGGGCGGTGAGCACGGTGTTGAGCGAACTCTGCGAGGCGGTGGCGCCGGTGCCGGTGAGCTTGGTGCTGGAGTTGGCGGCGAGCAGCGGATTGAGGAACGAGGGCGACTGGCCGCCGACGGCGGTGATGCCGCTGGAGTGCGCGAAGTCGCGCTCGGTGGCGATGTTGCCGCTCTGCGCGATGGTGGTGGACTCGACGATCTGGATGGCGATGGTGTCGCCGACGGCGTGGGCCTTGACGTCCGCGTACAGGGATCGGCGAGCAGACCGCTGGTGGTGAAGACAGGCTGCCGCTGGTGAGGGTGAGAGCGGTGAGGCGGAGCGGCGGCGACCTGCTTCACGTACTGATCGAGCGAGTCCGGCTGCTTTTCCGCCTTGAGCTTTTTTCTGGCCGCCAGCGGGAGCGCGAGCAGCAGAGAGCGCGAGAGACGAAGAGCGGCGATTGATCGGGATGGCATTGGCGATCATGGCTCAGGCTCCGGCTATCGACGATGGTGACGGTATGGGCGGTGAGAATGCGGGCGCGCAGGATGCGGTCGGTCCGTGGGCGATGCGGACGCGGATCTCGGCGCCGGCGGCTCCGGAGTCGAGGGCGACGACCGGAAGTTGCGGCGTGGAGCGAAGGCGGTGCGCCAGTCGGCTCGAGCGCGGCTCCGGCACGCACGAGGGGCGGACACTTTCGCGCGCGGCAGTTTTCGGTAGCGGCGGATGCGTGCGACTGAGCGGCGCGGAGGCGCCGATCGCAACGCTGGCGGATGGCACCGCGTCGATAGGGAATTTTGAGCAGCACGCAGCTGCGGCAAAGCACATGGGCGGGACAACGCAGCGAGAGCGAGGTTGCGCCGGTGGGCGCGGGCCGGGCGCGGGTGATGGTGCAGCCTTCGAGCGTAGTCGGACTCGGGGAGAGACGAGAATCTGCGAGGCTTCGACCGGGTGGTGGAGCTGTTGGGAGAGCCAGAGCGCCGCTGGCCTGGCTGGGCTCGGCCGGCAGCGGCGGCAGAGCCGGCGGCAGAGGTCGCAGGGACGAGGAGCGCAGAGAAGCGCGGCGATGAGGAGGCGAGCGGGCATGGTTATTTCCCGAGCTGATTGACTTCCTGGAACATTTGATCGGCGGCCTTGGCGACCTGCGAGTTGGCCTCGTAGGAGCGCTGGGCGAGGATCATCTGGATGAACTCTTCGACGGTGTTGACGTTGGACTGCTCGAGCGAGCCCTGCATCAGGGTGCCGAGTCCCTCGGAGCCGCCGGGAGTGCCGACGATCGGGTCGCCCGAGGAACTGGTGGGCAGCAGGAGATTGGCTCCGATGCTGTTGAGGCCGCCGGGATTGGGGAAGGTGGCGAGCTGAATCTGACCGATCTGCTGCGACTGGGTCTGATTGGGCTGGGTGACGGAGACGGTTCCGTCGGAGCCGATGGTGATGGCCGTGGCATCGGCGGGAATGGTGATGGCGGGCTGGAGTGCATCGCCATCGGAGGTGACGACGTTGCCTGAGGAGTCGAGATGAAAGCTGCCGGCGCGGGTGTAGGCGATCTGTCCGGATGGGCGTGAGGACCTGGAAGTATCCGAGACCTTGAATGGCGAGGTCGAGGGAATTTCCGGTCTGCTGGAAGTCGCCTTGCGACTGCAGGATCTCGGTGGCGGCGGCGCGGGTTCCGAGTCCGATCTGCAGGCCGGCGGAGACGGTCTGCTGGGTGGCGGCGGCACCGGGGGTGACCATGTTCTGATAGACGAGATCCTGAAACTGGACGCGGCGCTTGCGGAAGCCGGCGGTGTTGGCGTTGGAGAGATTGTTGGCGACGTTGTCCAGATTGGTCTGCTGCGCGGTCATGCCGCTGGCGGCGGTGTAGAGCGAACGAAACATGGCCAACTCCTAAACCTCTGGGCAGATCTTCGGCTGCGCGTCTTGTTGAACTCGTTGTGAAAGGTGGTGAGCGCGCGCTGCATCATCTCGGCGTTGCGCTGAATTTCAATCAGGCCGACGGCAGCACTCGACGGGATTGATGTTGGAGCTCTCGAGCGATCCCTGGCGCACGGTGAGCTGGCTGGCGGGGGTGGCGGCGGCCGACAGGCGCGGAGAAGTAGGCGTCGCCGAGCGGAGTGAGCGGAACGCTGGAATCGAATTGCGGTGAGCTGCAACTGTCCGGCGACGTCGCCGTTGACCGAGATGACTCCGGCGGAGCTGATTTCGGCGTTGCCCTCGGGCAGCGTGATGGGACCTTTGTCGCCGAGCACCGGGATAGCCCTGCGGCGGTGACCAGGGCGCCATCCTGGGTGAGATGGAAGTTGCCGTTGCGGGTGTACTGGATGCCGGTGGGAGCCTGGACGGCGAAGAAGCCGGAGCCTTCCAGGGCGAGGTCGAGCGGGTTGCCGGTCTGCTGCAGAGAGCCCTGGGAGAAATCGGTACGCGGCGAGCCGAGGACTCCGAAGGAGCTGACGGCGCGGGTGGAAGCGTTGGACGAGGCGGTCATCATCTGGCGTTTTGAAGCTGACGCGCTGGCCGCGAAATCCGCTGGTGTTGGCGTTGGCGAGATTGTTGGCGGCGAGGTCGAGCTCCTGGGTTCGAGCGAGAAGACCGGTGCTGGCCGCGTAGATGCCGTTGTTCATCGCAAGACTCCGCTGAAGGAAAGAGCAAGCGGAGTGCCATGGCTATTGGAGGATTCTTAGGAAGCGGCGGCAGTTGGTAACGTCAGCGCTCACCCTGGAGGGGATGGGAGTTGGCGCGATAGGAGCGGTTCAAGACTTCGACGGGGTGCAGGACCGGATAAGAAAGCTCTTGATTGAACTGAATCCGGCAGCTCAGGCAGTCGCTTACGAGCAGTCTCGGGGTCGAAGGCTCTGATCTTGTCCATCAAGCGGGCGGCCCATGGCGAGGGAGATGGCGTGGAACTCCTTCTTGAAGCCCATGATGCCGGAGAGGCCGCAGCAATCGAAGGCGCCACCGACGTTCTCGATGGAAATGCCGGGTACGAGCTGAGCAGCTCGGCCCACGGTTGCCCCATGTTCTGCTCCTTGAGGTGACAGGGCGCGTAATAGGCCATTCGACCCGGCACCGGAGCCGAGCGCGCGATTGAAATTTCCGCGGCGATCGAGCTCTCTGAGATACTCGCCGAGGTCGTAGCTATGGCTGGCGATCTTGATGCGCTTTCGTCCGTCGATCGCGGCGAAGTAGCCCTCGTCTTGGAGCATGCCGTCGGTGATCATGCTGAGGGCCAGGAGCAGGTTTGGCGCGGCGCGGCGAGGCAGGAGTGGCGCGGCCACCTGGAGCAGCTTCGTCCTGAAGAATGCGTTCGCGCACCTTGCTCTGGATCGCCGCCGGCTTCGGCCATCAGCTCGATTAGATATTGCGCGGTACTCCTTTGAGTAAGTAGGCGCCTTCGCTCAGGACGCCCTTGAGCATGTAGCCGCAGGTGGGACAGGAGGAGACGATGTCGTAGCCGTCATCGACCGCCTCTTCGAGCTGCCGCAGATTGAAGCCGGCGCGGTCGAAGGTAAATGGACGGTCGCCTTCGAGCAGGCTGGGCATGCCGCAGCATTTCTGCTCGGGAAAATAGACGTTGACTCCGTTTCGCTCCAGAACCTCGACCGTGGCCTTGGCCACCTCCGGAAAGAGATAGCGGGCGGTGCAGCCTGCGAAGTAGGCGACCTTGGGCCCGGTCGCTTTCGCGCTTGACGTGGAGGCCGCGCTGCCTGGCCCAGAGCGTCGAAGTTCTCCTGGGGAAAACTTTGGCAGCTTGCGTTGGGGATGAATGCCCGCCAGTTCGTCGGACCAGGTCGGCGACCGGCTTGATCTCGTAGATCAGGTTGGCCAGCTTTGGATAGGCGCCGCAGAGTCTTTCCGACGCGCTGCACATCCTCCAGCAGACGAATGGAGGGCTTGAGACCGTCGCGGGCGATGAAGGCATCCTTGGCGTCGCGGATGCTCGGCGCGGACCGAGGCACAGGTACACAAGCCGCACATGTTGCAGAGATCGATCAGCTTGCGCAGCTCGTCGGAGGTGATGATTCTTGTTCTTCTCTTTTTCGCGATCGATAGAGGCGGAAGAGCCTGGGGAAAAACAGGCAGCTGGTGTCCTCCATGAACTCTCGGCACTGATCGCAATCCGCGCAGAGCTCGACGATCTCGCGGGCTCTGCGTTCCGGATCACTACTGGACACGAATACCTCCAAATCATGGTGCAGACGATTGACGCTGCAGCTCATTCTGCAGCCCTACATTCCAAGTGTACGCAAATTGCCGGCGATCCGTCGTGACGGAAAGCGAGGGCGGGCCTTTGCCTGGATGCAGGGTTAAAAGCTGGGGAGTGAGATTGGCGTACTCCTTCAAGGAGCACATTAGAGAATAGGGCTAAAGCTTAGGAGATGAAAGGCGCTTCCCCACGTTCGAGCCCGGGTGCGGGCGCGAACGTGGGGAAGCGGAAGGTAAGTTGAGTTGGTTGTTAATCGTGGAGTTCGAGAGTGACCCAGAGCGGTTTGCCGTCGAAGTCGAAGATGGTTTCGATGGTGTTGCCGCGGCCGAGAGAACGAGTCTCGTAGTCGTTGCCGACGATGATGGTGGGCACGGACAACATGCAGTGGTTGCCGATTCCGCTGAGCTTGCCCTTGAAGTTTCCGGCGATCATGTTGGCGATCTCGCCGAGTGCGTCCCAGCTATCGTTATCGACCTCTTCGGGGGGCATGCCGAGCATCTTGCTGGCCATGATGCGGGCGGCCTGATTGGTGCAGCGAATGCTGAGCACGCCGCAGAGACTGCCGGCGAGGCCGACCAGGGCGGTGAATTCTCCGTCGTCGGGGATCGGCGGAAGGCACTCGAAGGCCTGGAGCTGGGTGCCCAGCATGATGTCAAAGACCTCGCGGGCGGAGAGCTCGAGAAGCGGCGTCCAGGTGGTGCGGTCGAAGACGGCGGCGGGGAGCGAATTTCAGAGAGTGGTGTCATCGTTCATAGTCCCAGCACCGGCAGCACGTGCTCTTTGACCTGATCCGGCGTGAATGGTTTGCGAATGTATCCTTTGGCTCCGAGCGAGAGCGCCTGGACGACGTTGGACTCGCTGCCCTCGGTGGTGATCATGACGACGGGGACGCCGCGAAGTTTTTCGATGGTCTGCAATTGGCGCACGAATTCGAGGCCATCCATGACCGGCATATTGATGTCGCTGAGGATGAGATCGACGGGATTGGTGTCGAGCATGCCGAGAGCTTCGGCGCCATTTCCGGCTTCCATGACGGAGGACAGGTCGAGTCCGGCCTGGCGCAGAGAGCGTTCGACGATCTTGCGCATGACGGAAGAATCGTCCACGATGAGGGCTCTGATTTGGCTCATATTGGTTCTCCTTGAAAGGTCTCCAACAGGCGGAGATTGGCTGCGGGAGTGGTGCGGTTGCGGTGAAGGGCGCGGTGCAGTTGGCTGGCGGAACGTCCACGCCGGTACGGAGTCGGACAGAAGCGCGCAGAGGCGTTCGCCGCCCAGCAGTACGATGGCCTCCTCGACGCTGAGCCAGGGCCAGCCGAACTCCTGGCAGGCGGCTTCGGTGACGAGATAGCTGAGATTGCGGTCGGCGACGGATGGACTCCGCCAATTCGGCGAGATTCATGGCGCGCTGGCCGCGAATGAGGGCGAGCGCGGAATGCGGTATGCGGTGCCACGGCCGAGGCGCGCCGATGCGATGGAAATGACTCTGCAACGCGATCTTGGCTGATGAAGTATTCATAGGTGCCGCTCAATGCATGTATCGGCTGAGCGGAGCGGCACACTTTAGGGAAAAGCATCATCAGAGGGCTGGCGACCTCGAAGACCAGATCGAGATGCGAGCGATGGGAGAGGAAGCGCACCCAGATGTTTCCTTCGACGGCGCGCAGGCGGATGGCTCCGGCAGCGGTCTGCTGCGCGTAGCTGAGAATCATGCGGGCGGTTTCGGCGGCGGAGTGTGGGACGGCCGACGGCGACCTCGCCGGTGGTGTCGCGCTTGCGGTAGTCGAGCACCTGGAGGAGTTTGGGCTCGGGAATGATGCAGGCCTCGGTCTCGCAGCCGAGCATGTGCTCGATGGCGATGAGGGCGGTGTGGTTGACGCTTGTCGCAGAAGCCGACGAAGAGGCGGCGGCCCTGGCTGACCAGGTGCACGGGCAACATGCGGTAACGTTCGATGAGGCTGAAGGGCACCAGCATGGAGCAGCCGGGTTGCACGCTTTCGGCGGGAAAGACCGGGCATCCCCACTGGGTGGCGACGACGGAGGCGATGTCTTCGTAGGAGATGCAGCCCAGGCGCTGCAGGCAGGCGCCGATTTTTTCTCCGGAGCTGCGCTGCATGGCGATGGCATCGCGCAGTTGCGGATCGGAGATGACGCCGCGGGCCAGCATCATGAGGCCCATGGGCATGGTGGTGCGAACGGGCGCGGGGCGGCGATCTTCAAAGAAATAGGCGAGCAGATGATCCTCGAGCGACTCCTGCGAGACAGCGTGGACTGCAGAACCACTCCTGCTCGTTGAACCAGAAGCCGGTGGTGCGGTGCAGCACGCCGGTCCAGCGGGAGCCGGTGGCGCATTCCGGGGTGAGAGCAGCGGGGAAGCAGTTGCTTCCAGGCGAGGGGACGTTTCCAATTTTTCTTCGGGAAGTCGTGTACATGACTTTCTCCTGGTCATCGAAAGCGAAGCGGGTATGCGGCTAGGGCAGGCAGGCGATTTTTTCGCCCTGGGCTGCGACCTGCAGTGACGCGAAGACCGTAGTTGCCTTCGACGATGACGACCTCGCCCTGGGCGATGCAGGCGGCCATCGATGAGAAGATCGACCGGCTCCTCGACGCGGCGGTCGAGTTCGACGACCGAGCCGGAGCAAAGTTCGAGGATGTCCTTGAGCAGCATCTGGCGGGTTCCAAAGCGCAAGGTGACGCCGAGTTCGATATCCAGAAGAAGATCGAGATTGCGATTGCCGGACTGGGTGGGGACGGCGCGCGGGGTGCGGATGGACGGCGGCGCGGGCTGGGCTGCCGCGATCTCGGCGCAGGCTGGGCTGCAGGCTGGGCGTCTGCGGCGCGGCGGGTTGGGCGCGGCTCGGCGGCGGGCTCGGGCGGCGTGGCACTGCGGAGCGAGGCGCAGGATGTGGAGTTCGAAATCGAGGCGTCGCTGCCGCCGTCGACGAGAAAGAGCTGGCGTAGACCGGAGTTTGACTCGCTCGGCCGGGATCGCGCTCGGCGAGACGAGGCTTGAGTTCGAGCGGGCCGAAGGCGCGGCGCAGGCGGTCGGCGGCATTGCCGCAGATCTGCTGGACGAGTTCGGCGGCGGCCTCGCGCGTGTCGCTGCTGATCTCGGCCGCCGGCTCGGGAGTTTCGCCGGTGAGCAGGGCGGCGAAGTGCGCGGTCATGGCGCGCCGAGAGCGCGATTTCGCAGACGCCCTCGAGCGCTCCGCTGATTTCGATGCGGATCAGGGTCGCGGCCTCGGTGGCGGGCGTCTCGAGCGCGAGGCGGGCTGCGCCTGGAGAGCGGTGCCGGCGATCTGCGAGAGCACGGCGGAGGCGGCCTCGGCGAAATGCTGAAGCAGAGTTTGCTGAAGCGGCAGAGGCTGGTTCCTGGTCCGCATGATATCCTGCTGGTCACTCATGATCGTGGTCACTCATGAAATCTCCTGCTCGTCCTCGGACGGGAATTGGCAGCATCTGCGAGATTCTGGATGCACGCTGGTTTCCGGCGCGCATTGGAAATGCCTCATAGAGCGGCGCGTCCGGCGACGATTCCTTCGATTGGGGACGTCGGCGCGATGGGGGAAGGTGATGACGTCTCCCGGCTTCGAGATCGAGCAGGGTGCGAACCGGAAGCTTGGTGGCGGGCATGCCGAGGGCAAATTCGAAGGGGAAGCTGAGGGCGTGTTCGGTCATGCGCTCGCGGGCTGGCGCTGGGGCCGCGATGGCGGCTGTATCCGCCATCCTGATCGAGCCGGCGCAATAGAGCGTTGGAGGCGACGGCGGGGAAGGCCACGTTCATGACGCCGTGCGACTCCGGCATGTGAATTTCAAAGCTGAGGCAGAGAGTCTTATCGCCGGGCGGCATGAGGCGCTGCAACTGGGTGGGCTGCAGACGCTCATCGAACTCGAAGGTGGAGCCGAGCGAAGACCAGGCGGTTTGCAACTCGCCGCAGAGAATGCGGACGACGCCTTCCATGATGCCCTCTTCGATCTCGGTGATCTCGCGCTCCTGTTCGTTCATGCGGCCGACGCCGCCGAGCAGCAGGTCGATGATGGGGAAGACCAGCGAGGGTTCCAGGTCGAGCGCGGCGGTTGCGCCCATGGGCTTGACCTGAAAGGTCGCCAGGTAGGCGAGGTCGGGAATGCGCTGCAGAAACTCGCGGAAGGTGAGCTGCTCGACCGAGACCAGGTTGACTTCAAAGATCGACGCGCAGATAGGCGCCGAGCGCATTGGTGAGGTTGCGCGCGAAGCCCTCGTGAAGATTGCTGATGGCGCGGACCTGGTCCTTCTTGATCTGTCCGGCCTGCTTGAAGTCGCAGGGCTGATAGCTGGGAGCGCGCTGCTGGCGCGGCCCTGGCTGCGTCCGAGCGCGGCGCGAAACATGGCATCGATTTCTTCCTGGTTCAGTACTTTTTCCATGCGCTCTCCAGTGCGGTGCGGACGGCCTGTTCGGCGAGGTGCGGCGGCATCTGTTTGCCGGCGAGCAGGGATTGCAAGCCGGGTGCGGAGGCGGAGCAGGGCGAGCGAGTGAATCTGCGAGACGCGCGATTCACCGACGCCGAGCACGGCTCCGGTCTCCTTCATGGTGAGTTCTTCGTAGTAGTAGAGCGAAAGCACCTGCTGCTCTTTTTCGCTCAGCTCCTCGATGGCGCGGACGAGCAAGTCGTGCAGCTCGGACTTCATGGTGAGGAAGTAGGGGCTCTCCTCGGGATTGCCGGGCAGGTACTCGCAGAGATCGTCGTCGTGGTCCTTGTCGCCGCTCTCGATGTGGAAGCTGCCGAGATCGAGGCCCTCCAGTTCGCCGAGCAGGTGCTGGAAGGACATCGAGGGTGAGGCCGAGCTCGGCGGCGATCTCCTGTTCGGTGGCGGAGCGCCCGAGTTCGTGGCTGAGGCGGGCCGAGGCCATCTCGATCTGAGCCGGGCCTTGCGGCGCAGATCGCGCGGGCTCCAGTCGAGTTCGCGGAGACTGTCGAGAATGGCGCCGCGGATGCGGAACTTGGCATAGGTCTTGAACTGCACCTGGCGCGCTTCGTCGTACTTGGTGAGCGCGTCCATGAGGCCGAGAACGCCGGCGTGGACGAGGTCTTCGATGGGAACGTGCTGGGGCAGACGGTCATGGATGTGGCGCGCGATGTAGCGCACCTGCGGCATCTGTTCCATGAGGATGCGGTTGCGCACTTCCTCGTCGAGGGTGGGAGGCGCGTAGCTGGTTTGCGGATTCTTCATGGCGGACCTCGGTCGAATGATTCGTCATGGTCATGCGTTGAGGCTTCCGATGGAATGCACCGGAGTGAGCGCGGGAATTTCGCCGTGCGAGATGACGACGATTTTGGGAAGAAACGGCTCCAGCAAACGGCGCAGATGAAAGCGCGTGTTGACCGAGCAGAGAATGACGGGAGTGGCCACGTCTACGTTTTCGCCGACCAGTTTGCGCAAGCGCTTCCAGCAGGCGGCGGACGAAGGTGGGCTGCAGAGCCAGCGAGCCGGAGGCGGGCATCTGCGGGGTGAAGGCCTGGTTGAGTTCCTCCTCGATGCGCGGATCGAGCGTGACCACCGTGAGCGCGCCCTGTTCGTCGAGCAGAGGCTTGATCAGGGAGCGTCCCAGCGCCTGGCGGCAGGCTTCGACCAGCGCGACCAGGTTCTTGTTGATGGCGGCGGCCTCGACCAGGGTCTCGAGAATGGTGCCGAGGTCGCGGATGGAGACCTGCTCGCGCAGAAGCTGCTGCAACACTCTCTGCACCTCGCCGAGGGTCATCAGCTTGGGCACCAGCTCGTCGAGCAGCTTGGGGTGGGAGTCATTGAGACGCTCGAGCAGGCGCTTGGTCTCGGCGCGGGTGAGCAACTCGTGGGCGTACTGGCGGATGAGCTCCGAGATGTGGGTGGCCAGCACCGAGGTCTGATCGACGACCGAGTAGCCGGCGGCGATGGCCTGCTCGCGCAGCTCGGGGGCGATCCAGCGGGCGGGAACGCCGAAGGCCGGCTCGCGGGTTTCGATGCCGGGCAGGCGCGGCGGCTCGGGATCGGAGCTGATGGCGAGGATGCGAGTTTTCCGGCATCTCCCAGCGGGCGATCTCGACGCCGCGCAGCGAGATGACGTACTCGCGCGGCTTGAGGCGCAGGTTGTCCGTGATGTGGACGCTGGGAATGATGAAGCCAAGCTGGCTGGCCAGATGTTTGCGCAGGGCGCGGACGCGGGGCAGCAGCTTGCCGCCCTGATTGGCATCGACCAGGGAGACCAGGGCGTAGCCGACTTCGAGCGAGAGATCGTCGAGCGCGAGCAGGGCGTCGAGCGAGTCGGACTGGATGGTTCCGGGCTTGTTGGCTCCGGCGGCGGGCTTGGCGGGTGCTTTGAGCTTCGGCGGCGGCAGGCAGTTTTTGCAGGCGCCACGCCATCGATCCAGAGCACGGCGACCATGAGGAAGAAGGAGAACTTGGGCATGCCGGGAATCAGGCCCATGGCAAACATGGCGGCGCCGGCGATCCAGAGCACGCGCGGCTGGGCGAAGAGCTGCTGGCCGAGATCGCCGCCGAGCGATCGGTTGGAGGAGGCGCGGGTGACGACCAGGCCGCCGGCGATGGAGACCAGCAGCGAGGGAATCATGGTGACCAGGCCGTCGCCGACGGTGAGCACGGTGTAGGTCTTGAGCGCGTCGCGGAAGGGAATGTCGAGTTGAAAGACTCCGATGAGGAAGCCGGCGACGATGTTGATGGCGGTGAGAAGAATGGTGGCCAGCGAATCGCGCTGGCTGAAGCGGGCGGCGCCGTCCATGGCGCCGTAGAACTCGGCTTCGCGGGCGACGGACTCGCGGCGGGCGCGGGCCTGGTGCTCGTCGATGAGTCCGGCGTTGAGGTCGGCGTCGATGGCCATCTGCTTGCCGGGCATGGCGTCGAGGGTGAAGCGCGCGGTGACCTCGGCGGTGCGCACCGCGCCGTGGCTGACGACCAGGAACTGAATGGCGATGAGCGCGATGAAGAGCACGAAGCCGACCACGTAGTTGCCGCCGACGACGAACTGTCCGAAGGCGGCAATGACGTTGCCGGCGGCGGCGGTTCCTTCATTGCCGTGGAGCAGGATGCGGCGCGAGCTGGCGAGGTTGAGCGCCAGGCGGAAGAGAGTGAGCAACAGCAGCAGGCTGGGAAAGACGGAGAACTGCACCGGACGAAGAATGTAAACCGCCGAGAGCAGGACGATGACCGAGGCCGTAATGCTCATGGCCAGCAGAAGGTCGAGGAGAAAGCTGGGCATGGGCACCAGCATGACGAAGACGACCGAGACGGCGGCGGCGGGAACAATCCAGTCGAAGTTGGCGTTCTTGAGAAACGACGCGGCTTGGTTGGCTTCCGCCATCAGGAAGTTCCTCCGGGCCGATTGCTGGGCTCGTGGCGTTCATGCGGAAGACGTAGGCGAGGATTTCGGCGACGGCGGCGTAGAGCTTTTCCGGGATCGCCTGGCCGACCTCGACGGTGCGATAGAGGCTCTGGGCGAGCGGCGGATTTTCGATGATGGGAATGCCATCCCAGCGCGCGATTTCCTTGATCTGCTGGGCGAGCAGGTTCTGGCCCTTGGCGACCACGGTGGGCGCGGCCATCTGGTCGCGAGTACTCCAGGGCGACGGCGAAGTGGGTGGGATTGGTGACCACGACGGTGGCGCTGCGGGTGGCCTGCAACATGCGCTGGCGGCGGGCCTGGCGCTGCAGGCGGCGAATGCGTCCCTTGGTGGCGGGATTGCCGTCGGTCTGCTTCATCTCATCGCGGATCTCCTGCTTGCTCATGCGCAGACCGCTTTCGAATTTCTGGCGCATGGCGATGTAGTCCACCACCGCCCAGGCCAGCAGAACCAGCGAGGATTTCCAGAAGACCTCAAAGACGAGGTTGAAGAGGTGAGCCGAGATCTGGCGCGGCGAGGCCCAGAGACCGAGGCCCAGAGTGGGCCACTCGCGGCGGAAGATATCGATGGCGATGAAGACGATGGCAGAGCCGGGAACCAGGGCCTTGAGAACCTGCACGAGGGTGGTGATGCTGAAGATCTGGCCGAGTTTTTTGGCCGGATTGAGTTTGGCGATGTCGGGCGCGAGAAGCTTGGGCGCGAAGACGACTCCGCCCTGGGCGAGCGAGACCAGGACGGCGACGCCCCAGGCGGCGGCCAGCGGCTTCCACGGTCCAGGCGAAGAGCAGTTGCGCGGTCCAGGGAAACAGCGGAGTGGCGATGGAGAGTTCATCGCGCACGGCGTGGTCGAGCACGGCACGGAAGAACTGGCGCCAGAGCACGAGGCCGGCGGGCCCTGCGCGACCAGAACGAGGATGGCGGCGAGCATGGCGGCGGTGGCGCTGAGTTCGCGCGAGCGGGCGACCTGGCCCTCTTCGTGCGCCTTGTGGCGGCGATGCTCGGTTGCTTTCTCGGTCTTGTTGTCTTCCGCCACGGTTGAGCCTTTCTAAGTGGTCAGGTGAAGGGTTTGCTCGCTCCAGCGGATTGCGTTGGCGAACTGGAGCGAGAAGAAGCGCGGCCACGCCGCCATGGTCGCGATGAATACGAGCATTCCTAAAACCGATTTAACCGAGAGGCCGACGAAGAGCACGGGCAGTTGCGGCGACGCTTTCCCGATAAAGGCCAATACAAAATCCGCAATCACGGTGGCGATGAGCGCGGGCGCGGCGATCTGCAATCCGAGCACCCAGATGGCGGCGGCGGTATGCAAGACGGCTCTCGATGCGCCCGAGGGTGAGCACGCAGCGTCCGGCGGGAAGGTAGTAGAAGCTGGAGACCAGGGCGCGCAGCACCCAGTGATGCACATCGAGGGCGAAGAAGATGAGCAGCACGATGGTCTGATAGAAGACCGAGAGCACGGCGGAATCGGCCTGGGATTGCGGGTCGATCATGGTGGCCAGCGAGAAGCCCATCTGCATGCCGAGGATCTGTCCGGCGAATTGCGCCGCGTCAAAGATGAAGTTGAGCAGCAGTCCGACGATGATTCCGATGAGCAGTTCGTTGAGCGCGATGCCGGTCCAGCCGAAGGGTGAGACGTGCATGTGCGGAATCGGCACGACCGGCCAGAGAAGCACGACGCAGACAGCACGACGAAGGCCGCCTTGGTGCGGGCGGGCACGGCGCTGTTGCTGAGGCCGGGGGCAAACAGCAGGAGGCCGGAGACGCGCAGTCCGATGAAGACGGCGGCGGCCAGAATGGATTCGAGGGTGAGGGGTTGGATCATTGCGGCGTCATGGCGTTCATTGGAGTAGGGGCCGGAAATCGGAGAAGAGATGAATGGTGAAGGCGGCCAGATGGCGCAGCATCCAGGGCAGCAGAAACATGGCGCTCAGAGCGGTGGCGAGCAGGCGCGGAACGGTGGAAACCGTCTGGTCCTGAATGCTGGTGAGCACCTGGAGGATGTTGATGACCACGCTGACCACGGTGGCGATGGCAAGCAGCGGCAGCGCCGCCAGAATGGCGTACTCAAGCGTGGTGCGTCCGAGTTGGATTACCTGTTCGAGAGGCATGGCGGTCACGCGAAGCTGCGCATCAGGGAGCCGACGAGAAGATTCCATCCATCGACCATGACGAAGAGAAGAAGCTTGAGTGGAGTGGAGATCACCACCGGCGGCAGCTGCATCATGCCGACCGAGGTGGTGATGGAGGCGACGACCATGTCAATGACCAGGAAGGGAAGAAACAGAACGGCGCCGATCTGAAAGCCGGCCTTCAACTCGGAGAGGATGTAGGCGGGCATGACGACGCGCATGGAGAGATCTTCCGGGGTGCTGGGGCGCGGCTGCTTGGCGAGTTCGAGAAAGAGCGCAACATCCTTCTGGCGGACGTAGTGGAGCATGAAGGTCTTGAGCGGGCGCGAGCCGAGTTCGACGGCGGCCATGGGGGTGATGCGTCCCGGCTTCCAGCGGAACGATGGCCTGCTGCTGAATGGCGACGCCGACCGGTTGCATGAGAAAAAACGTGAGCACCAGAGCCAATCCGATCAGGGTCTGATTGGTGGGCGTGCTCTGGGTGCCGAGCGCCTGACGAAGAAAGTGAAAGACGATGAGCAGGCGCACGAACGGCGTCATGGAGAGCATCAGCGCCGGGATCAGAGTGAGCAGCGTCAGCAGGACGACGATGGTCCAGGGAGCTTGTCCGCCGCCGAGGTTCACCAGCGGCGCCGCCGATGCCGCCATCGGCGGCGCCATCGGAAGGCAAGGGGCCGGCGAAGGCCGCAGAGGCCAGCATCGGCAACCATCACATCATGAGCAGCATATCACGGCCAGTCGACTGGCGGAGCAGGCGCTTCATGCGCTTTCCTGGCCGAGGGGACGAGGGGCAATGGCGCGTGGCGCGTCGGGCGTCGATCTCCGCCAGCAGGGAGACCGAGGCGGCAGCGCCGCCGATGAGGAATTGCTGTTTGCCGACGCGGACGATGGCGACAAAGCGCTTCTCGCCGAGCTGCTGGATTTCGACAGTAGTTGGAGCTTGCGCCGGCGGCTGCGACGCTTGAAGAGCCGCTTGGCGAGGCGCTGGATGCATTGGATGAAGCTGCTGCGGATGAGACGGGCAGAGAGCGCCTGGAGCCGCGACGGGCGATGGCAGGCCGTTGCGCGGCGGCCAACTGCCGGGCGAAGGCGATCGGGTTACGTCCGTCGCCGACTGCGCTTGAGAGCGGGCGGCGGACGATGGGCCGCAGGCTGGCGCGAGCGCGAATTTTTCTGTTTCCTTGATTGCTGTTTGCTCATGCGATTTGGGTGAGGCGCGCGGCCAGATGGTCGTCAATGACTTCGAATTCGGTCCAGCCGATCAGTTTTCCGTTGACGTGCAGAGGCACGTCCGATCCTTGCAGCCAGTGCGTGTTGATGACGTCATTGGGGGAAAGACGCAGGAGCGCGGCGACGGTAAAGCCGGGGATCGGAATCTCCAGTGAGAGCTGGCAGGGGAGGAGTTGAAATGCGCCCCAGTTCTTCGGCTTCTGCAGGGCCAGCGCGTTGCTGCCGAGAGGTGAGTGCGGTGGCTTTCTGCTGCTTCGTTCATGCGGCCTGCCGCTGTGCGATGGAATGCGACTGATGCAGGAAGCAGGTGCAATCGGCTGGCCGAAGCGGAGCGGAGTTGGTGAAAATGCTCTCAGGAAGTAGACGGCTGGAGCAGAAAAGCAATGGCCTCGCGCCGGAGGACGCGAGGCCATTGGCTGCAGACAGCGTTAACGAATCAGGTTGATGGTGTCCTGCGCAATCTGGTCGAAGGTGGTCACCGACTTGGCGTTGGCCTGGAAGCCGCGCTCGGCGATGATGAGGTTGGAAAACTCGGTAGACATATCGACGTTGGAAAGCTCCAGCGCGCCGCCGGTC
Source organism: uncultured Acidobacteriota bacterium (assembly GCA_963737175.1). GTDB lineage: Bacteria > Acidobacteriota > Terriglobia > Terriglobales > Acidobacteriaceae > TOLSYN. The sequence goes on along the minus strand of CAVTRQ010000015.1, from coordinate 23,543 downwards.
AGGGTGCCGAGGGAGCTGGTTCCCGGGGCGCCGATGACGGCCGAGCCGGAGGAGATGGTGGCGGAGTAGTTGCTGTCGCCCTGCTTGGTGAGACCTTGGAGATTGGCGAAGTTGGCGAGAGCGACCTGGCCGAGAATCTGGGTTCCGTTGGTGAACGTGCCCGTGATGGTGCCGTCGGAGTCGATGGAGAATCCGGTCAAGGAGCCACTGGTGTTGCCGTTCTGGGTGGTGGAGGTGGTGCTGCTGCTCCGGCGACCTGGGTGATGAGACCCTGCCCGCCGGAACTCGCCAGGTTCCAGTTGAATGCGAGAGTGGCTGCGCCATCGGCGAGAGGTGGGACGCTGATGGCGATGGGTGTGGTGCTGGTGAGGTTTCCGTTGTTATCGAAATGTGAGGGTGCCGCTTGCCACGGTGGTGGTGGTGCCGGTGCCGCCTTTGATGTCGCTGCTGGGCAGGGTGGCGATGTAACTCCAACCGTTGCCGGTGTTGGTGAAATCGACGTTGAGCACATGCGAGGTGCCGAGCGAATCGTAGACCGTGACGCTGGTGTTGTAGGAGTCTCCGACGTCGGCACTGGCGCTGAGATTGGCTTGAATCGAGAGGTTGGTGGTTGCCGTGGGCGGACTGGTCATGCCCATCGGCAACTGAATGGGAGTGAGTCCGCCGTTGGTGTTTACCACTCCGTTGGTGGCGGGATAGCCCATGACCTGATAGCCATCGGCGGTCACCAGATAGCCGTTGGCGTCCTGGGTGAAATCGCCGGCGCGGGTGTAGTAGGTGTTGCTGCCGTTCTTGCACCACGAAGAATCCGTTGCCGGTAATGGCGACATCCGTATCGACTCCGGTGTCTTGCACACTGCCGCCGCGAAATTGGTGTCGATGGAAGCGACCGAGGTTCCGGAGCCGACCTGGAGCTGATCGCCCGAGCCGTTGCTGCCGAGCAACTGATAGAACATGTCCTGGAAGTTGACGGTGGTGTCCTTGTAGCCGGTGGTATTGAGATTGGCCAGGTTGTTGGAGATGGTGGCGAGCGCGGTGTCGCTGGCGTCCAGTCCAGAGAGTGGGATGGAAAAGTTTGGCATTAGTTGCCTCCGAGAGCCGTTTTGCGCGGATTGGCCTTGGTTGGCGGCGGTAGAAGTGGCGGCTGCGGCAGTGGCCGGGCTACTGACTGCGTTGGCCGTGGCGCCGCTCGTGGTGGCTGCGCCCGTTGTGCCGCCGCTCGTTGTGGCTCCGGTACCGCTGGTGGCTCCGGCACGGTGGTGGTGCCGGTACCGCTGCCGCCTCCTGCAGAATCGAATAGATGCCCGCGACATCACTGAGCTGACTGATCTGCACCATCTGGGTCACCATCGTCGTGGGGTCCATGGTCTGGGTCGGATCTTGCGACTGCAACTCGGTGGACAGCAACTGCATGAACATCGAGGTGTAATCGGTGGCAGAGCTGGTGGTGTTGTTGGAGCTGGTTGGGCTGCTGCCGGTGGTGGTCGTCGAAGGGTTGGCTTGGGCGGCGGTGGCCGCGGATACGGGGTAAATACTCATGTCGTGTCGTTCTCCTTAAGGCGGCTCCTTGAATGCGGCTCCTTGCACTCGTTCTCTTTGCACCTAAACGCGAACGCTGATGCTGGAGTAATCCGGGAGCGAGGTTGGAAGCGCTGGCTTCGGCGGTGGCGGAGGCTGTTGCCGTGGCAGCAGTGGATGTGGCGCCACCAGAGGATGGGCGCGAAGGGTTGAAAGCTCTGCTGGCGTTGTTGTCCGGCAGACTGGCCCTGGGTGTGCGAATCGAAGGAGCCGAGAACCACATCGCGCGATTTGAGCATCTGCTCGAGGCCGGTGCGGTCGGCGGCGAGTACGGGTAACGCATCATGACGGAAGGTCGTCAGATGCGCGGTGGTGACGTCACGCGCGGTGACGGCGCGCACTTCGACCTTGCCGAGTTCGGGTAGCTGGACGCTGATCTTGAGTTCGCTGCTGTTTGGCGTCATGCGAAGCTGTCCGGAGTCCACCATGCGCGGCGGATCAGGGATCGCGTTTGACTGGACTTGTGCCTGAGCCGGTGCTGGCGAGGACTGGGCAACGGATGGTTGCGCGAAGACGACGGCCGCCGATTGGGTTGCGGATTGCGTCGCGGATTGGGCTGCGGATTGCGTTGCCAATTGCGTTGCGGATTGGGCTGAGTCCGCAGCGGTAGATGCCGGCGTCGCCGATAGCGATGCGGCAACGGCCTGCACCGAAGATGAATGCGCGCTGGCCGGAGCTGCGGCGCTGAGGCTGGAATCATGCAGGATGGCTGCGGGGGTACCGTTGGCTTTTTCCGGCGAGGCAGACGAGTTGGCTGACGCCGCGGTTGCCTGCGGCCGGGAGCGGGTCGTCGGCTCGGATGAAGTTCCGGTGCGAGGCGTGGAATGAGATGGGGCGGAATTGGGATTCGGAAACGTTTCCGGCGCCAGCGCTGGATGCGAGTTCAGAAGCGCCTGACTTGCACGGGAAAGTAATGCCGCACCATAGGCGGCGCCGATGGTGGCGTCGGCGGACTCCACTGCGGGGAGTGCGGCTTGCTGGGTTGCGTTGGACGCCGCGTTGGAAGCTACCGCTGTGGGATGCAAGGCATGGGGCTTGGCCGCCGCGGAGGAATCCGCGGCAGTTGCAGGCGCATCCGGGTTGGAGCTGATGCCGGAGCTGCCTGGAGCCGTGCGCGGCGTGGCGTCCGCCGGAGTTGAATCCAGCGAAGTGGTGTGAGAGTCTGCCGAAAGAGATGGGTTGGAGAGCACGTCCGGTGCGACCGGCACGACGACGGCGATGGCCGTGCCCGTAGTGGCGGCAGAGTTCGCGTGATCCTCTTTTGGTTCTGGTGCGTTGAATCCTTTTGCCGCGATCTGTTGCTTCGCCTCTTGTCTTGCGGTCAGGGAGGAGCGGGCGGGGAGGTTGGCAACGCCGGGCTGCTCGCCGTTGGCTTTGGAGGCGGCGAGGACGCTGGCTTTCTCTTTGCTTTTTGTTTTTCCTTTGCTTGAGGCCGTTAATGAGCTTATCGAAGGGCGCGACCCATCGGGGGGCGCGCCAGTGGCCGGACTTATTCCTTTACTTATGTTGGAAGTTACTCCGGGACTTACCCTTTGACTTGCGCTTTGACCTGCTGATGTACTGAGGGTTGTAGTGACCGTTGGACTGCTTTGGTTATCGACTTTTGGAGTTACTGGCGGAGTTACTTTTTGACTTACTCTTGAACTTACTCCGTCGCCTGCCGGGTCCATTTGTTGCAGCACTCGTTGAAAGTTGGAGTTGTCTGCCGAAGGAGTATAACTGGCGGCGTCGGTTGACGGGGACCAAGTGGCGGCGGCGGAGATGGGCGACGTTTCCATGCGCGATGACTGGATGCATTTTGGCGGCCAACCGCGCAGCCGTAAGGTTAGATTCCTGTCATGGATTCGGTGGAGGGGACGTCGTCTCCGGCTTGTGGGGCGTTGCGAAAGTGGATTTGTTTTGCCAGGAAGATTTCATCCAACTCAGATTGCTGGCGGCGGGATTGTTCGGCCTGGAAGCGGCAGAGAGCATGGTCGCGCAGGGTGCTCAGGGTTTCGCGCTCGCGCCGCGCGATCAGATAAGCGGCGCGCAGTTCGGCGGCACGCTGCTCCTCCTGCTGCTTCTGGCGCTGGCATTGGGCGATGGCCGCCTGGGTCTGGCGTAAGACGGATTCGATGAATTGCACTTCGGCGGCAGCGAGCGATCCTTTGGCGGCGCGCACCCGGGCGGTATTCCGGCTCCAGTCGATGGCCTCGGTCAGGCTGTGCTCAAGGGCGCGAATGCGCATCATGGATTCATCGAGGCGCTGGCGTGCCTGATCTTCAAGCAGGCGGCGGAGGCGAAGAAGTCCTTCGAGTTGGAAGTGGAATGGCATTACTCGGCCATGGTCAGCAGCGCCGCGATGGTGGTTTCCAGGCGCGGGATATCGTGCGACGCTTGGCGGGCGAAGGCGAGCAGGTTGGGCATGACCTGCATGGCGCGGTCGAGATCGGGGTCCGAGCCCTTCTGATAGGCGCCGATGCGGATGAGGTCTTCCGAGTGGGTGTAGTCGGCGATCATGCGGCGGAGGCGCTGCGCCTTGGCGAGGTGCTCGGGGGCGCAGACGGCGGGCATGAGGCGGCTGAGACTTTCGAGCAGACTGGATGGGCGGGAAGTGGCCCTCGGCGGTGAGCCGGCGATCGAGCAGGATGTGTCCGTCGAGCAGCGAGCGCACGGCATCGACGATGGGGTCCATCTGATCGTCGCCTTCCATGAGCACGGTGTAGAAGGCGGTGATGGAGCCGGTGCGAAAGTTTCCGGCGCGCTCGACGAGCTGCGACAACAGGGTGAAGACCGAAGGCGTGTAGCCTTTGGCGGTGGGTGGCTCGCCGGCGGCCAGTCCGATCTCGCGCTGCGCCATGGCGAAGCGGGTGATGGAATCCAGCACCAGCAGAACGTGCTTGCCGCGCGCGGCGAAGAACTCGGCGATCGAGTGGGCCGACTGGGCGGCGCGCAGACGCAGCAGCGGCGACTGATCGGAGGTGGAGACGACGACGATGGAGCGGCGCAGTCCGGCTTCGCCGAGGGCGTCTTCGAAGAAACTCGCGCACCTCGCGGCCGCGCTCTCCGACCAGCGCAACGACGGTGAGATCGGCGGAGGTGCCGCGGGCCATCATGCCCATCAAGGTGCTCTTGCCGACGCCGCTGCCGCCGAAGATGCCGACACGCTGGCCGCGTCCGCAGGTGAGGAAGGCGTCGATGGCGCGAACTCCGGTGCCGATGGGATCGTGGATGGCTTCGCGCTCGAAGGGATTGGGAGCGGCTCGCAGCACCGGCATGAGGTCGCCTCCGGCGAGCGGTGCGCCACCATCGATCGGCTGTCCGCGGGCATCGACGACGCGGCCGATCATGCTGCCGGCGACGCGGATGCTGGGACGGGCGTTCCAGGTGGAGATGGTGTCGCCGAATCGGACCGCGCCGGCGGGATAGAGCGGCATGGAGAGGACGGTGGAGCCGTGAAAGCCGATGACCTGGCCCTCGACTTCGTTGCCGGCGCGGTCGCAGATGAGGCAGCACTCGCCTAGAGCACAGTGCGGGCCAATCGATTCGATCAGTCCTGCACTGGCCTTGGAGATGCGCCCGCTCCAGCGGCGCCGCGGGAGCTGCTGGAGCACCTGTTGGTAAGAATCGAGAATCATTGCACGCGCACCGTTTTTGTTTCGGCGGCGGGGGGGCGGTGGGAGAGCAGGTCAAAGAAGCCGCGCTCGATCTCCTTCAGCTCGCGTTCGAAGCTGACGGTGGCGGAGCCGAGAACGGTTTCAATGCGGACGTCGCCTGGGGCGAGCGCCTTGTCGGCGGCGACCTCGATGGGACGCGAGATGGACTGCGCCGCCTCGTTCCAGTAGCTCAGCGCGTCTGGGGAGACGATGAGGCGCACGCTGGTTGCGGCGTCCAATTGCTCGAGCTCGTAGTTGACCAGGCCGGAGAGCAGGCGGGGATCGACCTGGCTCTCGCGATGAATCAGGCGGCGGGCGATGGCCAGCGCGAGGCTGACGACTTCTTCCTCGGCGTGACGGAAATATTCCTCGCGCTGGTGCGTAAATTGTTCGATGGCGCGCGAGATTGCGGTGTGCGCTCGCTGGATCTCGCGCTCCGCCTCCTGGTGGGCCTCGGCGCGAATGGCGCGGCGCTCGGCTTCGAGGCGGGCGGCCAGGAGTTCGGCTGGGTTGGGGACTTCGCCGCCCTGGTTGCCGGAGGACGATCCGTGATGCTCGGGGCTCGATTGACCCGGAGCTGGGGACTGGGGCGGGGAGAATGGCTCGCCGGCATCGCAATATTGCAGCGGGAGATAGGACGCGGGCGGGGGTGGCTCAGACGACGAGTTCATCTTCATTCTCCTGCTTGAGCTGAATCTTGCCCTCGGCCTCGAGTTTGCGGGCGACTGCGACACACTCCTGCTGGGCCTTGGCCACATCCTTGGAGCGAACCGGTCCGAGCGTCTCCATGTCTTCCTTCAACATGTCAACGGCGCGGGACGACATCGACTTGAACAGGTGATCGCGGAGCTGGTTGGATGCGCCCTTGAGCGCCTGGGCGAGGGTCTTCTTATCCACCTGGGCGAGCACTTCGCGGATGCTGGTCTCGGGCACGGCGAGCAGATCGTCAAAGGTAAACATCAGGTTGCGGATGCTCATCGCCAGCTTGGAGTCGTCACGCTCGATGAGTTCGAGAATGACCTTGCCGGAGGCCGGGTCCATGCGGTTGAGCAGGTCGGCGACGCCTTTGAATCCGGCGTAGGCGCGGCGGCTCTGTTCGCCCAGAGCCTGCAGCCGCTTGTGCAGAACGACGGAGACCTTCTGCGCCATCTCAGGCGAGAACTGGCGCAACTCGGCGAGGCGTTTGACGGCGGCGGCGCGAGTCTCTTCCGACAGCTTCATCAGCAAGCGCCGAGGCCTGGGTGGGATCGAGGTGGGCCATGATGAGAGCGATGGTCTGCGGGTGTTCGCCCTGCAGAAATTTGGCGAGCTGCTGGGGATCGGCCTTCTGCAGCGAGTCGAGCTTGCTGGCGCTGAGCTCCTGGGCACGGGTGACCGACTCCAGCATGAGACGTGCGCCGTCCGGGCCGAGGGTCTTGACCAGCAGGCGTTCGGCATACTCGGTGCCGCCCTCGCGCGATGTAATCCTGGGTGATGGTGAGATTGTGGTACTCGTTGAGAATCGCGCTGGCCTCGGCGGGATCGACGGTGCCCACCTCGGAGATCTCCTGGGTGACCCTTTGCAACTCGGTTTCGTTGAGGTTGCGGAAGATGAGGCTGGCGACCTCCTCGCCCAGCAGGACCAAGAGGACGGCAGCCTTGCGAATCCCCGAATGCGCGGTTGCCGCTTTGGGACTCATCCGCGCTCCCCATCCTTGATCCAGTTTTGGACGAAGCGCGATGCGGAGACAGGCTCTTGTTTGACGCGGCTGGAGATGTCGTCGCGGAGCTGCACCATCTGGGGCCGCTGCTGCGGGGCGGCGCCGGGAACGCGGTCGGTGAGTCCGTCGCCTTGCGGCAGGGATCCGGCGGCTGAGCCGGACTTGGACGGCAGCCGTCCGCTGCTCTTGGGCGGCACCGCATTCAGCGCGCGGATGAGCTGTGCTTTGACCGGACGCAGGACCAGCAGGTAGGTGATGGCGAAGAGCAGCAACAGGGAGGCGAGGCGGATGTAGTTGATCCAATCCTGCAACAGGGTGGAGAACTTCTCGAGGCGGGTGGGAGGCGCTGGAAGCTCGACGGGTACGATCTGGAAGCTGATGTTCTGCACCGTGAGGAGGTCTCCGCGCGAGAGATCGAAGCCGACCGACGCCTTGGCGATCTCTTCGATGCTTTTCAACTCTTCGGGCGAGCGCTTCTGGCGCGGGTTGGCCTGGTTGCCGGGCGTGTAGAGGTCGTCGACCAGGACGGCGATGGCGAGGCGCTTGAGGCGTCCGGCGGGCTGGGTAGAGCGACGGATGATCTTGTTGACCGCATACGTTCCGTTCTCGGACTTGGACTGGGCGAGACTTTCGCTAGAGGCGGTTTTGGCTGGGGAGCCGCCGTTGGGAACATTGGAGGCGGTTCCGGCAGCTCCGCCGGGCGCTGAGCCGCCGTTGCTCTCCTCGGTGCGCTGCATGGTGAGCGCGACCGTCTTTTCAGGATCGTAGCTCTCCTGCTGCTCTTCGACGGTGCTGGAATCATATTCGGCGTGGACGGTGGCGCGGACGTGATCGGCACCGACGACCGGCTCCAAGGTACGCACCAGGCGGTCGGCGAGCGCCTCTTCGCCGCTGCGCTCGTCGCTGGAGGGCTGCACCCCGGCGTTGGCGGAAGACCAGGCGGAAGAACTGTCGGCAGCCGCGTCGACGACGGTGACACTTTGCGGATCGAGTTTATCGACCGCGCTGGAGACCAGGCGCTGCACGGCGAGGCGCAGGGAGCCGGAGAGATGACGGTCGCGGAGTTTGAGGATGACGGCGGCTTTGGCCGGGCGGTCCTGGCCGGTGTAGATGGAATCGGGAGGGATGGCGAGATGGACGCGCGCGGCTTCCACGCCGCTCATGCTTGCAATGGTGCGTTCGAGCTCGCCTTCGAGGGCGCGCTGATAGTTCACCTTGTCGTCGAAATCGCTGGTGGCCCAGTTGGTCTTGTCAAAGAGTTCGAAGCCGAGGCGTCCGCTGCGGGGCACGCCCTGAGTGGCGATCTCCAGACGCGCAGTCTCCAGTTGATCGGCGGCCACGAGCACGGCTTTGCCGTCCGGCGAAAGCTGGTAGTGGATGTTCTTGGCGGTGAGGCGCTGGCCGAGTGCCTGGGCATCGGCGGGCTCCATGTTGGAGTACAGGGTGGTCATCTCCGGCTTGGACAACAGGTGTACGAAGGTGAACAGAACCAGGGCCACCAGCAGAGCGCCGCCGCCGAGCATCATGCGCTGGCTCGGGGTGAGGCTGGAGGCGAGTTCGCGCAACTGGCTGACGGTTTGCCCGAAGCTTCTGGGTTCACTCATGAGAGGGCCTTAAAACTGGAGCCGGGAGATTTCCTGATAGGCACTGACGACCTTGTTGCGCACCTGGAGCATGAGGTCAAAGGCGAGCGAGGCGCGCTCGACCGAGAGCGTGGCGGTGTGCACGTCCGTACCGTTGCCGGCGAGCAGCTCGCCGACCTTCTGCTCGGCCGTGGTCTGCAGGGCGTTGACCTGCTGCATGGCCGAGTTGAGTACGCCGGCGAAATCGCCAGCGGGCGGCGCGGCGGCTCCGGCGATGGCAGTGCCGGCGATGCCGGCCAGCGACGATGGCGTGATGCCCATGACTTCACTTCCCATGACTTCCGTGCTTCTACTTCAATAGTTCGATGGACTGCTGGATCATCTGCTTGGCCGCCTGCACCGCCGAAGCATTCATCTGATAGGCGCGCGCCGCGCCCATCAGATCGGTCATCTCCAGCACGGGATTAATGTTGGGATAGGCGACGAAGCCGTCGGCGTCGGCGTCGGGATGCGAAGGTTCATAGCGCATGATGGGCGCCGAAGTGTCGGAGACAATCGAGCGCACCGCGACTCCACCGGACAGCGGAGGTAGACGCGGTGCCGGTGGCACTGGCCAACTGCATGCGGAAGCTGGAGGGAGCCGCGCTCTGAAAGACCACCTCCTTGCGCTGATAGGGACCGCCCTCCGGAGTATGGGTACTCTCGGCATTGGCCATGTTGCCGGCCACGACCTCGGCGCGGGTGCGCTCGGCACTGAGGCCCGAGGCGCTGATCCCCATGACGCCAAACAGATTCATTGCGAAGCTCCTTCATGAATGGCCTGGTTGAAGCGGTGCAGCTCGGCTTTCATCAACGCGATGCCGGTCTGAAACTGTAACTGCACCTGGCCGAGCGCAAGACCCTCGCGATCCATGTTGACGTTATTGCCGTCGGGACGCTCGGTGAGCCCGGCGACCTCGGTGACGCGCGGGGCCTCCGACGCCGCATCGCCGCTCATCAGCGAGGTGAGCTGGCTGCGGAAGTCGAGGTCGCGGGCGTGATAGCCGGGGGTATCGAGGTTGGCGATGTTGGTGGCAATGACGCCGCTGCGGTAGGCGGTCGTGTCCAGAAAATGAGAGAGGCGCTGCATCAGCGGCGTATCAATCAGACTGGGCAAACTGGTTGCCCCGGTTGCGGACACAGGCAGATTCATTGCAGGCTCCTGCTCTCCGGTGACGCGCCCCGGAGTAAGCCGCTTCCGGGTTGCGCGGAGACCGAGCGCGGAGTTCCCTGCAGGAATCCAAAGCAGCGCTCATCGCGGCAGATCAGGTCGGCGAGGTGGCGCACGTCGAGCAGGCCGCTGTGGGGCTGGAGCAGAAGACGGCGCAGAACGGAGCGCAATTCGGTGACGTTGCCGGGCCAGTCGTAGGCGCAGAAGCGGTCGATGAGCGCCTGGGAGCAACGAATCTTCTCAAACGGCGAGGCGCTGCGCAGAAAGGCTTCGGCGAGGGCGCGAATATCCTCGACGCGCTCGCGCAAGGGCGGCACGCGCAGCAGCAGCAGCATCCCGGCAAGATCGGGGTGCAGCGAGCCTTGCGTAGGAAGCGAGGGAGTGGTGGTGAGCAGAAGCTGAATGCCCTCGCCGCGCGGCCGGAAGAGATGGTTCTCCATGGTTTGCGCCAGACGGCCCTGGGTCTTGAGCGGAAGAAACTCGGCGTGCAGCAGAAGTAATCCTCCGCCCATGCTCAAATTGAGTTTGCCAAGGTGGATGACGGAGTGGGCGCCGCTCTTGGCGCGCTCGCCGAAGAGAAGCAACTCGGCGCCATCGTTACGGAACATGCGGCAGTCCAGGGTGAACAGCGAATGGGCCCCGGGACTTTGGCGGCACCATGCGCTGCGCGCCAGCAGGCGGCGGCCGCTTCCCGGTTCACCTTCGATCACGAAGTGCCGGCCTTGTTCGACGGCATCGACCGCCTGCATGGCGGCCATTCGCAGGGGTGCATTGCAGCCTACGATCTCAGGGATGATTTGCCAGTCTTTCATGCGTGTCCTCTAGAAGAATTTGCATTACCCGCAACCGGTGTGTGTGCACGAGAGCTGCCACTCCACGGGTGCAGAATTAAGAACTTTCTGATGCGATGCGCACCGAAGCGCATGGCTTGCGCATGAGGATCTGCTCGGCGGCGATGAGGCTGCGGCCACCAGCCGAGAACGATGGCGCGCTCGATGACATTGCGTAACTCGCGAACATTTCCAGGCCATCGGTGGGCGGTGAGCTTGGCCTCGGTCTCCGGACTGAGATGGATGGTCGGTGTCGCCGGCAAGCCGCTCCAAAAAATGGCGCGCCAGCAGAGGGATGTCCTCCGGACGCTCGCGCAGCGGCGGCAACTCGATGGGAAAGACCGAGAGACGGTAGAAGAGATCTTCGCGGAAGAAGCCCTGCTGAGACACGCTTTTCCAGGTCGAGGTTGGTGGCGGCAATGACGCGGGCGTCGAGGCGGAAGACGTCGCTGGTGCCCAGGCGCTGGACTTCGCCGCACTCCAGGAAGCGCAGCAGCTTGGACTGGCTGGCGAGCGGAAGTTCGCCGATCTCGTCAAAGAAAATGCTTCCGCCCTGGGCGGCGTGAATTTTCCCGAGGCGCGACTGCACGGCTCCGGTGAAAGCGCCGCGGGTATAGCCGAAGAGCTCGGCTTCGATCAGCGCTTCCGGAATAGCGGCGCAGTTGATGATGACGAAAGGCTTGTCGGCACGAGGGCTGAGCTTGTGTACGGCTTCGGCCACCAGCTCCTTGCCTGCGCCGGTTTCGCCGGTGACCAGCACCGCGGTTGGATGCGGGGCAACGGCACGGACCAAGGCGGCAAGTTGCTGCATGGCCGGGCTGACTCCGACCATGCCCGGCAGCGGCATGAAGGCGCTTTCGGCGGCAGGGCGAAGCGCGGGCAGGGCGGCCGCTGGCGTGGAGGCAGAGCGCGCGAGCGGGTGATTGAACTCCTGCAAGCAGCGGTAGGCGGGGTTGGCGCGCAACCCCTCCGGCACCTCGATGGTGCCGCTCTCGCCGTCGAGCAAGACGACCTCGGTGGATGGAAACTGGCGTTCGACGACGCCTATGAGCTCGTCGCAATTCAGGTCAGGAAGCTTGCGGTCCAGGACGACGATGCGTGCGCCGCGGCGCTCCAGCATCCCGAGAGCCTCGGCTCCGGTGGCGGCGTTATCGACCAGGCAGACCTTGCGCAGGCTGTCGCCGAGCCGCTTGCGCAGCAGCCCATCCGGCGTGGCAATCAGAATCGACGTGGCACCGCGTGAAGCGGGAATGAGGTTACCGGCAGCTAGCATGAGATGTTTTACCCCGCCATTCTTGGAATCGGTTAATGCGACATTAGAAAGGACTTATCCGCGATGACGGTTGGCGGAGATGGCCGGGAAGAACTGTCCCGGAAGGTGATGGAAAGACTGTCCGTGGCGGAGTCAACGACCCGGCCGCCGGCAAACTGCATGAGCTTGCAGCAGAGCTTGTGGCGCGGCCCTGGAGGCGTGCCGGGGTGGATCGCAAGCAAAAATCCATCTTCGCGGCGGTGCAGGGAAATCGAGATAGTACGGTCGCGCCCGGCGCCGGCGATGATCTGATCGAGCAGAAGAAAGACGGCCTGCTGAAACATTGGCGCATGGCAGAAGATGCCTCCCGGCTCGGCGTTGAGGTGAAGCGCGATGCCGCTGGCCTGGGCGACCGGCGCCATCTCCTCAACCGAGCTTTGGAGCAGGGCCTGACCGTCGCAGGACTCGATCGGCGGCTTGTCTTCAAGGTTCGAGATCTCGCGCAAGACGGCCAGATCCTGCATGAGGCGATCGATCAACTGCAGGCAGTCTGCAAGGATCTGGTGCGCGGCTTCGGTGCCGGTTACTTTGCAGAGACCCAGTTCGACGGTGGCGCGCAGGGCGGTGATGGGCTGCGCCAGGGTGTGGAAGGTCTCACTCATGAGCTCGTGCTGGGGATTCATGCAACCTCTCCGGCTCTGTCGCTGAGTTCGTAACCGACGCCGCGCACGGTGTGGATGAGGGGGCGTGGCGCACCCTGGTCCACCTTTTTGCGAAGGTAATTGATATAGACATCGACGACGTTGGTGCAGGTATCGAAGGTGATATTCCAGACATGCTCGATGATCATGGAGCGGGTGATGCGCTGGCCGGCATTGCGCATCAGGTATTCCAACAGGGCGAACTCCTTGGTGGTGAGCTCGATGCTGCGTCCGGCGCGCTCCACCCTGCGTTCGACGCGATCCAGGTGCAGGTCCGCCACCTGCAGGATGGATTCGACGGAGGGACGGCCGCGCCGCAGCAGGGCACGCACCCGGGCGGAAAGTTCGGAATAAGAAAAAGGCTTATTAATGCAGTCGTCCGCTCCGCTGTCCAGGGCGTGAACGCGGTCTTCGACGCGCGGGCGGGCGGTCAGTACGAGAACCGGTAGCTGGGGCTTGCTGGGACGCACGCTGCGGAGCACGGAAATGCCGTCGAGTTTGGGAAGGTTCAGATCAAGAATGAGTAGATCGTAGGCGAGTTCCGTTGCCATGAGCGCGCCTTGTTCTCCATCCAGCGCGACATCCACGGTGTAATGTTCCGACTCCAGGCCCTTGCGAACGTAGGAGGCCAGCGCCGAGTCGTCTTCAATCACTAGGATACGCATCACTATCAACTCCCATGAAAGTAGCTGCCGTTAAGCATGACTCGGCTGGAAGCGCTTGTTCAGCACTGATTCGACTTTCGAGGATTACGGTGAATGGGTGTTTCCCGTTCTGGACAGCTTCCCGTTACCAGCACTTGTACCTAAGTAAGCAACTCTGGTTTGCGTGGATTGACGTAAGGGTTACGGCTGGCGCAGCGCGCAAGGGATGGAGACCGTAACCCTTGCGCGTGCTGGTGGTGAAGATGTTCCGGAGGAACTAAGGCCCACAGGCGAGAGCTAGTAGCTCAACCTGATTGTGGAGGGCTGCATTCGAATCTATGCTGGTCCCAACTCCGACTTATAGAGGCGATGCGGCTTCCATGGACCGATCCCGAAAGAAGCAACATTCCAATCCGTCTCTGACGCGAAGAGTTCTGAAAGTGGCGCGTCCGTGCTGGCCTCATCTGGCCGGGATCAGCCTGCTGTGTTTACTTTCGACGCCGGTGACGCTGCTGGCGCCGCTGCCGCTGAAGATTGCGGTGGACAGCGTGCTGGGGACACGGCCATTGCCGGTCTGGCTGCATGCGCTGCCGTGGCCGCACCGATGGTTCAGCGCGGCCAACGGCGGGACTGGTGATCTGCGCTACGCTGCTGGTGGCGATTGCGCTGTTGAACTGTTTGCAGTCGCTGGCGAGCTGGCTGCTTTCCACCTACACGGGAGAGAAGCTGGTTCACGATTTCCGCGGGCAACTGCTCTTCCACGCGCAGCGGTTGAGCTTGTCGGTACACGACCGTCGCGGCGCCAACGACATTGCCTACCGCATTCAGTACGACGCGCCCGCCATCCAGAACCTGTTGCTGCAGGGGATTATTCCCATTCTGTCCTCGGCTTTCACCTTTGTTGCGATGCTGGCGGTGACGATGCGAATGAGCTGGCACATTGCCTCGATCGCCGCCATTCTTTCGCCGGTGCTGTTTGTGCTGGCGCGCAACTCCAGCCGCAAGGTGCGGCAGCGCTACGATGAGGTGCGCGAACTGGATAGCTCGGCGATGCTGGTGTTGCACGAGGCGCTGAGCTGCCTGCGCGCAGTCAAGGCGTTCGGCCAGGAAGCGTACGAAGACGAGCTGTTCCGGCGCAAATCGCGCCAGCGGATGACCGAGCAGGTAAGGCTGGCATCGATCCAGGCAGGCTTCCACGTGCTGATCGGATTCTGCGTGGCGATGGCGGCGGCGGTGGCGCTGGTGATGGGCGTGACCGAGGTTCGGCAGCAGACGATGACCGTGGGCGAGTTTCTGCTGGTGATGGCCTACATGGCGCAGCTCTACGAACCGTTGCGCACGATCAGCACGAAGATTCCGGAGCTGCAATCGTCGCTTGCCAGTCTGCATCGCGCCTTCGCCCTGCTGGAGGAAACTCCGGAGCTGGAGGCGGGGCCGCACGCGGCAAAGCCATTGCGCACTCGCGGCGAGGTGGAGTTCCGCAACGTCTCCTTTCAGTACACGGCGGGAGGACGCAGCGTGTTGAACGACATCTCGTTCCACATTCGTCCGGGCATGCGCGTGGGAGTGGTGGGGCCGAGCGGGTCGGGTAAGAGTACGCTGGTGAATCTGCTGACGCGCTTCTACGATCCGACCGCTGGGGCGATCCTGATCGACGGTACGGATCTGCGTGAGTACGACCTGGCGGAGCTGCGGCAACAGTTCTCCATCGTGCTGCAGGAGCCGATGTTATTTTCGACGACGGTGGCGGGCAACATCGCCTATGCCGATCCGCAGGCCTCGCGGGCGCAGTGGTGCGGGCGTCGCAGACTGGCGAATGCGCACGAGTTTATCGAACGGCTGCCGCAGGGTTACGACACGGCAGATGGGAGACGGCGCGGCCGGACTTTCCGGCGGAGAGCGCCAGCGGTTGGCGATTGCGCGTGCGTTCCTGAAAAAGACTCCCATGCTGATTCTGGATGAGCCGACCAGCGCGGTGGACATGCGCACCGAACAACTCATCATGGAAGCGCTGGACAAGCTGATGGTGGGACGCACGGCGTTCATGATCGCGCACCGGCTGAGCACGCTGGAGCGATGCGATGCGGTGCTGGTACTGCAGAATGGATCTTTGCAGACGATCACCAGCAACGTGGACGAAGCCAGAAGGCATCTGCTGGCGCACGTCTGGAGCGCGTCCGTTTGATTTGGCGGTGCCGGGGCCGGTGCTGGTGCGATATGAAAAATGACCTTCGGGAACTTTGGATGCGCGGCATTCACTCAGGTGACTTCAGGCCTTGAAGCGGCTGAAGGTGCGCGTACATCCGAAGCTGGATTCGCGGTAGAATGCCTTCCGCTATCTGCCTGGGAGGCGGAAACGAATGCCTACTTACGATTACCTATGCAAGGATTGTCACGAGATATTTGCAAAGACTCTGACACTGGCAGCCCACGAGAGAGATCCCATTGCCTGTCCTAAGTGCGGCGGCAAGCACGTAGAACAGGAATTTACGACGTTCTATCCAGTCACCTCAAAGAAAAGCGCGTGAAACTGTGCTGAGACGGAAGCGGAGAAGTCGCTGCTCAGCGCGTTACAGGCTTACTTGACCGATAGGCTTGGCACAGAGTCTTGCAGATCGGCCGCACGGCAGAGAAGCTACGGTTGAGAGTTGTGGAAACGCAGGCACGCTCTGCCTAGGCGGGCGCGTGCCTGCGTTGCTGCCGCGCGTGGCCGAGGAGCCTCTGGAGCGCCATTGAAGAATTCAACGGTGCTGAGGTTCCTCGCGCTGTTCGGAATGACACCCCATTTCAGAGATTCGGCGCTAGGCCCTCGCAGCTCACGCAGGCTGGCCGTGTGCCTTCTCTCGCAACGTGAGCAGGCGGTCACCGGCGGCGGCCAGCGTCTCGGAACGCTTGGCGAAGTGGAAGCGAATCAGGTTCCGCACCGGCTCGTGGAAGAAGCTTGAACCGGGGACGCCTGCGACTCCCACCTCGCGCGCCAGCCACTCGGCGAAGCCGACGTCGTCGCTCCATCCGAACTCGGAGATATCGACCATCACATAGTAGGCGCCCTGGGGACGGCTGTAGGGCAGCCCGGCGCGGTCGAGATAGCCGAGAAAGAGCTCGCGTTTTTCGGCGTAGCCGGCGAGCAGTCCGGCGTAATAGCTATCGGGCAACTCCAGCGCGGTGACGGCGGCGGCCTGCAGAGGGGCTGCCGCGCCCACGGTGAGGAAGTCGTGAACCTTGCGGGCTTCGTTCACAATCGCCGGAGGGGCGATCACGTATCCCAGACGCCAGCCGGTGATGGAGTAGGTCTTGGAGAGCGAACTGCACGAGATGGTGCGCTCGAACATTCCCGGCAGCGCGGCGAAATAGGTGTGGCGATGAGGCGCGTACACGATGTGCTCGTACACCTCGTCGGTCAACACAAAGGTATCGAACTCCTCGGCCAGCAAGGCGATGTAGAGTAGCTCTTCGCGGGTGAAAACTTTGCCGCAGGGATTGGATGGATTGCACAGAACCAGCGCCTTCGGGCGCCGTTCAAAGGCGCGGCGCAACTCGACGGGATCGAAGCTGAACTCCGGTGGATGCAGCGGCACATAAATCGGCTGCGCGCCGGAGAGGATGGCGTCGGCAGCGTAGTTCTCGTAGAAGGGCGAAAAGACGATGACCTTGTCGCCGGGATTGCAGGCGGTCATCATGGCCACCATCATGGCTTCGGTGCTGCCGCAGGTGACGACAAAGTTCTCGTCCGCATCCAGCGGCAGACCCATGAAACGCGATTGCTTTTTCGCCAGCGCAAGACGAAAATCCTGGCGCTCCCCAGGTGATGGCGTACTGATGCGGACCCTCGCGCGCGGTACGCTCGGCAGCTTTGAGCAGGGACTCGGGCGGATCGAAATCCGGAAAGCCCTGGGAGAGATTGATCGCTCCGTGTTGATTGGCCACCCGCGTCATGCGGCGGATGACAGACTCGGTAAAGGTGCTGGTACGATGGCTGGTCTGTGGCATGGTCCTCTGCATCACCCTGCACGGAAGAAGTGCGGACGCGATGCTCCCCTGGGTTTCGTTCTTCGCCGAGCCGTGTTCGCGGGCGGCTACTCGATGAGGAGCAGCAGATCCTTGGATTCGACATGCTGGCCGGATTTCACGAACACCTGGTTCACGGTTCCCGCAAGCGGTGAGTAGACGGTACTTTGCATCTTCATCGCCTCCATCACAAGCAGGCGGTCTCCCTTTTGAATCTTCTGGTTCAGCTCTACGGCCACGGTTGAAACGACTCCGGGGATGGGTGCGCCGATCTGCCCGGGTTGTGCCGGGTCGGCCTTGGGGCGCACGGGCGCTTTGGCTTCCAGCTTGCGGTCGCGGACGGTGACTTCGCGGGGCTGTCCGTTCAACTCAAAGAAGAGGGTGCGGGTGCCATCTGGGCGCGGCTCTCCCGTGGTGAGAAATCTGACGACAAGCGCCTTGCCGGTTTCGAGTTCAACACTTACCTCCGAATCGCGCTTCATGCCGTAATAGAACTGTGGGGTTGGAAGCACGCTAACATCGCCCCACTTCTGGCGATTTTGGGCGTACTTCACGAAGACATCCGGATACATGAGGTAGCTGAGCACCTCATCATGGGCGGGACTGGCGGCCGATCTTGCGTTCGATGACCTCGGCAGTTTCGGCGAGATCGACGTCGGGCAGGTACGCGCCTGGGCGTCCCTCCTGCGGCTTGGCGCCGCGCAAAATGATCTCCTGGAGCTTCTTCGGCCAGCCGCCTTCGGGCTCGCCGAGCGATCCCATAAACATCTCAATCACCGAAGTTGGCAAGGTGAGAGTGTGATCGGGGGTGAGGTGGCTGAACTGTTCGATCGTCATGCCGTGGTTGACCAGAAAGATTGCCATGTCACCGACGACCTTGCTGGATGGGGTGACTTTGACGATGTCGCCAAAGGCCATGTTGACCTCGGCATAGGTTTGCGCAATCTCATGCCAGCGCGTACCCAGGCCCATGGATTCGGCTTGCTCCTTTAGATTGGTGTACTGGCCGCCGGGCATCTCATGGATGTAAACCTCGGCGGTGCCGGCGGCGGGACTGGTGTCAAACGGCAGGTAATACTCGCGCACGATTTCCCAGTAGTCGGCGCAGCGGTTGAGGGCGTCGAGATCGACTCCGGTATCGCGCCCGGTGTGTGCCAGGGCGGCGACCACGGAGTTCAAGTTGGGCTGGCTGGTTTGTCCGCTCATGGAAGCGATGGCGCCGTCGGCAATGTGTACGCCGGCGTCCGCCGCCTTGAGAATGGAGGCGGCGTTCAGTCCGCTGGTGTCGTGGGTGTGGAAGTGGATCGGGATGCCAATCTCCTGGCGAAGGGTTTTCACCAGCTTCTCGGCGGCGTAGGGACGGCAGAGTCCCGCCATATCCTTGATGGCCAGCATATGGGCACCCATGCGTTCGAGTTCCTTGGCCATGCGAACGTAGTAGTTGAGCGAATACTTGTCACGCGCCGGATCGAGAATGTCTCCGGTATAGCAGACGGCGGCCTCGCAGATGGAAGAAGTTTTGCGAACGGCGGCCATGGAAGCCTTCATATTCGGCAGCCAGTTCAGCGAGTCGAAGATACGGAAGATGTCCATGCCCTGCGCGGACGCTTCCTTGACGAATTCCTCGACCACATTATCGGGATAGGCGGTGTAGCCGACGGCGTTGGAAGCACGCAGCAACATCTGAAAACAGATGTTGGGAATGGCTTCGCGAAGCTGGCGCAGGCGCGCGAAGGGAGACTCATGGAGGAATCGCAGGGCAACGTCGAAGGTGGCGCCTCCCCACATCTCCAAGCTGAACAGGTTGTGCAGGCGATGCGCGACGAAGTTGGCGATCGCCATCAGGTCATAGGTTCGAACCCGGGTGGCAAGCAGCGACTGGTGGGCATCGCGAAAGGTGGTGTCGGTGAGCAGCAACTGGGGCTGCGAGGCTACCCATTGGGCCAGGCCTTCCGGGCCGAGGCGCTGCAAGAGTTGGCGCGTTCCGTCCGGCGGAGCGGCGGAGACGTGCGGCGGCAGCGGGGCGGGGTCGAGCCGCTTTGGCCTGGGCTTGCCGACAACCGCCGGATTTCCGTTGACGATGACATCGGCGAGATAGGCGACCAGACGGGTCGCACGGTCGCGCTTGTGGGAGAAGGTGAAGAGCTCCGGCGTCTCCTCAATCCAGCGGGTGGTGATCCGTCCGGATTGAAAGTCTGGGTTATTGACCACATTTTCCAGAAACGGGATGTTGGTTTTGACCCCGCGCACGCGGAACTCGCGCAGGCTGCGGTCCATGCGCTGGCACGCCTGGTGGAAGTCTCTGCCCCACGCCGTGACCTTCACCAGCAGGGAGTCATAGTACGGGGTGATGACCGCGCCGCCGAAGGCCGAGCCACCATCCAGGCGTATTCCAAAGCCACCGGGAGAGCGATAGGTGGAGATCTTGCCGTAATCGGGGACGAAATGGTTGGCCGGGTCTTCGGTCGTAATGCGGCACTGCAGGGCGTACCCGTAGAGCGGAATCTTCTCCTGCGGGGGCAACTTCATCTCGTCGCCGTCCAGCGCAAGGCCCTGCGCAACCTGGATCTGGGCGCGCACCAGATCCACGCCGGTGACCATCTCGGTGACCGTGTGTTCCACCTGGATGCGCGGGTTGACCTCGATGAAGTACCACTCGCCGGAATCGATATCGACCAGGAACTCGACGGTTCCAGCGTTGTAGTAACCGGCGGCGCGGGCGAGTTTGACGGCTGCCGCGGCCAGTTGGGCGCGGATCGCGGGATCGAGCGACACCGCGGGCGCGACCTCGACCACCTTCTGGTGGCGGCGCTGCACGGAGCAATCACGCTCGTAGAGATGAAGGATGTGACCGTGGCGGTCGCCTAAGATCTGCACTTCGATATGGCGGGCGCGGCGGACAAAACGCTCCATGAAAACCGCGTCATTGCCGAAGGCGGCGCCAGCCTCGCGGCGCGCCTCCTCGAACCTTTCGGCGAAGTCGGAAGCCTGGTCGACCACCCTCATGCCGCGGCCGCCACCTCCGAAGGCCGCTTTAATGATCAGCGGGAAGCCAATTTGCTCGGCAAGCTTGGCCGCTTGCTTCTGGTCAGCCACCGGCTCCTCGGTGCCGGGAACCACTGGAATGCCAGCCTTTTGAGCGAGGCTGCGCGCCGCCGTCTTGTCGCCGAGTAAATCGAGCAGCTCCGCGCTGGGGCCGATAAAGGTGATCCCCGCACGTTCGCAGGCCCTGGCCAGCGCCGGGTTCTCGGAGAGGAATCCATAGCCGGGATGGATCGCATCGACGCCTTTTTCCTTGGCGAGAGAGACAATGCCTTCGACGTCAAGGTAGGCCTCTACCGGGCCCTTTCCCGCGCCGATCAGGTACGCTTCATCGGCCTTGAAACGATGCAGGGCGAGACGATCCTCCTGCGAGTAGATGGCTACCGTGCGGAGGTCGAGTTCGTTGGCGGCGCGAAGAATGCGGATGGCGATTTCGCTGCGATTGAGGGCTAGAAGTTTCTTCATCGGGAGGCACCGGCCGATTGAGTTGAGGAAGAGAATATCAGAGTCTGGCGAGAGAGTGGAAATTCGAGTGCTTCAAAGCCGCCGTAATCCGGGACGGCCACCATTTCGAGGGGGATGCGTTTGACAGCAGGGGGCCGTGCTGTGCCAATCTTGAAAGGAATTGAGGGCACCGAAGAGAATCATGAAGTCCAGCGTTGATCAAATTCGTGAGCGCTTTGATCGGGATGTTGAGAGATTCTCCAATTTGGAGACCGCACAACTGTCCACGATCGACGCCCCAGTGGTTCTTGAACTCATCACGAAGGCTGCCGCCGCAGCCAATTCGCAGGCGACCCATATTCTCGATATCGGTTGCGGAGCAGGCAATTACACACTGAAAATGCTTCAGGAGTTGCCCAACCTCAGCGTGACTTTAGTTGACTTGAGTCAGCCGATGCTCGACCGGGCGGTTGAAAGAATTCGCCCCGCCACCACGGGGGAGATTGCGACCGCGCAAGCCGATATCCGGCAACTAACGTTGGGAGAGATGCGCTTTGACATTATCTTCGCGGCCGCCGTGTTTCATCATCTGCGGAGCGATGACGAATGGAAGGACGTATTCGCGAAGTGCTACGCCGCTTTGAAGCCGGGTGGCTCGATGTGGATCTCCGACCTGATTGAGCACTCGACGCCGTCGATTCAGTCGATGATGTGGCGGCGCTATGGGGAGTACCTGGCAGAGGTGAAGGATGCTCAGTACCGCGATGACGTCTTCGCCTACATCGAAAAAGAGGACACCCCCCGTCCGCTTCTTTTCCAGATCGACCTATTGCGTGAAGTTGGTTTTCACTCCGTGGAGATCCTCCACAAGAATAGCTGCTTTGCGGCGTTTGGCGCTCTGAAATAAGGATGTCAGCTACGGAGTGGCTGGCGCTCCTGCGCCACTTCAAGAGCAAATGCGACCGTCCGTCGCCTTCGCTCATCCAAAGAAGGCGGACGAGAGTTTCGATGGAGCGCATGAGCAATGACAGTCATTCTGGTTTGCGCGATGTTTGTTTCGTTTTTCGTGGTTGAGAACTTCACCCACAAGCCGGCTCCCGCATACGCAGAGCAGAGCGCAATTGGCGCCGAAGGCATAGCGCAGGCAGCGCAGCGCGTTGCCACGGGCCAGGAACCGCCCATGCCGATTCGCACTGTGACGGATCGCCGCCGAGCTGATCGGCGAGGCCGAGGAACCGAATCTGCCGCATGATCGGAACAATGTTTCTGGTTAACCGAAACAAAACGCTGCTGGAGCCGCGACAGCCGGGCCTTAGACATCATCTAACGATGGTTAAAGCAGCGCCTCCGGACGGGGGCTCGCCCCGGCTCCAATCGTTCCCGAAATGGCACCATTTCCAGCGCTGGCCTCTCAAAATTTCCAAAATGTAAGTAGCAGGTGTGGTACGTTTGACTCCCTTATAGAGGAAAACGCTGCGCCCTGAGCGCTGCGCTTTCCAGGAAGGTTTCCTTTGTCATGAGCAGTAGCGTCTAGTCCTCAAGGGGAGGCTGCCATGCTGGACAAGCGACATAAAGTCCTTGTGGTCGATGACGATCGAGTCATCGCCTCTACGCTCTCCGCGATCTTCGAGTCTGTGGGCTACGAGACGGCCACGGCCTACAGCGGAGAAGAAGCGTTTCAAGTGGCCTGCGCCTTTCAGCCCGATTGCATCGTGAGTGACGTGATGATGGGGGAACTGAACGGCATTGAGGCGGCCATAGAGATTTTAAGGGAGCTACCCCGGTGCAAAGTGGTGTTTATCTCGGGGAACGCTCCTTGCCGAGACCTGATGGGGAATGCGATTGCCCAGGGCTTCAATTTCGAGGTTCTGGCCAAGCCCGTTCCGATGCCTGAACTGTTGACGCGAATCGCGGAGATTTGTTCGGACTCAGGCGACCCAACCTGCTGTTCTCACATGCACTGCCGCTTCTCGACGATGGCTAAGAAGCCGGGTTCGGTCTCCTGCGAAGGGAAACCACATGCGACTACTTATGCTGTCTGCTTGGATTGCGGCAAAGAGTTCCCATGTGAGATGAAGGAGATGAAGGTGGGCGCGGCTTGATGTACGGTCAGCACCACCGACGCCGTTCTTAGGCCGCACTCGGCTTATGGGTTCTCACTAGCTCCCTTAGGCGGGTGAGTTTTGCCTCGGGCAGGGTCGAAAAATCATCCCACCCCAGCTCTGCGACGAACGCTTGTTCGTCCTCCGTCATTTGATGCAAGAAAATTCTCTGAGCTTGCTTGTAGAGGGCTTCGGCTTCGCGCTGTCGGTCTGGTGCCATTCGACTCTCCTCCGTCCCTGTTGCCACCATCCTAGACTTGGGTGGAGTAGCTCACGCTAATGGGAGACGAGTGTAGCATTTTCGCGACCTTGTGAGAGCTGCCACGCCGCCGAGCTTTCAAAGCAGTGCACTCCACAGATGAGAGCTGCGGAAACTGCCGATAGCTTATCAATCAGGGTACCTTTTTCGAGGTGGTTGCCTCGACCACGAGGGCAGATTGAGGATCTGATCGAAGAACTGGCCGCAGAGTGGCGAAAGCGTTTCGCAAGCCATCGCTGGGTTGCCGAGGATTTGTGAAAGGCAGATTTGCAGCGTGCGAGCCGCAGCGAGATTGCCGTGCAATTTTCAGAGCGCGTGGTGCAACCCGATTGCTCCGGCGTGCCACTCCATACGTGGAGGAGTGAGTATGCGAAGGATTTACCTGCTTAGCTCGATACTTCTGCTGTCAGCAGTTTGGGCGGCGGCACAGTACGACAGCGACTCAGGGAGCGAGAGCACAACGGCTTCACGCAAGATGACAGTTGAGGGATGCCTCGACGGAGCAATTGGAAATTACATTCTGACGGATTATGCAGGGGTCACCTATCGAATCAC
>CAVTRQ010000014.1:0-143220 GCA_963737175.1 uncultured Acidobacteriota bacterium | reverse complement strand
TGAGCGTGGGCCAGGAGCGAGAGTGCATCGAAAATCGAGGCAATCCTCGTCCACCAACCTTTGGAATATTCCCAGGGCGATTTGGAGCTCCGCTTCGCTTCCAGTCAGATTACCGGTGGACAACAGCAGCTCGCCAAGCGTCAGCCTGCACCGGGCAAGGTTTGCTTGGAATATGGTCACCGGGGGATGCTCGTCCGCCAACCTCTGATCGATTGCCATGGATTGACGGATCTCGGACTCCCCCTGCTCGTACTTCCCTCTGTCGCGGAGCACCATGCCGAGATTCCCATGATAGGTCGCCAGACGGCCGCAAAACTCGATGTCACCAGAATGTGCGTCGGCAAGTGCTTGCTGGATCTCGAGAGCCGCGGAACTGTGAATTCCCGCCTCCTCGAGCTGGTTCATCGAATACAGCACGAGACCGAGTTCATGAATCGTCCTGCCCAGCTCGAAGCGGACGTCGTCCCAGCGGTCAGCGCCCCGACGAATTTCCTGGTCGGCGAGCGCCCTTGCACGCCGCGAGTGCGTTCATGAATTTTCCCTGAGAATGTAGCACACGCGCCATCCGCCTCCGGCAATCAGCGAGCGCGGTGCTTGTTACGGGATTGGAAGAGGCTAACGACGCCAGCAGCGACTCTGCCGTTCGGAGTTTAGCCTGGGCCTCATCTAACTTCCCGGTCCCGATCAGTACGCTGGCGATTTCCATCAGGCTCCGGCCGACGTCGACGTTGGTCTCGAGATCGGCAGTCGGGTCTGCCGCCAGCTCCTCCCGCGTCGTCAGCACAGCCCGGTGTGCCGCCAGGGCGCCCTCCGCGTCGCCAACCTTCCAAGTAAGCTTGGCAAGCTCAAGCTTCGATTGCCCGAGTGCACGTCGCGAGAGAATGTCCGTCTCCCTGCCCAAAAGAGCGCTGAGCTTCCCGTAAAAATCCGACGCCGACTTCAGGAGGCGGCTGCGCAGGTCTTTGAACTTTTCTTCCTTGAGCAGAAAGTCTTCGCTGACACCCGTGTGGAATGTCTTGATGGCGTCGACAGCCAGCTCGTAACGAGCCTGGACCTTGGCGTTGGCGGCCGATAAATCAGCGTTTGCCTTTAGCTCGCGTGCGAATGATTCACCAAGACGAGTCTTCGCCCGCGCCTCCCTGATTAACCCCCAGGTCGTGCCGGCGATCCCGGCGAGCAAAGCCAGCAATACCAGGCCTGCGGCCATCACCTGGGCTCGATGCCGGCGGACGAACTTGCCAAACCGGTAGCCGGCGCTGGGAGGACTGGCGCTTCGACAACCTCGTCGTGCAGGTAACGCTGGATGTCGCGGGCGAGTCCGCTCGCCGTCTCGTACCGCCGAGTGCGATCCTTTTCCAGTGCCTTCATGACGATCCAGTCGAGTCCGCCCGCACCAGTTTCTTGAGCTTCGCCGGCTCGGTATGACGGAATGTCGCTAACGACGGGAGCGTGTCGGTCGAGCTCAACCTCGTGCTCGGCGCGGGCGGTTCCTCCTCACGGATCATCCGCCGAACCTCGTCCCATGCCGCCTCCTTGAACCGCTTGCGTTCGATGGGAGTGGTGCCGGTCAAGAGCTCGTAGAGCAAGACGCCCAGTGAATAGATGTCGGTGCGCGCGTCGACGTCAAGGTTGTTGAGCTGGGCCTGCTCCGGCGACATGTAAAGCGGTGTGCCCAGTACGATTTCGTGAGCGGTATAGAGGGTTTTTTCGGTGAGGGCTTGATGCATCGCCTTGGCCAGACCGAAGTCGATCACCTTGGGCACGGGCTTATCGTCATAAGGCGCGACCAGGATGTTCGAGGGCTTCAAGTCGCGATGAATGATGCCTTTCTGATGAGCGTGCTGAAGCGCGGAACAGACCTGGACGAAGAGGTTTAACCGTTCCTCGACGCTCAGTCGCGTAGCGTCGCAATATTCGGTGATCGGCACGCCCTTGACGTATTCCATCACGAAATAGGGCCGGCCTGAGTCAGTCAGTCCGCCGTCCAAGACCTTGGCGATATTGGGGTGGTCCATCAGCGCCAGACGCCTGGCGTTCGGCCTCGAAGCGAGCCAGAACGCTCCGCGAATCCATCCCGGCCTTGATCAGTTTGAGTGCGACCTTGCGGCGGACGGGAGTCGTCTGCTCGGCCGCCCAGACCGTTCCCATGCCCCCCTGGCCGATTTCCTCGAGGAGCTTGTAGCGGCCGGCGACGATGGTACCGGGCTGCTCGCTCGTCGGGGCGTAGCCCGCCGTTTGGTCCCGGTCGCCGTTGACGGGCCGGTCGATTACGTGGCCGGCGCGGTCATGGGCTCTGAGCAGAGCCAATAGCCGGTCGCGCAGGGCTGGGTCGCCCGCATTCGCGTTCCAGGTACGCCCCACGTTCCTCCGGCGGAAGCGCCACGTGCCGGCGAAGAGCGATTCGGTGCGATCGGCGGTGTCGGGCATGGTTTGGTCCTTCCGCAAATCTGGCGTCTTGCGACGTCACTTCTCTTGCCCTGGCGGGGCGTTCTTCTCCAACTGGGCCATCAGCTTCTTGAAGTCGGGGCGGTTGCGTAGCGGGTCCAGGGCCGACTCGATCCGGAGTTCGGCCGCATTCCGGTAGCCCGTGGCGACCACCCGGCCCAGCCATTCCATCGCCCTGGCGGACTCCACTTGCCCGTCGGCCGCCGAGACCCACGATTCGGTCCGCCCGGCCAGCCCCGCCAGCGCCGCGTGACAGCAGGCCGTCTCGAACAAGTCCCGGTACGACCGCGGCAGCAGCCCGTCGCACAGCCCCAGCGCCCGCCGGGCATCGGCGGCCGCGCCGGCGGGGTCGCCGAGATCGCTTAGGGTCAGCCCGCGCCGCCGGATGGAGCAGACCAGGCGGTAGCGGTGCATCGAGTCCGTCGGATTTTCCCGGACCTGCGGTTCCTTCAGGGTGATCGCCCGTTCGTAGAAGCCCTTGGCCTCCGCCGCCCGGCCGAGCGAGCGGACCACATCGCCGAGGATGTCGAGGGAAAAGGCGACGCGGTCACGGACGTGGGAGTCCGCGGGGTTGTCGTCGGCCAGCCTCTGCACGATTGCCAGCGCCGTGCGGCACTCGGCCTCCGCCTCCGACGGCTTGCCCATCTGCAACAGGAGGACGCCGAGGTATCCGTGGCCGGTCGTCAGCAAGCTGCGGTAATCGATGACGCCGGGGTTGTCGTTCGCCAGCCTCTGCGCGATCGCGATCGCCTTACGGAGCCCGGCCCCAGCCTCGGACGACTTGCCCATCGCGGTCAGGAGGATACCGAGGTTGTGGTAACTCGCCGCCAGATCCATGTCGAACTGGGCGGCGGCCGGGTTGTCGTTGACCAGCTTCTGCCGGATTGCCAGCGCCGTGCCGTACTCGGCCTCCGCCTCCGACAGCTTGCCTGTGTGAGACAGCATGTTGCCCAGGCCGAAGTGGCTTTGCGCCAGGCTGCTGCGGAATTCGGTGACGGCCGGGTTGTCGTCGACCAGGTTCTGCCGGATTGCCAGCGCCATGCGGCACTCAGTCTCCGCGTCTGAGAGCCTGTCCGCCCTGGCCGCATACCATAGCACCATGCCGATCCGGAAGATCGTGTCCGCCAGGTCGCGGCGGACATCGGTCGCGAACCCGGGGGTCGCGGCCAACACCTCCTGGTCGGCCCGCGCCTGCCGGTAGGCCGCCAGGGCCTCGTCCGTCTTGCCCCTCCTGTTCAGGAGGAAACCGATCTGCGAGCGGCAGGCCGCTAGCGCGGCTCGCGCGCGGGCTCGGAACCCGCCAGGCTCGCCAGAAGCGACTCCGACCGCCGGTAGGCCACCAGCGCCTCGTCCGTCTTGCCCGTCGCGTCCAGGAGCGAGGCGACGGCGGTCAAGCTCCGGCCGACATCCACCGTCATCTCGGTATCGGCCCCCGGCTCGGCTGCCAGTGCCTGCCGCGCCGCCAGCACCGCACGGTGCGCCGCCGCGCGTCCTCCTTGCGGCCGACCTTGCCGGTCAGCTCGGCGAGCTCGAAGTTCGATTGCGCCAGTGCCCGCCGCGAGGCGCGATCTGTCTCCTCGCCCAGAAGGCGCGCTGAGCTTGCCGTAGAAATCCGACGCCGACTTCAGCAGCCGGTCACGCAAGGCCTTGAACTTATCTTCCTTGAGCAGGAAGTCCTCGCTCACTCCCGTGTGGAATGTTTTGATGGCATCGACGACCAGATCGTAGCGGGCCTTGACCTTGCCATTGGCGGCCGACAGGTCGGCGTTTGCTTCTTGCTCCCGGATGAGCGATTCCGCAAGTTGCGTCTTGGCATGGGCCTCCCGGAACAACCCCCAGGTCGTGCCGGCAATCCCGGCGAGCAAGGCCACCAACACCAGGCACGCGGCGATCACTTGGCCTTTGTGCCGGCGGACGAGCTTGCCGATTCGGTAGCCCATGCTGGGTGGACGCGCTTCGACAACCTCATCATCCAGGTAGCGCTGGATGTCGCGGGCGAGGCCGCTCGCGGTTTCATACCGCCTGGTGCGATCTTTTTCGAGCGCCTTCATGACGATCCAGTCGAGCTCGCCGCGTACCAGCTTCTTGAGCTTGGCCGGCTCCGTATGACGGAAGGTCGCTAACGATGGGAGCGTGTCGGTCGAACTTAACCGCGTGCTCGTCGCGGGCGGTTCCTCCTCACGGATCATCCGGCGGATTTCGTCCCAGGCGCCCTCCTTGAACCGCTTTCGTTCGATGGGGGTGGTGCCGGTCAAGAGCTCATAGAGCAAGACGCCGAGTGAATAGATATCAGCGCGCGTGTCAACGTCGAGGTTGTTGAGCTGGGCCTGCTCCGGTGACATGTAGAGCGGTGTGCCCAGCACCATCTCGTGGGCGGTGTACAACGTCTTTTCGGTCAGCGCTTGATGCATCGCCTTGGCCAGACCGAAGTCGATCACCTTGGGGACGGGCTTGTCGTCAAAAGGGGCGACCAGGATGTTTGAGGGCTTCAAGTCCCGGTGAATGATCCCTTTCTGATGAGCGTGTTGAAGCGCGGAGCAAACCTGGACGAAGAGGTTCAACCGTTCCTCGACGCTGAGCCGCGTGGCGTCGCAGTACTCGGTGATCGGCACGCCCTTGACGTATTCCATCACGAAATAGGGCCGGCCTGACTCATTCAGTCCGCCGTCCAAGACCTTGGCGATATTGGGGTGGTCCATCAGCGCCAGCGCCTGGCGTTCAGCCTCGAAGCGGGCGAGGACGCTCCGCGAATCCATCCCGGCCTTGATCAGTTTGAGTGCGACCTTGCGGCGAACGGGGGTCGTCTGCTCGGCCGCCCAGACTGTCCCCATGCCCCCCTGGCCAATTTCCTCGAGCAGCTTGTAGCGGCCGGCGATGACGGTACCGGGCTGTTCGCTCGTCGATGCGTAGCCCGCCGTTCGATCCGGATCGCCGTTGACGGGTCGATCGATCACGTGGCCGGCGCGGTCATGGGCTTTGAGCAGAGCTGCGAGCCGGTCGCGCAGGGCGTCGTCGCCGGGGCATTCGCGTTCCAGATACGCTCCACGCTCTTCGGGCGGCAGCGCCACCGCGGCGGCGAAGAGGGATTCGATGCGATCGGCGGTCTCAGGCATGGGTTAGTCCTTCGGCACGACTCGCTTCCCTCCGATAAGCGACTTTTCCGGCTCGTGCGCCTCACCGCGGACGAGAATTATTCGTTTTTTCCATCGATCGCGTTGATCAGCCAGGCACGCGCATACGTCCAGTAGCGGCTCGCCGTGGGCCGCGAGATTTCGAGTGTCTCAGCCGCCAAGGCCGCAACTCCCGGTGCGTTCCGGCTCACTAGCGAACCGAAACTCCTGTGTCGCCCAAAATCCCTAAGACGAACTAAGGTGCCAGCCAATCCACCAACCTCAGGCCGGAGACATTCGCGTAGTCTTGCATGTTGTGGGTTGCGAGCGTCAGGTTGTGGACGAGGGCCGTAGCGGCGATCATCATGTCCATCCCGGGAGCCGAAAGGCCGCGATCGAGCAGGGGAGCCCGGATCGTGCCGAAGTATGTCGCGACATCGTATGTCGCATCGAGGATCGTCGTATCCTTGAGCATTGCCAGCAAACCCGGCAGTAAACGGGATGACGCCCTGATGCTCAACACTCCAGAGAACAACTCGCCCACAGTGATAACGGAGACGTGGAGCTGACCGCCATACTGGAGAAACCGGTTCTGGACGATTCGGTTGCCTTTGAGATATGCCGAGCAGGTATCCGTGTCGAGGAGGAAACTCATAACTCCGGCGGCCGCCTCTCCAGCTTGCGCTGGGCTCGGTTCCACTCGAGGAACCTGTCAACCTCCTCTACGTCCTCAGCCCAGGCACCAAACGCCCGGCGTAGGCCCTCGCCGGGAGCGAGGTCTTTCACGTCATTCCATGCCGCCTCCCACCGGGCACGTGCCTCATCTGATAGGAATATCGCGGAACTTGGAAGGCTAGACGCCGGCACCGACTCAATCGTGACCGTAACTTCTTGCCCATCAGGCAGGCCGGCCTCCCGTTCAAGCTCAATGACCCTACCGCGGATGACGCCCTTCAGGGTCGAGGGTGTGCCCGTCATGGGATCGCTCTCCGGATCGCTTCTGGTCCTCAAATCGCTACTCTTTCGAGGGTATCACGGAGCCAGCCGACTGTCATCATTCACCCCGGCCGGCCGGGCTTCTTCGTGAATGCGAACCGGCACTCGAGCTCGTGCGTCCCCGTGATAAGGGAGTGCCCTGAGGGCACCAGAAACGTCATTTCTTCTGTTGCTGTGATGGGCTGTTTTTCTCCAACTCGGCCACCAGCTTCTTGAAGTCAGAGCGGTTGCGGAGCGGGTCGAGGGCCGACTCGATGCGGAGTTGGTTCGTGTTGCGGAAGCCGCTGGCAACGGCCCGGCGCAGGCATTCCATCGCCCTGGCGGCTTCCGCCTCTGCTTCGGCTGGCGAGTCGCCCGATCCGGCTCGCCCGGCCAGGCCCGCGAGCGCCGCGTGACAGGAGGCAAGCTCGAAGAAGTAGCCGATCGACCACGGCGCTAACCCGTTGGCCACCCGCAGTGCCCGCCTCGTGTCAGCGACCGCTCCGGCAAGGTCGCCGAGGTCCCGGAGCGCCAGCCCGTGACGCCGCGTCGAGTAGACGATTCCATAGCGCGACGCAAGGAACGCCGAGTCGTCCTTCAACAGCTGTGCTCGCAATGCGATTGCCCGATCGTAGAACGACTTGGCCTCGGCAGTCCGGCCCGATGAGCGGGCCACGTCGCCCAGGTTATCGAGCGCCATGGCGTTCGTGCTTTTATAGTGCCCTACCGATGGGTTCTCGCCCATCAATTTCTCAGAGAGTACCTGGGCCTTGCGGCACTCGATCTCCGCCTGTGCCGGCTTGCCTGCCTGCAACAGCATGAGGCCGAGACTGAGGTGGCAACTGGCGAGAACGCCGCGGAAGTCGGGGACCGTGGGATCCTCTTGCACCAACTCCTGGAGGATGCCAACGCCTGCCGGCACTCGGCCTCGGCCTCGACTGGCCGGCCCACCTGCAACAGCAGGTCGGCAAAATAATTCCCGCCAAGCCCTAAGTACCTGCGGAATCGCGTGACGGCGGCGTTTCCGTCCACCAGGCTCTGAAAGATCGCCAGAGACGCGCGAAATTCAGCTTCGCCGTCAGCGGCGCTGCCCCGTCAGAGGCAGCACGTTGCCGAGATAAAAATGGGTGCGACCCAGGCCGAACCGGAACTCGACGGCGGCCGGGTTTTCATCGGCCAGCTTTTGATAGATTGCCATTGCTGGCGCAGCTCGTGCACCGACTCTTCGAAATTGCCCGAGACCCACAGCAGGTAACCGATCTTGGCGACCGTTTCCGCGAGCTCGCGACGCGCTTCGTTCGAGGCCCACGGAACGGCGGCGATCGCTTCTTGATCCGGCCGCGCCAACCGGCAGGCCGAGAGCGCTTGGGCGAGCTTGCCCTCATACCGCAGCAACGACGCCATCCGAGTGCGACAGGCCGCCAGCGCAGCCCGCGCGGCCGGGTCTGAACCCTCCAGCCCCGACAAGAGCGATTCCGAACGGCGATACACAGCCAGCGCCCCGTCTTTTTTCCCAGTCTGATCCAGAAGGTCGGCGACCGCGGTCAAACTCCGGCCAACATCGGCCTTCACGCCAGTCTCAGCCCCCGTCTCGGCCGCCAGCGCCTCCCTTGCCGCCAGAACCGCTTGGTGCATCGCCAGGGCATCCTCCTTGTGCCCGACCTTTTCGGTCAGCTCAGCGAGCTCGAAGTTCGATTTCGCCAGCGCCCGCGTCGATTCCCGGTCGCTCTCCTTGCCCAAGAGTGCGCTGAGTTTGCCGTAAAAATCCGACGCCGACTTCAGCAGCCGGTTGCGAAGCTCCTTGAACTTCTCTTCCTTGAGCAGGAAGTCTTCGCTCACGCCCGTGTGGAATGTCTTGACCGCCTCAACAGCCAGATCATAGCGCGCCTTGACCTTGTCGTTGGCCGCCGATAGATCAGCGTTCGCTTTCTGCTCGCGCTCGAGTGATGCCGCAAGTCGCGTCTTGGCACGCGCCTCCCGGATTAACCCCCACGTGGTGCCGGCGATGCCGGCAACTAGCACGAGCAACACCAAGCCCGCCGCAATGGCCTGGGCTCGGTGACGGCGGACGAATTTACCAATTCGGTAACCGGCGCTGGGCGGCCGCGCTTCCACGACCTCGTCATCCAGGTAGCGCTGGATGTCGCGGGCGAGACCGCTCGCGGTTTCATACCGCCTGGTGCGATCTTTTTCGAGCACCTTCATGACGATCCAGTCGAGCTCGCCGCGTACCAGCTTCTTGAGCTTGGCCGGCTCCGTATGACGGAAGGTCGCTAACGATGGGAGCGTGTCGGTCGAACTTAACCGCGTGCTCGGCCGGGCGGTTCCTCCTCACGGATCATCCGGCGGATTTCGTCCCAGGCGCCCTCCTTGAACCGCTTTCGTTCGATGGGGGTGGTGCCGGTCAAGAGCTCGTAGAGCAAGACGCCGAGTGAATAGATATCAGCGCGCGTGTTGACGTCGAGGTTGTTGAGCTGGGCCTGTTCCGGCGACATGTAAAGCGGTGTGCCCAGCACCGTCTCATGAGCAGTGTACAGCGTTTTTTCGGTCAGCGATTGATGCATCGCCTTGGCTAGCCCGAAGTCGATCACTTTGGGGACGGGCTTGTCGTCAAAAGGGGCGACCAGGATGTTTGAGGGCTTCAAGTCCCGGTGAATGATCCCTTTCTGATGAGCGTGTTGAAGCGCGGAGCAAACCTGGACGAAGAGGTTCAACCGTTCCTCGACGCTGAGCCGCGTGGCGTCGCAGTACTCGGTGATCGGCACGCCCTTGACGTATTCCATCACGAAATAGGGCCGGGCCGATTCGGTCAATCCACCGTCGAGGACCTTGGCGATATTCGGGTGGTCCATGAGCGCGAGTGCCTGGCGCTCGGCCTCGAAGCGAGCCAGAACACTCCGCGAATCCATCCCGGCCTTGATCAGTTTGAGTGCGACCTTGCGGCGGACGGGAGTCGTCTGCTCGGCCGCCCAGACTGTCCCCATGCCGCCGTGGCCAATCTCCTCGAGCAGCTTGTAGCGGCCGGCGATGATGGTACCAGGCTGTTCGCTCGTCGGTGCGTAGCCCGCCGTTCGATTCGGGTCGCCGTTCACGGGCCGGTCGATCACGTGGCCGGCGCGGTCATGGGCCCTGAACAAAGCCCGTAGCTCATCGAGCAGGGCTTGGTCGCCGGAGCATTCGCGTTTTAGATACGCTTCACGTTCCTCGGGCGGCAACGCCACGGCGGCGGCGAAGATGGATTCAATGCGATCGGCGGTCTCGGGCATGGCTTGGTCCTTCGGCAAACCTGACCCCTCTCGACGTCACTTCTTCTCTTGCTGCGCCGGGGAGTTCTTCTCCAGCTCGGCCATTAGCTTCTTGAAGTCGGGGCGGTCGCGGAGAGCGTCGAAGGCGGGCTCGATTCGCAGTTCGCTGACGTTGCCATAGCCTACCGCGACAGCTCCGCGCAACCAATCCATCGCTCGTGAAGCTGCAGCCTCGCCTTCGACCGCCGAAACACCCGATCCAGTCCGACCGGCTAGACCCGCTAGTGTCGCATGACTGGAGGCTCTCTCGACTTGATACAAAATGGTCCGAGCGGGTAGCCGATCGCTCAGCTCAATCGATCGACGGGCATCCGCCTCAGCGCCAGCGATATCGCCGAGAACGCGTCGAGTCAGCCCTCGCCGCCACAGCGCGCCGACGAGCTTCTTGAGGTACTCTGGGTCGTTCGAATTCTCGACGACGGTTGGTTCTGTCAGCGCGACCGTGCGGTCGTACAGGTTTCTGGCTTGGTCGGACCGGCCGAGCGAGCGGGCCACGTCTCCGAGGTTGAGCAATGCAACGGGGAAGTGGTTGGCGATAACCAAGTTGCTGGGGTTGTCACGGGCGAGCTCCTCGAGGATTCCCACGCTCGCGCAACACTCGGCCTCGGCGTCCGATAGCCTGCCGGTCTGCCCGAGCAAGCGGCCCAAGAATGTTCGTCTCATTGCCAAACCATCGCGAAAACCAGGGATAGCGGGGTATTCTTCGACTAGCCTCTGATTGATTCGAAGTGCCGTGCGAAGCTCGGCCTCTCCCTCCTTCAGCTTGCCAAGGTCGGTCAGAAGCCAACCCAGGAGGTAGTGGTTTGACGACAATGCCGAGCGAAACTCGGTGACGGAGGGATTTTCGATCGCGAGCTCTTCATCGATCGCCATCGCCCTTCGGAGGTTCGTTTCCGCATCCTTCGGCTCGTCTGTGTACCTCTGCGCACCTCCAAGGCCGCCGAATCCGCCCGCCAAGCCCCAGCGATATTTAGTCGAGTTCGGGTTGAGCTCAGCCAGTCTTCGTCGGATGTCCAGGGAGGCACGATACTCGGCTTCCGACTCCTTCACCTGGCCGTAATACAAAAGGAGGAAGGCGATCCGGTTGATCGTGATGGCCAGTTCAAGCTCGGCGTCGCTCGAAGCTTCTCGTGCCTTGGCCAGCTTCTCCTGCTCAATTCGAGCTTGTCGGTAGGCTCTCAATGCCTCATCCGGTCGGTTGATGCGGAAAAGTAATTGCCCGATCAGAGACCGGCAGGATGCGAGCGCCGACGAAGCCAACGGATCCGAATCCGCCAGGCCCTGGAGCAGTGACTCCGATCGTCGGTAAGTCGTCAGCGCCTCACTCGTGTTACCCGTCGTTTCGAGTAGCTCAGCAACGGCGGTGAGGCTTCGACCAACGTCCAGCTTCAGTCCGGCGTCGGCCTCATTCTCGGCCGCCAGAGCTTCGCGCACGGCGAGTACCGCCCGATGCGACGTCAACGCGGCCTCCGGACGCCCAACCTTGTTGGTGAGCTCAGCTAGCTCGAAGTTCGACTCCGCCAGCGCTCGCCGCGAGGCAGCGTCCGTCTCTTTGCCCAAGAGCGCGCCCAGCTTGCCGTAAAAATCCGACGCCGACTTCAGGAGTCGGTTTCGCAAGTCTTTGAACTTCTCTTCCTTGAGCAGAAAGTCTTCGCTCACTCCTGTGTGAAACGTCTTGACCGCCTCAACGGCCAGATTGTATCGGGCCTGGACTTTGGCGTTGGCGGCCGCCAGGTCGGCGTTCGCTTTCTGCTCGCGGTCAAGTGATTTCGCGAGCCGGGCGTTGGCACGGGCCTCCCGCAACAATCCCCAGGTCGTGCCGGCGATGCCGGCGAGCAATGCGAGCAACACTACGCCTGCGGCAATCACCTGCCCCCTGTGCCGGCGGACGAACTTACCAAATCGATAGCCGGGGCTCGGAGGACGCGCTTCGACGACCTCGTCGTCCAGGTAGCGCTGGATGTCTCGGGCAAGACCATTCGCCGTCTCGTACCGCCGAGCGCGGTCCTTCTCGAGCGCCTTCATGACGATCCAATCGAGCTCGCCGCGCACCAGCTTCTTGAGCTTCGCCGGCTCTGTATGACGAAATGTCGCGAGCGAAGGCAATGTATCGGTCGTGCTCAATCGCAGGCTCGGCCGCGGCGGTTCCTCCTCACGGATCATCCGGCGGATTTCGTCCCAGGCGCCCTCCTTGAACCGCTTTCGTTCGATGGGGGTGGTGCCGGTCAAGAGCTCGTAGAGCAAGACGCCGAGTGAATAGATATCAGCGCGCGTGTCAACGTCGAGATTGTTGAGCTGGGCCTGTTCGGGCGACATGTAGAGCGGTGTGCCCAGCACCATTTCGTGGGCCGTGTACAGCGTCTTGTCGGTCAGCGATTGATACAAAGCTTTGGCCAAACCGAAGTCGATCACCTTGGGTACGGGCTTATTGTCATAGGGCGCGACCAGGATGTTTGAGGGCTTCAAGTCGCGATGAATGATGCCTTTCTGATGGGCATGCTGAAGCGCGGAGCAAACCTGGACGAAGAGGTTTAATCGTTCCTCCACGCTCAGTCGCGTTGCGTCGCAATACTCCGTGATCGGCACGCCCTTGACGTATTCCATCACGAAGAAGGGCCGGCCCGAATCGGTCAGTCCGCCGTCGAGGACCTTGGCGATATTGGGGTGGTCCATCAGCGCCAGCGCCTGGCGTTCGGCCTCGAAGCGAGCCAGAACGCTCCGCGAATCCATCCCGGCCTTGATCAGTTTGAGTGCGACCTTGCGGCGAACGGGCGTCGTCTGCTCGGCCGCCCAGACCGTCCCCATGCCCCCCTGGCCGATCTCCTCGAGCAATTTGTAGCGTCCGGCGACGACGGTACCGGGCTTTTCGCTCGCTGGGGCGTACCCTGCCGTTTGGTCTGCGTCGCCGTTGACGGGCCGGTCGATCAAGTGACCGGCGCGATCATGGGCCTTGAGTAAAGCCCGTAGCTCGTCGAGCAGGGCGGAGTCGCCGGAGCATTCGCGTTCCAGAAACGCTCCGCGTTCCTCGGGCGGCAGCGCCGCGGCGGCGGCGAAGAGAGATTCGGTGCGGTTGGCGGTCTCAGCCATGACTTGGTCCTTCGGTTAAGACTCGCTTCCCTCCGATAAGCGATCTTTCCGGCTCGCGCGCCTCACCGCGGACCAGAATTATTCGTTTTTTCGATCGATCTCAATTAAATTAAATGACAGAGCACGACCCTAGTGGAAGCACACGGGAGATCGCAGTCCATGAAAAGCCCGTTCCCCGGCATGGACCCTTATCTGGAGAGACACTGGGGTGATGTCCATCAGTCAGCGATCACGTATATCCGCGATTGGCTCCAGCCGCGCTTGCCTGGCGATCTCCGAGCGCGCACTCAAGAACGAGTCTTCATCGATGTGCCCGATCCGGTGCGCGGCGAGTACTATCCGGATGTTCGCGTCGTCGAACGTCCTGGGAAATCGCACGTCGCGGGCGCAAGGGCCGTTGTGGCCGAGTCGCCAACGGAAACGGAGACGGGAAACGGCGCGGTAACTCCAGCGGAGCCGTTCTTGATCCATCTCGATGTCGAGCCGATCACCGAGGGTTACGTCGAGATCATCGACGTCAAGTCGGGGCACCGCGTGGTGACGACGATCGAGTTGCTCAGCGTTGCCAACAAGCGTCCCGGTGAGGGCCGGCGACTGTACTTGAAGAAGCGGAAGGATCATCAGGCGGCCGGCGTCAACTTGGTCGAGATCGACCTTTTGCGTCGCGGAAAGCCGGTCCTGATGGTGGGAAGGGAGCAGCTTCCGCCATCCGTTCGATCCGCATATCAGGTCTGTGTCTGGCGAGGATCGCGCCCCCGCGTCGTGGAGGTTTATCGCCTTCCGCTTCGGGAACGGCTGCCGGTGATCTCGATACCGCTCCGGCCGGCAGACGCGGATGTGCCGCTCGACCTTCAGACGATCCTGGAGCAATGCTACCGCAACGGCGGGTACGATGACATCGAATACGAGGCCGAACCCGATCCAGCACTCAAGACCGCCGACGCGAAATGGGCTGACGCACTCCTACGTGAACTGGGCCGGCGCTGACGCCAAAGCCCGCAGTTAGCCACCGGCAATACGCTTGATGTCCTTGATCAAAAGATAAAGGTGGAGCGGATCGGTCGGCGATGGGGTGAATCCGAAATGCTCGTAGAACCGGCGCAGCTCTCGTCCTTGGCGTGAACCACGAGGACACGGATGCCCGCGATGTCCGCGGCCTGGATCGTCCGCAGCATCGCGTCTTTGAGCAACCCCGCACCGATCCCCCGGCCTTGAGCGCTCTTGTTCATGGCGAGCCGGGCGAGGATCATGATCGGAACGGGGTGACGGGCGAGGCCCTTCTTCAACCGATCCGCAGCGTCACCAATGGCCACCTCGCCGACGGTGAGCGAATAGTAGCCCACAATCGCGTCCCCGGCGAGGGCGACGTAAGTCTGAGCGGCGCCCGCGAGTTGGCTGACCAGGGCGAACCGCGTGAGGAAGCGATCCGGCTCTTCTTGACCACAACTGAATCCGGCGACGGGGTGGTCGGGCCGGAGTTTCTCGATCCGGAGCGGATCAGCCATCATCAAGCACCGCGCTCGAATACACTCCGTTCCTGGAGCAGGCGAGCGAGGCGTGGAATCTCACGGGGAGGCGCGTCGAGGGCCTCCAGGAACTTCTTCCAGCGCTCACCATCGAGGCCGAAGCGGGTCCGATCCGCCAGGGTTTGGTCCGCCCGCACCAAGGCGCTCTCCAGGACGAATTCGCTGACGCTTCGGCCCGCCGACTCGGCGGCGGTCTGAAGTTTCCGCTTGGCCTCGGGAGTCAGCCGGAGGTCAAGCTTGGCGGTACGCGTCGATCGTCCCGGCATGGTCGTGTGTCCCTTTCCGCTGTTTGAAGATATCCTGATTGCCCGACAATGTCAGGACAATTCTACGAAGATAACGTTCCGGGATTCCGCCAGAGCGAGAGTTTCCTGGTATCTCTCGACGTCACTTTTTCGCTTGCTGTGCGGACGAGTTCTTCTCCAGCTCGGCCATCAGCTTCTTGAAGTCAGCGCGGTCGCGGAGCGGGTCGAGGGCCGACTCGATGCGGAGCAGGTTCGCGTTACGGAAGCCGGTCGCAACAGACCGTCGCAGCCATTCCATCGCCTTGGCGGCCTCTTGCTCTCCCTCGGCCGCCGAGACGCCCGATCCGGCCAGTCCGGCCAGGCCCGCGAGCGCCGCGTGACTGCATGCCGCCTCGATCTCGAGTAGCTCCCAGGCCGACCGCGGCGGCAGCCCGTCGCACAACTCCAGCGCTCGCCGCACATCGGCGGCCGCACCAGCGGACTCGCCGAGTTCGCGCAGAGTCATCCGCGCCGACGAACTGCGCAAACCAGGGCGTAGCGGTGCTCCAGGTTCGTGCTATCCCCGCGGACCTGTGGTTCCTTTAAAGCGATCGCACGTTCGTACAGACCTCTGGCTTCGGCGGCACGGCCGAGTGAGCGGACCACATCCCCAAGATAGATGAAGGAATAGGCGAGACGGTCACGAAAGAACGCGACGGCGGGAGTGTCGTCGACCAGTCTCTGCAGGATCGCCAGCGCCCTGCGGCAGTCGGCTTCCGCCTCGCCGGGCTTGCCCACCTGCCACATCATGACACCGAGGTAGTTATGGACCATTGCCAGCCATCCGCGGTACATGGTGTCCTCGGGGCTTTCGACCGCCAACTTCTGGCGGATCGCCAGCGCCGTCCGGAGCTCCTGCGCCGCCGTGGGCTTGGCGGTCACCAAGAGCAACCGGCCGAGGCACATACGGTCGAGCGCGACATTCCCGCTGAAGATCGTGACGGCGGGGTTCCCATCCGCCAGTTTCTGGTGGAGCGCCAGCGCGGTGCGGACCTCGACCTCCGCCGCCTCGGCCTGACCGTTCAGGAACAACACGTTGCCGAGGGCAACGTGAATGTTGGCGAGCAAGTTGCGGAACTCGGTGACGCCGGGGTATTCGTCTGCCAACTTCTGCACGATCGCGAGCGCCTCGCGTAGCGCCGGCTCGGCGTCCGCCGGCTTGCCTGTATTCCACAGCAGGAGCCCGAGCTCGTGGGCGGTGCTCGCCAGGTCGCGGCGGGCGTCGTACGTGGCACCAGGGTCTGTGGCCCGGGCCTTCTGGTCGGCCAGCGCCAGCTTCAGGGCCGCCAGCGCCTCGGAATGCTTGCCCAGCGCAAGCAGGAGCCGCGCCATCTGACTGCGACAGGCCGCCAGTGCAGTACGCGCGTCGGGGTCGGAACCCGCCACGCCTGCCAAGAGCGACTCCGAACGGCGGTATTTCTCAATGGCCTCGTCAGCCTTTGCCGTCGAGCTGAGCACGGAACCCATGGCGGTCAGGCTCCGGCCAACGTCGGTGGCTACGCGCGAGTCGGCTGGAGTGTCGGCTGCCAGCGCCAGCCGCGCGGCCAGCACGGCCCGGTGCGCTTCCAGCGCGGCGTCTGGTCGGCCGACCTTGCGGGTCAGCTCAGCCAGGTCGAAGCTCGATTCCGCCAGCTCCCGCCGCGAGGCAGTGTTCGTTTCCTTGCCCAGGAGCGCGCTGAGCTTGCCGTAGAAGTCCTGGGCCGACTTCAGCAGCCGGTTCCGCAGGTCTTTAAAGCTCTCTTCCTTGAGCAAAAAGTCTTCGCTCACCCCGGTATGGAAGGTCTTGATCGCCTCGACAGCCAGATCGTAGCGGGCCTGGACCTTGGCGTTGGCCGCCGACAAATCGGCGTTGGCCTTTCGCTCCCGGACGAGTGATTCCGCGAGCTGCCGCTTGGCACGCGCCTCCCTGACTAAGCCCCAGGTCGTGCCGGCGATCCCCGCGAGCAGGGCCAGCAACACCAGGCCCGCGGCGATCACCTGCCCCTTGTGCCGGCGGACGAACTTGCCAAATCGGTAGCCGGGGCTGGGAGGACGCGCTTCGACAACCTCGTCGTCCAGATAACGCTGGATGTCGCGAGCGAGCCCGCTGGAAGTCTCATAGCGCCGCGTGCGGTCCTTCTCCAGCGCCTTCATAACGATCCAATCGAGCTCGCCGCGCACCAGTTTCTTCAGCTTCTCCGGCTCCGTATGGCGGACCGTCGCGAGTGAAGGCAACGTATCGGTCGAGCTCAACCGTACGCTGGGCCGTGGCGGTTCCTCCTCGCGGATCACTCGCCGAACCTCATCCCATGCCGCTTCCTTGAACCGCTTGCGTTCGAGCGGGGTGCTGCCGGTCAGAAGCTCGTAGAGCAACACACCGAGCGAGTAGATGTCCGAGCGCGTGTCGATGTCGAGGTTGTTCAGCTGGGCTTGCTCGGGCGACATGTAGAGCGGTGTGCCCAGTACCGTCTCATGAGCAGTGTACAGCGTTTTCTCGGTGAGCGATTGATGCGTTGCCTTGGCCAGCCCGAAGTCGATGACCTTGGGGACCGGCTTGTCGTCATAAGGCGCAACCAGGATGTTCGACGGCTTCAGGTCCCGGTGGATAATCCCTTTCTGGTGTGCGTGCTGAAGTGCCGAGCAAACTTGGACGAAGAGGTCGAGCCGTTCCTCGACACTGAGGCGAGTGGCGTCGCAATATTCGGTGATCGGCACGCCCTTGACGTATTCCATCACGAAATAGGGCCGGCCCGAATCGGTGAGTCCGCCATCGAGGACCTTGGCGATGTTGGGGTGGTCCATCAGCGCCAGCACCTGGCGTTCGGCCTCGAACCGAGCCAGAACGCTCCGCGAATCCATCCCGGCCTTGATCAGTTTGAGTGCGACCTTGCGGCGGACGGGTGTCGTCTGCTCGGCCGCCCAGACTGTCCCCATGCCGCCCTGGCCGATCTCCTCGAGCAACTTGTAGCGGCCGGCGATGATGGTACCAGGCTGTTCGCTCGTCGGTGCGTAGCCCGCCGTTCGATCCGGGTCGCCGTTCACGGGCCGGTCGATTACGTGACCCGCACGATCATGGGCCCTGAACAAAGCCCGTAGCTCACCGAGCAGGGCTTGGTCGCCGGAGCATTCGCGTTCCAGATACGCTTCACGTTCCTCGCGCGGCAGCGCCACGGCGACGGCGAAAAGAGATTCGGTGCGATTGACGCTCTCAGACATCGGTTGGTCCTTCGGGACGACTCGCTTCTCTCCGATAAGCGAGTTTTCCGGCTCGCGCGCCTCACCGCGGACGATGATTATTCGTTTTTTCCGTCGATCGCGTTGATCAGCCAGGCCCGCGCATACGTCCAGTAGCGGCTCGCCGTGGCCCGCGAGATGCCCAGGGTGTCGGCAGCCTCTTGTTCGGAAAGACCGCCGAAGTAACGGAGCTTGACGAGCTCCGCCTTGAGCGGATCGACCCCGGCGAATCGTTCCAGCGCCTCATCCAGGGCCAGCAATTCGTCCGGCTGTGCCTCCACCACCGGCCCGGTTTCATTTAACGGAACGCGTTGCCTGTCGCCTCCATGTCGAGCTCGACGGTGCTGGCGGGCTCGGTCGATGAGGATTTGCCGCATCGCTTCGGCGGCGACGCGAAAGAAGTGGCGACGATCGGCATACGGCCGGTCGCCGGCCAGCCGAAGGTAGGCCTCATGCACGAGGGCGGTGGCATCGAGCGTGTGATCGGGCCGTTCCCGGACCATCCTCGCCGCGGCCAGCCTGCGCAGCTCGTCGTAAACCAGCGGCAAGAGCTGGGCCGCGGCGTTTGGGTCGCCTTGCTGGGCGGCATTCAGTACGCGAGTGACCTCGTCCATGAGGCCAATCATAGCCGCCCCGAAGATGACTACGGAACGTCCGATCGATTCGATGGCCCCGATTGACGCCGATTCCGCAACTTTTGTTGCGCTCGGGCGCTCGCCCCTCAGCCGCCCTTGGGCCACGACCGTTCCACGCCTTGGGCCGCGCAAGCGTAATATGACTAATATACTAGTAACCTCGGTGTCTCGTTTCAGCACCAGCGGTAACGCCGGGAATTAGGTATGTGTCCCCGTCACACGGACTGAAAATCGTTTGTTGAGCAACAAATCGGGAACGCGCGAGGCCGCTCGCGGCGTTTACTCGTGAGATTTGCGGAAGCCCGACCGGAAGTGGCGACTCATGGCGGTCAAGAACAGCGGCAACGCGCTCTTGCAACTGCGGACGCTCTTCAACGTGGGCGCGATCGGCGCGCTCTCCGACGGCCAGTTGCTCGAGCGGTTCGCCACCGGCCGCGGTGAGCCGAGAGAGTTGGCCTTTGCCGCACTGGTCGAGCGCCACGGGCCGTTTGTCCTGCGCGTTTGTCGTTCCGTCCTGCGCGACGAGGACGCGGCCGAAGACGCATTTCAGGCAACGTTCTTGGCCCTGGCTCGCAAGGCCGGATCGCTCTGGGCACAAGACTCACTGGCCCCCTGGCTGCACCAGGCGGCCTATCGGGCTGCGGTTCACGACCGATCGGCGACAATCAGGCGCCGCTCGCACGAACACGCGGCGGCCGCGCTCCGGCCCGAATCGGTGGCGCCGCCGCACCATGGCAACGATGACGACCTCGAGAAGATCATCCATGAGGAGATCGACCGCCTGCCGGGTCGCTTCCGGGTTGCGGTGGTGCTCTGTGATCTCGAGGGCCGCACCCACGAGCAAGCCGCGCGTCATCTGGGATGCGCGGTCGGAACGGTCAAGAGCCGCCTCGCCCGGGGAAGGAAAAGGCTGCGCGGGCGGCTCGTGCGTCGGGGCGTGGCACCAGCGTCTGCGCTGGCGGCCGCATCCGCCGGCGGCGCCGCTCGAGCGGCTGTGCCGACAGGCTTGGCAGAGTCGACGGTCGTTTACGCGGCAACGGCGAGCGCCGTTCCAACATCGGTCGCTGTCATTACCGAAGGAGTCCTGATATCCATGTTCCTGAGCAAGGTCAAACTCGTGATGACGGCCGCAGCGGTCGTGGCAGCGCTCGCGGCCGGTGCCGTCGCTCTCGCCCAATCGGGAATCGGTAGACCGAAGGATGGGACCGGCAAGCCCCAGCACGTCGGCTCACCGAGCTGGACCTACCACATTCTGGTCTCTCGGAGCGGCGAGCCGCCGCGCAAGGTGGCGGTCGTCGAGATGACCGGCGACACACCGATACGCGTCGACGCACCCGGCGCGTTCATTCTCTTTCAGCCCAAGCGCGACGGCGAGCCCGACCGCCAGACTGCGGCGAAAGACGTCTCGGCGACAACCGAGTCGAGGTCACGGACGCGAAGAACGACCAGGAGCACCGTAAGATCGTGCTCACCAGCCCCAAGGCAATGGACGTCACCCTCACCCAGCCATATGTCGGCCAGATCCACGCGCGGCGCCACATCAACGTCCGTGCCTTGGCGAACGGGTTTCTCAACGAGATCACGGTCAGGGAGGGCCAGGCGGTGAAGAAGGGCGATCTGATGTTCAAGATCGTACCAACTCTTAACAAGGAAGAACGGACCGTCTCTCAGAACGAGGTGAAACTGTTCGAGGCCAAACTGAAAAGGGCCCAGGCCAAGGTGGATCTGGCGCAGGTCGATTTGAACATTAGCAATGTCAAAGCACCTTTCGACGGCATCGTCGGCCGCCTGCACCAGCAGTTCGGCAGCCTGGTCAAGGAGGGCGACATCCTCACGACCTTGTCCGATAACAGCATGATGTGGGTTTATTTCAACGTACCCGAGCAAACAATACCTCGAATACATGACCAGCTCGAAGAAGGACAAGGAGGATCAGAAAATCGAACTCGAGCTGGCGAACCACGACAAGTTCCCGCAGCGCGGCCAGAAAGTCACGGTCGAGGCTCAATTCAACAACGAGACCGGGAACATCGCCTTCCGGGCGGATTTTCCGAACCCGGACCGCCTGCTGCGTCACGGTCAGACCGGCACCATCCTGATGCACCGAACGTTGAAGAACGCCATCGTCATCCCGCAGCGGGCGACGTTCGAGATCCTCGACAAGCGATACGTTTGGGTCGTCGACAAAGATGACGTGGTGCATCGGCGCGAGATCGT
This sequence comes from uncultured Acidobacteriota bacterium, assembly GCA_963737175.1. Taxonomy (GTDB): domain Bacteria; phylum Acidobacteriota; class Terriglobia; order Terriglobales; family Acidobacteriaceae; genus TOLSYN. Next base: position 122,423 of record CAVTRQ010000014.1, on the reverse strand, counting down.
CATCCAGAACGAACTGGACGACATCTTTGTCATCAAGAAGGGAGTCGGTGTGGGCGACAGGATCGTTCTCGAGGGGATCCGCCAGATTCGCGACGGCGAGAAGGTGGAATACGAGTTTCGTCCCCCGGAAGAGGTGTTGCGAAAACTAATAAATCACTCCGAATAGCAAGCGAGCGAGTACTGTTCGCCGGTGATTCCCAACGCGCCGTTCACCGTGTGATGTCGTCCTCGGCCGGCTTATTCCTGGCGCAGGGCTTCGATCGGGTCCATGAGCGCCGCGCGGCGGGCGGGGTAGATGCCGAACAGAATTCCAACCGCGACCGAGATGCCGAAAGCCACGAGCACCGATTGCACCGTGATGATCGGCTTCTGGTCGGGGACGAAATAGACGATGACTCGCGGGATTCCCATGCCCAAGAATACGCCAACGAGGCCACCCACGCCGGAGAGAACCACGCACTCGACCAAGAACTGCTGAATGATGTCACGCCGCTTGGCGCCCAGTGCCCGGCGGATACCAATCTCGCGGGTGCGCTCGGTGACTGTCGCCAGCATGATGTTCATGATGCCGATGCCGCCGACCAAGAGCGAAATCGAGGCGATTGTCCCCAGGATGATGCTGAATTGCCGGGCCGAGCGCCGGGCCTCCTCCAGCAGGGCGTAGGGGACGACGATCTGTACGTCTTTCTGAGGGTGGTAGGGCTCGTAAGTAGCCGTCAGGACGCTGGCTGTCGGCGTCACTTCGTGGATCGAGTGAACCTGGACGGTGAGCTGGGTGAGCTCCGTTTCTTCGGCGCTGAAACGCCCGGAGCGAAAGTCGATGATCCGCTCGCCGAATCGGAGCCGGCAGGTGTTGAGCGGAATGTAAACGTCGCGATTGTAGTCCTGGCCCGTAAAGCCCTCGCGCGTACCGGCAGTAACGGATTGCTCGCTGGTTACCCCGACGACCTTGTAGGGGTCTTTTCCCAGGACGATCGTCTGCCCGATCGGGTCGTCGTAGGGAAAAAGGGCCAAGGCCGTCCCGTGGGCGAGCACCGCGCAGTTTCGGTAGCGCTCGTCGTCGGAACGCTGGAGGAAGCGGCCCTTTAAGACCTTGAGGTGATTGAACTCCGCGTAGTCGTGCGTCGTGCCAACCACTCGGCCGTCGAACGCATGCTCTCGACAGCGGATCTGCTTCCGAATCTCGCGGACCGGTAAAACCCGCTTGATGGTCGGTACGGTCTCGATGATTCGCTTATAGTCGGGGTACGTCAGGCCGAAGCGGAGGATGAGTGGCGCTTGCCTGCCGCTTGCGGCCTGGAGCTCGTCGGAGGGCTTGACCGAGCGAAGGATGATGTTGGTCGCCCCAAGCTGCTCGATATCGCGCTGAACGGCGCGGCTGGCTCCCTCACCCACCGCGAGCATCGAAATCACGGCCGCCACGCCGAACGTCAGGCCCAGGGTGGTTAACCCGGAGCGGAGCTTGTGCAGCAACAGGCTCTTCAGCCCCAGCCTGAGCCCGCGCCAGATTCGTCCCATTCTGTGGCCCTTCTTACCCGACTTTCGGAGATTCGATCCGCCTCGAGCACGGCTTCAGCGCCAAAAACCGCCCGTCAAGCTTAAACCTCCGCCAAGGGAGTCGTCAAAACGGCTCTCGCAACGAGCAGCGGTTCGCGGCGTTTGTCACGGAGACGACTCCAATTCCGCACAGCTTTCATTGCGCTCGGGCGGCTCGCCCTCACCCGCAACCTCTCCCTTTGGGAGAGGATGGCCGAAGGCCAGGTGAGGGTTCGCGCCATGCCTCGAGCCGGGACGCACTCGCTCACCTCGATATTTGTCCGGCAGGAACTCCGCGTTGCCGCTCGATCGACTTTGTCATAACCTCAGCCGCGGCTTCTGATGTTGCGCGATTTCAAGAATGCCCCGTTAGGGGCACGACAGGTTAGCCCAGGGCAACGCCCTGGGGAACTCGGGAATTCAGGGTAATTCGAGCCCTGGAGGGGCGCCACATGTCGGATATTGTTTCGCCCTTTCAGGGCGAATAACGGGGGACGGTGCAGGGGATTTCTGAACGGCGCCAAGGTCACCCAGGGCGTTGCCCTGGGCTGACTTGTGGTTGCCCCTTGGGGGCGACCACAGTCCGATAGCGCAACACCAAGAGCCTCGGCCTAATGCGCCGGTTTGAGTGTGATACTCCCGTTGTTGGTCTCCAGTTTCACGTCGATATCTGCGGTCGAGCCCGAGCCGACAAGACCGGCCAGCCTGTTACTGCCGGGTTTGCCTCTACTGGCTCGCAGCCCGGGGATCTCGTTGGTTACAGTGCCGTTCGACGTGCTGGCCGCGAACTGAAACGGCCCTGCGGCAGGTAACACGAGTTCGATGCTGCCGTTGCTGGTCGTGAGCGTGTGCTTTCCTTTGTCGAGGCTCCCGGCGAAACGGATGTCGCCGTTCGAGGTCTCCGCGGCGACCGTAGCTTCGGCGCCGAGACGGCCACGGCAAGGATTCGCCGCAACCGGCGAGACAGCGTCGGGTTTGGCATCGGCGATCTCCGGTACGGACAGTTTGACGAGAGCGAGCAAAACGACGGAACGCTCTCGTCAATTCGATCCGGACGCAGCATTATTTAGGAAGCGACCCGGTTGGAAAGCCCGGAGAGTGACACCATGGTCGCCTTTGAACCTTCGACGTGCAACGGCTCTCGAGAGCGATCATCCCGCCGTGCCTTTACTCTCAGCGCAACCGTGGTGCTCACGCCGCGTCTGAGCGTCGGCACAGCCTCGCCGGAGTCGATCTACGAGACGCGGTTTACCGGCAAGATCCGGGCGGTGAGCCCGCGCCCCGAGGCCGGCGAGTGCGAGCTCGAGCTGCCGTTGCCGCCGCAGGTCATTTCCCTTGCCGATTTGAGGATTACGACCGGCGGCAAGCCCAGCGAGATGGTCGCGCTGCGGGACCGCAAGCTGATCTGGCGCGGCGCCGCGGCTGCCGAGCCGACATTGCTGGAGGTCGCCTACACGGCGGTCGGCAAGGGGCTGTACGAGCTGTCGGTGCCTCCCGGCGGAATCCTCGACCAGTTCGACGTATCCATGGAGGCGAAGGGGTCGGACGTGCGGCTACTGGAGCTCTCGCTCCAGCCGACGAAACTGGCCCGCCAGGCCGGATCGACGACTTACACCTGGGCCTACCAGCGGCTGCTCTTTGGCCAGCCCGTCCGCCTCGATGTCCTGGGGATCGCGCCGATCGATCGGCTCGGCGAATTGACGTGGCTGGGCCCCTTCAGCGTGCTCGTCTTCGGCCTCACGCTCGGGCTGGTCGTCCGCGCCGCGGCGGTCCCCCGGTTCAATCTCTCGATGCTGCTCCTAACCAAGATCCGTGCGGCCGCGGTCGCGCCGCCGGCGCGCATGCAGGAGATACCGAGCGCACCGGAGGAACTGGCATGACCCGTCCCGTTCGGGGCGATGCGTTGGGGTTCTCGGGCACCAGGGCAGGCACCCATCCGCTGGGCTGATCACCGCAGCCAGCGCCGCAGAAACGAGGCGCTCTCAGCGGCTATACCACGCCACGAGTTTTTCCAACTCGCCACGCTCGGCGAGCGTACGCATCAAAAAGCGACTGTGCGGTAAGCCCAACATGCGGTTAGCCCCGAAATGGTCGTCAACGAGCTGAATCGCTTGCTGCACCGCATTCACCGGAGACAGGCCGGTAAAGGCTCGCCTCAGCCACAGGATCATGGGCAGTGTGAGGACGAGCGATTCAAGGCCGGCCCAGAGCGGCAAGTTGAAGTTGGTTGGCCCGCAAAACTGCAGTGAATTGAGTTTGACCACATAATAACGCTCCAAGGTCTCGTCTAATTCCGGCAGCATTTCGCTGCATCGTTCGATCTCCTCGAAGGTGGTCTCCGGCAGAAACTCGTTCACGCGAGGCACCGAACCACGGCCCCTGACGAAGCGCCAGGCGGCAAGTACTCGACGGGAACTTTTCCCAATCCCCGAGGTCCAGTACAACTCGCGATCCCGGTGCGCAAAAACGGCGAGCAGGAAGCGGAAGAGGACCATGCCGAGCAGCCGGTCGGGCGGCGGCACGTCCGCGGCTTCGCGGGGCACGTCAGTTTCCACGCCAGCGCTCACTGCCTGCAAAAACTCACTCAACCGGCTGCCGCTCACTCCGTCCCATTGTGTCTGGTCGCAAACGCGAGCCACAGCCAAGCACTTGCGCAGCCGACGTTCCAGACGGTCGCGCCGGTCTTGCACGATCTCCACCAGCGCTTGGACGACACGGCACGTATCCGGCCACGGGAGCTGCTGACCGGCTTTGAGCAAGGGGGGCGGCGCACTCTCTGCCGACTTGCCGGTGTGTTGCTCCAACAAGCGCGACAGGTTCATCAGGTCTTCTTCAATGTCGGCGACGGGCCTGCCGCGATTTGCTGCGGCCGACGGGCACGAGAAACGCATTCCGACGCGCCAGTGATCGCCTGCCGGTACCAGGACAAACGGAAACACACGGCACACGAACGGTTTGGCATCGGCGCCGAAACGCTCGTGAAGCCGGCAGCGATTGCCGTTCGTCAAAAAGACGCAACCCCCGCCGGGCCGCTGTGTCAGCGTCCATTTTTTCGAGCCCGGGCCCGCGGGCACGAACCACGGTTTGGGAGCAATCTCAGGATCGTTTGCCTGGTCGAGCGCTTCGATGCGCCGCTTCTCATCGTCGGTGATCATCACCACGAGCCGGCAACAATCGGCGCAGCTATGGCAATCCCAGTTTTGCATCACGGGCAAGTTGCGTATTGGAAGCGACATGGATGCATACCGCCTGCGAGCGCGGTATCAGTCCTGGCGACACGCTTGCCTTGATGACGCGCGATCAATGTGGCGTAGCGCCGTTGTACGATACCGACACGGACATTCTGGTGATTGCCAAAAGACGATTCAAGGCGGGGGGCGTCTGCGCAAACTCGAGAATGCCCCGCAGGGGCGCGACATGTCAGCCCAGGGCAACGCCCTGGGACCACGGGAATTCCAGGGTGATTCGAGCCCTGAAAGGGCGCCACACCTCGGAAACTGTTTTGCCCTTTCAGGGCAATTGCGGGGGGAAGGGGGGCGGGTGTTTCTGCGCGGGGGCACGATCACCCAGGGCGTTGCCCTGTGCTGCCTTGTGGCTGCCCCTTCGGGGCGGCTGCGGCCAAACTGCGCAACATCAAAAAGCGCATGCTGGGATCTCAATTCGTAGACCTGGGCGACGCGGAGGACCCATAGCTGACAACCGTCATCCGATGCGACCTCGCAAAGTCGCTGACCCCGGCCTCGGTGACCTGAGTGTCGAAGCGCTCAAACCCGGTTTTCGGTTTCGGCAATGGGCAAGACCCGTGGACGCGATCAAATCCTTGGCTTGGAACAGCGCTTACCGAGCCTGATGCTTTCCAGTGAGCTTGATCCCGGTCGACCACACTGGTGTCGGTGGCAGACGAACCGACCAGGATGCCGGTTCCGTTGCGGGTGATCGCGTCATGGGTGATGGTTGCTTCTCCGCCGCTCTCGACCTCGATGCCGGCGTCGTCGTTGCTCGAGATGGTGTTGCCCTCACCGCCGCTTGCCCCGCCGATGGTGGTGTCGCCGAGGCTCTGGATACCGTATTGGTTCTCGGTGATTGAGTTGCCGAGGATCGTGGCGTTGGCCCGTTCGTGCACGACGATGCCCTTGTGCCGCCTGAATGGTCAGGTAACCGGTCGCCTCGGTCTTTCCGTTGACGGTACCGGTGCTGTTGGCCGAATTGCACGCCGGTCAGGAAGTGGGACTGCCCGCATGAAATATCGCACGATTATTCGCCAGGCAAGACGCACGCGGCCGGGCTAGCGGCGGCTCTCGGGCTTCGCTACGCTTATGGCAACGGCCTGAGTGGGTGGCTGTCTGCCGTCGATGTCTTCTGCCTTCGCTGTCTCAGCCTTCGCTGTCTTTCACGATCGCGGTGGCTAACCACTTCAAAAGGATCATGGTAGACAATATGAAGATCATCCTATCGATCATGGTACTTTGCCTAGCGACGGCCACGGCGTCCGCGCAATGCGTCTTCGACGCAAGACAGTCTCCTGAGCGAAAACACCGTGAAGGTGTCGGACCACGTTTGGGCCATCATGGGATGGCCGAACATCGGGATCGTCGTGGGCGAAAAGGCAACGCTGGTCGTCGACACCGGTCTGGGGCCGCGCAATGGCGCCACGGTCGCAAGAGTGGCAAAAAGACTTGCTCCCGATAACAAGCTCTATCTGACGACGACCCACTTTCATCCCGAGCATGCAATGGGCGAATCAGGTTTTCCAGCCGGAACCATCCGTGATTCGACCCAAGGTGCAGCAGGACGAGATGGACAAGCACGGCGAGGAGATGATCCGTCTGTTCTCGAGCAGAAAAGACCAGTGGAGAGAGTTGCTCGACCAACGTCAAACTGCGCGCTGCGGACAAGACCTTCGACACGGAACTCACGCTGGATCTCGGAGGAGGCGTGACGGCGCGGCTGCTGTGGTTCGGCGGCGCCCACACCAAAGGCGATGAACTGACCTTTGTGGAGCCTGATAAGACCCTGATCTCCGGCGACGTTGTGCAGAACAAAGTCGTGCCCAACATCTACGGCGACGGTGGCCCCCCTTCGAGCTGGATCGCGGTGCTTGATGAAGTGGAAAAGCTTGGCGCCGCCCACGTACTGCCGACTCACAGCGCGGTGGGCGACGGTTCGCTAGTGGCCAAAGAGAAGGCTTTCATTGTCGACCTGCGGACCCGCGCTCTTGGTCTCAAGCAACAGGGCGTCGACGCCGAGAAGGCCGGCGAGTTGCTGACCGCCGAGTTCAAGACCAAGTACCCAGACTGGCCCATCACCACCGTGACGAACTTCGTGAAGAGCATCTACGCCGAATGAAACATCGGGCGATCGCCGTTATTGGCGGCGCGTCAGTTCGTTTTTGCGAGGCCTGAGCCTCGCCAGGCGTCAGTCTTTTTTGAACCCGGGAATCTTCTCAATTGTCTGCGTAATGACCCCCATCTTCTGGTTCATGTCGGTCATGAGCGCGTTGCTGCTCGCCACGTTGCGGTTCATCTCGGCCATTCCGGCAAGTGTCTTGGTCATGCTGTCGTTTGAATTAACAATGAGATCGTTGCTGCGGGTGACGTTTTTCGTCGATTCATCCATACGGGCAATCGTTTTTGTCATAAGATCATTTGAGTTAACCATATTTTTGTTCGACGCCTCTAAACCGGCATTGGATTTCACAACGTTGGCGATGCTGGCCGCTACCTGGCGATTCGATTCGACAACAAGACGGTTCGACTCGACCAACGTTGCCTGTGTCTCGGTCATCTGATGACTCACGGTGGCTAGCAGCTCGTTCGCCCGCGCTGAGCCGCCGATTTGCAGTGTCCAGCTCATGAATCGTGGTATCGATGCGTTCCAGCACGCTACAACCGGACAGCAAGAATGGCGTGAATACGAAAAAGAAATGACGACGCATTTGAGCGGCCCCTTTCGCATCGATTGACGCGATTCTACCTCTTGGATCGACCGACGAGCGTCAGTTCTCGATGTTTTGCCAAAGGAGTCGGGTTTATTGATCAGGAAAGCCTTGACGTCGATAGCTTTATCGACGGCCCGCAAGGGCAAACCGAGCAGTGGAATCCATCTCCTCTACGCCGGCGAGACAGTTCAGCGGGGCGACGAATACAATTTACCCGAGATCGAAGAATCGGAACGAGCCCTCGAATTTCGCGTCGTCAACCTCGAAGCACCTTTGTTGACGAAGCTGACTTCATTTGTGCTGGTCGGTGGACATCTGCCTCAGAGGTCATCGTCCGATAATTTTTGTAACTTAACGCCCGTTCGCGTGACCAATACAACTGAGATGAAGTTCTGCGTCGTGGACCGAGTATGGCTCCTCAGTCATGGAAGCGGCGCCGCTGGACCCTCACCAACGAGGAATGGGTTGCGTGTTCCTGTTTTTGCGAGGTTTTGATGATGAACGCTCAGCGTTGTACTTTGGCCTTGCTTTCAATTGCGGTGAACTGTTGGATCAATGTGCCGATCGCGATTGCGCAGAACCTGAAGGATCAATGGGTCGAGAAAGCGGCTCGGCCGTTGGTTGAAAAACGAGTCGCCGATGGACTATCGGTCGGGTACATCGAAGGCAAACACCGCGGAACTGTGCACCTGGAAGCTCGATCCGAGCAGGGAAACGTGCCGACGACTTGACTGTTTATGAGATCGGGTCGGTGAGCAAGGTCTTCACGAGCTTAATGCTGGCCGACGCGGTCGTGCGGGGCGAGATCGATCTCAATGCGACAGCGGACGTTGCCAATGCCGCCGGGATCCGCTTGCCGTCGCGCGATGGTCGGTCGATCAAGTGGATTGATCTCAGTACCCACCGGGCAGGGCTGCCACGAATCCCGGGCAATTTGCCGTTGACCAATTTGACGAATCCGTACCGTGATTACGATTCAAAGAAGGCAGCAGCGTTCCTGAACCATTACAAACTGCCTCGTAAACCGGGCGATTCACAGGAATACTCGAACCTCGGCGCGTCGGTTCTCGGATATCTGGTCGCACAGAAAACTGGCAAGACCTATCAACAATTGCTGCGCGAGCGAATCGCGCAGCCACTGCAAATGACCGATTGCACCGTCGCCTTGATCGAGGATCAACGGAAGCGGCTCGCGACGCCGCATCAAAAGTTCGGCTCAGCCACCCCGCTCTGGGAGTTGTCGGATATGCCGGGCGCCGGCGGTGTTCACGCCACGATGCGCGACATGATGCGCTTCGCAGAGGCTCAATTGACTCCGCCGAAGGGCAAACTTGGCGAGGCAATCGAGCTGGCTTGGAAACAGCAGCGCGACGCGGACAAATCGGGTCCCGCGATGGGACTGGGCTGGATGATTGCCGGCGATGGTCAGACTCGTTGGCACAACGGTCAGACCGGCGGATCACATTCGGTAATCTTCCTCAATCGTGAGTTGCAACTTGCGGTCGTTGTGTTGTGCAACACGGCCTTATTCAAGGAAGTCGATGAACTGGCGATGAAGTTGGTCATGAAAGCAGCAGGCCGGGAATCGGAACCGGATACCAGCGAAAAACCAGATCCTGAATCGAACTCGCTCGCCATTGATGCGACGCTGCGCCGCCGGTTGGTGGGGCGGTATCAATTGACGCCGAGCTTCATTTTCACCGTTGAAGACCGTGATGGTCACTTGATGGTGAGTATTACCAATCAACCCACCCAGGAGGTCTTTCCTGACTCTCCCACCCGCTGGTCCTACCGCAGCGTCGACGCCACACTTGAATTCAATCTCGGGAAAACCGGTCCCGCAACAAGCTTGATTCTCCACCAAAACGGTATCAAGCAGACTGCTCGCCGAATTAAGTGAGCGACGGAGCCCTCCCATGGTCCTGAGCAAGGTCACACTCGTGATGACGGCCGCGACGATCGTGGCAGCGCTCGCGGCTCGCGCCGTCGCTCTCGGCGCCGCCGAAACGGAGAGCCAGAGGGCAGGGCAGAATCGGATCGTGCTCACCAACCCCAAGCGAATGGACGTCGTCATCATCCAGCGATATGTCTGCCAGATCCACTCGCGGCGCCACATCGACGTCTGTGCCTTGGAGAACGGGCGGCTCGACGAGATCAAAGTCAGGGAGGGCCAGGCGGTGAAGAAGGGCGATCTGATGTTCAAGATCGTACCAACTCTTAACAAGGCAAAGCTCGACGCCGCGCTCGCCGACGTCAAAGCGCCTTTCGACGGCACCGTCGGCCGCCTGCAAAAACAACTGGGCAGCCTGATCAAGGAGGGCGAAATCCTCACGACGTTGTCGGATAACAGCGTGATGTGGGTTTATTTCGGCGTACCCGGGAAACAATACCTCGAATACATGGCCGCCCGGCAGCAGCATGAGGAGGATCCGAAAGTCGAACTCGTGCTGGCGAACGGCAGCAAGTTCCCGCAGAGCGGCAAGATCGGTGCCATCGCGGCCCAATTCAACAACGAGACCGAAAACATCGCCTTCCGCGCGGATTTTCCGAATCCGGCCCGGGTGCTGCAACACGGTCAGACCGGCACCATCCTGATGCGCCGAAAGGTGCACGACGCCATCGTCATCCCGTCACGGTCGACTTTTAAGTTTAGGGACAAGCGGTACGTTTTCGTCGTCGAACAAGGATAGCGTGGTGCATGGGCGCGAGATCGTCGCCCAGTACGAAATGGATGACATCTCTGTCATCAAGAAGGGAGTCGGTGTGGGCGATCGGATCGTTCTCGAGGGGGTCCGCAAGATTCGCGACGCCGATAAGGTGGAATATGAGTTTCGTCCCCCGGAAGAGGTGATGGAACTGAAAAGCCACGCCGAATAGCAACCGCTTCTCGGTAGGGAACAATCTCAATTAAACCAATTGAGAGAGCACGACCGCAGCGGTAGCACATGGGAGGTCGCACTCCATGAAAAGCCCGTTCCCCTGCATGGACCCTTATCTGGAGAGACATTGGGGTGACCTGCAGACAATTGTGGAGCAGTGCTACCGCAACGGTGGGTACGACGACATCGACTACAAGGCCGAACCCGACCCAGCACTCAAGACCGCCGACGCCAAATGGGCTGACGCACTCCTACGTGAACTGGGCCGGCGCTAACGCCTGGAATGATCGAGCGTCTGGAAGATCTGCAGGACGCGATGAGCACGGCCATCCATCACCGCGCGCCGGAGATCGCTATCGAGGACAGCGAAGCTCAAGTTGTTGACTTGGTCGGCTACAAACTTTTGCAATGAGATTGAAAGCACCGGTCTGACTCTCACTGGTTATTTCTTGTGTTTCGCCGATGTGGCGGATTGTCTTTCGGCGATCATGTGCTCAGAGATCAACTCGGACTGGAAGCGGCTAATGGTGTCGGGGTCGGTGAAGATCGATTGCGTGTTGTTTTGCGCCTTGTAGCCGGCGCCGCCGGGCTTGCCGGTGACGACAAAGGTGCCTTCGCCGGAGGTCGACCAGTTGACGGAGCCTTCGCCCCCAACCCTGCCGTCGGCCACGAAGCCCTTGGTGTGACTGATCTGGTGGGTGGCGGACTGGCCTGTAACGAAGTAGGTGTTGTACCGGGCCGGGTCCTTGGCGATGTCGGAATCGAGCAGGGCCTTTTCATTCTTGCCTCCGGCCTGGCTCTTATCCAGGGTAATCATCATGGTGACCTGCGGGTCGGCCGCCTTGGCCATCAGGATGTCGTTGAGTCTCCTCGTCGTCGTAGCCGAACATGTTGATGTAGAGCGACACGCTGACGCGCGACAGGACGTGCTTGAGGACATCGTGGACATCGTCGCGTCCAACGTAGAACAGGTGGAAATCCTTGCTGGCGTTGGTCGCGTAGCTTTTCTCCTGGGTGTACAGCGCGAGATCGGGTAACGTGAAGGTTTGCAGGCTCTGGGTCTTGTCGCCGAGCGTGTTGCTCTTGCTTCTTGCCTTGGCCATGGGGTGCTCTTGGTTGTAAAGGTGTTGGGAAAGCTTTCTTTCGGCGTGCGGTTTGTTAGTGAAGTCGTCCCGGCTGGCGGCAAACGGGAACATCCTAAACCCTGTTCTGGGAGAGAACCAGAGTTTCTTTCTTTTTGCCGTATGCAGCGCAAAGCTGGCGCTGAAGGCCAGCACCCGATGGAGCCAGGCACCGTCACCGTGGCGCAGCTCCTGAAGCGTGCGGGCTACGCCACGGCGGTCGTCGGCAACTGGGGCCTGGGGATGCTCGAGGACCACAGCAGCCCGCTTGATTACGGTTTCGACCATCATTACGGCGACCATTGCCAGGGAATGCCACATACGTACGATTCGCCCTACCTCTGGCGCGACGACAAGCAGGAGCCGTTGGAAAGTTCACTGATTGACAGGCCGACTTTGACCCGTCAGCATCAATACGCTTTCGTGAGAGGATTACAGGTTGGGCGAGACACGATGACACTCCAAGATTTTGCCAAGATGACCATCAATGTTATCCGCGAGGATGGCATTGAAGGTTATTTGCCGACCTTACTTTTGCCGGACACCCAGGAGATTCGAGCCATCGAAGGGATTCCTGACGATGTTGACCATCGTGACGCGATTCAGAATGTCGTCCGACGGTCGGGTTATGAGACGCGAGAGTTTTTCTTTGGCGTCCAGTCCGCACCGCAGCAGATTACCGTTGGCCATTTTCGGCCTGGTCAGCCGACAGAGTTCATGAGCATCACCGAGTCAGCGGGCGGCTACTCGGCCAGCGTCCTCCCATCGTGCGATTGGTGGAAAGTATCTTGACCGACGGACGTTCGAAGACAGGCACTTTTCGCCGGCCACCGAGGGGTGGCTCCGCTGAGCGCGATTGTCGGCCTTCGCTCGGCGAAAGCAGTTCCATCGAAACGACGCAACAGAGCCAAAATAGCGTCACGCGGAACACATGATTCTGATTGGGTTTCTGTCGAATCCGTGCGCGTCCCGAAAAATAGCGACATGCGCAACTCGTTATGCGGCAAAGAGATGACGCTAAACCCTGTTCAAGGCCCCTAGGGCGAGTTGTGCGCGCTGTGCCGAGGCCTCGAATCCGGCGCCGGCAGCCGGATTTAGTGATAACAGTATTAACTGAAGTTCACATCATGCTCGAAATGCCGTGACGGTCCGATTGTAGTGCCGTCACGCCTTAAGCTCTTACGCCACAAGGCCGTGACAGCGTGACGGCACTTTTGGCCTTCGCGAAGAGTGCGCGTGAATTCCGCGACGGGCGGCGCCGTCCAAAAGTGCGAAATCGGGCGCGCTCGAGTTTCGCTTATCCCTCGAACATATAACAAGTTATCAAATAACAAGATTTCCGCCGAACGAACCCGGACGTGTGCGCCTCGCCCGGACAAGGAGCTGTTCGGTCAAACGCCAAAACGTTTCGCGCTGTCGATGCCGCACGACCCGACCATCTCGATTAGCCGCTCGTACTTGAGGAGCGTCACCGCTCGCTTGAGCGTTGATCCCAAAGCTCGCGGAACCGCTTCTGCATTTCGAGTGATTCGTGGTTAGTGTCCGGATCAGACCGGAGGGAGGGCTCACCACTCACCACTTACTAACGCGACGATTGACCCTCCGTGTCCCGGGCGTTTGTGGTATGCTCGCGCTGCTTGCGCGATCTTGCGCCAGCGAAAGTCGGGCCCGCACACAGCGGAACAGCAAGGAACAGGGAGGTCCAAATGATTCTGCCGTCATGGATGCACATGGTTCTCGGCTTGGCGCTGATTTCTGGTGAACCCGGGCCCGACGGACGCGGAACTACGGATGAGCCGGCATCGCGCCGTCCGCCCAAGGCGCAGATGGGCATCAAAGTTCGCCGCGCCGCGTACCAATCAGGCCGCTCGGCTGGGCGGCTCGTTGCGCGCTGGATCGGTCAAGATGGGCACGACTACGTCTCCCCCAATAATCGCCCGATCCCGAGCGACATCCAGGACGTCCACATCGAGATTGCCAACCTCGACCCGGCCCACGAGGTATCGTCCCTTGACCTCAAAGCCGAGGGCATCCAGTGGCACTACAACCAGCAGTCGTTCGCGTGGAAGGCCGAGCTCAAACGGACCAAGGGAGCGCGCACGGCCGATCTCTTCGTCGAGCCGGCGCGGAAGGAGACCGGGCGGGTCTTCCATTTGCTGGTTCGTTACGATGACGGCACGACCGTCGAGACCGACTTTCGCGGCGGCAAGGCGAGCCCGAGCGTGCGCATGCCCGGCGCCGTGCTCGCGGCAAGCTGGGTCGGCCAGGACGGGCAGGACTGGACCGGTTCGGGACCCTCGGTCGGGCCCGACGGGTTTCAGGATATCCACATCCGCTTGAGCGGACTTTCCAACAAGGTGCAGCTCAAGTTGCTGCGGATCGAGGGACCCGCGGGGCGCAATCTGGGAGTTTGGCCCCAATCCCAAGCTGGCCAATAATGCGGAGCTGATGCGCGAGCCAAAAGATCGCTCGCGAGCCGACCTCTATTTTCAACCCGGCCGCGACTTGAAGAGCGAGCGCCTTCGCCTGACCGTCGTTTACGACAACTACGATTACGATACCTTCGATACGGCCACCGTCGTAGCGGCGCGCACTGATCCCAAGCTCGCGACGCCGGTCGCGGCTTGGCCGCGGCTGGCCGAGCGTGCCGTCAGCGCGAAGTGGCTGGGGCAGGACGGCACGACTGCAGCGCACCCAGGCGACGTTCACCTTGTCGTTTCCGGGCTGCGTGCAGGCGCTGCCGTGGCCGGCGCTGTCCTGACCGACTCGGTACGAGGCGCGTGGGTCTATCGCGAAGGCAACGTCGCCATACCCGACGATCCCATCGCTGAGCCGCTCTCGATCAAACCGGGGCGCGACCGGACCGAGCTCGACCTTTACTTTGCCCCGTTCCGCGACGAGAGCCGGGAGACCATGACCTTGCGCTTGATCGGCGCCGACGGCCAGAGCACATTGGTCCGGTTTCCGGGCGGAGATTGCGACTTGCGCCGGTCACAGCCTCGTCCCGAATCGACCCGCATCAATGCCAAGCCCGGCGACGACCTGCAAGCGCTCGTCGGTCAATATGGCACGGTCACTCTCTCAAAGGGTACATATCGCCTCAGTCGCCCGCTCGTTCTCAAGCGCCCGGTAAACCTGATGTCGGAGGGCGGCGCGACGCTGCTCTTCGAACAGCAGGCTGCTGACGCGCCGTGGACCACGGCGCTCAAGATCGAGTGTGGCAATACGTCGCTGTCCGGGTTCGCGGTACGATTCGCCGGCCCGGTTCGCTGGAACGATCAGACCGCGTACGGGCCGGCGGTGATCGGGCTCAAGGACAACTTCGATCCCAATCATGACGACCCGCAAGTGCGTATTTCGCTTTGCCGGCTCGACCTCGAGGTCCCGCCCGTCGAGACGCGCGGAAGGGTGGCGCGAGGCCGTGCGCTTGATGCGTCTGCAACACGCGCAAAGCGGCGAGCTGATCGGCAACGTCCTCCGGGGCGGTCCGATCGAGTTCTTCGACGGGCCGTGGCAAATCGTCGGCAACGACTTCGAGGGCGCGCTTCCCGGCACGTTTTCGCACGGGGTCTTTGCCGGCCATCGAACCCACGACTTGACGATCCGGGGGAATCACACGCGAGCCGACGGCCCGAGCGGCAAAACCTGGCGCTTCCTCGTGCTGACCGGAAATAGCTCTAACGATGTCATCGAGCGCAACACGATCGAGCAGCTCGGAGCGCGCGATGACGACACCATTCCCTGGAGCAACGAGCCCGAGATCATTCTGACCGAGGGTTATCACGTGCGCTACGAAGGGAAGGTCATGGGCCTTTCATCCGACGGGCGCTTGCTGCGCACGGGGCGACTGCCGGGTGGGCCGATTCGAACGGGCGACTCGGTGTCGCTTTTGAATGGGCCGGCTGCCGGGCAGTGGCGGCGGGTCGCACAGGCGATCGAGTCCAACCTGTTCCTCGTCGATCCGCCCATTCCGGCGGGGACGTCGGTTGTGTCGATTTCGCCGGGGTTCGTCAACCAGGTCTATCAAGAGAACCGCATCGATCTCCGCGGCGGCCACCGATCTGATGGTTTCGTGCTGGTCGGCAACCATTTCGGCACCCGCGTGGTCGGCAATCACGTCTTGGGTGGAGGCACCGGTCTGCGCCTGACCGCCTTTCCCAGCGAGACGCCCAGCATCTGGGGCTGGACCCATGCGCCGTACCTGGGGGGCGTGATCGAGGGCAACATCCTCGAGGACTGCGTTCTCGGGGGCGTAATCGGCGTGGAGCACGACGGCAAGTACATCAAGTCGAATCAAGGGCGAAACTACATGACCGTCGCGGTCAAGGACAACGTCGTCCGCTGGTCCGGCGAGTTCCAGACCCGCAGGGCCGAAGCCACTGCAAAAGAGCCGCTTGTCGGTCTAACGCTGGGCTTCCAGCCGTCACACGACCCCACCGAGATGGTCGTGACCGCCGACGGCAACCGGCTCGAAGCCGCAAGCGCGGGTCGAGACGTTCGGCGCTCTGGGTGCGCGCCTGCGTGTTCAATTCCGAGAAGATTGTCAACCGGACGTTCTCGATGTCGGGAGAGACCGCCGGTCGTGGGGCCAGCGCCGCGGGTGTGCCGGCGCGGCGCGGCGCTGAGAATGTGGTGCCGGCGCTGCATTGCCGGATGTCGTCCGTGGCGGCGACGCGCTCGCGCCGTCGGCTTGCTCGCGCTCGTGTCGGGCCGTAGACTCGTTGTCCTGTCGAGGTACGACGGAAGCGGGTTTGGAGCCTGAATCCAAGATGATGCGCCGGCTGTTCGCAGCGTGCTCACTGAGTCTCGGGTGCATGGCGATGGCCGCTCGGGCCGCTGAGCCCTCCATCGAGCGCACTCCGATCTTTCCGCCCAACGCCAAGCACAACCACGCTTCGTGCGTGGTCGAGCTCAAGAATGGCCGGCTGCTCGCCGCCTGGTACGCCGGCAGTGGCGAGCGCGAGGCTGACGACGTCGTCATCGAAGGAGCCTGGCTCGAGCCCGGCGAATCGAAGTGGGGCCGCAAGTTCTTGATGGCCGATACGCCGGGTTACCCCGACTGCAATCCCGCATTATTCGCAGCGCCCGACCGCTCGCTCTGGTTGTTTTGGCCCACGATCCTTGACCATCGCTGGGAAGGGGCGCTGCTCAAGTTTGCCCGGTGTTCCAACGCGTCGGGCGAGACCGCCCGACCGCAATGGACCCAAACCGGCGTCGTGCATGTCACGCCCAAGAACTTCGACGTCGCGATGAAGCGAGCCATCGCCGGCTTGGACGCCGAGCAAACGAAAAAATACCGTTCGCTGATTGCTGACGCCGAAACCCGATCGCAGGATCTCTTGTACCAGCGCCTCGGCTGGATGCCTCGGGTTCACGTGCTGGTGCTGCCTACGGGCCGCTGGATCCTGCCGCTCTATACCGACACGTTCTCGGTGTCCCTGATGGCGATCAGCGACGATCAGGGCGAGACGTGGAAATGTAGCGCGCCCTTGATCGGCTGGGGCAACATCCAACCGAGCCTCGTCCGGCGGAAGGACGGCCCCCTGGTCGCATTCATGAGAGACAACGGTCCACACCACCGCATCCGAATGAGCGGCTCGAGCGATGACGGCATGACGTGGTCGCCGGTGGTCGATTCGGAGTTTCCGAATCCGGGTGCGGGCATCGAGGCCGTTCGACTCCAGAGCGGCCGCTGGCTGCTCGTCTACAACGACCTTGCTCAAGGCCGGTACTCGCTCGCCGCTTCGCTTTCCGAGGATGAAGGCCAAAGCTGGAAGTGGACGCAGCACATCGAGCGGTCGGCGAACGGCGTTGGGCTTTTCCATTATCCGTCGGTCATCCAGGCGTCCGATGACTCGATTCACGTGACGTACACGCACAGGCAGCCGGCGCAGGGGAGCACCATCGTGCACGCCCGATTTGACGAGATCTGGCTGATCTCGGGCAAGCGCGAGTGAATTGCGGTGTGGTGAGTGGTGAGTGGTGGGTCGCGAGCGATGAGTGGTCAGGGCTGCCGTAGCACACGCGGAAGTGAATTGCCGGTTACCGCTCACCACGCACCACTCACTACTCACCACTCACCACTCACAAATCCGCAGAGGCATCGTGAAGTACCAATTTAAGAGCTCAAGACTGGCCTCACTCGCGACCTATCCGTGGCTTGTCTTGGGCCTGCTCTGGTTTTGCGGGTTCTTCAACTACGCCGATCGCCAGGCGGTATTCTCCGTCTTTCCGCTGCTCGAGCGCGAGTTCGACGTGTCGAAGGAGCAGCTTGGTTACTTGGGGTCGGCGTTCATGATCGTGTATGCCTGCGCATCACCGTTTTCAGGCTACACCGTCGACCTGCTGCCCCGGCGGCTGCTGGTGACCGTGGGGCTTTCGATTTGGAGCCTGGTCTGCGCAGCCACGGGCTTGGCGCGGAGCTTCCCGCAGCTCCTGTGCTTTCGCGCCGCCGAAGGGCTCGGCGAGTCGTTCTACTTCCCGGCCTCGATGTCGCTACTGGCCGATTATCACGGCCCGCGAACCCGATCGCGCGCGCTGGCGATTCATCAAACCAGTGTGTACCTGGGAACCGCCGGCGGGGCAGTCCTGGGAGGATTTCTGGGCGAACTGTACGGCTGGCGCGGCACCGTTTTGGGCTCTGGGCTTGGCCGGAATGGCCTACGCCATCCTGGTGGGGTGCGCGCTTCTCGAGCCGCCGCGTGCCACGAAGCCGAACGGATCGCGATCAGAGCTTGACGAGAGTGTAGGTCAGGCTATCCAGCCTGAGGCGAGCGCTGACGCGGTCGCGGAGCGGCCCGGTTTTCAACAATTGATCGCCAAGCTCGTCCGATTCCTCACGAATCCGGCGGCCGCGTTACTTCTGTGTGTGTTTCTGGGGGCGAATTTCGTTGCCGGCACGTTTCTGGCGTGGCTTCCCTCCTATATATTCGAACGCTTTAACATGAGGCTGGGCCAGTCAGCATTGACGTCGACATTTTGGCCGCTGGCGAGCTTGCCGGGCGCAGTTTGGGGCGGCATCGCGGCCGACCGGGCACGCCAGCGCTCGACCGGCGGGCGCATCAAGGTCCAGTGCGTCGGCCTCTTCCTGGCTGTGCCGTTTGTGCTCCTGGCCGGTTGGGCGACTTCGATTCCGTTCTTGATCATCGGGCTAGTCGGCGCGGGCATCTGCAAGGGAATCTATGACTCCAACATCTTCGCCGCTCTTTTCGACGTGATTCCTGCCGCCGACCGCGGCACGGCGTCGGGTCTAATGAACACCGTAGGCTGGGGCGGCGCGGCCCTGGCACCGACGGTCGTCGGATTTGCGGCCCAACGATTCGGGCTCGGAGCCACGATTGCCTGCACTGCGGCAGTGTATTTGCTTGCCGGGGTGCTCGCCGCGCTCGCCGTGAGATTGGTCGAAGCGCGCGCATCGCAACTTCGCTGACGAACATCACAACAGCTCCAGACAGGCTGCGAATCATGCAACACCCATCCCGGCCAACATAAGGCGCCGCAGCCTCCTGACTACTCACCACTCACCATTCACCACTCACGGGAAAGGGGCTCAGCCGCCGTGAATTCGATCCCAGTCAAGCACGCCACACCAAACGGCCGCTACGCCTGGGCTCAGCCGGGCGATGTCAACGCCTTCTTCGGGCTGATGCTCGACAACATCGGCGTCATGATCCTGATGGCCAGCCTGCTCGTGGGCGTCTTTCAGCTCCCCAAGGAGTTCGTCCTGCTCCGAGATGATCCCGGGCACTGCCGTGGGAGTTCTGATCGGCGACCTCATCTACACCGTCATGGCCTTTCGCCTCGCGCGCCGCACCGGCCGTACCGACGTCAGCGCCATGCCGCTCGGGCTCGACACCCCCAGTACCTTCGGTTCGGTGTTCCTCGTCATCGGGCCAGCTTATCAGGCCGCACTCAAGCGGGGTCTCGATCCTGAATTGGCGGCACGACATGCCTGGTTTATAGGCATCGCGATGCTGTTTGCATCGGGGATCTTCAAATTGGCTTGTGCGCCGACGAGCGGCTGGATCAGAGATCGGGTGCCGCGCGCTGGATTGCTTGGTTCGTTGACGGCAATCGCCCTCGTATTGATCAGTTTTCTCCCGTTGCTGGACATCGCGGCACAGCCCGTGGCGGGTTTCGTGGCGCTGGCGTTGATTCTGGCGACACTGACGGCGCGCTGGCAGTTTCCCGGAAACCTGCCTGGGGCGCTCGGGGCACTGCTCGTCGGCTGTGTGGTTTATTATGGAATGCACCTGTTTGGACTGGGCCCCGGGCTGGGGGGCGAGGGAGCGGCCCCGTCGTTTGCAGTACGTGCGGTTCTGCCCTTGCCGGTTGAAAGCTGGCTGGAGTGGATCCCGGCAATCCTGGCGTGAGGCGGTTGGGTATCTCCCGGTGGCGATTCCGCTGGCCCTGGCGACGGTGGTCGGGGGCATCGACTGCACCGAGAGCGCCGCGGCGGCGGGCGACGAGTATCCGACCGGTCAGATCATCGCGGCCGAAGGGCTGGCGACGCTCTTTGGCGGACTCTTTGGCGGGGTGATCCAGTCGACTCCGTACATCGGCCACCCCGCCTACAAGGCGATGGGAGCGCGGTCGGCGTACACGCTGGCGACCGCGCTTTTCGTCGGGGCGGCAGGCATTTTCGGCTATTTCGACTGGATCTTCTTCATCATCCCCAAGGCGGTCATCTTCCCGATCCTGATCTTCGTCGGCCTGGAGATCACCTCACAGTCGTTCCACGCGACGCCGGCTCGGCATTATCCGGCGGTTGCCCTCGCGTGCGTGCCTGCCCTCGCGTACCTGGCGGTGCTTGCGTTCAAGCAATTTGCGCTTGATCTCAAGCCGTTCGCCGAGCTCCAGCCGCAGACGCAGCAATGGATCCAAACTGTGACCGTGCTGGCCGGCGGCGGCGGATTCATCGTGACGAGCTTGCTGTGGGCCACGGCCTTGTCGCACATGATCGACGGCCGGACCAGAGCGCTGGTCGGCACGCTGTTGCTGGCGAGCGCGCTCTCCTGGTTTGGCATCATCCACTCGCCCTTGCCCTCGAGCCCGATCATGTTTCCGGGCGGCGTGATCCGCCAATTGGAGGCCGAAGGCCGGGCCGTCGCGTCGGCGCACCAAACGCCCTATCACTGGTCGGCGGCCTACGTTCTGACGGCCGTCATCCTCGTGGCGCTTGGCCGCTTTGGTAAGGTTCCCGCCCGTGCCACGCACGCTTCATCCGAAGGAAGTTGAACCTATCATGGCTGCGGGCGGTCAGATCGAAAGGAGTCAGCGCGCCTTGACCCATACCAGCCCGAAGCCCCAGCGAGGGATCTTGCTCCGATCGGAACCCTCGCTGGCGCTTGACCGGAGAGCCATCGACCGGCTGCGCATCGACTGGGGCAAAACGCGACCTAGGTTTCTGCATGTCGGCGGCATTCCCGCGCTCCGGCGCGACTAAGATATAGACGCCGCGACCGCGTGAATATACCCTAGTCACGTGATGCCTTTGGGCATCGTCGGCCGGGTCGGAACGGTCCGTTCTCAATGTGGTATGAAAGTTGCTCTGGCACGTTGTATTCTGCTTCCACCCGCCGAGACGAGCTGCTCCCTTTCGGTTCGATTCGGCTTTGGAACGGTGAGACCGGCCTGCGTCATGCGTAAGGGAATTGGTGTCAGTCCGGGAGTCGTGGTCGGCGTGGCCCATCGCGTGGAGTCGGTGCTGGGCTCGATCGAGCAGGAGACGCTCGACGATCCGGGCGTGGTTGCCGCCGAGATCGATCGCTTCGACCGCGCCGTGCTCGCGATGCGGCGTCCGAGCTGGAGGCCATCGTCCAGAAGGTCGCCCAGGTGCTCGGCACCTCCGAGGCCGAGATCTTCAAGAGCCACCTGCAGATCGTCAACGACCCCGCGCTCCTGGCTCAGGGTGCACGCTCTGATCGAGAACCAGCAGCTGACGGCCCTATCGGCACTGCAGGTCGTGATGAACGGCTATGCCGCGCAGTTCGCGCGGATCCAGCAAGAGCTCGTTGCGTGAGCGGATGACCGACATTCGCGACGTGATCTTGCGGATCGAGTCGCACCTGACGCGCAAGAAGATCGGGCACGTCGATCCGGTGCCGATCGCGCAACGGGAACGGCAACGGCAATGGCAACGGCGACGAGTCGGTGATCCTGGTGGCCCACGAGATCCTGCCCAGCCAGGCGATGAGCCTGGGTGACCTGCCGATCGCGGGAATCGTCACCGAGCTCGGCTCGTCGACCAGCCACGCGGCGATCCTGGCGCGGAGCCGCGGAATCCCGGCGGTCTGCGGGCGTCGAGGGGATCATGAGCGACGTCCAAAGCGGCGACCTGATGATCGTCGACGGCCGCGACGGCATGGTCCTCGTGCGGCCCGACCAGGAGGCGACCTCGGCCTATCGCAAGGTCCAGCGCGAGTTCTTCAATCTCAAGGACCGCCTGGTCGCCAACCGCGACCTGCCCGGCCAAGAGCGCCGACGGCACCCACGTCGAGCTGCTCGCCAACATCAACAACCTGGCCGACGCCCAGGCGGCCCACAAGGTCGGTGCGACCGGAGTCGGCCTCTTCCGGACCGAGTACCTGTTCCTGACGCACCACGACGTGCCGGGCGAGGAAGAGCAGTACGAGTACTACCGCCAGATCATCGCTCAACTCGCCCAACCAGACCGTCACGATCCGCACGCTCGATCTGGGCGGTGACAAGACGGTTCCCTACCTGGGCCGCCGCGGCGAGCCCAACCCGTTCATGGGCTGGCGATCCACGCGGATCTTCTTCGAGAATTCCAAGCTCTTCGTCACGCCAGATCCGCGCGATCCTCCGCGCCGGCCGGCACGGGAAGGTCTCGATGCTCTTTCCCATGATCACCACCCTCGAAGAGCTGATGTTCGTCAACAACCTGGTCAAGGAAACGCGCGAGCAACCTGCGGCGCGAGGGCGTGGCCTTCGGCGAGGACGTGAAGACCGGCGTGATGGTCGAGGTCCCGGCCGCCGCCGTCTGCATCGACGCCATCCTGCGCGAGACCGATTTCATCTCGATCGGCTCCAACGACCTGATCCAGTACCTCGTGGCCGCCGATCGCGACAATCCCAAGGTCGCCCATCTCTGCGAGGCCCTTTCGCCGGCGATCTTCCGCGTCCTGCGCATGGTCCTCGACGCCTGCCAGCGCACCGGCACGCCGGTGACCCTCTGCGGCGAGATGGCCGGCCAGCCGCGATCGGTCCTGGTCCTCTTCGGCATGGGCCTGCGCCGGTTCAGCATGAGCCCGGCGTTCATTCCCACGGTCAAGGAGCTGCTCGCGTCGGTGACGACCGCGCAGGCCGAACGATTCGCCCACCACGTGCTTCAGCTTTCGACCAGCGAGGAAATCCGCTCGTACCTGACCGCCCGGCTGCACGAAGTCTCGAGCACGCTCGAAGTCTTTGACACTCATTGACTGGCGGCAGGCGGACCGACCACCTGTGCCCGCGGATACGCAGAGTGTTGCCCGCCGCGGCTGGGCTTGATAGTCTATGCCCGTCGAACTGTTGTCGGGTTTCGGTAGCCGCTGGCGCGCGGAGAGAGTCGCGGGACGTTTCCGAATGGCGGCCATTGACGTGGCTGTCGTCTCGTCCTTCGTCGATTCTCCGAATCTGGGAATGATCGCGTGCGACTTTTCTCACGGCATGAGAATCCACAGGACGACCGGCCATCGGAGCGAGTTGTCGCAAATACCGAGGACGCAGGAAGTTAGTGGTCATCACGACGGCGCTGAGCAAGCGGCATCTTCTTTGCGAATGAGTCGAGTTGGTGCGAATGACCTGTTGTCGATGACCGCCGCGTTGAACGGGTCCGAGGGGTATGGGGAGGCGAGAGCCAAGCGATGGCGAAACGTCCGAGTGTCAAAGAGATTCTGGAGGCGGCGCGTCGAGGGGGACCGGCGAAGCCGGCGGAGGAGGCGTGCCGAGCCGGAGGCCGAGGCGGTCGCGCCCGAGACGGCTGTTGAAGAGGTGGCGGCTGCTCCCGAAGCGAGCGACGCAGCGCCCGCGGTTGCGACGCCCGCGGCCGACGTCCCGACGCCGTCGACGCTGGGCCGGCCGCTGACGCTCAAGGAAAAGCTGGCGGCGGCCCGTGCCGGCGGTGCGCCTCAACCCGCAGCGCGCGCCAAGCCGGCGAAGACCGCTGCCCCGGCTCGAGCTGCAGCCGAAGCAGCGGCGCCGAAGCCGAGGCCAAAGCCGAGGCTGCGCCGGAACCGCCGAAGACGGTTGCCGCCGCCGGCCAAGCCCCTGGGTCGGCCGATGACCCTGCAAGAGAAGCTGGCGGCGGCCCGCGGTGGCGGCGCCAGCCGGCCGCGGCCGCGGCGCGGTGCCGGCCAAGCCCGCCGCCGCCAAGCCCGCGGCGCGCCGCCAAGGCCGCCGGGGCTGCGGCCGAGCGCTGCCGCCGCTGGAGAAGATCACCGATCCCAAAGACCTCGCCGAGGCCGCCCGGCAAGCCGCCGCCAAGAAGGCCAAGGAGCTCGCCGCCAAGGCGGCCGCCGCGGCGCCCCCCAAAGCCGCCGCCCAAGCCAGCGCCGGCCAAGCCCAAGTACCGTCCTCCCAGGCCGACGCCGCGAGCTGGCCGCCGCGACCGCCGCTGCGACCGCCGCCGGCACCGTCGATCGCCGCGGCTTCTTGGTCGGCGCCTGTTCGTCTCGGCTGGATCGTCGTCGCCTGGTCACCTTCACGGCCGCACTCGGCGCCATGACCCTGATGAGCGTCCGGTTCATGTTCCCCAACGTGCTCGCCGAGCCGCCCAGCACGATCAAGGTCGGCCTGCCGTCCAACTTACGAGCCCGAGGAAGTCAGCGAGCGCTTCAAGGCCGAGTGGGGCTTCTGGATCGTCCGGTCGACGCGCTACAACGGCCAGGATATCATCTACGCGCTCCAGTCGGTCTGCACGCACCTGGGCTGCCCGCCCAACTGGCTGGCCGCCGAGCAGAAGTTCAAGTGCCCGTGCCACGGCAGCGGCTTCTACATCTCGGGAGTCAACTTCGAGGGCCCGGCGCCCGGCCGCTCGAGCGGTTCAAGGTCGCGCTGGCCGACGACGGCCAGATCATGGTCGACAAGAGCCAGAAATTCCAGCAAGAGCTGGGCCAGTGGTCGGACCCGGACAGTTTCATCCCGGTCTGAACCGGATCGTAGCACGGTAGCCGCTGGCCGTGCCCGCCGCGCGGAATTCCCTAATCCCGAGTTGATTCGATCGCTGAGAGATCGCCCATGCCGATCCTGGACAAAATCGCCGAAACGCAGCTCTGGAAGAGCATCTTCCGCCATCCGATGCCGACCGATCGGCGCAACCGCGTGGTGGTGATGCTCACCAACTTCTTCCTGCACCTGCACCCGGTCAGCGTCCGCAAGCAGGGGATCGCCCTTTCCTACACCTGGTGCATGGGCGGAACGACGTTCTTCCTGTTCATCGTCGAGACGGTGACCGGCGTGCTCCTCATGTTCTACTACCGGCCGACGCTCGAACACGCCTACAACGACATCCTGGCCCTGCGCGACGTGACGACGCTGGGCATCCTGCGCGAGCTGCACCGCTGGGGCGCGCACGCGATGGTGATCGCCGTCTGGCTGCACATGTACCGCGTCTTCCTGACCGGCAGCTACAAGCCGCCGCGCGAGTTCAACTGGGGCGTCGGCGTGATCCTGCTGGTGCTCACGCTGCTGCTGTCGTTCACCGGCTACCTGCTGCCCTGGGACCAGCTGGCGATCTGGGCGATCACGGTCGGCTCGAACATGGCGCGGGCCACGCCGGGACTGGGCGTCGAGGGCCCCGGCGCGTCGCTGCTCAAGCTCAACGGCGTGAAGCTTGATCACGTCCGGCTCGGACGCCAAGTTCGCCCTGCTGGGCGGCCGCAGCGTGGGCGAGATGACGCTCAATCGTTTCTACGTGCTCCACTGCGTGGCGATCCCGCTGGCCGCGGCCCTCCTGATCATGATCCACTTCTGGCGGGTCCGCAAGGACGGCGGCATCAGCGGACCGATGTGAAACGGGATCAGGAACGATGCATCACGAAGACCTCACACCGAGCGTGCTGGCTGGGCTGGCGTGGTATTACCTGCTGGCCGCGCTCATGAACGCGGCCGCCGCGGCCTACGTCTCGTACGGCGAAATGGTCTCCGAAGGGGCCTCGCGGGTCGGCCTGGCCCCGAAGACGAGGCGGCTGCCCGCCTGGCTCGTCGGCGGCTTCTTCGGCCTGTACGGCCTGGCCAGCTGCGATTATCCTCTTGCGCGATTACCTTCCCGGCGGCGTGACCGTCGGCCTATTGCCTCTGTGCGCTGGCCAACGCCGTCCTGGCCGTCATCGCCGGGGCCGACGCCGCCCACTTCGCCGAGCTGACGGGCGCACGGCCACGGCGAGGGAGATCCATCGCGTCCCGCCAGCCTCGACGATCACCAGCCCGCCGTCGGCCTGGGCGGGCCGATCAATCGCACGCTCTGGACCTTGATCTGGGGCGTCGCCGCCGTGATCTTCCAGGCGATGGGCATCACCTACGTCATGGGCGGCAGCATTCAGCCTGCCGCACTTCGTCCGCAACGGAATCGACTATCGTCGCCGGTCCGACCACGTTCTTCGTGGGGGCGACGCTCGGCTTCATCGCGATCATCCGCTGGCGGCGGTTCGATCGCCAACGGACTGGTCGGCTGGTCGATCGTCAACCTGTTCTTGCTCTTCTTCGGTCTGTCGATGACCGACTTCGACTTCCGCGACATCGTCACCAAGCCCGACAACGTGCCGATCGTCGGCCTGCTTGATCCTGGTCGGCTGCTTCTTCTGGTTCGGGCTGCGCCGCGCCGTGATCAACGATGCCCGGATCGCCCAGGGGCTGCCGCCGCTCGAAGAGCTCGAGCCCGAGAAGACCCTGACCTGGCCCGACCTGGTCTACACCGAGCTGATCTGCATGGTGATCCTGACGATCGTCCTGGTCGTCTGGGGAATCGTCCTCCAGGCGCCGCTCGAACAGCCGGCCAGCTCGACCGTCGCCCCCAACCCGTCGAAGGCCCCCTGGTACTTCCTCGGCCTCCAGGAGATGCTCGTCTACTTCGATCCCTGGATGGCCGGCGTCGTGCTGCCCAGCATGATCATCGTCGGCTTGATGGCCATCCCCTACATCGATACCAACAAGGCCGGCAACGGCTATTACACTATCAACGAGCGTAAATTCGCCTACCTCACGTTCCAGTACGGCTTCGTCGTCCTGTGGGTGGTCCTGATCCTCCTGGGCACGTTCCTGCGCGGACCGAACTGGAACTTCTTCGGTCCCTACGAGTTCTGGGACCTGCACAAGGTGATTCCCTTGAACAACGTCAACCTGTCCGACATGGTCTGGATCCAGCTCATGGGGACGGCCAAGCCGCCCAATACGTCGGTGGCCGAGATCTTGCTGCGCGAGTCGCCGGGGATCCTGCTTGACCCTCGGCTACTTCACCGTCGCGCCGTACCTGATGTACCGGCTGTTCTTCAAGAAATATGTCGAGCAGGCCGGCATGGTGCGCTATCTGACCCTGGCGATCCTGCTCCTGTTCATGGCCAGCCTGCCGATCAAGATGGTGTTGCGCTGGACGATCAACCTGAAATACGTGGTGGCGATTCCCGAGTACTTCTTCAATATCTGAAGCCCTGCGATCGAAATCGATCGCGCAGGACCTAGAGACCATGCCGGCAACCGAGGAAACGTATCGATCGCAACCGACGCTGCACCTGGTCTTCGCGATCTCGTCGATCGCGATGCTGCTTGCGACCGTCTGGATGGTGATGGCCGACCATCTCCGACCCTGGAAGCAAGTCCAGCGCGAATTTCAACTGGTCGAACGCGACAAGCTCGAGGCCGCCGAGAAGGAGAAGCTCGAGGAGCAGAAGGCGAAGTACCAGACGCAGATCGACGAGATCGACGCCGAGATCAAGGCGGCCGAGGAAGGCGCCGCCGGCCAAGCCGCGGCATCCGGGAGATCGAGAAGGAGCTCTCGGTGCTCGAAGGCGGCGCCGAAGGCCTCGACACCAAGCGGAAGTTTCAGAAGGCGACCTTGACAGCAAGCGCAGCCTGTACGACGGCATGATCGATCGCGGCGAGGAGCGACAGCGCGGAGTATCTGGCGACGGTCGTGGTCCAGGCCGAGCGCGAGCTCGACGACCTTTCTCAGAAGCTGGAGAAAGCCAACGCCGAGACGGACGCCAAGAAGCGCGAACGCGAAACGCTGCTCGGCTACGTCGACGACCTCAAGAAGAAGCGCGAGCAGCTGACCCGCGAGGCCGATCGCGTGAAACGGGTGATCGAGCAGAAAGACGCGCTCTACGGCGGCGGCGGTTCTGGTACTCGAAGACGATGGCATTCTTCCGCAGTCTGCCTGGCATCGACATCATGCCGCCGACCAAGATCCAGCAGATCAGCCTGCCGGAGCTGACGATCAACTACAACTTCAAGGAAGTGCCCCGGTACGATCGCTGCACGACCTGCCACCAGGGCATCGACAAGCTCGGCTACGACAAGGACGCCCACGGCGACGAGATGACCCGGGTGTTCCGCACGCATCCGTTCCTGACCTCGGGTGCCACGACGATCGACCCCCAGGGCAAAGTGGTCCCCGCCGGCCTCTATCTCGACGGCAACGGTCCGCATCCGATCAACAGCTTCGGCTGCACCATCTGCCACGGCGGCCAGGGGTCGGGCACCGACTTCACCTTTGCGTCGCACACGCCCGACTCGCTCGAGGAAGCGGCGACCTGGGAAGAGAAATACCACTGGCACGAAATCCACTACTGGGATTTCCCGATGCTGCCCAAGCGGTTCATCGAGTCGACCTGCCTGAAGTGCCACACCCAGGTCACCGACGTCCCCCAGGCGAAGAAGCTGCAAGCCGGCTACCAGCGAATCGTCAAGTACGGCTGCACCGGCTGCCACACGATCGGCGGCGAGGGCGCGTACGGTCCCGATCTGACCGACGAGCGCCAGGTCGGCCCGAACCTGTCCCACATCGCCGCCAAGGACACCAAGGAATGGGTCGCGAAGTGGATCGCCAACCCCCACGCATTCCGCCCCGATTCGCGCATGCCGCGGTTCTATGGTCTTACGAACAACGGCGCCAAGAACGATTGGCCCAAGAACTACGCCGAGATCCACGCGATCACCCATTACCTCTTCGCCAAGAGCACTCCGCCGCGCAACTTCGTCGATCCTCCGGCCAAGACCGATCCGGCGCAGCGGCAAGGAGCTGTTCCTGCAGAAGGGCTGCATGGCCTGTCATCAGCACCGGCCTTATCAAAAGTCCGACATCCAGCGGGCCGATCGCAGTTTCGCCGCCAATCCCGACTACAAGCTCGACGCCGCCTTGACCTACGATCCCGAGCGGCTTCCCGGCGGCCGTGCGCGATCATGCGCTGGCCGACTTTCGGGCCGAACCTGTCGAACATCGCGGCCAAGTTTCAATCCAAGCCACGAGGGCCTCAAGTGGCTGGCCAACTGGATCGCGGCGCCCGAGAAGTATCACCCCGAAGAGCTTGATGCCCAACCTTCAGCTCTCGGCCCAGGACGCCGCCGACATCGCGAGCTGGCTCCTTTCGGTGCCGGCGGAATGGCCGGTGAAGGTCGAACTGGCCGCCGCCGATTCACCGGAAGTCGAAGGAGGCTGTCGACGAGCTCGTGAAGCTCTACGTGTCCAAGAGCGGCAGCTTCAAGAACGCCGATGGCAAGAGTGTCGCCAAGTCGCTCTCCGAGGTCGACAAGTTCGTCGAAGAGCTCAAGCTCGAAGACAAGCTCCTGTACCTGGGCGAGCGGACGATCTCGCGGCTGGGATGTTTCGGCTGCCACACGATTCCCGGCTTTGAAAATGCCAAGCCGATCGGCACTGCGCTCAACGACTGGGGCATCAAGAGCCCCGCCCGGCTCGACTACGGCCACATCGCCGAATACCTTACCGATCCCGAACTGCCCGTCGAGGATGACGGCAGCCGCGACGGGACCGATCAATTCTATCAAGAAAAGGTCTCGCACGAGACACGCATGGGCTTCCTCTATCAAAAGCTCCACCGCCCGCGCAGCTTCGACTACTTGAAGAAGAGCGAGAAGTACAAGACCTGGGACGATCGCCTCCGTATGCCCCAGTTTGCCTGGGCCAACGACCCCAAGGCCGTGGAAGAAGTGATGACCTTCGTGCTCGGGCTGACCAACGAGAAAATCACGGCCAAGTATCTTCCCAAGACGCACGTCAACCCGACGCGCACGGCGTTGCACAAGGTGCGAAGCTCATTAACCGCTTCAACTGCGGCGGCTGCCACGTCCTCGAGATGCCCAAGTACGTCATTCCTGCCGGAACCAAGGTGGCCGAGGCCTTCACCGACTTCAAGACCAACCTCAGAGCCTCGTATAGCGGCCGGAACAACGACTACCTCCCCGAGCTCTACCCGGATCTGACGTTCGACTCAAAGAAGAACCTCGATGCCGACCAGATCGAGCAAGAGCTTGGCGTCGGCCCCGATGACGGCGCCGCAATCACCATCGAGGGAATGCCGATCGGCCTCTTTGAGAACGAGCTGACTGTGCAGCTCTGGCAGACGGTCACGGTCCGCGGCTTCGTCGTTCAACGTGGGCGACAACGTCACACTCGACCAGACCAAGGTTCAAAAGACTGCCGGCGAAGGGGGAAGTTTCGCGTGGCTGTACGCCACTTATCAGTCCGAGCGCACCGGTAACCCGTTCGATTCGTTCTGGAACCGGTTGCCGCCGCCGCTGTTGCGCGAGGGCACCAAGGTCCAGACTCCCTGGCTCACCTCGTTCCTGAGGGATCCGCATCCGCTCCGTCCGGCTGCGCAGTTGCGCATGCCGCGCTTCCATTTCGGCAAGTCGGCGGTGGTACCGTCGCGCGAGACCGAGGAGCTCGCCAACTTCTTTGCCGCGCGCGACCGCGAAGAGTTCCCCTACCAGACGATCGCGGAGCAGACACCCAGCTACCTCGCGGAACGAAACAAGGCTCACCCCGACTATTTGGCGGCAGGCTGGCTGATGATGACGAACAAGGCATCGCCGTGCCTGCAGTGCCACGCCATCGGTCAGTCCAAACCGACCGGCGGCGACCAGGTCGTCAACGGGCCCGACCTGCGCGAGGTCGCCCCCCGTTTTCGACCCGGATATCTAGCGCAATGGATCGCCAACCCACGCCGGCTCGTACCGTTCACGGCCATGCCTCAGAATATCGCACCTCATGGCGCGGTTCAGATCCTCGTGCCCAAGACCTTTGAAAACAAGCCTTTCGACATGGTCCGCGCGGTACGCGACACCCTTTTGAACTACGTGAACGCCGTCGAGTTACAGCTCGCCACAACGGGTGGCGGTACCAGCGCAAACCCCACGAATTCCGCCCCCGCCGGTCCGCGTCCGGGCGGCACTGCGAATGCACCATAGCCAACGGGAGTGACACGCAATGATCAGTCTTCATATTCACAAATCAACCGGCTGGGGCGTGAGCGCGAGCTTCTGCCTCACCCTGGCGACGGCATTCTGCTTCTCCGGCTGCGGTGGCGCAGGTACCGAGTCGGGTGATGCCGTCGTCGTGCCCGAGCCGAACACCAACGTGGCTTCGAAGGCACGCGGGACGGCTGCGCCCGGCACCGGCGGAGGTGGGACCGAGGCACCCTCGAGTAGTGCCACGCCGGCGCCCGCCGCGACCTCCACGGCCGCCGTGAAAGCCGAGGGCTGGGGCACGTTGAAGGGCCAGATCACGTTCAACGGCGACGCGGCGGCCTTTGCTCCCAAGGTCCTTCAAGAACAGGGCAAGGCGGCCAAGGACCCCGACATGTGCGCCGTGAGTGCACCGATCAAGTCCGAGCGCCTGCTCATCGACGACGCGACCAAGGGCGTCAAGAACGTGCTCGTCTACATACCCAAGCCGACCGCCGTCAACGAGGAAGCCAAGAAGGCCTTTGAATCAGCCAACGTCGTATTCGACCAGAAGGGTTGTGTCTTCTCGCCTCACGTGCTGGGGATCATGGCCGGACAGCAGGTCATGCTCAAGTCGAGCGACTCCAAGAACCACAATGTCAATATCAAGCTGAAGGCCTCGGGGTTCAATCAGACCGTCGGCGGCGGACAATCCTTCCCGTTCAAGGCCTCAGGACCGGAACGGACGCCCGGCCAGGTCGTGTGCGATATTCACCCCTGGATGATCTCCTGGTGGATGGTGCTCGACAATCCGTACATTGCAGTGACCGACGCCAAGGGCAACTTCGAGATCAAGAACGTTCCCGCCGGCACCCAGAAGGTGGTCGTCTGGCAAGAGGCCGTCGGGTTCGTCACGCCGCAGTCTGGCCAGGAAGTCACGCTCAAGGCAGGCGAGCCGACAACCCTCGATCTTGCGATCGATTCAGCCAAAGTGCGCCCCGAGAGCTGAGCGAGGGTACTCACGATGCGAACAACAAACTCTAGCCTCGGCGCCTTGGTCGGATTCGATCGATGCGCACTGGCGCTGTGTCTGGGCATCTCGTGCGCTCTCGTTCACACTGCTGCGGCCGCCCCATCGGCTCCTCTGGTCTTGGCTGCCGGGACCGTCGGTCAAGCTGGCTACGGTACGATCAAGGGCCGCCTGGTCTGGGGCGGCGACGCCGTGCCTGCCGCACGAATTCTCCAAGAGAAGGGTAAGGCTCAGATCAACCCGGACGTCTGTGCCAAAGACCAGACGATTCAATCGCACGAGCTCGAGATCGATCCTACGACCAAGGGCGTTGCCTACGGCTTTGCCTACCTGGTAAAGCCCCGGGGAACCAATCCCGCAGCGGTCCGCGATCTGGTTGCGGCCGCGCCCAAAGTCGAGTTTGACCAGAAGAACTGCGATTTCCAGCCGCATTCGCTGGCCATGCATCAGGACCAGGCGCTCGTCTTCCGATCAAGCGACCCCGCGATGCACAACGTGCGCGTGACCGGCTTCAACAACGGCATCAACAAGACGGTTGGTCCCCGAGGACAGATTGAGGAAAAACTGACAAAGGAAACCCGCCCGATCTACGTAAAGTGCGATATTCACCCCTGGATGAGCGCCAACCTGCTGGTTCTCGAGCACCCCTTCTTCGCGGTTACTGGCCGTGACGGCTCATTTGAGATCAAGGGAGTTCCGGCGGGCGACCAGAACCTCTTGGTTTGGCAGGAAAAAGTCGGCTACGTAACGTCCGGCGGCAGCAGGGGACAGCCGGTGAAGGTCCAAGCCGGCAAAGTCCTTGACGTCGGCGAAATCAAAATCGACCCGGCCAAAGTGAAATGAGGCAGCGAGGCGACACCGTAGGTCGGGCTTCAGCCCGACGCCTTACATTCGTGCCCGACGTCCGCGAGCGAGTTCTGGCCGCCGCTCTTAACCTCGGCTCGCGACCAACCAGCCCAGAATGATAAGGCCGGCACCCAGGATGAGCAGCCCCAAGCGCGCCCTGGCGACTGCTGCTGCTTGAACCTTCATAGCCTGCTTCTGCATCTCGATAGCGCACTTGCCTGTATTTCCGCGAACTGGGCGGTGACGCGCTTGTATTCCTCCAGATGTTCGCGCTGAATGTCGCGGATCTCTGTAAGAAGTTGCTCGATTTCGTCGGGCGGTTCCAAGGACAAGCCTCCACTTTCGGCAGGCACAACACGTTCGAGACATTCCAAGCATTGTGACTTGAGCAGACAGACTACAATAGATCGTTGCTGCTTCGGTCAAGTCAAGGTGAGACGAAAGCACATACATCCCGCATACTAATTTGGGTTGAGGTGATTCCGCCGCAGCCAAGTCAATTGCGGGGGCAATGGCATGATACTCGATTGCCTCGCGGCAAATTCTTTGTCGATCCCGGAACCGATGGGCCCAACATGCAACTCCGGCGACGGCCGCCGCGATCATCCAGCGCCGAGCGGTCATTTGGAAGAGCCGCATGGTCGCTCCTCGAGCCAGGAACCGAGCTTGGTCCGCCTGCTCAGCATCTTACAGTCGTCTCGCGCCTCGCGGTCTGCGCCAACGCTGAATCGTTGTTTGCGACGTCCGGACCAGCCGGCGCATCGCACCGGTCGCGACGCGACCAAAGAGCAGCTCCGCCAATCGCTGCACTGTGCGAAATCATCCCGAGCCGCGGACGTCAGCCTGTTCACTGCAGCTCGGGTGGATCCGCCTCTACGGAAACCCAGGGACAAGCGGCGGCCCGCTCGTACTTATGTTTCAGTCGTGAAAAGCGAGTAGCTCGCTTGGCAGCGAGCTCCGCCTGAGCTCGATATTCTGTCGCCGACACTTTAGCCTGCAGCGCTAAATCGATCGACTGCTCTGCGCTCGTTCGCATCAGCTCCATCAGCTTTTCCGGGTGGTCGCCGGAACTTCCCGGCATCGGAATCGCGTAAGTCATCCGTCCAAAGCGGCGGAGTGTGCGGTATTCAGACGCGGCCGAGCGAGCCAGGTCGGCCGCATTCTTCTCGGACCATTCGGCCTGCCTCGAATTGAACTTCTCCATCTCTCGTTCCGACTCTTCCAGTACAGCGAACATGGTCACCGATCTGAGATACGCCGTGCGCAATTGCTGGGCGCGAATGCCGGTGATCAGGCCCATCGCGATCGCAATCAACGCGATCGCGAGCATCATCCCCCGCAACGTCAATCGCTTGGGCAGTAATCGCATGGTGCAGTTCAGCGTCGGCCGGCTCGGCCACTCGAGCGCGGAGGACACTGTTCCCACGATCGCAGAGGTTATCGCTCGTAATCGTGCATCTTTGCTGCGGATCAACGATCGCGGGCGACGGTGCTCACGGCCTTTCAGGCTCCTTGGCCATACGATACAGCATCGTTGTCGATTCCACGAGTGGTACTCGAATATGTAGAGTCGACCGCGATATCTCCGTAAACTGAATTTCATGGCTTTGCATCCCCCAGACCACCGAGTCGTTCATCCGCTGCCTCCGGCTCCCCAGTTCGTGGGAAGAGAGGCCGAGCTCGACGAGCTCCGTGCTTTGTGGCAGGTAAGAACACCAGGCGTGATCGCGCTGGTTGGGCTCGGCGGGGCCGGGAAGACCGCGCTGGCGACTCGCTTCCTCGAAGACCTGTGCCGGCCAGATTACTCGTTGCGCCCCGAGGGACTATTCGTCTGGAGCTTCTACCAGGAGCCTGACGCGGGCTACTTTCTGAGCGAAGCGTACCGCTACTTTGTGCGCGGCGAACCGTCGGCGGCTCCCGCCAAGGGGGCAGGACTCCTGCATTTGCTGCGCGACGCCCTGACACTCGGCGGACCGCACCTCTTGGTACTCGACGGACTCGAGCGCGTGCACCGCCAGGAGGGCTCCGCTTCGGGGCACCTTGGCCAGATCGAAGATCCTCTGCTGCGAGGCCTTCTCACGCCCATTGCCGAAGGCATCGGCCAGACGACCGCCCTGGTTACAAGCCGATTTCCTTGAGTGATCTGAAGCCGTACCTCGACCATGGTTATCAACACCGTGACGTCGAGGGGCTCACCCTTCCTGCCGCCCTCGACTTGCTCCGACGGCACGGCGTGAAGGGCGACGACGCCACTCTCGCCAAGCTCGTGCAATCCTACGGTGCCCATGCCTTGACACTCGACCATCTCGGCGGACTGATTGGTCAATTCCTGGATGGCGACCCCGCGCGCACCCGAGGTACCCGCGCTCGCGTCACGCGGTCAGGATCGGCAGGCGCTCCGGCTCGCTCGTCTCCTTGATGCCTATCAAACCCACCTGCCCCCGGCCGAGCTCGCGCTGCTGTGCCGGTTGTGTCTGCTAGAGCGAAGCATCCGACCGGAGCAGATGCTTCCACTGTTCCTCTGCTTGCCTGCCGTCAACGTCCGGACCGCCCGCGAGCTCGACGCTCTCCTCCAGCGCATCTCCATTCCGGAAAGCTTTCCTTCCGATTTTGAATCCGAGCTGGGCAAAGCGATCTACGAGCTCGTGAGCGCAGCGCACCAGGAGATGCCGATCGCAGGTCCCGAAGACGTTTTTGTGCGCGCGATCCACCAGGCCATTGAAGAACTGCTCGAGCGGCTCGACCAGACGATCGAGGACGACGTCGAAGCGATCATCCGCCTCTACAGCAACCATGACGTGGAGCTCACGACCGCGCAGCATCCGCTCTCACGGCGGGACCAACTGGGGCTCCGCGAGTACATCCTCATGTACAATCGGTATCGTAGCCATCCGCTCTTTTCTTACGCCGAGCCGCCGGCAATCCTGAAGTCAGCTCTCAAGAAGGAGGGCTGGGTTAAACCTTCTGCGGCTGCCTTCGCCGACCTGCACCCGGCGGACGTGGCGCGCGCGGTGAGGCTGGCGAAGCTGGCCTTGCAGCGGTTTGCCGTCAAGCATCGCGTACTCTGCTTGGTGCGCACCCAATGTCGGCTGCATCAGCAGAAATGGCAGGCGAGCGGACCGCTGGCGCTGCTCGACTCGGCTGGGCTCAGCAGTGTCGTCACGTCCCTCGTGGGCCGGCATCTGGTCTTGTGTGAGGGCGATGGCTCGGTGAGCGTCCATCCGGCAGTACGCGACTATTTCGCGCGGGTGGCGAGCGCCACGGAGCAGCGGCTTCTGGCATCACATGATCGGCGAGCAGCTCATCAGCCTTGTTCAGCGGCCAGGCCTGCGCCTGCCGGAAGATCAGGCTTCGCTGGACCTCGTGGAGGAGGCGATCGGCCACGCCCAGTCGGGCGGTCAGCGCGACAAGGCATGGAACCTTTACGTCCACGTGCTCGGCGGCCACAGGCATCTTGCTTGGAAGCTTGGCGAGATGGCTCGCGGCCTGCGGATCCTTCGCAGCTTTGATCCGTGTCCCGATCGATGGGCTCTCGGGTGGTATTTCCGCGCACTCGGCGAGCTCGATGTTGCGTATGCCCAGAATCCCTTTCCCTATTTCCGTGCCGACATCCGGCTGTTACAAGGCCGGCTGCGGCTTGTGCAACACGAAGGCGAGCCGGCTCGCGCCGCCATCGCCGACTTCCTGATGGGCAACACGGCCAAGCTGCCTCCGAACCCGCTCGGCTGCGCAATCCCACGAGCGCAGATCTTGCTGTACCAGGGTGGTGCTCAACAATTATACCTCGCTTCGGAAGCCGAAGACCTCTACGAGACAATCGGCTGGGAGGATGACCGATCGCGCTCTCGGCTTTATCGAGCCGTGGCGGCGTGCCTGACGGGCGACGAGGCCGTCGCAACTGAGTCGCTTGACGCAGCCGCACTGGGTGCTCCACTCCGGTTCGGTTGAGCACTTGTGTCTGTATCATCTCATTCGTTGCCGGATCGCCAAATCTGCCGATCGAATGACGGCGGCCCGGCAGGCCGTGGACGATGGTCTGCATTTCGCCCGTCAGTGCGGCCTGGGGCTTTATCACATCGAGCTGCGCTGCGACAAGCGGAGCTCTTCCTGCACGCTGACGATTGGGCGGCTGCCGCCGAATCAGCCCGCGCAGCTCTTGGCCTGGCTTTGGCGCCCGAGTGCCAGTTCCTCTGGGGAGCCGCCGCGGCCGGTCATCTTCTGGGAGGAGCGCTCATCGGCATGAAGCGTCTGGAAGAAGCTCGGTCCGTTCTCGAGGAAGCCCGCTCACTCCGAGTCAGCATCGGCGACTTCCGGGCCAGCCACACTGAGGCAGCTGCTCAAGTCGCTCAGTCCATAGTCTCAATCGCGCAGTCGCGGGAGAGTGAGATTCCAATTCTATCGCTTCGTCCTGGCCAAGGCACGCCGGTTCGGTTCAAGATCGCTACCTCACTGTTACCCGTGTGGCCTGCATGAACGTGCCGGTAGATGCTTTTTGTCAACGAATCGGGGGCAGGAGCGCGAAGTTTCGATCCAATAGTGAACTTTTTTGTTGCAAAAGTTGGGGGTACCGCAGTAATCTCCAGTTCCTTACAAGTGAACTGTGTGTCGGACGGTAACTGGGGAATCAAGGCGCAATTGACCAAACACCGTCAATCCGCCGTCGTGGATCCTCTCGCTTGTTTGGGACATCGCCAGTTTAATTGCACTGCTGGTGGGTGGACGCCGACGCAAACGAGCTGTCCTTGCCGAGATCGACGAAAACGCACTTACGATCAACCAGGAGCTTCCCCGCCATGATGCGTGCTTTGCGTTCGCCGACCGACCCTGCGGCGCCGGCCAGCTTCGATCCTCGAGCGACTGGAAGAACGCCAGTTGCTAAGCGCCGGCCTCGGTGGGAATTCCCCGGTCCTTCCTCCGATTTCGCCGGCACTCACTGCTGGAGACGTGAGCATCTTGCCTGCCGCTGGCCCTAATTTTTCAGGGCTCTACGATCCCAGCCAAATGCGCGTGGCGTACGGGGTCAACACCGTGTCTGAGCTGGGTCAGGGGGAGACCATCGCAATCGTCGACGCGTATACCCAACCTGACATTGTGTCCGATCTCGCCACGTTCTCCACGACGTTCGGCTTGCCTCAGATGGACGGGAAGAACGGCGATCCGAGTTTTTCAATCGTCGTACCGACCGGCCAAAGTGCGCCGGCACCTCCCACGGGTTCGAACGGAGATTGGGCGATCGAGATTTCGCTGGACGTGGAGTGGCGCACGCCATCGCGCCCTATGCCAACATCGACTTGGTCACCTGCCAGGACAGTTCGGGCGATAGCTTGTTTGCCGCTGAGGTCGATGGCCAGCCCTATTCTAGCGGCGTCGTCTACGCAGCGTCCTTGCCCGGAGTCGTGGTCGTCTCCAATAGCTATGGCGGGGGCGAGTTCAACGGCGAGACAGCCTACGATGGCCAGTTCACCACGAACCCCAAGGTGGCCGTCACATTCTCGACCGGCGACACTGGTGCCCCTGGTGAATACCCAGCGTATTCGCCCAACGTTGTGGCTGTCGGCGGCACAAGTTTGACAGCACTGTCGACACGCGGCACATACGGGTCCGAGTCCGGTTGGAGCGGCAGCGGTGGCGGCATCAGCGATTACGAAGCCGTACCGTCCTATCAGTCGAGTAACGGCGTGAATTTCGGCGCCAGGTCGATTCCGGACGTCTCGATGGACGCCGACCCGAACACTGGCGTGTATGTGCGTGACAGTTACAACGGGGGCTGGCTCGGGGTCGGTGGCACGAGCCTCTCAGCGCCGATGTGGGCCGGCGTGATCGCTTTGGGCGACCAGGCTCACGGCAGTCCGTTGAACTCAAGCGAGGTCCTGGGCAGACTCTACGGCGCATACAACTCTTCGAGCTATGCCACCGATTTTCATGATGTGACCACCGGCAACAACGGTTTCGCCGCCGGGGCTGGCTACGACCTCGTGACGGGGATAGGCTCGCCGCAAGTTCGGGGAATCGTCGGTGCGCTGGCGTCCAGCAGTTCGCCCGTCAGCCGACCGGGCATTTCCCATGGCGATGGCGGCGGCACGTCCAGCGCTGGGCTGGTGGTCACTGTAACGCAACCCACCAAACCGTACTTCATCGTTACTGTCTACTCGACTCCACCGGCTGCTGTCGCTGTCCCCTCGTTTTCCTTGGGCTCGCTTGCTGAGCTCATCACGACGACCGACATCGCCAAGCCAAAGAATTTGGGTCGTTGAGTTGGCGGCAAGCGGCAGCTTGCGGGGTGTTTTGGACCGCTTTGCTGCGGGCACCCGACCTGCCTCAGTACGGGTCTGCTGTCACTAAGCTATTGATTAATCGTTGGTATTCGGGCCTCAAACCACCCGCGACCGTTCATGCGGACCGCTTTTCCAAAAAGGACTTCCCGCGATGCGAACACTTGCTTGGGTCGTCGTTTTATCGTTAGTGACAGCAACAGTGGCGAGCGCCGAGAGCATCGTGATTTCAGGCTCCGGAACGTGGAGCGCCAACGCTCCCTCCACGGAAATCAGCGCTCCCAACGCCACATGGTCCTTTTCGTTCGATGTCCAAAGCCCGCTGGCCAATTATGCGCTGACTCCGGTAAGTGACGGAGTGTACTTGCTCAATGGCACGTCGATCACGGCTAGCGACCCGATGACGTTGGCGACGTTCTTCGTATTGTTCGACGGCGGTGGGGTCGACATCGCTCTCTCGAGTGGCACGATCATCTCGCTTATTGGTCCGCAACTTTTTGACTCGACGACGTTTGCCATGCTGCTTGGAACCTACCCCGATTTTGGCATTGCTCCGAATGACGGGTCCGCCAGTGGAACCGGTACGGTAGTGGTCGCGGTGGCGACCAGCGTGCCAGAGCCTGCCTCGATCGTCAGCGGGGGCATTGGCTTGATCGCGGTCGTTGGCCTTGCCTTCCGGTCCCGTTGCCGCCGCGCTGCGGCTTGACTCAGGGCGACTTGGCGACAGTGACTTTCGCTTCGACGGTGCCGCCGACTTTAGAGGCCGAGAGAGCGTTCAGGCCAAGTGTGTCATGCTCCGTGAACCCGCGGACGTGGCGCGCATTTGTAGGTCTGACTTTCTAGCCTGACGCAAAGTGCGCTCGCCAATTCACGTCGGAATGGAAAGCCTGAACTACACGAGTTTCTCTGGAGAGGAGACACCATGCGCCGGCGGTTGGCGACAATTTCGGCCGCCGTCGTAGCCATGGCGGCTCTGCCGGCATTCGGACAAACGGAGCAGGGGTCCAAGAATCGACTCGATGA
This sequence comes from uncultured Acidobacteriota bacterium, assembly GCA_963737175.1. Lineage (GTDB taxonomy): Bacteria > Acidobacteriota > Terriglobia > Terriglobales > Acidobacteriaceae > TOLSYN. The sequence goes on along the minus strand of CAVTRQ010000014.1, from coordinate 82,380 downwards.
GTTCATGGCCCGGCAGACGGCGGCGCGGCAGCAGTTCTCGCAAGACTTGGCAGGCGTCAAGTCGGCTGAGGAGCGCAAGCCGATTGTTGCCCGCTATCTCGTCGAGACGACCAAGAACACCGGAGATGCGTTGGCATTGGTGCGCGCCAACCTGCGCGACCCATTGGTTGCTCAAGCACTCAAATTCGTGATCACGTCGGCGAAAGCAGGCCCAGGGGATGAGTCGTACCAGGCCCTGAAGCTATTGCGCGACCACGTGTGCGATCCGGGCATGGGTGAGCTTTGCGGCCACATCTTCTTCTTCGTGCACGAGCCCGCCGCCGATAATGCTGTGACGTCGCCGGTGCTTGGAGCTCCGGTCGAACTCCAGGTGTGGATCGCCGATTCCGAGGGGAGGGCGACAGGCGTATTCCGGCCGCATCGACCACTCAGGCGGATAGATCTCGCCGGGCTGCTGGTTCAACTCCCAGCTCTGAACCGACGAGATTTCCTGATACGGTGTGCCGTCGGGGTCGGTGCCGCCCTTTAAGTTGCAGCAGAAGACGGTCGTGTCGCGGACCACCGATTCCGGGAAGTAGTTGAACGACTTCGTGCGTTCACGCCACCATTTTCCTCGATCCTCTCCCGGTTCCGGCTTCTGGGTCGCGGCGAGCCTGCGCACCGCGGGCGAGGCGAAATCCCTGCGGAATTTCGTGCCCGTGCGATAGAAGATCGCTGGCTGCTGCTTCAACCGCCTCTTCATGAGGCCCTTTGCTCTAAGGGTAACCGCAGCAAGCCGGGATTTCGTGGACAGCGTGCTTAAGAAATCGCGTTGGAATTTAATGCTCGCACATCGTCGCCATGGCCGCGCTGATTGCCCGGTCGCTCGTTGGCCTTGTGTGCCAGTTGGCGTATACGCCAGCGTGGCACGTGCTTTGCGTTGGGTCGGCAGGAAAGGTTTTTCACCCTTCGAGAGGAGGTTGCCCATGCCGAATTCGAAGCGGAAACGACCGCGAAAAAAGCCTGTAAGCAGCTCGCTGCGCCAGACCATCCGGGAACGAGAGCTGACGGCCTATGCGACAGCGAAGCGGGCCGGGGTCTCTGTCGATGCGGTTCAGCGATTCCTGAACTCCGAGCGCGGACTCACTTTGGCGACGGTTGACAAACTCGCCGACGCTCTCGAGCTGACGCTCTGTCCGGACGACAACGGCGAGAATTAACGCGCCTCACCCTGGGCACAATCTCGCGCATCGGTGCCGCCGCAAGGTGGCCTGCATGCTATCAAGATTCCGTATGAGAAGCACATCGCCGATGTCGGAGCCGATCGAAGATCGCAGTGAGCAAGTGGACGAGCTGGTCCGCGAGCGCGACGAGCACCTGCGTCTGATCATCGAGAGTGCCACGGACTTCGCAATCTTCACGCTCGACTTGGGCGGACGAATCATCAGTTGGAATGTCGGGGCTGAGCGCATCCTGGGCTATAAGCAAGACGAGATTCTCGGCACGCACGTGAGCATCATCTTTACCCCGGAGGATCTCGCGAAAGGACGCGTCGAGTTTGAAATGAGCTCAGCCCTGTACGAGGGCCGCGAGAATGACGACCGGTGGCACGTGCGTAAGGGGGGGATTCGCTTCTGGGCCAACGGGATGATGATGCCCCTCAAGAACCGACAGGGCGAAACGTGCGGGTACCTCAAGATCCTGCCGCGATCGGACCGAGAAGAAGCTTGCCCGCGAGCGCCTGCGGGAGACCGAAGAGCGGCTCGGCCTCGCCGTTGACGCCGCCGGCTTCGGCCTCTGGCACTGCGAACTGCCGTCCGGCGCAGCTCGTCTGGAACGATCGCAGCAAAGCTCATTTCGGTTTTCCTCCCGAGACGAAGGGTACCTACAACATCCTTTTTGAGCACGTTGCGCCCGAAGATTCCGACCGCGCGCGCGCCGCCGTCAACAACGCGATCACCGATCACACGTCTTTCGAACGCCGAGTTCCGGTCCGTTTCGGCCGACGGCCAGACTCAGTGGATTCACACGATCGGTCGCAGCGTTGCTGACGACTTCGGTGAGCCGTGCCGCGTCGACGGTGTGACGATTGATGTCACCGAACGTATGCAGCGAGAAGCAGCGTTCGAAGACGCAGCGCGGCGACGCGATGAGTTTTTGGCGATGCTCGCGCACGAGTTACGCAATCCGCTTGCTGCGATCAACAACGCGCTGCAGGTCTGGCTCCATTCAGATCGAGAGGAACACGCCAACTGGACCAAGGGAGTGATGGTCCGCCAAACCAAGCACCTGACTCGATTGATCGACGACCTCGTGGATGTTTCGCGCATCACGCGCGGAATGATTGAGCTGCACAAGCAGCACGTTCAACATCGTGGCGCTCGTCAACCGGGCCGTCGAAAGCGTGAAACCGCTCCTCGAGCAGAGAAGGCTCAAGCTGAATCTATCTGCCGACGCGACCGAGATGGAGTTATTCGCCGATCCGGCGCGTATTGAGCAGGTGATCGTGAATTTGCTCACCAACGCGGCGCAGAATACGGGCGTTGGCGGGCATATCGGACTGACCGTGGAAGAAGACCATGATATCACCGTTACCGTGAGCGACGATGGCATCGGCATTCCGCCCAATATGCTCGACCAGGTCTTCGACCCGTTCGTCCAGGTTAATCCGGCGCTCGATCGCTCGCGGGGCGGGCTAGGCATCGGGCTCACGCTGGTGAAGACCTTGATCGAGCTCCACGGCGGAACGGTGAGTGCTGCCAGCGAGGGTACGGGCAAGGGAAGCCAGTTTCGTTTCCGATTGCCCGCTCGCGCCAAAGGCCGTGACGAGACGTCTGCTGCCCAGCACGCGAGCGTTCCGCAACCGGCAAAAGCGTGGCTTCGCGTGCTGGTTGTCGAAGACAACCGCGATACGGCTGCCGGCCTGATCAAGCTACTCAATTTCTCGGGCTACCAAGTGATCGCGGCTCACGATGGCCCGGCGGCGATCGAGATGGCCAAGGCTGAGCGTCCCGACGCAATCTTCATGGATATCGGTCTGCCGGGGATGGACGGCTATCGGGTCGCTGAACGTCTCCGCAAGGAAGAATGCTGTTCGGGCACCCTGCTCGTTGCGGTATCGAGTTACGGACGCGCAGCGCGACATCAAGCGCTCGCACGAAGCCGGCTTTGACCACCATCTGGTCAAGCCGGTTGAACGTGGCACAACTGTTCGCCCTCCTCGCGACCAGATCGAGCTCGGCTCGTGCCCCGGCGGCGGGCGGTCGTGATGATTCGCGGTAATGTGGGCTCCCGTCAAATGTGCGAGTGGCCGGCCGACGTCGCCGGGGATCAAGTGGAAGAGATCCACGGCGCTGGGCGTATACGCGCGTAATCGCCAGGTTGCGGTCGAGGAGTGCAATTGCGATCGCCGTCGAGGCGATCAAGTTCCGGAGATCGGAGTTCGAGTGCGCGATCTCATCCACCTTGACTTTCATTTCCTGATTGACCGTCGTCAGCTCTTCGTTGATCGACTGCAATTCCTCGGGGCTGGTCTCCATGTCCTAGCATTCCATTGACGCAAGAAGTCAGCCGGCGGGACAATGGCCCCCACAGAAACCGCGACGATGATAGTAATGAGTCAATTCACCACCGGGATTCCGACCTTCATGTGGCGCCGGCGAATCGGTCGCATCCTTCAGTTCGCAGGACTCTTGATCCTGCCCTTCGCGATCGCGTCGGAGCTCGTCGGCGAGGTCGGCCTTGGCAAAGCCATGCTCATCGCCGCAGCCGGGACGGGCGTATTCTACGTTGGTTTCCTAGTTCAACACTCCGAATGAGCTCGCATTCGATCCGCTCGCCACACGAGCGATGTGCTCACTTTGTAGGCAGTCCGGCGTTAGAGTGCAGTGCGGGCCGCCCGCAATTCCCGCGGCAGCCGGGGGCTCGTGACGTTTTGGTATTCAATTTGCGGTTGCATGGTTGATGCGGCTTGGTGTCCAATGATTTTAGATTCGTCAAGCCCGCGAAAAGGACGTCAACCCCACCCCTCTTTCCGCGCAGCACTGGAAGGCCGTAAGATTCAGCAGGCGATCCTCGTTCGGAATGTCCGTGGGCGGGGACTCAAGCAACGGAGCGCATACGGGTTGACAAGAACGCTTAGGTTTCCGCGCGGCCCTTGTGCGGGCCGCTCCGAACTGGCCCTGTGGTCGAACAACGGGGCTACGCGGGGGTGCCCATGAAGTGCATCCAAGCCCCCCAGGGGGGCGGGCGTCGCTGGGGCGCCGTCGTGGCATTCGTGACTGCCTGGTCACTGGTCGGCGCCTGCACCTACGCGCAGCAGGCCGGGCGCGTGTCAACGCATTTCCTTCCCGACGAGAGCCCCGACGCCGAGAAGCAGTTGCAGGGCGCGGCGAGTCACGTCCGCGACCAGCAATGGTCTGAAGCGATCCAGATCTATCAACGGATTATTGACAAATACGGTGATAAGGTAGCCCGGCTGCCCAGGGACGAACCCGGCACGGATGCCGGCGGCGAGTTTGTGTTGTTCGTGAACGACCGGGGATTCTGTCACCGTTCGCTGGCTCGGCTGCCGGCCGAGGCCCGGGCGATCTATCGCAATCGAATCGACGGTCTGGCAGAGCCCTGGTTCCGCGAGGGAGCGAAGCGCCGCGACGTGGGCTTACTACGACGAGTGGTCAACCAGGCGTTTTGCAGCTCGTTCGGCGATGATGCGCTCGAATTGCTCGGCGACCTGGCGTTTCAAAACGGCCGATTCGGCGAGGCGCTGGCGATGTACCGCCGGCTGGTCGCCGATGATCCGGCCGACCCGTTCGCGCTGGTCCATCCCGATCCGTCAGTCGACCTGGTCCGCGTCGCAGCCAAGAAGCTACTGTGCCGCACGGCTGCGGGTGATGACCCGCCTACACCGTCAGAACTGGCCGAATTCGCCCGGCTCTATCCGGCCGCCGAGGGTTCGCTGGCGGGCCGCGACGGCAACTACGCGCGGATCGTGGCGGCAGCGCTGGCCGAGGACCACCTCGCTCTGCCGTCACAGCCCGATGATCGCTGGCCGACCTTTGCCGGTTCGCTCAGGCGGACCAAGGTCGCCCCGGGGCCGATCGACGTGGGGTCCACTCAGTGGCGCGTCGACCTTCCGCGGATTACGGGGTCGAACCGCCGCGGGCTTGCCGCGGGCCGACATCATCATGGGGACCACCTCGACCCCCGCCGAGCGGCTGCTTGCCTTACCACCCGATCGTCCTGGGCGATCAGGTGATCGTCACCGACGGCACGCGCGTGATCGCGTACAACCTGAGCGATCGGCCGGCCGAGGGTGATGGCAGCCTGATAAGGGGAGTCGAGCCAGCATGGAAATACGATCCCGAGAGCCACGTCCCAGGCCCGACGGCGCAGCGACTGCACACGGGAGTCCCGCGTTACACGCTCACGGCGGTCGGCCATCGGATCTACGCCCGCTTGGGCGCGACCAGCCCTGCATTCTTCCTGGGAATGAACGGGGTCGGGGCGGGCGTAAGCTCGATCGTTGCTCTCGACTGGGACACGCAAGGCAAGCTGCTCTGGGAGCAGCAGGCAACAAAGCTCGCGCTTCCCGATCGTCCGCCCGACCGTAACAACTTCCGCACGCTCAGCTTCGAGGGAACGCCGGTCGCCGATTCCGAGAACGTTTACGTGGCCGTCACCGATCGCCGCGAGCAAACGGCCCTCTACGTTGCCTGCTTCGACGCCGACACGGGCGCGAGCCGTTGGGTCCGCTATCTGGGGACGGCGCCGCCCCAGGGCCAAAACGTCTGGAACGGGGGAATGCCGATGCCAATCGGCATGACCGCGCCGGGAGATTTCAACCACCGACTGCTGACGCTCGATGGCGCCACTCTCTATTACCAGACCAATCTGGGCGCCTTGGTGGCTCTCGAAGCCGAGACGGGTTCGTTGCTCTGGGTGGCGACTTATCCGCGTCACGACGACAACCAGGGCGATGTAACGAGCGACCGCGATTTGAATCCGGCCGTCGTCCACGGAGGGCGCGTGTTCGTCGCGCCGAGCGACGCTGACTCCATCTTTGCATTCGATGCCGCCAGCGGACGCAAACTCTGGAAAGGCCCGTTCAAGGCCAACGACGTCAAGTTGACTCATCTGCTGGGCGTGGCGCGGGGTCGGCTCGTCGCCACCGGCAACTGCGTGCTCCTGCTCGACGTCAAGACCGGTAAGCTGGACCACACGTGGCCCGACTCCGGGAAGCTCGAGGGTTTCGGGCGCGGCCTCTTGGCCGGCGACTTTATCTACTGGCCGACGCAGAACGAGATCCAGGTGCTCGATCAGCGGAGCAGTCTGCGGACCGAGGCGCCGATCAAACTCCTGGAGAACTATCACACCCGTGGCGGCAACCTCGCTGTCGGCGACGGTTACTTGATCGTTGCCCAGGCTGATGGACTGGTCGTCTTCTGTCAGAACAGCCGGCTGATCGAGCGCTACCAGGACGAGATCGCCAAGACACCCGACTACGCACCCAACTACTTCCGGCTGGCCCGGGCGGCCGAGGCGATCGGCAAGGACCAATTGGCGCTCGCGATGTATGCGGAAGCGTCCCAGCGGGCACGGCCGCAAGAAATGATCGACGGCCTGCCCCTCGATGCGAGCGCGCGCGACCATCGTTTCGGCTTGCTGATTCGGCTGGCGAACCAAGGGCGGCGTGCCAAGAACCACGACCAGGCGATCGACCAGCTTGAAGAAGCGGCCAAGGTTGCCCGCAGCGATCCCGACCGGCTCCAGGCCCAGATGCTCTTGGCCGACGTCTTGCTCGATGCTCGCCGGCCCGGCGACGCCGTTGCGATCTGCGAACGGCTGCTCAACGATGAGCGGCTGCGGCCGCTCGCCGTCGCCGCAACCGACGGGCGCCGTACGCTTCGCGCCGACCTCCTGATCGCCGATCGTTTGAAGACGATCGTGCGCGACAACGGCCGCGCGGTCTACACGCCTTACGATCGCCAGGCCAAGGCCCTCTTCGAACGTGGCAAGGCCGAACAGGACGCCCGTGTCTTGGACGAGCTTTGCCGCACCTATCCAGTGGCGACGGTCGTGCCCCTGGCCCTGCTCGAGCTCGGGGCCATTCATGAGTCCAAGGGGAAGTTTTCCGACGCGGCCCACGCCTACAAGCGCATGCTGGCCGTGGCCGCCAGCGACGAAGCTCGGGCACTTGCACTCTGGCGATTGGCCCATGTCTACGAAGAGCGGAGGCTCTTCGTGGTCGCCCGTGACAGCTATCTTGATTTACAGGCACGCTTTCCTGGAGTCCGGCTGCCCGGAAAAGACGGCGAGCTGACCGCAGGGGAAAGAGTGGCTGCCGAATTGGCCCGCGCGTCCTATGCAAGCCTCGTTGCCGACCGCCCGCGGCCGCCGACCGGCGTGCCGATGGTAAGACGCTGGCACTTGCAGGTTCCCGCGGGCCAGGGGGGCCGCGTCTTGAGCGCCCAAGGAGTGGCCCCCTCGCTCGACGTCGGCAAGCTGGTGGTTGTTGACAAGACCGGTCTGCGGATCCTCGACCCATCGACGGGAGTAGCCAGGTGGTTGACGGAGGTGGGCGAAGCGGCCGTCTGGGCCGGATTCCTCGCCGACAAATTAATCGTGGCAAGCCCCCGTCAGATCGTTGCCCTCGAGCTCTCGCAGGGGGCCGTTCAATGGCGCGATGACCCGGTCAAGCCGAGCAAAAACGGAGGCCAGCCCGACCCATTCGCTGCGGCCAAGCCCGCCGACTCAGCCGGCTCGGCCGACCGGGGCGGCGAAAGTTTGAGCGGGTTTCAGTTGGTCAAGGGGCGGCTTTTTTGCCAGCGCGGCCGTCATGAGCTGCTCGCCTTGGACGGCGATACCGGTGCGCTCGATTGGTCCTTCTCCTCGCCAATCGGTGAAATCAACCCGCACATCTGGATCGGGCTCGACCGGGCCGTCTTCCAGGTCTTGAAGCCCAACGAGCTCCTGGTGCTGCAAACCGACGACGGCAAGCAGGTCACTCGAGTCGCGCAGGGCGAGAAAGAAGTACTCGAGCGACCACCCTTTCCCATCGATGAGGATTCGGTGTTGCTGGTCTCGGACCGAAGGACGGTCAAGAAGGTCGAGCTTGTGCACGGCCAGACGAATTGGGTGTACCGCGAAAGCGAGGACCTCCCGGTCAACGGACCGCCGCGGCTGTTGGGAGACGCTGAGCGGCTCCTTGTGCTCCATGACGGTCGCACGCTGATCCGCCTCGACGCGGCGACCGGCTCCAAACGTTGGGCGTGCCTCCTGGCCCCGGACGCGCTCGATTCCGCCGGGGAGTCGTTTCTTGACCGCAAGACGCACACGGTTTCCTATTGGCCTATGGGCGGCGAAAACCTGGCCGCCGAACAGGTGATCGCACCCGCGCTCGTCCAACTGATCCGCCTGGAAGGCCAGCCCGAACAAGGGCGATTCGTCCACGACGTCACCTTTCGCGGGCTGCAGTTCGCGCATGCCGATTGGACCATGGACGCCAAAGGTTACGCCGACACGCAAGCGGGCATGCCGGCGCCGGCGGCTATTGAGGCGATCGGCGCCGTCGATTGCAAGTTCGAAAGGTGCACCATGGCGCATTCCGGCGGCTATGCTCTGCATTTGGGCCAGGGCTCCAAACGCAACCAGGTGCTGGCTTGCGAACTTTTCGATCTGGGCGGCGGCGGCGTCAAAATCGGAGAACCGAACATGGCGCCGGAAGAGAGGCTTCAAAACTTCGAGAACATCGTCGCCGACAATAACATTCACGATCTGGGCCTGGTCTTCGCACCCGCGGTGGGCGTCTGGGTGCTCCAGAGCAGCCGCAATGAGATTGTCCACAACCACATTCACGACCTCTTCTATACCGCTATCTCAGTGGGCTGGACGTGGGGCTACGGCGCAAACCAATCGAAGGGAAACATCGTCGAGTACAACCATCTGCACAATATCGGCAAGGAGATGCTCAGCGACATGGGCGCCATCTACACGCTCGGCGTTCAACCCGGCACGCGCATCCGCAACAACCTGATCCACGACGTGGCCTCGTTTAGCTACGGAGGCTGGGGCATCTATCCCGATGAAGGTTCCTCGGAAATGCTGATCGAAAACAACATCGTGTATAACTGCAAGAGCGCCGGCTTGCACCAGCACTACGGCCGGGAAAACGTCATCCGGAACAATATCTGGGCCTTCAACCGGGAATTCCAGCTAATGCGCAGCCGCGCCGAAGACCATCTGTCGTTTACCTTCGAACACAACATTGTCTATTTCAATCAGGGCCTCTTGCTGGGCGGCAACTGGACCGGCCAGATGTTCGCCATGAGCCACAATCTGTACTTCGACACGCGCGCTGGCGACATCCGCTTCGCTGGCCAGAGCCTGGCCCAATGGCAGGAGGCCGGCCATGATACCGGATCGACGATCGGCGATCCGTTCTTTGTCAACGCCGGCAACTACGACTTCCGATTGTCGCCGAATTCGCCCGCCCTGAAGATGGGCTTTCACCAGATCGACATGAGCACCGTCGGACCCCGCGTATCGGCGGGACAATAGCGGGGTGGTTCCAGAAGCGGGGTCACCGATAGAGCGATACTATCAGTTGGCACATTATGTCTGAATCGTTGAAAGTTGCGGTGGTCGGCCTGGGTCGCATGGGCCTCGTGCATGCCCTGCATCTGTGCGAACTGGCGAACGAGGGCGCGCCCTGTTCGCTGGCCGCGCTGGTGGATCTCGACGTCGAGCGCGCGCAACGCTTCGCGGCGGAGATGCACCTGAAAGTTCCCGTCTTCTCCGGCGTGCAGGAATTCGTCTCAGCCGGAGTCTGCCAGGCGGCGGTAGTGGTCACCCCGACGGGGACCCACCGCGAAACGGCCTCTGCCCTAATATCCGCCGGCCACCGCGTGCTCCTCGAAAAGCCCTTGACCGGCGCCGTGGCATCGGATCGTGAATTCGCCGCCCAACTCGACCGCGATGCGCCCCGCAGCCTCATGCTGGCGTTCCAGCGCCGTTTCGACGGGCCGCTCGCGTACGCCAAAGAACTGATCGATAGGGGCGCGATCGGGCGCGTTTTCAAGGTCTATTCATCGCTCGAAGACTCCAATCCCGCCCCGGACGGGTACGCCAGCGGCGGCATCCTGCCCGACATGTCGATCCACAATGTGGACGAAATTCTGTGGCTTACCGGACAGATGCCGCGCACGGCTCTGGCGCTGGGGTCCAGAATTTACAGTCATCGCCTGACCACTTGCCAGGAGGACTTCGACGACGCGCTGCTCTATCTCTGGTTCCCGAGCGGCATGGTGGCGCAGGTGCAAGTGAGCCGCAATCACGTTTCCGGGTATCGCAACGAAACGGTGATCTTCGGCGAGGAGGGGCAGATCCATGTCGGCCGCTTCGACCAGAAGCCCTTCGAGATTGTGGTAGCTCCGGACGGGCCGCAGCAAAGCCGTCGACTCTACCTCACGCCCGTCCGTCTCACGCCCGTCCGTCTCAGCGAAGCGAGCCGGCGACGACCCTGCCACGCGCGCCGGGACGCCGACCGCCGAGACAGGCAATGATTGGGCCGCAGCCATACGGCATGCCACCGAGCGCATAAGAATGCTGACCCGCGAGTCCGGAGCGTCCGAGCAAATCCCAGAGAAGCCGAAGACACCGACGGTGCCGGTAGTAGCCAAGGGCGTAGCCGCCGATTTGAGTAGCGGCTCTGGAACTGCTCCAGGAGGAACGTTTTGAGCAAGCGTTGGCGGCGCTGCAGGCGTTGCCGGCCGAAGCTCAAAGCAGCCCCGATGTGCAGGTGCTGCGGGCTGCTCTGCTGGCCAATCGCGGCGATCTCGCGGAGGCCGAACGCGCATGCGCCTCGGCTCTGGAAATGGATGCGCTTGAACGCCGGCGCCTATTACGTGATGGCGCTTTGCCGCGAGCAGGCGGGCGACCGTCGCAACGGCCATGGAACACTGACCAGACGGCGATTTATCTGGACCCATCGTTTGCCATGCCGCACCTGCACTTTGGGCCTGCTGGCCAAGCGTGGTGGTGAATTGGATTTGGCCGTGCAAGAATTGAGCCGGGCATCGCTGCTTGCTGCCCCGCGAAGATGCGCCGCGCATACTCCTGTTTGGTGGCGGCTTCAGCCGCGATGCTCTGGTGGAAATGTGTCGCAGAGAGTTGCAGGGATGCAGAGGACCAGCATGAATACGCCGTTACCAAAGCTCGAAGGCAAGATCGCAGAAATGCGCCGTCTCTTTGACGAGTCGTTTGCCGTCGCCTCTGCCTGAGCAGGTCGCAGAGCCGGAGCCGATGCTGGCGATCACCATGGAGGGCGAACGCTTTGCGCTTGCGGGTGCGTGAAATCTCACGGGATCGGCGATGAGCCAGCGAGAAGATTGTGCCGGTGCCCAGCCGGGTTCCGGAACTGCTGGGCCTCACCGGGATTCGCGGAGTCGTCGTACCCGTTTTCAGCCTGGCCAGGTTGCTCGGATTCAATTCCGAGCGAGGGCAGGCGCATTGGCTGGTCTTCTGCGGCGACCGGCAGAGCCCCATTGCTCTGGCATTTGAGACGATGGAGCGGCTGTTCGAGGTCGCGAGTACTGAAATCTTTGCCCGTGAGGAAGCTCCCGGTCATCGCTATGTCTGCGCGACGGTGTGCGAAAGCGCGACGCTCCGAGGCGTCATCAGCATTCCTGCATTGGTGGTGTACATCAAGGCGCGGGGCGCAGGGAAAGTCCGCAAGTAAAAGTCCGCAGGGAAGAGATCGAGACAAGGAGAACTGGGATGGGGCGAAGGTGGACCTTCGGAGAGAAGCTGGCGATGGGATTCGGCATCACCGCGATGTTGGCCATAGTCATGGCGGGGATTGCCGTCTACGCCTTGAATCGTGTGGTGGCGAGCAAGGACCGCGTTCTTGCCGTCAATGCGCAGAACCTCATCGACGCCGCCAAACTGCAGACAGCAGCCGCACGGAAGGCGGCGGCGGTGCGCGGCTATATGCTGTCCGGTGATCCTAAGTATCTGGAACAGCAGAATGAGGCGCGGCAGCTTTTCCTTGCGAACCTTGGCGCACATCAAGCCAAACCTGTATACGCCTGAAGGCAAGGCCTATGATCCGCGAGGTTCAGGAGATTGAGGCGCAACACCAGGTACTGGTGGAAAAGGTCAAACGCGATGCGGGAAGCGAACGCGCCGAACGCGGAGATTGTCCACTTCATGCGCGTTGACGTGATCCCTGTCGTCGAGCGCCTTTACGCCCGGGTGGATGATTTCGCCGCCTGGGAAGAAAAGCTGCTGAACGACGGGCGGAATGCCTCGAGCGAAGCCGCCAGCCTCGGCTACCCGGCTGGTGATGGGGATCGCTGTTTTGGTGGTCTTGCTCTCCGCGCTCCTGGCTATGTTCTTCGCCAAGTTGCTCTCCCGCCAGATCGGGTCGGCGGTGCAGGACATTTCCAGTTCGTCGGCTGAGCTGCAGACCACCGCGACGCAGCAGGCTACCGGTGCGCGGGAGCAGGCGACGGCGATGAGCGAAATTACCACCACGATCAACGAACTGCTGGCCACCTCGCGCCAGATCGCGGAGAGCGCGCAACGGGTGGCGAGCATCTCGTCCGAGACGGCCAGCGCGGCTGCCGCCGGCGACAAGACGGTGCAGCGCGCCCATGATTCGGTGGCCGGCATCAAGAAGCAGGTCGATCTGATCGTCAACCACATGCTCGATCTGGGCCGGAAATCGCAACAGATCGGCGGCATCGTGGACATCATCAACGAACTGGCGGAGCAAACCAATATTCTCGCCATCAATGCCACCATCGAGGCCGCAGGCGCCGGAGACAACGGCAGGCGATTCGCGGTCGTCGCCGATGAAATTCGCAAACTCGCCGACCGCGTCGGCGGTTCCACCAAGGACATTCGGAGCCTGATCGAAGAGATCCGCGCGGCGGTCAACTCCACCGTGATGGCGACCGAAGGCGGCACCAAGGCAGTGGACGCGGGCACACGCGCCTTCGGCGACGTGACCAACTCACTGACTCAGATCACCGCCATGCTCGGCACCACCACGGAAGCAGCGCGCGAGATTGAGTTGAGCACCAAGCAGCAGACCACGGCCGTCGAGCAGGTCAACGGGGCGGTGACCAACGTCGTCGCAGGTCAGCAAGGAAGCCGAAGCCAGTACGACCCAGGCGTTGCAAACCGCCTCCCAATTGGCTACCCTGTCGCGCGATCTCAGCCAGTTGATCCGGTCGCAGGCGAACGGTGCACGCTGATGTCGAAGGATCCGTACCGGTATTTCCGGGTCGAGGCCAAGGAGATTGTGGAGCAGCTAAGCCGTGGTGTGCTCGATCTGGAACAAGGGATCTCCGGGAAAGAACCGGTCGGGCAGATGCTGCGACTGGCGCACACCCTGAAAGGCGCGGCGCACGTTGTGAAGCAGGCTGGGATCGCCAACCTGGCGCACCAGTTGGAAGACATTCTGGTGCCCTATCAGTCCGGCGACGGGGTTCCTCGCCAGCAGGCGGAGGCGATGCTTGGCCTGGTAGACGGCATGGCCACGCAATTGGCGGCGCTGGGTTCTGAACCCTCGCCGCCGGTGGAGCACGCAGCCCCGGCTCCACCCGAGGAAAGCTTCGATACCCTCCGAGTCGATCTCGGCGACATGGATGTGCTGTTGGAAGGGGTGACGGAAAGCACGGTGCGATTGGCTGGTCTCAAGAGCAAATTGGCTACGGTCGAGCACGCCACCGATCTGGCTGCGCTGCTGTTGAGCCATTTGTCCGCGCCTGGCGCCGCCAGTGGAAGCGAGCGTGCCGCAGCGTCGTTGGCCAAAGGGCGCAGCATTGCCGAGGACATGCAATCCCTGCTCAGGCCGTTGTCTCGCAGCCTGCTGTCGAGTGTGGAGCAGGTGGAGCGCGAGTTGGCGCAAGTTCGGGACACGGCGAGCCAATTGCGCTTGGTTCCCGCAAGCGCGGTGTTTGCTCCCTTGCGACGCACTGCTCGCAATACCGCGCAGACTCTGGGCAAGCAGGTGGACTTTGTAACCGGCGGCGGAGAACACCGGCTGGATGCACACGTGCTGGCGGCGGTGCGGGACGCGTTATTGCAGATCGTGCGCAACGCGGTGGCCCACGGCATCGAATCCCCGGCGGATCGTGCTGCGGCCGGCAAGCCCTCGCAGGGCAAAGTTTCGTTGCAGGTTCGCCGCAGCGGCAATCGAGTGGTCTTTGCCTGCAAGGATGATGGACATGGCTTCGACGTGCTGGCCCTGCGCCGCGCGGTGGTCGCCCGCGGAATGGTTCCGGCAGCGGCCGTGGAAGCGCTCAACACGGAAGATCTTTTTCGGTTGCTGCTGCGCGGCGGAGGCATTAGCACCAGCGACGGCGTGACCGAAGTGGCCGGACGCGGGATCGGCCTGGATGTGGTCCGCGAAGCTGCCGGCAAACTCAAAGCCGAGGTGGCAATGCGGAGCGTTCCCGGCGCCGGCAGCACAGTGGAGATCTCGGTCCCGGTATCATTGTTATCTCTGAGTGCGGTGATCGTGGAGAGCGGCGGCCTGAGCGCGTCCCTGCCCCTGGACTCTGTAGAGCAGACGCTGCGGCTCGTGGAGACGGACGTTGTGCGCAGTCCGGATGGCGATTGCATCGTCTTCGATGGCAAGACCGTCCCCTTCCTGCCGCTGGCGCAGGCGCTGGGACAGTCCTCCCCACGCAGGCCAGCGGCGCAGCGCTTTTCCGCGGTCGTGGTACGTTCCGGTGCGGATCGCGCCGCGCTCGGGGTGGACCGCATCTTGAGCACGGCGACTGTCCTGTTGCGTCCGATCCCCGCTTTTGCCGGGGTTGATCCCGTGGTGGCGGGCGCTGCCCTGGATGCAGAGGGCAATCCGCAACTGGTTTTAGACCCTGCTGCGCTGGTTCTTGCTGCCGGCGTTAAGCAGGCGAGCCCCGTCCATGAAGCGCCGCCTCGGACGCCGGTGGTGCTGGTCATCGATGATTCGCTGACCACGCGCATGTTGGAGCAAAGCATTCTGGAGACCGCCGGTTATGAGGTGCATCTGGCAACTTCCGCCGAAGAGGCGCTGGAGAAAGCCCGTAGCGAGGACTATGACTTGTTCGTGGTAGATGTGGAGATGCCGGGCATGGACGGCTTTGAATTTGTGGCCCGGGCTCGCTCCACTCCCGCGCTATCGGACGTGCCTGCCATTTTGGTCACGTCCCGCAATTCGCCGCAGGATAAAAAGCGCGGCGAAGAAGCTGGCGCGCGGGCCTATGTGGTGAAAAGTGAATTCGATCAGGCACAATTGCTGCAAACAATTCGGCGGCTGATAAGGTGAGATGAAGAAGATTCGCGTTCTGGTGGTGGAAGATTCGTTGACCGTGCGCAAGCGCTTGGTGGAAGTGCTGGGGTGCGACCCCGACCTCGAGGTGGTGGCCGAAGCACCCGATGGCCAGCGCGCGATCGAGTTGTGCCAGTCGCTCCGGCCCGATGTGATGACGCTGGACATGATGATGCCGCTCATGACCGGAGTGGCGGTGACCGAATACGTGATGGCGTACTGCCCCACACCCATTCTGATCGTGTCGGCCTCGACCAACCGCGGCGAGCTGTTCAAGACCTACGAAGCGCTGGCCGCCGGAGCGCTGGACGTGCTGGAGAAGCCCACCGCCAGCTCCGTACCCGAGGAGTGGGCACGTCGATTTGTCTCCACCGTCAAGCTGATCTCGCGGATCAAGGTGATCACCCATCCCCGTGCCCGGCTGATGCAAATGCGCGCAGGGGAGCGCGCCTGAATTTCTGCCGCACGGCGAGCCCGGTCAGCCACGCGTAGTCGCCATCGGCGCCTCAACCGGCGGTCCGGCGGCGGTGCTTGCCATCTTGCGCGAACTTCCCGCAACTTTTCCTTTGCCGGTACTGGTGGTCATTCACCTGGGTCTACCGTTCTGCCGCGGCGATGGCGGAGTGGTTGGACGGGCAGTCCGCAATTCGCGTGCGCTATGCGCGGGATGGCGAGCCGCTGCCGAAGTCCGGCATTCTGTTGGCTCCTCCCGGTCAGCACCTCGTGTTGCGAGGCGGCCAACTACACCTGACCGATGAACCGGAGCGCCATTCGTGCCGGCCTTCTGTCGATGTACTCTTCGAATCCCTGGCACGGGAGATGGGATCGGGCTGCATTGCGTGTCTGCTCACAGGGATGGGGAAAGATGGAGCTCAGGGATTGTTGGCGGCGCGCCAGGCAGGTGCCATGACGTTGGCGCAAAACGAGGCCAGTTCGGTAGTCTTTGGCATGCCGGGTGAGGCGATCCGTATTGGCGCAGCCCAGCGTGTGCTCTCGATTGAAGAGATTGCACCGACGCTGGTCGCTTTGACCGGCGACTTGAGACTGGGGAGGGGGTTGTGAAGCTCCGCGCCTTAATCGTCGATGACAGCCTCACCGTGCGCATGGATCTGAGCGAGGCATTCGAGAGCGCCGGATTTGCGGTCGTGCCTTGTTCGACGCTAGCAAGAGAGCCGCGCCGCTCTGGCCGGGGATTCCTTTGTGCTGGTCGTGCTGGACGTTTTGCTCCCCGACGGGGACGGGGTGGAGTTTCTGCAGGAGCTGAAGGCTAGCCCAAAAACCGCCGCGATTCCGGTCATGCTGCTTTCGACCGAGGCGCAGGTGCGGGACCGCATTCACGGACTGGAGACCGGTGCTGACGAATACATCGGTAAGCCGTACGACTCCAGGTATGTGGTGGCTCGGGCGCGGGAGCTGATTCGTCTGCATCAGCCGCGTCCCACCCCGGAGGATCGTGCCACGATCCTGGTGATTGATGACAGTGCGACCTTCCGGAATGAGATGCAAGAAGCTCTGGAAGCCGCCGGCTACCAGGTGGCCACCTCTTCCACGGGAGAAGACGGTTTGCACGCGGCGGTGAACCAGCGGCCCGCCGCGGTGATCGTAGACCATGAACTGCCCGGCATTGACGGCGCGACCGTGGTGCGACGGATGCGGGAAGACGCGATTTTGCGCCGGACTCCGTGTTTGCTGCTAACCGGCTCGGAGGATCGCAGCCAGGAACTGCGGGCGTTGGAAGCCGGAGCCGATGGCTTTGTGCGCAAGGATGAAGATTTGAGCATCGTGCTGGCGCGCCTGGCTGCGGTGCTGCGCTCGGCCGGCACGCCCTCCGCCGTGGACCCGCCGTCCAGTGTTCTCGGGCCCAAGAGAGTTCTCGCGGTGGATGACAGCAATACCTACCTCGAAGAACTCGCTACCCAGATGCGAGTGGAAGGCTACGACGTCGTGCTGGCCCGTTCCGGAGAGGAAGCGCTCGAATTGGCTGCGGTGCAGAGTGTGGATTGTATCCTGCTCGACCTCATCATGCCCGGCCTTTCCGGCCATGAGACCTGCCGGCGCATCAAGAACTCTTTGACGCTGCGTGACATCCCGCTGCTCATGCTTGACTGGGGTGGAAGACCGGCAGGCGATGATTGAAGCCATCAACGCCGGGGCCGACGATTACATCCCGAAATCGAGCGACTTCGACGTGGTGCGAGCCCGCGTGCGCGCGGCGCTGCGGCGCAAACAGTTCGAGGACGAAAACCGCAGCGCCCGCGAGCAGTTACTGCGTAAAGAGATGGAAGCCGCCGAAGCGCGGGCACAACGTGAACTGGCGGAGGCGCGCGCCGCGCTGCTGAGCGAGCTGCAAAAGAGCAAGGATCGCCTTGATTTTGCGCTCGAGGTCGGCGGCCTGGGCGAGTGGGAGCTGGATCTGAAGAGCCATGCCATATCGCGATCCCGCCGCCACGACGAGATCTTCGGCTACGAGCCCCTGCAGACGGAGTGGAGTTACGATTTATTCCTGGAACACGTTTTGCCCGAGCACCGCGGCGAGGTCGATACCAGTTTCCGGGCAGCTCTTGCCAACAATAGCTTGTGGACGGTCGAAACCCGCATTCGACGCCAGGATGGAGCCATTCGTTGGATCGCCAGTCGTGGCCAGATTGCGGTCGATCCGGCGGGTAAGCCGTTGACGATGGTCGGCATCCATATGGATGTTACGGCGCGCAAGCAGGCCGAGCTGGCACTCCAGGAACGGGAGCAGCAACTGCGCGCTGTCCTGGATCTGCTTCCGGTGGGCGTATTTATGTGCGATGCCAGCGGCAAACTCATCGAGGCGAATCCTGCCGCCGACCAGATCTGGGGAGCACACGCACCACTGGTTGACATGCAACAATATTGTGCGTACAAGGGCAGGCTCTCCGGAAGCGACCACTTGCTTGAGTCCAACGAATGGGCGCTCGCGCGGGCTGTTCTTCATGGCGCAACCACTTTGGGCGAGCAAGTTGAAATTGAGGCCTTCGACGGAAAGCACAAGACGATCTTGAACAGCGCTCTGCCCATCCGTGGTCCTCAGGGCGAGATTCTCGGCGCAGTTGCGGTAAACGTGGACATCACCGAGTGGAAGCAAGCCGAAAAGGCTTTGATCCAGAGCGAGAAGCTGGCGTCGGCTGGCCGCATGGCGGCCACCATCGCACACGAGGTCAACAACCCGCTGGCCGCCGTGACGAATGCATTGTTTTTAATTGAGAGCAATCCGGAGTTGCCGATCTCACTTCGCCCATTCATTGAGATTGCAGATCGAGAACTCAGGCGCGCCGCCCACATGGTCAAGCAGACCCTGGGCTTTTACCGCGAGGTGGGCAGTGCGTCCACCGTCCGCCTCCCGGAGTTACTCGACGAGGTCCTGCATCTGTTTGGGGCCAAGCTGAAGAACAACTCGGTGCAGGTGGAGCGTCAGTACAAGTGCACGACGCCCATCCAGGCAATCGAGGGTGAGATGCGCCAGGTGATTTCCAATCTCATCATCAACAGCCTCGACGCAATGCCATCGCACGGCACCCTGTACCTGCGGACCGTCGCTTCCGTGTCGCTCGACCAGCGCCCCATGGTCGCCTTGACCATTGCCGACACGGGCGCCGGCATTGCCGACGAAAACAGAAAGCAGATCTTCGAGCCATTTTTTACCACGAAGAAGTCTTTCGGCACCGGCCTGGGATTGTGGATCACCAGCGAACTTGTGAAAAAGCACGATGGCCGGATTCGCCTTCGCAGTCGTGTCGGCAAAGGCACAGTCGTGACCCTCTGGCTGCCCATTGAGCGCCGCGGCGAAGAGCGTTAGCGCCGGACTCGGCCTCTGGCGCAGGGGACGCTTCGCCGCCAGATACGGGCCAGCCGATGGCCGTCCGGCCGCTGGCGCCGGTGGAGCCCGAACTCTATGGTTCAACGCTGGAATTGATTTCGTTGTGGTATATACCTGCCTATCTCACTTACAATGCCCCTCTGTTATTGGCGTAGCTCGAGGAGGAAGGGCATGAGACGATCTCTGAGCCTGCTCATCGTAGTGGGAGTGGCGGGCATTCTTAGCATCACTGGCTGCCGCAATGAGGCTGGCGGCAACACCATCAAAGTCGGGGTAATCACTTCGTTGACCGGCAACCAGGCAGCATTCGGACAGGCGCACAAGGCGGGTTACCAGATTGCGCTGGATGAGATCAATGCCAAGGGCGGCATCGACGGCAAGCCCGTGGAACTGGACATTTACGACGACCAGAGCAAGCCGGATCAGGCGGTACAGGGTGTTTCAAAGTTGGTGGATCAGGATCACGTAAAACTTGTTCTTGGCGCCTATTCGTCGGAGAGCACGCGGGCCATTGTTCCGGTCGTAACGCTGAAACAGATTCCTCTGATCATGCCCACGGCGGTGGCGGACAACGTGGTGGAAACGGGCTCGCAATGGGTGTTTCGTATTTGCGCCGGGTCGGGCTCCTTTGCGACGGCTACGCTGGATTTTCTGAAGCATAACGGCGATCCGAAGACGCTGGCGATCGTATACGAGAATACAAACTTCGGACAGGCAAACAATAAGAGTATGGCTGCGGCGGCACCGGCTGCGGGGATGAACGTGGTGGACTCGGAGGCCTACCAGGCGACTTCGCCGGACTATAAAGCCCTGTTGCAGCGGGTGAAATCGAAGAACCCCGAGGTCATCTACTTTGCTTCGTATCTGCTGGATGCGGGCACGCTGATGCGGCAGTCGGAGCAACTGAATTTGAATCCCAAGTACTACACCTCGGCGGGCACGGGATTTGCCGCCGCCGAGTTCCCCAGCCCGGAGAAGGGCGCAGGCAAATATGCGGAGTATACTTTCTCGGTTTCTCAGTGGTTACCCTCCGCCAAATGGAAGGGCTCGCAGGAGTTCGACGAGAAATATACAAAGCTGACGGGCTCCCATCCGGCCTACCACGGGATGGAGGCATACGCTACCCTGCAGGTGGCGGCGGCGGCCTTAAAGAACGCTGGAGCAGGAGCTACCCCCACGGCCATCCGCGACGCCATCCGCAACCTTAATATTGCGGAGACGCCGTTTGGCCCGGTGAAGTTCGATGCCCGGGGACAGAATGCGCACCCAGTGCTGGTGACCCAGATTCAAGGCGGAAAATATAAGGTGGTTTGGCCTCCGGATGCGGCGGAGAGCAAGCCGATTGTTCCGACTCCGGAGTGGAGCAAGAGGTAGTTGTTGTCTGGAGGGCGGCTGCGGTACATGGAAAGTGGCCGGTGCGAAATGGGCAAGCCGGCCGCTTGCTGACCGAGCACGGGTTGAAAGAGCGCGCCTGTTGACGGAGCACGGATTCACAGCGCGTAGGGAGACCGCGAGTGGACTGGGTCTATGGCAATCTGCAGGTAATCCTGGATGGGTTGATGACCGGTGCTCTTTATGCCCTGATCGGCATGGGGATGGCGCTCATCTTCGGAGTGATGCGCATTGTGAATTTTGCGCATGGCGCATTTCTGATGATGGGAATGTATGTCACGTTTGTCCTGTATGATCGCCTCCACTTAAGCCCCTACATTGGCTTTGTGCTGGCAGGAGGACTGCTTTTCGTCTTTGGATTCTTGGCCTACCTGCTGGTGCTGCGGCCGTTACCCGGGCAAGAGTCGTTCATGGTGATTCTGGTGACGATGGGGCTCTCGCTGATCCTGGTGGATGCGTCGCAGTTGATTTTTGGTGCGGACTATCACCAGATCAACATTTCACTGCAATCCAGGAACATCCATTTGGGGCCGCACATTGCGATCAACGCACCGTGGCTGGTGTCGTTTGGAATCGCTATTTTGCTGGGCGGCGGAATGTACTGGTTCGTCATGCATACGATGTTTGGACGCGCTGCCCGGGCGGTGGCGCAGAACCGCTATTCCGCACCGCTGATGGGCATTAACGTGAACCGGGTGCAGGCAATTTCATTCGGCCTGGGTGCGGCGGCGGCGGGGATTGCCGGCGCACTGCTGTTGCCGGTTTTGTATGTTTTCCCGGAGGTTGGCAATCAGTACCGGTTGAAGTCGTTTGTGATGGTGGTACTGGGCGGCATGGGTTCGATCCAAGGCGCGGCGATGGCGGGCCTGGCGTTGGGAGTGGTTGAGAGCTTGACGAGTTACTACTGGGGCAACGAGTGGGCGCCGGTGGTGGATTTCGTAATCTTCATTCTGGTGCTCTCGTTCCGCCCAACCGGAATCTTCGGGAGTCAGCGCGCGTGAGTGGACGCAGAGTACAACTCATTTTCTCGTTGGCAGTGGTCGGACTCGGATTACTGGTTCCGCTCCTGATCCGGACCGACTACATGCTGAGCATTGTGTTCCGGGTCTTCCTATTCGCCGGCCTGGGACTGGCTTGGAATTGGGTGGGTGGCTATAGCGGACAGCTTTCGCTCGGTCATGCCGCGTATTTCGGGCTGGGTGCGTATGGTTTAGCCATGTTCGCCAACCGGGGCGTGCCGATGTGGATTGCCGTGCTGCTGGCGGTTCTGGCTGCGCTGTTCTTCGCGGGCATTATCGGCAAGGTGTCATTCCGGCTGCGTGGGCCGTACTTTGCGCTTTGCACCATTGCCTTCGCGGAGGTGTTGCGCCTGACCGCCAAGAACCTGCCCAGTGTAACGGGAGGCGACGTCGGCATCCAGGTTCCGTTGCTCTTTCCTCACAACACGCAACTGTCGTTTTACTATTCGGCTGTACTGCTGACCGCGCTGGGAATCGGCATCACCTACTGGCTGGAAAAATCTAAGTTCGGCTATTACCTGATGGCCATTCGCGAGGACGAGGATACGGCACTATCGGTGGGCGTGAATACGGCGAATCAGAAGCTGTACGCGTTGCTGCTGAGTGCCGCTGTAACCGCGTTGGGCGGTGCACTCTACGGCAGTTTGTTTCTGTATATCGTTCCCGACCAAGTGCTTCCGCTGGAAATTTCTACCGAGCTGGCGATTGTCGCCATGCTTGGAGGCGCGGGCACGCTGGCGGGTCCGATCGTGGGCTCGCTGATTCTTGAGACGTCCTCCGAGGTATTCAAGAATTTCTTCAAAGAAGCCAACATGCTGATCTACGGTGTGCTGATCATCGTGGTCGTGCTCTTCCTGCCGGGTGGGATTGTGGGCACGCTCAATCTCAAACTTCGGAAGGCGGCGCCGGTGCCGCCTATGGACGCCGAGAGCGCAAAGTCTGAAGCCGGCGGGCGAGCGACTGGGGACGAATAGGAGCGCGAGATGGCACTGCTGCAAATCGAGAAGGTATCGAAGCGCTTCGGCGGGTTGAAGGCGGTCAACGACGTCACCTTTGACGTGGAGCGGGGAGAGATGGCCTTCATCGTGGGCCCGAATGGCGCGGGCAAGACCACGTTGTTCAACCTGATCACCGGCGTGTTTCCGATTGACAGTGGGACGATTACTTTTGATGGTCATGACATATCCCGCATCACGCCGGACAAGGCCGCGAAGCTCGGCATTGGGCGCACGTTTCAAATTATGAAGCCGCTGCGAAACCTGACGGTATTGGAGAATGTGATGCTCGGCGCGTTTCTCAACACGTCTTCGGCGAAGGTGGCGGAGCGCGAGTCGGCGGAGACCCTCAAATTTTTGCAGATGGAAAAAGTCATGCATCTGCCGGCGCGAGGCATGGGGCTGCCCATGCTGAAACGTCTGGAGATTGCGCGCGCTCTGGCTACCAAACCAAAGCTGATTCTGCTGGATGAAGTGGTGGCCGGACTGCCCACTTCGGAGGCGCTGAAACTGGCCGACCTGCTGAAGCGGTTAAGCGAATGGGGCATCGCGGCCGTGGGCGGTGTGGAGCACGTGATGGCAGTGGTGATGAAACTGGCGGACCGCGTGATCGTGCTCGACCATGGATCGAAGATCGCCGAAGGCAAACCGCAGGACGTCGTCCGCATGCCAGAGGTGATTGAGGCTTACCTCGGTTCGAAATACAAGGATTTCATCAAGTGAGCGAAAACGATCCAACTCCTCTGCTTGCGGTTGAAAACGTACGAGCCAATTACGGCGATTTCCAGGCGCTGTTCGGCATTTCATTGAAGGTCTATCCCGGTGAAATCGTGACCCTCATCGGCGCCAACGGCGCGGGCAAGACGACGACACTTCGAGTCATCAGCGGTCTGCTTAAACTGCGGAGCGGAACGGTCTTTTTCGATGGACAGGAGATCGGAGGCCTGCCAGCGCATGAAATTGTATCGCGCGGCATTTCGCACGTGCCCGAAGGACGGCAACTGTTCCCCTTCATGAGCATCGAAGAAAATCTCAAGCTGGGCGCCTATATCCAGCGCACACGGAGGAAGATTCCGCAACTCCTGGAAGAACAGTTTGCACTCTTTCCTAAGCTGAAAGAGCGGCGTGCACAACTGGCGGGAACACTCTCTGGAGGAGAGCAGCAGATGGTGGCAATCGCACGCGGGCTGATGACTGAACCCAAGCTCCTGCTGTTGGACGAACCGTCGCTGGGTCTGTCTCCGAAGATCGTCGAGGAGGTCTTTCAGAAGATTCGGCAGATCGGCGAGCGCGGGGTCACGGTGATTGTAGTGGAGCAGAATGTCGTGGATGGGCTGAGTGTGTCGCGGCGCGGCTATGTGGTTGAGAACGGCGCGATCCGAATGGAAGGCTCGGCGCAGGACTTATTGGCGAACGAAGAGGTGCGCGCGGCGTACTTAGGGCTCTAGCATCGTGCGGTTTTCATCCAGGCCCACTACTCTTCCAGCGGCTCAACGATCATGTTCTTCTTGAATTCGTCGCGGTCGAGGAACGGAAAGAGGTCTTCCAGCGGCTTTGAGGCCATGGAGCCATTGGCAAGTTGCACGGAGGTTACGCGCGGCACACGAGGCTCTTCCGCCAGTACTCTGACATCGCAAATCACCGGCCCCGGCGTCTCCAGCACACGCCGCACCTGTCCCAGCAGATCGGTCTGGTCTTCAATGCGCGCCGTGCCCAGGCCGTAGGCTTCGGCAACGGCGCAGAGATCCGGCAGCGTCAATCCTGTCGCAGAATCGCAGCCAATATTCGCCGCTCCGAAAAATCCCTTTTGTGACCCTCGGATCGCCGCATATCCACCGTTATTCAGCACAAAGAACTTCAGCGGCAGCCGGTGATGAGCCACCGTCGCAAGCTCCTGAATGTTCATCTGGAAGCCTCCATCGCCATCGACGCAGATGGTGCGGCTGCGCCCAGTTGCCAGGCTGATGCCGATACTGGCCGCAATGCCAAATCCCATCGGACCCAGTCCCGCGGTGTGGAATACGCGCTGCCCGGTCTTTGCCGGATAGGCGAAGAGAAAAATCTCAATCCCAATGCCGGAGCTGCCCGAGACGAGCTGATCCTCCGGCCCCGCCGCCTGCGCAATCACCTCTGCCAAGCGATAGATACTGACTGGGCCTTGTTCGCGATGTTCCGCGCGGATGATTGGGTAGCGGCTCTTCCAATCCTTGCAACGTCTCTGCCAGTCGCTGCGGTCAACCTTAGCGATGGATGCCTTTTGTGCCAGCATCTCTCGCAGAAAGCTACCCGCGTCCGCACAAACCGGCATCTCCACGACGCCGGAGAACTTCGCCAACTCCGCCGGGTCTACATCCACCATCACCTTGCAGGCGCCTCGCGCAAGCTCCTGGGTCGTCCAGCCCGCCACCGCAACGTCCATCCTGGCACCAACCGTGAGCAGAAAATCAGAGTTCTGCATGGCGAAATTCGCGCCCCGCGGCGCGAGCGTGCCCGGACTCCCCATGCACAGCGCGTTCTCTTCTCCAAACAGATCCTTCGCCACCCAGGTTGCGCCCACTGGAGCATCGATCAGCGCGGCTAGCTCACGAAATTCGCCTTCGGCATGTGCCAGACGCACGCCGTTGCCAACCAGCAGAAAAGGCCGTCGGGATAGGTTCAACTGCTCGATGACGCGCCCCACCTGCTCGCGAAGTTGGGAGGCATTCGCCGGTGGCTCTTCCGGCTGGAAACCGGCCAGCGTCTGCTCATCGATACTGGAAGCTTGGATGTCGAGCGGCAGATCGATCCAGACCGTTCCGGGTCTCCCGCTCCGCGCCAGATACACCGCTTTCTCCAGGTGGTAGCGGATCGAATCGGCTTCCGTCACGGTTACGGCATATTTTGTCAGCGGCTTCACCACCGAGATGATGTCGAGTTCCTGTGGACCGCGCTGCCGGACTCCCAGCGGAGTTCCGTCGGAGGAGAACATTCGATCTGCGCGTTTTACCTGTCCAGAGAGAATCAGGCACGGCGTGGAGTCGAGAAACGCTGCCGCCAATCCTGTGATCGCGTTCGTCCCGCCAGGGCCGGTCGTGACCATGGCAACGCCAAAATTACCGGTTGCCTTGGAGTAGTTGTCAGCCGCGATCGCGCATGCTTGCTCATGATGGTTGCAGATGAATTCGAGGCGCTCACAGCGCGCAAGAGAGTCATTGAGGTGCATGGCTCCGCCGCCAGTCACGACAAAAACATGCTTGACTCCGAGATCGGCGACGAATCCCATAACGTAATCGGAAAGCTTCATTGCCTCTGAGCTCCATTGGTTTTGGACGAGGGATTGCCCGGCGCTGGGGTTCTAATCGATTGATTCTACGGTAACTTAAATGGTGCGGGGAGGGGGACTTGAACCCCCATGCCTTGCGGCGCTAGCTCCTAAGGCTAGTGTGTCTGCCATTTCACCATCCCCGCACATACCTTCAACCGCAGATGATCCGGGCGCGACCGCGCGCATCGGACTCGTCCAAGGCCGAATCAATTGTGCCATAGTACACAGGTCAACTCCAGCCGTGGCTGGAATCCGCATCATCAATCTGGAGTTGGCGGCGGCACAATAGCGCCGAGGAATTTCATCCAGGCTTCTGTTTTATAAGCCGCAGGAGCGGGGATAATAGTTCGGTGACATAGTAGGGAACATGGAGAGTGCCCAATGAACTCGGACGGAGTACCCACGCCAGAGACACCACAAATCAAGGCGGCAGAGCAGGTGGCAGACGCGCATCAACTCCTGAAATCTCTACAGGAGCGATTGGGCCAGCATCCGGAGCTGGAAGAGGCCATCAGGAAGCTGGAGCTCGCGCTCAGCGCCCTGACTCTCCAGACCGGCGGATTGCTCTAGCGCTTTCCGGAGGCGGTAAGCCCCTTCAGCCGGGAGGGCTTGAAGGGGCAAGAGCAGAGATCGGCGAGCCGTTATCGGTGTCCGCCGCCGCCGCCGCGTCCACCACCGCCGCCACGGGCAAAGCCACCGCCGCCGCCCCGAGCGAAGCCACCACCGCCACGGGCAAAGCCGACGCCGCGCCCGCCGAAGCCGACGCCGCGCCCGCCGAAGCCGACGCCACGTCCACCATAATAGCCACGGCCACCATAATAGCCACGACCGTAACCGCCCCAGCCCCAGCCTCCCCAACCCCAGCCGCCCCAGCCCCAGCCGACATACGGATATCCCCAATAGCCGTAGGAGCCATAGCAGCCCGCCGGGTAGTAGTAAGGATCGCAGCCATATACATATCCGCCGTACGGGACGGGGGCGGGTACGCCAACGCCGATTCCGACTCCCACCTGCGCGCTTGCCTGGGGTGGCGCGGCCAGGGCGAATGCGATGACCAAGCCGAATAACGCGAATACCATTTTTTTCAGCATGTTCCAGACCTCGAAGCTCTGTAATCTAGTTAAACCCGAGACCTCGAAAAAGTTTCGTACGGCGACTTCCGCGACCTTTATTTTGGCTTCCGCGCATCGCCGGCGTTCCAATCTGTTCCCCGAGGAAGAACTTTCTTGTATGGAGGGCTACGGTGGAAAACGAAATCGCCAGGAAGGAATACAATGGATAGGGAAGGTATATTCCTTCGAGCAGGAGTTCCGTGTCCTGGCAGGGTACGGGGTGCGCCGGAACCGTGGTGCAGAACGATTTTCCAGCTCAGGAGACTTTTCTTTCGCGGTTGAGCGTTCGACCATGGCTTGGCCGATGTTCTCCGCCCGTTCGCGGGATGCGAACGCTGAAAGGGCAGAGAAGCTGGCAGTCGATTCGGATCAGCTCGAAACAAACATTTACCGATTGGAGTATGAATGGCAGGAAACTCAAGAACTACTTTCACAAAGCGCTCGAAGGAACGGGCCCGCCAGGAAAAGCGGGTCGAGAAGTCTCAGAAGATGGAGCAGCGCAAACTGGAGAAGCCGACCGATCCGGTGGAGCGGAGCGGTGAACCGGTGATCCAGTATGACGAGGACGGCCAGCCAATCGCGCTCGATTTTAACGACTTCTAACCGGCGATTCGCGTCCGCGGCGCGATCCCGGCCAACCTCTTGAAGCCGATCGCGGGCGGCACGGGGAGCATACCCCCTCGGAAATAGACATCGGAAGCTGACACAGCCCTACACTTTCTTTGCAGAATGTAGGGCTTTGTTGTGCGCGTGCTGAGCAATCTCTCCGTGTGGAGGTCGCATCCAATGCCCCTAATCCAAGCCTCAGGAGGCCGTCATGTACGTTGTTACGGGAGCTTCCGGAAACACCGGAAGCGTGGTTGCGAGTCGTTTGCTTGCCGCGGGAAAAAAAGTGTGGGGGATCGGCCGGAGAGCCGATCGAATGCAGTGGCTTGCGCAGAAGGGCGGGGTGCCCTATGCCGCCGATCTTAGCGACACGGAGATGCTAGACCCGGCGTTTGCGGGCGCCGAGGGAGTGTACGTGATGATTCCTCCCAATCCGTCGAGTCCCGATTTCCGGGCGCACCAGGACGCAATCATCGACTCGATTGCCTCGGCGCTCGAGCGCTGCGGAGTAACCCACGCGGTCACGCTCAGCAGCGTTGGCGCCGACAAGGCGGATAAGACCGGGCCCGTAGTCGGACTGCATCGGATGGAGGAGCGGCTCAACCGGATCGCCGGCCTCAACGTGCTCCATCTGCGCGCCGGATACTTCATGGAGAACACGCTGCCACAGGTGACGCTGATTCAGAAGCAGGGCGTGGCCATGGGCCCCCTGCAGCCGGAGTTGAAGCTTCCGATGATTGCGGTGCGCGATATTGGCGCAGCGGCTGCGGACGCCCTGATGAATCGGGATTTCAAATCGCACCAGACCCGCGAACTGCTTGGTGCGCGTGACATCTCCATGAGCGAATGCGCGGCCATCATCGGCAAGGCGATCGGCAAGCCGGACCTCAAGTATGTGCGACCGCCGGACGACCAGATTCGCGCCGGGATGCAGCAGATGGGAATGTCGGCGGATTTCGTGAACCTGATTATGGAGATGTCCGCGTCGCTGAACTCCGGCCACATGAAGGCGCTGGAAGCCCGCAGTGCCCGTAACACCACTCCGACCTCCTTTGAGACCTTTGTGCAGCAGGACTTCCTGCTGCGTTACAGGAGCGGCAAGATCGCGGCTTAGCATTTTTTCGGCAAGCAGGGAGCGTGCGTGCAGCGCGGCAATTACCTTGGTTTTCGCAATCGCGATAAAGCGAGGTGTGCCGCGTTGTAACCGCACATGCCATGCACTCCGCCGCCGGGCGGTGTGGACGAGGAGCAAATATAGACGCTGCCGATCCGGCGTCGCATACTGTCTCCAGGTTGGACGAAAGAGGAAGTGCCGCCAGTCGGCGGCGCCGCCCATGATGTCTCCTCCGACGAGATTTGCGTCCATGCGTTTCAAGGTCGGCGCACCGAAAGACGTGGCGCGAGAGAATGCAATCGCGAAACCCTGGAGCGAAGCGTTCGATCTGCGCCTCCAGCCGGGGCAGCATGTCGAAGGTCGATGCCATTGGGAACGTGGCAATAGGCCCAGGCGATGTGCTTGCCTTGCGGGGCGCGGCTGGGATCAAATAGCGTCGGCTGCGCGAGCAAGACAAACGGCCGCTCGGGGTGGCGTCCGTGTCGCATCGCATCTTCAGAGGCGGCGATCTCCTCCATGCTCCCTCCAAGATGCACGGTTGCCGCACGCGCACAGTCGGCAGCTCTCCACGGAATCGGCTGCGAGAGCGCGTAGTCCACCTTGAACACTCCCGGCCCGTGGCGATAGCGCCCGAGCCGGCGGCTTGTATGCAGGAGTGAAACGCTCCCCGGCGATCTGGAGAAGTTGACGCGGGGCGACATCGCAGAGCGCGACCTCGAACTCTCCCAGGCCAGCCAGCCCATCCACTCGACTCGAAGTCCGAACGGTGCCTCCGAGTCGGCCTAAATGGGCGATCAATGCCTGCGTGATGGATTGCGCTCCGCCACGCGGAATCGGCCATCCTACGGCGTGAGCCGTTGTGCCAAGCACGATGCCGAAGGAGGCGCTCAGTGGCTCATCCAGAGCGAGAAACGAGTGCGCCGCCAATCCGGCAAACAGAGCTCTTGTCCGCGGGCTGCGAAAGCATCGATTCGCCAGCGATGTGGCCGGCAGCAGAGCATTGAATCCAAAGCTCGCCAGCAGGAATGGATGGCGCGGCAAATGAATCACCGGGCGCAGGATCTCAGGCGCGAACTCCGCCCAGTGCTCCACCAGGCGACCGACCAGCTCTTGCCAGGCCTTGCCGTCCGGACCGAGCACGCGAACGGCTGCCTCCAGGTCGCGCTCCAAGGTGATCGCGCGTGCCGTCATCGAAGGGATGGGCGAGCGGCGCGGGAGAGTGAATCCATTCGAGACCGTGATCGCGCAACGGCAGCGACGAAAAGAAGGGCGAAGCGGCGGCCATGGGATGCACGGCGGAGCCGAAGTCATGATGAAAGCCGGGCAAGGTAAGTTCCAGCGTTCGGGCTCCTCCGCCGGCTTGCTCCTCGGCTTCAAAGACTTCGACCTGCATGCCCGCCTCGTGCGAGCACGATGGCTGCGGCCAAGCCATTGGGGCCTGCTCCAACCACGACGGCTCTACCGGGATTGGCGTTCATTGCCTTGGTCTCTCCGCCTCGGGCATTTCCAGCACCTGATTCTGCCATCCGGTTGCAGTTCGAGAGTCGGTGCGTAGAGTCCGAGAATTCGCGGCGCCACCAATTTCCGGTGGTGCGCTTCTCGCTCATGGTCGTGAACCAGTATTGCCAGAGCACGGCGCGGACCTGCTTGGGCGCGGCGCTGCGCGAAATGGATTGCCGGCAAAGAGGCTCAGCACATCGTGATCGTTCGACAGCAGACGAACTTCGGTGTTGGGCACGATTGCATAGTCGCGCCAGCTTCCGAGCGAGGCGAACCACAAATTCCAATCGAATCGCGGCTGATAGGGCGCATAGATTCTGGGCGCCTCGGACAACGCCTGCGGCTTGTAGCGGAACGGATAGGCGACCCAGTTCTTGCCGTCGTCCGAGCCCTGAAACTCGATCTCGTAACGCCCCCGTGTCATGACCGCGAAGAGCCCATACTGATCCGCGACCCGGAACGGCTCCAGCAGCGTCACCGGAGTTACAGGCAGAGGCGCAGCTGGCGCAAGCATCCACACCAGCCTTGCGGTCGAGGCGTAGAAGACCCAAAGCAGCATCGCGGCTGAGATTGCCAGCTTGAGCGGACGAAGCCGCCGAAGGAACGCTCTCCAGCGGCCTGGAGTTGGTTCTTCTCCTGCCGCCGCAGAGTGCTCCGGAGCTGGGACGTTCGAAGGGCGCGGCAATGCCATGAGCGATTTGCAAACCTGGGGAATACGGTTCAGAAGGAAACGATCGTCCAACAGCAGAATGCCCAGAGCGAGGACCAGGTAATTCAGAAATGCGTAGTTCGCGGTGAGGATCACGCCCGCTTCCCAGCCTGTCACGAGAAAGAACAGAAGAGTGCGAAAGCGGCGCGGTAGCAGAATCATCCAAACCAGTCCCAGTTCCATCAACAACGTCGCGCCCACGGTCGCCGCGTGGAACCAGTGGGGCAGATGCTGCACGTACCAGCCGATCCAGGTCGGCAGCGGACCAGTTCTGGTAATACTCATCCATCGCCGTGAAGTTGCGCCACTGCGGATCGCCACTCGCCAGCTTCACGATTCCGGACTCGAAGTAAATGCGGAACCACTCCCACTGAAGCAGAAACAGGCTGAAGCGCGAGGGTGGCGTTCGTGCTCCCAGTCCGGGGCGCAGCCCAGGTGGAGCAAAGAACAGCGAGAGGAATCCGGCTTCGAGAAGCATGCCGTCGGATTGATAGCTGGAGAAATCGCCGGCCGCGGCGACGAAGGAAAGAAAGCAGACGAAGCTGACCACCAGCATGGCCCGCGGCCACAGATTGAACACCAGCAGCAGCGAGGCGATCATGCCCACCCAGCACAGCGCCAGCAGCATTGGCGAACCGCTGGAGATCCAGAGCAGCGAAGGGGCGTACCAGAAACGTAGATTTCCTACAGAGGAATGAGCGATCTGTTGCAGAAGTTCGCCGCCGGGAAGAATTCCATCGGGGCCAATCAGTCCTCGAATCTGAAACACCAGAGAGTAGAAGGCTGAGAAATAAATGAGACCGAGGGCGCGCAGGAAGATCCAGCGAGGGATCAAGCGGTCGGATGCTCCGCGCTCCGAGGCGAAGAGCCTCGGGATCAAGGATGCCCGTCGAAACGAACCAAGCCGTGGTCCGGCGGGCTCCACGGAGTTGGCTCCAGGGTCCATGATCGTCGGCCATTATACATAAAGAACGAAATCTGACTCGGAGACAAAAGCATCGCCCTATGCCGGCGACAAACGGATCGATGGGCTTCGCGGAGCACTGCACCTCGGCAGTTATTCTGCGATGCAGTCTGCGGATTTTGGTTGTCTGGGTCTGTCCTCTTTTTATTAAGACGGCGGCAGCCTGTTTTAATATCCCATTAACACTCCCGTAATGTCCCTTCCCTAGAATTTACGTATCTTCCTTCGGCATTTTTTAGGTCGAATGCCCTAAGCAATCGTGCAGGTTTTTCGCATGAGTACACGAAATCGGCGCATCGCTTCCGTTACCTGCTGGCGCAGGCGGACGCCTGACCCAGTGGAATTTCAGCTCTCGTTTATATCCTAGGAGATCAGCAATGAAGATCCGTCTCTGGACCGCGGCAATTGCATTCGTGTTACTCACTGCGTTTCTTGTCGTCTTGCAACAGCAAGTCCGCCGCTTCAGCCGAAGGCGTCAAACTGCAGGGAGCCGGTGCCAGCTTTCCCGCGCCGCTCTACACCAAGTGGTTCAAGAGCTACAGCGCTTCGCACCCCGACGTGCAGGTGGACTATCAGTCGGTGGGCAGCGGCAGCGGCAAGAAGAGCGTGATCGATCGCACGGTCGATTTCGGCGCCAGCGATGCCGCCATGACCGACGAAGAGATGGCCCGCGTGCCAGGGCGGAGTGCAACTGCTTCCGATGACCGCCGGAGCCATCGTGATCGCCTATAACGTGGATGGCGTGACCGGACTGAAGCTCTCCCGCAAGGCCTACACGGGCATCTTTCTGGGCAAGATCAAGAAGTGGAACGATCCGAAATTGCCGCGGCCAATCCGGGAGTAAAACTGCCGGACCTGCCGATCAACGTGGTGGTTCGCGCCGACAGCAGCGGCACCAGCTTCGTTTTCTCCAAGCATCTGAGCGCGATCAGCGAAGACTTCAATAAAGCAAGTCGGCGCCAACACCATGCCGAACTGGCCGGTGGGCACCAAGAGCAAGGGCAATGAGGGCGTGACCGCCAGCCTCAAGACCACTCCCGGTTCCATCGGCTACGTCGAGTACGGCTACGCCAACAGCCAGAAGCTGAACACCGCGGCGCTGGAGAACAAAGCCGGCAAGTACGTGGCCGCCTCCACCGCCTCCGGCCAGGCGGCGCTGGCTTCCGCCGAACTGCCCGAGAACCTGATCGCCTGGGCCTCGGACCCGACCGCTCCCGACGCTTACCCGATCGTCACCTACACCTGGTTGATCTGCTACCGGAAGTATCCCGACGCCAAGAAAGTTGCGGCATTGCAGGACCTGTTGAAGTACAGCCTGACCGACGGACAGAAGGACGCCGAAGCGCTGGGCTACATTCCGCTGCCTGCCAATGTTTCCAGCAAGGCTTTGGCGGCCGTACAGACGATCACGAACTAACGCATTGAGGATGGCTTGATGGCGAGTCACAGTCACGTCGCGCCCGGAGCCGCTTCGGCTCCGGGAGCCCTCTTCGCAGTTCGACCCGGCGAAATCACCCAGGCGCCGACGCGCGTGCAAACGCTTGGTCGACACGGCCTTCCGCCGCTCTCAGCTTTCTGTTTGCCTGCTGCACCATTCTGCTGGTTACCTTCATCGTGCTGCGCATCGCCGTCTCGGCGCTGCCCGCCATGCGGCACGACGGACTCTCGTTTCTTACCGGGCGGGTCTGGGATCCGAACACCGGGCAGCACGGAATCGCCGCCGAAATCTGGGGAACGCTCTACACCTCCATCCTCGCCCTGGTGATCGGCACCGCGTTTGGCCTGGCCGCCGCTTTGTTCCTCAGCGAAGGCTACATGGGGCAGGCGATCTTCGCCCTGCTGCGCGCCTTCAATCTGCATCTTCATCCCTTCTGGTCGAAGGTTCCCGACAAGGTGGAGGACCTGCTGAAGACAGTTGATCGAATTGCTGGCGGCAATTCCCAGCGTGGTCTATGGCCTGTGGGGATTGTTCGTGGTCATCCCGCTGATTCGTCCGGCCTGCAACTGGCTGCACCTGAAACTCGGCTGGATGTCGCTGTTCTCCACCGACCTGAGCGGCCCCGGCGTGCTGCCGGCGGTGATCGTGCTGGCCATCATGATTCTGCCCACCATCACGGCCATCAGCCGCGACGCGCTGGTCTCGGTTCCACCCAAGCTGCGCATGGCGGCCTACGGCCTGGGAGCGACGCGCTGGGAGGCGATCGTCGGCGTGATTCTGCCGACTGCCTCGCGCGGCATCTTCGGCGGCATGGTGCTGGCATTTGGCCGCGCTCTGGGCGAAACCATGGCGCTTGGCGATGCTGGTCGGCAACTCCAACCGGATCAGCCTTTCGCTCTTCTCGCCCGCCAACACGCTGGCGGCGTTGCTGGCGAATAACTTTCCCGAGGCAGGCCCCAAAGAGGTTGGCATCCTGATGTACGCGGCGCTGGTGCTGCTGGCGATCACCCTGATCGTCAACATCTTCGGCGCCCTGATCCTGCAGCGCGCCTCGCGCAGCGCGGTGGAGTAACCGCAATGGCAACCGTAAACTTCAATTCGAAATCAGTGGTGCGCCGATCCTTTTGCCGGGGTCGATTTCGGCCAGCTCGAGCACTCCCTGCGCCGTCCCCGCACGCTCGATGGATTTTCTGCTGAACGGCCTGGTGACGGCGATGACCTTGTCGGCGCTGGTGCCGCTGTTCAGCGTGGTCTGGATGCTGGCCTGGCGCGGCGGGCGGCGGCTGAGCGACGGCCGTCTTCACCCAACTGCCTCCGTCGGCGATGGAAGCCGGCGGCGGCTTTGGCAACGCCATCGTCGGCACGCTGCTGATGGTGGGCATGGCGGTGCTGATCACGGTTCCCGTGCGGCATCATGACCGCCATCTATCTTGCCCAGAACCGCGCACAGCAAACTCGCGGAAATCGTGCGCTTCTGCCGCCAAGGTGCTCACCGGCTTTCCTTCGATTCTGGCGGGCGTCTTCGCCTACGGCGCCATCGTGCTGACCACCGGAGGCTACTCGGCGATTGCGGGCGCGGTCGCGCTCTCCATCCTGATGCTGCCGACCATCATTCTCACCTCGGAAGACGCCATCCGCATGGTGCCCTCGCGCATGAAAGAGGCGGCCATCGGCATGGGCGCCACGCCGACCCAGACGGTCTGGATGGTGCTGATTCCCACGGCGATTCCGGGAATCCTTACCGGAGTCATGCTGGCCGTGGCGCGCGCCGCCGGAGAGACCGCGCCGCTGTTGTTTACCGCGCTGTTCAGCAACTACTGGCTCTGGTCGCACGGCCACGCGCAACTGATGCGCCCCACGGCCTCGCTCGCCGTTCTGATCTACAACTTTGCCGGAATGCCGTTTGAGAACCAGGTGGAGCTGGCGTGGGCCGCCGCCCTGGTTCTCGTGCTGCTGGTGTTGGCAGCCAACCTGATCGGCCGGAGTCTCTCCGGCCGCCAGGTTCAACAGTCTTAGGAGATATGGTGATGGCAACTGAACGCGATTCCTCAACCCGATCCGAATTCCCCAGTCAGGCTCCCTGCCCGCGCACAACCATGATGTAGTGGTCGATTGCCACATCCGCGAGCTTTATTACGGCAGCTTCAAGGCCGTGCGCGATACCGTGATTCCGGTCAAGAAGAACGCCATCACGGCATTCATCGGACCCTCCGGCTGCGGCAAGAGCACCGTGCTGCGCTGCATCAACCGCATGAACGACCTGGTGCGCGGCTTCCGCTTTGAAGGCCACGTGCGCTATCGCGGACGCGATATCTACGATGCCGCCATCGACCCGGTCGCGGTGCGCCGCTTCATCGGAATGGTCTTTCAGCAGCCCAATCCGTTTGCCACCAGCATTTTCAACAACGTTGCCTTCGGCCTGCGCCTCAACGGCTACAAGGGCGACAAGGCGGAGAAGGTCGAGCAGGCTCTGCGCGCCGCCGCCCTGTGGGACGAAGTGAAGGATAAGCTCCACAAGAGCGGCCTCTCGCTCTCCGGCGGACAACAGCAGCGCCTCTGCATCGCGCGCGCCATTGCCACCGAGCCCGAGGTTCTGCTGATGGACGAGCCCTGCTCCGCGCTGGACCCGATCGCCACCCGCAAGATCGAGGAGCTGATGCTGGAGTTGCGCAAGCGCTTCACCATCGCAATCGTCACCCACAACCTGCAGCAGGCGCAGCGCGTCGCCGACTACACCGGCTTCCTCTACGTCGACACCACGCAGGGCGGACGCACCGGATACCTCGTCGAGTTCGGCGACTCCAAGCAGCTGTTCGGATCGCCTGTCCACAAGCACACCCAGGACTACATTCGCGGCGAGTTCAGCTAAACCAGGCGGCCTGACTGCGGAATGCTTGTCGCGTGCCGGACGACGCCGGCGCAGGGGGCGAGGTTCTGAATCTCGACCTGCGTCGGCGGATGTCACCGCCCGCGATTTGCGCGGTCGCCGAATCCGTGACCTGCTGCCAAGCATCGAATAGGCACGATGGCCGCAAAAAAGAAAAGCCGCGGGGTTAACGCAGAATCACTTCCTTTGGCAATAACCGACCTCATGCTGGCCTCTTGGGAGACGATGGCACGCCGCATGCTCCTGATTTCCCAGAATCAATGCTCGCAGGCCGAATACATGCGCATGGTCAGCGAGAAGGCCGAGGCGGCGACGGCGACGGGTCTGACGCTGATGTTCAGCTTCGGCCAGGCGTCGATGACCTCACTGATGGCCCCCTGGCTCCGCGGAGCAACGGCCAACGCCAAGCGCCTGCGGAAGAAGTAGCCCAGCAAAGAGCCTCGGTGTCCCCCCAATCATTCACGTAACTGCGTCGGTGCAGACAAGTCGCGAGACTTTGTTTGTGTGGAGGCTCGTTTGTGGGAAGGCTTCTTTGTGGGGGAGGCTCGTTCGGGAAGGGCACAATCCGGTTTTCGATGGGCAGACTTCGCGCGC
Organism: uncultured Acidobacteriota bacterium; assembly: GCA_963737175.1. GTDB lineage: Bacteria > Acidobacteriota > Terriglobia > Terriglobales > Acidobacteriaceae > TOLSYN. The sequence continues at coordinate 45,601 of CAVTRQ010000014.1, read as the reverse complement.
TCTGCATCATCGTTGTTCGATGACCCGGGGGCGCAGAAGAATAATGACTAGGAGCACGAATCCTATGAAGCCCAACATACCGCTTAGACGAGCAGCTCAGGGGAAAGTCATCGGGCTGACAAAAGAAAGGCCCGGCGGAGGCTTTGGCCGTTGAGCGGAAGGTACAATCGGGTAAGTGGTTCCCGCCGCGAGGCCGGGACGGATTTTTATCGTGGAAAGGTATTCATGTCGCTGATTCAACCCTTCAGAGCGTACCGGCCCAAGGCCGAGCTGGCGGCCCGCGTGGCCTCTGTTCCCTATGACGTCGTCAACACGGCGGAGGCGCGCCAGTTGGCCGACGGCAATCCGTACTCGTTTCTGCACGTCTGCCGGCCTGAAATCGATCTCCCTGAAGGCATCGATGAGCACGAGGATCGCGTCTACGCCACGGGTGCCGCGAATCTGAAGAAGTTCATCGCCGACGGCATTCTGGCGCGCGAGGCCGAGGATTCGCTCTACGTCTACCAGCAGCGCATGGGAGAGCACGTACAGGCCGGTCTGGTCGCGCTCTGCTCGGTCCGGGAGTACGAGGACAATCGCATCAAGAAGCACGAATTCACGCGGCGCGACAAGGAAGACGATCGCACCCGCCACGTCACCGAGCAGAACGCCAACGCCGAGCCGGTGTTTCTTACCTACCGGGCCCAGGCGGAGATCGACGCCATCGTGGACGGCTGTCCGCGCCTCCGCGCCGCTGTACGACATCACGACGCCGGATGGGATCGGCCATACCGTGTGGAGAATTGCCGACCCGGCGATGATCGCCAAGCTTGATCGAACTGCTTCGGCGGCGTCGCGGCGCTCTACATCGCCGACGGCCATCACCGCACGGCCTCCGCCGTCCGCTACGGCCAGGCCTGCCGCGCCCGGAATCCGCACCCGACGGGCAACGAGCCGTATGAGTTCTTTATGGCCGTGGTCTTTCCTCACAATCAGCTCAAGATTCTTCGATTACAACCGCGTCGTCAAAGATCTGAACGGCCTCACGCCGGAGCAGTTTCTGGCCAAAATCGGGGAGAAGTTCGAGGTGAGTTCCGCCGTCGACGCCGGCAACCATCCCAGGCGGCGAGCTTCGGAATGTACCTGCAAGGCAAGTGGTACACGCTGAAGGCGCGCGCCGGAAGCTATCCGGCCGATGACCCGATCAAGCGGCTCGATGTCAGCATTCTGCAGGACAACCTGCTCTCTCCGGTGCTCGGCATTCACGATCCGCGCACGGACAAGAGGATCGATTTCGTCGGCGGAATTCGCGGCATGGACGAGCTGGAGCGCCGGGTGAAGGAAGGATACGCGGTTGCCTTCGCGCATGTATCCGACCTCGCTGGATCAATTGATCGACGTAGCCGATGCCGGTCAGGTCATGCCGCCCAAGTCCACGTGGTTCGAACCGAAGCTGCGGTCGGGACTGCTGGTGCGCCTCTACGAGTAGCATTTGAGCGGGCGTGAAAAGATTCGGCTGCGGCAGGAGGCATCCTTCTCTGCTGCAGAAGCTTCTCTGATTTCGTGCAGCTTGGCATTTGCGTGCATTGTGCGCGCGAGGTTAGGCTGGTTGGGAAATCACGATCTTCGCGCCGTAGCTTCCCGCAGAGCTCGGATGATGATGGTAGGTCCGTTGTTGAGTGTGGATTGCCCTTTTGAACCGCGGCTTGCCGCGTATCATTCTCAGGAGAAGGCTTCATGTTCCGTAAGACTCGTCTTTTTACCCCAGGCCCGACACCTCTGCTTCCAGCGGCGCAGTTTGCCATGGCGGCGGCGGATCTTCATCACCGCACGCCCGAGTTTCGCGCGCTCTACCTCAAGGTGCTGGTGCAGTTGAAGGTCTTCGTCGGTACCCGCAATGACGTGGTCGTGCTCGCCTCTTCGGGCACCGGAGCCATGGAAGCCGCAGTCAGCAATCTCACCAGTCCCGGCGACAAGGTTCTGGTTCTGACCGCGGGAAAATTCGGCGAGCGCTGGGTCTCGCTTGCCAAGGCCTTCCATTGCGAGACGGTTGTGCTCTCCAAGCCCTACGGCCAGACCTTTTCCATCAAGGAAGTCGAGGCCCTGCTCACCCCTGACGTGAAGGCCGTTTTTGTGCAGGCCACGGAAACCTCCACCGGGGTGCGCCACGATGTGGCGGCGCTGGCGCGGTTGGTGAAGGGAAGCGACGCGCTGCTGGTGGTTGACGCCATCACCGGACTCGGCACCACGACGTTCGACGTGGATGGCGATGGCATTGACGTCATCATCGGCGGCTCGCAGAAGGCGCTGATGATTCCTCCCGGCCTCGCCTACCTGGCTGCCAGCGAGCGCGCCTGGGCTCGCATGGAGACCAGCACCCAGCCGCGCTACTACTTCGATCTGCGCAAGGAGCGCAAGTCGTGCGCCAAGGGCGAAAGCGCCTACACGCCGTCGGTGGCGCTGATTGCCGCCATGGGTGCGGCGCTCGACTACCTGGAGCAGCAGGGAAGTGGCGACCTCGCCAAGGGACGCGAACTGCTGGTTGCCAATGCCGAGCTCTGCGCCCTGTGCATGAGGAACGCCGCCGCGGCGCTGGGGCTGGAACTGTTCTCCACCTCGCACGCCGCCGCCGTAACCGCCCTGAAAGCGCCCGAGGGCATCTCCTCCAGCGATCTGGTCAAGGGCTTCAAGAAAGAGTTTGCCGGAGTGCTCTCCGACGGACAAGGCGAGATGAAGGGACAGATCCTGCGCATCGCCCACATCGGCTACCTCGATTACCTCGACTGCATCGCCATCATCGCCGGGCTCGAACAGGTGTTGGCTCAGCTCAAGCCGGAGAGCTTCCAGTTTGGCGACGGTCTTCGCGCCGCGCAGCTTATGTACGCCGAAGCCCGCAAGAACGGAGAGAAGCAGTGAAGATCGTCGTCGCGGAGAAAATTGACGGGCGCCGCGATGAAGGTGCTGGAGGCAATTCCGGACAGCACGGTGATCACTCCCGAACAGTTTGCGCTCGATCCCGCGCTTGCCGTCTCCGACGCCGATGCGCTGATCGTGCGCTCGGCCGTGCAGGCCGACGCGGCGCTCATCGAAGCCGGCAAGAGCCTTCGGGTCATCGGCCGCGCCGGGAGTCGGGGTGGACAACATCGATGTCGAGGTCGCCACGCGGCGCGGCATCGTGGTGATGAACGCCCCCGGCGCCAGCGCCGTCTCGGTGGCCGAACTCACCCTTGGCCTGATGATCGCCATGGCCCGCCACATCTCGCGCGCCGACCAGACAACGCGCGCCGGCAAGTGGGAGAAGAAGAATCTTGCAGGGTACCGAGTTGGCGGGCAAGACCCTCGGCATCATCGGCCTCGGCAGGATCGGCACCGAGACGGCGCTGCGCGCCCAAGCCTTCGGCATGAAGCTCGTCGGCAGCGATCCGTACCTGTCTCCGGCGCGCGCCAAGGAGCTTGGCATCGAGCTGGTCTCCATCGACGCGCTTTACGCCCAGGCCGACTACATTTCGCTGCACCTGGCGCTGACCCACCAGACCGCCGGCATGATCAACGCCGAGGCCATCGCCAAAATGAAGCCCGGCGTCCGCCTGGTGAACTGCGCTCGCGGCGAACTGGTGGACGAAGCCGCAGTGGAAGCCGCGCTGCGCTCCGGACACATCGCCGCCGCCGCGCTGGACGTCTACCGCGAGGAGCCGACCCGCAACACCGGCCTGCTCTCGGCGCCCAACCTGCTGGCCACGCCGCACCTGGGCGCGTCCACCAAGGAGGGTCAGGAGGCGGTCGGCATTCAGATTGCCAAGCAGGTGCGCGACTATCTGCAGCAGGGCATTGCGCTGAATGCCGTGAACCTGCCCTCGCTCTCCGATGTCGAGTACAACCAGATCAAGCCCTACATGGCGTTGGCCGCCAGACTGGGCCGCTTTGCCGCCCAGTTGTTCGCCTCCAACCTGGCGGAGATCGACGTGAAATTCGAGGGTGAGATTGGTGCGTGGAAGACACAGTTGATCCGCAGCGCCGCCGTTGCTGCCATCCTCCAGTCGAATACCGACGAGCCCACCAATATCATCAACGCCCAGGCGGCGGCGGAGGAGCGTGGGGTGGTCGTCCGCGAGAGCCATGCGGAGCCCAATGCGCGCGTCAACCTGATTCACCTCAAACTCGATGGCCCCACCGGCTCGGTCGAATGCAGCGGCACCCTCGTTCACGGCTCCTCGCCGCGCCTCATCCAGCTCAACGGCATCGAGATCGAGTCGCACCTGGAGGGAAAATTCGTCGTCGTCTACAACCTGGATGCGCCCGGCGTCGTCGGCTCCATTGGAACATTGCTGGGCAAACACGGAATCAACATCGCCCGCCTCTCGCTGGGCCGCGAGCGCGGCCGGGCTCTGGCCATCGTGCAGGTGGATGAGAGCGTCTCACCCGAGGTGCTCACCGCGTTGCGCCAGGTAGCGTCGGTGCAGAGAGTGGTCAGCGTCAAGGTGTAGCTCCCTGGGTCTAGACTCTTTGGGCCTAGACTCCCTGGGTCAGCGTGCGCGACCAAACGCCGCGCGGCCTGGTTTGTCTGCCTTCTTTTGCGTCTTGCCATTCCGTGCTGGTCAGCGGAGCGCTTCTTCTTTAGAATGATGCTCTCCGATGCCACTTGATCAGATCCTCTATATCGATTCAGCGCAGAAGTTCGAAGGTTTGCTGCGTAAGCTCTCCTCCCAGGCCGTTATCGGTCTGGACACGGAATTTATCTCCGAGGGCCGCTACGAGCCTGAACTCTGCCTGGTGCAGCTCTCCACGCCGGAAGACATCTTCATCGTCGATCCCGTGGTGTTGCCGGATCTTCGGCCGATGTGGGAGTTGCTTGCCTCGCCCGGCCACGAAATCGTCACCGTCGCCGCCCGCCAGGAGATCAAGTTCTGCGCGAAAGGCGCTGGCGCCGCTCCGTCCTGTGTGCTCGATCTGCAGGTTGCCGCCGGTTTGCTCGGCTACGGATACCCGCTCTCGCACACCAATCTCTGCCTGCGCATTCTGAATGCGCGCGTCAACGGGGGTGAGAGTTTCACCGACTGGCGCAAGCGTCCCCTGCGTCCGGTGCAGCTTGAATATGCCGCCGACGATGTGCGCTACCTGCTGCCGATGCGGGAAAAGATTCTGGCATCGCGCCGAGAAGCTGGATCGCACCAACTGGGTTCGCGGCGAATGTGACCGCCTGGTCAAGACCGTGATGCGCGAGGACGAGCGCTGGAGGATCTCCGGCAGTGCCCGGCTCAGCCGCCGTCAGCTTGCCGTACTCAGGGAAGTGTGGCGCTGGCGCGACCGGCAGGCGCGCGGCCTCAATGTTCCAGTTGCGCGCGTGCTCGGGGACAGTATGTTGATCGAAGTGGCGCGCCGCTCCCCGGCTACGGTCGAGGATCTGTTCTCGATTCGCGGTCTCGACAGCCGGTTGCTGCGCAAGGCAGAGCAGGACGTGGTGGACGCCGTCGCCGTGGCCCGCTCGATCCCAGAAGCCGAACTGCCCAGCAACGAACGGCGCGACGATCCGCCGCAGGTTGCCGTGCTGACCAAACTGCTCTCGGTGGCCGTGGCCAACCTCGCCGCAGAGACCGACGTGGATACCGCATTGCTGGCGACTACCAGCGATCTGCAGGAAATTGTGCGCTGGTTTCTCGACAAAGAGGGAACACCCTGCCCCGAGGTGCTGGAGGGATGGCGGGGCGAGATTCTGCAGGAGTCGCTGATCGGCTTTCTCGAAGGCAGCAGGGTGGTTCGAGTCGGCAATGTCCGCCGCCCCAACCCGCTTCTCTTCGAGTCATATCGCAAGGAGTAGCTCGCACCGAGACCCGCTTCCGGCCGGGCTAAATCCTGTTCCAGCCGCGCCACAGCCACAGGCCCGCCATCAGCAGCACCAGCAGCCCGCTGGATGCGCTGAGGGTGATGACGAACGGGGTTACCTTGTTCATCTTCTCCGCCAGTTGCTGCTGTTCTTGCTCCAGATGGGATTCCGCGGCGTCTAAAAAGAGTTGACTGTCTTCATGCATGGTGAGCACGGTGCGATAGATCAGAAGTACCACGAGCGCCGTCGTCAGCACCGCCCAAATCGCTAAGAGAACGGACATCGGTTCCATACAGCCACCTTCGGCGCCAAGCGGCGCCCCCACAACAGTGACTCGCACTTGGTCCCGGGGTTGAGCACAAGCCGAGCCGGGGCTATTATAGGCACGATTTCCGCAGGTATTCGCTCTTTTTTTTGCCCTCACGGCGGCCGATGACAATCTGGAGTCAGCCGCCCACATCTGGATCGCTATTTTGCGACCACCCCATTTCTGCTTGCATCAAAGCTATTAGAAGTCCGACTCCGGTTCAGCATGACCTTGGTGTGTGACATCGCATACCGGAGTTTTGCTATACTGACACTTCATTTTGAGGAGAAAAGCAGCCCATGACCACAACCCCGTCAACGCCTGAAGTTAAGAACGCTCCCCTCACCCTTACCTCGGCTGCAATCGCCAAGGTGAAGGAGATTATGGCTCAGCAGACTCCCATTCCCACCGGTCTCCGCCTGGGCGTCGTCGGTGGCGGCTGCTCTGGATTCTCCTACAGTATGCAGTTTGAAAACGGCGCGGGCGCCATGGACAAGACCTTCGAATTCGAGGGCCTGAAGGTCTATGTCGACGCCACCTCGCTGATGTACCTGCAGGGCGCAAGCGTCGACTACATCGAGACCCTTGAGGGCGCCGGCTTCAAGTTCGAAAACCCGAATACCAAGAGCACCTGCGGCTGCGGCTCCTCTTTCAGCGTATAAAGCCAATCTCCGCCGCAATTTCAAAACCCCGTCCGACCGTGACGGGGTTTGTTTTTTGGTGCGCCGAAACACCGGGCGGGCGAGCGGCCGCTCCCTTGTGCTGGTCGGGAATATTCATGCGGACTGGGGGCGACAGGGAAAAGTTTCGCTCTAAAAGTATTGACTGTGGATAGGCCCAGATGCATACTTATACGGTGCATTGAATAATCATTCTGTCATGGAAACCTATGTCGAAGTTGTCGCGTCAAAACCTGATTCTGGATCTGGTGCAGCAGGAGTCAGTGGCAAACCAGGAGCAATTGCGCAAGCTGCTTTTGCGGCAGGGATTCGATGTGACCCAGGCGACTTTATCGCGGGACATCAACGAGTTGGCCTTGATCAAGACGCCGGCCGGCTATAGCGTCGCTCGCGACCAGCAGGCCGAGCCAGGATATCACTCGGCGGGACGCCTGGTTCGCGAGTTTGTGATCGAGGTTCGCGAGGCCCAGAATTTGTTGGTGATCAAGACCGCAACGGGTTCGGCGCAGCCGGTGGCGGCAGCCATTGACTCCGAGGGCTGGGCCGAGATTGTGGGCACGGTGGGCGGGGACGACACGATTCTGGTGATATCGCAGAGTAAGAAAAACGCGCACAGAGTTGCGCTACGGATAAAAGGGATGATGCAGTGAGCGCGGCGAAAGTGAAGGCCGCGGTGATGGGGGCCACGGGCTACGCGGGCTTTGAACTGGCGAAGTTGTTGTTGCGGCATCCGCACACGGCAACGCCCCTGTTTCTATCGCGCGAGGCGGCGGCGCAACCGCTGGAGAGCTATTATCCGGAGATTGCCGGCCGTGAGAGCTTTCCGCTGGAGCCGTTCTCGTGGGAGCTGCTGAAGTCCCGGGGCGTTGACGTTTTGTTTCTGGCGACGCCGCATGAGCTTTCGCGGGAGCTGGTGCCGGAGGCTCTGGCAAGAGGCTTGCGGATTGTCGATTTGAGCGGTGCGTGGCGGCTGAAGGAAGCGGCCAATCGCGCCGTCTACGGCTTTGAAGACCGGGATGCGGCAGTGGCGGCGGAGCTGGACCGGACGGCCGTGTACGGACTTCCGGAGCTGCATCGCGAGGAGATTCGCGAGGCCAAGCTGGTGGCGAATCCAGGCTGTTATGCAACCTCGGTGATTGTGCCGCTGGCGCCGCTGATGCGCTCGGGATTGGTGGACACCACGCGCGGCGTGATCTGCGATTGTAAGTCAGGCGTTTCCGGCGCGGGCAAAAAGCCCACGCAAAAGACGCATTTTGTGGAAGCCGCCGATAATTTTTCGGCGTACTCGGTCTTTGGACATCGCCACACCGGCGAGATTCTGGAACAGGCGGGATTGCATGCAGACGAACTTATCTTTGCCCCACATTTGCTGCCGATTCCACGCGGCATTCTTTCGACGATCTATGTAGGGCTAACCAGGCCCGTTACTGCAGACGAAATTGAAGCCGTGTTGCGCGAGTTCTACGGCGAGCGGCCAGCTGGGTCCGGATTTTTGAGCCGGGCCAGTTGCCGCAGATTCAGTACTCGCTGCGCACGAATTATTGCGACGTGGGATTTCAACTGGCTCCGGATGGAAAGCGTCTCATCGTGGTGTCCTGCCTGGACAACCTGATGAAGGGCGCGGCCGGCCAGGCGCTCCAGAACCTGAACGTAATGTTTGGGTGGAGCGAGAAAGAAGGATTCTAGTGATGAAGCTCGTGGTGAAAATTGGCGGTGCGGCGCTGGAGGACAAGGCGCTGCTGAAGAAGTGCGCGCAGGCGGTTGCCGATCTGGCGGCCGAAGGGCACAAGATTGCCGTGGTGCACGGCGGCGGCAAGGCGTTGACCCAGACCCTGGCGCAGATGGGCAAGGAGTCCACATTTGTGAACGGCTTGCGGGTCACCGATTCGGAGACGCGCGACGTTGCGCTGATGGTTCTGGCTGGACGCGTGAACAAGCAACTGGTGGCGGCGATCACCGCGACGGGGCAGGCCGCGGTTGGATTGTGCGGCGGAGACGGAGCGGCGTTTCTGGCGCGCAAGAAGAAGACCGTTGGCGCTGACCTGGGCTTTGTCGGCGAGATCAGCTCGGTGGATTCGCGCTGGATCGAGGCGATCTGGGATAACGACGGAATTCCTGTGATTTCCAGCCTTGCGCTGGGCTCCGATGGCGAGTACTACAACGTGAACGCAGACCAGATGGCTTCGGCATGCGCGACCGGATGCAAGGCCAACGCGCTTGATCTTTCTGACCGATGTCGAGGGAGTCAAGGGTGCGGATGGGACGGTGATCCGGTGGCTTGCGACCAGTGACATTCCGCAACTGGTGAAGAGCGCCGTGGTCTGCGGCGGGATGCTTCCCAAGCTGCAGGCCTGCCAGGACGCGCTGCGTTCGGGCGTGCATCGGGTTCGCATTCTGCCTGCGCTCGAAGCCGAAATGTTGCCGGCGTTTTACCAGACCAAGATCGAGTGCGGCACGGAGGTCATGGCATCGTGAGTTTGAGCAAGGTACAGAAAGCGGAAGAAAAATATCTGCTCCACACTTACGACCGGCATCCGGTACTGCTGACGCACGGCAAGGGTGCATATCTGTATGCCGATGACGGCAGCAAGTATCTCGACTTCCTGAGCGGAATCGGCGTGATGGCCCTGGGCTATTCGCATCCGGCGATCACCAAGGTGATCAAGGAGCAGGCGGGCAAGCTGGTGCATGCTTCCAACCTGTTCTACACCGAGTTTCCCTCGCGGTTGGCGCAGAAGCTGGCCAAGCTCTCGGGTTTGGATCGCGTGTTTTTTTCCAACAGCGGCACCGAGGCCTGGGAGGGCGCGCTGAAGATTGCGCGCGCGGTGGCCAGCGGCAAGGGGCTGAAGAAGCGCACCAAGATTCTGGCGCTGGAGAACTCCTTTCACGGACGCACGATGGGGTCTCTGGCCACCACGCACACGGAGAAGTATCGCAAACCATTTGCTCCGGTCATGCCGGGCGTGACGTTTGTGAAGTTCAATGACGTGGAAGATCTGAAGCAGAAGTTTGACGAAGACGTATGCGCGATTTGTATCGAGACGATCCAGGGCGAAGGCGGAATTCATCCGGTGAGCCGCGAGTTTCTGCAGACGGCTCGCGAGTTGACGCAGAAGAGCGGCGCGCTGTTGCTGCTCGATGAAATTCAGTGTGGCCTGGGGCGCACGGGCAAGATGTTCGCCTACCAGCACTACGGCGTGAAGCCGGATGTAGTTACGCTGGCAAAGCCGCTGGCGGCGGGACTTCCCCTGGGTGCGATCCTGGTGACCGAGGATGTGGCCGCAGCGATTCATCCCGGAATGCACGGAACGCACGTTTGGCGGCGGGCCACTGGCCTGCGCGGTGGCGCTGGAGGTGTTGCAGGTCATTGAAGACGAGAAGATTCTGAGCCACGTAAAAGAGGTTGGCGGATATTTTCTAGATCTTCTGCGGCAACTGGATGCCCGCCAACGCTGCATCGTGGATGTGCGCGGCATCGGGCTGATGGTGGGCGTGGAACTGGATTCCGCCGATCTTGCCAAGGCCGTGCAAAAGGCGATGCTCGAGCAGAAGATCATCATCAACCGCACCCATGAAACGGTGCTGCGTTTTTTGCCGCCGTTTGTGGTAACGAAGAAGCAAGTGGAATTGGTAGTGAAAACGCTCGATCAAATTCTGTCCTCCTGCGCGTCATCTGGCGACGCTGCGCCTGCAACCAAGCGCAGCCCTCGGCAGAGGCTCCCCAAGGCATCAGCGAGCGGCGCGAAATAAAGTCCCCGGATTTTGATCCGGATCTGCGAGTCCAGGAGGACAAAGCCATGGCAACACGCCCCGTGGAAAAGGATGTTATTGACAACGGCGCCGTCGCGCCGGCCTTGAGCGATTTGACGGCGATGAGTGACTTGACTCCAGCCGCAGCCGAAGGCCTGCTGGAACTGGCGGCGCTGATCAAGGCGCGGCCGGCGGATTTCCGCACGGCTCTGGCGGGAAAGCAGATCGTGCTTTTCTTCGAGAAGCCGTCGTTCCGCACCCGGCTGACCTTCGAGTCGGGCATTTACTCGCTGGGCGGACACGCCATGTTCGTGGATCAGTTGACCTCGCGCATCGGCGAGCGCGAGCCGCTCAGCGATATGGCGCACAACCTGGAGCGCTGGGTGGATGCCATGGTGCTGCGCACCTTTGAGCACCGCACGGTTACCGAGTTGGCGCGCTTCGCGTCGATTCCGGTGATCAACGCTCTGAGCGATTACGAACATCCCTGCCAGGCGCTGGCGGACTTCCTGACCCTGCGCGAGAAATTTGGCGACCTCAGCAAGGTTCGCCTGGCGTACGTGGGAGACGGCAACAACGTGGCTCACTCGCTGATGCTGGGAGCCGCGCTGTTCGGCTGTCATATTGTGGTTGGAACCCCCAAGGGATTTGAGCCGCGCGCCGAAGTGCTGGCGGCGGCACGCGAGATTGCGGCCGAGACCGGCGCGACGATTCAGGTGGTCAACGATCCGGTGGAAGCCGTCAAGGGCGCCGACGCGGTCTACACCGACGTGTGGGCCAGCATGGGCCAGGAAGCCGAGATCGCAGAACGCGCGCGGATTTTCGCAGGCTTCAAGGTGACTCCCGAACTATTTGCAAACGCCGCACCGGGGGCTGTATTCATGCATTGCCTGCCGGCGCATCGCGGCGAAGAAGTGGAAGCGGCGGTGATCGATTCGCCCGCCTCCGTTGTGTTTGACCAGGCGGAGAACCGTCTGCACATTCAGAAGGCGATCCTTCTGCAGCTATTGGGAGGAGGCGCGCGCCGCTTCCCAACGAGGAGTTTTAATGTCTAAGAAGAAAGTTGTACTGGCATATTCGGGCGGTCTTGATACTTCCATCATCATTCCGTGGCTCAAGGAAAACTATGACTGCGAAGTGATCGCATTTGTGGCCGACGTGGGACAGGGCGAGGACATGGAAGAGGTCGCGGTCAAGGCGATCAAGACCGGCGCGTCCAAGGTTGTGGTGAAGGATCTGCGCGAAGAGTTCCTGACCGAGTATGTCTGGAAGTGTCTGCAGGCGGGCGCGGTGTACGAGCATAAGTATCTGCTGGGCACTTCGATGGCGCGGCCGATCATCGCCAAGTACCAGGTGGAAGTTGCGCTGGCCGAGGGCGCCGAGGCGGTCGCGCACGGCTGCACCGGCAAGGGCAACGACCAGGTTCGCTTCGAACACGCCTTCCAGGCGCTTGCGCCGGAGTTGCAGATCATTGCGCCGTGGCGCGAGTGGACGCTGAAGTCGCGCGAGGACTGCATCGATTACGCCGAGGCGCGCAACATTCCCATCGTCGCCAGCCGCACCAAGATTCACTCGCGCGACCGCAACATCTGGCACCTCTCGCACGAGGGCGGCGAGCTGGAAGATCCGGCGAACGCGCCTCTGGATACGACGTGGCAGATTTCCAACTCGCCGCAGACCGCTCCGGACCGGGTCGAGGAAGTGGAGATCGGCTTTGACAAGGGCGTTCCGGTTTCGGTGAACGGACAGGCTATGCCGCCGGTGCAACTGCTGGAACTGCTGAACGAAATCGGCGCCCGCAACGCGATCGGCCGCATCGACCTGGTGGAGAATCGCTTTGTCGGCATGAAGTCGCGCGGCTGCTATGAGACTCCTGGCGGAACGCTGCTGCTGCTGGCGCATCGTGAGCTGGAAGCACTCTGCCTGGATCGCGATCTTTCGCACTTCAAGCAGCATGTCGGGCTGAAGTATGCCGAGATCGTGTACAACGGGCTGTGGTTCACGCCGCTGCGCGCCTCGCTGGATGCGTTTGTCGCCTCCACGCAGGCGGAGATGACCGGCACCGTGAAGCTGGCGCTGTACAAGGGCAATGTCGGCATCAGCAGCCGCAAGTCCGAGTACTCGCTGTTCAACGCCGATCTGTCGTCGTTCACCATGGGCGAGAGCTATGATCAGAAGGACGCCGCCGGATTCATCAAGATTCTGGCGCTGCCGGCGCGGGCCCGGGTGCTGAACGCGAAGAAAGAAAAACGCAGTTGAGGTGACGAAGTGAAGATGTGGTCCGGGCGGTTCAGGCAACCGCTCGATCCTGAATTTGAGCGCTGGCAAAGATCGTTTCCCTTTGATCAGCGCCTCCTCCAGGAAGAGATTGCAGCCAGCCGCGCGCACGCGAAAGCCCTGCTCGCGGCTGGTGTTCTTTCCGTGGACGAATACGCGACCATGCTGCGCGGCTTGCAGACGCTGGCCGTTACCGGGCAGGAATTTCTGGATGACGAAGAGGCCGAGGACGTTCACCACTTCGTCGAAAAACACCTGCAGCGGATCATCGGGGAAACCGCGCTCAAACTGCACGCAGGACGCAGCCGCAACGAGCAGATCGCAACCGATCTGCGTTTGTTCGTGCGCGCATCGTGCGACGAAATTGCCGGCTCTGCTGCTGGAACTGGTGGAGCGCCACCGCATCGCGCGCGAAGCAGGCGGGCATGGCGGCCATGCCCTCGTACACGCATCTGCAGCGCGCCGAGCCGGTGCTGGTGGCGCACTGGCTGCTGGCCTATTGCGAGATGTTTCTGCGTGATGCCGACCGGCTGCGCGACTGCCGCAAGCGGCTGAATTTCTGTCCGCTCGGCTCGGGAGCGATCGCCGGAGCGACGCTGGCGCTGGATCGCGAACTGGTCGCCGGGGAATTGAGCTTTACGGCTCCCACGGCCAACAGCATGGACGCGACCAGCGATCGCGACTTCGCGATTGAATTTGCGCAGGTGCTGTCGATCCTGGCGGTGCATCTGAGCCGCTGGGCCGAGGAGTTCATTCTCTTCTCGACCCTGGAGTACGGCTTTGTGCATCTGCCGGAGAGCTACTCGACGGGATCGAGCGCGATGCCGCAGAAGCAGAATCCCGACGGGCTGGAGTTGATTCGCGGCAAGGCGGGACGAGTGATCGGCGCCGCGCAGCAGTTGCTCATCACGCTCGAAGGGACTGCCGCTGGCCTACAACAAGGACATGCAGGAGACGCAGGAGCCTGTCTTCGTGGTGGCCGGGACGGTGAGCATGATGCTGCGGGTTGCCGCGGGATTCATGCGCGAAGTGCAGTTCGATTTTGATCGTATGGCGCGGGCCGCGACCTCGGGCTACATGAATGCCATGGCCGCTGCCACCTACCTGGTGGGCAAGGGCGTGCCCTTCCGCCGGGCTCATGAAATCATCGGCCGGGCGGTGCGTCTTGGCATGGAGCAGGGGCTGGAACTGCACGAGATGGCGATGGCCGATCTGCGCTCCATCAGCGAAGCGTTTGGCGAAGACTTTTACGCGAACGTAACCCTGGAGGCCGTGCTGGACTGCCATGATGTAACCGGCGGCACGGCGCGCCGAAAAGGTTGCCGAGGCGCTGGCGGCGATGGAGCAGCGGGTGAAGCAGTTGCAGAAATCCGAGGCGGCCGATGTACACGCGTAAAGCGATTCTGCCGGATGCGGAGAATCTTCGCGAGCTGATCGCGGACTTCTCCGGAGACGGCACGCTGCTGCCGAGGTCGCTGGCGGAGATCTGCGAGAACATTCGCGACTTCACCGTGGTCGTGGAAGGCGACGAACTGCTCGGCTGCGGCGCGCTGCATCTGTACGGCACGCACCTGGCGGAGATTCGCTCGATTGCCGTGTGGCCGCAGGTACAAGGGCGCCGGCGCGGGCCGCCTGCTGGTGGACGCGCTGCTGGAAGAGGCCGAGCAGCATCACGTACACTGCGTCTGCCTGTTCACGCGCATTCCGGAGTTTTTTGCGCACATGGGTTTTGCGGAAGCCAAGCGTGAAGAACTGCCGGACAAAATTTATAAGGATTGTGCGAACTGTCCCAAGCTGCATGAGTGCGACGAGGTGGCGATGTATCGCGGCGAGTTGCCGCAATTTGCGATTCTTCCTCGTCCTGCGAAGCTGCAACTGCGCATGGGACAGCCGCTGGTGAAACTCGAGAAATGAATCTGCACGGGCCGGACGAACCGGTATTTCTTCCCCTGGGATTTCTGCTGGTCGGCCACCAAGGCCGGCATCAAGGCGAGCGGACGCAGCGACGTTGCGCTGGCGGAGGCTCCGCTGGGCGCGAGCGCGGCAGCGATGTTCACGCGCAACCGCGTGGCGGCCGCGCCGGTCGAAGTAGGCCGGGCGCACCTGCGCAAGAGCAAGGGCCGCGTGCGCGCCGTGCTGGTCAACGCGGGCAACGCGAATTGCGCGACCGGCGCTCAGGGAATTGCGGTCGCCGAGCAGAGCTGTGCCGCACTGGGCGCCGCCCTGGAAGCCGCGCCGCAATTCATCATTCCGTCCTCGACCGGAATCATCGGCGTACCGCTGCCGGTGGAGAAGCTGGTTGCCGCCGTGCCCGCGGTGGTCGCCGGGCGAGCCGACGATGCGGATGCGCTGAAGGCTTTTGCCACGGCGATCATGACCACGGATACGCGCATGAAGCTGGCCTCCGCGGAATTTGAGGTGGGCAAGAAGACAGTGCGCATCGCCGGAGTCTGCAAGGGCTCGGGGATGATTCATCCCAACATGGCGACCATGCTGGTGTACCTGTTCACCGACCTGGATGCGGAGCCGAAGGATTTGCAGGCGGCTGCTGAAGGCGGCGGTCGATACGACGTTCCATGCGATCTCGGTCGATGGCGACACTTCGACCAACGACACGGTTCTGCTGCTGGCCTCGGGCGGCAAGCAAGGTGAAACTGGCTGCCAGCGGCGTGGCCAAGAAGTTTGCCGAAGCCTTGCGCGGCGTATGCGCCTCGCTGGCCGAGCAGATTGTGCGCGATGGCGAAGGCGCGCAGCATCTGGTCCGGCTGCAGATCGCGGGTGCGAAATCGGTGGACGAGGCGCGCACGATTGCCCGCTCGATTGCGAATTCGCCGCTGGTCAAGACGGCCTGGGCGGGCTGCGATCCGAACTGGGGACGCATTCTCTCGTCGATTGGCAAGAGCGGCATCGCGGTCGATCCGGAGAAAATCAACATCTTCTTCGGTCCGCAGCAGGTGTGCAGGAAAGGCGTGGCGCATCCCTTCGACGAGAAGCAGGCGCACGAATATCTGAAGCAGCCTGAGTACGAGATCAAGGTCGAACTCGGCCGCGGCAAGAGCTCGCTGGAGTTCCTCACCTGCGACCTGACGGTGGAGTACGTGCACATCAACGCGGACTACTCGACGTAGACAGGCGGTGTATTGAATGGTTTCCAGGGCTCGCCATCGGCGGGCCCTTCGTGCGATAAAGGCTCATGACACATGCTCGGCTGGTGGAGATGGCGGAGGCATGGCTGCGGCGCTCGCGCTGCGGCATCGTGCTCAGCGAGCAGGGCTGCTCCAGCGGAGAGATGCCGGACGCAATCGGCTGGAAGGGCAAGAACCACTCCATCGTGATCGAGTGCAAGATCAGCCGCGCGGATTTTCTGGCGGACTCGGCCAAGCCGTGGCGCAGGAATCCTGAAATTGCGCTGGGCTGCGAGCGCTACTTCGCCGCTCCGAAAGGGATGCTGAAGGCGGAAGAGATGCCCGAGGGATGGGGATTGCTGGAGGCGCAGGGGCGCGAACTGAAGGTGGTGAAGAAGTCCAAGCGCAAGCTGCGCCAGCCCGAAGGACTGATGAACGAGATGAACCTGTTGCTGGCGAGTCTGCGCCGGGTCGAGGTGCGGATTGAGCCGCAGCGGATTGGCGACTTTCTGAAGTGGAAGAACCGCATGGCCAGCTACAACGGCGGCGCACTGCCGGAGGGCATTGTGGCTCCCGGGCAGGAAGAGAACTCGCACCTGGTATGATCGCCCGCCCGCCTGCCGTACAATTCAAGAGTCATGTTCGCAAAGATTCAGCGCATTCATTTTGTAGGCATTGGCGGCATCGGCATGAGCGGAATTGCCGAAGTGCTGCTCACCCTGGGATACGGCGTCAGCGGCTCCGACCTGCGTAACTCCGCGACCACCGAGCGGCTCAGCAAGCTGGGAGCACCAGATCTTTCGTGGGCCACGCCGAGTCCAACGTGCACGGGGCCGAGGTGGTGGTCACCAGTTCGGCCATCTCGCGGCGAAAACCCTGAAGTTGCCGAAGCCCGCCGGCTGCATCTGCCGGTGATTCAGCGGGCGGAGATGCTGGCCGAGCTGATGCGCCTGAAATACGGCATTGCCATCGCGGGAATGCACGGCAAGACGACGACGACCAGCATGGTCGCCGCGGTTCTGGCCGCCGGTGGGCTGGACCCAACGGTGGTGGTGGGCGGACGGGTCGGACTCGATGGGCTCCAATGCGCGGCTCGGCACCTCGCAATACCTGGTTGCGGAGGCCGATGAGAGCGACCGCTCGTTTCTGAAACTTTCGCCGATTCTTTCGGTGGTCACCAACATCGATCGCGAGCACATGGACTGCTATCGCGACATGGAGGACGTGCAGGCAACGTTCGTGGAGTTCATGGACCGGGTGCCGTTTTATGGAACGGTGGTGGCCTGCACGGACAACGATGCCCTGCGCAATCTGCTGCCGCGGGTCGAGCGTCGCGTGCTCAGCTACGGCACGGCGCGAAGATGCCGATTTCCGGGCCATCGACGTGATGACGGAGCATGCGCCCGGAGGCGATGCACAATAGCTTCGGCGTAAATTTCAAGGGCCGCGACCTGGGACGCTTCGATCTGTTTGTTCCCGGAGTGCACAACATTCTGAACGCCACGGCGGCCATCGCCGTGGGCATGGGGCTGGAAATTCCGGTGGAGCGCATTCGCGAAGGCATCGCGCAATTCCGCGGCGTGGACCGCCGCTTCCAGAAGAAGGGAATCGCCGCCGGGGTGCGCGTGGTGGACGACTACGGTCATCACCCGACGGAGATTCTGGCAACGCTTGCCGCGGCCCGGCAGTGGCTGGGTGCAGACGGGACGCATCCACGTTATCTTCCAGCCGCACCGCTACACCCGCACCTACCTGCTGATGGATGAGTTCGTCTCGGCATTTCCGGATGCGGACCGCCTGCTGGTGCTGGATATTTACGCGGCCAGCGAGCAGCCGATTGCGGGCGTCAGCGGGCTGACCCTGGCGCAGAAGATTCGCTGCCGGAACGGCCACCCGGCGGAATTTGCGGCCAGCTTTGACGCCGCCGTCGACGCCGTGGTCGAGCAGGCGCAACCGGGCGACGTGGTGCTGACCTTGGGCGCGGGATCGGTTTCGCAACTCGGGCCGCAGATTCTGGAGAAGCTGCGAGCGCGTGAACAGGCGAGCCGGAGCCTGAAGCGACATGCGGCGGACTGCACCGGGTGAGGTGCAATCGACGAGCCGAGCGCCGCGTCCTGTTGCCGACTTAAGAACCACGCGGGGGAGCCTGGATAATCACTAGGCTGAATCCACTGCAAAAGCAGGTATAGTGAGCGGATAAGGCGCTCGCTGCCTGCTTCATTCCTATGGCGCGCAATCAGGGACCACCCTCCGACGATCCGTTCTACCGCCGTGGCCAGGCGAGCCGCAACTCCTTTGCGGACGACGCTCTGCCGCTGGATGCCGGACTGACGGAAGACGACGACGAGGACGAGCAGCAACAGTTCCGGCGCGCCAACAAGCGCGTTCCGGTGCGGCGTGGAGCGCTGCCCCGGAAGACGGCATCGCGAGTGCGGAGCGTGTTGGTTCTGCTGCTGGTGCTGGCGGCGCTGGGCGCGGCGAGTTATGAAGTCCACAATTTTGCCCTGCGCTCGTGGCGCTTCCGCGTACGCAGCGACAGTGACATTGAACTGGCGGGTGAGGCTCCGAACTCGCGGGCGCAGGTGCTGGAGAAGATGCACGAGGTCATTGGCCGGAACATCTTTCAGATTTCGCTGGCGGAGCGCAAGCAGGAGTTGGAGAAGATTCCCTGGGTTGAGTCGGCCTCGGTCATTCGTCTCTGGCCGAATCGCCTTCGAGTGATGGTGAAGGAGCGCACCCCGGTGGCCTTTATCGCGCTTGGCGACCACGTCGAGCTGATCGATGCCCAGGGCGTGCTGATGGAGATTCCGCCGGGCGTGCAGAGCGACTACTCATTTCCGGTGATCCTGGGAATGAATGAGAATGAGCCGCTCTCCACGCGCGCGCCGCGCATGAAAACCTTCATGCGGCTGATGCGTGAACTCGACGGCGGCGATGGCGGCACGCCAGGCAAAGACGCAATACTCGCGCAATCTGGACGAGGTGGACCTCTCCGACCCGGAAGACGTGAAGGTCACGGTGAAGGGTGGTTCCGGACCGATTCTGTTGCATCTGGGCAATGAGGATTTTCTGCAGCGCTTCATGGTGTTTCTCTCCAATGTGCAAAAGTGGGAGCAGGAGCGCGGTAAGCTGGAGTCAGTGGATTTGCGCTACGGACGCGAAGTGATTCTGAATCCGGATCATGCACGCCGCTCCGCCGCAGCCTCCTCCCGCAAGCCGCCAAAGGCGAGTCGCCGCGCCGCAGGACCAGGGGCCCGCGAAGACAAGCAAGAACTGGCATCGGCCACAGAAGAAACGGAAGTAGATGGGCAAGCGAAACGAAAACATCATCACGGTCATCGACCTGGGAAGCGCCAAAACCGTGGCCCTGGCGGTGGAAACCACGGAGGCAGGCCTGCGCTATCGCGGTCACGGCATTGCGCCTTCGGCGGGAACCAAGCGTGGCGTGATCGTTGACCTGGAGTCGGCCGGCAAAGAGCGTGTCGGAAGCGGTGGCGCGCGCGGAGACAAGCCAGCGGACTGGCGCTGGAGTCGGCGGTGGTTGGCATCAGCGGTCCGCACATCCGTTCGGTCAACAGTCATGGAGTGATTTCGCTGGGCTCGCGGGCACGCGAGCTGACCAGCGCGGACGTGCAGGCCGCCGGAGACCGGGCGCGCGAAATTCCGATGCCGGAAGACCGCGAGATTCTGCACCTTCTGCAGCAGGAATTCGTGGTGGACGATCAGGACGGCGTGCGCCAGCCGGTCGGAATGCTGGGCCGTCAACTTGAGGTGCGGGTGCATGTCATCACCGCGGCGCACTCGGCGGTGCAGAACGTGGTGACGGCGCTGAACCGCGCCGGAATGCACGTGGAAGATACGGTGTATGAGGCGCTGGCCTGCTCCGAGTCGGTGTTGCGCCGCGATGAGCGCGAACTGGGCGCGGCGGTCATCGACATCGGCGCCGGTACGGCCGATATCGCCGTGGTGCAGGAAGACGTGGTGATCCACTCGGGAGTCGTGCCTCTGGGAGGCATCAACTTTACCCGCGACGTTGCCTACGGCCTGGAGACTCCACTGATCGACGCCGAGAGCCTGAAGCGGCAGTTTGGCTGTTCCATGGTCACCCGCATCGCCGAGCAGAATGAGATCGAGGTGCCCTCGGTTGGCGACCGCCCGCCGCGCATGATGCGGCAGCGCGATCTGGGTGAAATTCTGGAGCCGCGGGCTCGCGAATTGATGGAACTTTTGCGCGACAACCTGCGCCACGCCGGAGTTCTGGAAATGCTCGGAGGAGGCATCATACTCACCGGCGGGGGAGCGCGGCTGCTCAGCCTGACCGAAAGCTGCGAAGACATTCTGCGGCGTCCGGCGCGCATTGGTTTGCCGATGGGCATGGCGCAGCTTCCCGTGGAGCTGCAGGAGCCCGAGTATGCGGCCGCGATCGGAATGGTTTTCTACACGCAACGCGCGCGCGTGCTGAAGAGCAAGGAAGAGAGCGGATTCGGCGCACGCCTGCGAGCACTATTTGCCCGCGGATACGCAGGATTGATCGATGATTCATGGCGCGATCACGCGTCAGGTGAGGCGGCAATCATGGAAGAACAGGATATTCGGATTCAGTTTCACGAGGAAGTGCGCAACAACGCCAAGATCAAGGTGATCGGCGTGGGCGGCGGCGGCAATAACGCGGTCAATCGCATGATCGAGACCGGCGTGGAGGGCGTGGAGTTCATCACCGCCAACACCGACCTGCAGGCGCTGCAGATGTCGCGCGCGCCGAAGAAGCTGCAGTTGGGCGTGAAGCTCACCAACGGCCTTGGCGCGGGCGCCAATCCCGAGGTTGGCCGCCAGGCGGCGCTGGAAGACACCGACCGCATCATCGCCGCGCTTGAGGGCGCGGACATGGTCTTCGTGACCACCGGCCTGGGTGGTGGCACCGGTACCGGAGCCGCGCCGATCATCGCTTCGCTGGCCAGCGAGATGGGCGCGCTCACCGTGGCCGTGGTCACCAAGCCATTCGCCTTCGAGGGCAAGCGGCGCATGAAGCAGGCCGAGCGCGGACTCAACGAGCTGATCGATTCGGTGGATACGGTGATCGTGATCCCCAACGAGAAGCTGCTGGCCGTGGCCCAGGACGCGGGCTTCTTCGAATCCTTCCGCGTTGCCGACGACATTCTGCGCCAGGCGGTGCAGGGCATCTCCGACATCATCACCATCCCCGGCATCATCAACCGCGACTTCGCGGACGTGAAGGCGATCATGGCAGGCATGGGCTACGCCGTCATGGGCACCTCCACCGGCAAGGGCGAGCGCCGCGCCCTGGAGGCAGCGCAGCGTGCCATTGCGTCGCCGCTGCTGGAAGCGGGCGCCATCGACGGCGCGCGCGGAATCCTGCTCAACATTACCGGCTCAAGCTCGCTCAAGCTGGCCGAGGTCTACGAGGCCTCCACCATCATCCAGAGCGCCGCCCATGAGGACGCCAACATTATCTTCGGCGCCGTGCTCGACGAGAAGATGAAGGACGAGGTGAAGATCACGGTCATTGCCACCGGCTTTCGCGCCGAAGCCCGGCCGCATTCGCGAGACACGATGAGCAGCCACGGCCGCCGCCATTCAGCAGGCGCGCCAGACGCAGTGGCCCGCGCCTCCGGAGCCGCAAATCATGCGCCGCGCCGACTGCCGCCTACGAGTTGCATGCCGAGGATTTGCATACGGAGGATGCCGCGCTTCGCGATGCGCACGAGGCTGCACCGGCCGCCTGTCCCGCTCCTGCCGCCGCGCCCGTGGCGGAGAGCCCGCAGCCGGCGCCGCCCCAGACCCGGGTCTGGGAAGCGGTGCAACCCACCCGTCCCGCGCCTTCGCTGGAGGCTCTGACAGCCGAAGACGAGCGCGACGAACTGGATGTTCCGACTTTCTTGCGTAAGAAAAATTCCAGTCTCGACTAAGCGTGCAGGGCGTTCCTGGCGATCTGCGAAAGCAGCTTTCGCCAGGAACGCCTGGTTATCCCTCGAACCGCGCTTTTCAAACTCAGTGCCGCAGATTATCAATGCAGTTCCGGAATCGCCGACCTCCCTGGTCGCCATCCCTGCTCGACCCTCACGAAATAAGCCATTTGTATAACTCTGCAAATTTTGCGGCGGGGGACTCAAGAGGGTTAGCCCTGCTCCAGCGCAATTGTGCTAACAATCAAGTGAGCAGGATCTCCGGCCGATAGAGATTCGGCGGAGGCAGGCTGCCGTTAACAACTCTGCGGAATGCTGCCGCATCCAGGGTTGCACGGTAAATGTACTTAAGTTACTGGGCAGAGTCACTGAGGTGGCGTTTTGAACTTGTAAACGCGAGTTCAACTCACTTACCATTCAGGAACTCACCGCACGGAAAATATTTGTTCTTATAAACCGGGAACACCGGAGCGGCGGCAGAAGTGTAGGTAAACAGAATGTCTACTGCAGTACAATCCCGCACTGTTAAAGCCGCAATGTCGGTGCTGCTGACGTTGCTCCTCGCTCTCAGCTCTTTTGCGGCCACCGTATCTACTCGTCACGAGTCGCGGAGTAATCGCAAGATCAAGGAAAGCGCGAATACGGAGAAGCGCATTGTGGCCTCCCGGCACAGCCGCGCGGTTGCTTCGCGCGTAGCAGCCAGGGGAGCGGTTAGGGGCAGAGCGGTTGCGGGCCGCCGAGGCCGGGCACACAACTAGGAGCGTTTTACCGCCAGCTCGTTTGAGAGCGACCCAGGAGCGGGCGACATCGTCACCGGTGAAGATCCGCTCGTGCGCGAAGCCGCGATCAACGCCCTGGGAACGATGAATGGCACCGTGGTAGCCATCGATCCGAGCCAATGGCCGAATTCTAGCGATGGTGAACCAGAAGCTTGCGCTCTCCAGTGGCGCGCAGCCATGCTCCACGATCAAAGTCTCCGTAGCCCTGGCCGCCCTGAGCGAAGGCATTGTGACCAAGGACACGCCGGTGGATCTGGGCGGCTGGAAGATGGACATGAACCAGGCGCTGGCGCACTCCAACAATCAGTACTTTGAAGCGCTCGGCCGTCGCCTGGGCTTCCAGAAGGTGAGCTACTACGCGCACCAGTTCGGGCTGGGTGAGCTGGCGGGATGGAATCTTGAAGGCGAGCACCTAGGCGTGTACCCCCGCGAAGAGCTGCCGGCGAGTCTTGGCGGCGTGGGCAAGATGTGCTCGTTCGGCGAAAGCGTCAGCATGACTCCGTTGCAACTTGGTTCGCTCATGGCAGCACTGGCCAATGGCGGCACGCTCTACTACCTGCAACACCCGCAGCACGGCGGCGGAGATTACCAACTTCCAGCCCAAGGTCAAGCGCTACCTGGATATCGCTCCGTTGATTCCTGAGGTGAGCGTGGGGATGTTGGGCGCGACCCAGTACGGTACCGCGCGAAGCCTGCGCACCAGCTTCACCTCGGAGCAGGTACTCGGCAAGACCGGAACCTGCAGCAACGCTGGAACGCGCTTTGGCTGGTTCGGCTCCTTCGCCAACTCGCGCAATCGGCCGCATCGTCACCGTAATCTTCCTGCATGGAGACCATGCCGTCTATGGTCCCAAGGCCGCGGAGCTGGCGGGGCGTTTCTACCGCAACCTGGATGAGCACAATTACTTCGCAGGCAAAACAGCCCCGGTGCACAGTGCCGCCCTGTTGAAATAGAGCGAAGATTCACGAGCGTTTCACGGGAAGGCCTTTTCTTAAGGCCTTTTCTATTGCGATGCACGTATGATTTGACCGCATCGCGCGAAACCGATTAAGCGTATTATCCTGAGTTGAGGAAAGCCGTACGGAGTTGACGGCGTTCAATCGCTGTCTGCCGCTTGATGGCTCTGCCATGATAAGTTGAGTGCAGACGAGCAATTCATCTCAGGTTTCAGATTCCGGCCAAAACGAATGGCTGCGGGCTTGCCGGTGATGGTTCTCACCTCCCGGAGGATTGATATTGATGCGTAAGTTCACCGTTCTTGTCCTGTTCTGTCTTGCTTTTGGCGCGTTTGCATTGGCCCAGTTGGAACCGCAGCCCTCTGGTCGTACCGAAGACAGAATTGTTCGTTGGATATGCCTTCCAGCATGCCGGCGTCTCCGGCTACAACATTCCAGAGGTCAATGTGAACAGCACGACCCTGAACGGATTTGCCTTCGAGTTCAGCCATTACATGCACAGTAATTTCGGCTACACGATCGATTTCTCCCGGGGCTCGAATAGTGCGGTCGACAACACGGGAATCAAGTATGTACGCGATCCACCTACCTGGCTGGTCCCAGCTATCGCCTGCACAACTTCCTGTTCTTCACGCCCTCTGTTCACGCGCTCGCCGGCATTGATCGCGATGACTTCACCGTACCCGAGAGCAACCCCACCGTGCTCGACTACCGGAGCACTGATTTTGCCGCCGCCGCGGGCGTGACCTTCGATGGAAATCTGTCGCGTCATGTTGGCGGTTCGCCTGGCGCAGGTGGATTACCTCTATACGCACCACTACGGCGCGAGCCAGTCGTTCGTTCCGCTACACTGGCGGACTTGTCGTGCGCTTCTAATCAAATTCACAAGAAAACGGCTGAAATCCCTTGCGGCGATTGCCGGGAGCAGGCGTTTCGGGCTCGAAACCAGGATTTTTTCGCCTGGGAGCCGGTTTTCTGGCCCTCCTTGCTTTGTGCAAGACGCTCCCGCCCGCTTATAATTAATGTATGGCTAATGGCTGGGAGAGCAAGACCGTGGAAGCGCAGCAGATTGACCTACAAGAGCAGATTCATTCGCAGGAAATTGTCGATGAAAGAGAGCGTTTGGGCCGTTTGAAGGCAGAAGAGTCGCGCAAGATCCAGGCTCTGAAGTTGACGCGTGCCCGAATCCGCGAGCAACTATCCCGCACCAGCAACGAGCGCTACACGCTGCTGCTGAATACCGAACTGCAGCAGATCGACGGCGAGCTGGCAAAGCTGGTGTGAGCGGCAAGCTCACTGCGACGGTGACTGACGTCACCGAAGAATGGTTGTTGTCGGCGGACAATAGCGGCGAGGTGTCCCATGCCGATTCTTGTCATTGCCGTGATCATGTTCGCGTTGTTCCTGGTGATGGGCGTGCTCGCCACCGTGGCCGTCCTGAGTGAAACCCGCGGCATGCCTGGCAGCATTCTAAAGTTCAAACGCGTCCGCAATATTGCCGCAAAAGTAAGCCTCGAGTAAGCCTCGCTCCGCGTGCGATTTCTGGCAGAAGACGGAATGTGCGTGGCTTCCGCTCTTCCAGCGACTGGCATGCGCCTGGAAGTTCCTGCGTCCTATCCTCATTATTTCTCTGAGACCTCACCTTGCGCCGATGTGCGCAGGTGAATGTTCCCGCGTCATTGTCTAGAAGCGGCAGCCGGTCCAGAATGGATCAGCACACAACGAAGGAGCCTGCAGACGCGATTCCGACCAGCCCTCCGATTCCGGCGTTGTCGCGGAGCTCTCGATGATCTCGCCGCTCCTGCTGAGCCTGCAAGCTCGCGCTGGTAACCTCCTGTCTGCTGCTCGTGCTTGGGCTGCCGTTGGCCTGGTGGCTGGCCTTCACGCGCTTTCGTCTGCGATTTCTGGTCGAGTCCGTGGTCGCCCTGCCCATCGTGCTGCCGCCCACGGTGCTTGGGCTTTTATCTGCTGCTGGAGTTCGGTTCGCGCGGCTGGCTGGGCGCATTCTGGCAGCGCTTCACCGGACACACCCTGGCCTTCAGCTTTGAAGGGCTCGTACTCGGATCGGTCATCTACAGTCTGCCCTTTGCCGTGCAGCCATTTACCGCGGCGCTGGCTTCGGTGGATCGTCGCCTGCTTGCGGCCTCGGCCAGCCTGGGAGCCTCGTCCTGGCGCACCTTCTGGCGCATCACGTTTCCCCTCGCCTTTCCTGGCATTGTGACCGGCTTTGCCTTGAGCTTTGCCCACACGCTGGGCGAGTTTGGCGTGGTGCTGATGCTGGGCGGCAACATTGCCGGCCGCACCCAGACCGCCTCGATTGCCATCTACGACAACGTGCAGATGCTCGACTATCAGGCTGCCGCGCGCCAGTCCATCACTCTGCTTGGAATTTCCTTCGCGCTGCTGGTTGCCATTAACGCGCTCAATCGCAAGCGGAACTGGAGGCTGCAATGAGCGCCTCCGGCGCGGCCTTGAGCGTGGAGATTCACCTGCCGCTGCCGCAGTTTCAGCTTGAGTGCAGCATTCGAGGCAGCAGCATGAAGTGGTGGTGCTGTTTGGCGCCTCCGGCGCCGGCAAGACCTCGGTGCTCGACTGCATCGCCGGATTTCGCGCGCCGCAGCGTGGCCGGATTACGCTGGGCGATCGCGTTGTTTTCTGCAGCGAGCGCGGCGTGAACCTTCCGGTTCGCCAGCGCCACATCGGATATCTTTCGCAGCAGCCTGCGCTGTTTCCGCACCTCTCCGTGCGGCAGAATGTTGAGTATGGTCTGCTGGATCTGCCGCGCCCGGAGCGCGATGCGCGGGTGGACTCGATTCTGGAGCGCTTTGGCATCGCGGCGCTGGCCGCGAGCCGTCCGGCTGCCATCTCCGGAGGCGAGCAGCAGCGCGTGGCTCTGGCCCGCACCCTGGTCTGCGAGCCTGAATTGCTGCTGCTGGACGAGCCGCTTTCGGCCCTCGACCTCCGGCTGAAGTCGCTGCTTCTGGAGACGCTCTTCGATTGGCAGCGCGAGCGCGCGGTTCCCCTGCTCTACGTCACCCACGAGCAGTCGGAGGCCTATTCACTCTCACGCCGCGTTCTGGTGATGGAGATGGGAAGCGTTGTTGCCGATGGCGAGCCGCACCGCATCTTCAGCTGCGCCCATCAGCCGCGAGCGGGCCGCGCTCTCCGGATATGAAAATATTTTCGACGCCGTCGTTGAAGAAACTCATCCCGCGCTTGGCACCATGACCTGCCGCGTCGCGGGAACGGCCCTGTTGCTGGAGTCACCGTTGGCGAACAAGGCCGAAGGCGAAGCGGCGTGTCTGGCCTTGCGCGCCGGAGACATTCTGGTCGCCATCAGCCGGCCCTCCGGCATCAGCGCGCGAAATATCCTGCAGGGCCGGATTCGCAGCGATCGAAGATCGCGCCGGAATGGTTGAGCTGCGCGTTCTCTGTGCGCCGAAGGGAAGTGTGAGGGTGCGCGGGGGTGTGCGCAGGAAGACGCGCGGGAGACTGACTTCCGCGTTCACATCACCCGTGGTGCCCTACAGAATCTTGGCCTGCAACAGGGGCAAGCCGTGTGGCTCATCATCAAGACTCACTCCATTCAATTCCTGCGCAGCTAACGGCTCAGGCTTTATAACAGCTCGCTAAAACGGATCATCCTGCGCACCAAAGCCCAGCATCACCGGTTCGGGAAGCAATTCCACCGCGAAGCGCCGGCGCACCTGTTGCTGCACGAAGTCTTTCATCCGTAGGATGTCAGCGGCGCTCGCCCCACCGCGGTTGATCAGCGCGAGAGTGTGTTTGCTGCTGATGGCCACCGGGCCGAGGACGAATCCTTTGCCGATCCCTGCCTGCTCGATCAGCCACGCCGCCGCCAGTTTCACTTGTCCAGGGCCCGCGTCGAAGTGTGGAACCGGCACCGCCGAATTGGCTGCAATCCGCTCATAAACGGCGAGGCTCACCACGGGATTCTTGAAGAAAGAGCCCGCGCTGCGGCTATCCGCATCCTCTTCGTCGAGCAGCATTGCCTTGGCGCGCCGGATTGCCAGCACGGCTTCGCGTGCCGCGGAAAGAGTCGGGCCAGCTTGCATGGTTCGCCGGAGTGTCACCATCGAACGCTGGGGCGCTGAAATGACGCTGGAGGTCTGCATAGGAAATCTTCGGCCGGCCGCCCGGTTGCAGGGCGTAATCCACCCGGGTCACGATGTAGCGTCCCGGCTTGCCTCCATTGAATCGGCTCTGCCGGTAGCGGAAGCCGCAGGCGGAGTTGTCGAACTCGATCCGCTCCAGCGTCGTCGCATCAACGGCGGAAACTCGCACAATGGTCTCGGAGACATCCTGCCCGTAAGCACCCACGTTCTGGATCGGCGTTCCGCCCACGCTTCCCGGAATGCCGCTCAGGCACTCCACTCCAGCGCAATTGTCCTCGACCGCGCGGGCCACGAATGTGTCCCACTCGACGCCAGCGCCAACGGAAAAAATCCGCTTCCCGCCACAATCGCGAGCGTCATCCATGGAATCGATGCCATCGATGCGCATGTGCAGCACCAGGCCGCCGAAGCCCGCATCGCTTACCAGTAGATTGCTGCCGCCGCCCAACACAAAGATCGGAAGCGCCCGTGCGCGCGCCCACCGACCGCCTCGATGACATCGCCGTCATTCGTGGCTTCGGCAAAGTAACGCGCATCTCCACCCACCTGCAACGTGGTGTACGGGGCCAGTCGAATGTTTTCTCGTATCTCCATCATCCTACCCACATGATACGAGACGCTGCGCCCAACCGGAGACGGGCCATGCACTACTCCTGCTGTGCCTGCATCAGCAACTTTGTCACGTCCTCATCTTGCGGATGCAGATCGTGGGCCTTTTGGAGGTAGGGAAGCGCTTTTCCGGTCTCGCCGGTTGCGATTAACATCAAGCCGTATTGCAGGTTCTCGTCGAAGCCTTGCGGCTTCAGCGACACCGCCTTTGCCAGCGCATCGCGCGCGCCAACTAGATCGTGCAACTCGTAGCGAGCGCTTCCCAGGTTAAACCACGCGTCTGCTTCGGTCGGGAGCCAGCCGTGCACCCTGTTCGCAGTTGGCCAGCGCCGCGTCGAGCTGTTTCAACTCACGTTGCGCGACGCACAGATCCACATAAGCCGGGCCGAACTTGGGACGCAGCCGTGTTGTGCTGCGTAAACGGTTGCAACGCCTCCGCATCACGATGCGCACTGACAGCAAGGTTCCGAGCATGAATTGAGCCTGTGCATCGTCCGGCTTCAGCGCGGCGGCACGCTCCGCGTGGGCAATGGCAGCGTTGGCGTCGCCGCGCTGGTGTGCATCGGCGGCTTTCTCGATCTCGATATAAGCTTCGTTGCGTTGCCGGGCGAAGGCTCCCGCTCCGGCGAATGCCAGCAACCATGAGCAGCGTGCCGGCGGCCACGCGCATGCGCCCGCGTTGTTGGTTGCGGTCGGCACCGGTAGGAAAGGCGATGCCCAACATCAGTCCGGTCAGCAGTCCGCCAACGTGCGCGGCGTTGTCGGTGCCTCGCTAGGGCGGCTCCGAACGCAAGATTGTAGACGACGAAGAGCGCGATGCTGGTGAGATGTCCTTTGAGCATGCGCGCGGAGCCGCTGATTGCTGTGCAGCATCATCGCCGGAATCAGCGCTCCGGCGATGCCGAAGATTGCGCCCGAAGCGCCGACACTGATGCCGTTTCCGCGCCAGCAGATGCTTCCCAGGCTGCCGCCGATGCCGCACATCAAGTAGAGCAGGGTGAAGCGCGAACGCCCGAAGAGCAACTCCGCCAGCCATCCCAGGTTGTACAGGCACCACATGTTCAGCGCGATGTGCAGCAGTCCGCCGTGCTCAAAGGTGGATGTGAGCAGCCGCCACCACTGCCCGCCGCTGGTCAGCGCGCCGGCGTTCGCGCCCCAGTTGCAGCAGAAGTTCCAGATCGAAGGTGAGGAAGCTGCGGCCTTGCCATCGCCATGATCAGATAGACCAGCGTATTCAGCGCGATCAGAACGATGGTCGGCGACTCGCAAGAGCTGGCGCAGACGGCCCGGTGCTGCTTCGGCGGCTTGGTCGAGAGCTGTTCCGCCGAGCATTGCGGACATAGCGCATTCCGTGTCGGAGGAAGCCTCGAATCGCTGCCGCAACTCGCGCAGATGGTCATTGCTACTTCGCTTTCGACGCTGTCTTCACCGCAATCTGAGATGGTCTTGCCCCGGTTGGAATCATCAGGAACAGGCGCGGCGGTGGCGCCTGGACCTTCTTGTCGCGCCGCTTGTCCAGCAGTAGCACGGCCACGTCTCCGGAGCCGGAATCGGCGACCAGCAGCATGTTCTCCGGCCGGCGTCAAAGCCAGCGCATCGGGCTTGGAGCCAACCTGCACCGTGGTAATCAGCTTGCGCGTGATCGGCGTCAAAGACGGCCACGCTGTTGGATGCAAAGTTGCTCACATAAAGCGTGCTGTTGTCGCCGCTCACCAGCGATCGCACCGGATGATCGCCGGCCAGAAAACTCTCGCCGACCTCGTCGGTGTAGGGGTTCACGGCCGAGATCGTCTGCGCCTCGTAGTTGGATACGAACACTTCACCGCCATCGGGCTTCATTCCCAGGTCCACCGGCGTGCCGCCCACCCGGAGTAGCGCCTCGACCACCGCGTTCTTCAGATTCACCGATGCCACCTGCTGCGAACCGGAGCAGCCGACGATGGCCTTGGAGGCATCAGGCAGAATGACCACCGAGTCCGGGGTTCTGCACACATGCAGAGTGCGGCGAACCTTCATCGTGGCTCCGTCGATCAAGGTCACGGAATCGTCGCCGCGATTGGCCACGGCCACGAACTTGCCGTCTGCCGGAAACCCGCGCAATGCCGGGCTGCTTTCCTACCGCGACCTGCCCGATGACGCGGTGCGCGTCGAGATCGAGCGCTGTCACCGTGTTCGACTCCGCGTTGGCGACCCATCCGGTTTTGCCGTCGGCGGTCACGGAAATCGTGTAGGGTGCTCTTCCCACGCTCATGTTCCCGGCGATCTGGTTGGTGGCGGCGTCGATGACGCTCACCGTACCCGAGTCCGTGTTGACCACATACACTTCATCTTTGGTGGGGCTGGCCGTGACTCCGGTCGGATTGTTTCCGGTGGCCAGGGTGCGCACGATCTTCATGCGTGGACAGGTCCAGCACGCTAACCGTGTTGGAGCCCGAGTTGGAGATGTAGGCGAAGGTGTGCGCCGGTTCGGTGACGCGCTTGCTGCATCCGGTCAGCAGCACAGTGGCTATAACCGCAAGCGCAAGTTCGGCAAACCGCCTAATGGCTTCCCGCTGCATGTTCACGAGCGGGCCGCCTGCCCCTGGGTGGCTTGGCGTGCGTTGGCTCCCGAACTCTGGGTTTTCAAACGCTGGCTTCGATGCACGGCTGGAGAGATTCCGCAGATGGCACGAGTTTCGTCCGGCGTTGCACGCGACTGCATGGCTATCAGTGTAGCGGAGCCCCGCTAGTCCCGGCAATGCGCCGCTCCTACGATGCAGAGGAACTCCGGACGGACGCAGGCCGGGGCCGCGCGTCCGCCCGGCGGAGGACTACGCCAACTCCAACTCGATCTTCTTTGCGTCGGCGTCCAGTTTCACAATCCGGAAGCTGCGAATCTGCCCGGCGCGCGCCGCCTCGGGCTTCTTCTCGCTGCTCACCGGCCCGCCCTTCCAGCGCGCATTGAGCATGGCGCCGAGAGACGAGAGATCGAGCTTCTGCGCCGCGGGTTTGGACTCTTCCTCTGCGGCGGCCGGCCCGGCAATCCGGCACACGGCCTGAATGCGTTCACCCAACTCGACCCGCGCCCGTTCGCCGGATTCTTCGATCAAGCGGCCGGTTACCACATCCCCAACCTTGTGCTCGGCAATGTATTCATCCAGGCCCGTGGGAACCATCTGCTTCATGCTGAGGCGTAACTGCCGCTTCTCAAGGTCGAGCTCGAGCACCTGGGCCTTCACCACCTGCCCGACTTTCAGCACGTCCTGCGGATGTTCGATGCGCTTCTCTGCACTGATTTCGCTGACGTGCACCATGCCCTCGATGCCTTCGGCAAGCTGCACGAATGCGCCGAACTTGGTGATGCTGGTGACCGGTCCCTCGACCACCGTGCCCGCCGCAAACTTCTGCGCCGCCTGAGCCCAGGGATCGCCCAGGGCCTGCTTCAGTCCCAGCGAGATGCGCCGTTCGCCCAGGCTCACTCCCAGAATCACGGCCTCCACGGTCTCGCCCGGCTTGATCACGTCGCCGGCTTTCTTCACTTTCTTGGTCCACGACATTTCGGAGAGATGAATCAATCCTTCAATGCCCGGTTCCAGTTCCACAAAGGCTCCGAACTCCACCACCCGCGTCACGGTTCCCTGCACCCGCTCGCCAACCTTGTACTTTTCCGGGACCGCGTCCCACGGATGTTGCTGAAGCTGCTTCAGGCCCACCGAAATCCGATGCTTCTCGGCATCGATCTTCAGAACCTTCACTTCCACCTGCTGCCCCACCGTGAGCACGTCGGACGCCTTGTTGACACGGCTCCACGAAAGATCGCTGACGTGCAGCAGCGCGTCCACTCCGCCCAGGTCGACGAATGCGCCGTAGTCGGCCAGACTGCGGACCGTTCCGCTCAGCGTCGCGCCCTCTTCGATCTCGCTATAGCGCCGTTCCTTGTTCGCGCGCTCTTCTTCTTCGGCCACGGCGCGGCGATCCACCACCACGTCTTCGTCGGTCACGTCGAGCTTGATGATGCGGCAGCGGATCTGCTCTCCAACCAGCTTTTCCATGGCCGCGGCGTCGCGTTCTCCGCTGCGCGAGGAGGGCATGAATGCGCGCACTCCCACGTCCACGCTGAGTCCGCCCTTGATTACGGCGGTCACCGTGCCCAGGATCGTAGTCTTTTCGGCAAAGGCCTGCTCCAGTGCCGACCAGTCTTTCGGCAACTCCACCTTCAGCCGCGAAAGCTCGTAGTAGCCTTCCGGATCGCGGCCTTTGACCGAGACCGGAAATTTATCGCCGACCTTTACCGTCTCGCCCGCGCCCTGGAACGGCGCCAGCGGCAGAATGCCTTCGGTCTTGTAACCAATGTCGAGAAAGACCGACTCGGCTGAGACGGCGACGACCGTACCCTCGAGTTGCTTGTTGCCATCCGGAGCCTTGCGCGCGTGCGTCTGCTCGTACTGGGTAAGAATGTCCTCAAAGGACTCGGTGGATTCGGGAGTGGGCTGGGATTCAGGGCGGTTCGGGTTAGGACATGGGAGGTGAAGAGCCTCATTCTGGCGTGATGCCGATTAGGATATCACTGCACCTGAGCTGGTGGGTTGCGCTTTCGCTCGCCATCGCTTCGATTCAGCTCACGCGGCAGATTCGGAGCCGGTTGCCATTGGCTCTGGAGTGCGGCACGGCCTTACAATCTCCTCATGCCCCGAGCCGTCAAAAAGTCCGCGACCACGCCCGAGAGAGACATCCTCAAGCTCATTCCCGCCGCCGAGCACAGACCGCAGCCCGCCTCGCGCCGCATCGGCATTCACACCTCCACCGCCGGTGGGGTTCGAGACCTCAGCCGAGCGCGCCTGGCGCCTGGGTTGCAACACGCTGCAGATCTTCAGCTCCAGCCCGCGCATGTGGCGTCCCTTTGACATCTCGCCCGAGCAGTATGAGGCGATGGCCCGGCTGCGCGCCGCCTACGACCTGAATCCGCTGGTGATCCACGCCAACTATCTCATCAACGTCGCCGGCACCAATCCCGAGATACTGGAAAAATCCGTCTCCGCCTTCCGGGCCGAGATGGAGCGCGCCATCGAGCTCCGCGCCGAATACGTGGTGCTGCATCCCGGCAGCTTTCGTGGCTGCTCGCGCGACGAGGGCCTCGCCAACGCCTGCGCCGCCATCGCACGCGCCGCCGACGGACTCAACATGGCGGACAACGGACTGACGCTGCTGATCGAGAACACAGCCGGAGCCGAGTTCTCCCTGGGCTCGAGTTTTGAGAGCGTCGCCGAACTCATTGCCGCCCTCGCCGCCCACATCCCCGTCGCCTCCTGCATCGACACCTGCCACACCCACGTCAGCGGCTATGACATTGTCAGCGAAGAGGGCTACGCGGAAACCATGCGCCAGCTTGATGCCACCGTCGGCCTTGCCAACGTGCGCGTCTGGCACTGCAATGACGCCAAGGCCGCCTGCGGCTCCAAGCTCGATCGCCACGAACACATCGGCAAGGGCAGCATCGGCCTCGAACCCTTCCGCCGCCTGCTCCACGATCCGCGCCACGCGCACGCGGCCTTCATCCTGGAAACCCCCATCGACGAGCCTCTCGACGATCTCCATAACGTCGAGGCGCTGAAGTCGCTGGCCGGAGCTAGCCGGAGATGGAGATGCGCGCGCACAGGTTGTAGAATAAAAGCTTATCCATTGCGCAATTTGCGCCACTGTCAGGGCGAACCAATACTCATGGCAGATCAGCAGAAATCCATCCAGAAGCCGTCGCCGGACTCTCCCGCCGACATTCTCGAACAAGCCGCGGAAGTCGTGCGCGAAGCCGCCGAAGGCTTCGTGCAAGAAGTCAGGAGCATTGCGCGGGAGCTCGGCATGGCTGCTCCTCCAACGTCGCCCCTTCCAACGCCGTGCCCGAGTCCACTCCCGATCCCACCGCCGAGCCGCGCCAGCATGCCGCCGGCCGTGCCGAAGATGACACCCGCTACGATCCCACTCCGGTGGAGCAGAAGTGGGCCGCGCTCTGGGAGAGCGATCTGACCCGCTACGCGCCCGAGCCGCCCTCCAGCGGCAAGCCCAAGTATTACGTGGTCGAGATGCTGCCCTATCCCTCCGGCGCGCTGCACATGGGACACGTCCGCAACTACGCCATCGGCGACGCCCTGGCCCGCTACATGTGGATGAGCGGCCACAACGTGCTGCATCCCATGGGCTGGGATTCCTTCGGCTTGCCCGCCGAAAACGCCGCCATCAAGCACCAGCGCCAGCCCCGCGAGTGGACGCTGCAACAACATTGCCGCCATGAAGGCGCAGATGAAGCGTCTCGGCTTCAGCTATGACTGGTCGCGCGAAATCGCAACCTGCCTGCCCGAGTACTACCGCTGGAACCAGTGGTTCTTCCTCAAGCTTTTCGAGAAAGGCCTGGCCTACCGGAAGAAGAGCAAGGTGAACTGGTGTCCGCACTGTGCCACCGTGCTGGCCAACGAGCAGGTGGTGGACGGTTGCTGCTGGCGTCACGAAGACACCCTGGTCGAGCAGCGCGAACTCGAGCAGTGGGCGCGTGCGCATCACCGACTACTCCGAGGAACTGCTGCAGGGTCTCGACCACATGGAGGGCTGGCCGGAGAAGGTCCGCACCATGCAGCGCAACTGGATCGGCCGCAGCGAAGGCGCCAATGTCGATTTCAAACTCGACGGCGGCTCCGCAACGCACGATCACCGTCTTCACCACCCGCATTGACACCATCTACGGCGCCACGTCGCTGCAGCTTGCGCCGCAGCATCCGCTGGTCGCCGAACTCGTCGGCAAGCGATCCCGCCAAGCTCGCCAGCCTGGAGCAGATGCTCTGCCGACCAGAAGAAGGCGCGCGAGGCGGGAGACATCGGCTTGGTGGACAAGAAGGGATTCTTCACCGGCCACTATGCCATCAATCCCTTCAACCAGGAGCGCGTGCCCATCTGGGTTGCCAACTACATCCTGATGGACTACGGCACCGGCGCCATCATGTCGGTTCCTGCGCACGATGAGCGCGACTTCGAGTTCGCCAAGCAAATACGGCATCGAGGTGCGCATCGTCATCCTGCCGCGCCGCGAGCACGAGCCGCCGGAAGCCGGTCAGCCCGATGCTCCCGTGCTGCCCTTTGTCGCCGAGGATTCGCTGCTCATCAACTCCGGCCCCTTCAGCGGACTCGCCTGCGAAGAGGCGCAGAAGAAGATGGCCGAGTACGCCGAGCAGAACGGCTTCGGCAAAGCCACCATCACCTATCGCCTGAAGGATTGGGGCATCTCGCGCCAGCGCTACTGGGGCACGCCCATCCCCATCCTCTACTGCGAAAAGTGCGGTCTGGTTCCCGTGCCGGAGGATCAGCTTCCCGGTGCTGCTGCCGGAGAACGTCGAAATCACCCTCGCCGGCGGCTCGCCGCTCACCCGCGTCAAGGAGTTCTACGAAGTCTCCTGTCCCAAGTGCGGAGGCATCGCGCGCCGCGAGTCCGACACCATGGACACCTTCGTCGATTCGAGCTGGTACTTCTACCGCTACACCAGCCCCATCGCCACGCGCGCCGTTTGACAGCGAAATCGCCAACTACTGGTTCCCCATGGATCAGTACATCGGCGGCGTCGAGCACGCCATTCTGCACCTGATGTACTCGCGCTTCTGGACCAAGTTCATGCGCGACATCGGCCTCATCCACAACGATGAGCCCGCGCAGCGCCTGTTCACCCAGGGCATGGTCATCAAGAACGGCGCCAAGATGTCCAAGTCGCTCGGCAACGTGGTCTCGCCCGACGACATGGTGGCCCGCTACGGCGCCGATGCCACCCGTCTCTACACGCTCTTTGCCGCTCCGCCCGACCGCGACCTCGACTGGCAGGACCAGGGCGTGGAAGGCGTCTATCGTTTCCTCTCGCGCCTCTACCGCTTCATCACCGAGAACCCAGTGCGCCTGCGGCCGGAAGCGAAGCGCTGCGCGACTACGATGTCGCCGCGCTCACGCCGGACGCTCGAAAAGTGCTGCGCAAGTTGCACCAGACCATCCAGCGCATCACCGACGACTTCCAGGGACGCTGGCACTTCAACACCTCGGTTGCGGCCATGATGGAGTTGCTCAACGCCTGCATGGTCAAACAGGAGCTCTTCGCCGCCAACTCCGCCGCGCCGCAAGCCTTCCGCGCCGAGGTGCAGCGCAAGCTCGTGCTGCTGCTCAATCCCTTCGCGCCCTATCTTGCCGCCGAACTCTGGTCCACTCTCGGCGAAGATCGCGAACGCGCTGCTTCGCCATCCGTGGCCGCAGGCTGATCCGGTGCTGGCCAAGGAAGACGAGGTCGAGATCGTCGTGCAGTTCAACGGCAAAGTGCGCTCGCGCCTCACCGTCGCTCATGACGCCGAGGACGAAGCCGTCCGCGAAGCCGCGCTCAACGATGAGAAGGTGAAGGAAGCGCTGGCCGGCAAGCAGATCGTGAAGGTCATCGTCGTCAAGAACAAGCTGGTCAATCTCGTAGTCAAGGGCTGACGCAGCAAGCAGAAGTCATTCAGGTCTGCGGAGCAAGAGAGACTGACCGTGCCCCACATCTGCCGCAGTCAGCAGATGTGGGTGGCTATCGCCAGCTTGCGCTATCCTTTTGTCCATGAACGCTGACGCCCATCGTGAAGGCTTCCGTATCCTGCGCAGCGACCCGGCTCTATTGGCCATGGAACTGCTCTGGCGCTGGAGCTTCGGACTCGGTCTGCTGGCGTTGTTGTTCGTTGCCTACGCGCACCTGCGCCAGGTCGTCTTTCTCTCCGACGCCGACCAGATGGCCCTCAACTGGCCAGGATCCTTTCGCCTTGGCCGCTGCCGCCGCGACCTCCTCGCCGAGGCGATGCCGCTGTTGCTCAGGACTGCTCGACGCAGGTCTTCAGCGTGGCGCGCCGTGCTCTGGATCGCGGCTGCCACGCTGGGCCGCGGAATCATCACCCGCGTGATGGTGCGCCGCTTTGCCGCCGACTACGGTCTCCCAATTGCTCCCGATGCGCCGCGCTGGAGCTCGTTCGCGACTTCTCAAGTTTGCTCGCGTGCTGATGCTGCTGATTCTCGTCATCGGCTATCTGGGCGGCACATGGATCGCCGCGCTGGTCAGCTGGAGCGGAGCAGAACGTCCTCGCCTCCGCGCTCATCGTCTTCGCTTCGCTCGCTGCCTCCAGCGTGCTCTGGAGCTATGTCAACTGGGTGCTTTCGCTGGCGCCGATCTTCGTCGTGCGCGACGCGCTCTCGCCACTGGATTCAGTGGTCGCAGCCATCGCCTTTATCCGCCGCAACCGCTTGCGCCTGACGGCCATTGCGCTCTGGAACAGCACTCTGCGCGGCGTGGCCGCGACGGTCATCTCCGTCGCGGGAGCCTTCACGGCGGCGCCTGCGCTTCGCGCTGCCCGCCTGGGCCATCGCGGTTCTGCTCGCCCTGGAAACGCTGGTGTACATCGTCGTCTCCGATATCTTTCTTCTGGCCCGCCTCGGGGCCTACGCCTCGGTCGCGGTGCGCGAACTGACCTTGGCGCAGTCGCTCCCAGCGCCTCCAGACGGTTCCGGAACCGTCCGCGCTAATCGCTTTACAGCCCGCCCCCAATTCTGCGAACCTTGTGTGTGGAACACACTGCGCTTCCCTCCATCGTTGTCCTGGATTTCGGCTCGCAATACACGCAACTGATCGCGCGTCGCATTCGCGAGCAGAACGTCTTCTCCGTTGTCCTGCCCTGTACGGCCAAACTGCAGGAGATTCGCAGCTACAATCCCGTCGGCATCATTCTCTCCGGTGGCCCCTGCTCGGTCTATGACGTGGACGCGCCCCCGGCCGATCCCGGAGATTCTCAACCTCGGGATTGCCCGTGCTCGGAATCTGCTACGGACTCCAGTTCATGACGCACACGCTGGGAGGCACGGTACACGCCGCCAGCAAGCGCGAGTACGGTCACGCCGAGGTCTCGGTTCTGGAGAGCTCGGCCCTGTTCAGCGGTCTGCCGGAATACGCTCTCAGTCTGGATGTCGCACGGCGACGAGGCGGACAAACTCGCACCCGGCTTCCGGCTCGTCGCGCGTACCTCGAACGCCGTCGCCGCCATTGAAAACGTTGCTGCCGGCTACTATGCGGTGCAGTTCCATCCTGAAGTGCACCACACCAGCTTCGGCACCGACCTGCTGAAGAACTTTGTCTTCGGCATCTGCAAGGCGCAGCCGTCGTGGACGGCGCAGAAATTTATCGACTCGACGATTCACCCAGATTCGAGAGACCGTGGGCGAGGGCCGAGCCCTTTGCGCCATCTCCGGCGGAGTGGATTCCAGCGTGGCCGCAACCCTGGTTCACCGTGCCATTGGCGAGCGCCTGACCTGCGTGTTTCGTCAACAACGGCGTGCTGCGCAAGGATGAGTACAGCAAGGTTCAGCACAATCTCCGCACCAAGCTCAAGCTCAATATCGATGCCGTGGATGCCACCGACCGCTTTCTCTCCAAACTCGCCGGCGTCAGTCGACCCCGAGCGCAAGCGCAAGATCATCGGCAACGAGTTCATCGAAGTCTTCGACGAAGAATCGCAGCGCATCAAGCGTGAGTACGGCGAGGTTCAGTGGCTGGTGCAGGGCACGCTCTATCCTGACGTCATCGAATCGGTCAGCGTTCGCGGTCCTTCGGTCACCATCAAGAGTCATCACAATGTGGGTGGATTGCCCGCCAAGATGAAGCTCAAACTGATCGAACCGCTGCGCGATCTATTCAAGGATGAAGTGCGCCGCATCGGCCGCGATCTCGGCATGCCGGACGAGATGCTCCAGCGGCAGCCCTTCCCGGGCCCCGGTCTCGCCGTGCGCATTCTCGGCGAAGTTACGCCCGAGCGGGTTGCGCTGTTGCAGGAAGCCGACGATATCGTGGTCACCGAAATCAAGCGCGCCGGACTCTACGAGCAGATCTGGCAATCGTTCGCCGTGCTTCTGCCCGTGATGTCGGTGGGTGTGATGGGCGACCAGCGCACCTACGCCATACACCTGCGCGATTCGCGCCGTCAGCAGCGAAGACGGGATGACCGCCGACTGGGTGCCGCTTCCGCTATGAGGTGTTGAAATCGATCTCGAGCCGCATCGTCAATGAGGTCACGGGAATCAACCGCGTCGTCTACGACATTACTTCCAAACCTCCCGGCACAATTGAGTGGGAGTAATTCACCACGCGCCGAGAGCCTTCACTCTAATTCGGCGACTGGTTACTTACGTTTTTTTCTGGGTGTTTTCTGCTGGTTTGGCCCCGCCGCGTAAAGTATCGTAGCTCCTAATGCTTTTCTGGGCACGGTCGATGTAAGGCTTGCCGGTTGTCGGCGTTTCCGGGGTAAGACTGAATCCATAAGAGGGGCTTTGACTGACTTGTCGACGATGAACGGATCGGCCTATCACCATGACAGGGCCGCAGGAGGCAGCTTTTGGAAGGGCATGGCCCTGGCATTGCTGTGCCATTTTGCGTATTTGCTCTTCGTGTCGCAACTGCCCTCGCCGGAGGCGCGCGTCCTCGGCAATATGCTGTTTGTCCTGATTCAGTTCGCGTACCTGTTTCCGCTTGCCGTCTTTTATCAGAAGCGCAACCAGGGACGCACGTCGAGCGGAGTCATTATCGTCGGGGTTCTTTCATTGCTCGCCGGCGCCGTATGGTTTGCCTACGCCGTCTTTCATGGCACCCTGCCGTCCATCACTAGAAGCTGAGACGAGTCGCCGCCGTATCCTCTTAGCTCAGGCGACACCGATTAGTTCGCGACCCTGACTACACTGCTTGCACGAGGTGCAAATCTCCATGACACTAAAGCCGAACACGCCGCCGGAATCGACCGCTTCCCTGAGCGGGCCTGACGGAGCCGCTGCCAAGGGCATCCGCTCCGCGGAAGCCGAACATGCACGTATCCTGGGCCTCCTGGAAAAAGTGACGCAGGCATTTTCAAGCCATGCCTCTGCCTCCGAGGTGAATGCGATTCTGTTGGAACTCAACGGATACACCTTGAACCATTTTCGCGAGGAGGAGAAGTTGATGGACTCCTCCGCATTTCCAGGCCGGGAGATGCACAAGCGAGAGCACGCGCAACTGGCGGCCCACGTGCGCGGACTGCTGGACATGCGCTCCAAACTGGAAGCCTTGCAATGTGCGGTGGGCGTACTGGCTCTGTGGCTGGATGCGCACCTTCGCATCACCGACAAGTACTTCCTGGAATTTCTGCGGAGCAAGGCACAGTAGGCTTCGGCAGATTGACCTAGATCGCGAAGCTGGACTCCTTCATAATAGAGAACATGAGTCAGTGCATTCATTGTGGCCGTACGCTCTCCGGTTTTACCTTGGGTAAAAAGATCTGTGCCTGGTGCAAACAGCACGAGGCGGCACAGCGCGGCGAAGAGACGAAGTATCAGCCGGTCATGGCAACTCCGTGGCGGCGGCAGGAGGCGATGCCGACGCTGGTCACCCAGGCGATCTTCGGCATCAACGTTGCGGTATTCGTCGGGATGCTGCTTGGGGGCGCTTCGCTGATGAGTCCTTCGGGGGCGAGCGCGCTGGCATGGGGCGGAAACTACGCGCCTCTTACGCTAAACGGGGAGTGGTGGAGGCTGCTGACTTCCTGCTTTGTGCACTTCGGCATCATTCACATTGCATTCAACATGTGGTGCCTATGGTCGCTCGGGGAATTGGCGGAGCGGCTTTACGGTCACTATACATTCGCTTGTATCTATCTTCTGTGCGGCATCTCAGGCAGCCTTGGCAGCCTCTGGTGGCACCGTATGCCCGTCCTCAGCGCAGGCGCGTCAGGAGCGATCTTCGGCCTTGCCGGAGCGGTGATCGCGTCGATCAAGCTCGGTGAGTTCTCCTCCGGAGTGTTGACCCAGGCGACGATGCGGAGCCTGATTGCGTTTGTGGGATACAACGTTGTCTTCGGCGCAATCAGCGGAGGAACCGATAATGCCTGCCACTTTGGAGGCCTGGCCGCGGGGCTTGTTCTCGGTGCGCTGATTGCAAAGGTTGCGCCCGAGCCGCGCCTGATGCCGCGCCTGGGAGTGCTTGTGCTGGTGGCTGCGCTGCTGGCAGGCGCGGGCCTTGCGCTGCAGCGCAGCCGCGCCCATCTCTATTTTATGCCGATGGACGACCAGAGCCTGCTTGTAAGACCTACGCTGCCGAGCTTGCACCCGCAAGCTCCCCGCCGTCCCTAGTTGAGGAAATAAGTGCGGTAGAGAGTGTCGCGCTGGACGGGGCGAAAGCCGGCGTCGCGGATGATGCGGCGCAACTCCTCTTCGGTGGTGCAGTTGCTGGTGCCTGCGGCTTTCACTACATTTTCTTCCAGCATCACCGAACCCACGTCGTTGCCGCCAAAGCGCAAGCCCATCTGGCAAACCTTCAGTCCCTGCGTGACCCAACTCGTCTGCACGTTGGGAAAGTTGGAGAGAAAGATGCGTGAGATGGCGAGCGTCTTGAGGTACTCGACGGCGGTGGTCTCGGGCCAGCCACGGCCACCGAGAGCGGTGTGCCTGGGCTGGAAGGTCCATGGGATAAACGCGGTGAAGCCACCGGTCTCTTCCTGCAGCCGGTAGATGTGCTCGAAGTGATTGACGCGGTGCTCTTCGCTTTCGCCGACGCCAAACATCATGGTGGCCGTGGTCTTCATGCCTAACTTGTGGGCGATGCGATGGACATCGAGCCAGTCCTGGGTGGTGCACTTGAGGCGCGCCACCTTGGCCCGGACCTCGTCGTCGAGGATCTCGGCGCCGCCGCCGGGGATCGATTGCAGTCCGGCGTCCATGAGGCGGCGGATGGTCTCCTCAAGCGTGAGATTGCTGTACTCGGCGATGCCGATGATCTCGCTGGCCGAGAGGCAGTGCAGATGCACCTGCGGGAAGCGCTGCTTGATACCGCGGAAGAGCGATTCGAACCAATCGATCTTGAGATCGGGATGGATGCCGCCTTGCATGAGCACGCCGGTTCCGCCCATTTCGACCGTCTCGGCAATCTTTTCGTAGATCTGATCGAAGTCGAGCAGATAACCCTTTTCGCGGCCGGGGCCCTTGACGGGCGCATAAAAAGCGCAGAAGGAGCAGTACTCGGTGCAGATGTTGGTGTAGTTGATGTTGCGGTCGATGATGTAGCTGACAACGCCGTCGGGATGCAACTTGCGGCGGATGGCATCGGCTTCCATGCCGATGCCGATCAGATCATCGGAGCGGAACATTTCCAGGGCTTGTTCGCGAGTAAGGCTCATACAGAATTCATGATACCGGAAGTGGTTGGAAAGTTCCGAGGTTTCAAAGTTTCAGGGTTTCAAGGTCTCAAGGTTGGCGCGGCGCGCGGACTTGGAAGTGCATTTTGGTGATTCGGCGCGGAATGATTCGGCGGATTGCACCCGTAACAGTGCAAATACACGCAACGATTGTCGAGTTGGGTAATCGGTTGGCAGAGGCGGGTTACTGGTGTGCCAATCGTTTCGGTAGTCATTGGCTAGATCGTCACCCGAAAGAGGGTTGAAGGCAACGCGAGTATTAGGCGACGCGCTGCGGCTGCTCGGCGGTTTCGGTGGAGTGGCGGCGGCGTTCGCGGAGATAGAAGTAGAGGGCGACGGCTCCGGCGGCGATGCCGAGGGTGGCAACGGTCCACAGCGCGGGGCGGTAGTAGCCGCGCAGCCAATGGAAGATGTGGCCTCCGTAACGCTGGATAATCCAGGCGATGGCCGTGAAGCGGAGCAGGCGTCCGAGGGTCCACGAGACGAGGAAGCGGTGGTAGGGATAACGCAGGGCTCCGGCGACTAAGATGAACGCGGAGGCGGGCGTGGGTGGCGGAGCAAGGGCGACAACGAAGAGGGACCAGAAGCCCCAGCGCTGGAAGGTGGAATAAATGATTTTGGAACGGCGTGCGCCGAGGCGCTTCTCCAAAGCTTCCTCGCCGCCTTTGCGTCCTAAGTGAAAGCTGGGCCAAGTGCCCCAGGCCGAACCGGCGGTGGCCATGAGGGCGTAATACCACCAGAGCTGCTTGTGCGCCACGGTGAGTACGATGAGAAGCGCGTCAAAGCTGCCAGGCGCAAGGAAAGACATATCAAGCAGACCGAGGGGAAAGAAGGCGAAGGCACCGAAGCGGCGCACGAAGATCCAGAGCGAATGAAGGATGGACGTTTGCAGCAGAAGTGTCATGCCTTAATTAGAGGTTCGAAACGCGGATTCGATGCGAGGTGAGCGGATTTGGCGTGAGGCTTGAGGTGCTGGCGTCCGATGTTGTTTACAATCGAAAGGTTTGGCTGCGTGCGATTGGGCTGGCGGTAGGTGCGAGTGTGAAGCGGGCGCGACTCGGAAGGGGATGCGGCTTGGAAGGTGCGTGGAGGCTGCTGCATCGTACGGTTGCAGGGAACATCCAATTTCTAACGAATTGTTTTCGAAGTTCATCAGAAGTTCATCAACGGACATTATGCGAGATGCGAGCGAGGAAGCGGGACGGGATGCTTGAGTTGCAGACAGAGGTGGGTTGGTGAAAAGCGAATGCATGCCGTTCACGGCGATCCCGCATAGCTCGCGGCTGTTTCTGGATTTTCTCTTTGATTACGAAAAGGTGGCGGGATTTTTTGCGCACCGGCCAGAGTCTCATGCGGTGCTGGAGTACGCGCGGGGCTTTGCAGCCGGTTACGGGCCAACGGACGGCACTCCGGCTGCAGGCGCCCGGTCGCGAGTATCCGGCGGAGCGGCGGGCGCGCGTCGCCGACGTGTTAGAGAAGCAGAACCGGCGGTGGGGCGCTGCGGATGCGACCCTGGCGTCGATCGAGCGCTTTCGCCAGGGCGCGGTGGCCTGCATCAGCGGACAGCAGGTGGGCGTGCTGGGCGGGCCTCTGTACTCGGTGCTGAAGGCAGCCTCTGCCTTGCAGATGGCCGAGGAGCTGACGGCGCGGGGGGTTGCGGCGATTGCGGTGTTCTGGCTGGCGACCGAGGATCACGATCTGGAAGAGATCGCCAGCGTTACGATTCCCGAGGGTTGCGAGCTGGTGAAACTGACGGCGACCGAGCAGAGCAGCTCGGCTGCTCCGGTGGGGCCGCTGCCGCTGGAGGCGCAGATCGAAGGCCTGGTGGAGCGGGCGACGGCGGTGCTGGGCGCGGGATGGGTGAGCGATGCGCTGCGCGAGAGCTATCGCGTGGGCGAGAGCTATGGCTCGGCATTTGCGCGGCTGTTTAC
The DNA here is from genome assembly GCA_963737175.1 of uncultured Acidobacteriota bacterium. Lineage (GTDB taxonomy): Bacteria > Acidobacteriota > Terriglobia > Terriglobales > Acidobacteriaceae > TOLSYN. The sequence continues at coordinate 1,103 of CAVTRQ010000014.1, read as the reverse complement.
GCGGCTCATGGCCGGGACGGGACTGGTGCTGGTCGATCCGCTGGAGGATGAGCTGCACGCGATTGCCGAGCCGCTGTACCGCGCGGCGGCCGAGCGCGCGGAAGAGCTGGACAAGGCGCTGCTGGAGCGGGGCAAGGCGCTGCGCAAGGCGGGGTATCACGAGCAGGTGCGGGTGACCCCGGAGTCTACGCTGCTGTTTTCCCTGGAGGGCAACCGGCGTACGGTGCTGCATCGGGCCGGCGATGGATTCATGCTGGGGGCGCAGCGGGTGGGGCGGCGCGAGGTGCTGGAGCGAATTGCGGCGCATCCGGAGCAGTTCAGCGCCAACGTGCTGCTGCGTCCGGTGGCGCAGGACTACTTGTTTCCGACGGCGGTGTACTTTGGCGGACCGGCCGAGCTGGCCTATTTTGCGCAGGCGGGGGTGGTGTACGAAAAACTGCTGGGGCGCACGACTCCGGTGATGCCGCGGCTTTCGGCAACCATCATCAGTCCGGCGATGAGCGATTTGCTGGCGCGCTACCGGCTGAGCTTCCGCGACCTGTTCCACGGCAGCGCGCAGGTCTGCGAGTTGCTGGCGTCGCGGGTACTGGCCCCGGGGCTGCAGGAGGCGCTAGGGCAGACCCGGCAGTCGTTGCAAAAACATCTGGAGGCGCTGCGGGCGGAGCTGCAAAAGCTGGACCCGACGCTGGTGGACGCGGCGGCGCGGAGCGAACGCAAAATGCTGTATCAGCTCTCAAAGATTGGCGCCAAGGCGTCACGGGCGGAGTTGCGGCGCAATGAAGCGCTGACCAAGGATGCGCATCGGGTGCTGACCGAGCTGTTTCCTCACAAAGAGCTACAGGAGCGGGTGTTGCCGGGAATCTACTTCCTGGCGCAATACGGGCCGGAGCTGATTTCGGAGTTGAAGAAGGCCGCGGCGGGGCAGTGTTCGGGACACCAGATTATCCGGTTGTAAGGGGTGTTGCGATCGGTGGATAGAAGGGCTGTTGTTGACAGTAATCGTCCAATTGCCTCACTCAAGCCGAGCTCTTCTCGTTGCCCAGAGGCGTGTGGTGCTAGTATGGAGGCGCTATGTCGAAGAAGCAGAAGAATTCCGCACCCGA
>CAVTRQ010000013.1:0-59820 GCA_963737175.1 uncultured Acidobacteriota bacterium | reverse complement strand
GATTTCCTTCTTCTGCTCCTCGTTCTTGGTGAACTCGCAGCGCTTTTCGAGGTTGAGAACCTGGCGGTCGAGGGCCTTCATGTTCTCGACCGTTTTGTTGACGCGGTCGATGAGGCGCTTGCGCTCCTGGTTGGTGAAGCGCAGCTTGCGGATGGAGCGGCTGACTTCGACCTGGGCGCGGCCGAGGCCCCAGTGCATCTTGCGATAGTCGCGGATCTTTTTCTTGTCCTTGCCGGGGGCGCCGACTTCGGCCAGCTTGACGGCGAAGGCGAGGCCGCGTTTGTAGTGGCGGCCGAGTTCGTCGATTTTGCCGGTGATGTCCTTGAGGCGGCCCTGCAGGACCTCGTCGGTGATCTCTTCTTCGTCGAAGATCACGACTTCCTTGACGGAGCGGACGCCGCGCTTGAGATCGTCGCCGATGGCGAGGACCTCGCGGATGACGATGGCCGAGCGCGACAGCGCCTTGAGGACGCGAATCTGTCCGCGCTCGATGCGCTTGGCGATTTCGACTTCGCCCTCGCGGGTGAGCAGGGGGACGGTGCCCATCTCGCGCAGATACATGCGGACGGGGTCGTTGGTCTTTTCCAGAGCGCCGGGAGTGAGGTCGAGTTCAACGTCCTCGGACTCCTCGGCGTCGGGATCGAACTTTTTCTCCGAGGGAAGCTTGGTGTCTTCCAGGACGTTGATGCCCTGGGTTGCCGATCATTCCGAGCAGGTCGTCGAGATCGTCGGGTGAGTTGATGTCGTTGGGCAGAAGGTCATTCACCTCGTTGTAGGTGAGGAAACCTTTTTCCTTGCCGGTATCGATCAACTTTTGAATATCTTCGTATTTATCGTCGAGAGCCAAGAGCAATATCCTTCACTGGCGCCATAGGCAGCCGAAAAATCGTCATGGGCGGCGAGGCGGCCGCCAAACAGTCACAATTCGGCTCGGCGGTCCGCAAAGGACCGGAAAAGTAAGCCGAAACCTTCTAAATTTTATCACGCAACGCACAAGAAAGCCCGCTCCGCTACGGGCAAGTCGCCACATTGGGCGAGGAGGCACTAAGCCTTTAGATGCGGAGAGTGGTCCCGAGTTTCGGGAACTTAACTATTTTTGCAGAGAATGCGATGGAAAGCAAGGGGGAGGATCGCGGGAGCAATTAGCCGCTCCCAGAAGTCCCAAACGACGCTGTTTGTAAATTCACCGCTGCCGGGGCAACTACCCCACGTTAGCCAGAGGATGGCTAACATGGGGCACCCGCCAGATTGAGCCGGCTCGGGTCAGAGCAGGTCTGAGCGGTAGACGATCCACCAGCTTAGCCACAGCGCAAAAAGCATCTCCGCGATGGCCCAGCCGAAGGGCAGGAAGTAGCCGCCGAGGCTGAGAATCGTGAAGAGAAGCCAGAAGATCTTGCGGTTTGTGGAGTCCATGCTCACCTAATTTCGATCATACTGGAAGTAGCTCCGGCCGAGGCCCGAATGGCGCACTCCGCTTGACTGACCCGCAAGAATCAACATAGCGTATTAAACATTCTGGACTGGAATTGATGGACTTGATGGGCATGGCTCAACGTAGGCTCTCGAATTGGCCGTGGTGTACGCTTCTGTGGATCGGTGCCGTGGGCTCGGTTGTGGGGATGAGGCACTATCTTCCCAGTTGCTGGGATCTGGCGATCTACCAGCAAGCCATGAAGTGGCTGAGGGATGGCCTTGATCCGTATGCGGCAGGCCAAGCCCGCCAGATTGCCGCCCATGCGCGGGGACATGTCGCATTCACCTACGTTTACCCTCCACTCACCTTGATGATTTTGCGGATTCTGAATTTCATTCCCTCCGGGCTGGGGAACTGGCTGTTCTGGACGATCTACGGCGCGGGTTTTGGCGGCCAGCTTTGGGCGGTATCCCATCTGGCAAGGCCGGCCGAGCGCAAGCTGCTGCGGCACTTGCTTCCGGTCGCCGTGTTCTTTCCGGGGCTGATGGCGAATGAAGTGATTCTGAGCGGAAATATTGCGATCCCGCTCTACGGCGCGCTCTGGATGGGAGCGATTCGGGGCTGGAAGCAGGAGCGGTGGGGATGGTTCTACGCAGCGGTTTTGACCGCCTCGCTGTTCAAACTTCCCATGCTGACGCTGCTGGTGATCCCGGTGCTGATGGGCGCGGCGCAATTTGCGAATTCCGCGATGACGGCCGCCGGTGGAGTCTCCGTGTTTCTGTTGCAGAGGCTGATCTGGCCCAAGGAGTTTGCCGAGTATCTGAGCGACGTTCAGATGCAATTCACCTTGAACCATGACTTTGGGCGCAGCCCTGCTGGAATTGTTGGCCAAGCTTTGTATGCCATGGGCCGACCCTTTACCGGAGCAAGCACGGCTTGCTATCTGGCCTATGGAGTGCTGATTTTTGTGGTGCTTGCGATTTTCTCTCGCATGTACCACCGAAGGCAGTTAGAAGGAAGTACCTGGATGACAGTGCTGCTGGCGGGAGCCATCCTGCTTAATCCGCGCATCATGTACTACGACTCACTGGCAGCCACGGTTCCGATGATGCTGCTGGTGGTACGCGGATGGCAGATCTCCGGTGGGCGCTGGTGCCTGCTGGCAGGAGTCGCCGCCACCGCCGGAGCCTACATGGCAGGACAGGACAACGCGGGAGACGCGATCCTGATGGTTGCGGTTTTTGCGACGGGAGTGTACGGACTGTGGAAGGAAGCCCGAAGCGCTTCGGTTGCACCCTTCCCGGCCGCGGAGGCGAGCGCGGTTGGACTGTACGAGCCGCACGCCACCGACTGAGCGCTTCTGGTACGCAGCCGGTTGGCATCCGGCAGCCCCACATTTGCAGCCCCACATTTGCCAAAGGATGGCAGATGTGGGCCACCCTCCGCGGCCCCATACATTCTGAACGGCAACTTTAGCGTGGCCGCAGTTCTCTAATCCGGTGAACGGAGGATGCCATGGCGGTTAGAGAGTTTAAGCGTGAGCCGGAACCACCGGTAGAGCAGCGCAGTTTTTCCACGCCGGACGAGAGCCGCAAGTTCGACCGAGGAAGGGTGGACGTCGTTTCCCTGGGAGGCATGACCTTCGGCCGTGCCGTCTTCGAGCCTGGATGGCGCTGGTCCACCTGCGTTAAACCGGTCGCGCAGACACCCAGTTGTGAGGCGCCACACCTGAATCTTCACATCTTCGGACGGCTGCATGTGGCCATGGACGACGGCAGCGAATACGAATTTGGCCCGGGCGACATTAGTGAGATTCCTCCAGGCCACGACGCCTGGGTGGTCGGCAACGAGGCGGTCGTGGTGATCGATATTTCGGGCATGGAGAATTATGCGAAGAAGAAGTGAGGGGGCACATTCGTTAGGTCCCCACATTTCCTGGTCCTCACATTCCTAGGTCCAACATTTCCTGGTCCCCACATTCGCCAAAAGATGGCGGATGTGGGCCACCCTCATGCCCGCCGTTTTCCGGTGATGTGCCGCACGTGGAGGGCGAAAACGCGCGTCTTGTCCTCGGCGTTGGCGATGTACTCTTTTCCCTGCAGGAGAAATTCTGGCGCGTACTTTTCCACCAGCCAGCCGAGCGCCAGTTTTTTCTCCTCGCCCTCCAATTCGCGGATTTCGCCTGCGGCGATCACGCTCTCGTAGCGCGTGCTGAATTTTTCGGGCAGTAGCTCGGTTGCTCCCACCACGCAAAAGCTCGCAGGGGCTCCGGCGGTCGAGATGCTCCACCTTGCGGCCCTCGGGCGCGGAGTGAAAGCAAATCTCCCCATCGCGGTAGACGTAGCTGAGGGGGACGCCGTAGGGCAGCACCATCGGCTCCGACGGTGCTCAGCACGCCGTACTCGCCATTGGCGAGTAGCTGGCGAGCGTCTTCCTCGCTGATCTCGCGATCCTTGCGCCGGATGGGCCGCGGGTCGTTCATGTTGTGCGCCTCCATGGGATTAATCCGCGGGATCGATCCGCGCCGCTCGGTTTGCTCAGACGGTTGCGGCGTGGCGCAGGGCGCGGTCGACTTCCTGCTTTTCCTGCATGAGGCGGGCGACGGCGAGGGGATCGTTGTTGCGCGCGGCTTCGGCGATCTGGCGGCGGAGTTCGCGCTGGCGGTGCTCAAGCTGACGGCGGCGCAGGGCTTCGATGGCTCCGTGGAGAAGCTCGGCGGTGAGCGGCTCGTGCTCCTTCATGAGGACGGACATGAAGAGGGCGCGATCTTCGTCGGCGAGCGGGAGGGTCATGAGGTCGGCGCCTTCGGCGAGGGCCTTGAGAATGGCGTCGATGAGCGCCTCGGCGCGCAGGCCCTTGTGCAGCTGCTCGGCGCTGAGGGTGTAGTAGGCCTGCTCGGCGGGGTTGTAGACCTGCTCCTGGCCGTTCTCGTCCTCGAAGGTGAAGGCGAGTTCGCGGCCGGAGGCGAGAGCTTGCAGGAGAATGCGCTCGGCTTCGGTGAGGGCGGCCTCGGGCGCGGGCGCGAGCTTGGTTGCGGTGCGGGCTCCGGCGACGTGGCGCAGCTCCTGGCGCAGGACGGCGGAGTCGATCTGCAATTTCTGCGCGACGTCGGCGGCGAGTTCGTCGCGGACAATGCGGCTGGGAATGCGCTGGATGTGCGGCAGAAGATAGTTGACGGCCTTGACCTTGCCCTCGGCGGTGCGCGGAAACTGGGCCTGGGCGCGCTCGATGAGGTAATCGAAATATTTCTGCGAGGCCTTGCAGAGCCGCGCCGTAGGCGGCGGCTCCCTTGCGGCGGACGAAGAGATCGGGATCGTAGCCCTGCTCGAGGGTGACGATGCGGATCTCGAAATCCTCGCTGACGAGCAGGGCGAGCGAGCGCTCGGCGGCGGCGGCTCCGGCGGTGTCGGGATCGAAGTTGACCACAATTTTTTTGCTGAAGCGGGCGAGCAGGCGGGCCTGCGGCTCGGTGAAGGCGGTGCCGCTGGAGGCGATGACGTTGTGGTATCCGGCGTTGAAGACGGAGATGCAGTCCATCTGGCCTTCGACGAGGATGACGTAGTCGAGGCGGCGGATGGCCTCCTTGGCGAGGTGAAGATTGAAGAGCACGCGCGACTTGCTGTAGATGGGCGTCTCGGGCGAGTTGAGGTACTTGGGGCCGGATTTGTCGTCGGTGGCGAGGGTGCGCCCGGTGAAGGCGATGACCTTGCCGCTCTCGTTGCAGATGGGGAAGACGATGCGGTTGCGGAACTTGCTGTAGAGAGAGGCGGGCGCGGGCTTGGACGGATTCGTCCGGCGCGCGACGTCGTCACGTCTCTTTCCAACTGAAGAGGCCGCTTTCGCGGAGGGTATCTTCGTCGGCGAGGGGCTTGAGTTTGTCGCGCAGGAGGAAGCCGGACTCGGGGGCGAAGCCGATGCGGAAGCGGGCGATGGCTTCGTCGTCGAGGCCGCGGCCACGAAGATATTCGCGGGCGGCGGCGGCTTCGGGACGGCGCGAGCTGCTCCTGGAACCAGAGGCAGGCGGCCTCGTGAAGATCGAGCAGAAGGCCGCGGGTGCGGGCCTCGCGGGCTTCCTGCGGCGAGTTGAACTGGGCCTTGGGCGCGGCGATGCCGAGCTTCTGGGCGACGGCGCGGACGGCCTCGGGGAAGGTGATGTTCTCGATCTTCTGGACGAAGGTGAAGACGTCGCCGGAGACTCCGCAGCCGAAGCAGTGGAAGTACTGGCGGCTGGCGTGGACGGAGAACGAGGGCGTCTTTTCGCCGTGGAAGGGGCAGAGGCCGGAGTAGTTCTGCGCTCCGGCTTTGCGCAGCTTTACGTACTCGCCGATGATGCGGACGATGTCGGCCTGCTGCTTGACGGTGTAGGCGAAGTCTCCGGGGTTGGCCACGGTACTAGTCTGCCCCATTGCGGGGATGGGCGGGCAGGATTGCCGGTATCTTTGTGGAAAAGCTGTGACGTAAGGGATTTTTGGCCCTGAACTAGGTGTGCAAAATTCGGGGGATTGGAAGCGGGATGAGGGGTGGTCGCGGCAGGCGAGGTGAGTGACTCCTCCGAATCCCACATTCGCTGAATCCCACATTCGCCAAAAGAAGGCGGATGTGGGCCACCCGCTGGGATGAGCTATGCTCTACGGGCCTTCTTTGCGGTGCCTGGTTGCTCTGCTGCCTGCAACGTCTGCATCATCGCGTGACGCAGCAGCATATTTGCTTTCGTCTGGTAGCCTTCGCCGTAACTCTTCAGCCATTCGAGCACGTCGGCGTCGAGGCGCATGGTTACCGGCTTCTTCGGTGGCCGATGATATTTGCCAATCTCGGCTCCGGACCAGTCGACGACTTCGGGCATCTCGGAGAGGTCAATATCAGCGTCTTTTTTTGTCGCGATCTTTGCGATTCGAAGTTTCTGTTCCTTTGTGAGCTTCTTCATAGGCTTGTTTCTCTCGACCGGTCGCGCTCCGGGCTGAAATGAGTCTGATCACGTCTTCGCCATCGCGGTCAAAATCGGTGTGAACGACAAAGACAATCGCTCCCACTTCGATCGCGCCAAGGGTGATATAGCGTTCCTCGTCCTCGTCGTGCAATACGTCTGGTTGGGTTAGCGCGAAAGGGTCGGCGAACACCAACTCGGCGGTGTCAAAATCAATGCCGTGCTTCGCTATGTTCTGGCGGTTCTTCTCGTCGTTCCATTCAAAGGGCATGATTTCAACCCGGATATCGTATCACAGGTGTACGTACAGTAGTACACACAATCCGATGCGAAGCGCTGGCGAAACTTTTCTTCCAGAAAACGCATTTTCGCGGCGCAAAAACGCGTCATCGATTCTTAAATCCTTACACCTTCAGCTCGACTTCGGTGGCTCCGGCGCCGCCTTGGTTTTGCGGGGGCTCGGTGACTCCGATGACCTGGGGGTGGGTTTCAGGTACTGGCGGAGGGCTTTGCGGAGGATGCCCATGCCGGAGCCGTGGACGATGCGGATGTGGGAGAGTCCGGCGAGGAAGGCGCGGTCGACGAACTTTTCGACCTCGGCGGTGGCTTCGTCGACGTTGCGGCCGATGACGTTGAGTTCGGCGGGGGCGGAGGCGTCGTCGTCGCGCAGGCGGACGTTGATGCCTTTGCTGCGGGCGGCGTGCACGGGATTGTTGGCGGCCTGGCCGATGACGGCGGCGATGTCGTCGAGGGGGACGCGCATCTTCATGGGGCCGACCTGGACTTCGAGGGCTTCGCCTTCGAGTTTGCGCACGACTTTGCCGGTGCGTCCGATGGATTTGAGTTGGACGGTGTCTCCGACGGCTGACGCGGGCGACGACGTGGGGACGGGCGTTTTCGTCTCCGCGGTCGGCGCCGGTGGTGTGGGCGACGACGGTTTGATTGAACTGCTCGCGGAACTCGCGGCGGGCGCTGGCGATGCGGCGTTCGGCTTCCTTGCCGAGCTTCTGGGCGGCGGCGCGATCCTGCACGGCGGCGACGGCCTCGCGGGCGTGGTACTCGAAGTCGCGCATGCAGCGAGTCGAGCTTCTTCTCCAGGTCACGGATTTTTTCGCGCTGCTCTTTGAGGCCCTCGGCCTCGAGGCGGCTGCGCTCGCGGGCGACTTCCTGCTCGCGCTGGCGCAGGTGCAGGCGCTCGGTTTCGATCTGGCGGAGATCGGAGTGGAGCTGGTCGAGGAAGCCGGCGATGTCCTGGGTCTGGGTGCTGAGACGGCGGCGGGCGTCGGCGATGATTTGCGGATTGAGGCCGATCTGCTGGGCGATGTTGATTCCGGCCGAGGCTCCGGGGACGCCGACGCGCAGCTCGTAGGTGGGCGCGAGAGTTTTCTCGTTGAAGCCGACGGCGGCGTTGAGGACTCCGGGGGAGTTGGCGGCGTAGATCTTGAGCGCGGTGTGGTGGGTGGAGATGATGGTGAGCGCCTGGCGCAGGCGGAAGTGTTCGGCGATGGCGACGGCGAGCGCGGCTCCCTCTTCGGGATCGGTGGCCGAGCCGAGTTCGTCGAGCAGGACGAGCGAGCGGGCGGTGGCGGTGTGGGAGATGAAATCGATGTTGGTGACGTGGGCGGAAAAGGTGGAGAGATTCTGCTCGATGGATTGCGAGTCGCCGATGTCGGCCAGAACGGCGTCGCAGATGGGAAGATCGGCGCGCTCGGCGGGGACGGGGATTCCGGCCTGGGCCATGAGGACGAGCAGGCCCACGGTTTTGAGGCCGACGGTTTTGCCGCCGGTGTTGGGGCCGCTGATGATGAGCTGACGGTGAGCGGCAGTCCATTTCCAGGGTGAGCGGGACGACGGACTTGCCGCGCGAGCGCAGATTGCGCTCCATGACGGGATGGCGGGCGTCGATGAGGATGAGGGAGTCTGAGGCGGGGGAGTTTCCAACCGGGCTGAGCTCCGTGAGTTGCTTCCCAGGTCAGCGCCGAATAGAGCGCGGCACGGTTGCTGGGGCACCCTGCGACAGATGTGGGCCACCTAGAAGATTGACTCGGGTGCAGTGGTACTGCTCGGCGAAGCGGGCTTTGGCGAATTGCAGCTCGAGCTCGCGGAGGACATCGACGGCGAGGAGGATGGCCTCGGATTGCTGGCCGAGGCGGGCGGTCATTTCCAGCAGGATGCGGTGGATCTCGCGCTGCTCGTCTTCGAGGAGGCGGACGAGTTCGTTGTTCTGCTCGATGGTTTCCAGGGGCTCGACGAAGACGGTTTGGCCGCTGGAGCTGGCTCCGTGGACGACGCCCTGGACGCGGCGCTTCTGCTCGGTTTTGACGGGGATGACGAAGCGGTCGCCGCGGATGGTGACCAGCTCGTCCTGCAAGGCGTTGCCTTCGGAGAGACGGCGGAGATAGCCGCGCAGCGACTCCTGGATGGAGCGGCGCTGCTTCTCGATTTCGCGACGGATGGCGGCCAGGGCGGGCGAGGCGTTGTCGTCGAGGGTTCCGTCGGGCGCGAGCTTGTTGGCGAAGTAGCGCAGGAGCGGGGTGAAATCCTCGATGCGCGGCGCTGAGCTGCTCGACGGCGGGCCAGGGCTCCTTCATCGCCTGCGGGGGATGGGTGGCGGCTTCGCGCCACTCGGCGGCACGATCGACGAGGAGGATGGCGTCGCGCAGTTCGGTGGTTTCCAGGGTGGCTCCAGCTGATGCGGGCGCGGAGCACGAGCTGGCTGGGATCGATGAGGCCGCCGAAGTCGAAGCGTCCGCCGGCGCGGAAGAAGGCACGCACCTCGGCGGTGAGTTGCTGCTGGCGCTCGATCCACTCGGCGTCCGTGGTGGGCGCAAGCGCGTCCACCGCCTGGCGGCCAAGCTCGCTCTGGCAGCAGCCGCGCACGATCTCGCGGAGGCGGTCGAACTCGAGCGCGGCGGCGCTGGTGTGCAGAAGCGGAGTGGGCATGGAGCTTCATTATCGCAGAGAGGAAGGGGCGCAAGAGAGGCTGAAGCGGGCAGTGCAGACGAAGAGTGCGCGGGCGGCACGGGCTGGTGGCCAGAGCCTCCGGAGCGCGCGAAGTCACGATGCGGGTCCTCGGGGCTCGGAATGACACCCCTCGGGACGCAGCTTTAGGCGAGATGGATGTCATCGGGGCGATGCGGCGCTCGTTTTCCGGGGCGCGGGCGGGAGTGTCCTGGGGCGGGGGAGCAGGGCTTCGGCGGGAGACGTTCTCGGGGATGAGGTCGTGGATGGATTCCAGCCAGAGCATTTGGGAGTGGAAGAGTTCGCCGAAGGTGCGCGAGGCGATGGTCATGACCTCGTCGAGCGAGGGGCGCAGGCCGGTTTCAAACTCGATGGAGGTGACCGGCTTGGTGAGGCCGCAGGGGACGATGAGCTGGAAGAAATCGAGCGGCGGTGGTGACGTTGAGGGCGAAGCCGTGCGAGGTGACGCCGCGCGCGATGTGCACGCCGATGGCGGCGATCTTGCGCTCGGGCCATGGCCGAGGACTGCTCCCCACATTCGCCAACCAGAAGGCGGATGTGGGCCACCCGCGACTTCTTCGTCTCGCCGGACGGGGATGTAGTCGCGGCCCATGGGCGGCGCGGGTTGAGGCGCGGCGGCGAGGGTGGGGTAGGTCCAGACGCCGGTCATGCCGGCGGATGCGCTGGGTTTCGATGGCGTAGTGGGCGCAGATGCGCATCAGCACCTCTTCGAGGAGGCGGACGTAGGCGATGACTCCGAGCTTGGGCGTCGAAGGAGCGCAGGTCGAAGATGGGGTAGGCGACGAGCTGTCCGGGACCGTGAAAGGTGACATCGCCGCCGCGATTGATCTCGTGGATCTCGACGCCCGGGCGGCGAGCAGCTCGCGCGGAGGCGACGATGTTGGCCGGCGCGCGCGTTGCGGCCCAGAGTGATGACCGGCGGATGCTCGACGAAGAGCAGCACGTTGCCGACGCGCTTCTGCTTGCGCAGCTCGACCAGAGTTTCCTGCAGGCGCAGAGCGGTCGCGTAATCGCAGCGGCCGAGATTGAGGACGGAGATCATGCTTGGACTAGTGTACTGCGGGAAAGCGGCGCGAGGTGCTATGGGCAACGCCTTCGGCGCGAGCTGTGGCAATCGGCCCCACATTCGCCAAAGGATGGCGGATGTGGGCCACCCTGGGGCGGATGCGGGCGGCGCGTAATGGTTAGTCGAGGAGGGCTTCCTGCTGCCAGGCGGGAGCGGGTTGCTTGGGCTCGGCGGCGAGGTCGAGGATGAGGTTCTCCAGGACGAGGCGCTTGCTGGGGGGATTGGTGCGCAGGGCGGCGTCGGCGCGGGAGATGAGGCGGAGGGCGCGGGTGAGTTCGCGGCGCGACTGGTAGCGGCGGGCCTGGCGGATGACGTCTTCGGCGGCAAAGGGCGGGATGCGGAAGCCCTGCCACAGGACCTGGTAGAGAGCGCGGGTGTCGCGCACGTTGCGCTCCAGGATGACCAGCATCTGGCGGAAGGTGCGGGCCAGCATGTAGAGATGGCCGATGGCGGCCTCGTCGCCGTCTCCGGTGGAGAGCATGGCGTCGAGAATCTCCAGGGCGCGGGCGCGGTTGTGCGAGGAGAGCGCGTCGGTGAGTTCGTAGAGGGTGCGCTGCTTGGCGGCCAGCACCATGGTCTCGACGTCGCCCAGGGTGATGCGCTTTTTTTCGCCGACGTAGAGCAGGAGCTTCTCCAGCTCGTTGGAGATCATCATCATGTCGCCGCCGAGGGAGTCGACCAGTTCGCGGGCGGCGTCGGGCTCGATTTTGGTGGCGTGGCCGAGCGGCGGTTTCGTTGAGCCACTTGACGGCCTCGCCCTCTTCGACGCGGGCGAATTCGATGATGGCGAGATGCTCGCCGAGGGTCTCGCGGATGCGCTCGTAGCGCTCCTTGTCGGTCATCTCCATGCGGCGCAGGTCGGCCGGGATGCTGATGTGGTCGGCGATGAGGATGAGCAGCGCGTCGGGATTGGGATTGCGGAGGTAGGCGGCGATGGCGGCGAACTCGGCGTCGTGCTTGCCGCGTCCGTACAGGGCCTTGACGCCGCGCACGAAGAAGACCTGGAAGTTGGCCATCAGCGAAGGAGTGCGGGCGCGGTCGAGAATTTCGACGATCGACGAGGAATCCAGATCGAACTCGTACAGGCTGAACTCGCGCATGCCTTCCGGGATCGAGGTGCTGGAGGATGGCGTCGCGGCAGGTGCGGCGGAAAAAGGCCTTCATCGCCGACGAAGACGTAGCCGGGCTTGAGCTGGCGCGAAGCTGACCTCCTGCACGAAGCGCTCGACCGGGGCAAAGGCTCTCACGGCTAGAAGGCCTCCAGAATATTGCTGACCAGGGTGCGGGAGAAGTCGCGCTGCAGAGACGGTCGAGCGCCGGGCCCTGCTCCTCGAAGAAGCTGGCGAGTTCGTTGGAGATCTGGTACTGGTCGCGGAAGACGTAGTTGGGATTGCTGTAGAGGACGCGGCCATCGCGTGCCGTCAGGGTCACCTTGATGACGATGGTGGCCAGTCCGGTGGAGGCGCGTCCGGTGACGGAGTCGTAGGCGACGGGGGCCACCTCGGCGGAGACGACGGTGCCCTGCAGAATGGCATCGGCGTCAGCATCGTCTTCGGATTGGACGACGCGGTAACGGGTGCGGGTGTTGAATTCGCGGATGACCGCACCGGTGAGTGCCGGTTTCCAGGTGATAGGTGTGGGTCTGGTTGCGGAACGAGGGAATCGGCCAGGATCTTGACGTCTGGCGGCAGGAGAGAGCTGGTGCCGGCCGTGTGGTAGCCGCAGGAGGCAAGCAGCAGCAGCAAGTCCGAGTACGGCCAAGGCGGACGAGCTAGCGCGGGCCGCAGCGCGGCGGAACGGGTCATTGGAGTTTCCCTCGGGGACGGGTTTGCACCATCTCTTCGGCGCACTCCACGGCCTGGATCGCCGAGACGCGAAGATTATCGCAGGCGGCAAAGAGCCAGAAGCCGTTGCCCCCGGCGCCGTCGGGGCGAAGGCTGGCGAGGATCTCCGACGAGCCCGCGACGTTCACGTTGCTGGGGAACTCATCCTGCTCGCTGGCGACCGTGACATGCGGACCGGCGAGCGCGGCCTCCAGCGCTGCGGCGGTGACCGCGGCGCCGGTCTGCACGAACATGGCGATGGTGTAGCCGTGGAAGACGGGAGCCTGGACGAGAAGCACGGCGGGGTTGGCAACAGCTCCTGCTGCGCAATGGCGTGGAAGTGACGCAGGATGCGCGACTTCGGTCTCCTGCCAGCGAGGGGTGAGCGCCTTCGATGGGCTGGGCAAAAAGATTGAAGGCGGCCTGGGTTCCAAAGATTGCGTGTGGGCATCTGCTGGAAGCTGAGCAGGTTCACGGTTTGGTCGTGCAGTTCATCCATGCCGCGGCGTCCGTACTCGGAGGCAGGCTGGCCGATGACGGCGGAGGCGAGCTGAAGCGGGGCGGCCTTCTGCAGACGGGCCAGCAGCAGGGCCATGCACGACGGCTGCCGGGTGAGCGATGACGACCGGCGCCGACTGCAGGCCAACCTCGTGGGTGCGGCCCAGTTCGCGCTCCAACCCAGGGGGCGCGGAGAACGACGTCGGTGTTGTTCTCCAGGGCGTAGCTGAGGTCGATGATCTCCGAGCCGGAATCGCGCACGATGGCCCAGACTTTCGCGATATAGGACTCGTCGGCGGTGAGGAAGGCGAAATCGACGCCCTCCAGATGCTCGGGCAGAACCCCCTGAATGAACGCCGGCTCGTCATTGACCTGATCGAGCTGGCCGAGCGCGTCTCTCCTCATCCAGAAGCTTGATGTCGACGGCGGGAAAGCTGCGCTCGCTGAGGACATCGCGGACTTCCTTGCCCTTGAGGGCGGCGGCGCCGACGAGGGCGACGGTGAAGAGATTGGACTTTCTGGCGGAGTGGGCTCATGAGGCTCCGGTACCTCCTGCGGCGGAGCAGGAGGCGGCGCGGGACTGCGGCGCCGGAAGGCATAGGTGAGCCTGAAGAATGACACCGGAAATCATGTAGGTGACGGCGATGACGAAGAGCACGTAGCGATGAAAATACCAGATGGCGGCCAGGATGGGGGCAAAGAGCACGAAGAGGCGCGAGGCCTGACGGTTGCGGAAGTCAATGCTCTTGGCACTCCAGAAGCGCCAGGTGCTGACCATGAGGAAGGCGCACAGGAAGATGTAGACCATCCAGACGATGGAGCTCCACCAGGCTCTGCACGGGATAGCCCAGGCGCAGGTGGACGACGGCGGCCAGGCAACCGGCGCCGCCGGGGATGGGCATGCCGACGAAATACTTGCGGCCGGGGCGTCCGGGATTCTTGGGCTGCGGATTGAGCTGAATGTTGAAGCGCGCCAGGCGGCAGGCACCGGCGGTGAGAAAGGCGAAGGCGACGATTGCGCCGAACTGAACCAGCTTGTCGCGCAGGTCGGAATCGAGCGTGGAGCGGAAGGCAGAAGAAGCCCCACATCCAGGCGAGGATTCCGGGAGCGACGCCGAAGGTCACCACGTCGGCCAGCGAATCCAATTCCTTGCCGAAGTCGCTGGTGGTGTGGGTGAGGCGCGCGATGGCTCCGTCCATGCCGTCGAAGAAAACGGCAAAGCCGATGGCGATGGCCGCATGATTGAAATAGATGGCCGCGGTGCGCAGGGGATCGACGCCGGGCGACGCCGATCAGCCCCTGGGCGTGGGCGGCGCCGAGCGCCGCCTGCGAAATGGCGTAGAAGCCGGCGGCGAGATTGGCGGTGGTAAACAGCGAGGGCAGGACGTACATGCCCTTGCGCAAACGGCGCGATCGCCGCGTCGCCGATGCGACGGTCCGGCGATTCCATCAAAGTTCTCCTTGCGCGGGCGGCAGAATGGCGAGCGTCGAAGAGCCGCACTTCACGATGTTGCCCACCTGCACCAGCACCTTGGCGGAGACGGGCAGAATGACGTCGCAACGCGATCCGAACTTGATCAGTCCGATGCGCTCGCCGCGCGCGACGCGGTCGCCGACGCGGCGCGAAAAGACGATGCGGCGCGCCAGCAGTCCGGCAATCTGCTTGAAGACGATGCGCTCGCCATCCTCGGTGACAAGGGTGCAGATGTTCTGCTCGTTGAGTTCGGCCGAGGCCGGATTCATGGCATTCAGATACTTGCCGCGGCGATACTCGACCGCGGTGATGACGCCGGCGGCCGGCGAGCGGTTGACATGCACGTTGAAGACATTGAGAAAAATACTGATGCTGATGCGCGGCTCGCCTTCGATCTGAATCGTGGAGACTCCAGTGACCTTGCCATCGGCGGGAGAGACGACGGCGCCGCGGGTGGTGGGAATGGCGCGCTCCGGATCGCGAAAGAACCAGAGGAAAAAGGCCGCCAGCAACAGCGGCACGAGAGCAAGCAGAGGCGTGGCCCAGATACCAATGAGGACCGCCCCCGCAACCAGAGCCAGCGCGTAATAGATTCCGTCGCGTACCATGAGGACCTCTCGATTATAGCGAAGCGGGAAGGCGGAAAGATTCGGAAAGCCGAAACGGCTGGGAAAGAGCAGCGGCTCGGATTCGGATAGGGCTCGTTGAGGAGTTTGACGATAGTCGCCGGAAGCTCTGCTTACAGCATGCAGGCGGCCGCTCGACGGGTAACGCTCCGCTGCCGGCTGCGGGCGCGCGTGGGTAACGCTGCGCTGCCGACCGCGGGCGCGCGTGGGTAACGCTGCGCTGCCGACCGCGGGCGCTCGTGGGTAACGCTGCGCTGCCGACCGCGGGCGCTGGGTCGGGTAACGCTGCGCTGCCGGCTGCGGGCGCTGGGTCAAAAGGATGCCAGCGCATTAGCGGGGCTGGCCATCCTTTTGACGCGGAGCCGCAGAGCGGTCGCGAGCACTCGGGCGTGGTTGCTCAGGAGACTTGCTGGATGCGCGACTGAAACGATTCCATCTCATCCTTGAGACGGAGTTTCAGTTTCTTAAGACGGATTTCTTCGATTTTTTCTTCTTCGGAGAGGTATTTCTTATTGGTGAGGGATTCGAGACGCTGAGAGTAATTGCTGTGTTCATCGGCCAGCTTGCGAAATTCGTCGCTGCTGGCCAGGAGCTGTTCGCGTACGGGAGCATTCATTTCAGCACCTCCAAGCCTGAAATCAGGTGTTGTAAAAGCTAGCACCGCGAGAAGGGCCGGGCAAGAGAAATCGGAACTTAGTTCCGGAATGAATGCTCCAGAATCAGTGCATCCTCCGTGGGATTCCGATAATAGGCCTGGCGGCGTGCGAGCGGTTGGAAGCCGCTTGGCTTGGTAGAGGCGAATCGCCGACTTGGTTGGAGGCCCGGACTTCGAGCAGAATCCGCTCAGCCTGTAGCGCGCGGGCCTGCGACCAACAGGGCCGACAGGAGGCTGCCGGCCGACGCCCCGGCGACGGAATTCGGGCAGCACCGCGATGTTCTCCAGCTCCCAATCTGGACCGCCGTTTTGGGCGACGAGAAACGCAACGGCATGGAGTTCACTTTTCCGCCGGATTCGGCGGCTTCTGTTGCGGCGAGTTGCGGCTTCGGCAATCCAGGCGAGGCGCGCGGGAGTTTGGGAATGGAAGATATCACAGCCACTGCTGCTGGGTCCAATGAGCGGCTGCACCGGCGGCTTCGCTCATGGCCATGAGTTGCGGAAGGTCGGATTCGCGGGCGAGACGGATCTTGATGCCGGTCATCTTCACTTTCGCCGCTGCACGATGCTGGGCTTGGGAGTGGAGAAGAGTTCGGCATCCGAGCGGCGCAGGTAATTGGCATCGAGGGTGGCGACATCGGCACGCTCGCCAGCCAGAAACTTGCGGTAGGCGATGCGGGCGAAGGTCTTCGGCCGAGGGCCGGGCGAGCACGGTGGCGACGATTCCAGCCTCGTCGGAGGCGAGCGGCGAGCGCTGCGTCGGGGGTGAAGATCGGCGGCGCTTGTGCGGAGGCGAACGTGGGAGGCGAAATCGGCGAAGCTGGCGATGGACTCGCTCAGCACGTTGCAGCCCTGGGCAAGCCTGCGGGCAGTGCGGATTCGACGCTCGTACTCGCCCCAAAAAACCTCGGAGCGCTGGGCATCGATGGCGGCGACCACCTTGCCTCCGGCTCCCGAGGCGAGCGCGATGGCCTCCAGCACGGAGACGGCGACGACCGGCGTGGCGAAGGCCTCGGCCAATCCCTTGACGGTGGCAATGGCGACGCGCAGTCCGGTGAACGAGCCGGGGCCGCTGGCGACGGCGATGAGGCCGATGGAGCTTCTCTCCAGGCCGTGGCGCGCGAGCAACGCGGCGATGGTGGGCACGCAGCAGCTCGGAGTATTGGCCGCCGGAGAGGGTGCGAGTTCGACGAGTGAGCGAGTTGCCCGCCTTGCGGCGCGCAGCAGGGCCACGCTTCCCTGCCGTCCGGAGGTGTCGATGCCGAGAATCAGCACCGGATCGGCAGGCGTCGGCCTTCGGGGATCAGCGATCGGGATCAATGGCTCCTAGCGGGCGAGGTTGCCGACGATCTCGTCGATCAGGGAATAGGGGTCGCGCTCGTGGCCGGCGACCTGGGCGGCGTATTGGCCCACGGCGTCTTCGGAGAAAGCTCCTTCGCACGATGCGCCGCAGCACCTCGTCGCGCAGCATCTCGCGCAGACGGATGCGCCAGTTGGCGATGCGCCGCTGGTGTCCCAGCTCGCCGGTGGCGAGAAACGCCTCGTAGTCGTCGATGGCCGAGGCCAGCTCAGCGACGCCGGTGCCGGTGGTGGCGACGGTCTTGATCACCGGAGGCACCCAGTCGTCGGCGCGCATGGAGAGCGACTGCATGGCGCTTGCACCTCGCGCTCGACGCGGTCGGCGCCTTCGCGGTCGGCCTTGTTGATGACGAAAATATCGGCGATCTCCATGATTCCGGCCTTGATGGATTGCACGTCATCGCCCATGCCGGGAACCAGGATCGACGAGGGTGACATCGGCGAGGCGGACGATGTCGACCTCATCCTGGCCGACGCCGACGGTTTCGATGAGCACCAGGTCGCGGCCGCTGGCATCGAGCACGGTGGCGACATCGGCGGTGGTGCTGGAGAGTCCGCCGAGCGAGCCGCGGGTGGCCATGCTGCGGATGAAGATGCCGTCGTCGCCGCTGTGCGACTGCATGCGGATGCGGTCGCCGAGGATGGCGCCTCCGGTGAACGGCGAGGTGGGATCGATGGCGATGATTCCGACGGTCTGCTGGCGCTTGCGGATATTGCGCGGCGAGCGCATCGACGAGGGTGCTCTTGCCGGCTCCGGGCGCACCGGTGAGGCCGACGACGCGGGCGCGGCCGGAGTAGGCAAACAGAGCCTTCAGCAGCTGCGTGCGAATCCGATGTGCGGTTTTCCACCGCGGTAATGGCCCGCGACAGAGCGCGAAGATTGCCGCTGCGGATCTGCTCGACCCATGTGGAGATGGAGGTAGGTCACTGGATTCGTTTCTCGCAAGGGTTAGTGTAGCAAAGCGGGAGTCGGTCGGTTTCCGAGGTGATGATTGGCTTTTCGGTCAATCATTGGAAGCCGTCCCGCCAACGGGAAGTGCGTCGTTTCGGGAAGCATGGAAGGACTCGTTACGATTTGGCTCCGGGAACGGTTGGCTGTTCCTCATTCGCCTGCGGTTGTTCCCCACATTCGCCAAAAGAAGGCGGATGTGGGCCACCGGCTGACTTTGGGCGCAGGAACTGCCCCACTCAAGCCAACAACAGGCTTGAATGGGCCACTCGCCGGGAATCGCGTTCGGGCTGCGAATCATCTTAACTATCGATCCGTGCAGTGTGATTGGCAGTCGACAAGCTGGCATTGGAACTGGCGTATGCCCGAAACTCGCAACACAGGATGGGGGATCGAGTGACGGGCACGGCACGCATCGTCATTACTCTGATTGTTTTCGCGACGATGCTCGTGCTGGTGTTCGTGCGCCCGCGCCGATGGAGCGAGGGCTGGTGGACGATGCTCGGGGCAGCCGCGATGCTGGCTCTCGGCCTGGTATCGCCGCGTGAGGCGCTCGATGGGATTCTTGCCGGCAGGAACGCCCTTCTGTTTCTGTTCTCACTGCTCGCTCTATCGCTGCTGGTGGGCAAGAGCGGCTTCTTCGATTGGGCCGCGATTCGATGCGCGCGCATCGCGAAGGGAGACGCGCATTCGCTTTACCGGAACGCGTTTGTGGCCGGTGCGATAATTACTGCGATCTTGTCTCTGGACACCACGGCGGTGATGCTTACGCCCGTGATGCTGGCCGTGGTGAAGAGGCTCAAGGTTCCGGCGGCACCGTACGTGGTTCTGTGCGCGTTCGTTGCCAACGTGGGTTCGCTTGCGCTGCCGATCAGCAATCTGACAAACCTTCTCTTCGCGGATGCCTTTCATCTGACGTTCGCAGCGTTTGCGGCGAGAATGATCGCACCGCAGCTGGTTGCGCTGGTCAGCACATACGCGGTGCTGCGTTGGCACTTTCGTCGCGAGATGCCGGATCGCTTCGACGGCGATTCGCTGCCGGAGCCGGCGAGTGCGGTGCCGAATCGAGCCTACTTTCTGCTTTGCGTAACCGTGCTTGTGGCCGTACTTGTGGGTTACTTTCTGGCGCCGCTCGTGGGGATTGAGCCCTATGTTTTCGCCTTCGCGGGCAGCGCGGTGCTGGCGATCGCCGGTGCGGCGGCCGGACGCGTACACATCCGAGCGCTGGGCGAACTCTCGTGGCATGTATTCCCATTCGTCATCGGGCTCTTCGTCGCCGTGCAGGGGCTGGAGAATCTTGGCCTCGTCGGCGCGTTGTCCGGCTGGCTTGCAGAGATGAGACCGGGGTCAACGGCAAAGCTCCTGGCCGCCGCAGGTGCGACAGCGTTCGCCTCGAATATCACGAACAATCTTCCGGCGGCGTTGATTGTGCGCAGCGTTCTTTTGCGTTCGCACGCGCAGATGGGCACGGTCCTGGCAGCTCTGATCGGCGCCGACGTGGGAGCAATGATTACTCCCTTCGGCTCGCTGGCAACGATGCTCGTGCTGGCGTTTGCGCGACGGGATGGGGAAGAAGTGCATGCTGGAGAGTTGATGATGCTCGGGCTGTGGGCGGTGCCTGTGATCGTTATCCTGACGGCGCTCGCCCTGGTGCTTAGCTTCGCGCTGTCTGGTTCGCGATGATTGGATGTGGCCACGGATCGTCACTGAGGCTGTTCATCCCAAGGCATGGCGATGGGAATGCGGGAACTGCCCCACTCAAGCCGACGACAGGCTTGAATGGGCCACCCGGAAACTGACCCGCTGCCGCTACTCGGCCAAAAGGTGACGGGCGATGACCAGGCGCTGGATCTCGCTGGTGCCTTCGCCGATGGTGCAGAGCTTGACGTCGCGATAAAACTTTTCCGCCGGATAATCCTTGATGAAGCCGTAGCCGCCGTGGATCTGCACCGCCTCGTTGGCGACGCGGACGGCGACCTCGGAGGTGTAGAGCTTGGCCATGGAGGACTCCAGCGTGGTCTTGCGGTGGTGGTCCTTGAGCCAGGCGGCGCGCAGGGTGAGCAGGCGGGCGGCGTCGATCTCGGTGGCCATGTCGGCCAGCTTCCACTGGATGGCCTGGAATTCGCTGATGGCGCGGCCGAACTGCTTGCGCTGGCGGCTGTAGCGGAGCGCGCAGTCGTAGGCTCCGGTGGCCATGCCGAGGCCGAGGGCGGCGATCGAGATGCGTCCGCCGTCGAGCATGCGCATGGCATCGACGAAGCCCTGGCCCTCGACGCCGAGGAGGTTTTCGGCGGGAATCTCGCAGTCTTCAAAGATCAGCTCGGAGGTGTCCGAGGCGCGCAGGCCGAGCTTGTTCTCCTTTTTGCCGGCGCGGAAGCCGGGCGTGCCGCGCTCGACGACGAAGGCGGAGAGTCCGCGGGTGCCGATGGTTTTGTCGGTCACGGCGACGACCACGACCACATCGGCGTAGGAGCCGTTGGTGATGAACGTCTTGGTGCCGTTGAGCACCCAGCGGTCACCCTTGCGCATGGCCGAGCAGCGCGCGCTGCCGGCGTCGGAGCCGCTGTTGGGTTCGGTGAGCGCCCAGGCTCCGATGTGCTCGCCGGTGGCCAGGCGCGGGATGTAGCGCCGCTTCTGCTCGCTCGTTGCCGGCGAGAAAAATGTGGTTGGAGCAGAGCGAGGTGTGCGCGGCGACGATGATGCCGACCGAGCCATCGACGCGCGAAAGCTCCTCGATGGCGAGCACGTACTCGATGTAGCCGAAGCCGGAGCCGCCGTACTCGTCGGGAAAGATGCAGCCCATGAGTCCGAGCTTGCCGAGCTGCTTGACGGTTTCCAGGGGGAAGTGCGAGGCTTCGTCCCACTCCTGCACGTGGGGCGCGATCTCGCGTGCGGCAAAGTCGCGCACCATGCTCTGGAGCTGCAGTTGCTCCTCGGTGAGTTGAAAGTCCACGCTTCCTCCGGGATGGGATTTGAGAATTGCAGGCCGTCGGCCCCACGCGCGCCGGCCAGCATGGAAAACCGATGTTTATATCACGAGGGAGGATGCGAGGGGAAGCGGCATGGATCTGTTTCCCACAATCGCCAACTGCGGGCGGTTGTGGGCCACCGGAGTTAATTCCCAACGGGGACGCGCAGCTTATCGCTGGCGAAGGCGACCGGCCCGGTATAGGAGGCATGAATCGATTTCCGCACCGCGGCTTTCTGGCCTTCCACGTCTGGAGCGAGATGGCTCAACAGCAAACTTTTTACTCGACTCGCGCGCGCGGCTTCGCCAATTTTCCTGGGCGGCGTATGCAGATCGTACAGTTGCGAGGGTGAACCGGGAGGGTCAAGCACGGCACAATTGAAGATCAGCAAATCCGCATTCTTCGCTAATTGCACCAGATTCGGCAGGGCTGACGCATCCATATCTCCGGAGAAAACCACGACTGCGTTCTTATAAGAGATTCGGTAAGCCACCGATGGACAGTCGCCGTGATGGGTCGCAATTTCTTCCACGACCAGACCATCCTCATCCACAATCTTCGTGCGCGCGGAATCCAGGCGGATGGCCAGATCGCGAACCGTAAACGATTCGGGCGCGCCAAACGTCTTCTGGTACGCAAACGCGCCGTCTTCTCCCACCAGCAAATTTACAAATCGCGAAGTTTTGGGGAAGAGTCCTGCGCCGTCCGGGCCAAAGATCCGGTATGTGATGGGTCCGTCACTGGTGAGGGCTCGCGCGTTGAAGAAAGCCGCCAGGTCTCCGCTGTGATCGATGTGCAGATGCGTCAACAGAACCGTATCTACGTTGTCCAAGTCCAGGTTCAATTCTCCGATCCGCAGGAACGCGCCTGGTCCGGCATCCACCAAAATCCGCGCTCTTCCTCCGACCAGCACGATGAAACTCGACCCGCCCCTGCCGAACGCACGTGGTCCGCCAGAGCCCAGCACCACGACTTCCAACGCCGGCCGTCTGGGCGCAGCCCGCAGGCAAATCGGGAACAGAACAAGAACCGCCAGGGCAAGCGCCATCAGCGTCTTCACGGCTTTTTTCTTCCCTCCTTCGCAAGTCAGATGTAGCGCCGATGGTGACAGATGCAACTGGTTCCGATCGGGATAGACTCCCCCTCGAGCACTCCTGATTCGTTGGCGATGCGGAAACTGAGTCACTGCCTGGGATGGGGTGTTCCCCACAATCGCCAACTGCGGGCGGTTGTGGGCCACCTATTTGCTTCAGTCGCGGAGGAAGGCGGCGAAGACTTCGTTCGAGAGCAGGCGGCCTCGCGGGGTTAGGCGCAGCCATCCGTCCTCGAGGCGCAGCAGTTCGCCGGCGACCAGGGTGGCGATCACGTCGCGATAATCGTCCACGGCGGAGGCGCCGAACTCCTGCTCGACGGCCCGCAACTCGATTCCGCGATTCAGGCGCAGGCCGAGGAAGTAAGTCTCCTCGATGGCTTGGCGTTCGGTGACGATGGTGAGTTCAATATCCACATCTGCTAACGGCGGTAGCTGCGGGGCAGCAGAGTCCCCACATTTGCCAAAGGAGGGCAGATGTGGGCCACCCGCGTCTGCTAACTGCGGCAGATGCGAGGCAGCGTCGAGAGGCGCTCCGGCGAGTTCTAGTAGGCCGTCGAGCGAATCGGGAGTGGCAAGGCGGATGGCGCGATGCGGATCGAGTGGGGTGGGGGCGGGGAGCATGGAATGGGCGTCGACGCCGAATCCGAAGTAGGGGAGACGCTGCCAGTAACGCAGGTTGTGACGCGACTGATGACCGGCGTGCGCGAAGTTTGAAATTTCATACTGTGCGATTCCGGCGGCGTTCAGGCGCTGGCTGGCGCGCTCGTAGAGGGCGATGGTCATGGCCTCGTCTGGGACATGATGGGCGTGGTAGCGCGTGCCTCCGGCGATGAGTTCGCGGCCGAGGCGGGAGTCGGCGTCGACCTCCAGCATGTAGACGCTGACGTGAGGAACGGCGAGGGCGAGGAGTTGGTCGAGCGAGCGCTCCCAGCTTTCCTCGTTCTGATGAGGCAGGCCGGCGATGAGATCGATGCTGATTTCGGTGATGCCCGCCTGGCGCAGGCGACCGATGTCGGCAAGGGTGATGTCGCGGCTGTGCAGGCGTCCCACGGAGCGCGATTCCTGATCGACGAAGGACTGCACTCCGAGCGAGACGCGATTGACTCCGGCGCGCAGCAGGGCGGCCAGCACTTCGTCGGAGAGCGTGCCGGGGGCGACTTCGACGGTGAGTTCGGCCGTGGGCGAAAGCTCGAAGGTCTGCGCGATGGCGGCAAAGAGGCGGTCGAGTTGATCGGGGGCCAGGACGCTGGGCGTGCCGCCGCCGAGATAGACCGAGTCGAGTTGCGGGTCGAAGGCGGCGCCGAAGTCGCGGGCAAGGCGGGGAGCATCGGCAATCGAGCGCTCCAGGTGCGCTACGTAGCGGTCAAAGAGGTCGCGGGAAAAGACTCCGGAGGCAAAGTTGCAGAAGGAGCATTTGCGTCCGGCAGAACGGGACCGAAAGATAGAGCGCGGAATGAACGCCGGAGATCAAGGGAGAAGGCCTGCCGCTCCAGTGTAGCGCCGAATCGGCGCTGAATCCCAAAGGTGAACCTTGGGAGGCTCTGCTTCCATCTAAAATAGGAATACATGGCCGCCGAGGAAGAAGTACTAGGAAAAGCGTACGACAGCCGGATGATGCGCCGCCTGATGACGTACCTGCGCCCCTACACGCTGCAGGTGGCGCTGGCGATGGCCGCGATCGTGCTGAAGGCGGGCGCCGACGTGCTCGGGCCCTACCTGACGATGACGGCGATCGACAAGTATCTCTCGGCGCACGCCGGCGGGACACTCGTTTCTCGACCGCTTTCTGAGCCCGCAGCCGATGGTTGGCATCGCGCAGATCAGCGGCATCTTTCTGGGCGTGCTGCTGCTGGGCTTCCTCTTTGAATTCACCCAGACCTACCTGATGCAGTGGACCGGGCAGAAGGTGATGTTCGACCTGCGCAGCCAGCTCTACCGGCATCTGCAGCGGATGGACATCGCATTCTTCGACAGGAATCCCGTGGGACGGCTGGTGACGCGCGTGACGACCGACGTGGACGCGCTGAACGACATGTTCACCTCGGGCGTGGTTTCCATTGTCGAGGACGTCTTTGTGCTGGCCGCGATCCTGGGGATCATGCTGCGGCAAGAACTGGCGGCTGGCGCTGATCGCCTTCGTGGTGCTGCCGGTCATCATCGTTGCCACGCAGACTGTTCCGCAAGGCGGTGCGCGACAGCTACCGGCGGATCCGGGTGGCGATTGCGCGCATCAACTCGTTTCTGCAGGAGCACGTCAGCGGCATCGTTCCGCTGCAACTGTTCAACCGCGAGCGCAAGTCGTACGAGGAGTTCGAGGCGGTCAACGCGCAGCACATGGAGGCGTTCAAGGACGCCATCATGGCCTACGCGCTGTACTACCCGGTGGTGGAAACCTTGTCGTCGATCGCCATTGCCTGCGTGCTGTGGTTCGGCGGACACAGCGTGCTGGCGGGCGATTACGCAACCTCGGCGTGCTGGTGGTGTTCATTCAATACTCGCAGCGCTTCTTCCGCCCGATCCAGGATCTGAGCGAGAAGTTCAACATTCTGCAATCGGCGATGGCCGCCGCCGAGCGGGTCTTCAAACTGCTGGACACCGAGCCGGAGATTCAGTCGCCGGCGGTGGAGAAAGAACCGGATGGGCCGGGACGGATCGAGTTCGACGACGTCTGGTTTGCCTACCGCCGGGTGCCGGCGAGAAGACGGCGAATGAAGAGGTTCCGGGCGGGGAATGGGACTGGGTTCTGCGCGGCGTCTCATTCACGATTGAACCGGGCGAAACGGTGGCGATTGTGGGCCACACCGGCGCGGGCAAGACCACGTTGATTTCGCTGCTGCTGCGCTTTTACGACGTGCAGCAGGGCGCGGTGCGGATCGACGGCGTGGACGTGCGCGAGATGAACCTGCAGAAGCTGCGGCGGCGCTGCGGAGTGGTGCTGCAGGACCCGTTCCTGTTCAGCGGCACGATTGCGCGACAACATCCGGCTGGGCTCGGCGCACGTGACGCGCGAGGCGGTGGAGCGCGCGGCCGAAGAGGTGAACGTCGCCGATTTCATCCTCTCGCTGCCGGACGGGTTCGACTCGATGCTGCAGGAGCGCGGCAACACGCTCTCGACCGGGCAGAAGCAGCTGGTGTCATTTGCGCGGGCGCTGGCGCACAACCCGCGCATCCTGATCCTGGACGAAGCGACCTCCAGCGTGGACACGGATACGGAGTTCCGGGTGCGCGAGGCGCTGACCCGGCTGGTGGAGGGACGCACCTCGCTGATCATCGCGCACCGGCTTTCGACCATTCAGCGGGCCGACAAGATTATCGTGATGCACAAGGGCAAGGTGCGCGAGATGGGCACGCATCAGCAGTTGCTGACGGCGCGGGGCGTGTACTGGAAGCTGTATCAGTTGCAGTACAAGGATCAGGAACTGGGTGTGGCGGCGACAGTTCCGGCACAGCCGGCGGCAGAGGCGAGGGCGGATTAGCGCGGTTCCCACATTCGGCGAGTGGCCCATTCAAGCCTTCTTTCGGCTTGATTGGGGCAGCTCCGTCGTTCCGGCATTCATAAGCTGAAGAACAGATGCGAGGTCCAGGGACAAGGGCAGAGTCAACTACGCCACGTTAGCCAAAAGAGGGCTAACATGGGCCACCTGTCGAGGGGTTAGGCTCAGTCCCCACATTCGCCAACAGAAGGCGGATGTGGGCCACCTGTGGCAGATTCCGCTGCGCCTGATATTCTGTCGGCGCAGATGTCCAATCAACAGAACCTTGCGGCGGATCGTCCCTTGCGCGTGCTGATCTCGGCCGGAGAAGCCTCCGGCGAGATGTACGGCGCGGAGTTGCTGGCGGCGCTGCGTGCGCAGCATGGCGGCAGCGTGGAGTGCTTCGGCATGGGCGGCGAGCGCATGCGCGAGGCGGGCTGCGAGTTGGTGGTCAATGCCCGCGACGTGGCCGTGGTCGGACTGTTTGAGGTGCTGAGCCATCTGCCGGGAATTTACCGGGAATTTCACAAACTGCTGGCGGAGGTGGAGCGGCGGCGGCCGGATGTGGCCGTGCTGATCGACTTTCCGGATTGGAATTTCCGGCTGGCAAAGCAGTTGCAGCGGCGCGGGA
Organism: uncultured Acidobacteriota bacterium; assembly: GCA_963737175.1. GTDB lineage: Bacteria > Acidobacteriota > Terriglobia > Terriglobales > Acidobacteriaceae > TOLSYN. The sequence goes on along the minus strand of CAVTRQ010000013.1, from coordinate 33,883 downwards.
TTCCGGTGGTGTACTACGTCAGTCCGCAGCTCTGGGCCTGGCGCAAGGGTCGGCTGAAGCTGGTGCAGCGCTATGTTTCGCGAGATGCTGGTGATCATTCCGTTTGAGCGCGAGTTCTACGCCCAGAATGGGGTGCAGGTGGAGTTCGTAGGGCATCCCCTGAGCGAGTTGGAGCTGCCAAAGGTGAGCCGGGAAGAGTTTGCGGCGCGCTGGGGGCTGGATGCGTCGCGGACGTGGATTGCGCTATTGCCGGGGAGCCGCCGGAAAGAGCTTCGCCTGAACCTGCCGGCGATGCTGGGTGCGGCAGAGCGGCTGAGTGCAGGTACCGAGGCGGGTAACGCGGCTACGCCGCTGCCGGCCGCAGGCGCAGAGGGTAACGCGGCTACGCCGCTGCCGGCCGCAGGTTCCGAGTTCGTGATGCCGGTGGCCAGCACTCTGGATCAGACGTGGGTGCGGGAGCAGATTGCGCTCTGCGACGAGCGGCGTGGAAGTAAGGTTGACCGACGACGCCAGGGCTAGCTTGCTGCACGCTCGGGTGGGGGTGGTGGCCAGCGGCACGGCAACCGTGGAAGCGGCGCTGATCGGCACGCCGTTTGTGATGGTGTATCGCGTGGCGGGGCTGACCTGGGCGCTGGGGCGACATCTGGTGAAGTTGCCGTACTACGGCATGGTGAACCTGGTGGCCGGACGCGAGGTGGTTCCGGAGCTGATCCAGGAGCGCATTTACGCCGGAGCGCGTGGAGCGCGAGGTGCGGGCGCTGCTGGAGGACGGCGGGGCGCGGCACGTCATGAGGGAAGGCTTGGCGGAGGTACGCGGAAAGCTGCGCGGAGAGCTGGCGGCTGCCTCCACCCCAGGAGGCGCGGGCGGGAGTAGCTCCGCAGCGGGCGGCGCGGGCGGTATTGCGCGTTGCGGAAAATGCCCGGCGGAGGCGAGAATAGGCGGGCGCTCAAGGAAGCTGCCCAGCATCTCCGTACGATTTCATACATCACTACTGATGTGGCACTCAGCAGGAGCGAACATGCAATGCGATTTGCCGGACGGACCCTGAAGCGAAGCGTTCTCCTCAGCCTGACTGCGCTGGCTGGTCTGCTCCCAATCGCAACCCTGCACGCGGTGGAGAAGCCGCGCATCGAGGCGGAAGACTACACCATCGAGGCCAGGGTTGCTCCGCAGTCGCACAAGCTGACGGCGCGAGCGGTGGTTAAGTTTGTGGCGCTGGACGACATCAGCATTGCAATCTTTGAGCTGCACAACGCCCTGCGCGTGACCCAGGTGACGGACGAGCAGGGAACGGTGCTGCCGGCGGAGCGCGTATCGCAGGACTCGACGGTGCGCGTAGCCCTGCCCAGCGGCATGAGCAAGGGGCAGGAAGCGACTCTGACTTTTGACTACGAGGGCACGTGTGACCTCGGCGGACGACAGCCCGGTTCCGGGACTGAGACTGGCCTACGTGGGCGATCCGATCACCTATCTGCTGTACTCCGGGCGCTGGTTTCCGGTGACCAACTACGGCATCGACCGCTTCACCGCACGGCTGAAGATCACCGCGCCGCAGGAGTACACGGTGGTTGCCAGCGGAGAGCACGGCTGGCAGTGGAGAAGCACGTGCAAGAGGCCGCTAAAGCCGGCGACGAGAGCGAGACGCCAAAGCTGCAAGACTCGCGAGCAGCCGGGAAAAAAGGCGAAGCCCGCAACGTGCATCTGGCAAAGCTCCAGCCGGCACAGTCCGATGCGGGGATGAAGACCGTTCAGCTTCACACTGGAGCAAACCGAGCTTTCCGGGGACGGTGGTGATTGGAAAGTTTGTGGACACCGCGGTGAGCGAAGCGGGAATGACCGTGCATGTGTACTTTCTGCAGGACAAGGCCGAGTTTGCGCAGCAGTATGGCGAGACGGCGGCCAAGGAGCTCGGTTTCTTCATCACCGTCTATGGCGTTCCGATCAGCCCGGAGCTGAAGCTGGTGGAGTTGCCGGATGATTCCGTGCCCACGGCGTGGGCTCCCGAGATGGCCGGGATTGCGGCGCGCAACATCAACGCCAAGGTGAATTACCGGCTGCTGGCCAATGCCATCGCGCACCAGTGGTTTGGCACCATCGTGAGCCCGGCGACGCGCAACGACTGGTGGATCCAGGACGGCGGCGCGCGCTACAGCGAGAGCCGCTACATCGAATACGCGGCGGGCCCGGCGGGGGCGCAGGAAGCGGTGAAGGACATGGCGGTGGGCGCGCTGGCCTATGACAGCGTTCCGCTGGGACAGATCGGAACGCTCGACACCTTTGACCCGGTCTTCCAGTCGATGGCGAGCGACAAGGGCGGCATGATCTACCACATGCTGCGCTGGGTGATGGGCGACCAGAAGTTTGACAAGGCGATGCGCACGCTCTTCCAGAGCTATGCGGGCAAGCCGGTGGGGCTGAAGGATCTGCAGAAGGTGACCGAGGACATTCAGGGCGAGCAGTTGACCTGGTTCTACTCGCAATGGCTGGACTCGACCGGGGCTCCGGAGTTCAAGAACAAGTACACGGTTTTCCGGGTCAAGAAAGGCTTCCGCGTGGTGGGGCAGGTGCAGCAGGATCTGGACCTGTTCCGGATGCCGGTGCAGTTGAAGATCGACACCGACGGCAAGACGGAGGACAAGATCATCGACGTGGTGGGAACCGACTCCAGCTACACGATTGAGACCTTCGGCAAGCCGCGCCGCATCACCGTGGATCCCGAATAACTGGGTGCTGAAGAACTCCGGAGATTTGAAGCTGCGCACGGCCATCATGCGCGGACAGCAACTGGTGCAGCAGGGAAACCTGGCCGAGTCGCTGAAGGAGTTTCAGAAGGCGATCGATCAGAACAAGAACAGTTCGCTGGCCCACTATCGCATTGCCGAGGTCTTCTACCTGCAGAAGAATTACCAGGCTGCGGCCAATGCCTATCGCGACTCTCTGAATGGCGACGGCGAGCCGAAGTGGACCGAGGTCTGGAGCCACATTCAACTGGGCAAGATCTTCGATATCACCGGACAGCGCGAACGCGCGCTGAGCGAATACCGGCAGGCCCTGCAGACCAATGACAACACGCAGGGGGCGCTGGACGAGGCGCGCAAATACATGACCGCACCCTTCGAGAGAGCGGATTCCTAAAGCGGTACGAATGCAAAGGGCCGCGCCTGCAACGGCGCGGCCCTTTGCTTGGGCGGATGGGCTCAGGCTTTGGCTGTCGCTTGCCCATCGCGAGTGATGGTGTAGCCGGATGCCATGCGTTCGGCAAGTTGCACCGCAACGGTCAGGGCGCGCTCGCCGGTGAAGGCGGAGCAGTGTATCTCAGCCTGGTCACCGGAAAAATACATGCCGACGATGGACTCCGCCTTGGTCGCGGTGTCGCGAGAGATCGAGCGCGTGGCAGTTGCTCACGATGACCGTGTCAGGCAGACAGATGCGGTCGAGCAGGCAGAACATCTCAAGCTTGGATTCCGGCTCGTCCGGGCCGGTCTCCATCACAATGTGAGCCTGCCGCGCCGCATCTTCGATGCTGGTGGCGCAATCGATGCGCGCGAAAGCCTCGTCGGCCCGCGCCTGATCCAGGGCGCCGGAACTCACCGCATCGTCCAGGGTCTGCCGAATCTCCTGGCGCGCCATGGCCAGTGAGATCGGGATCAGGTCTTCGAGAACCACGCGGAAGCCGGCCACGGCGGCCCGGCGAGCCGAGCTCGCGTCCGACTTTGCCGGCGCCGATGACGGCGACAATCTGAGCGTCCGGAGCCGACATCGCTACTTGTCCAACGCTTCGACCATCTTGGTGAAGTTCGGGTCCGAATTGCGCATGTACTCGGCCAGTTTCTTGCGTTCTTCCGGGGAAATAAAGCCGCTGCCGACGACGATCCGCCGGAGGGTGGTGGCAATGTCATCGACGTAATTCATCATTCGAATCAGTTCACCGCTTGAAGCCATGATGCCTCCTGAAAAAGCTCTGGTGTGCTTCGATTGCCGAAGACACCGCAAGGCTGTATTGTCTGCGTTCGGAGCGGGTTCGTCAAAAGCGCAGCCGGCCGGGCTACGTACATCCCCGCGATTCGCCGCATCTAAGCGAATCGGATGCAGGAAATTCGGTCCTCGAAACGGGTGCAGAATGCGCGCGCAGACAATTCCCATCCTCGATACGGCGGATGAAACATCCGAACTCCTGCAACGGCTGATGGAGCGGCAGCGCCAGGTGCGGCCGGGTTCGGCTTACCGGCTGCAGTTCAACCACAGCTTCCGTTTTGTGGATGGAATCCGGCTGATCCCCTACCTGCAACGGCTCGGAATCACGACGCTGTATGCTTCGCCGATTCTTGCCGCGTGCGCCGGCAGCACGCATGGGTATGACATCACCGATCACAATCGCATCAATCCGGAGATTGGCAGCGACGAAGAGTTGCAGCAACTACTCGGCCTGCTGGGACGCAACGGCATGGGCCTGCTGCTGGACGTGGTTCCGAATCACATGGGCGTGGGCTACGGGCTGAATCCCTGGTGGCAGGACGTGCTGGAAAATGGGCGCGCCTCGGAGTACGCGAACTTCTTCGATATCGACTGGAATCCGCTCAAGCCTGAGTTGCGCAACAAAGTGTTGCTGCCGATTCTGGGGAATCAGTACGGTGCGGAGCTGGAGGCCGGCCATATCGTGCTGGGTTGGGGCGAGCGGGGCTTCCGGATCGAGTATTTCGACAAAAGCCTTCCGGTCGATCCGCAGACGATTCCATTGATTTTCCGCTTTTGGGACGGGCTTCGCCAGCCCGGGGAGACGGCTCGCGCGTTGCTGGCTCTGCTGGCGGCGCTGGGGGAGCTGCCGCCGCACACCTTGGCCGAGCCGGAGCGAAGCTTGCGGCGGCAGCGCGAGGTTCCCTTCCTGCTGCGCCGCTTCATGGAGTTGGTGGAGCGCTCCGAAGAGGCGCGGAAGTACGTAGAGGCGGCGGTGGCGCGGCTGAATGGAACGGCGGGGGATTCGCACAGCTTTGATGCGCTGCACGAGTTGCTGGAGGCGCAGGTGTACCGCCTGGCACACTGGCGCGTCTCCGCCGAAGAGATCAATTACCGCCGCTTCTTCGACGTCAATGACCTGATCGGGCTGCGCATGGAGGATCCGCTGGTCTTTGCCGCAACCCAAAAGCTGATTCGGCGGTTACTGGCCGAGGATGCGGTGATCGGACTGCGCATCGACCATCCGGATGGAATGTTTAATCCGCCGCAGTACTTCATGCGCTTGCAGATGCTGTTTGCGGCGGCCAAACTTTATGGCCCGGCCCCGGTGGGCGAGCTCGCCGAAAACGGAATTGAAATGAACGTGCAAAGCTCGTTTGCACAGCACTCGCTGCAGCCCGGGCAGGAGCCATTCTACGTGGTGGTGGAAAAAATTCTGGAGAAGGGCGAGGAGTTGCCGCGCGAATGGCCGGTGAGCGGGACCGTGGGATACGAGTTTGCCAACGCGGTGAACGGAATTTTCATCGAGGTGCGGAATCAGAAGAGCTTCACCAACCTGTATCACCGGCTGATCGGAGAATCGCTGAATGTGGAGCGGCTGATTTACCAGGCGAAGAAGCTGGTGATGCTGACCGCGCTTTCCAGTGAAGTCAACGTGCTCAGTCACATGCTGGACGAGATCAGTTCGGCCAACCGGCGGGCCCGCGACTTTACGCGCAAAGTGCTGCGCGACGTCGATTCGCGAGACCATCGCCTGCTTCCCTGTGTACCGGACCTACCTGGATGAACGCGGCCACATCAGCGCGGGCGACCGTGAGTTCATTGCGCAGGCGATTGCGTCGGCCAAGCGCATCAACGGCTCCATGGCGCCGCAGGCTTTCGATTTTCTGCAGGACATCCTGCTGTTGCGCGAGGACAATGGCGGCACGCTGATTCACGGCTATCGCAAGCAACTGTACTTCGCGTTGAAATTTCAGCAGCTCACCGGTCCGGTGATGGCCAAGGGCGTGGAAGACACGGTCTGCTATGTGTACAACCGTTTTATTTCCGTGAACGAAGTTGGAGGCAATCCGGCCAGCTTCGGCATCAGCGTGAAGGAGTTTCACCAGGGAAACCGGGAGCGGGCGGAGCTGTGGCCGGCCGCGCTGCTCACCACATCGACACATGACACCAAGCGCAGCGAGGATGTGCGCATGCGGCTCGACGTATTGAGCGAGATGCCGCGTCCGTGGGCCGCCCAGGTGATGCGCTGGCGGCGCATCAACCGCGCCAAGCGCAAGACCATCGACGATGGGCACATCGTACCCGATAACAACGAAGAGTACTTGCTCTACCAGACGTTGGCCGGCACCTGGCCCATGCCCGGCAACGCAACGCCTTGCGCCGAACGATTGGGCGCTCGGCCGCGAGGAGCGGCTGGCCTACATCGCCCGCATCCAGGCGTACATGCAGAAGGCGGTCCATGAGGGCAAGATCAATCTGAGCTGGATCAATCCGAACCCGCAGTACAGCAGGCGCTACGCGGCTTCGTGGCCCGCATTCTGTCGCCCGGCACGGAGGCCAAGCCCAACAATTTCCTGCGCCTGATGCACGAGTTCATACCCCGGCTGGCATGGTTTGGGATGCTGAACTCGCTGGCGCAGACCTTGCTCAAGCTGACCTCGCCGGGGGTGCCCGATGTTTACCAGGGACAGGAGCTCTTCGATTTCAGCTTGGTCGACCCTGATAACCGGCGCGCGGTGGATTTTGCCATGGCCGAAAGCTATCTGCAGGAGCTGGAGCGGCCGCGATGCCAGCCCAGAGCTGTGCCACGAATTGCTGGCGCGACTGGACCGATGGAAGGTTGAAGCTCTGGACCACGCACCGGGCGTTGCGGATGCGAGGCGAGGCCCGGCGAATTGTTTCGTCATGGAGATTATGCGGCGAATTGAAGTGGAAGGCGAGCACCGAGAGCATGTGGTGGCCTTCGCGCGGCGGCACGAGCAGAGCGCGGCGCTGGTGGCGGTGCCACGGCTGAGCTTCACCCTGCTGAACGGAGAGCCTCGGCTGGCCGGGGCCGAGGATTGGGGCGCCACGCGGTTGCGGACACCCCAGGAATTTTCCGGCCGCCGATTTCACAACGCACTCACCGGCGAGAGCGTCACGATTGCAAGACAACGGCGAACTGCTATGCCGTGAACTCTTCGCCAGCTTTCCCGTGGCACTGCTGATCGCATGAGGACTGACGGTCGGTGACTTCGGCAAGCGTCGCCAGCTTCTGCGCCAGCTCCGGTTGCAGAGCTCCGGGCAGGTAACGCCAGGTCCAGTTGCCGTCGCCGAAGCTGGGCACGTTCATGCGCGCCTCCGAGCCAAGACTCAGCACATCCTGCAGGGGAACCACGCAGAGATTTGCGGTGGAACTCTGGGCGAGGCGAACCATCGCCCAGTTGATGCCGTCGCCGGCGTCGCCCAGCAGCGCCCCGGCAAATCTGCGTTCATCTCTCCGAGCAGCTCTTCCACCATCCCAGGGTGGTGTCATTGTCATGCGTCCCGGTATAAACCACGGTGTTGGGCTCATAACGATGCGGCAGGTAGATGTGTGCGCCGGGATCGCCGAAGCCGAATTGCAGGACTCTCATGCCGGGCATCTGCATGCGGTCGCGCAGGGCGTAGACGTCGGGGGTGATGACTGCCGAGATCCTCGGCGATGAATGGCAGGTCGCCGAGCTTTTCACGCAGCACGCGGAACAGATCTTCGCCGGGCCCATCGACCCAGCGGCCATGCACCGCCGTGGGCTCGCTGTTGGGAATCTCCCAGTATTGCTGGAATCCGCGGAAGTGATCGAGGCGGATGATGTCGCAGCTCTGCGAGCGCCCAGCTCATTCGCTTGACCCACCAGTCGTAGCCTCTCTGCTTCAGCTCCGCCCAACGGTACAGCGGATTTCCCCAGCGCTGGCCGGTCTCGGAGAAGGCATCGGGTGGAACGCCGGCCACGCACTCCGGCTCGAGGGTCTCCGGCGTCGAGTCGGAAAGTATCCGGATGGGTCCAGACGTCGGCCGAGTCGTAGCTGACGAAGATGGCGACGTCGCCGATGATCTTTACGCCCTTGCCGCGGCTGTAGGCGTGCAGCGCGCGCCACTGCTCAAAGAAGGCGAACTGGAGAAAGCGGGCGCGGTCGAGCTCGTCGCGCAGCTCTTCGCGGATCGCCGCCAAGGCCTGCGGCTCGCGATGGGCAAGCTGCGTGCGGCCAGGTGTTCCAGCTCCGCTGCTCGTGACGGAGCGCGCAATGCCTCGAACAAAACGTAATCTTCCAGCCACCAGGAATTTTCGGCGACGAAGCGGTCGAAGCGCGCGCGGGTCTCGCCGTCCGCATGGCGCAGAAACCAGGCCGCGGCCTCCTGCAGAAGAGGCAGCTTCTCCCGCATGACGCGTGCGTAATCGACCCGCCCTTCTGCGTGCGTTGAGCGAAGCGAACCCGCTCGCTGCGAGATCATGCCGCGATCGGCCAGCCGCTCCAGGCTGACCAGCAGAATGTTGCCGGCAAACGCCGAGGTGGAGGAGTAGGGAGAATTTCCGATGCCGACCGGGTTCAGCGGCAGAATCTGCCACAGTCCCTGGCGGGCGGCGGCAAGAAAATCGATGAACTCATAGGCCGCCGGCCCAAGGTCGCCGATTCCGCCGTGGGCAGGCAAGGAGGTGGGATGCAGCAGGATTCCAGCGCTTCGTTTGTCGAGCATGGGGTCAGAGTATTGCTGATTACATGAATATACCGGTTTCATTCATTAGGATGCACTGCCGGAGTGCGCATTGGCGAACAAAAAACGGGGAGGGTCGCCCCTCCCCGACTGTGAAGTTTGGTTCCGCTACTCCTTGGCGCCGGCCAGCGCTTCCACCTTCTTCTTGTCGATCACGATGCGGCCTTCCTTCTCCAGACGGTCGCGCAGAGAAGCGATGAAGACTTCCTCGGCCTCGGAGCGCTTGCGCTCCAGCAGCGAAGCCTTGATCTGGTCCTTGACGGCGTCGAACTCGGCGTCCGTGGGCTCCTGCTTTTCCAGCAGCGCAACGACCACGCCCTTCTGCCCGAGGTTGATGGCCTGGCTGATGTCGCCCGGCTTCATGTCAAAGACCTGCGGAGCCGAGGATGCAAGCTGGCCAAGATCCGGCACCTGGCCGTCGGGAGCGACCAGGTCGCTGGTTTTCACCGTTGCGCCCACGGCCTTGGCGGCTTCGCGCAGGTTATGCGAGGCACGTGCCTTGTCGCTGAGTTCCTGCAGTCTTCTGCGCCAGCATCGCTTGCGCCTTCTGCTGCTTCAACTCGGTGGCGATGCGATCCTTCACCTGCTCGAAGGTGGGCGTCGCGGCGGTTTCACGTCGGTCACCTGGGCGACGGCAAAGCCGCGCGCCAGCGGAATCGATGCCGGAGCGGCGTTGGCCTTCATGCCGAAGACGGCGTCGGCGAACTGCGGCGAGGCGCCGATGCCCGGCAGCGAATCGTTGCGCGTGATGTAGACCGCTCTCCTGCACCTGCAGGCCATTGCTTGCGGCAGCCTTGTCCAGACCGTTGGACTTGGCCTGGGTTTCCACGGTGTGGGCGAGTTGCTCGGCAACGCCGCTGGTTCTTCTGGGCCGCCACGATCGGTTCAATCTCGGAGCGGACCTCGTCCAGCGAGCGGGCGTGGGCGGCAATCTTGTCGTCCACGCGAATGATTTCGAAGCCGTAGCTGGTCGGAATCAGATCCGAAGTCTGTCCCTTGGCGAGGCCGAAGGCGACCTTCTCAATCTCCGGCGCGGAGCCGGAGCCCTGCACCAGCTGTCCGACCGAGCCGCCATTCTTGGCGGTCGCAGTATCGTCGGAGTACTTCTTCGCCAGAGCCGCGAAATCTCCGCCCTTGCGAAGCTGGTTCAGCACGTCCTGCGCCTTTGCCTTGGCAGCCGCAGCCTGCTTGGCATCCACCTTGCCATCGGGACCGGGCAGCGGGAGCTTGATCAGAATGTGGCGCACCTTCACCGACTCGGGAACACGGAACTCGTCGGCATGCTGGCGGTAGTAACCCTGCAGTTCGTCGCTGGAAACCTTGGCCGGGTTGGGCAGCCGCGCCGGATCGACCAGCACATACTTGATCTTGCGCTGTTCCGGGAGGGTGTTGGCGAACTGCTGCTGGTTCTTCTCGTAGTAGGCGCGCAGTTCGGAGTCATCGACGGTGACCGACTTCTCCAGGTCGGCAGACGCTCAGCACCGCGTAGTCAAACTTGACCTTGGTCTTCTGCCTTCACGAAGGCGTCGTGCACCTCCGCGTTGGAGACAAAGACTCCGGCGCCGATCACCGAGCGCAGCTTGCGCATGGTCAACTCGTCGCGCAGCTCCTGCTCGAACTGCGGCACGCTCAGGTTGAACTGCGAGGCCACCAGATCGCGGTACTGGTCGGCGCCGATGAACGTTCCGTTGGGATAGAGCGCCTGGGCGAGCCCGCCGTGCTGCATTTCGTAGCGCAGATCGTCGTCGGTGGCCTCCAGGCCAAGGCGCTTTGCTTCGCGCAGATACACCTTCTGCATGACCACGGCATCGACGGCCTGGGGCAGGATGTAGGACTTGAACTGCTCGGGAATGTGCGCTGCTGCATCATGTTGCGCGCCACCTGATCCACTTCCTGAATGGTGACATCCTGGCCATCGACCTTGGCGACGGAATCGGCGCTGACGCCGCGGCCTGCCAAAGTCACCGAGAATTCCGCCGGGAACAAGCGTGACAACCATCATGATGCAGACGATGGAGAGGAAGCCGACCAGAAGTACTTTCTGAAATCGGCCTGGGGTTTGCAGGAATCGAATCATCTTCCAATGGGCTCCGAAAAATAAAGGGCGAAGACAGGATTATAAACCAGCGGCCCGGATTGGCCGAATCCGGAGGCGATGGCGAAACAAGTGAGGCGGCAAATCGCCGCCCAATGGAGAAGCTTCGCGCTTCGAGGCCCGAAATACCCCTTCCGGCTCCGTGCCCTTTCCCTGCTCCGGCGGCACGCGTGATGTAATGGAATCTACATATCTATGTCACAGAAGAAACAGGGAGCTTCGTCGCAAGTGGATCGCCGCCAGCAGGCGCCTGAGGGAGCTGCGCATGATCGCCCGCGGATTGGCGGACACCAATCACGTGGTGATGGCGCACATTATTCCCATGCGGCGATGCAACCTGGCCTGTGCCTACTGCAACGAGTTCGACGCCAGTCAGCAAGCCGGTTCCGCTGGAGACGATGTTCCAGCGCCTGGATCATCTGGCGCGCCTGGGGACATCGATCGTCACCATCAGCGGCGGCGAGCCGATCCTGCATCCCGAACTCGACGACATCATCCGCCGCATCCGCAGCGAACGGCATGATCGCCGGCCTGATCACCAACGGATATCTGTTGACCGCCGAACGCATCGATCGGCTCAACCGCGCCGGACTCGATCACATGCAGATATCGATCGACAACGTGACGCCCGACGACGTCTCGAAGAAGAGCCTGAAGGTGCTGGACAAAAAGCTGCAGTTGCTCAGCGAATACGCCGAATTCCACGTGAACATCAACAGCGTGGTCGGCGGAGGAATTCATAATCCGCACGATGCGCTGGTGGTGGGACGCCGCGCCCGCCAGCTTGGCTTCACTTCGACGGTGGGAATCATCCACGACGGCGACGGGCAACTGCGTCCGCTGAACGGCGACGAGCGCGAAGTGTTTTTCAAAATGCACGACATGGAGCGCAAGAACTACTCGCGCTTCAACTGGTTCCAGACCAACATCGCCAACGGCAAGCCGAACGACTGGCGCTGCCGCGCAGGGGCGCGCTACATCTACGTCTGCGAAGACGGACTGGTGCACTATTGCTCGCAGCAGCGCGGCTACCCCGGCGTGCCGCTGCTGCAATACACGAAGGCCGATGTGCGCCGCGAGTTCCTCACCGCCAAGGGATGCTCGCCCAATTGCACCGTGAGCTGCGTTCACCAGATCAGCTACATCGATTTCTGGCGCTCGCCGCAAACCTTGCAGCCGCAGCCGCGCTCCAGCGACGTTGGCGAACTGATCCAGATTCAGAGCGACTAACCGGCGCGGCTTCGACAGCGGGATGGCTTCGAAATCGAGTCCTGACTGGAACGTGAATCGCGAGTGAACGTTGCACGATCCAAACACGTTTGTTACTATCAAAAAGGTTCTGAGCCAATCAGTTCCGTTGTGTGAACCGGCCCGAACGCAATCCTCCGCCTCTGGTCCGCAGCAAACTAATCAAGAAGGGCGCGTAGCTCAATTGGCAGAGCAACTGACTCTTAATCAGTAGGTTGTAGGTTCGATTCCTACCGCGCTCACCAAACCCTTTAGTAATCAATTACTTACAGATTGGTCAATTTGGATGTGTGCCTCAGGGAACATCTGAGGGCACAACTGGTTGCTCAGGAGAGTTTTCTGAATGGACTCTTCTTGCCACAACAAATTCGCACCCAACACTAGTGCTTCTCGAACCTCGGCTTCACTTGCATGGTCGTACACATCGTCCACCAGCATTCCGGTACGCTTGTTGTGACCTAGTGCAGCCGAACGTACTTTCGCATGAACGCCCGCCCGCCGCATCGCGGTATTGAACGTATGTCGAAAGTCGTGCCATCCGCCGAGCCTGATTCCGATTGACTTACACGCCGGATGCAGAGTGCGCATGAGTCCGTTGTGAGGGTCAATCGGAGTTCCTCTTCGACTACGGAATATCCACTCGTGCCCATCGCCAAGCTGGCGCAATCGCTTCACCAGTCCCGCGTGTGCTGGCGAGTCAAGCGGAATCCGCTCAAACTCGCTTGGCTCGAACTCCACCGCCTTACGCTCGTAAAGTGCACGACGGATGTGGAGGACGTTATGCTCGTCCAAATCGGATGGGCGTAACGCGATGGCTTCCTCGATGCGCTTTGGAACGAGAGCGAGGAAGAGCACCAACGTCCGGTATGGCTCCTCCATCTTGTCCATGATCGCAGCGATTTGTTTCCATTTCAGAATCACACGGACAATCCGGCGTCCTCCTGTCTTCTTAGGCAGCCGAAGCTGCTCAACAGGGTTAGACGGAATCCAGCGATTCTGCAGTGCCCACTTCAGGGTCAACGAAAGTGTCACTCGCATTGAACGCAGCGAAGACTTGCTGTAATTCTTTGCTTTCTCATTGAGGAACTTCTGAATCTCCTCACGGGTGATTTCCTCGATTTTCGAAGTTCCGAACTGCGGGATGACTTGTGCACGTAGAGCATTCGAATAGTGCTTCAGCGTGCTATCGCCGAGAGCTGTTCCCTCCGCCGCCTTCCAACGCTCCACCAGTTCAGAGAAGCTGCTCGGCTTCCGTTTTACCTCTGGGCTGACGATTGGCTGACTCTCCACCTCTCGCTGCAGAGATCGCCGGATTTCATCGAGCTTGTCTCGGGCTGCGCTCTTGGTCGGGTACTCCGCCTTGGAGCCTATTGTGACCTTCTTTTGGACACGGCTTCCATCAGGCATGTCCAACCGATACCGCCCCTTCCAATTCTTGCTTATATTGTCAAAGAACACTGAACCACGCTGATACCGTCGAGGCATAATTGCCCTTTCCGGTCTCAACGACTTTCCAGCTTCAATCGTACGCTTTAGTTGTTCGCCGTCAATCCGGATGTATCGTCCCCGCCTCGTATGGGGCAATTCCAACAAGTGACGCCGCACCCAAGATATAGAAACGGCGAGAAACGCTGCCGCTTGAGCGATCTTCCACAGGGGTGTGTCGCCTTCCGGCAATGAGCCACGCTCCTTGGGCGCGGCTGCACTCTTGATGTCCTGCAGCGGCGAGGGCGTGTCGGTCGTTGGGCGATTGGCGGAGCTAGCCGATGGAGTCGAATGTTTTCTTTCTGTCAATCATGGTTAGCTCCCCTCTACCTTTGCTTCCCGCGTTAGGCTTGCGGCACTATGTTGACTTTGCCCATTACGGGCGATACAGGAACAACGAGCCCCGCACTCGCTACACTTAAGGAGGCAACTGCACACGAAGCGAAGCTCCGGTCACGACTCCATCCCTCTCGTCTCTATTTCTTCTCCTGCCACACGACAGCTTGACAGCGGGCGACTACGGTCATGGCTAGCGAGAGGGGTTTTGGGCTCCGGTATGGGCGCGTCAACATCCCATGTCCATCCGGGGATGGATTCGAGCTGCTCTATCTGGTAGGGCGTGAGCCGCCCAGCATGGTAGTCCCTACGGAACTCCAAAACCTTTGCTTGGACTTCTTCTATGGTGTGCTTCATCTTAATTCCGTTGGCTCCATTAAATGGGCGGCTACGTAAACCCGCCCACGGTTAGGTTAGTTAGGCTTCTGGGCTCCGTACCTCGCCACCATCTCATCGAGATTTCTCGGAGCCTTCCACCAGCGGCGGCACTCAAACCCCGCACCCTCTATCGAACCTTGTATTTTCTTGGCGAGGCTCCTGTAGTGCTGCCGCTCCCTCATTGGGCAAGTGTCCCATGTTGCGATGTCTTCGGCGCGGCAGACAAAATACTCGGCCCACACCCTGTTGCCTTCGGTGGAGAGGTTGATGTTCAGTCCGTCCCGGTCATATGACGCGACTGGGAATTCGTTATAGTCAAGGCCGTAGACCTCATCCAAATCTTCCGGCACACCATCTACTACTAGTTCACAGCATTCGTAGTCATGAGCTGTGAGCGGAACGGTCACGGTTCGCATAATGTGAACTCCCTGCGGCGGTGGCCGCTTTCATCTAGTTAGACTCTGGGCGGGCTGCGGAGACGCGCATGGTATGCGTCACATTCCCGGTTTACCCTGACGCAGCCCCCCCAGCTATCGGGCACTCCAGTTGGTCACTGCCCCGCTCTTGCCATCGTCTGTTCCGCTGCAGCGTGCAGCCGCTCGTTGAGAGCCTCGGCGGCGTGTTCGATGGCCTCCACCTCGTCACCCATGTCGTCGTACACGTCCTCAATCACCCCGGCTGCTTGCCGAAGATTGCACAGGATTTCTTCCAACTGCTGAGAGCTTCCATACTCCAACTTACATTTCGCCACGTTACTTCTCCTTAAGTACGTAGATGGGATTCATCACTGACAAATCCTGTTGAGGCACAGAACGCACTCTAGCAACCTCAACGTCACCATAAATGGCATCGCTGAAGTTACTTTCGATTTCTTTGAATTGGCGTCCAAACCGGAGTAACTTTGAAACAGGAGTCGTATCTAACAAGAGATGGAACGAGCGGAGAGAAAATATCGGGCAGTACTGCTGCAGGCAAACTGCGATTGCGACCACCCGTATAGGGGTTTCCTCGAAAGGCTCTGGCGGAACGCGGCGAACCCGGCTGAGATGTTGGAAGACATCCCCTATACGATCACGTATCTGGCTAGCCATTATGGGAGCTTCCTATACGAAGACCAGCGCATCGAGACGATCAACACCCTGAAATGGGTGAGTAAGAATCCGGGTATTCTACGGTCAATGCTGACATGCGCCAACCCCAACTGCGTCACAGCAGACAAGTATTTTTTCCGCGAACAACCCCGTGACACTTATTGCTGCGACCGATGCAAGGCAGTTATGAAAGAAAACAGGAACATGGCGCGGCTAATCGGCAGTGGGAAGCCACCTAAAACGCACAAGCGGAGCGAACTGAGCCGGGATAGGATGTCAGAGAGCGCAAAGAAGAGGTGGGAAAAGAAGCGGGGGGAAGCTACATGATCGCTCGCCGCTAACCCAAGTTATTCCGGTTTGAGCGGCAAAGTCACAATTATCAAAGTAACTCCGGGCTGCGGTTTTATGGTGGCTGTGTTTGAGAAATCAGCCCGGAGAGCAAATGATGCCGCAACTACTGCCTGATGCCCCCAACGGGGAGTACCTCCCGGAACCTCCCGACCAAAAAACCGTTTCATGCAACGGTCTGTCCGGTACCCGTTACGATCAGATGTCCGTCGATGACGGCGTGGAGATGCTCAGGGCGATGGGTGCCGTCGCCCTCCTGCTCAATGACGATCTAAAAGCCAAGAACACTGCCAAAGAGGAGGCCGAGGGCAAACTCGGCGTCCACCTTGCGCTGACACTTCTGCCCGGAATTGAGTTCTACCGCCACCTTTTTAAGCAACACAATGGGGAACCTGATTTCCGCATCGCCGACTGCAAGGGGATTGAGGCACTAGAAACTAAGATCGGAATCCCCCCGGCCACGGTACGCACATGGCGGCAGCGGTATCGCCATCTGCCCGAGTATCAGGCGGCACTTGCGGCGAATGGCATCCCCGTCGAAACAAAACCAGAACGCATCAGGAAATGCGATTCCTGCGGTACTCGTCTCAATCTCCTCGAAGGGGAAGACCCGGACCATGACGAGAATTGCCCCGAGCATCCGATGCGGCGGGAGAGCCTCGACGCGATTAAGGATGCAGCGGTGCGAGCGCAGACTTACGAGCGCCTGATTCTCGGAACTGGAAAGTACGCCATGCTGCCCGCAGACACCCGCAGCAAGAAAATCCGAGAATTGGCACAGGGAACTCCGGTATCCGACTTAGCGGAACTGGATGATTTTTCCGTGCTGCTCAATCATATCCGTGGACAGGAAATGGGTGAGATGTTGTCCGAGGTCGAGGAGTATTACTCCCATCAACAGGAGCGATTGAGCATTCTTGGTATTGAACTTGTGATTCGCGACAACTCTGGCGCTTCGGACACGCGGAATAGGAGCGGCAACATTCAATCTGCCGTCACGGTAGTCAACTCCGAACAAGAAGCACCCGACATTGAGGATTGCAACGCAACACCGGAAGAGGAGCGTTGCGTTGCGGAGCCTGTTGAGGAAGTAAGTGACACAACAGAGAAGTCCACCGTTGCGTTGCCTGAAACTAATGGCGAACCCGAGACTGAAACTCTAGCAGAGCCGACGCCAGCCCCGAAACAGCATGGCCGTCCGGTCGCCAGCCGCAAGAAAAAGACGGAAGCCGACCTGTTTCCCATCATCAATCCTGCGGCCAAGTTTGCTGAACAGGAAGAAGTAGATACTGATTCCGCCGTTGCGATAAAGAGTTGTCCTTATATCTATGCGCCAAAGGGACAGGCGGGGGAATATGCCTCTCTGGCCTGTAACTGTTATCGGGGCTGCGGGCATGGCTGCAAATACTGCTATGTTCCGCTTATCCTGCATATGAAGCGCCCGGAGTTTGACGCGGGCGCGATACCTCGCCCGGACTTCCTGCACCATCTCCGGAAGGATGCAGTCAAGTATCAGGCGGCTGGCTACACGGGACAGGTGATGCTGAGTTTTACCACCGACCCCTATCACCCCGGTGATACAACCCTCACCCGCCAGACCATCGAGTGCTTACAGGAGCACGGGTTGGCCGTCTGCACTTTGACCAAGGGCGGAACCCGGTCTCTCCGCGACCTTGACTTGTTCCGGCCCAGCCGCGATGCGTTCGCGTCCACGCTCACCAGCCTCGACGATGCGTTCTCGCTCAAATGGGAGCCTAAAGCGGCGTTGCCGGATGATCGCATAGCTGCGTTGAAGGCATTCCATGACGCAGGAATCTACACATGGGTGAGTCTGGAACCGACGCTTGACTGCGAGTCCAGCCTTGAGATCGTCCGGCGCACTCACGAGTTTGTGACCTTGTTCAAGATAGGAAAGGCTAACTATCTCGGCGAGTACGGAAAACGCATTGATTGGAGGAGCTACACGGAGCGGATGGTGGAGCTGTGCGGGAAGCTCGGCGTCACTCACTACATCAAGAAAGACCTGCAGCAGTACCTTCCAGAGGGCTATGTAAACGTCCTGCGGCAGCGGCAACACAACTAACAACCGGAGTAAAGGGAGAATCTATGACTACTATCGAAGATGATGACCGGATACAATGTGTGTTCTCATCCGCGCAAAATATGCTATGCATTAGCGTTCCGAAGCTCAGAGCAACGGAAGACTTCAAACGTGAAATAGTAACAGCGAAGTTCCTTGATGTCTCTCTTTACCATGATAATGCTGCCATCGGAGTCAGAATCACTTGGGATGACGGGAGTGAGCATCCTTTCTCTGTCATGCTCGATGTTGCAGACTTCAGCACTGTCAGCAACAATCAGGGCAAGCGAGGGGAGCTTCCGGTCAAGGGGCTGCTCAAGTCTGCAAACGTGAGCATCTATGATGCAGAGTTGTGGGAAGCTTTCAAAGCTGGGAAGATCGCCAAACAGAAGTATGTATCACAGATACTTGTATGGCGTGGACCAGCTACTACTGAGATAGTAAAGGAAAAGAACGTTTACGGTGATAGTAGCTCAAACTGTCACCTTACCTATTACTAACGCAATGCTGCCTTACCTTCATCTTTTCATCACACAACCCAGACAGGCCCCGGAAACCTACCGGGGTTTTTCTTATTCCGCTACTCTCGGCAAAATGGAGTATCTGTGACGTTCAGTCCATCCCTGCTCCTTCTCAATGGACGTCATCCGATGAACGTGCATTTCCCCCTTGCGTGAGGCTGCGAATCCGGTCGCGTGGGAGCTGCCGACAACGCGGCTCCCTGCTTCTGATGAAGCAGGTCCGATTCTCTCTGCGCTTCACAATTTGCCGGGCCGGGCACGTAAAGAAGAGCTTGCTGAGGTGCCGCAGCCAGCAGCCAATTCCGGCCACGCCCGCGCAACCCACATTGTGGTCCGGTGATCGTCACCCTTGATTCGTCGTCGGTCCGGAAACCACGGGCACGTCCTGATCTCCACGCACCTGCGGGTGCTCTTCCGAAGCCCGCCCCCCGCTGCTACCGCGCCCGCCACAATCGACCATCTGATGTTGCCGTTCCATCCATGCACAGTGAGCCAGAGCTGGCTTCTGCGCTATAGCTGAGGCAAAGGTGACGTCTTCCCCTCGCCCATTTGTACACGCTCCTGTGGGGCGATTTTCTGCTTCGCTGGTCTCCGCCGCCCGCGCCCGCTACTCTAATGGGGGTTGGTGTTGGGGTAGAGATGGTGACTACTGGTTTTCAACGAGGGGTATATAGAGGTTTGGTCAGAGGCTCTGTACTTCGTACTTGGACATAGGGATTGCAGAGGGTGGTACTTAGTGTTCTGGATTAGAGGGTTTCCTACTGGTTTTAAAGAGAGGTTTTCAGATAGGTACTTCAGAGGGTTTGAATTGCTCTATCTTTGACTCTTCTTTATTCTCTCCAATCCAATTGATGTAAATTAGTGGTTTGGTTACAGATTCAATTACCGATTCAATTACAGATTCCCCTTACTGATTACTAGGTCACCCTGACCCCCCGTGTACGGACTGGCTGACCCCCCATGACCTATCACCCTGACCCCCCATGGCCAGTCAGGCAGCCCCCCCGGTATAGTCACCCTGCCACCCCATACCTTTCACATGATGGGGGTGCAGCCTGCCCCCCGTGCACGCTGACTCCCCATACCCGCCCTCCAGTTCTCCCAACTATTTTCACTCTGACCCCATCATAAATCACTTGATACATTTATGCATCGCATAAAAGAATATGCACTATGTTGAATAACTCATTCTATACCAGTTACTTACGCTGATATTGGCGAATGTCAGTTAGATAACAATGTGTTTACCTGCCCCTTTAGCAGAGCAGTAAGAAGCAACAAGAGGACTGACAGGAGAAAAACATGACCAAGGATGAACGTAAGCAGGTCGCCAGCTACATCGTAGCCCACCCGGAACTGACCTACCCGAAGGTCGCTAATATCGTCGGTTGCAACTACAGCACTATTACCCGGATCGCGGCGGAATTTTCGATTACCCGCCCGGTTGGCAAGCGCACGGCACACGTTATTCCCACGGTAGAGGTGAGCTAATGGCATTCAACTGGATTGAACCCGCTGCCAACTGCCTCGCCTGTTCTGGACGCGCCAAGCAGGTATTGAAGGTGCTCTGTGACGCCGCTCAGGATAAAGTCCGCCAAGCTAACTATTACGGCGAAGAGATCACCGCTGAGCCCGGCGATGTCTGGCTCTCTCACTCGGCCATCGGCCTGAAGTCTGGAATGAGTAAGGAGAGTGCCAAGCGTGGCTGTAACGACCTTGTGGAACTTGGTTTGACCTCCGTCGTCCGTAAGGGTGGCTGTTTCGATGGAATCAACAAGACCACGATTTACCGTGTCGATATTGACGCCGTCGAGAATGCTCCCGCTCGTAAGAAGGAGAAGCGGAAGGAGCGCGGTCTCCATCCCGGCAAGGGTAGCAGCAAGAACGTTCAGCCTAAGACGATTCGGGTGCCTAGAGGTACGTATGAGCCGGACTGGGATGAGAAGACCAAGCGGCTGCCCATCATGCTGGCTCTGGCTGGCCGCGACCTGCTGACGGTTCTGACCGAGCCCGATAACTACCAGAGATATGGAGTTGACTGGGAAGAAGTGGATATGGATAGGGCGAAGGTTCTGTCGGCATGGTTTTGGGATATTCTCTCCCGGTACAAAGGCGACTACGAACCGAGGTTGCTCGGGGGCACTAACTGGGTCAACGC
Source organism: uncultured Acidobacteriota bacterium (assembly GCA_963737175.1). Lineage (GTDB taxonomy): Bacteria > Acidobacteriota > Terriglobia > Terriglobales > Acidobacteriaceae > TOLSYN. The sequence goes on along the minus strand of CAVTRQ010000013.1, from coordinate 13,453 downwards.
CTTCTACGACTATTTGCACATGCCTGAGGATGCCCACCTCGTTCCTTTCAAGGATTCCAAGGTGGGTGTCATGGATATCTACCATGTGCTGGCTACCGCAAGTTCCAAGGATGATGAGCATGACCTCAACTGGTCATACGACTGGATGACCGAATGTATCAACTATCCCGGCTGTACCAATACGCCCGGTGTTGAGCCTTACACGTACTTCCTCCGTCACCTGCGCGAGATCACCACGGCACTGGAAGAGTATCTGCTTGAAAAGGCGACGTGGGCGAACTCGGAGGGAACCGACGAAATGGTAATGTGCGAAGCCTGTGGAACTTCGGTTCCCTGCTTGGAGTACAGCATTCACACTCTCAACTGCCGAGAGTTCATGCGGGGCGGACCCCACAAGTTCGGACATAGACAAGGGGGCAACACAGAACGCTGTGGCGGCTGCGGTGCGGAGATTCCCTGCCTTGAGTTCAACTCTCATCAGTCTGGCTGTCTGGAGTACCAGCGAGACTGTGTGGGCATGTAATATTAACCAAAGAAGTCGCGAGTAGAACTGGGAGACCCTCAGCAGGTCTCCTTTCTCTTTTTCGAAATAAATCATGTCAGTAAATCGCGTCGATGCAATTTCGGATGCATATATAGGAGCGGTTCAACCGCCCTCTTCTAAGGAGAAAAAATCATGCAGACCGACATTACACTCAGCCCGCCGTCCGTGGTTGGCGCGACTAACCAAACCGAAAATGTTGCGACCGACCCAGCCGAGGAGCTACTTACAACTGAAATTAGCACCCTTTGGCAGGTTCACACCCAAGTGCAAGGTGCCCTACGCAAGACCCGCGATGAATTGAGACTCATCCGGTACAGCCTTGCTCATAGGCTTCACGAACTCAAAGCCATTTTGGCGAGACCCGGTCGTGGTGGGGCGTGGAGCAGCTTCCTCGAAAGTCAGCAGATTCCGCGCTCCACTGCCGACCGCCTTGTTCGTTTCCACGAGAAGACGCTCGGGGTAGAGGATGCTAATTGCACCACTGAGCAGACTACCGCTCCCAACGAGGCAAAAATCCATCGCTATTTCTATGGCTTGTGGCCAAAGTTACAAAAGGTGCTGAGCACCCGTGAGGCGGTCGAGACTTTTGTCACAGAACTCCGGGGTGCAGCGGAGAAGTGCGTTGATGCTCAAGAAGGAGCAAGGCTATGAACAACGGTGAATATCTTGAGCTTCGAATCGCATATCCTACCCGCGCCAGATTGTTTTTCATCAGCGGGCTGAACAAGTACTACAGGCTAAACCGCGTTGAGGCTGGCGACTACCTCCCTTATAGAAAAGAGTTTCCGGCAAGGGGTGCCGCTGCAGCCATCTATGGGCTGCCCGACTGGGACGCGGTTTATGAGGTTCGGCAGATACTCAATGGGAGGCCAGCCAGTCGCTTCGTCGCGGTGTGTGGCGGACTCCTGCGTCGGATTCCGCGTGACTCGGTGGAAAGAATCGCAGAAGGCGGTTTGACCTTGAAAGAGTGGGCGGCATCAATCGCTCAGGACGTCGATGCCGAGATCGGAGGTGTTCTGTGACGGGCTGCCTAATCTATCTCGCCATAGTATCGACCAGCATGTTCATTGCTCTCGGCCTTTGGTTTCGAACCATCAATCGCCCGCCCCTGAGACCTCGGGCATCATCCACGCGCCGGACAGGGAGGTAGCATGCTGACCGCTCGATTCCTCAAGTCTCCGATCACCGCCCGCAGCCACGGGAGCTATAGGAGCAGACTGCTGGGCCGCCGTTCTGCCACACGCTGCCATGCAATCGCAATGACGCCAGCCGAGCCAGTGATGAGCGGTCACTGACCCTTTACCGCCACCAATATGTGTTACCCCACCGCTTCACCGGGCGTCAGAGCGGGAAACCGTCTGAACTGAGCTCCCCTTTCCTTGCTGTTCCCGATATTCCTTCTCAATCGCGAGAGTCATCTTTGGCTTCATTGAGGGTGAGTTGAGCTGGTGTCCGGGTCCGAAGACATCTGCCCCTTTTTGACCATGAGCTATAATTCCGCCCACGCCTTCACGGAGGGTTATTCATGATGGACGCACGACTCTGGGTTCATGTCGAAGATGCGCTTGTTCATATGGAATTGGCGTCAATTGGGGAGTTCTGCGATTATGCCGACCAGCACTTCCACGAACTCATTGACAACTTCAAAGATCAGTTCAACCCCGACCAAGTGCTAAGTGAAGAGGAGCAGGGCTTTGTCTTTGACCGATTGCAAGAGCTTAAGGGTCACACCCACCGAAGCGCATATTACGGTGTCTTAACAGTGTTTTCAGTGTGGGAGCGGTACCTTTACGGGATGTACAAGTACACCCGTGCTCTCTCCCTACGTCCAGAACTACAGAACATTAAGTTCTCGGTGGACAAGAGCTGGCTAAAACTCAATGAATATAGAACGTACTTCAAGGAACTTGGGGTACAGATGCCGACCCCGCCTTTTAACTGGGAAGCAATCGAGGAATTGCGCGATTACAGAAACGCCATTGCTCATCAGGGTGGAACAGTAACTGGGCAGAACATAAAGGCGCTTCAATCTCACCAAAAGCCATCCGCTAAGAAATATAAGCTGGGAGATCGGCTTGAAATACGAGTGGGTTATGTTTCGGATAGCATAGAGCTTATTACCAAGACCTCTCGGGAGTTCGGTACACAGTACTTGGAGACTTTGAAAGAGCTGGGCATAGCGATGAAGTAAAAGACTTGCAGTCTATTCGTCCCTCCAATTATGCGACAGCCCCCCATCCCACCGTGCATCAGCCAAAAACTGCCTTGACTTCTGGTTGGGCAAGTGTTCAGGAGCACGTCCCCGCCTCCGGGGCAACGGATGGACTCACTCGCATCAGTGCCCGCATGAGCATCCCACGGCGACCATACCGCCCTCCCCAATAAATTCCCCCAGTGTTACATTCCATGAATTTCAAACTCACTAGTGAGAGCAATTCAATTTGCTCACAGCATTCAACTCAGGAGTGAGGTCATCATGGAATCAGAGAATGTTGCAGAGGTGCCGGGCGCGGAAGCGTACCCAATGTGCGGTGTGTATCGCGATGAGTTGCTCAAAAACGAAGCATACCTGAGCGGCGAGATAATTCAGCTATGGGAGGTTCATCGCTGCTACTCTACCGATATCAAAGCCGAGCAATAAGGCTGAGGGCAAGCTGGTGACTAGGGCGTGGCTAACTCTTCCTTGAGCTTGCGGTACAACTGCGCAAGCGGAAGGTATCCGTCCTCGTATGCCTTCTTAAACTCTGCCTCATTCTCGGGTGTAGTTGGGTGGCCATGGACGACTGGAACCCGAAATTCATACAGCCACTTGGCTTCGGGCAAGTCAAACAAATCAACAAGAAGGTAGGTAGCACGGCCAAGGTGCTCGTTTATGGCCATCATGCTGGTTGTGTAATATTGGTATAGCTCAAGGCCGCCCTCAAGGCACGGTATCCCTCGAAGAAAGACGAACAACTTCCGCTTCTGTTCCAACCTCTTTGCAACCGCCTCATCATTGGCCTTCCTCTTCTCTTGTCTTCTACTGGCCACCTCGCGGTAGAGGTTCCACCCGACACCAATGGTGGATAGCAACGCGCCATATACGGCTAACCCGGTTGTCACACTCATCCATTCACCGTCTCAGAAATAGCCGCATTTTGTGCCTCAGAAGTGCCATGTCATCCAATATTCCGTTGGTTAGCTCAATCTTCATATCCCTACCCTTTCGCTGGGTGGCCTGTAATCGCCTTAAGCCTTAATCGAAGCTGCGTCTTCAGTTCAGTGACGCTGCGGTACGCTTTAACATTGTGCACTAGCAAGTCGAAGTGGAGGCGCGAACCGTCTTCCCGGAACATCATGACCCGCTTTCCGAGCGCGTGGGCGTATCCCACCTCGTAATAGACGCTGGGACGCTCCCCAGTCAAATCGGCGAACAGAAACTCGCACGTTTCAATCTCGTCCAAAATTCTCTTGGTAATTGTGTCGGAGTGCTCGATTTCGTCAGCGCGTAGTGCCACAATCCCGAATTCCTTGAAAACTTCCTTAACACCCTGCTTGACGTCTTCTAGCTTCCCAAGCTTGTCATCAATCTGCATCATGATGAAGGCAGTGTTTGGGCGATACTGTTGCACTTCTGGGCTGCGGCGAGATGCGATAGTGGAAGGCAGTTCAACCGATGTGGGAGCTATCATTAGGGATAGCTTCCTAACCTCTTTAGCGGCACCCGTGTAATGCTTTATAGAATTCTCAAGAGAGACTTCATAGTGATGCCAAAACCCCTTTTCCCGGTTGGGACTGTGGAGTTGTAACCTCAGCGAACCCCTCATAACGCGAAACTGCAGCCGCGCTTGTTCTTCGTCAATATCGCCCAGCAGAGGCGAAAGTTTCATTGCTTCGATGAACCGCGTTCCAAACTGCACCACTTTTTCTTGAAGGTGCTCAGATTGAGCCTTCTGCTCGGTTGAGAGCATATGGAAAGGCGTGCCCGCTTCCAAGCCATCGAGAAAAGCTTTCCCTTTTTCAAAAGTGTGTTCAAACTCGTCTCTGAGCAAACTGGCAGCAACGGTATCGGTGTCCAAGGGCTATCTCCTCAATGGCTTGTGGGAAGCATTCTAATCACGCGCTCAGGCAATAACAATAGAAAGCGGGGGAGAGCGAACCCTTGGGGCTGGCTGGGGATGGGGGAACGGGAATCACTTTGGGATGATCGACCATCAGAACGTGTTCTCCGCTACAGCCCGACGAGCCCGGTCTCGTGCGTTCGACTAGTACACGAGCACCTACCGTTCATGCCCCATGGCCAAGACCTCAGGTGAGGTGTTCCAGATGTCCGCCCAATATCTACGCACGGCGTGGCCGCTCTGAAGGAGAAAGCGGCTGCCAAGCGTGTCTCTTGAGAGGGAGTCGATGAACTCGACCACGAATCGGCTTGCAGCATCGCATGCCCAGATTGCCATTTCCTTTGTAGCAACGCGCTCCGTCCAGCTTCCCGGCATCAGCTCTGAAGGGTCGTCGAAGGATTCGAATGCGACTTGATCTTCCGGTAATAGCACCCCCTTGCCTTCAAACCTTTTGAGGAGCGTATTGGCTGGCTTGAGATGTACCAGAGAATTCCTGAGAGAGATGAGCAGGGAGAAGTCTTGGTAAGGGTTTGTACCCTGATCGTACCCCTTACCTGTGAGTATCCACCTCGCAAGCTTGTACTTCGATTCCAAGGAGGCTCTGGAGTTTTCAGCCTCAGCGAGAACGCTGGCGAACGTACGCACTACCTCGGGCTCGTCTTGCTCATTGCAGAGCTGCACGGCCCAATCCACCCGCTCGTTGATGAATGCTTCAAGGGCTGAAGCTGCGAAAACAACGCTGATGATCGCCTCACGGCGACTATCGCCCTCAGGGTCGGATGCACTTACCCTGTTGGCTGCATTAACTGCCAGCCCGATGTAGAAGCTCGAATTGTGTACGATAGCTGCCATAGAACCAAGACTCCGGAATAGCACCGAGACGAAACTTCAGAAACAGACCTACATCGCCAACGTTCAACTTCCTGAGCGGGCAGCTTCCGCAGCGACTCCAACCACCTCATCCTCGAAGAAATCCAGATCAACGCGCTTCACAACATAGCTGCTCTCGGTAGAGACGCCGACCTCGTAATCGAACATGAGTTCCGCCAGCTTCGCCCCGTCAATGAGAATCACCTTGGTCTCGAGTTCCTCGACGTATTGCCGCGCTTCCTTGGTGTAGGTCGATGTGGTTAGGAAAACTCCCTTTTTTGCTTTCTTCCCGTGCAGGGCTCCCACAAACTTCTGTATCTCTGGCCGTCCCACCGTGGTGTTGTCCCAGCGTTTCGCTTGTATATAGAGAAGGTCAAGGCCGAGCTTGTCCTCTTTAATGACGCCGTCGATGCCGCCATCCCCGGACTTGCCAATCGCCTTTCCGGCATCAGCGCGGGAGCCGCCATACCCAATTGTGGTCAAGAGCTGAACCACGAGGTTCTCAAAAAAATCTGGAGAGCAGGATTTCACATTCGCCAACAAGTCGCTCTCGACCTGCGCCCGAAGCTTCCGACATCCCGACTCCAGCAATTCCTTGGGGGTTTGGTTTGAATCATCAAGCGGCTCGGGAACGATGATCTTTCCACCTGTCTGCTTGCCGCCTTGGAACTCCACAAACTCAGCGAATTGCTTCAGATATGCCACATTGATCTTCTGCGGCTTCTGCGCGACGGCGGTCTCCCCACGTTCAGTGATCTTAATGAAGCCGCGCTTCGGATACTCAATGAGCCCGGCCTTTTTCAAATATGTCCCAGCCCATCCGATTCGATTCCGGAAGACCGCATCCACACCGCTTGGCAATCGTTCCTTCAGTTCATCTTCGGTTAGTTTGAACTCGACGGCGAGAACCGCCACAGCTTCGCGGACGTGGTGTTCCTTACCATCGACAGCGAACTTGAGCAGCGGGAGCATGAGGGTCTGGTAGTCCGGAATCGGCATACGCCTTCTCGTGAACAGATTTATTGGTCAGCAGATCAGCTTACGTCAGGGGCCGCACGGAGCAAAGAAGTTAATCGTCTGCATTTTCGCTGAGTTCCCGCAGATCGTCGTGGCGACTCCCACGAAATTTTTTTGACGCTGGCCAATTACCTGCTAACTTCTACGTAAACATTCAGAGAAGAGGATGCGAGTGGACATTACTGGGCGACAAATCTGGCAGATCGCGGCAGGTGACGGCATTGAACGGGCATATCCAGACCCGCTCCTGAAGTGGGATATCGTTGCTGTAGGTCCGGGCGAGTACGGGCGATGGCCAGAGAACATCGACAAATGCCGCGAAGAAAGAGGAGATGCTCAGGTCAGGATTCTCGAAAGGTTCGTTTCCGGGATACAGGTCGGCGATGTTGTTGTTTTGCGTCTCGGCAAGTGCGCCGTCTACGGAGTTGGTCTAGTCGAGAGCGATTATCAGTGGTTTGATGACATGGGGGACGTGGATGGCTGGGACTTGCAGCACTGCCGCCGTGTCCGTTGGGTCTGGAAATACTCAGCCACAAAAGGGCCCAAGACTTTCCCCGAAGGTGTACTCCGATGGGGGGACACCGTCCAGAAGGCCACATCGCCTGCCCTCACAGCGTGGCTGGATGAGATTCCCGGCACTTCGATGAAGCGTCCTCTGGTGGAATTGCCAAACAGTTGCATCGACGGACAGCGTCTTAGAGTTGTCGAACTAAATGAGATTTCGCAGTTCCTCTATGACAGGGGTGTCGCGGCAGACGACATCGACGCGCTTACATCGCGCATGACTGACCTTGTCCGAACAGCTAGTTGGTATGGAAGAGCAAAAGTTCAACCAGCCGAACGTGAAACAGTCGCGTATCTCGTTGTTCCGCTGCTGAGGTCATTGGGTTGGACTCCCCAGAGGATGGCCATAGAGTGGAACCGCATCGATATCGCCCTGTTCGACGCTCTGCCGCGTGCCGATTCGAATCTGGTTGCAGCGGTGGAAGCAAAGAAAAGGAACCGAACCTGTTTTACGTCCAGCACTCAGGTTTTCGGATATGCGTCCCAACCCGGACGTGAGAGATGTCTAAGAGCGGTATCTACCGAAGGTCTCGGATATAGCGTGTTCCGCCGCAGAGCTTCCGGTGGATTTGAATCGGCTCCTGAAGCCTACCTGAATCTGACGCGCCTTGTGGCTGATTATCCGCTCATCGGTTGCGCCGGGGCAAAAGCAGCTTTGTCGATGATGGCGGCGGACTGGTCGGCCAATACAATCGTAGCGGCTGCGAAAGCGGGTTCTTGAACGTTGACAGCAGAAACGCCCCAGAGCCAACTGTGGCGGTCGGCGGGACGGGGTAGGGGTATCCCGGTGCCCGGGATGGTGCGGAAGTCTCTGCGAGTCTATTGACCAGCAACGAGCCTATTCATGATGGAAATCAACACCCCTCAGTAACCGCATCACTCCCTCGTGATCGACAGGTCACTCTCACCACGTCCGACATCACCGAGCAAAGCGGCAGAATGTATTTATAATGCCGCTGCTGTCAGGATGAGGGCCCCGTTGACCACTCTGCAGGAAATCCATGAAGCAATCATTCGGGAAATAAAAGCTCAAAAGAAGCGTCGGCGGTCACTGTGGCTGCTTATTGATAAAACTGAGGTGCTGGACGAGAGGCCGGGACAGTTCATCTACCGCCTCACTTTTGCCGAAGAGCTTCGAGTGGTTGCGGACTCAACCCTGACTGTCAAGGTTCCGGGACGGGAAGGCACATTTGATGTGCAGGTGGTGGTCGCCTCCGAACAAGCACTCGTTGTCCGGTCGGAACAGCCCCTGCCGCAGCAGATGGCTATGGTTCGCATCGAGTTTGACCCAACTTTCATCCTGAAAAAGTTGGATGAGCATCTCGACCAAGTTCTGCGCTTCCCACCTGAACCGCTAAAGCAACTTATTTCTGGTACAGTGCCAACACCCGAGACAGACGATGATGATGAGGTGAGGTCGAGGCTGGGCAATCTTGGTGGCCTCAACCATTTCCAGATTGACGCTGTCGTGCGGATGCAGTCGGACTCAGTTCATCTATTATGGGGGCCACCCGGAACTGGCAAGACGCACACTATCGGCAGGTCGATCTCGGAGCATATCCGGGCTGGAAAGACAGTTCTCCTGCTATCAACGTCGAATGCTGCAGTGGATGAGATGGTCAGGGCTACAGGCCGTGCTCTCGGTACAGACGCTGTCCGCCATATCTTCAGGACGGGCGTGTCTCCAGACCGGGAGATACAGCCGTTCACTTGCATTGGGCTCCTGCAAAACCGCAAACCCGATCTTGCCGAAACCGTTAGACAGGCGGAGCAGCGTCTCCAGTTCCTGACCACCAACCTCCCCGGCCTTCTTAAGGCTGCTCCGAATGAGAAGGTCTTTGAGGAGATTCAATGGTGCAAGGACGTCATCAAGGCTTACGTGCAACAGGCGAAAGCGTTCGCTGATTCACTAACTACAGATTCCCAGTGCGTTGCGGCGACGATGGCCAGCCTTGTAGTAAGTTCGACGCTCAGCGAGAGAGAGTTCGACGTCGTATACATAGACGAAGCTTCCATGGTGTCTCTGCCGTTCGCGTTGGCAGGAGCTGCTCAAGCGTCAGAGCAGGTTATCGTCGCGGGTGACTTCCGGCAGTTGCCGCCCATCTGCCATTCGGATGAGCCGAGCGTTCGACAATGGTTCGGGCGGAACCTTTTCGACTATCTCGGAGTGAGCAAGTCGAGAGTGGTCATGAACCTCCCAACCTTCGTCTCCATGCTTCGAGAGCAGTATCGTATGACTGAGCTAATCGCTGCAATGGTGAGCGACCTCAGCTACGGCGGCACGCTGGTGACCAACGAAGGAATTGGTGTTGGCACTCGCCCAGTGTTCATAGATATCTCTGAGATTTGCCCCGTCTCCCTGTACAGCGTTCAGGAATGCTCGTACTACCAACCCCACACTGTGACCGTAATGAACGCAATTCTTGCCACGTTTGCCGAGTGGCTCGGTCCCAACAATCTCATTCTCAGTCCATTCCGGGCACAGCGATCATTGTTGGAGGGCTTGGCAAAGGACGTCTCCAGCTCCCTCCATCGGTTCTCGGCAAGCACAATTCATAAAGCACAGGGCGCTCAGGAGCACACCGTAATAGTCGATCTCACCGCGCACTCCAGTGATAATCCGCAGAAGTTCTTTACCGGGGACGAGACGGAAAATCTGATTAACGTTGCGCTTTCTCGTGCACAACAGAACCTCATAGTGCTTGGGAGTACCCGACTGATTCAGACACTTGCTGCTTCGAACCCCTACTGGGCACTATTTTGGGGCAAGGTGAAGAACGGATTTATTCAGGTTCCTATCCGTGACGTGATCGCCGACGTCCCACGCCATCCATCTGTGGTTTCCGCGTGGGAGTCGCTCGGACAGCCAGCGGAACATGCGGCACTTCCATCTCTCTATGTAGAGAGCACGACTGCCCAATGCCCGCAAAATGTCCGAGACCTCTTCTCTCAGACACACCTCGGGTCGAAGCTCATCGTCACAGCGCGGGGAAAGAGGGGCGTCATCCCCAGAGGCGACGGCCTGACTTATCGGGAAGCTGCGGCTGGTGTGATTCCCCAACTAGCAGCGTGGCAGGGGTATCTTGCATTGCCAGTCGCTCACGACGAGTGGGCTGGATACCGTGTGCCAGAGACGACCAAGAGGATTGCAGCCATCGCGTGTGGTCACCTTTTCCAAGCTCAATTTGAGATTAGCGATACGCATCGCCTTCTTTGCCCGAAGTGCAGCCATTGCCTCTTACTGAAGGCGAGTTTCGAGACTGCATTCCTGCGCTGTTCCGGGGAGTTCTGTGACTACTCGCGGTCAATGAGTGATCAAGATGCAAACACGTTAATCGAGGTTCAGGGGTTGACGTGCCCCGACTGCGGTGCGCGTCCGCAGCCTCGAAGAGCTGGAAAAGTGGGCAGCATCTTCTTAGGCTGCTCGAATTACCCGAGGTGCGAAGGAAAAGTGAGGTGGAGGGATTATGCCGACCAAGTCGTCCGATGACGAAATGACGAACGATGAAGAATCGATTGCGTTATGGAGGAAGCATCGAGGAGAGATAGTAGAGAGCTTTCATAAAATAAAAGCTCCACCAAAACGCTGGACCGTCCCCTTCATTCCATGGTGTGGCAAGGAGTATTGGAATTCTTCGCCTCGTATCCTTTTTGTTGGAAAGAGCGTTGGTTCATCGAAAGACCCAGATGCGAAGGAATGGCGGACCACAGTGCGACAGTGGAAACGTAGCAAAACACCCGACGCCATCGCGATAACAGACAGATACATGAATGAAATGGTTGCCGAATTTAGACCCCGGAGCCCAGCATTTTGGCTCAAGGTGCTTCTCGTAGCTGGGGCTCTTTTGCCGGATACGACAGAGCCGGAAACAATCGTCCAATCGATTGCGCGGACTAATATTTACAAAGTTAACAATCGAGAAAAATCCAATGGAGTGCCAACCAAAGCCGACTTGAAACATAAGTTTCCCAACGGAACTTGCCTTCTCGATCAATGTGCTGAGTGGTTCAAGGAAGAGGTTCGAATTTTGCGGCCCGACCTTGTGCTCTTAGGCGTATCAAGTGAATGGCCTCAATTCGCTAAAGCACTGGACATCGACGCTAGCTCCGATTTAGAGCTTCCATCGATGCTCGATGAGGCTAGTCTAGTGCAGCTTGAATTGCAGTACAGCCCGAGCGGCATTTGGGTCACAAATCACTTTACTGCATGGGCGCAACACAAACGAAACCGCCGCCACGGCACAATCATTCTCGACATGCGGAAGGCGTGGCGGAACTCGCAGCAGCGGTGCCCGATGAACTCGAAATCTGCCACCGCACGGGGTGAGGGGCGGCTTTGATTCCAGCCAACCCGCAGCCCCGGCCAACATCCCCGGCTATTTACTGCTCTGCCACTATCGAAGAATTTCCGCTTTATGCCTTGTCTTGAAAACTTGAACAGAGTACGTTCCGAGACATGAAAATCCTAGTGATTGGAAGTTGCACCGGGTCAAAGAATGACCACGGATGTCCGAAGAACAAGAAGCTGGTCGAGGCTGACTTTGATGACCCAGTGAGGCTCCGGGCGCGAGAAGCTGAATTGACCAATTGGCGGAAGCCCGCTGCGGCAATGTATAGGGGACGACAGCACACTCAAATGATGGATGGCGTTCGTCATATTCGCTCGACTTTCGGCGCTGACGCCTGTGATGTCAATATCTTGTCCGCAGGGTATGGCGTGATTCCTGAACGACAGCCAATCGTCCCTTACAACGTTTCGTTTACGGGTAGGGGAACGTCGTATATCAAGTCGCGTGGCGAGAAACTCGGAGTTCCCGATGCAATCAGAAAACTGATTGCCGGATACCCCGTCGTCTTCCTCCTTCTAGGTGATTCCTATCTGCTTAGTGCACAGCCGCCATTGGTTCCGTCCTCGAAGCAGCGGGTCGTCGCATTCGGCTCCCCCGCGTTACGCTTCGCGCCCGGCGTTACTGTCATTCCGACAGCCGATGAGGCCGCTGAACAACTCGGAGACAATGTCAGGACACGAAAAGGCCGCCTCTTCCTTCTCCTCGCTGCTGGGCTGAAGCAGAAACCAAAGATGTTGGACGAGATCGTTCGGGACGGTACAACAACGACGGTTCTCGCGCTCATGCAAGCTGGTAAGCAGTACGTATGAGCCGCCGTGGCGACGTCGAAGAGTTTTATACGATCATTGATGAACTCCGCGATAGAGTCGGCGGATGCAGGAGGTTATGCGACTGCACAGGAAAGAGCGGCTGGCCGCAGCGTGGCCTCTACTTCTTTTTCGAGGGCGGTGAGCTTCGTGATGATGGGGTGACGCAGAGGATAGTTCGAGTCGGCACTCACGCCGTATCCGCCAATTCGAAGACGACACTGTGGACACGCCTCCGCACTCATCGTGGAAATCGGAATGGGGGTGGCAATCACCGGGGTTCGATCTTTCGGCTGCGAGTGGGCGAAGCTCTCTTGAAAATTGCAGAGTATCCAGATCACATCCGCGAGTCATGGGGCGACGGGAGTAGCGCCCCGAAGGCAACAACGTTGGGCGAAGTCACGCTCGAACTCGCGGTCAGTGACTATATTGGGGAAATGCCATTCCTGTGGGTAGCGGTTGACGACGAGCCGAGTTCCAACAGTATGCGGGCGTACCTCGAACGCAACAGCATTGGACTCCTAAGCAACTACAAGAAACCGTCATTTGATAAGCCATCGCAAGACTGGCTGGGCAGAAGTTCTGCTGAATCGACTATCCGGGAGTCTGGTCTCTGGAACACAGACCACGTTGATTGCGAGTACATCCCTAGCTTCCTGTCCACTCTACGGCGCTTCGTGGAGGCTCATCGATAGAAGATGGCGTCGAGCACCTGCTGGAGATCGCGGTGGAGAGCCTCAGAGAATGAGGTTCTCGTTACAGTTTGCTACTGGCGCGACTTAAATACGTCTGATGTCGCCCCATCCGGAATATCTCTCAGGTGCAGAGAATAGTGTAGGAAGAAAGCATCAAGTGCATACGCATCTTCAGCGCCCGTTTCCCTCTTGAACCTGTCCATCATCTCTGTAAAAGCAAGATACCTGTCGGCTGGTGTTCCGCCACGCGGTGGGAGATATCCAAAGCTGCGAAGGACTTTCTCCACGGGGCCGTTGTATACCGTCCACTTTGTCGGTGCGTGGACAGCCATAATTTTGCTGATTGAGTTCAGCTTGAATCCGGGAATTCGATATCGCCCTCCCGAATCTAATAGGTCGCGGAGTCCACTCTGTGGGTCTCCGCTAACCAATTTGCGGAGCCCATCTTGCAGACGCCCTTTCTTTTTGAAGATTGAATCGCGGTAAATCGGAATAAGATGTCCGAGTG